>JAYRJQ010000040.1:0-4096 GCA_041906185.1 Burkholderiaceae bacterium
CCTCGAGATCGCGCAGACGCTGAAGTTCAGCGACGGGAGCGGACTCCAAGATGGGCAAGTCACCGACGATGAGGCCATCGCGGACTTCCTTGCGCCAACGAGAAAGCATGAAGGGATGAATACACAGGGACTCAGCAACGTCTTTGATGAGGACGTCAGGCTGATTGCTCATGGCTACAGCCTTGAGCTTGAATTCATCCGGGTACCGTTTAATGAGTTTGGGGCCAGTTTTTGCCATGGGGGACATTCTCCGTTAGGTTTGAATGTCCACAAAAGTTAGACAAGCTTCGCGTCCGCGTTGAACCCACAGTTAGGCTGGGACGTGTACGGTCCGGGTGGATGGGTGACACTTTAGTCCGGGTGGATAGGTAACACACCGATTAACTATATGGCATCTCGACAGGAGGTGCCATATGACCTGGGGTGAGACCAACGCCATGGAGCAAAAGATCCAATTCATCCGAGATTGGCGCCGGGCATCGGCGACAGTGACTGACCTGTGTGTGGTGTACGGCATAAGCCGCAAGACGGGCTACAAGTGGATAGCCCGCTACATCGAAGAAGGGCCAGATGGCCTGCTTTGCCGAAGCCAAGCGGCGAGGGTGATACCGCACAAAACGCCAGAGGAGGTGGAGCAGGCGATCCTGGCGATGCGGCTGCGACACCCGAGCTGGGGCGCCAAGAAGCTGCTGCCCAAGTTGGAAGCGAAGTATCCAGCGATGGAGCTACCGTGCCGTACGACGGTATGCGAGATATTGAGCCGTAATGGGCTGGTGATCAGCAAGCCCAGGAAGAGGGCTGTTGGGCACCCAGGCAAGCCAGACAAGAGCATAGAGTTGCTCCATGACTGCTGGAGTGTCACCGACCGGCGTAATGGAGCCACTTCGTGATCGGCATATTGGAGCCAGTCGATGATCGGCGTTATGGATCCAGTGCGTGATCGCCGTATTGGATCCAGTGGCGGATCGGCGTAATGGAGCCAGTCTGCGCTGACTGAACAGCCTCCCGAATCGATTCGGGCCATCTCTACCCTGTGGGCTTTTTGCCTGGAGACAGGGGATGGCCCGCAGGAGATTCGAGATGCATCACTACCGACAGGCCCTGCTGCGCATGCGTCAGGGCGACTCCGATCGAGATATCGCCGACGCCAAGATCATGGGGCGGCGCAAGGCTGCCCAGTGGCGAGCGCTGGCCCAGGCGCATGGCTGGCTGGATGCCCAGGCGCTGCTGCCCGACGACGAGGCCGTGGCGGCCGCCCTGCAGCCACCCAAGCGCGCCAGCACCACCGTCTCCAGCCTGGAAGAACATCGTGCGAAGGTGGCCAGTTGGGTCGAACAGAACGTGCCCGGCACCGCCATCCACCAGGCGCTGCAGCGCCAGCACGATTGGCGAGGCAGCTACTCGGCCGTGCGCCGCATGGTCGCCGGCATCCGCGCCACCTTGCCGCCAGAGGTCACCTGCCGACTGGACTTCGCCCCGGGCGAGGCTGCCCAGGTGGACTTCGGCGCCGGCCCCATCTTGCTGCACCCCGATGGCAAGCCCCGACGCACCTGGGCCTTCGTGATGACGCTGGCGCACAGCCGCCACCAGTACCTGGAGTTCGTCTGGGACCAGACGGTGGCCACCTGGCTGGGCTGCCACCGCCGAGCCTTCGAGTGGTTCGCTGGCGTGCCCGAGCGCATCGTTATCGACAACGCCAAGTGCGCGATCACGAAGGCTTGCGCCCAAGACCCCGTCGTGCAGCGCGCCTACGCCGAGTGTGCCGAGGGCTACGGCTTCAAGATCGACCCGTGCCCGCCGCACGACCCGCAGAAGAAGGGCATCGTCGAAGCGGGCGTCAAGTACGTCAAGGGTAACTTCCTGCCGCTGCGCGAGTTCCGCGACCTGGCCGATCTCAACGCCCAGGCCAAGACGTGGGTCATGGAGACGGCGGGCCAGCGCATCCACGGCACCACGCGCCAGCCACCGCTGGCGCTGTTCGCCCTGGAGCAGCCGCTCTTGAAGCTATTGCCGGCCATCGCGCCAGACCTGGGCACCTGGCACCGGGTGAGCGTGCACAAGGATTGCCACGTGCAACTCGAGCGCATCTTGTACTCGGCGCCATTCGCGCTGGTGGGCAAGACGCTGTGGCTGCGCGCCACCGACGCGGCCGTGGCCCTGTACGAGGACTACCGACATGTGGCCACCCACCCGCGAGGTCAACGCCCCGGCCAGCGGGTCACGTGCAAGGCCCACCTGCCGCCTGAAGCCCAGGCCTTCTTCGCCAAGGACCGTCAGTGGTGCGCCACCCAGGCCGCTGAAGTCGGGCCCCAATGCCAAGCGCTCATCGAGCGGCTGCTGGCAGACAACGTCCTGGAGCGGCTGCGCGCCGCACAGGGGGTGCTGGGTTTGCTCAAACCCTACGGCGCCAAGCGGCTGGAGGCTGCCTGCGCACGCGCCCTGGCGCACGACTCGCCGCACTACCGCACCGTCAAGACCATCTTGGGCACGAAGGCGGATGTGCAGGGCGCTCAAGCCGACAGCCACACCCCGCCAGCCTATGCCGGAGCCAACCGCTTCACTCGGCCGGCGGCCGAACTCTTCCCCACCCCATCCCCCACCACGCAGCCCAGCACGCTGCATTGATTGACCATCCCCCAGGAGATATCCATGACGACCATGAACCCTGCGCCCGAACTGGGCCCGCAACTCAAGCAACTTCGCCTGTCGGGCATCCTCGACTCCCTGGAGGCCCGCAACCGCGAAGCCATCCAGGGCAAGCTGGCCTACACCGACTTCCTGGCCCTGCTCATCAGCGACGAGGTTGCCCGGCGCGAGCAAAAGAAGTTCAGCTCGCGCCTTCGGCGCGCTCAGTTCCGCACCACCAAGACGCTGGACCAATTCGACTTCGAGCGCCTGCCCAACCTCAACCGCAGCCTCGTGCATGACCTGGCCACCGGGCGGTATCTGCACGAGAAGGCACCCGTGCTCATCGTGGGGCCCTGCGGCACCGGCAAGTCCCACCTGGCCCAGGCGCTGGGGCACTGCGCCGTGCGTCAGGGTGTCGATGTCATCTTCACCACCTGCGCTTCGCTCACCCAGAGCTTGAACGCCGCGCGCGCCACGGGGGGCTACGAACGCAAGCTCGCCACGCTGGCGCGGGTGCCGCTGCTGATCATCGATGACTTCGGCCTCAAGCCCCTGCGCTCACCCGCAGACGAGGACCTCCACGACCTCATTGCCGAGCGCTATGAGCAGGCCTCGACCATCGTGACCAGCAACCTGGACTTCCCGGAGTGGGACCAGGCCTTCCCCAACAACCGGCTGCTGGCCAGCGCCACCCTCGATCGTCTGCGCCACAACGCTTACTGCATGGTCCTGGATGGCGCCTCGTACCGCGCACCCAGAACTGCTGCCGGCAGTGTCAAATCCAGCCCCGCGAAAGCGGCAAAATAACCCCGTTCCTCAACCCCCTCGGGAGCCCTGTTCAGCAGCCAGAAACTGGCTCCATTACGCCGAACATCCCTGGCTCCATTACGGCGATCCGTGACAGCCGGGATGCCGGTGTTGTAGAACAAGGCGGAAGGCAGGCCAATGACGGCCTCGATGAGGTCGCCGGGCTGATTGCCGCTGGCGGCGTCGGTGCCAAACAGCAGGCCCTCGCGAATCTTGCCCTCCTCGCCGCTGCGGAACAGCACCCCGTGCGGCAGGATGATGCCCATGCGGCCATCGGCCTTGAGGCTGGCCAGCATGTGCTGGGCGAAGGCGAGGTCGGCATAGCCACGCGGCGGAATGCCGTAGACGAAGCGGCCGTAGGGGTCGTTCACCTGCTTGTAGTTGGGCGCCTTGGGCTTCTTGTCGCCCTCTTGTTCCGCCTCGTTGGCCAGTTCCAGCGGCGACCACCACTGCTTGGCCGAGAACGGCGGGTTGGCAATCACCCGGTCAAAGGTCCTCAGGTAGTCGCCATCGAGGTGCTTGGGTTCGACCAAGGTGTCGCCGCGCTCAATCTCGGCCCGCATGTTGTGCAGGTAGAGGTTCAGCTTGGCAATGGCCCATGTGCCGAGGTTCTTTTCTTGCCCGAAGAGCAACACATTGGGTTTGTCGCCCAAGAGCAGGC
>JAYRJQ010000011.1:0-202248 GCA_041906185.1 Burkholderiaceae bacterium
GCGCCCCACGTCGATCGCGACGGCGGTCGCGCCCGCCCCCGAGGCGGCCCTGCCCGAGCCTGTGCCGCCTGCACCCGCAGCCGACACCCCGCCGGCGGTCCCGGCGCCGGACCCGGCGACAGACCCTGCGCCTACCGCCGACGCCACCCCGGCCGTCGGCGCCCAGGACCTCGCCGCCGTCCCGCCGCTGGGCGAGGGCGCCTGGCGCTACCGCCTGCGCCAGGCCGGCGAGGAAGGCGTGGCCGTGCTGCGCTGGCAGTCGCGGCCGCAGGGCTACGAACTGACGCTGCGCCGCCGCCTGCCCAGCCGCCCGCTGCCGGGCTGGCGCAGCGAGGGCGGCCGGGACGCCCTGGGCCTTGCGCCCCAGCGCTTCGCCGTGCTGCGCGGCCCGCGCGAGGTGCAGGCGCTCAACTTCCGGCGCGACCAGGGCCTGATCAGCTATTCCGCCCACACGGAGCTGCAGCCGCTGGCGCCCGCGACGCAGGACCGCCTCTCCTGGTGGCTGCAGCTGCCGGCGCTGCTGCAGGCCTGGCAGGCCCAGCGCGGCACGCCGCTGACCGGGCAGCGCTTCGAGATCCCCGTCGCGCTGATCCGCGGCGGCCTGCACCGCTGGCAGTTCGACGTGCTCGGGCAGGAGGCGGGGCTGTGGCACCTGCAGCGCGGGGCGCTCGGGCCCTTCGATGCCCGGCTCGATGTCTGGCTGGACCCGGCGCGCCAGTACCTGCCCGTGCGCCTGCACCAGCAGATCGGCGACGAGGAAGGCTGGGAGATGGAGCTGCAGGACGAGCTCGCCGGCCCGGAAGGCGCCGCGGCCGCGTGACTTGTGACGCGCCTGCCACAAATAAAAGACCCCCCAGCCGCCGATCAGCCAGGCTTTCTGCCACTATTTGATCGCGGTCGAGGCCGTTAGCGGGCCGGTTCCTCTTGAAACCGGTCCTGCCGACCGCAGTTGCTGGTCACAGGAGTCCCTCATGCACATGCTCTACAACTCCCCCAGTTTCATCGTGGTCCAGTTCGACGTCCCCGTCGAGCAGCTGCGCCGTGACGGCCGTGATCTCCCCGCCCTGCAGCGCGGCGGCTTCGAGATCGTCGACAAGTTCTCCCGCAAGGAGATCTTCATCGAAGGCGCGCTGGCCCAGCAGTTCCAGGAAGGCGTCGAGGCGCTGATCGAGCAGGAGCCCAGCGAGGAAGAGCTGGACGACTTCATCGAGCGCTACGCCAACATGGGCCAGCAGCCCGTCGTCATGCACTGAAGTCTTGCACTGAAGTCGTTCAGTGAACCAAGGGGCGGGCGCCCTGCCCGCCCGTGCCGGACTCCCGCGACACACCTCGGCATTCCCCGTCGTTCCCCGACATTTCCGCCGCCCCTGCCCACGGGCGCTTTCGGCCCGTCCGCTCTGCGCCCACGTCGCCGCCGCCTTCCTCACCTCCTCCGCGGATCAGCCTCCCTCGCCGGGCCCGACGAGGCGCCGCCTGTGCGTCCCCACGCGCACGCCCCGCCCGCATTTCGCGTGAGAGTTCACGAAACCTGCCCCCGGACGGGACTTGTCCTGACGCCCTCCCTGCGCCAAGATGGGTCGCACGCCGGGCCTGACAGCCCGGCGTTGCATTCACCCTCTGCAAGGAGCGGCCCATGGTGAAACGTCTGGTTGAAGCGCGCGTCCTGGCCTCGCCCGGCCTCAAGGACGCGCCCGTCATGGACCGCATGTGCTCGCACTTCGTGCTCACGCTGACGGTCAAGCACGCCAACCGCTTCAACCTGCGCCGGGACTTCAACGGCCTGCTCTCCTTCACCGGCCGCCACCTGGTCTGGCCCCAGCGCGTGCTGACCCGGCTGCGCGCCTACCTCGCCCAGCGCTGCGCCCACAACGAGCTGTGGGCCGGCCACACTGCGCTCGACGACACCCGCTTCCTCGAGCGCCACGGCGTCTGGAGCGGCCCCTTCGCCGAGGGCACGCTCTTCTTCTACCTGGACGAATACATCAAGGACTCGCCCAAGGACATGATGGCCCTGCTCGCCAGCACCTGCGAGCACCTGGACCGCCAGCTCAAGCGCGAGTCCGCCCTCGTCGAGAAGAACATCGACGCGCTGGGCCACCTGCTGCAGCTCAATCCGGCCGAGCGCGCCATCCTGCTCTACGGCACGCTCGCCCGCTACCAGCGCGAGCTGCGCGGCGCGCTGGTGGAGTTCAAGGTCAACAACGCGCAGGAGGCCTTCGCCGCCATCGCCGCCGTGGCCGGCGTGGACGAGCGCGAGGTGGCCGAGGCGCTGCGCGCGGGCTCGCGCCTGGAGCGCATCGGCATGGTGGAGAACCTCATCTCCGAGCACAACATCACCGACCTGGCCGACCTCATGAAGGTCAGCGACCAGCTCCCGCCGGTGCTGATGCGCGAGTACCGCGACCCCAACGACCTCATGGCCGTCTTCACGCGGCCCGCCACCCGCAGCGAGCTCTCGCCGCAGGACTTCCAGTTCGTCGCCGAGGACCTCGAGCTCCTCGGCCAGCTGCTGCGCCACGCCGTGGCGCGCCACCAGGCGGGCGTCAACGTGCTGCTCTACGGCCCGCCGGGCACCGGCAAGACGGAGCTCGCCAAGGTGGCGGCACAGGCCGCGGGGCTGGATCTCTATGAGGTCGAATACGCGGACCGCGACGGCAACTCGCTCTCCGGCCGCGACCGCTACCGCTCGCTCCAGATCAGCCAGGTCTTCCTCAAGGCCAGCAGCAATGTGGCGCTGCTCTTCGACGAGGTCGAGGACGTCTTCCCGCCGCTGTCGGGGGATGCCGTGCAGCTCATGGCCCGCCTGGATTCCGCGCTGGACATGCCCAGCGGCAACTCGGTCAGCGGCAAGGCCTGGGTCAACCAGATCCTGGAGAGCAACCCGGTGCCGGTGATCTGGGTCACCAACCGCATCGAGCAGATCGACCCGGCCTTCCGCCGCCGCTTCCAGTACCACCTGGAGCTGAAGTCCCCGCCGCCCGGCGCCCGCCTGAGCCTCGTGCAGCGCGCCCTGGCCGACGTGCCCGTGACGGCCGAGTTCCGCGAGCGGTTGGCCGCCCGGCGCGGGCTCACGCCGGCCCAGATCCGCACCGCCGTGCGCTTCGCGCAGCTGACCTGCGCGCAGCCCGACGCCGCGAACTACGAGCGCCTGATCGACCGCCAGCTGCTCAACGCCGACCGCGCGCTGGGCCACCAGGCCCAGGAGCGCGAGGAGCGCCGGCGCGTGACCCAGTACGAGCTGGACCTGCTGAACTGCGAGTCCCGCTACGACGTCGCGCGCATCGTCCAGGCCCTGCGCAAGCGGGGGCACGGCAACCTGTGCTTCTACGGCCCGCCCGGCACGGGCAAGACCGCGCTGGCCGAGCACATCGCCGAGCAGCTCGGCCGGCCGCTGATGGTGCGCCAGGCGAGCGACCTCGCCAGCAAGTTCGTCGGTGAGACCGAGCAGAACATGGCCCGCATGTTCGAGTCCGCCGCACAGGAAGGCGCCGTGCTGCTGCTCGACGAGGCCGACAGCTTCCTGCGCAGCCGCCGCATGGCCGAGCGCCAGTACGAGGTCAGCGAGGTCAACGAGATGCTGGCCGGCATGGAGCGCTTCCCGGGCATCTTCATCTGCACGACCAATCTCTTCGAGGACCTGGACGAGGCCGCGCTGCGGCGCTTCGCGTTCAAGATCCGCTTCAAGCCGCTGCGGGCCGAGCAGCGCTGGCTGATGTTCGAGCGCGAGGCCGGCGCCGCGCCCACCGCCGAGCAGCGCGAGCGGCTGGCCCGCCTGGACTGCCTCACCGCCGGGGACTTCGCCGCCGTGCGCCAGCAGGGTGAGATCCTGGGCGAGTCCCCTGACGCCGAGGAATTCCTCGAGCAGCTGGAGGCCGAGCACCGGGTCAAGCCCGAGGTGCGGCAGCAGCGGAGCATCGGCTTCCGGCACTGAGGCCCGCCGGCCCTCGCACACCGTGCCGCCCGGCTGGTGTGCAAGGCGGTGGCGATGGCGTAGCCTCCTGCCCATGCTGCTGACCCTTGCCGCCCTGCTGATCTTCCTCACCGGCCTGGCCCATTCCTGGCTGGGCGAGCGCTACCTGCTGCGCCGCCTCTTCCGGCGCGACCAGCTGCCCGCCGTGCTGGGCAGCACGGCCTTCACCGCCGGCACGCTGCGCTTCGTCTGGCACCTGCTGACGGTGGTGTGGTGGGGCCTGGCCGCGCTGGTGATGCTGGCGCTGCAGGGACCGCTGGACGGTCGCACGGTGCTGCAGGTGCTCGGTGGCATCGCGGCGGTGTCGGCCGTGTTCCCGCTGGTCTTCACGCGGGGGCGGCACCTGTCCTGGCTGGCCTTCCTCGCCATCGCGGCACTGCTGTGGCTGGGCGCCGGGCCGGGGTGACGGGCGCGACACCCGCCCCCGCTCGGCTCAGGGCGCCCGCGGCGGCGGCACCGGTGTCGTCTGCGAGGAGGTCAGCTGCCAGCGCCCCTCCACCCAGCTCGCCGACAGCGCCTGGGTCATGCGCAGCCGGCGAGGCCCGCTGCCCATCTCCAGCGTCTGCGTGATGACGGCCGTGCTGCCGGTGAGGCGCACGGCCTGCTCGATCACCTGGTGGGGCGGCGCGGCGGTCTTGCGGTCGGCCGCGTAGAAGCCGAGGACCGCCTCGCGCGCATCCACCTCGCCCTTGGGCGAGACCTCCACGAACTGCGGCGCCGTCACGCGGGCCAGCGTGGCCGGGTCGAAGGTGAACTGGGCCTCCACATAGCGCCGGGCCAGGGCCTGGAGCTCCGCCACCTGCGCCGCCGGCGGCCCCGGCACGCTGGCGCAGGCCGTGAGGAAGCTGGCGGCCAGCAGCAGCGCGGGGAGCGCACAAGACAGGGGCTTGGAGGGCATGGATGAGCTCCGAACGGGCGGGAAGGCCAGCATACTCACGGCCCCGGCGTCGCCGCCCGTGCTGACGGTCATCCCCGCACGGCCCTTCCCTAGCCATCCCACCGAGCTTGCGCCATGTACACCGCCACCTTCACCTTCGCCAAGGGCGACTGGGACGCCGAGTTCCACGCCCTGGACGCCACGATCGCCGCCGCCGCGCGGGCCCTGCCGGGCTATCTGGGCGAGGAGAGCTGGGAAGACCCCGCTCGGGGCCAGATCTGCAACGTCTACTACTGGGAAAGCCTCGAGGCGCTGCAGGCCCTCATGCAGCACCCCGACCACCAGGCGGCCAAGCGGCAGCAGGCGCGCTGGCTCAAGGGCTACCAGGTGCAGGTGGCGCAGGTGCTGCGGACCTATGGCGACGGGCAGCTCCCCTGCCCGTGGGGCCCCGCGCCTGCCGCGACGCCCGCCCCCTGAACGCCCACCCGTCGCCCTGACACAATGCGCCCGAGTCGCCGCGCTTGAACGGCGGCGCAAGTGCTCGAGCGAGCAAGGAGGGTGGCATGCGTGTGCTGGGACCTGTGCTGGGCCTGTTCGTGGCCTGGATCCTGGGGGACTGGTTCGGTTGGCGTGAGGGCGGCTTCGTGGCCCTGGGCGCCGTGATGGGCGGCATCGCCTTCCATCTGCATCGACGCGTGAGCGACCTTCAGGCGCAGGTGAGCGCCATGCAGCAGCAACTCGCGACGCTGGGCCGCGCCCCCGGCGCGAAGGACGCCAGCGTCATGCCAGCGAACGCGGCGGCGAACGCGGCGACGCAAGCCGCGTCGATGGCGCCGGTCCTGCCGCCGGCAGCGCCTGCCTCGCCTGCCGCCCCCGTCGGCACCAGCCCCCCGGCGCCGATTGCGACGCCAGTGCCGCCCGCCCCGACCGTCCCGATCGCCCCGGTCTACCAGGCCCCGGCCCCCATCGAGCGCCTCGCCATGCCGCCGGCGCGCCCGGCGAATCCCGCCCCTGCGAGCGCGCTGGAGCCCGACGAGCGCAGCCTCGACGTCGTCAGCAGCCTCGGCGCCAGCGTGCTGGCGTGGTTCCGCGGCGGCAACACCATCGTGCGCGTCGGCGTGCTGGTGCTGCTGGTGGGCGTGGGCCTGCTGCTGCGCTACGCCGCCGAGCATGCCGTGATCCCGCTGGCCTGGCGCCTCGCCGGCAGCGCGCTGGGTGGTCTCGCGCTGACCGCCGTGGGCCTGCGACTCACACCCCAGCGGCGCGGCTACGGCCTGAGCCTGCAGGGCGCGGGCGTGGGCATCGCCTACATGACGCTGTTCGCGGCCTTCCGCCTGTACGGGCTGATGCCCTCGGGCCTGAGCTTCGGGCTGATGGCCCTGCTGTGCGCGGCGATCACTGCCCTGGCGCTCAAGCAGGATGCGCTGCCGCTGGCCGCGCTGGGTTTCGGCGGCGCCTTCCTCGCGCCGGTACTCGTGTCGACCGGCCAGGGCAGCCACGTGGCGCTGCTGAGCTATTACCTGCTGCTGAATCTGAGCATCGCGGCCATCGCCCGGCGCAAGCCCTGGAAGCTGCTGCACCTGGAGGGCTTCCTCTTCACGCTGGGCATCGGCTCGGCCTGGGGCTTCAAGGCCTATGAGCCCGCGCTCTTCGCCAGCACCGAGCCCTTCCTCATCGCGCACTTCCTGCTCTACCTCTACATCGGTGTGCAGTACACGCTGCACCTGATCGAGCGCAGCACGCCCGAGCAGCGCCTGCCGGTGGTCGACGGCGGTCTGTTCTTCGGCACGCCCATCGCCGCCTTCGGCCTGCAGGCCGCCCTGCTGCAGCACCGGCCGCTGGCGCTGGCCTTCAGCGCGGCGGTGATGTCGGGGATCTATCTGCTGCTGGGCCGTGCGCTGCTGCGCCGCGCCGGCAGCCGCGTGCTGCTGCTCGTGGAGAGCATGCTGGCGATGGGGCTGATCTTCTTCGCCCTCGTGACGCCGCTGGCGCTGGACGCCCGCTGGACCAGCGCCGCCTGGGCCGTGCAGGGCGCCGGCATGCTGTGGATCGCGCTGCGCCAGCAGCGCACCTGGGCGGCCGTGATGGGTCTGCTGCTGCAGGTGCTGGCCTGCCTGGCCTACTGGGGCGGGGCTGCGCACGAGGCGCCGGCCGCCGCGGGCGCCTGGCTGTTCCTCAACACCGCCTGGCTGGGCCTCCTGACGCTGGTGCTGGCGCTGCTCTTCAGCAGCCACCAGCTGCAGCGCCTGCCGCGAGACGCCGGCATCGGCCGGACCTTCGCGGAGCCCGTGGTGTCCTGGATGCTGCTGGGCGCCGCGCTCGCGCAGCTGTGGCTGCCCGGCATCGAGGAGCTCCGGCAATGGGACCAGGCCCGCTACACCGAGCCGCTGCTGGCGGCCGGCTGGAGCGCACTCCTGGCGCTGGCCGGCGAGGCGCTGCGGCGCCGGCTGCGCTGGCCGGCCCTGGCGCTCGCGTCGCAGCTGCTCGTCGGCATCGGCCTGCTGCTCGGCGTGGCAGGCGTACTGATGGCACTGCTGCGTGTCGACCTGACCGTCGATCACCTGCTGCTGGGCCAGGGCGGTCTCGACACCGGCCTGCTGTGCCTGCTCGTGGCGGGCGTGCTGCTGCGCCGCCAGGACCGGGACGCCGCCGGGGCGCCGACGCCGCGGCCCGTCCGGGTCCTGCTGATCCTCGGGGCCTGGCACCTGCTGCTGCATCTGGCGGCGCTGCCCTATGCCCTCGTCATCGCCCACATCGGCCGGCACGAGGCCTGGACGCCGGCCGCGCTGGTCGTGTTGCCCACACTGCTCGCGCTGGCGATGCTGGGGCGGCGCCTCGCGGGGCGCTGGCCGCTGACGACGCAGGCGGCGCTGCTGCGCGCCGCCGTGCTGCGCCCCTGGCTGGCCGTGCTGATGCTGTGGAGTCTCGGCGCCAACCTGCTGGGTGACGGCCGCATGGACCCGCTGCCCTCGCTGCCGCTGCTCAATCCGCTGGACCTGGCCCATGGCCTCGTGCTGCTGTATGCGCTGCGCCTGAGCCGCAGCGAGCCCGGCGGCTCGCTGGGTCCGGCCTGGCGCCGCGGCGCCGCCGGGCTGGCCTTCTTCTGGCTCAACAGCCTGCTCGTGCGCACCCTGCACCAGTGGGCCGGCACGCCGCTGTGGGTGGACGGCGCGCTGGGCAACAGCCTTGTGCACACCAGCCTCAGCGTGCTGTGGACGCTCTCGGCGCTGGTCGCCATGGGCTGGGCCACGCGCCGCGCGCCCGCCCACCTCGCCCGGCCGGTCTGGATGCTCGGCGCCGCGCTGCTGGGCGTGGTCGTCGGCAAGCTGTTCCTCGTCGATCTGTCGATGCTGGGCAGCCTCCAACGCATCGCGAGCTTCCTCGTGGTGGGCGTGCTGATGCTGGTCATCGGCTACATCGCGCCGCTGCCGCCGGCCGCCGGCAGCCCCTCCGAAAAGGCCCCGTCATGAGCCTGAACCGACGCGAACTGGGCCTCGCCCTCCTGGCCGGACCGCTGGGCGTCCCGAGCGGTCCGGTGCTCGCCGCCACGCCGCCCGCGGCACCCCCCGCTGTCACGGTGTGGGCGCCCGTGCAGGCGCAGCCGGGCGGCGGCCTGCAACGGCTGGCGCTGCCCTGGGCCCTGTTGCAGCAGAGCCCGCCGGTGCCACTGGACGGCGCCCAGGTGCTGGACGCCGGGGGTCAGGTCTTGCCCAGCGCCTGGGCCGGCACGCCACCGCCGGCCCAGTCCCGCCGCGAGCTGGCCGTGCCGCTGTGGGCCTGGCCCGAGGACACCAGCCCGCCGCCGCGTGACGACCCGGGCCGGCTGATCCTGGAGCTCGACCCGAACGGCGGCGTGCGTCGCCTGGAGGTCCGTGACCTGCCCGGTGGCCGCTCGCAGCGCCGGGCCGGGGCCGACCGCTGGCTGCTCGACCTCTCCCGCCTCCATGACACCGGCGAGCGCGGCATCGGTCTGCTGCTGGACTGGCCGCCGAGCCCGGCGGGACAGGCGTTCAGCGTGCAGCTGGAAGCGAGCGACGACCTCCACCGCTGGCGCCCCCTGCACCAGGCCCAGCTGCTGGATCTCCCGGCCGGCGCCGGCGGGCCGGCGCTGCAGCTCAAGCACATCGCCTGGGCGCCGGAGCAAGCGCTGCCGCGCTACCTGCGCCTGCGCTTCGACGCGCCGGTCGCGCTGCAGTCGGTGCGGCTGAGCGTGGAGGGTCGCCAGCACCCGCCGCTCCAGATCGAGACCCTGTCCTGGCCCGCCGAGCCACCGCGCGAGGGCGAGCCCCCGCGCTGGCGGCTGGACCTGCCCGTGGCCCTGCGCCCGGAGGCGCTGCAGCTGCAGCTGCCCGCGCTGAACCAGCTGCTGAGCCTGCGCCTGGAGCAGCGGCAGCAGGACGGGCAGCCCTGGCAGGGGGTGCAGCGCCTCGTGGCCTGGCGCATGCAGCGCCAGGGCGTGGAGGCGCAGTCGCCCGCGGAACCCGTCCAGGCGACCTCGGCCCGGCAGTGGCGGCTCGTGGCGGAAGGGCCGGTGCCCGCCGCGCTGGCCGGCAGCCCGCTGCGCCTGCAGTGGCACTGGCGCCCGCCGCAACTCGTCACCCTGCTGCCGGCGGACCCGGCCGCCCTGGCGGGGGTGCGGCTCAGCCTCGGCACGCCGGACGCCTCCGCCTCGCGCGGGCGGCTGGCCCTGCCGACGCTGATCCCGGACTACCAGCCGGGCAGCGAGTACCAGCTGCCTCTGGCCTCCCTGGGCGCGCCTCGGACCCAGGCCGCCCCGCCGCCACCGCCCGCCTGGCAGGACCCGGCCACGCGCCAGCGCTGGACGCTGTGGGCGGTGCTGGGCGTCAGCGTGGTGGGGCTGGCGGGCCTGGCGTGGCGGCTCAAGGGGGAGATGGGCGACGGGAACGGCGCCGAGCCGCCGGGTGGCCCCGGTCCGGGCTGAGGACGCAGCGGTCGGGCGCGGGGCACCCACGAGGACGCCGTCGGCCGGCAGCCGGGGCGCGCCCTCGCGCTAGACTCGGCGCATTAACCTCACAGGTCAGCGCCACGCCATGACGCCTCCGTCCGCCGCCGTCCGCCCCCGCCCCGCCACCTACCCGCGCCTGGCCGGGGTCTACGACGGCATCGCGCTCCTGGGGCTCGTGGCCACCTGGCCCTTCAACCTCCAATACCTGCTGCAGGGCGGCAGCCTCGCGCCGGCGGCGTTCTTCGGCACGGCCTTCGCGAACGTGCTCACGACCGCCTTCACCCTGGACCTCCTCATCGCCGCCCTGGCCTTCGCGGTGTTCGCCATGACGGATGCACGGCGCAGCGGCGTGCGCCGCCCCTGGCTGTACGTGCTGCTGTGCTTCGGCACGGGCCTGGCCATCGCCCTGCCGCTGTACCTGGCGCGGCGCGAACAGGCGCTCGCCCGCGCCGGCACCACCGCTTGAGGCCTGGGGCGTGACCCATTCCCGGGTCCGGCCGGCCCCCTGCTGGTAAACTCTCGGGATTGCTGCCGTCTCGCTTTCCTCCGCAGCATGCTGTGCGTCTGCACGCGGGCCCCGCGCCTCGCCGCAGCCACGACCAGGCACCGTCCCGCTTCCAGGACGCCTGCGGCCCCAGGCAAGCTCGTCTGGCTCATCGATTCCGGCCCCCCGCCGTCACGGGTGGCACCGAACGGAGTCCTGAACTGCACACCCCGCGACGCCCACCGTCGGCCCTGCCGAGCCGGTGGTCTCGCAATGACCCGCGCGGCCAGCCCTCGCACCCGGTGACGCCGGCGCTCCTCGCAGCGGCCTGGCGACCCGGTTCGTGCTGGCAAGCGGCGGTCGGATGACGTCGGCACGGCCGGCGCCCGACCGCTCATCCAAGACACAGGCTCACAAAGGACATACCCATGGCAAAAGAAGAACTCATCGAAATGCGCGGCAAGGTCGACGAAGTGCTGCCGGACTCGCGCTTCCGCGTGACGCTGGACAACGGCCACACGCTGATCGCCTACACCGGCGGCAAGATGCGTCGCCACAACATCCGCATCCTGGCGGGTGACAACGTCTCGCTGGAACTGTCGCCCTACGACCTGAACAAGGGCCGCATCACCTTCCGCCACCTCGAGCCCCGCACCGGCGCCGCGCCGGCACCGCGCCGCCGCTTCTGAGCGCGCGCGCCCCGCTCAGTGCCAGCGGGGCGTCACCGGCTCGCGGGCGCTGATCGCCAGCGCAGTCCCGCTCGGATCCCGGAAGAACATCGTCCAGTGCTCGTCGGCATGCCCCTCATGCTGGCAATGCGGCGGCACCTCGAAACGCAGCCCGGACGCCATCAGCCGCTGCGCCAGGTTGCGCCACTGCGGCAGGCTCAGGCAGACGTCGAGCGCGGCCTCCGGGGCGGCGTCGGACGGCGCCTCCGCCAGCTGCACAGCCAGGCAGGCACCGAAGAAGTCGAAGGACAGGCCCCGGTCCTCACGGATCTCGCGAATGTCTGGCGAGGCCTCACGGCACCCCAGCAGCCCGCCATAGAAGGCACGCGCCTGGGACAGGTCGTGCACCCGGATCGCCCTGCGCAAGGCCTGGGTCGCCAGAGAGTCGGCATCGGAAGTCATCATTCCTGAATCTCCTGAGAGTTCTGGATACCTGGTGACACAGCCAAGCAACGCTTTGTTGCATTGGAGATTCAGGATAGCCAAGCCGCCCGGCGGTGGCGAGCCTCCGCGAGGGGCCACTTGCGCGCATGCGACGCCCGGCTGTCCCACAAAGCTGTGGCATCGTGCGGGCATGAGCAAGGAACTGCCCTCCACATTCAAGCTGCTGACGGTCTGGTTGCTGATCCTGACCGGCGTCTTCCTGGCCGTGCTGGCCTGGCAGCACCAGCGTGAACGCCCCCGCTTCACGCTCAATGAACGCGAGCTGCGCCTGCAGCGCGGGCCGGACGGCCACTTCCACTGGCCGGGCCGCCTGGCCGGGCAGGCGACGGTGTTCCTCGTGGACACCGGCGCCACCACCACTGCCCTGCCCCGGGCCCTGGCCGAGCAGCTCGGCCTGCGCCCCCTGGAACGCCTGCGCAGCAGCACGGCCGGCGGCGTGGTGGACGGCTATGCCGCGGAGGTGGACCTGCGCCTCGAGGGCGGCCTGCACGCCGAACGCCTGCGGGTGGCCGTGCTCCCTTCGCTAGACGCACCGCTGCTGGGCATGGACGTCCTGGGCCGGCTCAAGTTCAGTCAACATGACGGCGAATTCACCGTGGAGCTTCAACCATGATTCTTCGACACTGGCGGCGCCTGTGCAGCGCCGCGCTGGCCATGCTGCTGGGCGGCGCCCCAGGTCTGGCGAGCGCGCAGAACTGCCCGCCGCCGCTGCCCGCGCCCAATCCCGCCCAGCTGAGCCAGCCGCCCGCCCAGGCCCCCGACCGCGGCCTGCTGTGGCAACTGGAGAAGGACGGCCGCACGGCCTGGCTCTACGCCAGCATCCATATCGGTCGGCCGGACTGGCTGGTGCCCGGTACGCGCCTGCAGGCGGCCCTGGCCGCCAGCGACACCGTGGCGCTGGAGCTCGACCTGACCGACCCGCAGGTGATGCAGGCGCTGACGGGCCCGGTGCCCGGCCGCCCCGCCCTGAGCCTGCCCGCGGACCTGCAGACGCGGCTGCAAGCCGTGGCCCGGCGCGAATGCACGGACCTCACGCCGCTGGCCGCCCTGCACCCGCTGCTGCAGCTCGGCCAGCTCGTTGCCCAGGCCGCCCGGCGTGACGGCATGAGCGTCGAGTACGGCCAGGAGCTGGCGCTGGTCATCCAGGCGCAGCGCCAGGGCCTGCGTCTGGCGGGGCTGGAGACGCCGCTCGTGCAGCTGCAGGCCCTGATCCCCGCGGACCGCAAGGTGGCGCTGGAGGAGATCCGCGAGGGCCTGCGGCAGCTCGAGTCGCCCCAGCTGCGCCAGCAGACCCGCCGCCTGGCCGAGGCCTGGGCCGCGGGGGACCTGAGCACGCTGGAGCGCTACGAGACCTGGTGCGACTGCGTGAAGACCGCCGCCGACCGCGCGGCGCTCAAGCGCACGCTGGACGACCGCAATCCCGGCATGGCCGACGGCATCGTGAAGCTCCACGCCCAGGGCCGCCGCCTGCTGGTGGCGGTCGGGGCGCTGCACATGACGGGCGATGCGAGCCTGCTGAAGGCCTTGCGCGCGCGTGGCTTCACCGTCACGCAGCGCTGGCCGGAGCCGCGCTGATCAGCGTCGTGCAAGCCCTTGGCGCTACCATCGCGCCATCACCCCAGGAGGCCCCATGGCAGACAGCAGCAGCTTCAGCAAGTTCGTGCCCGGATTCGAGTTCCTGCAAGGTCTGGTCAAGAACGCCGGCGCGGCCCTGCCCGGCATCGGCCAGTGGGTCGCGCCCACGCTGAACCCCGAGGAGCTCTCCAAGCGCATCGAGGAGCTGCGCACGGTGCAGTTCTGGCTGGAGCAGAACGCCCGCATGCTCGGCGCCACCATCCAGGCGCTGGAGGTGCAGCGCATGACGCTGTCCACGCTGAAGTCCATGAACGTGCCGCTCGCCGAGCTGGGCGAGACGCTCAAGGTGCCGCCCATGCCCGAGTACCGGCTGCCCGAGATGCCGCCCATGCCCGGCATGCCGGCCGCCCCGAAGGCCGCCAAGGCGCGCAAGGCCCCCGCCAAGGCCGAGGAGGCCCCGGCCGCGCCGGCGCTGGGCGCGGTGGACCCGATGCAGTGGTGGTCCGCCCTGAGCAGCCAGTTCACCCAGCTCGCCACGCAGGCAATGAAGGACGGCGCGACCGACGCCGCCAAGAACCTGGCCGGCGCCATGGTCAAGCAGAGCTTCGACGCCGCGGGCGAGACGATCAAGAAGGCCGCGGCGATGCCGCTCAACGTGGCCAAGAGTGCCGCCGCCGCTGCGGGCGCGGCCGCCGGTGCCGCGGCAGGTGCGGCGACCCGGCCCGCGGCGAAGACCGCCGCCCGCAAGGCCGTCCCCCGCAAGCGCGGCAGCGCGCGCTGAGCGGGCCGCCCACGCTGCACCGGACTGCTGGCGCCCGCCCACGACCCTTCGCGCATGGCCGCCTCCCGCATTCCGCCCATCCAGTGTCTGCTGGCCTTCGAGGCCGTGGCCCGCCTGCGCAGCGTGAGCCTGGCGGCCGAGGAGCTGAGCGTCACGCCCAGCGCCGTGAGCCACCGCATCCGCCAGCTCGAGACCCAGCTGGGCTTCAAGCTCTTCGCCCGCGACTTCACCCCGTCCGACGACGGCCAGCGCTACCTGCCCTCGGTGCGACAGGGGCTCAAGGCCCTGCAGCAGATCCCCGGCCCCGGCGGCGCGGGGCTGCAGTCCGCGCGGCTGCGCCTGGCAGTGACGCCGACCTTCTCGCGCCAGATCCTGCTGCCCCGCCTGGCGCTGTTCCGCCATGCCTACCCCGAGATCGAGCTGGTGATGCAGGTGGCCATCCCCCTGACCAACACCAAGTCCGAGGACGCCGACCTCGAGATCCGCTACGGCACCGGCGACTACCCCGGCCTCGAGTACCGCCGCATCCTGAGCGACGAGCTCACGCCCGTCTGCAGCCCCGAGTACCTGCACGAGTTCGGCCCCTTCGACGGCTTCGACAGCGTCGAGGACATCCGCCGTGCCCGCCTGATCCGCAGCCCGCTGGACCCCTGGAGCACGTGGTTCGAGGCCCACGGCGTCCACCTGGACGAGCCCCGCACCGGGGCACAGTTCAACGACGTCGGCCTCGTGCTGGATGCCGCCGCCGCCGGCTTCGGCGTGGCGCTCATGCGCATGAAGCTGGGGCTCACCTGGCTGGACAGCGGCCGCCTGCTGCGTCTTTCGCCCCGCACCGTGCCCTCGCCCTTCCATCACTACCTGTGCTGGAAACCGGGCGCGATGGAGCGCTGGGAATGCGCGGCCTTCGGGGACTGGCTGTTCAAGGCGCTCAGCTGATGCCGGCCGTCGGACCGCGCGGCCGGCGCCTGCTGAGCGGGCTCGCCGCTGCCCTTCTGGTCACCACACCGCCGGCCCAGGCGCGAGAGGACGCCTCCGAGTTCATCTACGAGTGCAAGGCCGACGGCTCCGCCGTCACCCTGCACGTGATGGACGAGCAGTCCGAAGCCCGGCTGAAGGAAGCGCTGGCCCGGGGCCACATGGCCGAGAAGATCGACGTCAGCCCGCTCATCCAGAGGACCCGGCAGACCAGTCCCGGCGGCAGCCGGTTCCGGGGCGCCTCCGCCTCGCTGATCCGGCATTGCGGCAGCTTCACCGTCACCATCACGGGCGGCTACCTCAACGTCAACCCGGACGGCGCGGAAGGCATCTACGAGCTGCCGGTGATCCGCATCGCGCATCAGAAGGGCACCTTCCCGCCTCTCACGCTGGGCCGCTGCGACGCCAGCTTCCGCAGGTTCAGCCGCACCACGGACTGCCCCATGGCCTGGGCCACTGAAATTCAGGCCGCCCTTCTGGACGACAAGCCCTTCCTGTCCCTGGCGCATCAGTTCTCCGACCAGCGGACGCTCGACGGCTCGCCCTGAGGCTTCAAATCCCTCCGCTTGACATCACCCTGACACGGCGCTGAGATCCGCCTCCGGATCTACCCTGTGTCCACCCGCGTCCTGAAAAATCCTCAAACAGCGGCTCGCGAGGATTCACGCCGCGGCGGACCCTGCCCCCGCACCATCGCTCCCCAGCGGCTCATTCCCAAGGGCCCATCCCAAGAGCGACTGGAGACAACCATGGTCTGGCAACAGGTCTACAACCCCTTTGACAACATGCTGCTCAGCACGCTGGTGGCCGCCATCCCGGTGGTCGTCATGCTGCTGGGGCTCGGCGTGTTCCACCTCAAGGCCCACGTGGCCGCCGCGGCGGGCCTCGCCAGCGCGCTGCTGATCGCCATCGTCGCGTTCGGCATGCCCGCCGGCATGGCCACGCGGGCCGCGCTGCTGGGCGGGCTGACCGGCCTGCTGCCCATCGGCTGGATCGTGCTGAACATCATCTTCCTGCACCAGCTGACCGAGCAGAACGGCAGCTTCAAGGTGCTGCAGGACTCCATCGCCGGCATCACGCAGGACCGCCGGCTGCAGCTGCTGCTGATCGCCTTCGCCTTCGGCGCCTTCTTCGAGGGCGCGGCCGGCTTCGGCACGCCGGTGGCGGTGACCGCGGCCATCCTGATCGGCCTCGGCTTCTCGCCCCTGGCCGCCTCGGGCCTCTCGCTGATCGCCAACACGGCGCCCGTGGCCTACGGGGCCCTGGGCACGCCGGTCATCACGCTGGCCAAGGTGCACGGCTACGACCTGATGGCCGTCTCCGGCATGATCGGCCGCCAGCTGCCCTTCTTCTCGCTGCTGGTGCCCTTCTGGCTGATCTGGGCCTTCGCCGGCCGCAAGGCCATGATGGAGATCTGGCCCGCCATCCTCGTGACAGGCCTCTCGTTCGCGATCCCGCAGTACCTGGTGAGCAACTTCATCGGCCCCGAGCTGGTGGACGTGATCGCCGCCATGGTGTCGATGACCTGCCTCGTGGGCTTCCTGCGCGTCTGGCAGCCCAAGAAGGTGTGGACCTCGGTCTCGCTGAAGGGCCATGAGAAGGACGGCGGCGTCGCGCTGCCCCCGCAGAAGCCGCAGCAGCACCCGCGCAGCGCCGTCATCAAGGCCTGGACGCCCTGGGTCATCCTGACCGTCTTCGTGTTCGCCTGGGGTCTGCCGGCCACCAAGACCTGGCTGAACGGCATCTTCGCGCCCAAGTTCGCCATCGAGGGCCTGCACAAGCTGGTGCAGAAGGTCGCGCCCGTCGTGCCCACCCCGCACAACGAGGCTGCCGAGTACGTCTTCAACCTGCTGTCCTCCACCGGCACCGGCATCCTGCTGTCCGCCGTCGTGGGCGGCCTGCTGATGGGCTACGGCCTCCCCGCACTCGTGCGCACCTTCTTCAAGACGGTGTGGCTGGTGCGCACCTCGCTGCTGACCATCGTGCTGATGCTGGCCCTGGGCACGCTGACGCGCTACAGCGGCCTGGACACCACCCTGGGCCTGGCCTTCGCCGGCACCGGCGTGCTCTACCCCTTCTTCGGCACGCTGATGGGCTGGCTGGGCGTGGCGCTGACGGGCTCCGACACCGCCTCCAACGTGCTCTTCGGCGGCATGCAGAAGGTGGCGGCCGAGCAACTGGGCCTCAATCCCAACCTGATGGGCGCGGCCAACAGCTCGGGCGGCGTGATGGGCAAGATGATCGACGCGCAGTCCATCGTCGTGGCCTCCACCGCCACGCGCTGGTTCAACCGTGAAGGCGACATCCTGCGCTACGTCTTCTTCCACAGCATCGCCCTGGCCTGCCTGGTGGGCATCTTCGTGACGCTGCAGGCCTACGTGCCGCCATTCACCTGGCTCGTCCGCTGATCCTGCGGCCTGCAGCCATCCGGGCGGGCTACAGTGAAGCACTGAGCCCGCCCTCTGCCTTGAAGCCCCAGTCATGAACCTCACCGACGCCGCCTCGCTCAACCCGGCCGAGCGCGCCCAGCGCCAGCACCGACTGGTCCAGGCCCTGCGCGGCCTGCTGCCGGCCCACGCCCTGCTGTGGCAGGCCGAGGAGACCACGCCCTACGAGTGCGACGGCCTCTCCGCCTACCGCGCCCGCCCGCTGGCCGTGGCCCTGCCCGAGACCGAGGCGCAGGTCGCCGCCGTGCTGCGCTGCTGCCTCGAGTTGGAGGTGCCCGTGGTCGCCCGCGGCGCCGGCACCGGGCTCTCGGGGGGCGCCCTGCCGCATCCGGACGGCCTCGTGCTCTCGCTGGCCCGGCTCAACCAGATCCTCGACATCGACCCGCTCGCCCGCACCGCCCGCGTGCAGTGCGGCGTGCGCAACCTCGCCATCTCCGAGGCCGCCGCGCCGCTGGGGCTCTATTACGCGCCGGACCCGAGCAGCCAGATCGCCTGCACCATCGGCGGCAACATCGCCGAGAACTCCGGCGGCGTGCACTGCCTCAAGTACGGCCTGACGCTGCACAACGTGCTGCGCGTGAAGGGCTACACCGTGCGCGGCGAGGAAGTCACCTTCGGCTCCGAGGCCCTCGACGTGCCAGGTCTTGACCTGCTGCCCGTCGTGGTCGGCAGCGAGGGCATGCTGGCCGTGGTGACCGAGGTGACGGTGCGCCTGCTCCCGCGCCCCATCCTGGCGCGCTGCATCATGGCCAGCTTCGACGACGTCCGCAAAGCCGGGCAGGCCGTGGCCGACCTCATCGCCGCCGGCATCATCCCGGCCGGGCTGGAGATGATGGACAAGCCCATGACCGCCGCCGTGGAGGACTTCGTCCATGCCGGCTACGACCTCACGGCGGAGGCCATCCTGCTGTGCGAGAGCGACGGCACGCCGGACGAGGTCGAGGAAGAGATCGAGCGCATGAGCGCCGTCCTGCGCGACAGCGGCGCCACGCAGATCGCCGTCAGCGCCGACGAGGCCCAGCGCCTGCGCTTCTGGAGCGGCCGCAAGAACGCTTTCCCCGCCTCCGGCCGGCTGAGCCCCGACTACATGTGCATGGACTCGACCATCCCGCGCAAGCGCCTGGCCGACATCCTGCTGGCCATCGCCGAGATGGAGAAGAAGTACGGCCTGCGCTGCGCCAACGTCTTCCACGCGGGCGACGGCAATCTGCACCCGCTGATCCTCTTCGATGCCAACGACCCGGACCAGCTGGACCGCTGCGAGCGTTTCGGCGCCGAGATCCTGGAGACGAGCGTGGCGCTCGGCGGCACGATCACCGGCGAGCACGGCGTGGGCATCGAGAAGCTGGCGTCGATGTGCGTGCAGTTCAGCCCCGAGGAGCTGCAGCAGATGCGCGACTTCAAGGCCGCCTTCGATCCGCAGGGCCTGCTCAATCCGGGCAAGCTCATCCCCAGCCATGCGCGCTGTGCGGAATACGGCAAGATGCATGTCCGTAAAGGCCTGCTGGCCTTCCCTGATCTGCCGAGGTTCTGAATGTCCGCATCCGCTTCGTCTTCCCCGCGCCTGGCCCCCGACGCGCTGGGCACCCTGCAGGCCCGCATCCAGGACGCCGCCACGCGGGGTCAGGTCTTGCAGCTGCAGGGCCAGGGCAGCAAGCAGTTCTACGGCGGCACGCCGCAGGGCGAGCTGCTGGACCTCACGCAGATCGACGGCCTGGCCGGCGTCAGCGCCTACGAGCCGAGCGAGCTGGTGGTCACCGCCAAGGCCGCGACGCCGCTGGCCGAGCTGGAGGCGCTGCTCGCGGCGCAGGGCCAGCACCTGGCCTTCGAGCCGCCGCGCTTCGACGGCCGCGGCACCGTCGGCGGCATGGTCGCGGCGGGGCTGTCCGGCCCCTCGCGCGCCACGCAGGGCTCGCTGCGCGACCACGTGCTGGGCCTCACGATGATCAACGGCCGCGGCGAGCTGCTCAGCTTCGGCGGCACCGTCATGAAGAACGTCGCCGGCTACGACCTGCCCCGCCTGATGTGCGGCGGCCTGGGCGTGCTGGGCGTGATCGTGGAGGTCTCGCTGAAGGTGCTGCCCCTGCCCGTGGCGCGCTGCACGCTGCGCTTCGACATGCCCGAGGCGGAGGCCCTGCAGCAGATGAACCGCTGGTCCGGCAAGCCCCTGCCGCTGCGCGCCAGCGCGGCCTGGGACGGCGCGCTGGTGCTGGAGCTGGCCGGCGCCGAGCGCGCCGTGGCGGCCGCGCGGCGCGAGCTGGGCGGCGAGCTGATTCCCGAGGACCTGGCCGCCGGCTTCTGGCGCGGGCTGCGGGATCACAGCGACGAGTTCTTCGTCGGCGCCTGCCGTGCAGTGCAGGGCGGCGCCAAGCTGTGGCGCCTGTCGCTGCCGCAGACGGCGCCCAGCCTGCGCATCCCCGGCGAGCAGATGATCGAGTGGGGCGGCGCCCAGCGCTGGGTCACCACGCCCCTGCCCGCCGCGCAGCTGCGCGAGATGGCGGCCCAGGCCGGCGGCCATGCCACGCTGTTCCGTTCGCTGGACAAGTCCGTGGGCGTGTTCAGCCCGCTGAGCGCGCCGCTGGCCCGCATCCACCGCGACCTCAAGACCGCATTCGACCCGGCCGGCGTGTTCAACCGCGGCCGGCTCTATCCCGATTTCTGAGCGCCCGCGCGCCACGATCCGCCATGCAGACCCGCCTCGCCCCCGAATTCCTGAACACCGCCGCCGGCGAGGCGGCCGAGGCCATCCTGCGGCGCTGCGTGCACTGCGGCTTCTGCACCGCCACCTGCCCCACCTACCAGCTGCTGGGCGACGAACTCGACGGCCCGCGCGGCCGCATCTACCTGATCAAGCAGGTGCTGGAGGGCGCCGAGCCCACCCGCGCCACGCAGGAGCACCTGGACCGCTGCCTGACCTGCCGCAACTGCGAGAGCACCTGCCCCTCCGGCGTGCAGTACGGCCAGTTGCTGGAGATCGGCCGCGAGATCGTCGACCGCAAGGTGCCGCGCCCGCGCACCGAGCGCGCCGTGCACTGGCTGCTGCGCGAAGGCCTGACCTCGCCGCTCTTCCCCGCCGCCGCGAAGGTCGGGCAGGCGCTGCGCCCGCTCGTGCCCGCCGCCCTGCGCGAGAAGCTGCCGCCCAAGGCCGGCCCGCGCGCCCACCAGTGGCCCACGCGCAGCCACGCGCGCAAGGTGCTGATGCTGCTGGGCTGCGTGCAGCCCTCGCTGATGCCCAACATCAACGCCGCGACGGCCCGCGTGCTCGATGCCATCGGCATCCAGACCCTCGTGGCCGACGAGGCCGGCTGCTGCGGTGCCATCCGCGCCCACCTGCACGACGAGCCCGGCGGCCTCGACGACATGCGCCGCAACGTTGACGCCTGGTGGCCCATGGTGGAGGGCCTGACGGCCTCCGGCACGGTCGAGGCCATCGTGATGAATGCCTCGGGCTGCGGCGTGATGGTCAAGGACTACGGCCGCCTGCTCGCGAACGACCCGGCCTACGCCGAACGCGCCGCCCGCATCAGCGCCCTGTGCAAGGACATCAGCGAGCTGCTGGGCCGCGAGGCGGACGCCCTGCAGCAGGCGGTGGAGCGCGCGCAGGCCCGGGCGCAGGCCGGCACCGGCCAGAAGCCGCGCCTCGCCTACCACCCGCCCTGCACGCTGCAGCACGGCCAGCAGCTCAAGGGCGGCGTCGAGGCGCTGATGCGCCGGCTCGGCTTCGACATCCAGGTCTCGCGCACCGAGAGCCACCTGTGCTGCGGCTCCGCCGGCACCTACTCGCTGCTCCAGCCCACGCTCTCTCACCAGCTGCGGGACCGCAAGCTCGCCGCGCTGGCGCCCCTGCAGGCAGATTGCACCGTGTCGGGCAACATCGGCTGCATCCAGCACCTGCAGTCGGGCACCGCGCAGCCGGTCCGGCACTGGGTGGAGGTGGTGGACGAGGTGCTGGGTGCGGATCTCGCCCAGGTGCCCTGACCCGGGAAGTCCACGGCCCCCACCAGCGCACGCTCGACACGACCGCGGCGCCCGGCGCCTGGCGATCAGGCCAGCGGGGCCGGGCCACGCCAGCAGCGATCCATTCTTCAGGAAAATGCGCCACAATCGGCCCGCCCCGCGGCGCCCGGTGAATCCTAATCCGTCCATTGACTGCCTCTCGATGTCTTCAGGCGCCATGGCGTCCAGACCCCTGGCCTCGGCGTGCGGCGCCCTGCATGAACCGGGTCCGAATGACCCCCTGCTCGAAAGCGAAGGAATGGCATTGATCATGAGAAGGCTGTCTTTGAGTCGGCTGCTGCCCACGGCGGCACTCCTGCTGCTGGCCGGTGTGGCGCACGCCAGCCCCGTGACGTTCAAGTTCTCCGGGCTGGTCACCGGCAGCCATGGCTATGGGAACAATCTCACCGACCTGCCCATGGGCGGGCAGATCGCCGGTGAGGTGTCGTACGAGACCGCCCTGACGAACATCTCGTTCCTCTCCTCGAGGGGCATCTACTCGGACTACGCGTCCTCCAGCGGCATCACGCTGCAGGCGCCCAAGGGCACCATCACCAGCAAGCTGCCGGGCAGTCTTGTCGGGCTGCGGCTGAGCACGGTCGACAACCGCGCGACGTTCCCGGCGTCCCGGGACACGTTCGGCATGTACGAGTACTTCGACAGCCTCACGCTCTCGGGGTTCCGGAGCATCTACTCCATCAGCCTGGGTTTTGAGCTCGTCGATCGGCTGGCAGGCGTGAGTCTGCCGGGTGCCTTGTCAGCCAAGGACATCTATGCGGGCCACTGGAGCATCGAGTTCATGGACGGTTCCGGTCTGTATGGCACCGCCAGCCTCCTTGGCAACCCATCCGCGATTCCGGAGCCCAGCAGCGTGCTGCTCAGCTCGCTGGCGCTCGGACTCGTGCTGTGGGGCCGTCAACGGCCACGCCGCTCGTCGCCCTCCGCCTGATCCCGGGCGGGCGGCGGCAGTCTCCTCGTCCGGCGCCTGATCGAGGCCCTTGAGCCGCATGTCCCGCAGGCGATGCGCCAGGGGTCCCGGCCGGCTCGGTGCCATCGCCTGACGACCACGTGCCCCGCCTGCTTCAAGATGCCGGCCGGCGCGCCGGCCGTTGCGGAGCCCCGCTGCCTCCTGCACCTCTGTGAAGAAGCCGCCCTTCCCCTCCCTCCCGCAGGCCGCCCTGGTGCTGCTCGCCTGCTTTCTCCTGCAGTACCTGGTGGGCGTGTTCCTCTACGACGCGCGTCGCTCGCTCGGCCTGTCCGAGGACCAGGTCGTCCCGCTGGCCCTGCTGCTGGCCGATGGCCTGCTGGTAGCGGCACTGCTGCAGTTCAGCGGCATGAGCTACCGGGACCTGCTGCATCCCAGCCCCTCGTCCATCGGCGTGACCTGCCTCCTGCTGGTGCCGCCGGTGCTGGCCCTGGTGCCGCTCGCGCTGGGGCTGGATCAGCTGCTGATCGCCGCCCTCCAGTCCGTGTGGGCCCCGTCCGCCTGGGAGCAGTCCGCCTTCGAGCGCATGGTGGCCCCCACGCTGGCCACCGCCCTCGCCTCCTGCGTGCTGGCGCCCCTGTTCGAGGAGATGCTGTTCCGCGGCCAGCTGCTGCGGGCCTTTCTGCAGCGCTATCCGCGCGGCGTGGCCATCGTCGGCTCCTCGCTGTACTTCGGCGTGGCCCACCTGAACCTCTACCAGTTCTTCCTCGCCTTCTTCCTGGGACTGGTGCTGGGCTGGCTCTACGAGCGCTCCCGGTCGCTGATTCCCTGCCTGGCGCTGCACGCCGCGCTCAACAGCACGGTGTTCCTGCTGAGCAACCAGGCGCCGGCAGAGCCCGCGGCCGCAAGCACCGGCATTCCCGTCACGTACTGGCTCTTTTCGACGGTCCTGGCCGCCCTGGGTGTCTGGGCGCTGCGCCGCCTGCTGCAGCGCGGCCGGCAGGTCGACTGAGCCTGACACGCCCACCCTTGCATTCACCTCGCTCCGCTCATGACGCTGAACTACCCCCGCGTGCTCGATGAATCCCAGGTCGGCGAGTACCCCGCCGCCGCCAAGTCCGGCGGCGGCTACGTCTGGGACGCGGTGCTGGAGTACCGCGTCTGGTGCCACCCGGAACGGGGCGCCCCCGATCTCGCCGAGGGCAGCGACTACTACTACGCCTTCGCGACGCACGAGGAAGCGGCCGCCTTCGCCGAGGGCACACCCGGCGCCGAGGACCCGCTCGCCCTCGTCCTGCAACGCGAGTACATCGACGAGCCGACACCGGGCGAGTACCGGCACGTGCGCGAGGAGCGGATCACCGAGTGGCTGACCGCCTGGCTGGCCCGTCCACCGCGGGACGAGCGCACCATCCCCGAGTTCCTGGCCGCCCCGGCCACGCCCCATCGCCTGGACGTGCTGCGCGGCCTGGCGCCGCGCGAGTGAGGCCCGCCGTGACGAACCCGCCGGCGCCCGGTCACCGCAACGACACCGCCCCGACAACGGACGGGCGGGCTGCCCCGTGACGCCTGGATACGCTGCCGCGACCGCCGGGGCCCACGAGATCCCAGGCTGAACGGGCGCGTCGATGGGCGCATCCACGGCCCCTCACCTGACGCGTTATATGATGCGCGGCCTATGAACATCCTCTCGACAATGGGCGAGCTGGCGTCGGCCGCTCTCGCCCTGGCCCTGCTGGTCATCTGGGTCTGGACCGGCGTCTGGGCGTTTCACGATGCCACGCGCCGCGGCAAGCCGGGAGGCGCCGTCGCCGTCCTCGTGATGTTCGTGGCATGGCCTCTGGGACTGGCCGTGTGGCTTGTCCTTCGCCCCGAACAGCGGCGCCCGCCCTTCAACCTGGACGACTTCCGGTCCTCATGAGCACCACCTTCCTCGCCCGCGCCTTCGCCGTCTTCCTGGTGGCCGTGGCCGCCGGCTACTTCCATGCGGCCTGGGACTGTCGGCAGCGCCTGGCTGCCTTCGACGGCGTGACGCTGCAGGCCGCCATGGCGAACGTCGAGAACCTGCAGGAGATGAGCACCTTGGAGCGCGGCGGCGCAGGGCTGCCCTTCATCGGCCGGCCCACGCACCAGGCGGCGATCTCCTTCCACAGCCAGGGATGGGGCCGCATCTCCGGGACCCGTGCCCTGCCTGCCGCCGTGCTGGACCACGCCCGGCACAACGGCTCGATCCGGATCGAGTACCGCCCGGAAAGCCCGTGGAACTACCGCTTCCCGGGCCTCGAGCCGACGCCGGCGCGTCCGCTGACCCTCGCGCTCGGCCTGCTGGTCGCGGCGGGCCTGATCACCTGGCGGCATCGCCAGGCGTGAGCCGCACCGGCGCTTGCGGCGAGGAGCGTCCCCGCCCATCGAGGCCGCCGCAACGCGGCAAAATGCCGGCCATGCCTCGCTTCATCGCCCCTCTCCTGGCCGCCCTCGCCACGGCCCTGAGCCTGCCGGCCCTGGCACAGGGCAGCGTCTACCGCTGCACGGACGCCCATGGCAAGGTCGCCTACCAGTCCCAGCCCTGTGCGGACTCCCAGACGACCCGCCGCGTGGAACTGGACACGCGCTTCGTCGGCGGCCAGCCGGCCGCGCGCCCGAGCGAGCCGCCCGCCACGGAGCCCGGTGAGCCCGGCAAGAACGGCGACGGTCCGCCCGAGGCCCCGCCGGCGCCGGCGCCGCCCCCCGCCCCGTCCCGCGTGAAGCTGCCGGCGCCCACGGCCCAGGAAGCGGCCACCTGGGGCAAGGGCACGGACGTCATCGTCGTCTCCGGCTACCAGGCCAGCAGCCAGCAGACCGCCGTGAACATCACCCACCCGACGCGGCCCGTGCTGCTGGTGCTCAGCTCCTACCTGCCGGTGCAATGGCGGGTCCTGCCCACGCCGGGCACGCGCATCAAGGCGGTCCTGGTCTCGTCCTACCAGCAGCGCTCCAGCGTGCAGGCGCCGCCCGACGTGCCCGTGGCACAGGACGAGCTGCCCCATGCCATCGAGACGCCCAACGTCAACTTCCGCCAGCTGCTGAGCAAGTTGAACGCCCGCTACGGCGTGCAGGCGGCGGTCGCCTTCAGCGGCGACTACACCCTGCCGGGCGTTGTCACGGTGAAGGGGCCATACCCCGCGGATCCCTACCTCACGATGGAGGGCGTGCGCCCGGAGGCACCGCGCCTGCCCCTGGCCTTCGATCTGGTCAGCACCGACGGGCGCCGCATCGCCTGGACCAACGCCGGCCCGGCGGACGGCAAGCCGCAGCAACCGCCCCTGCGCAGCAGCGGTGGCACGCAGGCCGTGGCACTGCGCGGGGACGGCCAGGAAGCCTTCGCCCTGCACGGCAACGGCGGCGAGCTGCGCTGGTACCCGCGCGGCCTGGCGGGCGGCTGGACGCCCTTGCCGCTGCCCCGGGAACTGCCCCCGCTGTCGTGGGGCAACGGCCTCGCGCTGGACCCCGCCACCGGCATCCTCGCCATCGTCTCCTTCGGCGGCGAGGGCCACTTCTACCGCTACGACACGCGCAAGCGCAGCTGGCTCGGCGCGCGCTCGCTGCAGGACCGCGACCTCATGGGCCTGGCCTTCAACCCGGACACGGGCGGCTATGTCTCGATGTCCAACGCGGCCGAGCTGGTGTTCTTCAACGGCCAGGGCCAGCTCGAGAGCGTGCGGTCCGTGGCCAAGCTCCTGCCGGACCTGGACAGCACCTACGACCGCCACAACAGCCGCATCGAGGGCCTGAGCGTCGTGGCGCGCGGCAAGGCCGTCGCGATCCTGCGCATGGTCAAGGGTGCGGTGACGCACATCTGGACCTACGAGGTCGCGACCAACCGTGCGCAGCTGACCTTCAAGGCCCCCGAGTGAGGAGGCGCGCCCGCCGTTCGGGCGCCGCCTGAGCGCAGATCCGGGCACGCCGGGATTCCGACATGCGCCGTCGGCGATACTTCGCCTCCGCTCCGTGCTAACCCCCTTCCATGCTGCCCCGCACCTCCCGCTGCACCTCCCGCTGCACCTCCCGCCGCACCATCCCACGCGCCATCCGCGTCAGCGCCATCCTCTCCCTCGCCCTGCTCCAGGCCTGCTCCACCCTGCAGACGCGAGCACCGGCCGACACCCCGCCGCCGCCGCGGCTGGTGGTCTTCATGGCCGTGGACGGCCTGCCGATGCGCCAGGTGCTCGCCTACCGGGACCAGCTGGCACCCGACGGCTTCCGGCGCTTCCTGGACCACGGCCGCTGGTTCTCCGACGCCCATCACGGCCACGGCTACACGGTGACGGCCGCCGGGCACTCGGTGATGCTCAGCGGCGCCTACCCGCGGCAGAGCAGCATCATCGGCAATGAGTGGGTGGACCCGGTCACGCGCGTGGAGCGCTACAACACCGACGACCCCGACCAGCACTACCTCGACCACCCCACGCCCCGCCTGGCCGGCACCAGCCCGCGCAACTACCGCGTGGAGACCGTGGGCGACGTGCTGCGCACCGTGCATCCCGAGGCACGCATGATCGGCATCTCGGGCAAGGACCGCGGCGCCATCCTGCCCACGGGCCATCTGGGCACGGCCTACGTCTACATGCAGAGCAGCGGCGGCTTCTCGACGAGCAGCTACTACCTGCCCGCCCTGCCCGACTGGGTGACGGCCTTCAACAGCGCGCATCCGGCCGACCGCTACTTCGGCCGCGCCTGGACGCCGATGCTGAGCGATGCCCATGCCTATGACCGCTCGGTGCCCGACGGCCAGCCCTGGCAGTCGAGCGGCGGCAACGGCAACCGCCTCCCCGCCGTGGTGGACGGCGGCCTGGCGGCGCCGGGCCCGGCCTTCTGGGCCAACCTGCTGCCCTCGCCCTTCGCGGACGAGCTGACGCTGGACTTCGCCCGCGCCGCCATCGCCGGCGAGCACCTGGGCGAGGACAGCGTGCCCGACCTGCTGAGCGTCAGCCTCTCCAGCCACGACTACATCAACCACGCCTTCGGCCCGGAGTCGCGGCTCTCGCACGACCACTTCCTGTACCTGGACCGCTACCTGCAGGCCTTCTTCCGGACGCTGGACGAGCGCGTGGGCCGGGACCGCTACATGGTCGTGCTCACGGCCGACCACGGCTTCATGGACACGCCGGAATGGGCGCGCTCGCAGGGGCGGGACGCCGGCCGGGTGCCGCTCAAGACGCTGATGGCGGCCGTCAACGACGGCCTGGCGGCGCAGCTCGGCGAGGGCCCGTGGGTCACGCAATGGTCCGCGACGGGCATGCTGTTCGACGAGGCCCGCATCCAGGCCCGCAGCCTGGACCCCGAGACCGTCTATGCCAGCGCGGCCCGGCTGGCCGAGCAGGTGCCCGGCATCGCCGCCGCCTTCACCCGCGCCCAGCTGGCCGACAGCGGGCCCGCCCCGGAGCTCCTGACGCGCATGCGCCTGTCCTGGCATCCCGACACCGCCGCGCCGCTGCAGATCGTCGTCAAGCCGGGCTGGATGATCAGCAGCAAGAACACCGGCACCACGCACGGCTCGCCCTACCGCTACGACACGAATGTGCCGATCCTGGCCTGGGGCCCGGCCTGGTGGGGCCAGGGCGAGGTGACGCAGCCGGTGGCCGTGGCGGACATCGCGCCGACGCTGGCGCGCTTCCTGCACGTGCCCGTGCCGAAGCAGTCGCAGGGTCACGTCTTGCCTGTCCCTGCCTGGAGGCCCTGAGGCCTGCCGCCCGAAGAGCGCAGATGCAGATCACTTGCTGCCCGCGGTCTCCCTAAGTCTTGGGCCGGCAGGTGACCGGCCCTGGCCTCTCCGCCGCGCAAGCCCTCGACGGCATTGAACTAATCGCCGGTGGTGTGCTTCTTGCTTTGAAGGCCAGGGGCCATCCGGGGGACCTTGACGGCGCCCGGCCCCGCCGGGACCATGCGGGCTCCAAGACCACACCCCTCAGGAGGTTCCCATGTCCAAGCTCCGCCTTGCCCGCGCGGCCATTGCGGCCTGCGCCGTCGGCATCTTCCCAATGATCACGAACGCCGCACCGGTGACCCTGGGCTTCGAGGGCGTGGTCGCGGACTACGGCCAGGCCCTGCCCGCGGCGCCCTACACGGAGGCCGGCTACCAGCTGGTCAACCTCAGTCCCGGCCCCTTCTCGGACGGCATCTTCGGCAAGCACGCCTCCAATTCCAACGGCAGCGCCACCTTTGTCTTCTGCGCCTATGACTCCAGCTGCGCGCCCGGCACCGCGATGAAGCTGACCGGCCCGCAGCCTTTCACCCTGACGAGCATCGACGTCGGGAACTGGGAGATCGGCGGCGTGGCGGGCACACTGGAGCTGATCGGCACGCTGCTGGGCGGCGCAACGGTCTCCACCGTGCTGGGCAGCGCCGACGCCTGGTCCACGCAGACCCTGAGCGGCTTCGTGAACCTCACCAGCGTGGAGTTCCGGGGTCATTCGGCCTATGCCGTCGCCATCGACAACCTGGTGCTGGACACCAGCCGCAGCGTGCCCGAGCCCGGCAGCCTGGCCCTGGCGAGCCTGGCGCTGGCGGGCCTGGGGCTGCGAGGGCGCAAGAGGGTTCGCTGACCTTGCGCTGACCTTGCGCTCAGCCCGCCTGGAGCCGGGCCGCGTGATGCTGCAGGTGATCGGCGATGACGCTGGCCACGAAGTAGTAGCCGTGGTCGTAGCTGGCGTGGCGGCGCAGGGTCAGGTCTTGCCCTGCTGCCTGGCAGACGGCCTCCAGCCGCTCGGGCTGCAGCTGCTCGGCGAGGAACTTGTCCGCCAGCCCCTGGTCGACCAGCAGGGGCGGCAGGCGGCCGCCGGCCGCGATGAGCGCACAGGCGTCGTGCGCGGCCCAGCTTGATTCGTCCGGGCCCAGATAGCCCGCGAAGGCCTTGCGACCCCATGGCACCTGGCTCGGCGCCACGATGGGCGCCAGCGCCGACACCGAGCGGTACTGCCCCGGGTGGCGCAGCGCCAGGGTCAGCGCGCCGTGCCCGCCCATCGAGTGCCCCATGAGCCCCACGGCCCCGGGCAGCACCGGCAGGCAGCGGGTGACCAGCGCATGCAGCTCCTGCGTGATGTAGCGCTCCATGCGGAAGTGCGACGCCCAGGGCGCCACGGTGGCATCGAGGTAGAAGCCCGCGCCATGGCCGAAGTCCCAGGCGGCATCCGCACCCTCGAGGCCGGTGCCGCGCGGGCTGGTGTCAGGGGAGACGAGGATCAGCCCGAGGCGCGCCGCCTCGCGCTGGGCGCCGGCCTTGATCGCGAAGGTCTCCTCGGTGCAGGTCAGCCCGGCAAGGTAGATCACCGCCGGGCACGGCCCCTTGACGGCCTGCGGCGGCAGGTAGACGCCGAAGCGCATCGGCGTGCCGGTGGACTCGGCGTCATGCTCGAAGAAGCATTGCAGGCCGCCGAAGCAGGCGTGCTCGGAGAGGAGGCGCAGCTCGGTCGTCATCGCGGCGTCAGTACAGCACGACCGAACGGATGGACTCGCCGCGCTTCATCAGGTCGAAGCCCTCGTTGATGTCCTCGAGCTTGAGCCGGTGGGTGATGAGCTCGTCGATGCGCAGCTTGCCCTCCATGTACCAGTCGACGATCTTCGGCACGTCGGTGCGGCCGCGTGCGCCGCCGAAGGCCGAGCCCTCCCACTTGCGGCCCGTCACGAGCTGGAAGGGTCGCGTGCTGATCTCCGCGCCGGCCTCGGCCACGCCGATGATGATGCTGCGGCCCCAGCCCTTGTGCGTGCATTCCAGCGCCTGGCGCATCAGCTGCGTGTTGCCCACGCACTCGAAGCTGTAGTCCGCGCCGCCGTCGGTCAGCTGCACGATGGCATCGACCACGTTCTCGACGTTCTTCGGGTTGATGAAGTGCGTCATGCCGAACTGGCGCGCCATGGCCTCGCGGCCGGGGTTGATGTCGATGCCGATGATCTTGTCCGCGCCGACCATCTTCGCCGCCTGGATCACGTTCAGGCCGATGCCGCCGAGGCCGAAGACGGCCACGGTGGCGCCCGCCTCCATCTTGGCCGTGAAGATCACGGCGCCGACGCCCGTGGTGACGCCGCAGCCGATGTAGCAGATCTTGTCGAAGGGTGCGTCCGGCCGCACCTTGGCCACGGCGATCTCCGGCACCACGATGTAGTTGCTGAAGGTGCTGGTGCCCATGTAGTGGAAGACCGGCTTGCCGTCGAGCGAGAAGCGCGAGCTGGCGTCCGGCATCAGGCCCTTGCCCTGCGTGCCGCGGATGAGCTGGCAGAGGTTGGTCTTGCGCGAGAGGCAGAACTTGCAGTGCCGGCACTCGGGCGTATAGAGCGGGATGACGTGGTCGTCCTTGCGCACCGTGGTCACGCCGGGGCCGACGTCCACCACGACGCCGGCGCCCTCATGGCCCAGCACGGCGGGGAAGATGCCTTCCGGGTCGGCGCCGGACAGCGTGTAGTAGTCGGTGTGGCAGATGCCCGTGGCCTTGACCTCGATGAGCACCTCGCCCGCGCGCGGGCCGGCGAGGTCCAGAGTCTCGATGCTCAGGGGCTGGCCGGCCTTCCAGGCCACGGCGGCGCGTGTCTTCATGGGGAACTCCTGCTCGCGGGAATCAGTCGAAGGCCTGACTGTAGGCGATGCGCCTAGGCCCCGCCGGACTGCAGCCGCCGGTACAGCGTCTGCCGTGCGATGCCCAGCTGCCGCGCGGCGGCCGAGACGTTGCCGCGCGTGTTCTCCAGCGCCTGGGCGATGGCCTGCTGGGACAGCTCACGCAGGTTCTGGGCCGGCCGGGCCGGGGTGCGGGCCCGCTGCTGCTGCAGCTGCGCCAGGAGGTCGTCCGGCAGATGCGCCCAATCGATGCGGCTGTCCTGCGGCGCCAGCAGGGCCACGGCCGTGCGCAGCACCTGGTGAAGCTGGCGCAGATTGCCGGGCCAGTCGTGCGCGCGCAGCGCCTCGCGCAGGTCCGGTGCCAGGTCCAGGCCCTGGTCCGGGGCCAGGGACTCGAGGAGGCGGTCCACCAGTGCATCGAGATCCGTGCGCTCGCGCAGCGCCGGCAGCTGCAGGGCCAGGCCGTTGATGCGGTAGTAGAGATCGCCCCGGAAGCGCCCCTCGCTCACGGCCTGAGCCAGCGATTGGTGCGTGGCGCACAGCAGCTGCACGTCGAGGGCCACGGGCGCGCCGCCCCCGAGCGGCTGCACCTCGCGCTCCTGCAGCACGCGAAGAAGGCGGGTCTGCAGGGCCAGGGGCATGTCGCCGATCTCGTCGAGGAACAGCGTGCCGCCCTGCGCCTCGCGCAGGCGCCCGGGCGAGCCCTGGCTGCGGGCGCCGGTGAAGGCGCCGGGCGCGTAGCCGAAGAGCTCGGACTCGATCAGCGACTCCGGCAGCGCCGCGCAGTTGAGGGCGACGAAGGGCTTGCCGCGGCGGGCGCTCACCTCGTGCAGCGCCTTGGCGAAGAGCTCCTTGCCCACGCCCGACTCGCCGAGGATCAGCAGCGGGATGTCCTTGCCCAGCACGCGCCGGGCCTTGTCGGCGGCGGCACGCCAGCGCAGGTCCCCGCTGTCCAGGCGCTGGAGGGCGTCCTCCTGCGGCAGCTCGGCGGCCACCGGCTTCGCGGGCGTCGTGGCCCCGAGCGTGAGCACAGCCGGACCGCGCCCCTGCAGCTGGCCGAAGAAGGCCTCGCCCCGCTGCGTGCGCAGCAGCAGCGGCCGGCCGCCGGACTGGCGCAGGCTGCCCAGCCAGGCCTGCAGCCCGCGCTCGAAGAGCTGGGACCACGCGCAGCGCTGCAGGTCCGGCGTGCCGAGGCCCAGCATTGCCAGGCCGCGGCGGTTCGCGCCCACCAGCCAGCCGTCCTCCGAGAAGGCCAGCAGGCCCTGCGCCACCGAGCCGATGCCCTCGGCCTTCGCATGGAACTGCAGCACGAGCTGATGCCGGCAGCTGGCCATCACCAGGCTGTTCTCGATCATGCGGGCCGCCGTGCCCACGAGGCCCAGCGTGTGCGGGTGGCGGCTGCGCTGCTCGCCCGAGATGTCGAGGATGCCCGCCAGCTGGCCCTGGGCCGAGAAGATGGGCGCCGCCGCGCAGGTCAGGAAGCCGTTGCGCTCCAGGTAGTGCTCGGCGCCGTGGATCTCCACCTCCTGCGCCTCGGCCAGTGCCGTGCCGATGGCGTTCGTGCCGCGCTGGGACTCGGCCCAGCTCGCGCCGCAGGTCAGGGCCACGCGCTCGGCCTTGCTGAGGAAGTCGAGGTCGCCGCGCGTGTGCATCAGCACGCCCTGCGGGTCGGCCAGGATCACCATGCTGTGGCTGTGCCGCACCTGCTCGAAGAGGTGCTCCATCACGGGTTCGGAGTGGCTGATGAGCTCATGGCTCAGCGCGCGGCTGCGCTGCAGTTCGGGGCCCACGAGGTTGTCCTGGCAGTGCAGGCGGCCGATGGGCGAGAGCCCGGCCGTGAGGCTGCGCTGCCAGGAGCGCGCCAGCAGCGCGTCGACGCCGGGGGACTGGGCGAGGCCCTGCTCGGTCAGCCGCTGCCGGGCCAGGCGCAGCTGCTGCGCCGGCACGAGGGGGTGGGAACGCATGCTTGTCTCCGTGCGCGGGTGGGCCCGCGGTCTGTGGCGTGGAGTCTAGGAGGCCTGGACGCCGGCGCCGTGGCGAGCCGACGGACGGCTGCGCGAGTGTCGCAATTAGTGACAGGTGTCGCTGACACCACCCGGACAGGCGTGACGGTCCCCGGGCCTGGCGGCCACCCCGGGAAGACCCGCAGACCCGGGAAAAACGCTCGCCAGATCAGTCACTTGGCGCTGCGAGGTCCGGGCGCTCCCGAGCTGGCATCCGCTTTGCAATGCGGTGGACGGAGCCGGCCCGACCGTGCACCACCACTTCCACACCCACAAGCCTTCGACAGGCCCCTCAGGAGACAACCATGATCTACGCCGCACCCGGCACCCCTGGCGCCAAGGTCCAGTACAAGAGCCGCTACCAGAACTTCATCGGCGGCCAGTGGCGCGAGCCCGTGAAGGGCCAGTACTTCGACGTGATCACGCCGATCACCGGCCAGGTCTACACGCAGGCCGCGCGCTCCACCGCCGAGGACATCGAGCTGGCGCTGGACGCCGCCCACGCCGCCGCCGACGCCTGGGGCAAGACCCCGCCCGCCGCGCGCGCCAACATCCTGCTGCAGATCGCCGACCGCATCGACGCCAATCTGGAGCTGCTGGCCTACGCCGAGACCGTGGACAACGGCAAGCCCATCCGCGAGACGCTCAATGCCGACATCCCCCTGGCCTCGGACCACTTCCGCTACTTCGCCGGCTGCGTGCGGGCGCAGGAAGGCGCGCTGTCCGACCTGGACGAGCACACCGTGGCCTACCACTTCCATGAGCCGCTGGGCGTGGTCGGCCAGATCATTCCCTGGAACTTCCCCATCCTGATGGCCGCCTGGAAGCTGGCCCCGGCCCTGGGCGCCGGCAACTGCGTGGTGCTCAAGCCGGCGGAATCGACGCCCACCAGCATCCTCGTGCTGATGGAGCTGATCGCCGACCTGCTGCCCCCGGGCGTGCTGAACGTGGTCAACGGCTTCGGCCGCGAGGCCGGCATGCCGCTGGCCACCAGCAAGCGCATCGCCAAGATCGCGTTCACGGGCTCGACGTCGACCGGCCGCGTGATCGCGCAGGCCGCCGCCAACAACCTGATCCCCGCGACGCTGGAGCTGGGCGGCAAGTCGCCCAACATCTTCTTCGCCGATGTGGCCGACCAGGACGACGCCTTCTTCGACAAGGCCATCGAGGGCCTGGTGCTCTTCGCCTTCAACCAGGGCGAGGTCTGCACCTGCCCGTCGCGCGCGCTGGTGCACGAGTCCATCTACGTCAAGTTCATGGGCCGCTGCCTGGAGCGCATCGCCGCCATCAAGCAGGGCAACCCGCTGGACACCGACACCATGATCGGCGCCCAGGCCTCCAAGGAGCAGATGGCCAAGATCACGTCCTACCTCGACCTCGGTCGCCAGGAAGGCGCGGAAGTGCTGATCGGCGGCGCGCCCGCGCAGCTGGGCGGCGACCTGGCCAGCGGCTACTACATCCAGCCGACGGTCTTCAAGGGCCACAACAAGATGCGCATCTTCCAGGAGGAGATCTTCGGCCCGGTGCTGGCCGTGACCACCTTCAAGACCGAGGAGGAGGCGCTGGCCCTCGCCAACGACACGCTCTACGGCCTGGGTGCCGGCGTGTGGAGCCGCAACGGCAACGTCGCTTACCGCATGGGCCGCGCCATCAAGGCCGGGCGCGTGTGGACCAACTGCTACCACGCCTACCCGGCGCATGCGGCCTTCGGCGGCTACAAGGAATCGGGCATCGGCCGCGAGACCCACAAGGACATGCTGGACCACTACCAGCAGACCAAGAACCTGCTGGTCAGCTACAGCGAGAACAAGCTCGGCTTCTTCTGATGCTGCGCTCGCTCATCGCGTGAGCCAGGGGAGCGGAGCGATCCGCTCCCCTTTGTCCTTGCCGATTCCCAGGAGGCCGCCATGGCTGACACCGCCGTCCCCCGCGTCGTGGCCACCGACGCCGCGCTGGACCTCATCCGCCGACTGCAGGCCGAGCACGGCCCGGCGCTCATGTTCCACCAGAGCGGCGGCTGCTGCGACAACAGCGCCGCCAACTGCTACCTCCCCACGGACCTCACCATCGGCGCGCAGGACGTGCACCTGGGCACGGTCGGCGGCGTGCCCTTCTACATCGGCAAGCTGCAGTACGAGTACTGGAAGCACACGCAGCTGATCCTCGACGTCATCGAGGGCCACGGCGGCACCTTCTCGCTGGAGGGTGCGACCGGCCTGGCCTTCCACACCCGCTCGCGGCTCTTCACCGACGAGGAATGGGCGCAGATCGCCGCGCAGGTCGAACGCGACCTGGCGTGAAGGCAGGAAGCCAAATCAGGCCGCTGGCGCGCGGTAGACCAGCACCTTGAGCGCGCGCTCCGGGTCGGCGTCGGCGAAGGCCGGTGGATTGGCCAGCCGCTCGACGAAGGTCAGCGCGGGCACGAGCTCCCGCATCTGGTCCATCAGGAAGGCCGTGTCGAGCTTGGGCGTGTTCAGGCACAGCAGCGCCTCGCCGCCCGGCGCCAGCAGCTCCGGGAGGCGGCGCATCAGGCGGGCGTAGTCCTTGGTCGCGACGAAACTGCCCTTCTGGAAGCTCGGCGGATCGAGGATCACGAGGCCGTAGGGCCCGCCGCGTTTGAGCTTGGCCCAGGAGTTGAAGATGTCGTGGGCGAGATAGCTCGCGCGGCTCTTGTCCAGCCCGTTGAGCTCGTGGTTGCGCCGGCCGATGGACAGCGCCCCCGAGGCCATGTCCACGTTGATCACCTCGGCCGCCCCGCCCTGCAGCGCCGCGACGGAGAAGGCGCAGGTGTAGGCGAAGAGGTTCAGCACACGCAGACCCGGCTGGGCCGCAGCCCGCTCCCGCACCCAGCGCCGGCCCTCGGCCATGTCGAGGAAGAGGCCGTGGTTCTGGCCCTTGAGCACATGCACGGCGTAGCGCGCGCCCTGCTCGCGCACGACGTGCGGCTCGGGCACGCTGCCGGCCATCAGGCGCGTCTCGACGGCGTTCTCCTGGCGGCACTGGAAGACCCAGTTCAGCGCCTGCCCGGGCGCGATCTGCGCCCAGCGGGCGGCGAGCGCCTCGCCCACTCGCGCCACGTCGGCGTCGGGCACGGCCTGGAAGCTGGTCAGCACGAAGACGGGCTCGAACCAGTCCAGCACCCAGTGCTCGCAGCCCGGATGCAGGCCGCCGCGCCCGTGGAAGAGGCGGCCGGCGTCGGCGGGGAGCGCCATCGTGGCGAGGGTGTCGAGCAGGGCTTGCATGGGCGGATCGGGAGCGCAAAGCCTGGCATTGTCGATGCAAGGCCGGGCGCTGCCGGCTCAGTACGGCTGCATCACCTGCTGCCACAGCCGTGCGCGCAGGCGCTCGGCCTCCGCCACCGGCAGGCAGGGGATGTCGAGCGCGCGGCTCACCTTCGAGCTGCCCTGGCTGTCGCCCCGCAGATGGCACAGGCCCAGGCTGCGGTCCAGGGCGGAGCTGTACAGGCTCAGCTGCTGCAGGCGCGGCCCGGCCACCACCACCCAGCGGCGCGTCAGCACCCCGTGACGGAAGAGCAGCAGCTCGCCGCATTCGGCATAGGCCGCGAACCGGACCCAGGCGCGGCAGTAGGCCGTCAGGCCCCCGGCGAGCACGGCCAGCCCCGCGGCCAGGCCGGCCGGACCGACGGGCCCGCCCAGCCCCACTTCCACCCCGACCATCGCCAGCGCGACGATGGCCAGGAAGCGGCCGGCTCCCCACAGCTGCCGCCAGAAGGCCTGCGGCGCCAGCGGCTGCCAGCGCAGCGCGGCCCAGTCCAGCGCCGGCAGGCAGCGCTGCAGCAGGGCCTGCGCCTCGGCGGGCGTCGCGATGGGCGCCAGCTCGTCGAAGCGGCCGCCGGCATCGAGCCCGTGGTCCTGGTCCTGCGAATCATGCCCCGCCACGCTGACCGCCAACCGGCAGCGGCCGAAGCGGCGGTGCAGCCAGGTCTCCACCAGCTCCCAGCGCTGCAGGCGCGGCAGGCGGGCCGATGCCGTCACCTGCGTGCTGAGGCCGCGATGCACCAGGAGCTTCTCGCCGTCCTGCTCCAGGCGGAAGCCGTGGTAGCGGAAGAAGGCCAGCACCACCGAGAGCAGGCGCACGAAGAGCAGGAAGCCCAGCACCAGCAGCGCGATCTCCGCCGCCAGCCACAGCCAGTGCCCGCTTTCGAACAGCCGCTTGAAGGCCTCGCGCGCCCAGGCCGTGGGAACGGACAGCCAGCCGAAGAAGCGCCGGTGCAGCTCCGGCTTCTGCGCCACGGCCGCGAACACCGCGCCCACGACCACCATGCCGCGGTTCGAGACGAGGCCCAGCCGGACGATGTCCGCGGGCGCGAGGCGATGCAGCAGGCGAGGCCCGGCCGTCGCGGAGGCGGTCGCAGGCGCCGTGGGAGCCGCGCCGGCCTGTGCCGGCGTGTCGACGGCCGGGGAGACCCGCCCGACGCCCTTCAGCGCCTCTTCCAGCGCCATCGCCGCCGGCAGGCCCAGCACCTTCATCACCGCCTCGGGCTTGCCCCCGGCGGCGGACTCCAGATGCACCTCGACCACGCCCAGCAGGCGATGGGGCAGCTTGCGCAGGCGGCTCGTGTTGTGGATGCGGGCCAGCGGCACATGGCGCACGCGGCGCCCGAGCACGCCCTCGTGGATGACGAGCTCCGGGCCCTGCAGGGCGTAGCGGTAGCGGCTCGCCTGCAGCACGGACCAGATCGCCGTGACGCCCAGCGGCACCGCGGCCCAGACCTCCCAGCCCGAACCGCGCCCGAAGACGATGGCCGCCAGCGCGGGCAGCGCCACGTGACGCAGCAGCTGGGCCGCCACGAACAGCGCCGACAGCGGATGCAGGCGCTGCCACTGACCGGCCGTCAGCGCGCCCGCCTGGCCGCTGCGGCCCGGGTCTGGCGACTCATTCATGCTGACCCTGCACGCGCGGCATCAGGGACTCGCGCAGCGCCTGCGCCTCGGCCAGCGGCAGCCCCTGCACGGCGGTCTTGTGGTCGTGCTGGCCGGCCGTGTGCAGCTCGAGACGGGCCATGCCCCAGAGCCGCTCCAGCGGCGACTGCTGCAGATCCAGGTGCTGCAGCCGGGCGATGGGCACCCAGCTTTCGGTACGCCACCAGACGCCGCTGCGCAGCACCAGGCCCTCGCCGGCATGCAGCGCGGCGCCATAGGCCCGGAAGCGCCAGGCGCCGAAGCGCGCGCCCGCCCCCAGGCTGAGCAGCGCGACGACCAGGGCGCTGGCGAGCAGCCGGGGCCAGGGCCACGCCTCGTCCAGCAGCGACAGCAGGCCGATCAGCGCACCGCCCAGCACCCCGCCCATCCACAGCGCGGCGCGCAGCTGCCACAGCAGCCGCAGGGCCTCCATCTTGCCCAGCGCCCGTGCGGCGCGGCCCTCCGCCATGCCACTCATGTGTCGTGCTCCTCAGGATCGGCGGGCCTCGTGCGGGCCCGTGGGGTCGTCAGTGCCGGGATCGGCAGAGGGTCGGCTCAGGGCTTGGTGACGCCCAGCAGCTCGACGTCGAAGTACAGCGTCGCGCCGGGCGGGATCACGCCGCCCGCGCCCTTCTCGCCGTACGCGATCGCGGCCGGGCAGGTCAGGCGGGCCTTGCCGCCGACCTTCATGCGCTGCACGCCTTCGGTCCAGCACTTGATGACCCGGCCCAGCGGGAACTCGGCCGGCTGGCCGCGGCTGACGGAGCTGTCGAATTCGCGGCCGTCCGCGAAGGTGCCGACGTAGTGCACCCGCACCTTGTCTGCCGCCGTCGGCTGCTCGCCCGTGCCGGCCACCAGCTCCTGGTAGACGAGGCCGGTGGCCGTCGTGACGGGCTCGGCGGCAGCGGCCCCGGTGCAGGACAGCGCAAGGCTCGACAGGGCGGCAACGGACAGCAGGCGATGGACAGGCATCTTCATGGGAGGTGTGCGAGGGAGTTTTGGAATGCGGCGCATCATGCGGCAAGCGGGCCGGTCCGCCAAGCCGGGGCGTTACGGAGTTCGCCCACTTGCTCCGACTTGCGCCGACTTGCGCCCGGCGCGTCAGGACGGCTCGGCGGCCCGGAAGCGTTCGTGCAGGCCCATCCAGGTCTTGCGGGCCAGATGGGGCACGAGCAGGCGCAGCGGCATGCGCAGCAGGTGCGCGCGCCAATAGAGACGCGTCACGGCCCGGCGGCGGCGGGCCATGGACGCTTCGGCCTCCAGCCCCAGGGCCGTGCGCATCCAGCGGGCGGGCGCCTGCTGCTGCCAGCCCGGCTGCGCCGCCTCCAGGCCCTGGGCCAGGTGACACAGCAGGGCGTTCTGCGGCTGGACGGCACACAGCGGCGCCAGCGCCTGCGCCAGCACCGGCTGCAGCTTCAGCGCCGCCGCCCGCGCCAGCAGCGCCGCCGCCCGCGCCTCGTCGTCGGCGCCCGGCAGCAGGCCCAGCAGATCGTGCAGGTCCAGCAGGTCCCGCCAGGCATGGTCCAGCTCGCCGTCCAGGCACAGGTGCAGGGCGCTGTGCAGGGCCAGATCGACCGGCTGGAGCTGGCGGAAGCCACTGCCGCCGATGGGCACCGACTCGGCGATCAGGACGTCGCCCGGGCTGTGGAACCTCGAGCTGCGCGGCGCGATCGCATGGTGGACGTCCAGCACGGAGCCGCGCTGCACATGGCGCAGCGGCGGGATCTCGTGCATCCACTGGCGGTAGTAGCGCTGGTTGTAGGCCTGGCGCTCCTCGCTGATCCAGCCGTGCGCCATGAGCGCCGACTCCACCGCGGCGAGCTGGCCCTCGGGCACCAGCAGGTCGATGTCCGAGAAGCTGCGCCCCCGCGAGGGCGGCAGCTCGGCCAGCAGATAGGCCGCCCCCTTGAGCAGCAGCACGGGCTGGCCCAGCGGCTGCAGCGCCTCGCGCACCGCCAGCAGCTCGTGGCGCACCTCATGGCGATGCCGGTCCAGCACGCGCAGACTGGCCTCCAGCGCCGTCCGGACCTCCACCGGCAGCTGCGGCATCAGGCCCTGCGCCTGCAGCCGCCAGGCCAGCCGCCCCAGCAGGCGGCCGCCGCGCGCCTGGCCGAGCAGGCGCTCCCAGTCCCGGCCGTCGAAGGCGGTGGGCAGCTCGCCGTCCAGCAGCAGACGCAGCAGGGGCATCGTCGGCGCCGTCATCCAGCCGCCTCCAGTTCGGGCAGGCCGTCGAGCAGATCGCTCAGGCGCGGAATGGCGTCATGGAGGTCGGAATAGCGCAGCTCGTAGCAGTCGCAGCGCTCCAGCATCGCGCCGAGCACCTCGAAGCCCTGCAGGCCGAGGACGAGGTAGTTGAAGGCGTTCTTGCCGAGCTCGATCATGGCCGGCGCCTTGGGCAGCGGCGTGAGGCGCGTCGGCTCGCCGGCGGCATAGCGCGGGAAGACGACGAGCCGCGGGCGCGCGCTCTCATGCATGCGCTCGACATGCGCCTGCGGCACGCGCATGTGCACCACGTCGCCCTTGGTCGTGCCGCGGGTCACCGCCCCGAACAGGGCCTGCGGCGCGTAGCGGCGGATCACGTCCAGCGAGTTGTTCTTGAGGCTCACCGGCCGGGCGGCGGCGTGGATGCGCTGGTCGGTGAGGTCCACGAGGCACAGCTCGTCGGTCATCAGCCGCCAGTCGCTGTGCGTCAGGGCGGCGCACAGCGTGCTCTTGCCCGACCCGGGCGGCGCGGGCATCACCATCGCGCGGCCGCCTCGCTCCAGCACGGCCGCATGCAGCAACAGGTACTGGTGGGCGCGCATGCTCACGCACCAGTTCATCGCCCATTCCATCTGGGCGAAGGCGTGGGACTGCGGCAGCGGCTCGAAGGGGCGCTCGCCGTCGGAGCTGAAGCGCACCTGGCGCCGCCACCAGCGGTGCAGGCCACGGCCGTGGTCCAGCTGAAGGGGGAAGTCGGCGTAGCTCTGCGGCGGCAGGCAGGGGTAGCCGCCATAGAGCTGGCGCAGGCCCTGCTCGACCAGCGGGAGCGGGCTCTGAAGGCGGTAGCGGAAGACCCCCGCCTGCAGGACGAGGTCCCCCCGGTGCAGCCGGGTGCGGAAGTCGGCCGGCGCCAGCTGCTCAAGCTTCATGCGGGGAGTGTCTCAGCAGGCCCTGCTCGACGAGAAAGCCCAGGCCCTGGGCGAGACCCGGCCAGAGCTCGTCCGGCAGCGGGCGCTCCAGCAGCAGAGGCAGGCGGTGTTGCAGGTCGGTGAGGGAGGCCGGGGCCTGCTCGATCTCCATCACCGCGGCGGCGAGGAGCGCATCGAGCTGCAGCGTCTGGCCGCTGCCGTTGTCGAACAGGACCCAGTCCTCGCCCCAGCTGCGCCAGTGGAGCTCGGCCAGCGGCGGCAGGGACCAGCACCCCTCCGATGCGGACGCGGGCGACAGGGCCGTTTCTGCCACGCTGGGGGCGATGGCTTACTTCTCCAGGTACTTCACGAAGAAGTCGTAGGCCGCCAGATTGTTGGTCAGGTAGTAGTTGATGACGTCCGTCGAGCTGTACGGGAACGCATAGCCGGTGCGGCCCACGGCCCAGCCGGTGTTCGTCTCGTAGGCCAGCGCATTGAGATACGCATTGAGCCAGTGACGCTCCGGGGTGGAGGCATAGGTCGGGTCGGACATCAGCTTCAGCAGCGTCAGGTTCTTGGTCGACGAGCTGGCGCGGATGAGGATGGAGCCCACCGTCACATTGCAGCTGCACGGCCAGGTCCGGCGGGGGACCGTCAGGCCGTTCGACGTGGTGGTCTGACCCCACCAGCCCGGGCTGTAGCCCCAGGCGTTGGGGTAGGTCTCGCCATGGAAGGAGTGGGCGGAGGACTGCACGCCGGAGATGGTGCAGATCACGGCCTTGCCCGTCTTGGCACTGCTGCAGACGGCCAGCGTGACACCACCGGCCATCGCGCGCATGGGCGCCAGGGCCGCCAACGTGGCAGCGCCACCCGTGCCCGCGCTCTTGAGCAGCATGCGACGGCGTGCCAGCGCCTCGGCAGACAGGCGGCGGGGCGCCGTCAGGGGGTCCCGTGCTGCCTGCTGGTCGGGGGTCGAACGCTGCTTGTCCATAACGAACCTCTACAGTCCAGAGAACTCATTGAAGAAAACCGGTGCGGACCGGACGATGCCCGATGGCCGCCGGCAGGACCGTTCTCGATGCGCCGGAGCGCAGCGGCATGCACGGCCAGCCTGCCAATGGCCCTGTATTTGACACTATCGCAAGCTCGCTGGATGCCCGACCCGCGCATCCAGGGGGGGCCGTCAGCGCCACTGCAGGCCGCTCAAACGGGGGACGCTGACCGGCCCACGCCGGCCGCGCCAGGGGCGGGTGCGCCGGCACGGTGTCCCGGCCGGCTCCTGTATTCTTGCTGCCATGAACCGACCCAAACCCTTCTCCATGATCCGCGAGTTCCACCTGGCGGACTGGTTCACCCTGGCCAATGCCTTCTGCGGCATGGGCGCGCTGTTCTCGGTGATGACCTATCTGCAGACCCGCGAGGTCCTGCACCTGTTCTATGCCTGCGGCCTGATCCCCGCCGCCCTGGTCTTCGACATCCTGGACGGCCGCATCGCCCGCTGGCGCCAGAAGAGCTCCGCCATGGGCCGGGAGCTGGACTCGCTGGCGGATGTCATCTCCTTCGGCGTCGCGCCGGCGGCTATCGCCTACGGCTGCGGGATGCAAGGCCTCTATGACCGCATCATCCTGGTCTTCTTCGTCGCCTGCGGCGTCTCGCGCCTGGCCCGCTTCAACATCACCGCCGAGAAGCTCTCGGAGGGCGGTGACAAGGTCAAGTACTTCGAAGGCACGCCCATCCCCACCTCGCTGGTCCTCGTGATCCTGCTGTGGGTGGCCGCTGCCCAGGGCGCCCTGGGGGATCAGATGTGGGGCGGCCGCCTGGAAATCGGCGGCTTCAACTTCCACCCGCTGGCGCTGCTGTTCCTGGCGTCCGGCTCGCTGATGGTCAGCCGGATCCGCATTCCCAAGATCTGAGCCTGCTCGGGGCCCCGGCGCCTCAGTGCGCGGCGGGCTGCGGCCGCACCCGCAGAGCCCCCATCACGCCGGCCACGAGCAGGGCGACGCCCAGCGCGGTCAGCGGCGCCGGCCACTCGCCGCGCCACAGGAAGGCATAGGCCAGGGCGGCCAGCGTCTCGAACACGATCAGCTGGCCCACGAGGGCCGTCGGCAGGCGCTGGCTGGCCTCGTTCCAGCACAGCGTGCCGGCCCAGGACGCCAGCAGGCCGATGGCCAGCATCAGCCCGGCATAGGCCAGCGGCCGCGGCCCGAGCGGGAGCTCGACCTCCAGCTGCCCGCCGTGCTGAAGCAGCACCAGCGCCGCGAACGCCACGAGCGACAGCGGCAGCGTCACCAACCCCTGGGCCGTCGCCCAGGCCCGCGGGCTGCGGTCCGGATGGGCGCGCAGCCAGTCGGCATTGCGGATCGGGTACCAGGTCCAGCAGAGCAGTGCCCCGAGGGCCAGCAGGCCGCCCTGCACATAGGCCGCCATCCGCGCCTCGGCCATGGCCGACGAGCGCGCCAGGGCCTGCAGCTCCACCTGGTTGACGCAGACCAGCCCCGCCGCGATCAGCAGCAGCGGCAGCGCCAGCTGCGACCAGGGCAGGCGCCCGTCCCGCACGCGGTTGCGGTGGTTGGACACCAGCGCGATGAGCACCGGCAGCGTGCCGATGATCATCGTCGGCAGCGGCCCGCCCGCCCGCTGGATGGCCGCGGCGAGGCACAGGTAGTAGAGGAAGTTGCCGATGGCGCTGAGGCGCAGGGCCGCCCACCAGTCCGCCGCCGCCAGCTCGCGCAGCGCGCGGCGGTCCATCCAGGCCAGCGGCAGCGCGATCAGCCCGAAGGCCAGGTAGCGCCCCGCCATGAGCTGGGCCGCCGGGTACTCCGGCAGCATCTGCGGGGCCACGAAGACCAGGCCCCACATGAGCCCGGCCGCCAGCGCGAAAAGAACACCTGTCCACATGCGGCCATCATGCCGGCCGGGCCGTCGGCGGGCTTGTACAGGATTGCTGCCGCGCCCCTCTCGCGCTCAGACGCCCCCGCGCCACAGCCCCCAGGCCAGGGCCAGCATCATCAGCCCGAGCAACAGGTCCAGGACCTGCCACGCCCGCTGGCGCGCGAAGAGCGGGGCCAGCAGGCGGGCGCCGTAGCCCAGGCCGGCAAACCACAGCAGGCTGCAGCTGACCGCGCCGAGGAAGAACAGCGGGCGCTGCGCCGGCGCCTGGGCCGTGCCGATGGCGCCCACGAGCAGCACGGTGTCCAGGTAGACATGGGGGTTGAGCAGCGTGAAGGCCGCCGCCTGCGCCAGCGTGCCCGCCGCCGAGCCCCCGCCCCCCGCGCCGGCCTGCAGCCCCGCCGGCCGTGCGACGCGGGCGAGCGCCCGCAGGCCATAGGCGAGCAAGAAGGCGATGCCCGCCCAGCGCAGCCCCTGCGTAAGCCCCGGCAGCCGGGCATCGAGGGCGCCCAGTCCCCAGATGCCCACCGCCATGAGCAGGGCGTCGGCCAGCGCGCAGAAGAGCACGACCAGGCCCACGTGCCGGCGCAGCAGGCCCTGGCGCAGCACGAAGGCGTTCTGGGCGCCAATGGCGACGATCAGGCCGGCCACGAGGACCAGACCCTGGAGATAGACGGCGATCGAGTTCATGGCGCGCAGCATGCCCGGACCGCCGCGCAGGGGCCAGTTAGACTTCCTGAAGCCGCTTCAGCGCCGCTGAACGGCCCTCGATTTCCGCCCCTTCATGCTCGACTACCCCCTCATCCATGCGCTGGCTGCCGTCATCCGCGAGGGCAGCTTCGAGAAGGCCGCCCGCAGCCTGCACCTCAGCACCTCCGCCGTCTCCCAGCGGGTGAAGCTTCTCGAGCAGCGGCTCGGGCAGGTGCTGGTGATCCGCGACAGCCCCTGCCGCGCCACGCCGGCCGGGCTGCAGCTGTGCCGCCATGCGGAGCAGGTGGCGCTGCTGGAGCGCGAGCTGCTCGCCAGCCTGCCGCCCCAGGCGGCCGAGGGCGGCCTGCGCAGCCTGCGGCTCGCCGTCAACGCCGACAGCCTCAGCACCTGGTTCATGCCGGCGGCGGTGGCGCTCTCGGGCCAGCTTTGGCTGCTGGACCTCAGCCTCGAGGACCAGGACCACACCGCCGAACGCCTGCGCCAGGGCGACGTGCTCGCTGCCGTGACGGCTCTGGCGGACCCCCTGCCCGGCTGCCGCAGCGTGTCACTCGGCTGCATGGACTACCTCGCCGTCGCGACGCCCGCATTCGTCCGCCAGCATTTCGCCGCTGGCCTGCATGCCGAAGCCCTGACGCGCGCGCCCTGCCTCAGCTACGACCGGCGGGACCAGCTGCAGTCGCGCTGGGTCGCGCAGGTCCTGGCCGCGACGCCGCCCCTGCCCTGCCACTGGCTGCCCTCGAACGACGTCTACCTGGCCGCCTGCCGCAGCGGCATGGGCTGGGGCATGTGTCCGCGCAGCCTCGTGCAGGCGGAGGTGGAGCAGGGCGTGCTGCAGGTGCTCAGCGAGATGCCGCTGTCCGTGCCGCTGTTCTGGCAGGCCACGGCCCAGGCCTGGCCGCTGCTGGAGCCGGTGACGCAGGCCGTGCTGGACGCCGCGCGACGCGGTCTGCGCTGAGCTCAGCGCCCGCGCGCCAGGCCCAGCTGGCGCTGGTAGGCCGCCGGCGTGATGCCATAGCGGCGCTGCAGGCTGCGCGTGAGATGCGCCTGGTCCGTGAAGCCCGCAGCAGCGGCGACCTGCGCCGGCGCCATCCCCTGGGCAAGCAGACGCTTGGCCTCGAAGCTGCGCAAGGCCATCAGCGCCTGCTGCGGCGTGGCGTGCTGCTGCTCGCGGAAGCTGCGCAGGAAGTGGAAGGGGCTCAGACCGGCCACGCCGGCGAGCTGCTCCAGGGTCAGGGCCTGGTCCAGATGGGCGCGCATGAAGTCCATCACCGGCTCGAAGCGGCCGGCGGCGTCGGCCTTTCGGACCTGCACGCGGGCATGCGGGCGGATGAGGTCCACGAGCTGCAGCAGCAGGCTGTCCACGGCCAGGGGCTCCTCGGCGGACCACAGCGCCGCCATGCAGCGAGCGACGGCCTGCGCCTGCGCCGGGCTGCCGCTGACGGCCGCATCGAAGCGCCAGCTGCGGTCCCCGCCGTAGGACGGCAGCAGCGCCTCGTCCAGGTAGACCATGTGATAGCCCCAGCAGCCCGCGTCGGCGGACTGCCCGGTGTGCAGGTCCTCGGGATTCATCAGCATGAGGCTCGCCTGGGGCGCGAGGTGCTCGCCGCCGCGCCAGCGGAAGCGGCCGAGACCCTGGTTGATCACGCCCAGCCCGTAGGCCTCGTGCGTGTGCGCCTCGAAGCAATGCTCCCGGATGCGGGCCCGGTAGAGCTCCACGCCCGGCCTGCCGGCGGGCCGGCGGTACAGGGCGTGGTCCTCCTGGCCATCGAAGCGGATGAGGGTGTCGGACTGCATGACCCGGCCATCATGGCACAGCCGGCGTCGCCGGCACCGCTCATCGGCGGCTGACGGACGCCAGGCCCCAGTGCTTGCGCGGCACGCTCAGCACGACGGTGTCCGGCGCTCCCCAGGCATCGCCGGCGAAGCGCATGTGCACCTCGCCGTCCACGCTATGCCAGCTGCCGTCGGCCATGGGTGTCATGGTCACCACCGCTTCGTCACCCAGCGTGATCCGCATGCGCAGCCCGCGGCCGTTCACCTCCAGATCGCGGCCGTCTTCCATGCGGTAGGTGCCCGAGAGCAGGCGCATGTCCGACTGCGACACATGGGCCCGCATCGGGGCCGCGGTCTGCAGCGTGACAGGCGCCAGCACGGTGGGCTCCTGGGCCAGCGCGGGGCCGGCCAGGACGATCAGCGCCAGTGCGGCGCCAGCCAGGGGGAAGCGGGTGGGCAGGTTCATGAGGGACTCCTTGAAGTGCGCGGCCCGGGTCGGGATGGCGCGTGCGAATGGGACGAGTCCAGTGTGGGAAATGCCGCGCCGCATTTCTTCCCCGCTCCGATCGAACACCGCTTCAGGGGGCTGAAATGCCAGGCGAACGGACGAACTGCGGGCACCTGCAAAGCCCCGGCAACCCCGATGGATACGGGCCCTGACGGCGTTCACATGCCGCCAGTCACACCCCGCCGTCCGCCCTGGCCGAACGGCATGTGAGCCCGGTCATGGCAAGACCTGACCCCATGCGGCGGCGGTCGCTTCAGGCGCCGGCCTGCAGGGCTTGCGCCACGCGCTCGACGTCCCGCGGGCTGCAGCGCAGACCCAGCTTGCTGCGCCGCCACAGCACGTCCTCGACGGACTGCGCCCACTCCTCGCGCTGCAGATAGCGCAGCTCGGCCTCATGCAGCCCCGGGGCGATCTCCTGCCCCAGGGCGCCCTGCCCCAGCACCCGGTCGACGCGCCCGCCATACGCCTGGCACAGGCGCTGCAGCAGGGGCGCGGGCAGCTCGGGATGACGCGCGCCCACCGCCTGCACAAGCGCCCGCAAGGCCGCCGGCCCGCGGCCCGCGTCCGGGGCCCAGGCCGAGACATCGGCACCCGGCAGCGGCGCACCGGCCGTCCAGGCGCCATGGTGGCCGCCCAGCTGGGCGTCGATGCGGTCCGCCGCCTCCTCGGCCAGGCGGCGGTAGGTGGTCAGCTTGCCGCCCCACACGTGCAGCAGCGGTGCGCCGGCGGCGGTGTCGAGGTCCAGCGCATAGTCCCGCGTGACTGCCGCGGCCGTGCCGGCGTCGTCGTCCAGCAGCGGCCGCACGCCGGCATAGGTCCAGCGCACGTCGCCCGGGCTGAGCGGCTGGCGGAAGTAGCGCCCGGCCTGCTCGCAGAGGTAGTCGACCTCGGCCTGCGAGATGCCCGGCGTGTGCCCGCCGTCGATGTCGGACGGTGCCAGCTCCACGTCCGTCGTGCCCACCAGGGTGAAGTCCTGCTGGTAGGGAATGGTGAAGACGATGCGGCCGTCCGCGCCCTGCAGCAGGTAAGCGTGATCGTGCTCGTAGAGGCGGGGCACGACGATGTGGCTGCCCTTGACCAGGCGCAGGCGGCGCGCCGCCGGCGGCGCCCCCCGCGCATCGCGCAGCGACTGCTCGACGAAGCGCGCAGCCCACGGCCCGGTGGCATTGACGAGCAGGCGCGCCGTGAGCGGCCGCTCGCCCGTCGGCGTCTGCAGCCGCGCGTGCCAGAGGCCTTGCTCGACGCGGGCCGCCAGGCAGGGGCTGCGGGTCAGGATCTCCGCGCCCCGCTCGCGGGCATCCACGGCATTGGCGATGACCAGACGCGCGTCGTCCACCCAGCCGTCGGAGTAGACAAAGCCCCGCTCGAACTGCGGCTGCAGCGGCGCCCCCAGCGGATGCCCGGCCAGCCGCAGCCCCGCCGAGCCCGGCAGCAGCTCGCGGTGCGCCAGATGGTCGTAGAGGAACAGCCCCAGCCGCAGCAGCCATGCCGGCCGCATCTGCGGATGATGGGGCATGACGAAGCGCAGCGGGTGGATCAGGTGCGGCGCCGCGCACAGCAGGCGCTCGCGCTCCTGCAGCGCCTTGCGAACGAGCCCGAACTCGCGGTATTCGAGGTAGCGCAGGCCGCCGTGGATCAGCTTGGTGGACGCCGAGGACGTGTGCGAGGCCAGGTCATGGCGCTCGGCCAGCAGCACGCGCCAGCCCCGCCCGGCGAGGTCCCGCGCGATCCCCACGCCATTGATGCCGCCGCCCACCACCAGTACGTCAAAATCAGCCATCGCCACGCTCCTCGCGGGGCACTCTACCCTGCCGACTTCCCATGAGCTACCTCATCGCACTGGACCAGGGCACCTCCAGCTCCCGCGCCATCGTCTTCGACCGCGAGGGCCGCCAGCTGGCCAAGGCCCAGCAGGAGTTCCGCCAGATCTACCCCCAGCCGGGCTGGGTGGAGCACGACCCGCAGGAGATCTGGACCAGCCAGCTCGCCACCGCGCGCGAGGCCCTGCGCCTGTCCGGGCTGCGCCCCGAGCAGATCGCCAGCGTGGGCATCACCAACCAGCGCGAGACCACGGTGCTGTGGCACCGCGCCACCGGCGCCCCGCTGCACCATGCCATCGTCTGGCAGGACCGCCGCACCGAGCCGCTGTGCCAGCAGCTGCGCGAGCAAGGGCTGGCGCCGCTGGTGCGCGAGCGCACGGGCCTCGTGATCGACGCCTACTTCTCCGCGACCAAGCTGCGCTGGCTGCTGGACCACATCCCCGGCGCCCTCGAGCAGGCGCGCCGCGGCGAGCTGGCCTTCGGCACGGTGGACAGCTGGCTGATGTGGCAGCTCAGCGGCGGCCGCATCCACGCGACCGACGTCAGCAATGCCTCACGCACGATGCTCTTCAACGTGCACCGCAACGACTGGGACGACGAGATCCTCGCGGCCCTGGACATCCCGCGCGAGGTGCTGCCCGCCGTGCACCCCAGCGCCCACGTCTTCGGCCGGCTGGACCCGCAGTGGCTCGGCGCGGCCCTGCCCATCGGCGGCGTGGCCGGCGACCAGCAGGCCGCGCTCTTCGGCCAGGGCTGCTTCAAGGCCGGCATGGCCAAGAACACCTACGGCACCGGCTGCTTCACGCTCATGCACCTGGGGGACCGCTTCCAGACCTCGTCCAACGGCCTGATCACGACCAGCGCCGCGCAGACCGGTGCGCAGGCGGAGTTCGCGCTGGAGGGCAGCGTGTTCATCGGCGGGGCCGTCGTGCAGTGGCTGCGGGACGGCCTGCACGCCTTCCCGAGCAGCAGTGACGTCGAGAGCCTGGCGGCGAGCGTGCCCGATGCCGGCGGCGTCCTGTTCGTGCCGGCCTTCACCGGGCTCGGCGCCCCGTACTGGCAGCCGGACGCGCGCGGCGCCATCGTCGGCCTCAGCCGGGGCAGCACCATGGCCCACATCGCCCGCGCGGCCCTCGAGTCCATCGCCTTCCAGAGCGCGGCCCTGCTGCAGGCGATGAGCCGCGACGCCGTGGCCGCCGGCGCCGCGCCCGTGAGCGAGCTGCGCGTCGATGGCGGCGCCTGCGTCAACAACCTCCTGATGCAGTTCCAGGCGGACTTGCTCGGCATTCCCGTCGTCCGCCCCCGCGTCATCGAGACCACCGCCCTCGGCGCCGCCTACCTCGCCGGCCTCAGCGCCGGCCTCTACAGCGGCCTCGAGGCGCTCGGCGCCCACTGGCAGGCCGAACGCGTCTTCCACCCCACCCTGCCCCGCGAGCGCGCGCTCGAACGCATGGCCGACTGGGAACGCGCCATCCGCCAGACCACCGCTCTCTGACCCGCCGCCCGCAGCGAGCCACCCTCCCCCGACGCGTGGCCACAGGCCCACCCCCCAGCGGCGGCTGGGGATCCGGCTCTGCCGGTCCCTCAGCCGCGCCCCCTCGAGGGGGCCGGCGCAGCCGGCAGGGGGTGGTCCCTCAAGCGGCTTGAGAAAGCCTCGACGCCTCCCAGGCCTTGACCGCCTGGAGATGGGCCGCCAGGGCCCGGTTGGTCGCCATGATCAGCATGGCCAGATCCGCGCCCGCCGCCGTGGGCGCCTGCTTCTCCAGGGCGGCGGCCGTCGCGGCCAGGCCGTCCAGGCCCAGGTTGGCCGCAACACCACGCAGGCGGTGGGCGTAGGCGCGCACTGACAGCGGGCCCGCGATCCGCGCTTCCTCCAGCGCGCTGAGGTGCTGCTCGTACTGCCGCGCAAAGCTGCTGAGCAGCTTGGCCAGGAGCTCGGTCCTGCCGGCGCAGCGCAGCACTGCGGTCTCGAAGTCGGCCTCCGGCACCAGCGGCCAGGGGCTGCCGCCCTCCGACGTCGCACGCGCGCCGGCCTTGGCGGGCAGCGGTGCCACTGACGCGGGGCCCGCCTCCGGATGCTGGCGGCGCGGGTACGGCGCCAGGGTGCGCAGCAGCGATTCCTGGTCGACCGGCTTGCAGATGTGGCCGCTCATGCCGGCGTCCAGGCTGCGCTGCCGCTCCTCGCTGAGCGCGTGCGCCGTCAGGGCCAGCACCGGCAGCGCGGGGTCGATCTCATGCAGGCGGCGCGTGGCCTCGTAGCCGTCCATGCCGGGCATCTGCACGTCCATCAGCACGACGTCGTAGGCGGCCACGCCCTGCGCCTGCACGCGCGCAACGGCCTGCTCGCCGCTGTCGGTCGCCATGACGTGGGCGCCTGCACCGCTGAGCATGTCATGCAGGATCTCGCGGTTGATGTCGACATCGTCGGTGATCAGGATGCGCAGGCCCGCCAGGCTGCGCGGGGCGAGGGCCGGCGCCGCCGCCACGCCCGGCGCCTGCACCGGCTGGGGCGGGGCCTCGAGCAGCGGCAGCTCCAGCGTGAAGCACGAGCCCTTGCCCGGCGTGCTGCGCACGAGGATGTCGCCGCCCATCAGGCGCGCCAGGCGCCGGCTGATGCTCAGGCCGAGGCCGCTGCCGCCGTAGAGGCGCGTCACGGAGCTGTCGGCCTGCTCGAAGGGCGTGAAGATGCTGTCGAGCTTGTCGGCGGGAATGCCGATGCCGGTGTCGTTCACCTCGAAGACCAGGCAGCGCCCCCCATGCGCGGCCCGCACATGCAGGCTGACGCTGCCGTGCTCGGTGAACTTGACCGCATTGGCCAGCAGGTTCACCAGCACCTGCGTCAGGCGCAGCGCGTCCAGCACGACCCACGCGGGCAGCGCGGCGATGTCCGAATTCACCCGCAGCCCCTTGGCGCGGGCCCGCTCGCCGACCATCTCCAGCGCGTCGCTGACCAGCTGCGCCAGCTCGCAGGGCCGCGCTTCCAGCTCCAGCTTGCCGCTGTCGAGCTTGGCGAAGTCCAGCACGTCGTTGATCACGCCCAGCAGGTGACGCCCGGCCCGCACGATGCGGCGGAAGCTGTCCGCCGCGGCGCGTGGGTCCATGGCGCGCTGCTCGCCCAGCTGGGCCAGGCCGAGCACGGCATTGAGCGGCGTGCGGATCTCGTGGCTCATGTTGGCCAGGAACTGGCTCTTGGCATGCACCAGGCGCTCGGCCTCGTCGCGCGCAGCGGCCAGTTCGCGGTGCAGCTGCTTCATCGAGGTGATGTCCGTGCTCAGGTTCAGCACGGCGTAGGGGCTGCCCTGCTCGTCGCGCAGGGGCACGGAGGTCACGAGGAAGTCCTTGCGACCGTCGGGCAGCTGCATCTGCCGCTCCTGGTCCAGGCGCAGGCCGCGCTGCAGCACGAAGGCGTCGCTCTCCTGCACGTCGCGGGCCAGCTCGGGGCCGAACAGGGCCTGCACCGTCTGGCCGATCACTTCCTGGCGCGTGCGCCCGCTGGCCTGCTCGAAGCCGCGATTGACCTGCAGATACTGCCCGTCGGCATCGCGGATGCTCAGCAGCAGCGGCAGCGCCTCGAGGATCTCCTGCACCTGCTGCTGCTGCTTGGCCAGCTCGGCGGTGCGCTGCCGCACGAGCTCCTCCAGATGCTGCCGGTGCTGCTCGAGCGACTGCTCGGCCACCACGCGGGCGGTGATGTCGTGGGCGAAGGCCACCACGCAGGGCTCGCCATGCAGCTCGAAGCGGTCCAGCTTGACGTCCCACCAGATCGGGCTGCCGTCCACATGCTGCGAGCGCCACTCGAAGGTCTGGGCGCCTTCATCCAGCGTCTGGTGGACCAGCGCACGGGCGCGCGCCGGGCCGTAATCGCCGCCGGGGAAGTTCAGCGCGGTGCTCAGCTCGGCCATCGTCTCGACCCCGAAGCGGCGCAGGCAATGGGCATTGGCATAGCGCAGGGCGCCGGTGACGCCATCGAAGATCTGCACCGACATGTGCGAGGCCTCCAGCAGCTGGCGCAGGCGCCGCTCGCTGGCATGCAGATCCTGGGCGCTCTGCTGCTGGGCGCGCAGCGTGTTGGCCAGCAGCTGCCGGGAGCTGTCGAGCGAGCGGGTGAGGTCCCAGTAGAGCGTGCCATAGCGCAGCATCAGCCAGCCGGCGAGGCCGCAGCTGAAGAGCTGCACCACGAGGTAGCTCGCGTGCGGCGGCGTGTTGCCGGGATGCAGGCCCGTGATCCAGCCGAGCGCTTCCGCCCCGAACAGCAGGCTCAAGCCGGTGAGGCCGGCCAGCGCACCCCACTTGGCCGCCTGCGGGCCGACCATGAAGCCCAGGACGACGATCAGGGCCGTCAGGGCGCCCAGGCCCGAGGACATGATCCCGTTGCCATGCAGCGCCGCCATGGCCATCAGCGTCACCATGGTGGTGAGCGCGAAAAACGCGGCCGCCCGGCGCACATGACCGCGCCAGGCCAGCAGGCCCGCGGTGGCGGCCACCGCCAGCACGCCTGCGCCCGTGGCCATGCGCGAGAGGCGCTGCGGCCAGGTGTAGCCGGATTCGAGGGCCGTGGCGGCCAGCTGGAACAGCGCGGCCAGCATGACCAGCGCCAGCAACAGGGCGGCGCCCCGCGCGACGCGCCGGTCCATCGCGGCCCGGAAGGCCTCGATGCCCTGCTGACGATCGGCCGCATCCAGGGCGGCCTCGACCGCCCGGATGTCCGGACCCTGCGGGTTCTCCATGGCTGACGCCACTCAGGACGCGCTGCGCTTCAGCGATCCTGGGCTGGCGCGGGGGGCTCGTGCCCGCCGACCGGGACGGGGCACGGCGCCCGCCGGCGGACCCGTTGCAGGCACGGCGTCCCGCCGCCCCGCCACTGTGTTGACCGTTCTTCCATCTCGTCACTCCCTTGCTGGGTGGATCCCGATGTGCTTCCCTCGGTCACAAGAGCGCCGCGGTGCCGGCGCCTCGACTGCATTTCAACTTGATATCGGGATGGCCTGATGACAGCAGGTGCTTCCACCCCGTGCTTCCAGCGTAAGCCAAGCACCCGGGCCGCGGCAAGACCACGCCCGGGCCCGTGCGGTGAACGACGTCACGCTGTCCAGCTCTGCGCGAAGCCGCCGAGCACCAGGGCGCCCAGCACGATGAAGATCAGCGCCGCGATGCCGTGGACGAGTCGCACGGGAATCCGGTGCGCCAGACGATCCCCCACCAGCACGGCGGGCACGTTGGCGATCATCATGCCCAGTGTCGTGCCCGCCACCACGGCCAGCAGGCTGTGGAACTGCGCCGCAAGTGCGACCGTGGCGATCTGGGTCTTGTCCCCCATTTCAGCGAGGAAGAACGCCACCACTGTGGTGCCGAAGACACCCAGACGCAGGCCCTTGCCGCCCTCTTCCTCCTCGTCGATCTTGTCGGGCACCAGCGTCCACAGGCCCATGGCGACGAAGCCCAGGCCCAGCACCCAGCGCATCACGTCGGCGGGCACCTGAGCCGTGATCCAGGCCCCGAGGGCGCCGGCGCCGGCATGGTTGAGCAGGGTTGCGACGAGGATGCCCGCGACGATGGGCACCGGCCGGCGGAAACGCGCGGCGAGCAGAAAGGCCAGCAGCTGGGTCTTGTCGCCGATTTCAGCGAGGGCCACCAGGCCGGTGGAGACGAGAAAAGCTTCCATGTGAGACTCCCCGGCCAGATGTGGACACCCATGACCGCCCCTCTCCGGCCGGACACCGAGAACGAGCGGTCAAAGGTCTTGCCAGGTTTCGCGGGACGGTCGCACGGACGGCGGCGCCTCGCGAGGGCACCCCCGCCAAGGCGGCGAGGGTCGGGAACTGCCTGCGCCATGCCGATTCCAGCGATGCCGGACCCAGGCAAGTGTGTTGACGCAGGCCCGATGACCGGAAACGCCGGGCACTGACGGCTTCGGCGTTCGGGCATCGGCGGCTACTCCCCAATGACGGGGCGGATTGTAGAGCACACCCGGGGCGGGCCCGGGTTCCTGCCATGACGCTGGCAGCAGCCGGCGCCGATGATCGCGCCATGAACTACGCCTACACCATCCTCTACGTGGCCGACGTGCCGGCCTCCCTGCGCTTCTTCGAGGCCGCCTTCGGCCTGGCAACGCGCTTCCTGCACGAGTCCAACGCCTATGGCGAGCTCGAGACCGGCGCCACGGCCCTGGCCTTCGCACAGCTGGAGGTCGCGCGGGACAGCCTCGGCGGCGACTTCGTCGAGGCCGCCCGCAGCGAACGGCCCCTGGGCATGGAGGTCGGCCTGGCCTGCGCGGATGTCGAGGCCGCCTACGCCCGCGCCGTGGCCGCCGGGGCGCAGCCGCTCAAGCCGCCCACGACCAAGCCCTGGGGGCAGGTGGTGGCCTATGTGCGCTGCCCGGACGGCTGCCTGGTCGAGCTGTGCACGCCCATGGGCGGCTGACCGCCTCACCTCGCCCGCAGGCCATCGCAGGGGGCGCCATGTCAGCCGTAGCGCCGCTCCCGCAGCCATTTGGTGGCGATGTACTTGACTCCGGCCAGCACCGGCACGCCCGCGTGCAGCGTGCTCGGGTCCTCCACGCCGCGCTCGTCCACGTCGGCGAAGTACAGCACCGCGCCGGGCCGCGGGCGGATCTCCAGGCCGAGGTTCGGGAAGCGCGTGCCGCCGCCGTCCTCGACGTCCGAGAGGTAGATCACGCAGGTGCCCACGCGCTGCCCGCCCGTGCGCAGGTGGCGCTCGCTGCCGGGGTGCTCCGGGTTGAACCAGTCGAAGTGCGCGCGGTACTCGCCGCCCACACCGTAGCGCAGCACCTGCAGGCCCTCGCCGTTCTCGACGGGCCAGTCCAGCAGCTCGGCCAGGCGGGCCTCGAGGCGCGCCACCAGCGGGTGCTCGCCGCGCTGGAAGAAGCCGCCGGCGCTGGTGCGGTGCTCATGCGGGCGCGCCTCGCCCAGCTGCTCGTCCACGACCGTCGAGCGCGTGAGCCGCGTCTCGGCCAGCGCGATCATGTCCCGGCATTCCTCGGGGCTCAGCAGGCCCTCATAGACCAGCACCTGCGGGCGGTCCAGCTGCGCGCTGATGCGCAGCTCGCAGCCGTCGCTCAGGCGCAGTCGGTTGCCGCCCAGGCGGGGCCGCGGCCGGGCGCGCAAGACCTGACCCTTGCCGGCCACCGGCCGCGCGGCCTGCGCGTGATCGGCCAGCAGCGACGGTTGTGCGGCCTGCAGGGTCGTGTGCGCCGCCGCCGGGCCGTCGCCGCGCTCGGCCGGCACGCCGTGCACCTCCCGCAGCACACGCTCCGCCAGCGCGCGCGGCAGGCCGCCCTGCACCATCATCGGCAGCATGGAGTCGGCCGAGCAGCCGCGCGCCACGTTCTCCCGCACCCACTGCTGCCACTCGGGGCTCAATTGCTCCAGGCTCATGCCCTGCTCCAGGTTGTCACTTGCCGCCGCATTCTGGCCTATCGCCGACAATGCCCGGATGCGCCGCGCCGACCGCCTGTTCCAGATCGTCCAGCTGATTCGTGGACGCCGTCTTTCCACGGCCGAGTACCTCGCCCAGTGGCTGGAGGTCTCGCCCCGCACCATCTACCGCGACGTCGCGGCCCTGCAGCAGCAGGGCGTGCCCATCGACGGCGAGGCTGGGGTGGGCTACCGCATGCGGGCGGGCTTTGACCTGCCGCCGCTGATGTTCAGCAAGGAAGAGGCCCAGGCCCTGGTCGCGGCCCTGCGCATGGCGCAGCCGCAGATGGACAGCGCGCTGGCCCGGCACGGCGAGGAGGCCATCTACAAGATCCTGGCGGTGCTACCCGGCACGGCGCGTGCCGCGGCCGAGAGCCTCGCGCTGTGGGCGCCGCTGGGCGGCCTGGACGACGCCACCCGGGAGCGGCTGCAGCAGCTGCGCCTGGCCACCGAGCAGCGCCAGAAGCTGCGCGTCGTCTACCTGGACCTCGGCGGCACCGCCAGCGAGCGCGTGCTGCGGCCGCTGGGCTGCTTCTTCTGGGGGCCGGTCTGGACCTTCGCGGCCTGGTGCGAGCTGCGTGAGGGCTTCCGCAACTTCCGGGTCGACCGCATCCAGCAGCTGGAGGTGCTCGAGGAGCGCTTTCGGGACGAGCCCGGCAAGACGCTGGCGGACATGCAGCGTGCCGAGGGCTGGCCCTGAGCCAGCGGTGGGCCTGCCGGTGCCAAGGCCGCGCCCGCGGCCGGCGCCTCAGCGGCCGAAGCTGCCCTGCGGCACCAGCCAGCGCAGCGGGTTGAAGCGCAGGCGGCTGCTCGGCGCCTCCACCCAGCGGTGGAACGGCAGAGCGGCGAGATTGGCAAAACCCCAGGCGGACAGCACCAGCGCGGCCGTCAGCAGCAGCGGCTGCTCGGTCTGCTGGTCATACCAGGCGTTGAGCAGCACCAGCACGGGGAAGTGCACGAGGAACAGCGAGTAGGAATGCGTGCCCAGGTGGGCAACGACATCGGCCAGGCGCTGCCACACGCGGCCGGCCAGCGGGCCCACGCGCCATTGCCACAGGCCCAGCAGCAGGGCCGTCACCAGGGCGAGGACGAGGCGCTCGCGGAAGTCCAGCCACAGCGCCAGGCCCGTCAGCCACAGCAGCAGCAGCAGGCCCAGCCGCGGCCAGCGGCTCAGCGAGAACCAGTGCACCAGCGCGCCGAGGCCGTAGGCGCCGAAGAAGTAGAGGCCGAAGCTGTCGAGGTCCGGCTGGCGGTTGAAGGCCAGGAGCGAGAGGCTGCACAGGCCAAGCACCAGCACCGGCCCGAGCACCATGCGCCAGGCCCGGGGCAGGACGCGGCTGCGGCGCGCCGCCCACAGCAGGCCCAGCATCAGGGCATACAGCTGCAGGTCGATCGCCACGTACCAGGCCCCGACCGTGATGGACTCGTGCCCGAGCAGGCCGTGCGTCAGGGTGGCATGGCTCAGCAGGGTCGCGAGGCTCAGCTGCTGCGGCAGGAATTCGGGCAGCCAGGGCTGCACCAGCCAGGCGCAGGCGAGTGTCAGGCCCACGGCGGCCATGAAGGGCACGGCGAGGCGCAGATAGCGCCGCCACAGCGACTCCAGCGGCGCCGCCTTCAGCAGCCCACCCTGCGGCGACAGCGCCCGCGCGCTGAGGTAGCCGCCCACCACCAGGAACACCTGCACCGCCATGCGGCCGTAGTGGAAGAGCCAACCGCCTATCACCGGCCAGGCCTTGTGCAGCGCCTCGGCCAGCGGGCCGTAGACCGAGAGATGGTGCAGCACGATGAGCTGGGCCGCGAGGGCTTTCAGCGCATCGATGTGCAGCAGTCGGGTCTTGGCAGCGGACATGGGTACAGCGGACCGGCGGGGGTCAAGCGCCAGCGTCTTGAACGTCGTTGATGAAGTCGCCCGCCGACAAAGACGGGCACGGCGCCCGGTCTTGAGGCCGGGCGGGCATCCCTGCCGAAGGGGCAGGCCGCATGCCAGGGCGACGTCCGGTCCAGGAGGGGCCGCGCACAAAGGTGCAGGCCGCCAGGGCAGCGAAGGGTCGGATTTTAGTCGGAGAGCCCGCGAAATGCATGTCCCCCGAGGCTTCCGCTGGTGAGCATCGGTGAATGGCCGTGACAAGCGGCAGCGCGTGCCGCCCCGGCGCCGCCTTCGCAAAACCCGCGTTGCTGAAGGTAAAGAGGGCCCGAAAGAGGGCGGCGCAGGCTCGGTTTCCTTGAGTCCTCGCCTCATCCGGCCGATAGCCCTCATGAGCATCGGCCGGCTTGGCAAGGCGAGCGCCATGGGCCGGCTGTCCCCTCACCCCAGCCCGCCAGGGAGCTTCACATGCAGATTCACGGAACGACCGGCAGCACGGCTGCACAGGCCACCCCCACCCTGCGCGGCGCCGGCGCCCCGCCCCGACGGCCGGATGGCGACGGGGACGGCGGACGGGGTCACCGCGGCGGCCCCCGCGCCGGCGGGCCCATGGCGCAGGCCGTGATGCAGACGCTCAGCCAGCTGGGCCTGCTGACCTCTGCCCACGAGGACGAGGACACGGACAGCTCAAGCAGCTCAGCCACCACGTCGCCCAGCACTTCAGCCACCACCTCGACGGCCAGCCCCACGGACGGCACGAGCGCCCTGCGCAAGGACCTGCATGCCCTGACGCACGCCCTGTTCCAGGCCTTGCGGGGCAACAGCAACGGCAACAGCGAGGGCAGCAAGGTGGTCGGACCGCCGCCGGATCTCCAGAGTGCGCTGGGGGGCCTCGCCACGCGGGCGGCCAACGGCCAGGCGCCGGCCGCCCTGCAGCAGGCCTTCGAGACGTTGAGCCAGGATCTCCAGGGCGGAAGCTCAGACAACAGCGCGGGCGGCAGCGCGCCGTCGCTGCAGTCTTTCCTGCAGACCCTGCAGCAACAGCTGGGATCGGGCTGGCCGCCGCAGATGGCGTCCACCGGGCAGTCCCTGCAGGTCCAGGCCTGAGCCTCCGGGCGCCGCGCGGGGCTTGCGCCTCAGCAGTCCACCCAGGGCCATCAGGCCGCGGGGGCCTGCGCCGCCAGCGCCTCGGCCGCGGGGCTGAGGCGCTCGAAGTGCAGCAGATCCTGCCACTGGCCCCGCAGCTCCACGCTCAGACGGCTGCGGCCCCAAGCGTGGAAGCCGTTCTTCTCCAGCACGCGTGCCGAGGCCGGATTGCCCGGCCGCACCACGGCCTCGAGCCGCCACAGCTGCAGCTCCCCGAAGGCGATCGGCAGCAGCAGGCCCACCGCGGCCGTCGCCCAGCCGCGCCCCTGGGCCTCGGCCGCCAGGCGGTAGCCCAGCTCCGCACGGCCATGGTGCTCACGCTGCACCCGGTGCAGGTTGATCCGGCCGACGAGACGTCCGCCCCCGGGACCGTGCGCTCGGATCAGGAAGGCATGGGCGCGGTCGGCGGCGGCGGCCTCGATCGCCTCGCTCAGGTGCGCCGCCACGCCCTCGCGGCTGTAAAAGGCCGCCGGGCGGGGATGCACCCAGGTCTCGAAGTGGGCGCGCTCGCGGCGCTCGAATTCCAGCAGCTCGTCGAGGTCCGCGGCCTGGGGGCGATGAAGTCGCAGCGTGTCCATGGCGCCGGAGCCTAGCAGGGCCGGGCCGGCGCACACGGTGATGAGTTCGCCTGCCGCCCCGATCTCAGCGCGGCGGAGCGCCGTCAGCGCATGCTGTAGCCGCGGCCGTCCATGCAGGCCTCCACCGCCCGGTTGAAGACGCTGGCGTCGTTCAGCGCGGCGGGTTGGCTCGCGGCCCAGCGGTTGCATTCCTGGCGGTCGGCCTCGGTCTGCTGCGCGCCCTGGCCGTTGCGGGGGTAGATGATCGGCTCCGGCCGCAGCGGTGGCGGCGGCGGCGCAGGGACGGCCTCGGCGGCCTCGGCGGGTGGGTTCACCACCACGTAGCCGCCCGGGGCGCTCTGGTAGTACACGCCATTGGCATAGAAGTACGGAGCGCCGCCGATGCGCAGCGTCACGTAGGCCGCGGGCAGCAAGGGCACGAGGATCCCGACCGGCGGCACCACCACGCGCAGGCGCGGGCCGTAGCCGTGATACCAGACTCCGCCGTGAAAGTAGTAGGGATCCGCATGGTGGCGCACCACGACGGCCCCGGGCGGCGCATGCGCCACCACATAGCCCGGCGCGGGGTAGTAGTGGTCGTGGTGGTAGCGGCTGTCGAAGCGCAGGCCGATGCCGACGTCGACATGGGTGCCGGCCTGGGCCGGCGCCACCACCAGGCAGGCCGCGCCAACGAGAGCGGCGACCAGCGGCAGGGCAAGGGAGGAACGGTTCATGGGCGGCTCACCAAGGCAGGATCGTGCAATGTGCCGATCCTGCGACCGCCGCCTGAAGGGCTTATTGCGCCGACGTAAAGCTGGTTTGCGCCGGGCGCAGGCGGCTGGCGAGGCCGTCATGGATGGCGTCCAGCAGGGCCGCACGTTTGCGCGCCTCCGAGCGCTTCTTCGAGGGGATCTGCTCGTAGTCCAGCTGCTGCAGCGCCATCGGCGAGAGCTCGAAGTAGCCGTCCGCGCCGCGCTGCGCGCCCAGCTCCTGCCAGCTCTGGTCGTAGTCCGCCCGGATGCGCCAGCGACGCCACAGATTGATGGCGATGCGCTCCTTGTTGCACACGAGCCGCACGGTGTCGCAGCCCAGGATCGCGGCCAGCTGCCGGGCCGCCGTCACCAGCAGCGTGGCGGGGCGGCAGGCATGGAACTCCTTGGTGGCCAGCCGGACGCGCTCGCGCGCGGCCTCGCCACATTCGCCCTGCAGACGCCCGACCAGCATCTGCATCGTCCCGCCCCGGCGCTGCAGGACGAAGTTCAGCCCGAACAGCGACTCGCCGTCGAGCCGCAATCGCAGGCACAGCTCGCCCTCGCGATGACCGTCATGAACGGCGTTGAGCTCCAGCGTGAAGGGCATGCCGGACTTGCATTCGCCGGTGTGCAGCGTCTGCGGCGCCTGGGCGGCCGCGGAGGCCAGGGGCAGCAGGCCCAGGGCGCCCAGCGTGTCGTAGTGGTTGATGAGGACCTCGACCCGGTCCGGGCAGCGCAGGCTGCTGCGCAGATAGGGGCGGAAGGCCTTGGTCAGCAGCTTGGGGCTGCAGGCGTGGGAGAGCAGGGGCTCGGCGTGCACGTACTGCAGCCAGCGCCGCGCCGCGACGGGATACAGCCACGCGCCCAGCCGCAGCTTGAGGCGGTCCTTTCGGCACAGGCCCGGGTGCGCCAGAGCCACCTTCAGCGAATTCATCATTCCTCACCCCATCCCTCTACAAGCCCGGGCCCGCTACAGTCGGTCTGGCGCCGCCGTTCACAGGCCCCGCGTCGGCGGGGATTGTAAAGATGTGTTGCGACTGCTTCCTAGCCCGTGTTCACCCGGACGCCCTTGCCCGAGGATGCCCTCCATGATCCGTCTCCACTACGCCCCCGGCAATGCCAGCCTGGCCCCGCATCTGCTGCTGCGTGAACTTGGACAGCCTTTCGAGCTGGTCCTCGTGGACCGGGAACGAAACGAGCAGCGCAGCCCCGCCTACCTCCAGCTCAATCCCAATGGCCTGATCCCCGTGCTGACGGACGGCGACCTCGTGCTGTACGAGACCGCCGCCATCCTGCTGCATCTGGCCGACCGCCATCCGCAGGCCGGCCTGCTGCCGCCCCTGGGCAGTGCCGCGCGGGCCGAGGCCTACAAATGGCTGTGCTGGCTGAGTTCCGGCCTGCAGGTCACGATGGGGCGCTACTTCTACCCCGAGCGCGAGCTGCCGCCGGACTTCCCCGAGGCCATCACCCTCCTGCGGGAGCGGGCCGAGGCCCGGGCGGGCGAGCTGCTGGACATCCTCGACGCCGAATTCGCCCGCCACGGCGGCCCCTGGATGCTGGGCGCGCAGTACAGCGCCGTCGACCCGCTGGCCTTCATGATGTGCCGGTGGACGCGCGGCCTGCAGCGCCCCGCCCGCAGCCTGCCTCACCTCGGGCCCTACGTGCAGCGCATGCTCGCGCGCCCGGCCACGCAGTCGCTCTGGGCCGCCGAAGGCCTGCAGGCGCCGTATGTCTGAGCCCCTGCCGAACGCCATGACCGAGCTGATCGTCGTCCGCCATGGCGAGACGGACTGGAACCTGCGCAAGTGCTTCCAGGGCCAGATCGACATCCCGCTGAACGAGCGCGGCCTCGCGCAGGCCCGCCTGCTGGCGCGGCAGCTGCAGTCCGAGGGCCTGCGCATCGATGCCGCCATCAGCAGCGACCTGGGCCGCGCCCGGCAGACGGCGGCGCCGGTGTGCGAGCTGCTGGGCCTGGCGCTGCACAGCGACGCCGCCTGGCGCGAGCAGGCCTTCGGCGTGCTCGAGGGCCAGAGCGTGGACACGCTGCGCAGCACGCACCCGGAGCTGCACGCCCAGTGGCAGCGCCACGACCCGGACTACGCGCTGCCCGGCGGCGCCGAAAGCCGGCGGCAGTTCTCGTCACGCGTCCTGGCGGCGGCGGCGGCCCTGGCCCGCCAGCACGGCGGCCGGCGCGTCCTGGTGCTGACCCACGGCGGGGTGCTGGACATGCTCTGGCGCGCCGCGCAGGGGCAGCCGCTGAGCGGCCCGCGCACTTGCAGCATCCCCAACGCCGGCATCAACCGCCTGCGCTGGAGCCCCGAGGGCCCGGTGCTGCTGTCCTGGGGCGAAGACCAGCACCTGCGCTCCCTCGCCTGACCCGCGGGCAGCCACCGCGAGGGCAGGCCCCATCACCAAAGTCACCCCGCATAGACCCTCTGTGAGGGCCGCGGGGGCCTTGCTATGGTGCGGCCCATGCAGATCCCCTCCCCCGCCGCCGGGCTGAGCCGGCGAGCCTGGTTGCAGCGCCTGGGCGCGGTGGCCGGCAGTGGCGCCGTCTATGGCGCACTGAGCACGCTGGGCCTGGCCGAGGCCTCCCCCGCGCAGGCCGGTTTCAAGCTGGGACCAGCGCCGGCGCGCGGCCGGCAGGTGCTCGTCCTGGGCGCCGGCATCGCGGGCCTGGTCTCGGCGCTGGAGCTGCTGCGGGCGGGCTACGAGGTCGAGATCGTCGAATTTCAGGACCGCATCGGCGGCCGCTGCTGGACGCTGCGCGGCGGCGACCGCTACACGGAGCTGGGCGGCGCGACGCAGGACTGCCGCTTCGACCGCGGCCAGTACTTCAACGCCGGCCCCTGGCGCATCCCCTTCCATCACCACGGCGTGCTGGACTACTGCCGGCAGCTGGGCGTGAAGCTGGAGCCCTTCGTCCAGCTCAACCACAACGCCTACGTGCACAGCCCACGCGCCGCGGGCGGCCGGCCGCAGCGCCTGCGCGAGGTGCAGGCGGACTTCCATGGCGACGTGGCCGAGCTGCTGGCCAAGCTCGTCCGTCAGCAGGCCCTGGACGAGACCCTGACCGCCGAGGACCGCGAGCGCCTGCTCCAGGCCCTGCGGCAGTTCGGCGGCCTCGACGACGAGAGCCGCTACCGGGCCGGCGAGATCGCCGCCGATCGCCGGGGCTTCGATCCCTTCCCCGGCATGGGCGTCTCGGCGCATCCGCCCGAGGCCGATCCGCAGGGCCTGCAGTCGCTGCTGCGCTCGGGGCTGTGGTCCCAGCTGGAGCAGGGGGCGAGCTTCGAGTTCCAGACGCCGCTGTTCCAGCCCGTGGGCGGCATGGACCGCATCGCCCACGCGCTGGCGCAGGCCGTCGGGATGCAGCGCATCCGACTGCGCCGCCGCGTCAGTGCCATCCAGCAGGACGCCAACGGCGTGCGTGTGCAGGTGCAGGACCTCGCCCGCCCGGGCCAGCCCACCCAGACCCTGCGCGCCGACTGGTGCGTCTGCACGCTGCCGCTGTCCGTGCTCTCGCAGCTCGACGTGCAGTGCAGCGATCCCCTGCGCCAGGCCATCGACGCCGTGCCCTACTTCTCCGCGTTCAAGGCCGGCCTGCAGTTCAATCGCCGCTTCTGGGAGGAGGACGAGGCCATCTTCGGCGGCATGAGCAGCACGGAGCTGCCCATCCGCGTGATCGGCTACCCCAACCACGACCTGCAGAGCCGCAAGGGCGTGCTGCTGGGCGCCTACGCCTTCGGGACGCAGGCTCTGGAGTTCACCGCGCTGCCACCGCAGGAGCGCCTGCGCGAGGTCCTGCGCATGGACAGCCAGATTCACCCGCAGGCGCCGGCCGCCTACGAGAACGGCATGGCCGTCGGCTGGCACCGCCACCCGGCCACGCTGGGCTGCTTCGGCGACTGGAGCCGCGTCGCCCGCCAGCGCCACTACCCGACGCTGCTGAAGATGGACGGCCGCCTGATCCTCGCCGGTGAGCACGCCTCGCTGCTGCCGGCCTGGCAGGAAGGCGCCGTGCTCTCGGCGCGGCATGCCATCACCCAGTTGCACGAGAAGGCCCGCGTCGCATGAAAGCCCTGATCCCCCTCCTGCTGGCCGCCCTGCCGTCCCTGGCGGCGATTGCCGCCCCAGCCGACACGGCCGCCCCGGCGGCCAGCGAGCCCCGCTTCTCCTCGGGCTGGCGCTTCGAGCAGCGCAGCGGCCCGGCGCTCTATGGCGCCCTGTGCGCGGCCTGCCACATGCCCGACGGCCGGGGCGCCAAGGGCGCCGGCAGTTATCCCGCGCTGCAGGGCAATCCGCGGCTTGCAGCGACGCCCTACGCCCTGCACATGGTGCTGAACGGCCACCGGGCCATGCCCGGCTTCGGCCGCCAGCTCAGCGACGAGCAGGTGGCGGCCGTGCTGAGCCATGTGCGCGAGCGCTTCGGCGGCCTGGCGCCCGAGGCCGCACGGGTGGCGCCCGCGGAAGCCGCGGAGGTCCGCCAGGCGGCCCAGGCCGGCACGGCCGTGGCGCACTGAACCCCGGCGCGGACCCGGCACCCGCATGATCCCCACGCCCCCTGACCTCAAGGAGCCAGCATGAAATCCTTCGCCCCTGCCCTTCTCCCGGCCGCCCTGACGGCCGTCCTGATGGCCCTGGTGCCTGGCGCCCACGCCCAGAGCACGGCCCCGGCAGCAGCCAGCCCGGACGTGATCCGCCACCGCCCCGCCGGCTCGACCTTCCCCATCGCCAGCGCGGTGGAGGTGCCGGCCGGTCGGACGCTGGTCTTCGTCAGCGGGGCCGTGCCCGCGGTGGCCGATCCCAAGGCCGAGCGGGGCAGCCTCGCGGCCTATGGCGACACCCGCACGCAGACCCTCAGCGTGCTCGCCAACATCGAGCGCCAGCTCAAGGGCCTGGGTCTGGGCATGGGCTCGGTCGTGAAGATGCAGGTGTTCCTCGTCGGCGATCCGGCCAAGGGCGGGCGCATGGACTTTGACGGTTTCATGTCGGCCTACACCGAGCATTTCGGCACGGCCGCGCAGCCGAACCTGCCGGCGCGCTCCGTGATGCAGGTGGCCGGGCTGGTGGTGCCGGGCTGGCTGGTGGAGATCGAGGTCACGGCCGTGCGTTGAGCCCGCAACAGCGCCGCGGCGTGCTGCGCCAGTCTGGAACAGAACTGTCACAAACCGTCGCCACAATGCCGGGGCATGTCACGCACATCGCCCCTCACCCCCCTTCCGCTCGGCCTGTCCGGCCTGCCCTTCCCGTCATCCTGCCGGCTGCCGGCCGTCCTGCGGCGCCAGGCCTTGCGGGTCGCGGCGCTCACGCTGCTGCTGCCCGCCCTGGGGCCCAGCCATGCCATGGCGGACGTGCAGGGCGTGGGGGCCAGCTTCCCGTCGGTCGTCTACCAGGCCTGGACGCAGCAGTACGCCCGGGCCCACGGCCGCAAGGTCAGCTACAAGCCGACCGGCTCGGGTGACGGGCAGAAGCAGATCCAGGCCCGGGCCGTGGATTTCGCCGGCAGCGACGTGCCCTTCAGCGAGGCCGACCTCGTCAGCAAGCAACTGGTGCAGCTGCCCATGCTCGTGGGCGGCATCGTGCCGGCGGTCAACCTCAAGGGCGTCGCGCAGCTGCGCCTGGACGGTGCGACGCTGGCGGACATCTTCCGCGGCGAGATCCGGCAGTGGAACCACCCCCGCATCGCGGCGTTGAACCCCGGCGTCACGCTGCCGGCCCTGCCCATCACACGCGTGGTGCGCAAGGACAAGTCCGGCAGCACCGACGCCTTCAGCCGCTACCTCGCCCTCGTCTCGCCGGCCTTCCGCGAGCAGATCGGCCCCGGCATGCTGCCCAAGTGGCCCGAAGGTGCCGTGGCGGCCGAGGGCAATGACGGCATCGCGCAGGCCCTCAAGACGACGCCCGGCGCGATCAGCTACGTCTCCTTCGACCGGCTGCACAAGGCCCAGCTGAACGGCGTGCAGCTGCGCAATGCGGACGACACCGACTTCGTCGCGGCCAGCGAAGCCGGCTTCCGCGAGGCGGTGCGCAACTCGTCGATGGGGCGCACGGGCGATGAATCGGCCAGCCTGCTGCAGCGGCCGGGCAAGGGCACCTGGCCGATCACGGTCACGTCCTACATCCTGGTCGACGCGCGCCCGAAGTCGGCCGCGGCTGCCAGCGAGGCGCTGCACTTCATCAACTGGACGCTGCAGTCCGGCGACCGTCTGCTTGCGGACACCGGCTTTGCGCCCCTGCCCGTGGCGGTGCAGGCACGCATGGCCGCCCGCATCGCCAACGTCAAGGCGCAGGACGGCGGCGTGATCAACTACTACTGACCCAGGGCGACCGAGGCCGGTCGGCCTTCGGCGGGGCGCCCGCCCCGCCCGCGTGGCCACACAGTGGCAAGGGCGCGGTGTGGGTCGGGCCGGGCCGGGTGGGCCAGGTAGGGGCCGGCTGGGGGCTGGGCGAAGGCCCGGACTCGCAAACCGCCTGCAAGACGAGCGTCAACGCGCTGGACGGCAGCACGAGCCGCGACGGCTGAGCCTGATGGGTGCCTGGCGTGGCGCCCTTCACGAGCACCCGCGCGCGCAACGCGTGGCACCCACTGCCGTGGCGGGGCCCCTCAGTTCCGGTTGCGCGCCCGCTGCTCGCGAGCTTCGCGCAGAGCCACGCATTCGGCGTGGCCGTGGAAGCGCGGCTTGGCGCATTGCTCGTCCAGGCACAGGGCCCGGGCGATGAACACGCGCTTGCCGCAGGCATCGGACGGGCTGGCGGGCTCCGTCTCCGCCACGGCCGGCGCACTGGTCGGCACCGGCTGGGCGACCACAGGGGGATGCTCCACCGGGGCCGGCACCACGGGCGCTGCGCCGGTCGGGGCGGCCGCGGGTGCCGCCTCGCGGCGCTTGCGGGCCTCCTGGGGCAGGCGACGGTCGCCGGGCTTGTCTCCCGGCTTGTCGGCGGCCTTCTCAGCCACCTTCTCGGGTGCCTTTTCGAACGGCTTGTCGGTGCCCGGCGTCATGACGGTGCCGACGGGCCCGCCCGCCATGGCGGCCGAGGCGGCGCGGGCCGCTTCCTGGGACTGGACCAGCGCCAGCACCGGATCGCCCGCCCCCTCGGCCGGACTGGCGGAGGACGACGGCGCGGAGGCCGCCATCGCGAGGTCCGACTGCGACAGGGGCGGCGCCCGGTGCAGCATCGGTTGCACCAGCGCCACCAGCAGGGCCGTGCCCGCACCGGCGGCCAGCAGGCCGACCGCCCAGGGCCAGCGCCGCGGCGGGGCCGCGGGCGCACGGCGACTGCCTGAACGGCGCGAGGGCGGCGGCACCACCGCGACCTCGGGCAGCGGCACCGGCGCGGAGGCGGCACGGGCATCCTCCAGCAGCAGGTCCGGCGTGTCCATGGCGCGGGTGGGCAGGAAATCGCTATCGCCCAGCTGGCGGGTCTCCGCAAATTCGGAATCGTTCGCCAGCCGGGTGTCCTCGAAGCCCACCGGAGGCGGCGTGGCCGTGGTGTCGACGCGGCGGGGCTCGGGCGGCACGAGACGCCCGTCCAGCGCAGCACGCAGGTGCGCCACGGACTGCGGGCGGTCCTGCGGATGCACCCGCAGCATCCAGTCGATGCAGGCCAGCAGCTCCGGGCTGTAGCCTGCCGGTGCAAGGGTCACGAGGCTCTGGTAGTCATCGCCCAGGCTGCGAGCCGTGGCGGCGGGCGGCGTGCGCCCGAGAACCAGCTCGTGGACCATCGCCCCGAGCGCATAGAGATCGGTCCAGGGCCCCTGGCGCAACTGGCGCGACTCGGCGTACTGCTCGATAGGGGCGTAGCTGGGCTTCAGGATGGCCGTGAGCCCTTCTGCGCGGTCGCTGATGACCTGACGGGCAGCACCGAAGTCGAGCAGCACCGGCGCCGCGCCGCCGTAGGGCAGGAAGACGTTGTCCGGCGCGATGTCCCGGTGCCAGATGGACTCGGTGTGCAGCAGCTCCAGCGCCTCCAGCAGCGCGGACACCAGCCGGCGCACCCAGGCCTCGTCGGGCGGCTGGCTCATGGCCCGGCGGGCCTGGCGCAGCGTCTGGCCCTGGAGATAGGGCATCACCATATAGGCCGTGCCGTTGGCTTCCCAGAAGCGGTAGACCTTCAGCAGGGACGGGTGATCGAAGCGCGCCAGCAGCCGGGACTCGTTCACAAAGGAGCGCAGGCCGGCATCGAAGGTCTCCTGCTGCGACCCGGAGCGCACGGACACCTTGGACTTGGCATTGCGCTGGGCCAGCATGGAGGGCATGTACTCCTTGATGGCGACCTGGCGCTGCAGGGCGTGGTCCTGCGCCACGTAGATGATGCCGAAGCCGCCCACGGCCAGCGTGCTGACGATTTCGAGCTCGCCAAAGCGCGTGCCTGCCGGCAAGGCATTGGGGGCGGCCGACGAGGCGGCGGCGCGGCGATCGGGGCTGTCGTCGGGCATCAGGACCGGGCGGTGAGCACGAGGGCTGTTTTCAGGCAGGGACGGGCAGCTTGCAGCATGCGAGGGCCGAAGCGTAGCGGATCAGATGCGCCGCAAGCGTCACTTCTCCGCAAGATGTAACAACTGCTTGCTCCTAGACAGGCGCAAGCGCGAAATTGTTCAGGGTTGGAGGGGCAGGGCCTTCAGATAGTCGTGCAGCTGTTGCGCCAGCGCCGCCCGTTCCGCCTCGGGCAAACCCTCGGACAGCGGGGGCATGGTGGTGCCGGGCTTCAGCTTCGCCGGCTGCAGCAGCCACTGCTGCCAACGCTGGGCGTCGATCTCCCGGGCCCGCAGCGCCAGGTTCAGCGGCATCTTGAAGCCGCCATAGCCATTGACCTGATGGCAGCTGAGGCAGTGCGTCTGCAGTGCCTGGGCCTCGGCGCCGTAGCGCCCCGCCAGGGTGCCCGGCAGCAGGACGGCACGGCTCGACGGCGTGCGGCGCACGCTGCCGATCTGATAGGGCCAGACGGCCCCGCCCTCGGCCTGCAGCGCCGGATCGCGGAGGTTGTCCCAGACCAGGTAGTAGGGGCCCAGCGGCACCTGCTTTTCACCCTGGGCGTGGTTGTCGACCCGGAAGGGCTGGCCATCGGCCCGCGCAAAGACGATCCAGGCGCTGTACTGGCGGAAGCGCTCCACGGGGATCCGGGAGACGAAGCCGTCCAGGGCGCTGACCTCCAGCTCGGCATCGCCCACATCCCAGCCGGGCGCCAGCCAGCGGTCCAGGAAGACGCGGGCGGGCCACCCTCGGTAGCGCACCTGCACGGACTGCCCGGGCCGCGAGAGATGGGGCTCCACCACCGTCACCTCGGCCGGCTTCGGGCCTTCGGCGACCGCGACCTCGGGCACGGGCAAGGCCCGCGGCGGCGGTGGCGGCACGGGCGACAGCGCCTGGGCCAGGGGCAGCGCCCCCAGGAGACCTGCCAGCAGGCCCGTCATTACGCCGGCCCGCAGACTCGCCCGCAGACTCGCCCGCAGACTGGCCCGCAGCTCGGCCCACAGACCGACCCGCAAATCGGCTCGTGACGCGCCCGCCAGGAGGCGCGATGCGGCAGGCTGGGCAGATCGTGCGGCGCGCAAGAGGCCGTTCAGGGCAGACGGATGGCGCATGGTTCGTCCTTGTTTCGGGGCTGGAGGCGCGTGAGGGGCGTGAGGGGCGGTACGGGCTCGCCGCCGTCAGGGCTTGAAGACCAGGGTGCTGCGGGCATTCGCCTGCACGTCCGCGGCATCCAGCCATTGGGGGCGGGCGCGGCCGGCGACGTAGTCCAGCGCCTGGTCGCTGTAGTGCCGATCCCCCAGCACGCCGCTCTGGCCGACGGGGTTGACACCCTGGCTCCGCCCCGCCGCGGCGAAGTCGATCGCGCGGCGGGTGGACGGGCCGTAGACCACGCTCCAGGGCGCATCGCCGCTGCGCTGGGCGAGGTTGTTGGGCACCTCATGCGCGCCGGGGGCCGGGAAGGGGCCGACGTTGAAGATCGGCGCCAGCCACTTCACCTCGCCCAGAGGGTGCTTGTGGGTGACGCTGTGGGCCTTGCCCCAGGTCCACTGCGCCGGATCGTCGCCGAAGGTTCGGCGCAGGTGCTGCAGCGTGGCGCTCCAGGCCTCGGCCACGATCTGCTCGCGGGTCTCCCGCTGGGGCGTGCCCTTGCGGTCCCACCAGGGGGAGTCCGCGTCCTGGACGAGGCGCGGAATGGCGTGGTCGAGCGCCCGGGTGCGGGTGAGGTTGGCGATCATGGCCTCGTCCATCTTGTCCGAGAGCACGGCGTGGATCAGCTGGTGCTCGAGCTGATGGAAGAGCACCGGCGCGCGGTCCTCCAGGCGGTGGCCACCCTTCCAGGCGGCCAGCAGCGCGACCAGCTCGGCCCCCTCCTTCTGCTGCCGCAGGATGGGCAGCAGCGGCGCCAGCACGCGCGGGCCGTAGCCCGTGTCGTCGAGCAGCTGCAGGGCCTGGACGCGGGGCACGTCCCAGCCGGCGGCGCTGGCCTGCAGGCCCTCCTCCAGGCGCCAGCCGCGGTCGGGCAGGTTGTAGTAGCCGTACACCGGCTCCGGCGACGCCGGCTGGTGGTTGGCCGAGACGATGTAGCCGCGCGCGGGGTTCTCTTCCTGCGGATTCGCGGAGAAGGGCAGGAAGCCGAGCTTGTCGGCCTCGGCCGTGCTGCCGTCGAGGATGAAGCCGGGATTCACGCCGGCCGGCCGGTGCACCAGGCGCGCCGAGGCCCACCAGGCGATGTCGCCCGCGGCATTGGCCCAGACCACGTTCAGCCCGGGCGAGTGGATGCCCTGCACGGCCGCACGCGCGGCGTCGAGGGTGTCGGCCCTGTTGAGGCGGTGGAAGGCCTCGAAGATCGGGTTCTCCGTCTCGAGGAAGGTCCACCACAGGGCGATGGGGGTCTTGCCCGTGTCGCCCGGCACGGCGTCGTTGACGATGGGGCCATGCGGCGAGCGGCGCAGCTGGACGACCTCGTCCGCCCGCCCCTTGACCTTGATGCGGATCTCGCGCGACTCGAGGGGCTGCCAGGCGCCCTTGACCAGCACCTGGCCGGGATGGGCGGCGTCCGTCTTCTCGGCGATGAGATCGATGTCGTCGTTCTGGAACATGGTCAGGCTCCAGCCGAAACGCTGGTTGTGACCGATCAGGGCGAAGGGGTTGAGCACCTGGAGGTGGCCGTAGAGCTCGAAGCCCGGCGCCTTCATGTGGGCCTCCCACCACACGGCAGGCGTCGAGAAGCCGATGTGCGGGTCCCCGGCGAGCACGGGCTTGCCGCTGGCGGTGCGGGCCCCGGCGATCACCCAGGCATTGCTGCCCTCCATCTGGGCGAGGCCGGCGCCCAGGCTGTCACTGAGCTGGCCGATGCGGGCCAGCGCTTGCCAATCGGCCGGCTGCAGCCGCGCGCCGGGCAGTGCCGCCGCTGTGGCGGACGCCGAGGCCGCCGGGGCGCCCAGGCGCGCCCGGGCCGCCAGGGCGCCTTCGGGCTTCCAGTCGAGGTCGAAGATCTTGAGGTAGTCAGGCCCCAGCTGGTCTCGCACATAAGTGAGTGCAGGCTCCGTTCGGAAGGCCGAGGCGAAGCTGTAGGCCAGATAGCCGGCGACGGCGTAGGTGTCCACCGGCTTGAACTCGCGCTTGGGAATGCCGAGGAGCTCGAACTCCAGGGGCGCGGGGCGGCTCGCCTGGTACTGGTTCACGCCATCGAGGTAGGCCTGCAGCGCCAGCAGAGCCGGGCCCGCGGGCCGCGTGGCGTCCGCCTTCGCGCGGGCCTCGGCGGCATCGAGCAGGCGCAGGCTGCGGAAGAGCTTGTCCGTCGGGAGGAGCTTCTCCCCCAGGACCTCGGCCAGCTCCCCCCGGGCGAGCCGGCGGGCCATTTCCATCTGGAAGAGGCGGTCCTGGGCATGCAGATAGCCCAGGGCGCGGTAGAGGTCGGGCTCGTTCTGGGCCTCGATGTGCGGAACGCCCCAGGCGTCAAAACGGACCGTAACGGGCTGGCTCAGGCCCTGCAGCTGCAGCTCGCCGTCCCGCTTGGGGAGCTTGGCCCGCCAGTGCAGGGCCGCGGCCAGCAGGGCCACAACGACGAGGCCCAGCAACAGCCAGAGCAGGGAACGAAGACGAAAGGTGCGTGCAGCCATGCAGAGGACTCCCAGACAGGGCCTGCATTGCAGCACAGGGTCGGCGGCCGCGCATCAGGATTGGCGCGCCCTTCGAACGCCCCCGGGGCAACGCGTCCTGCATTCAATGGAAAAGGGCTGATGGATCCGAAAACCCATCAGCCCTTGCCATCCGCGCTGTGACGCGGCAGCAGGCCCGCTCCGGCGAGCGGCCTGCTCCTTGCGGATGAGAGTCCTCAGTCCTCCTCATCCGCCCCTCCGGCCCGTCTTTGGCGGGCCGCCCTCGTTGATGTGCTTTGAACTGTAGGGGGCCTTGCGCACAAAAGGCTTGCGTTCTGAGGCTCAGCCAAGGCGCTTTGCACATGAAAATTGCGCAGAAGTTCGGAACTTCGGGCAAGCCTCATCAAGGAAAACCCGAGACGCGCAGTATTCCGTGAACCTTGGCACAAATCGCGTCGCCTTTGCGACAGCGCAAGGCCGGCGCGCGGCCGATCAGGCAGCGACGCGCGGGCCCTGCTTGCGCAGCTGGGTCAGGGTCTCGATGCGCTTGAGCAGGTCACGGTCGCTCCAGGGCTTCTTGAAGATGCCGTAGAGCCCCTGGATCTGGTGGACGCGGCCCTGCAGCTCCTCGTGGCCGGTGATGGCGATGATGGGCAGGTCCTCGGTCTCGAGGGCGCCCTGGACGTCGGCGATCAGCTCGAAGCCGTTCTTGTTGGGCATTTCCAGGTCGGTGATCATGACCTGCACGGGGTGGCGCGCCAGCACCTCGAGCGCCTCGACGCCGTCGCGTGCCAGCAGCACCAGATAGCCCGCGCCTTCCAGCAGCTTGCCCAGCTTGGCGCGCACCACGGCGGAGTCGTCCACCACGAGCACCGGCACCGGGCCGGCCGCCAGGGCGGCGCCCTGCCCCATGCCCGGCAGCACGCTGGGCTGGAAGCGGCTGGCCGCACCGGGGCCGCTGAAGCTGGCCGGCAGCTGCGATTCCTGGAACTGGCGAACCTCCTCGTCCTCCTTGCGGATGCTGATCAGGATCACAACGATGGCCAGCGGCACCGCGATCAGCAGAGGCAGCAGGTAGGGACCCAGAAGGTCAGGCAACTGGAAAGGCATGGGAGATTCTCCACGCCGGCGGCGCGGCCGGCAGGGCTGGGCGGATGCCGGTGGAATCTACCACCGCGGCGCGGCCGCCGACCTGGGGATTGCGCCGGGCGTCCCGCTCGAATAGGCGGGTGGACTTCCCCTATTTGTAAGCAGCCGTTTCGGGTGGCAGCAAAGCACGGCGATGTCGCGGCGAGCCGGGCGCCTGAGGGCGCTCATTGGGCTCAGGCGCCGGGGCGCTCGCGCCGATAGCCGTGCTCCTCGCATGGGGCGCCGCGGAAGTCCCGCAGCTCCGTGCAGAAGCGCCGCATGCCGCTGGCCTCGAGCAGCTGGATCGACGCGTGGTTGCGCGCATCCACCCAGCATTCGATCTCCCGCAGCCCGCCGGGCCCCAGCAGGAAATCCTGCAAAGCGACGAAAGCCTCGCGCCCCAGGCCGCGGCCGCGCCAGCCCGGGTGCAGGGTGATGCCCATCCAGGCGCTGGCCGGGCGACGGCCCGCAGACGCCGCCGGGGACGCGTCCTCGGGCGGGCTGCGCAGGCACAGGCCGATGTCCCCGATGAGCTGGTCGTCAGCGGCATCGGCGATCGCCAATTGCACCCAGGCGTCCGGCAGGCCGACGGGGGCCGTGCTCATCTCCTCCAGGAAGGCGAGGGACTGCGCCGGGTCCACGGCCTGCGCCCAGCCCTGGAAGCGCGCGGTCTCGGCGTCGCTGCGGTAGGCGTGGAAACGGTCGAGGTCGGCGGGGCGCATGCGCCGCAGCTGCACCCGGCCGGCCCCGGAGCCCAGGGGCAGGGCCTCCTGGAGAGCGGACACCTCCACGGGAGCGGTCTCGTGCGTCATCGGGGCACCTCGGCGCAGTGAAAGGCGTGCAGCCTAGCGCAGGAGGTCCTGCTGTCCCGAAAGCCACTGGGGCGTCTGACGGCGCACGGCCCGCAGCGCCTCGCCGGCCTGGTGGCGCTGGCGCTGCTGGTCGGCCTGCAACTCCTCCAGACGCTGGGCCATTGCCGAGGCGCGAGGCCCGTCGCCCAGGGCCTCGAACAGGCGTCGGGCATTGCGCAGCAGGGGCGCCCGCATGAAGGGATAGGCCTGCAGCGCCGCCGGCAGCAGCAGGGGCTCCAGCAGCTGCCGGGCGCGGTCCAGGTCGCCCGCCAGCAGCGCGCACTCCCCTTGCGCATGCAGCAAGGAGGCGCGGGCATGGGGGAAGTCCTCGGACCGCAGGAGCTCCAGCCCCTTGTCGAACAGGGCCTGCGCCTCGTCGAGGTGCCCGCCGTGCATCATCGCGATGCCCACGTTCATCAGCAGGGTGGCGCGCTGGCGCAGGTGCATCTCCGGCGCGTCCAGCTGCGAGCGCGCCTGGAAGGCCAGGCGCAGCTGGCGCTGGGCCATGGCGTCGGCCTGCAGGTCCTCGCCCCGGCGGCGCAGCTCGTCGATGGCGAGCGAGCCGGCCAGCAGCGCGTTCGTGTAGGCCCGCGTCATGGCGTGCGGCTCCTGGCTTTCCCGCGCCCGCGAGAGCGCCTGCAGGTGCAGCATCTCGGCCTCGTCATAAAGGCCCAGCTGGGCATAGGCATGGGCCAGCGCCCCCAGCGCCCGCGGCAGCATGGCGTGCAGCACGGGGGCCTGCGTGGCGGTCTCCACCGCCTGGCGCGCCAGGTCGAGCGCCTCGTCCATCAGACCCGCACCGCTGAGGCACAGCACGGCGATGTCCAGCATCTCCACGCGTTCGGCCCGCGCGTGCGGCTCGAGCAGGTTCAGGGCGAGGCTGGCTCCGGTGTAGGCCTGCGCCACGTCGTAGAGCGCCCAGCCGGCCCGCGCCTGCATCTGGCCGATCTCGCAGCGCCGGGCGGACGCCATGGACGGGGCGTCGCACGCGGCCTGGGCCTGCTCCAGCAGCTCGAGCGCCTCGCGCTGGCGATGCGCGGCCAGTGCCTGTCGGGCGCGGTGCAGGAACTGCTCGCAGGCCTGCGCTTCAGGGATCAGCAATGGATTCATGCAACTCGTCCTGCCAGCCGGACATCACGGCCCGCGCGACCGTTCGCGCGGCCACCGGCCAGACACTGGCACAAAGCCTAGCGCCTGGGCGCAGGCCGCACGGCCCGCCCCCGCCGCCAAAGCGGGGCGCGCCGTGCAGAACTCCTGCGATTGCCGACTTTCAGCCCCGCGTCGCCGCGTGCAGCGTCTGATGCTCACCGGCGCGCAGGCTCGGGCGCCCGGCTTCGGCCGCCGCCAGCGGCTGTACCTCGACCAAGCTGGCAAGGCAGCGCTCGGTCAGCTGCTGGTAGGTGCGCGTGCCCTCGAGCTTCCAGCGGATCTCGTCCTCGCTCAGCGCCCGCAGCACCTTGGCGGGCAGCCCGGCGATGAGCGAGCGCTCCGGCAGCGCCTGCCCCGCCTTCACGAAGGCGCAGGCCGCCAGGATGCTGTAGGCCCCGAGCTCCGCGCCGTCCATCACCACGGCCTTCATGCCTACCAGCGCGTCATGCCGGATCACGCAGCCGTGCAGCACCGCGCCGTGGCCGATGTGCCCGTTGCGCTCGACCACGGTCTCGGAGGCCGGGAAGCCGTGCACCACGCAGCAGTCCTGCACATTGGCGCCCTCATGGAGGACGATGCGGCCGAAATCCCCGCGCAGGCTCGCGTTCGGGCCGATGTAGCAGCCCGGCCCGACGTGGACGTCACCGATCAGCACCGCCGTCGGGTGCACGTGGCTGCTGGGATGGACCACGGGGATCACCCCGTCGATGGCATAGCAAGGCATGAGGACTCCAGGCGGCAGGGCACCGCGCATTGACAGGCGCACATCGCCGCCGGATGCCAGGGTTTACCCCCACCTCACGCGGCTTGTGCCAGATCAAGCGGGACCTTACGATCTACCGACCGGTCGGTCAAGAGTGTTCCCACCTTGATCTGACGCATAGCCAGACGAGGCCACCCATGACTCTGCCCACCGCTGCGCCCGCCGCCGACGCCGCCCTGCTGATCAGCCAGGAAGGCGCCGTGCGCACCCTGAGCTTCAACCGCCCCGCGGCGCTGAACGCCTTCACCGCCCAGCTGCTGGCGCAGACCCGCGCCGCCCTGGACGAGGCCGCCGAGGACGCCAGCGTGCGGGCGGTCGTCATCACCGGCATCGGCCGCGCCTTCTGCGCCGGGCAGGACCTCTCCGACCCGCTGATCAAGCCCGAGTTCGGCGCCGAAGCCCGCCCCAAGGACATCGGCCACCTGCTGGACAACTACTACATCCCGCTCGCCCTGCGCGTGCGCTCGATGCCCGTGCCGGTGATCGCCGCCGTCAATGGCGTGGCGGCCGGCGCCGGCGCGAACCTGGCGCTGGGCTGCGACCTCGTGATCGCCGCCGAGTCCGCCAGCTTCATCCAGGCCTTCTCCAAGATCGGCCTGATCCCCGACTGCGGCGGCACCTGGCTGCTGACCCGCCTGGTGGGCCGCGCCAAGGCCATGGAGCTGGCGCTGCTGGGCGACAAGCTGCCCGCTGCCGAGGCCGCCCGCCTGGGCCTGATCGCCCGCGCCGTCCCGAACGAGGACCTCGCCGCCACGGCGCAGGCCCTCGCGACGCGCCTGGCCGCGATGCCCACGCGCGCGCTCGTCGAGACCCGCAACGCCTTCGACGAGGCGCTGAGCCTGAACTACGAGGACGCCCTCAAGCTCGAGGCCGTGATGCAGAGCCAGCTCGGCTTTGCGCACGACTACCTCGAGGGCGCCGCCGCCTTCCTGGAAAAGCGCACGCCGGTCTTCAAGGACCGCTGAGCCGCGCTCGCCCGCCCTGCACCGTTCCTGCTGTTGAAGGAGTTCCCTGCATGTCCATGCCTCTGAGCCCGCAAGCCGTCGCCGAAGCCGTCCGCGACGCCATGTTCCGCGAGGACCATGCCTCCAAGGGCCTCGGCATGGACATCCTGGCCGTCGGGCCCGGCAGCGCGACGATCCGCATGGCGGTGCGCCAGGACATGCTCAACGGCTTCGCCATCTGCCATGGCGGCCTTATCACCACCCTGGCCGATTCGGCCTTTGCCTTCGCCTGCAACGCGTACAACGAGTTGACGGTGGCCTCGGGCATCACGATCGACATCGTGGCGCCCGCGCGGCAGGGCGACGTGCTGACCGCCGTCGCCCACGAGGTTTCGCTCGCCGGCCGGACCGGCGTCTATGACGTGAATGTGCGCAACCAGCGGGACGAGCTGGTGGCCGTGTTCCGCGGCAAGTCCTATCGCATCAAGGGCAAGCCGGTGGTTCCTGGCCTGACTGCTGGCGCTGCGCAGGAGTGAACCCATGACCGTGAAGCACCCCGCCCCTGGCGAGCTGGAACCCATCGAGACCGCCAGCCGCGACGAGCTGCAGGCCGTGCAGCTGCAGCGCCTGCAGTGGACGCTGCAGCACGCCTACGAGAACGTGCCCCACTACAAGGCCGCCTTCGACGCCAAGGGCGTGCACCCCGCGGACCTGAAGACGCTGGCCGACCTCGCGAAGTTCCCCTTCATGACCAAGAAGGACCTGCGCGACCACTACCCCTTCGGCCTCTTCGCCGTGCCGCGCGAGCAGATCGTGCGCATCCACGCCTCGTCCGGCACCACCGGCAAGCCCACCGTCGTGGGCTACACGCAGGCGGACATCGACACCTGGGCCAACCTCGTCGCCCGCTCGCTGCGCGCCTCGGGCGTGCGCCGCGGTGACATCGTCCACATCGCCTACGGCTACGGCCTCTTCACCGGCGGCCTGGGCGCGCACTACGGCGCCGAACGCCTGGGCTGCACGGTGATCCCCATGTCCGGCGGACAGACCGAGAAGCAGGTCCAGCTGATCCAGGACTTCAAGCCGGACGCCATCATGGTCACGCCGAGCTACATGCAGGTGATCATCGAGGAGTTCGTGCGCCAGGGCCTGGACCCGCGCGAGAGCTCGCTGAAGGTCGGCATCTTCGGCGCCGAGCCCTGGACCGAGGCCATGCGCCGCGAGATCGAGACCAAGGCCGGCATCGATGCCGTGGACATCTACGGCCTCTCCGAGGTGATGGGGCCAGGTGTTGCCAACGAGTGCATCGAGTCCAAGGACGGCCCGGTGATCTGGGAGGACCACTTCTACCCCGAGATCATCGACCCCGAGACCGGCGAGGTGCTGCCCGACGGCGCCGAGGGCGAGCTGGTGTTCACCTCGCTCAGCAAGCAGGCCCTGCCGGTGATCCGCTACCGCACCCGCGACCTCACCCGCCTGCTGCCGCCCACCTCGCGCAGCATGCGCCGCATGGGCAAGATCGTCGGCCGCTCGGACGACATGCTCATCATCCGCGGCGTCAACCTGTTCCCCACGCAGATCGAGGAGCTGGTGCTGCAGGAGCCGCAGCTCTCGGGCCAGTACCAGATCGTCGTCAGCCGCGAAGGCCCGCTGGACGAGGTGCTGGTGCGCTGCGAGATGCAGCCCGGCGCCGACCTCGCGCAGAAGGACGGCATCGCCCGCCATCTGCAGCACCGCATCAAGACGCTGATCGGCGTCTCCACCAGGATCGACATCGGTGCGCCGGACAGCATCGAGCGCACGCTGGTCGGCAAGGCACGGCGCGTGATCGACAAAAGACCCAAGTAACCCCCGGATTCCCACAAGGAGCCATTCATGTACACACAAGCGATGAGCGTCGGGCCGCAGGACCAGGCGGCCAAGGTGCAGAGCGCGGAGGAGGCCCAGAAGCTCGCGGCCTTCGAGGCCCGCGTCGGCGAGGGCGAGTTCGTCGAGGCCAAGGACTGGATGCCCGAGCACTACCGCAAGACGCTGGTGCGCCAGATCAGCCAGCACGCGCACTCCGAGATCGTCGGCATGCTGCCCGAGGGCAACTGGGTCACGCGCGCGCCCACGCTCAAGCGCAAGGCCATCCTGATGGCCAAGATCCAGGACGAGGGCGGCCACGGCCTGTACCTCTACTCCGCCGCCGAGACCCTGGGCACCAGCCGCGACCAGATGCTGGAAGCGCTGCACTCGGGCAAGGCCAAGTACAGCTCCATCTTCAACTACCCCACGCTGAACTGGGCCGACATCGGCGTGATCGGCTGGCTGGTGGACGGCGCGGCCATCATGAACCAGGTGCCGCTGTGCCGCTGCTCCTACGCGCCCTATGCGCGGGCCATGATCCGCATCTGCCGTGAAGAGAGCTTCCACCAGCGCCAGGGCTACGAGAGCCTGCTGGTGATGATGCAGAAGGGCACGCCCGAGCAGAAGGCCCTGGTGCAGGACGCCGTCAACCGCTGGTGGTGGCCGTCCCTCATGATGTTCGGCCCGCATGACAAGGACTCGCCCAACTCCGAGCAGTCCATGCGCTGGGGCATCAAGCGCATCTCCAACGACGACCTGCGCCAGAAGTTCGTGGACGCCACGATCCCGCAGGCCGAGGTGCTGGGCGTGACCGTGCCGGACCCCGACCTGAAGTGGAACGCCGAGCGCGAGCACTACGACTTCGGCGCCATCGACTGGGACGAGTTCTGGCGCGTGGTGGGCGGCGACGGCCCCTGCAACCGCGAGCGCCTGGCCACCCGCGTCAAGGCCTGGGACGACGGCGCCTGGGTGCGTGAAGCCGCCCTCGCCCACGTCCGCAAGCAAGCAACCCAAGCAGCAGCAGCCTGAACACGAGGACCCCCATCATGAGCAATCAGCAAGCCCCCAAGAACGAATGGCCCCTGTGGGAAGTCTTTGTGCGCAGCAAGGCCGGCCTGGACCACAAGCACTGCGGCAGCCTGCACGCACCGGACGCCAAGCTGGCCCTGCAGATGGCCCGCGAGGTCTACACCCGCCGCCAGGAAGGCGTGAGCATCTGGGTGGTGCTGTCCAGCCAGATCGTGGCCTCGGACCCCGGTGAGAAGGGCATGTACTTCGATCCGATGGAGGACAAGGTGTACCGCCATCCGACGTTCTACGAACTCCCTGATTCGGTCAACCACATGTGAGCGCGCCCACCATGAGCCAACAATCGATCAAGGTGGGTGACAAGCCCGAGGTGCGCTACCTGCTGCGCATCGCCGACAGCTGCCTGGTGCTCTCGCAGCGCCTCTCCGAATGGTGCGGCCACGGGCCCATCCTGGAGGAGGACCTGGCGCTGACGAACATGGCGCTGGACCTCATCGGCCAGGCCCGCGGCCTGCTGACCCGGGCCGGCGAGCTCGACGGCCAGGGCTTCGACGAAGACCAGCTGGCCTTCCTGCGCGACGAACGCCAGTACTTCAACCCGGTGCTGATGGAGCTGCCGCGCGGCGACTTCGCCTTCACCACGGCCCGCAACCTGGCCGCCGCCACCTGGCTGCGCCTGCTGTGGGCGCGGCTGATGGACTCCAGCGACGCCGAGGTGGCCGCCATCGCCGCCAAGGCCTTCAAGGAAGCCAGCTACCACCAGCAGCACGCGGCCGACTGGACCGAGCGCCTGGGCGACGGCACCGAGGAATCGCGCCGCCGCATCGTGGAAGCGCTGCAGCAGCTCTGGCCCTACACCAACGAGCTCTTCGCCAGCGACGACATCGACGCGCACGCCGCCGCCACGGGCCTCGGGCCCGCCTGGGACGCCCTGCGTGCCGACTGGCGTGCCGCCATGGACGAGGTCCTGACCGGCGCCACGCTGCAGGCGCCCGCCGACAGCCGCTACATCCCGAGCGGCCGCGTGGGCATCCACAGCGAGCACATGGGCCACATGCTGACGGAAATGCAGTACCTGCAGCGCGCCTACCCCGGCGGCGTCTGGTGACGCGATGAACGCGCCGATGCCCTCCTCCGATCAAGCCTGCGGGCGGCTCTCGGCCGCCTGGGAAGTGCTGCGCCAGATCCCGGACCCCGAGGTCCCGGCGGTGAGCCTGTGCGAGCTGGGCATCGTGCGCGACCTACAGGAGACGGCCGGCGGCCTGGAGGTGGTGCTCACGCCTACCTACTCGGGCTGCCCCGCCACCGAGCTCATCCAGGACAACGTGCGCGAAGCGCTGGCCCGCTTCGGCGAGATCACGATCACGATGCGGCGCTCACCCGCCTGGACGACCGACTGGATCACCGAGGAAGGCCGCGCCAAGCTCAAGGCCTATGGCATCGCGCCGCCCGGGCCGGCCCATCCCGGCGCCGAGCAACCGATCCGCCTGGTGCACCGCGCCTCGCTGACCCGGCTCGCGTGCCCGCGCTGCGGGTCGGAGCAGACGGAGCGCCTGTCCGCCTTTGGTTCCACCGCCTGCAAGGCCCTGTATCGCTGCATGGCCTGCAAGGAACCCTTCGAACACTTCAAACCCATATGACGGCCCACCCCCTGCCGGCTTCGCCGGCCCCCTTCGAGGGGGCAGCTCCGAGGGCCCGGCAAAGCCGGATCCCCGGATCTCGCTCGGGAATGCATGCCGTTCCTGCGGCGGGTCTGCCGCATTCAACGATGGATCACTGATATGAGCCTCAACTTCCACCCCCTGCGTGTCCGCGACGTCCGCCCGGACACCGAAGAAGCCGTGATCGTCAGCTTTGACGTGCCGCCGGAATCCGCCGAGCTGTTCAGGTTCACTCAGGGGCAATACCTGACCCTGCGCGCCGACGTGGGCGGCGAGGACCTGCGCCGCTCCTACTCGATCTGTGCCGGCGTCGACGACGGCGAGCTGCGGGTGGGCGTGCGCAAGGTGCTGGGCGGGCGCTTCTCCAACTGGGTCAACCGCGAGCTCAAGGCGGGCGACGTGATCCAGGTCTTCCCGCCCCAGGGCCGCTTTTTCGTGCCCGTCGAGCCGCAGAGCCAGCGCCATTACGTCGGCATCGCGGGCGGTTCGGGCATCACGCCCATCCTGTCCATCATGAAGACGGTGCTGGCGCAGGAGCCGGGCAGCCGCTTCACCCTCATCTACGGCAACCGCCGCCAGGCCTCCACGATGTTCAAGGAGGAGATCGAGGACCTGAAGAACCAGTACCTCACCCGCGTCTCCCTGCACCATGTGTTCAGCGACGAGGTGGTGGACTCGCCCCTGATGGCCGGCATCATGAACCGCGAGAAGATCGCCGAGTTCCTGGGCGCCCTCATCGAGCCCGCCAGCATCGACCACGCCTTCATCTGCGGCCCCTACCAGATGAACGACGAGGCCGAGGCCGCGCTGCTCGCGGCCGGCGTGAAGCCCGAGGCCATCCACATCGAGCGCTTCGGCACGCCCGAGATGCAGGCCGGCCAGCCCGCCCCGCACGAGGTGCGCGAGGGCGATGCCGAGGTGGCCACGGTGCTGGTGATCCGCGACGGCCTCTCGCGCGAGATCAGCGTCAGCAAGAGCGACCCCAGCATCCTCGATGCCGCCGCCCGCGCCGGCATGGACGTGCCCTTCTCCTGCAAGAGCGGCGTGTGCTCCACCTGCCGCTGCAAGCTGATCGAGGGCGAGGTGCGCATGGACAAGAACTTCGCGCTGGAGAAGCACGAGGTCGCGGCCGGGTTCATCCTGAGCTGCCAGGCGCATGCGCTGACCCCTCGCGTGGTCATTTCGTTCGACGAACGCTGACAATGGCTCCCCCCCTACACGCTGCGCGTGCCCCCTCGAGGGGGCGAGCCCGCTGGCCCGGCAAAGCCGGATCCTCGGGCTCCCCTCGATGAGGACACGAGCGGCAGCCACGACAGAAAGCTAGATAACCCCATGGCCAGAGGCAGAGCCCCCGGATTCGATGCCAGCCGCGACCAGATCCTGGCGCAGGCGGCGCGGCTGTTCGCCGCGCAGGGCTATGCCGGCACCTCCATGAACCAGGTGGCGGAGGCCTGCGCCGTGTCCAAGCCCACGCTGTACCACTACGTGCGGGACAAGCACGAGCTGCTGGTGCAGATCTGCGAGACCCATGTGCAGGGCCTCGCCGCGCTGGTGGGCGAGGTGAAGGCGCAAGACCTGGCCCCCGAGGCGCACCTGCGCGCACTCATCGCCCGCTTCATGCAGGCCTACGGCGAGGCGCAGAACGAGCACCGCGTGCTGACCGAGGACGTCAAGTTCCTCGAAGGCGCCGACCAGGAGCGCCTGCTGGCCGTCGAGCGTCAGGTGGTCAATGCCTTCGCCGAGGCGGTGGCCGCCGTGCGTCCGGAGCTGCAGGCGGCCAAGCTGCACAAGCCGCTGACCATGCTGCTCTTCGGCATGATCAACTGGACGTTCACCTGGCTGAAGCCCGATGGCGAGCTCAGCTACGACTCGGTCGCGCCCATGGTGGCCGACCTCTTCTTCGGCGGCCTCGGGGCGGTCGGGCGCGCGCAAGCCTCGTGAAGGCTTTCGCATCGACGATCACCGCGCGAGGATCCGCATCCTGCAGACACTGGCAAGACCAACACAAGGAGACACCGTGAAGCTGATGAAGAAGACCCTGCTGGCTCTGGCCGGCACCGCCGCCCTCGTGGGATCCGCCCTGGCGGACATCAACGTGGGCGTGACCGTCTCGGCCACCGGCCCGGCCGCCTCGCTGGGCATCCCCGAGAAGAACACCTTCAGCCTGCTGCCGACGACCATCGCCGGCCAGAAGGTCAACTACATCGTCCTGGACGACGCCTCGGACACCACGACGGCCGTCGCCAACACCCGCAAGCTGATCACCGAGCACAAGGTCGACGTGGTCGTGGGCTCCACCGTGACGCCCAACAGCCTGGCCATGATCGACGCCGTCGCCGAGAGCCAGACGCCCATGATCTCCATGGCCGCCTCGGCCCGCATCGTCGAGCCCATCGACGCCAAGAAGCGCTGGGTCTTCAAGACGCCGCAGAACGACATCATGATGGCCCTGGCCATCGCCTCGCACATGGCCAGCCAGGGTGTGAAGACGGTGGGCTTCGTCGGCTTCGCCGATGCCTACGGCGAGGGCTGGTACAACGAGTTCAACAAGGTCGCCTCGACCAAGGGCCTGACCATCGTCGCCAACGAGCGCTACAACCGCACCGACACCTCGGTGACCGGCCAGGTGCTGAAGATCCTCGCGGCCAAGCCTGACGCCGTGCTGGTGGCCGGCAGCGGTACGCCGGCGGCGCTGCCGCAGAAGTCGCTCAAGGAGCGCGGCTACACCGGCAAGTTCTACCAGACCCACGGCGTCGCCAACAACGACTTCCTGCGCGTCGGCGGCAAGGACGTGGAAGGCACCTTCCTGCCCTCGGGCCCGGTGCTGGTGGCCACACAGCTGCCCGCCGACCACCCGGTCAAGAAGAGCGCGCTGGACTACGTCGCCAAGTACGAGGCGGCCTTCGGCAAAGGCTCGGTCTCGACCTTCGGCGGTCACGCCTGGGATGCCGGCCAGCTGCTGCAGGCGGCCATCCCCGTGGCCGTGAAGAAGGCCCAGCCCGGCACGCCCGCCTTCCGCGCCGCCCTGCGCGACGCGCTGGAGGCCGTCAAGGAGATGCCCGGCGCGCACGGCGTGTTCAGCATGTCCGACAAGGACCACCTCGGCCTCGACCAGCGCGCCCGCGTGATGGTCAAGATCGAGAACGGCGGCTGGAAGTACCAGCCCTGATCCCCCCTCTCTGACGGCAGCGCTCCCCGGGGCGCCGCCCCTCGAAACGCCCCGCAACCGCGGGGCCTTTCTTTCACCCATTCCCAGTCGATTCCGGAGGAGCCGCCATGAGCGCCAACGTCCCTGTTCTTCAAAGCCTGATCGCCGGCCGCTGGGTCGGCAGCCAGGCTGCGCGCGGCCTGCACAGCGCGCTCAATGGCCGGCTGATCGCCCAGACCCACGCCGAGGGCCTCGACTTCGGCGAGAGCCTGGCCTATGCACGGGGTCAGGCCTTGCCGGCCCTGCTGAAGTCCACCTTCCAGCAGCGCGCCGCCACGCTCAAGGCCCTGGCCGCCTACCTGATGGAGCGCAAGGAGCAGCTCTACGCCATCTCCGTGCACACCGGCGGCACGCGGCCGGACAACTGGATCGACATCGAAGGCGGCATCGGCACCCTCTACGCCTACGCCTCCATGGGCCGCCGCGAGCTGCCCTCCAGCAATGTGGTGCATGAAGGGCCGGCCCAGCAGCTGGGCAAGGAAGGCCACTTCTGGGGCAGCCACGTGCTGGTGCCCAAGCGCGGCGTGGCCGTGCACATCAACGCCTTCAACTTCCCGATGTGGGGCATGCTGGAGAAGTTCGCCCCCACCTTCCTGGCGGGCATGCCCAGCATCGTCAAGCCCGCCACCGCCACAAGCTATGTGGCCGAGGCCTGCGTGCGCCTGATCCAGGAAAGCGGCCTGCTGCCCGAGGGCGCGCTGCAGCTGATCATCGGCAGTTCCGGCGACCTGCTGGACCGCCTGGAGGAGACCGACGTCGTCACCTTCACCGGCTCGGCGGACACCGCCGCCATGCTGCGCGTGAACAAGAACCTCATCGCGCGCTCCATCCCCTTCAACGCCGAGGCGGACAGCCTGAACTGCGCCATCCTCGCGCCGGACGTCACGCCGGACGACCCCGAGTTCGAGCTCTTCGTCAAGGAAGTGGCCAAGGAGATGAGCGCCAAGGCCGGCCAGAAGTGCACGGCCATCCGCCGCGCCATCGTGCCGCGCCACCTCGTGGACGCCGTGGGCGAGAAGCTGCGCGAGCGCCTCGCCAAGATCAAGGTGGGCGACCCCGCCGTCGAGGGCGTGCGCATGGGCGCGCTGGCCTCGCGCGAGCAGCAGAGCGACGTCACCGAGCGCGTGGCCCTGCTGAGCCAGGGCAACGAGGTGCTGCTGAGCGCCCGCGACGGCTTCGCGCCCGTGGGCGAAGGCGCGGCCGAGGGCGCCTTCTTCGCGCCGACGCTGCTGCTGTGCCGCAACCCCCTGGTCAACGAGACGGTGCACAGCGTCGAGGCCTTCGGCCCCGTGTCCACGCTGATGCCCTACGAGGACTTCGACGAGGCCCTGGCCCTGGCCGCCAAGGGCCGCGGCAGCCTGGTGGGCTCGGTCATCACCAAGACCCCGGCCCTGGCCGCCGAGGCCGTGATGCACGCCGGCGCCTTCCACGGCCGCATCCACGTGCTGGACCGCGACGCCGCCAAGGAATCGACCGGCCACGGCTCGCCCCTGCCCATGCTCAAGCACGGCGGCCCGGGCCGGGCCGGCGGCGGCGAGGAGCTGGGCGGCATCCGCGCCGTCAAGCACTACCTGCAGCGCGTGGCCGTGCAGGGCTCGCCCACCATGCTGACCGCCATCACCGGCGAGTACCAGCGCGGCGGCAAGGTCCAGGAAGACGCGATCCACCCCTTCCGCAAGCACTTCGAGGAGATCCAGGTCGGCGACTCGCTGCTCACGCACCGCCGCACCGTCAGCGAGGCGGACATCGTCAACTTCGGCGGCGTCTCGGGCGACTACTTCTACATGCACTTCGACGAGGTCGCCGCCAAGGACACGCAGTTTGGCCAGCGCATCGCGCACGGCTACTTCGTGCTGTCGGCCGCGGCCGGGCTGTTCGTCTCGCCCGCGCCCGGCCCCGTGCTGGCCAACTACGGCCTGGACACCCTGCGCTTCGTGAACCCCGTGGCCATCGGCGACACCATCCAGGCCCGCCTGACCTGCAAGCGCCGCATCGACCGCGGCAACCGCCCGGACCAGCCGCCGCAGGGCGTGGTGGCCTGGGACGTGCAGGTGATAAACCAGCGCGGCGAGCTCGTCGCGAGCTACGACATCCTGACGCTGGTCGCGAAGAAGAACGGCTGACCGGCCGCGGTGCCGGGGCTCAGGCCTTCGGCACCAGCCGGATCTCGAAGAGCTGCGGCCACAGCTTGCCCGTCACGAAGATGCGCTTGGCCGCGGCGTCGTAGGCGATGCCGTTGAGCACATCGGCCTGGCGCGCCTGCGCCTGCGGGAGCAGGCCGCGCAGGTCGATCCAGCCGCGCACCTGGCCGGTGGCCGGGTCGATGCGGGCAATGACGTCCTGCTGCCACACATTGGCCCAGACCTGGCCGTCCACCCACTCCAGCTCGTTGAGCTGATCCAGCGGGCGCCCGAGGGCGCTCACGGACACGCGGCGCACCTCCTTCATCGTGGCGGGGTCCAGGAAGCGCAGCTGCGCGGTGCCGTCGCTCATGATGAGCTGCTCGCCGTTGTGCGTGAGGCCCCAGCCCTCGCCGGCGTAGCGGAACTCGCGCTTCTTCTTCAGCGTCTTGCGGTCCCACACAAAGCCCAGCTGGGACTTCCAGGTGAGGCTGAAGATCTCGTCGCCGACGACGGTCATGCCCTCGCCGAAGTGCTCGGCCGGCACGTCCGCCTTCTGCAGCACGCGCCCGTCCGCGAGGTTGACGCGGCGGATGGTGCTCTGTCCTTCCAGGCCGGTGCTTTCATAGAGATGGCCTTCATGCCATTCCAGACCCTGGGTGAACGCCCCCGGATCGTGCGGATAGGCCTTGACCACCGCCACGCCCCACACGGGCAGGGCGATGCGCTGGGCCCGGGCCGTCCCCAGGCCGCCGGCGGCCAGCAGGGAGAGCAGGAAATCGCGTTTGCGCAGGGTCATGGGCGTCACTCGGCAAGTCGGGAGGCGCGGCTATTGTCGCGGTTGCGCCGCCACCACGCGCCGGACTTTGCGTGCCATTACAGTCCACCGCAGACGGGCCGCGCGCGTTGTGACGTTCAGGCCCGCACACCCGAGGAGGACGCATGCCCCCATGCACACAACGCCCAGGCAAGACCTGGCACCGGCCGGCCCTGCTGGCCCTGAACCTGGCCTGGCTGAGCCTTGCCGCCCCCGTGGCCGAGGCCGCGCCCTGGAAGATCCGGGCCGACACGCAGGTGCAGCTGGAGCTGCGCCAGATCGGCTGGCGACTGCAGGGCCCCTTCGCGGAGCAACGCGTTGAGCTGGTGCTGCGCAACCCCTCGAACCGCCCGATGGAAGCGACCGTGCTGCTGCCCCTGGCCGACGGCGAGCGGCTTCGCGGCTATGCCCTGGACATCAACGGCGAGCTGCGCGACGCCGTCCCCGTGGAGCGCGTCCAGGCCCGCGTGGCCTTCGAGACGCAGACGGCGCTCCGGGTGGACCCCGCCCTCGTCGAGCGTGACAGTGACAGCGACTACCGTCTGCGCGTCTTCCCCATCCCCGCCCGGGGCGAACGCCGCCTGCGCATCGACCTGGCCCGCCTGGCCGAGCGCAGCGCGTGCGGCTGGCAGCACACCCTGCGCGCCGACGCCCTCCCCCCAGGCAGCCAGCTGGCGGCCACGCTGAGCACCAGCCAGAAGCCCGTCCTCATGCCCGAGGGGCTGGCCGAGCCGACGCCCGCCGCCGACAAGCCCGCGGCCACGACGGGCTGGACGGCCAGCCTGGACCTGCGCAGCGGCGACGCGCCCCGCACGGTCTGCCTCCCCGCGCCCGCGCAGCCCGCCGGTTTCACCCACCGCCTGGACGACGGCACCCAATTCCGCTGGCTGGAGCTCCCGATGGCCGATGCCGGCCTGCAGCCCCTGCCCGCCCCGCGCCGCCTGGAGATCGTCTGGGACGCCTCCCTGCGCATGCCGGTCGACCGCCTGCGTGAACTCCAGCTGCTGGAGCGCTACCTGCAGGGCCGCAGCCTGGACGTGACCCTGACCGTGCTGCGCCTGGGCGTGCAACGCCAGCAGTTCCGCATCCGCAACGGCGACTGGACCGCCCTGCGCGAGACCCTGCTCGCGCTGCGGCCCGAAGGCGCGCTGGACATCGGCAGCTGGTCCCCCGCACCGGGCGCCGAGCAGGTGCTGATGTTCAGCGAGCTGCGCCACAGCTGGCCCCATCGCGAAGCCCTGAAGTCGCCGGAGCTGCCGGTGCACCTGGTGTCGCGGCAGGTCGCCGACATGGCCCTGGCCCAGCCCCTGCTGCAGGACGGGGGCCAGTGGCTGGACCTGAACCAGGGCGGCCCCGACGAGCTCGCCCGCCAGCTCACGCTGACCCCGGGGGTGCGCATCGCCAGCCACTGGGACCAGGCCGCCTGGCACGCCGAGAGCCGCGTGCCGCGTCATGGCGTGCTGCGGGCCTGCCAGGTGCAGCCCGCAGACGAGGCCTGGCGCGACATGCCCGCGCTGCGGCTCAGCCAGCAGGACGCCCAAGGCCGCCGCGAGCGCACCGTGAGCGCCGAGCAGTGGACCCCCGAGCCCCTGGCCGCCTTCTGGTGCGGCAGCTGGTGGATCCAGACCCTGGAGGCCGAGCCCTTGCGCAACAAGCGCCAGCTCGCGCGCCTGGGCGAGCAGCTCGGCCTCGTCAACCGCGAGACCAGCCTGCTGGTCCTGGAGACGCTGCAGGACTACATCACCCACAGCGTGATGCCGCCCGACTCGACCCCGGCGATCCGCGAGGCCGTGCTGCGTGGGCGCGAGGCCAAGGCCCAGCGGGAGCAGGCCCAGACCGCGACGCAGCGCCGGGCGCTCGCCGAGCAGTGGGTGAGCCGGGAACGCTGGTGGTCGCGCGACTTCGTCGCGGAAACGAAGGAGGAAGCTCGCTACCGGCGTGAGATGGAGGCCCTGGACCGCAAGCAGGCCCGGGAGCGGGACCGCCTGGATGCCCGCTTCCAGGGCGCCGGGCGGCCGGCCCCGGCGCTCCCCCAGCATTCCAGCGCGCCGCCCAAGGTGGAGATGGTGCCGGCACCGATGCCGGTGCCCGCACCGGCGCCCATGATCGAGCACCGGCCGGCCCCCGTGCCCATGCCCGCACCGGCCCCTCAGGTGATGCCGGCACCCGCCGCCGCTCCCTTGCGTGAAGTGGCGCCACCGCCGCATCCCATCGCGGCGCGCCCCCCGGCGCCAGGCATGGACGCGTCCCCTGAGCGTGCCCCGTCCGTCGCCACGGCCGCGGGCCTGCCCCTGCGCGCCGTCGCCACCACGGAGCGCTACGCCACCGAGCTGATGCAGGCCCGCACCGTGGCGGAGCTCGACCAGCGCCTGGCCGACCTGCGGGACAGCTACGCCGACAGCCCCGCCTTCCACGCCGACGTGGCCGAGCGCTTTGCGGCGCTGGGCGACACGCGCCGCGCGGTGCAGGTGCTCAGCAGCATCGTGGCCCTGATGCCCCGCGAAGCCTCGGCCCTGCGCCTGGTGGCCTACCGCCTGCAGGGCCTCGGTCAGGCCGCGCCGGCCCTGGACCTACTGCTGCGTGCCCGGGACCTGGCCCCCGACGAGCCGCAGTCCTGGCGCGACGCCGGTCTGGCCCTGGGGCAGGCCGGCCGCTGCGAGGAGGCCGCCGCCTCGCTGCAGCATGTGGTCGACACCGGCTGGCCGGACCGCTTCGCCGAGATCGCCCTGATCAGCCTGGCCGAGCTCAACGACCTGCAGCAGCGCTGCCGCAGCAAGGGTGCCGCCGCGCTGCCCGAGTCCCTGCGCAAGTCCCTGCCCGTGGGCCTGCGCGTGGTCATGCGCTGGGACCTCGACAACACGGACATCGACCTCCATGTGATCGACCCGCTCAACGAGGAGGCCTTCTTCATGCACCGCGACACCCGCCAGGGCGGCCATCTGTCGCGCGACTTCACCGCCGGCTACGGCCCCGAGGAGTTCATCGTGCGCCAGCCCCTGCCCGGCCGCTACAAGATCGTCGCGCACTACTACGGCAGCCAGCGGGCCACGCTCAGCCGCGGCGCCACGGTGCAGATCGATGTGCAGACGGGCTTCGGCAGCCCGCGGCTGAAGACGCGGACGCTGACCTACCGCCTGGTGGAAGGCGGCGGCGACATCGAGCTCGGCGAGTTCCACCTCGACGACCAGGGCCAGCTCGTCGAAGCGCCGGCCCGCCCGCGCGGCAAGGCGAAGGCACCGGCCCGGTCGGGCCGCTGAACCTTGTCGCGGCGCCGGGCCAGCGAGCCCGGCGAGCACCCACAAAAAAGCCCCGCCTCGGCGGGGCTTTCTTCATCGGGCCGCAGCGCCGCTCACTTCTTCTCGTAGGTGATCTTCTTCGTGCCGCCGTCGCAGCTGCCGATCACCTTGGCCTCGCCAACCTTGTCGTTCTCGACCACGGTCAGCGTGTACTGCTTGACGTCCTTCTCGTCGAGTTTAGCGGCGATCTCGGTCTTGAGTTCCTCGCAGGGCTTGGCCGCGGCGAAGGCCGGGGCGGCCAGGGCGGTGACGGCAAGGGCCAGGGTGGTGGCGACGATCTTGTTCATGGGTTCCTCCGTTGGACTGGGCGGCCCCTGCCGCCCGCACCGGCATTGTCCGGACCTGTGTGGCAACACTGTGGCAGGCCCGTCTCACTCCTTGTGGGGGGCTTTCGGCGGCGGCGGGGTGTCGCGATAGGGCGCAGCCACGGCCTCGCCGACGCGCTGGATGAAGCCGCTGCGCTCCAGGCCCTGCAGCACCTCGGTCAGCGGCTGCACGAGGGCCTCGTGCCGCTCGTGGAGATAGTGAAAGACGGGAAAGCTGGCCAGCGGCGGCGCCAGGATCCGCACGCCCTTGAGCCCGTGCTGGCGCAGGCTGGCCAGCCCGGACAGCCGGTTGGAGATCACCAGGTCCGAGCGCCCCAGCTCCATCTTGACGAAGGCCTGCTGCAGCGTCGCCACCGGCTCCTGCTCCATGCCGCGGGTGTTCTCCTCGATGACCTTGATGCCCTTGACGAAGCCCAGCCGGTAGGGGCGCAGGGACTCCCAGCCCGTCACCTGGACGTCGGGGCGCCGCGTGAAGACGACGACCTCGTACTGCAGCAGCGCCACGGGCACGCGCAGCAGATGGGGGTAGAGGCGCTCGATGCCGGCACGGCGGTAGAGCTCGCCGTCGGTGTCGCCCGCATTGGCGCTCAGCAGCGAGCGCTCGCCGGGCATGCTCAGCACCTGCAGCTCCCGCCCGAGCTGGCGGTAGGCCTCGCGCAGCACGCGCTCCGCCACCAGCGTCGACGGGTCGGCCTCCAGCAGGGTGGAGATCCGCATCGGCGGCTCCCCGGCCCAGGCCAGGGGCGATGCGGTGCAGGCGAGCGCCAGGGTGGCGTGGCGGCGCGAGATCATGCGGCTGATCCAGGCAAGTGCCTGAGCATAGCCCACGCCGGCTTCGCCGGCCCTGGCCTGGATCAGCCCATCTGTCGCGCCCTCCGGGGTCAGCGCCCCTGCAGCTCGTCCAGCAGCGCCCGCGCCCCGTAGACCTTGTCCAGGGTCTCGGCGATGGCCGCGGCGTTGACGGCCACGGTCCGGTTGCGCGCCGGCTCGAACCAGTAGGCGCCGCCAATGGAGTGGATGTTGCCGTCGAAGACCAGGCCGACCAGCTCGCCGCGCGCGTTCAGCATGGGGCTGCCGCTGTTGCCGCCGATGATGTCGTTGGTGCTGACGAGGTTGAAGGGCTTGGCGAGGTCGAGCCGGTCCCGCGCGGCCAGCCAGGACGCCGGCAGCGCGAACGGCTCTGCCCCCGTGGCGCGCTGGAAGGTGCCGCCGAGGGTGGTGAAGGGCGGCACCTGGGCATCGCCCTCCTTCCAGCCCTCGACCTTGCCGTAGGACAGGCGCAGGGTGAAGGTGGCGTCCGGGTAGACGCGCGGGCCGGTCATGGCGAAGCGGGCCTGGGCGATCAGCTCGGCGTTCTTCTGGACGACGGACTCCACCTCGCGCTCGTAGCGCAGGCGCAGCGCGCGGGCCGGCTCGTCGAGCGCCAGGGCCAGCTGGATGAAGGGGTCCTGGCTCTTGCGGACGGCGTCCATGCCGCCCTCCCACAGCGCCTTGCGCACCGCGACGTCCGCCAGCTGGCTGCCGTCCACCAGGCGGGCCGCGACCTGCTCCGGCGAGTCCTTGCCCAGCACCTGATGCACCAGCGGCGCGTCGGCGCCCAGGTGCTCGCGCATCTTCTCGAGCGAGAAGCTCAACTTGAACTTCTCGAAGGCCGGGTAGATGGGCGCGGGCGACAGCAGCTGCGCCTGCACCGCCGGCAGGCCGGCCTCGGCGAACTCGGGCAGGCGCTCGGCATTGGGCCGGCCGCGCTCCGCCGCGCCGCGCACGAGGGTGCGGGCGATGCCGAAGAGCTGCGTGTTGAAGGCCGCGCCCCGCTCCAGCTGGCCGTGCAGCTCGCGGAAGCTGCGGTAGTTCTGCAGCGCCGTGGCGATGGCATCCCAGGCGCCGTTCACCGCCTTGAGCTGGGGCTGGCGGGCCGCGAAGGCGCGCAGCCGGGCCTCGTCGGCGCGCTTGGCGGCCAGCAGGGCCGGCTCGTTGAGCGCCTCCAGCTGGCCCTTGAGCACCTTGAAGTCGTTCTCCACGTAGAACAGCTCGGCATTGGCCGTGCGCGCCTGCTCCTCGCCCTGGGTGCGGTACTGCGCGAGGCGGCCGCGGTACTCGGCCAGCTCCATCAGCGACTCCGGCAGCCGGCGCGCCCGCAGCTGCTCCAGCTGCGCGACGGTCAGCGTGCGGTGCGTGGAGCCGGGATGGCCCGTCACGAACACCGCCTCGCCGGCCGCCGGGCCGCGGGTGTTGACGGGGAAGAAGTCCTTCACCACGGCCGGCTGGCCGTTCTCGTAGACGCGCAGCAGGCCCATGTCGAGGTCGTAGCGCGGGAAGTTGAAGTTGTCGGGATCGCCCCCGAAGAAGGCGATGGCCTGCTCCGGCGCGAAGGCCAGGCGCACGTCCTGGAAGCGGTGGTAGCGGTAGAGCTTGTACTGGCCGCCGTGGTAGAGGTCGACCACGTCGCAGCGCTGGGTCTTGGCATCGGCGCCGACGCACTGGGCGGTGAGCGTCGCCTTGATCGCGTTGAAGGCCTGGGTGAAGGCCACGCCGTCACGGCCCCGCGTGGCCGCCTTGACCTGCTCGGTGACGTCGGTGATGGCCTCCAGGCGGTTGACCTCCATCGCGGGGCAGGTCTGCTCCTCGGCCCGGCTGCGGGCGAGGAAGCCGTTCTTCATGTGGTCCTTGCCGGCGCTGGAGAGCTGCTCCACGCACTCGGCCACGCAATGGTGGTTGGTCAGCACCAGGCCCTGGGCCGAGACGAAGCTGCCCGAGCAGCCGCCCGCCAGGCGGGCCGAGCCACGCATGGCTTTGGCCAGCCAGGCGGCGTCCGGCGCGAAGCCGAGCTCCTGGCGCATCAGGGCCGTCGGCGGGTTGTCCAGTGTCCACATGCCCTCGGCGGCCAGGGACAGCGCCGGCGCCAGCAGCGCGCCGGTCAGCAGGGCCAGGGGGGCGGGACGGCAGAGTCGCTGGGGCAGGCGCATGGTGAATTCCAAGGCAGTGGCGAAAGCGCCGATTGTGAAAGCCGGGCCGGCGTCGACCGGAAGGCATGGGCTTTCGCGCCGCCGGCCCCAGGGAAAACACGGGGCAGACTGTGTGTGCGGCGCGTCATCATGCGCGCAGCCAAACCGTCAGCAGTCCCCATGAGCCTTTCCGCGACCGCCTCCTCCCTGATCCAGCGCTGGCAGCACTGGCGCGAGCAGCGGTCGGCCCGGCGTACCCAGGGGCAGCTGCGACGCCGCTGCCCGCAGGCCCTGGCCCTGCAGGCGCGCCTGCCGCAAAGGCTGCGCCAGGCCTGGCAGGCCCACGCCGCGGACGAGTTCCCCGGCCTGCCCCAGGGCTCCCGCGACTGGCTGCTGGCCTCGACCGCATTGATGCAGTTCTTCCTGGCCGCCGCACGCACCGACGGCCCCTGCGCCCTGCCCAGCCGCGCTGCCGACGCCGTCTGGCATGCCTGGCTGGACGCGGACGCCGCCGGCCTGGCCGCCTTCCAGCGCGCACACCTGGGGCGGGAGATACCGCATCTGCCCGATTCCCGGCTGCCCGGCCCGCTGGACCACGCCCTCGCGCGCTGCTTCGCGGCCTGCTGCCGCCAGGAGGCGCTGAGCCCGCTGGCCGGCCGCCTGCCGCTGGTCTTCGAGCTGGACGCCCTGGCGCGCATGCCGGGCGGCTGGCACTACCGCTGGAACAAGCGCCTGCGCTGCCTCAGCCACCAGGTGATGGACGTGGACGGCGACCCGCGCGGCCGGGTGCAGCTGCACGCCGTGCACGGCGCCAGCCTGGCGGGCCTCGGCCTGCTGAGCACCGCCGAGGCGGCGCAGTGGGCGCAGGAGAACGAACGGCTCGCCCGCCAGCGGGACGGTGCGACCAGCGGCAGCAGCTGTGGGAGCAGCTGTGGCGGAGCCTCGGCCAGCGATTGCAGCAGCGACGCCGGCAGCAGCTGTGGCAGCAGCTGCGGGAGCGGTTGCGGCGGCGACTGAGGGCGAGGTTGGTGGGCGAGTTCGGCGGACGAGATTGAGGGCCAGGGCGGCGGGACCGCGACGGTCTGATCGCGCCAGCCCTTCCGCCCGGCGCCTGTCGCTTGTTGCTCGGATGTAACCGAACGGACAGGAAAGCCGCGCGATCTGTGCGACGCTTGTCGGTGCCGAGCCGCCCGGCTCGCCTCCTGCCGTACCCCCCTGCCGTCCCCCCTGCCATTGCCCCCGTGACTCATCCGCCGACCGCCCGCCCGGAGGGCTCCGCGCCCGCTTCCCCGGTCCCTGCCTCTCCTGCTCCTGCCTCTCCCGCTCCTGCTTCTCCCGCCCCTGCCTCCCCCCGCCTCTTCGCGCTGGCCTGGCCCCTGTTCCTGGAGATGGGGCTGGGCATCGCCATCAGCCTGATCGGCACGCTGCTCGCGGCGCGCGTCTCCGACAGCGCAGGGGCGGCCTTCGCCCTGGCCAACCACGTGGGCGGCACCCTCTTCATCCTGTTCCGCATCATCGGCGCCGGCATCAGCGTGGTGCTGACGCAGGCGCTGGGCAGCGGCCGCCGGGACATCGCCGATGCCACCGCCCGTGCCGCCGTCGGCGCCAGCAGCTGGATCGGCCTGCTCACGGGCCTGGGCGCCATGCTCGGCGCCGAGCCGCTCCTGCGTGCGCTCGGGGCGCCGGCCGAGGTGCTGCCGCTGGCCGCGCCCTTCCTGGTCCTGCTCGGCCCGGCCATGCTGCTGGACGCTTGGAATGCCGCCATGGCCAGCGTCATGCGCGCCCATCTGCGCGCCCGGGACACCCTCGCCGTGCTGCTGGCCATGCAAGCCCTGCAGCTCGCGCTGGCGGTGCCGCTGATGCAGCACCTGGGCCTGATCGGCTTTGCCCTGGCGCTGATCGCCAGCCGGCTGCTGGGCCTCGCGCTGCACCTGTGGCTGTGGCGTGCCCGGCTCGGGCTGCGTCTGACGGCCCCGGACTGGTGGCGGCTGCCGCGCCGCGAGCTGGGCGCGATCCTGCACATCGGCCTGCCCGGCGCGGGCGAGAACATCGCCTACCGCCTGGCCTTCATGGCGAGCGTCGCGGTGGTCGGCCATCTGGGGGCGCAGGCCCTGGCCACGCATGCCTACGTCTCGCAGCTGATGTACTTCATCCTGCTCTCCGGCCTGGCGACGGGCTTCGCGGCGGAGATCGTCGTGGGCCACCTCATCGGCGCAGGCCAGCTGCATGCGGCGCACCGCCTCGTGCGGCGGGCCATGGCGCGCGGGCTGCTCGTGTCCGTCGCGGTGGCCGGGGCCTTTGCCCTGGCCGGACCGTGGCTGCTGGGCTTCTTCACCCGCGACCCCGCCATCATCGCGCTGGGCAGCACGCTGCTGTGGTTGACCGTGATCCTGGAGCCGGGCCGGACCTTCAATCTGGTCGTGATCAATGCCCTGCGGGCCGCCGGCGATGCCCGCTACCCCGTGATGGTGGGCAGCGGCTCGATGCTGGTGGTGCTGGCGGGCGGGAGCTGGCTGCTCGGACAGCAGCTCGGGCTCGGCCTGGTGGGCGTGTGGATCGCCTATGCGGCCGACGAATGGCTGCGCGGCCTGCTGATGTGGCGGCGCTGGGCGCGGCAGGACTGGGTGCCCCACGCCCGCGCCGCACACCGGCGGCTGCGGGCTGCCGGTGCGACGCCGCCGCCGTGATCAGCGGTCATTGACGTAGTTGAGCGTCTGGCGCGCCTGGCTGGTCCCGCGGACGCTGCCATAGGTGGACAGCGCCGGCGCCATCGTGCCGGTGCGCGTCACCGCCCATACGAGGCTCACGCGGCACTGCTTCACCACGATGCCGGCCGTGCTCGTCGCCGACAGCGCGCTCGCGGCCGCCTCGTCCAGGCTCTGCTGCAGGGCATCGGTGGAGACGCCGTACTCGTACTGCCCGGCACCCGAGGCGCTCAGGCGCACCGCGGGCCCGTTCTTCTCGCCCGTCCAGCGGGCGGAGCGGCCGTCGGCCAGCTGGCAGTCGCCGTCCCCCAGCACCACCTGCGGCAGCGGCGCCGCCGCCACGTTCAGCGTGGTGCCGAACTGCCCCAGCGAGCGCGTCAGGGTCGACGGCGCGGGCACGCGGATCTGCACCTCGGGCGGCAGCTCGATGCTGCTGTCATAGGACTGCCCGCCGTGCTGCAGGCGCACGGTCCAGCGGTCCTGGGTGCTCTGCACCTGGGCGCCCACGGACCCGCCGTCCTGCGACGTGGCCTCCAGGGGCACCGGGCCGGGCAGCAGGAGCATGCCGTCCGGGGACTGCAACCGCACCACGGTGAGCAGGTTGGCCCGGTAGCCCAGGCCGAAGGAGGCCGTGACGCGGCCGTTTTCCCGCGTCAGGTTGCCGCCCAGGCGCAGGTCCTCGGCCGCGACGTCCTTCGAGGACTTGCAGTTCGTGAAGGCGCAGGAATAGGCGTCCGCAATGCCGCTCCCGGGGTTGCCCCCGCAGCCGGAGAGCCCGGACATCCCGGCCATCCCCGCCAGCGCGGCGGCGGCCAGTGCCGGGGCGCGCCAAGACAGGTGACGGCGATGACGTGTTGGGTGGTGAGACATGGTCTTGTTTCCTCCGTGAATGCTGGTCCTCGGCGCCTGCAGGCCCGGCTGGCGCAAAGTCTAACCAGTTGGTGGATGACATCAAGAAGCCATGCGCCGTCCGGACTGCAGGGCGAACGGCGCTGCCGCCACGGTGGCAGCCGGAGGGGCGCCGCGCGCGCCATGCAGAATCACGCCATGGTCCCGTCCCCCGTGCCGCCCGCACGCCCACCGCTCAAGCTCCCGCCCGCCCTGGCTGCCCTGGCGGGGCTCCTGCGTGCCAGCGCCCAGCTGCTCCTGACCTTCGTGCTGGCGTCAGCCCTGGTGTTCGCGAGCCTGGAGCTGCTGCCCGGCCATGCGGCGGCGCTGATGCTGGGGCCCGATGCCGCCCCCGAGGCCGTGCAGGCGCTCAGCCGCGAGCTGGGCTTGGACCAGCCCGCCTGGCAGCGCTACGGGCAGTGGATGGCGGGGCTGGTGCACGGCGAGCTGGGCGATTCCTATGCCTACCGCGCGCCCGTCGGGCCGATGCTGGCCGAGCGCCTGCGCCTGAGCCTGCCGCTGAGCGCCCTCGCGCTGCTGCTCACCGTGGCGGCCTCGCTGGCGCTGGGCGTCCTGGCCGCGGCGCGGCGCGGCCGCTGGGTGGACCACCTGCTGCTTGCGCTGAGCCAGCTGGGCCTGGCGCTGCCGGCCTTCTGGTTCGGCATGGGGCTGATGTGGCTCTTCGCGGTGCGGCTGCAGTGGCTGCCGGCCGGCGGCTTCCCGGGCTGGGACGCCGAGATGGGCGGCGGCTGGGGCCCGGCCCTGCAGGCGTTGATGCTGCCCGCCCTGGCCCTGGCCCTCACCCAGACGGCGCTCCTGGCGCGGCTGCTGCGCGCGAGCCTCCTGGATGTGCTGGACGAGGACTACGTGCGCGCCGCGCGCGCCCGCGGCCTCCCGGAGCGCCGCGTGCTGCTGCGCCACGCCCTGCGCAATGCCCTCGTGCCCGTGCTCACCCAGCTTGGCACGCAATTCGCCGCCCTGCTGGCCGGCGCCGTGCTGATCGAGACCCTCTTCCAGCTGCCCGGCCTCGGCCAGCTGATCGCGCAAGCCATCGCCAACCGGGATCTCGTCGTCGTGCGCAATGCCGTCATGGCGCTGGTGGCGATGGTGCTGCTGGTCAACTGGGCCGTCGATCTGCTCAACACCTGGCTGGACCCGCGCCTGCGCCGCCCGGAGGCGAGCCATGGCTGAGGGTCAGTTCTTGACCCGCACCGCAGGCCGGCCCGGGGCCCGCCTGCGCCGCCATCCGCGCCTGCTGGCGGGCCTGCTGCTGTTCTCGACGCTGCTGCTGGCGGCGGCCGCCAGCCTGCTGCAGCCCGACACGGCCCTGCTGGCGGCGGACCTCGGGCGGCGCCTGCAGGGCCCGGGCCCCGGCCACTGGCTGGGCACCGATGCGCTGGGGCGGGACCTGCTCCCGCTGCTGCTGGGCGGCGCCCGCAATGCGCTGGGCGTCGGGGCGATCGCCGTCGGGCTGTCGCTCGGCCTGGGCGTACCGCTGGGGCTGCTCGCGGCCTCGCGGGGCGGCTGGGTGGACCGCCTGATCGGGCGCTTGAGCGACCTCGGGCAGGCCTTCCCCGCCCTGCTGCTGGCCATCCTGCTGGCCGCCAGCCTCGGGCCCGGCATGGGCGTGGCCATGGTGGCCATCGGCCTGCACGGCGTGCCCGCTTGCGTGCGCCTGGTGCGCGCGGCCGCCCGGGTGCAATGGCAGCGGGACTACGTGCGGGCCGCGCGCGCCTTCGGCCGGCCGCGCTGGCAGATCGCCCGCGTGCACGTGCTGCCGAACATCGCCTCGCCGCTGCTCGTGCTGGCCAGCAACCAGGGCGCGCTGGCGCTGCTGGCCGAGGCCTCGCTGGCCTACCTCGGCCTCGGCACCCAGGCGCCGGCACCCAGCTGGGGCCGCATGCTGGCCGAGGCCCAGACCTGGCTGTTCGAGGCACCGCAGCTGGCGCTGCTGCCGGGGCTGTGCCTGATGGCCGCCGTGATGGGCCTGCAACTGCTGGCGGACGGCCTGCGGGACTGGCTCGCCCCCCGGGCCTGAGCGCCCGGCCGTGCCATGATCGCGGCCATGGATCGCCGCCATCTCCTGCACGCCCTGGGCGCCACGCTCGCCCCCCTGACGCTGCCCGCCCTGGCCCAGTCGCGCGGCAAGGACGCCGTCGTCATCGGCATGACCCTCGAACCGCCGGGCCTCGACCCCACCGTGGGGGCGGCGTCCGCCATCGCCGAGATCGTCCACTACAACGTCTTCGAGACCCTCACCCGCATCACCCCCGAAGGCCAGCCCGGGCCGGGCCTCGCGCTGCGCTGGGAGCTCACGCCGGACCAGCGGACCTACACCTTCCAGCTGCGCCGCGGCGTGCGCTTCCACAACGGCGAGCCCTTCACCGCGGCGGCGGTGAAGTTCAGCTTCGAGCGCGCCGCCGGCGAGTCGAGCACGAACAAGGACAAGCGCGTCTTCGCCAACATCGCCCAGATCGGCACCCCCGAGCCGGACGTGCTGGTGCTGACCCTGCGGCAGCCGGAGCCGGACTTCCTCTTCCTGCTCGGCCAGGCGACGGCCGCCATCGTCGAGCCCCGCAGCGCCGCCGGCAACGCGCAGCAGCCCGTGGGCACCGGGCCCTACCAGCTCGCCGGCTGGGTGCGGGGCGCGAGCCTGCAGCTCAAGGCCTTCGAGGGCTATGCCCAGCGCGGGCTGCCGATGCCGCCCATCCGGCGCGCCACCTTCCGCTTCATCGCCGACCCGGCCGCGCAGGTGGCCGCCCTGCTCTCTGGCGACGTGGACGCCTTCCCGCGCGTGGCCGCGGCCCGCAGCCTGGAGCAGTTCAAGCGCCAGCCGCAGCGCTTCCAGCTGATCATCGCCGGCTCGCGCGCCAAGACGCTGCTGGCCATGAACCACCGCCGCAAGCCGCTGGACGACGTGCGGGTGCGCCGCGCCCTCGCCATGGCCCTCGACCGCCAGGCCCTGATCACCGCCGCGGCCGACGGCTACGGCCTGCCCATCGGCAGCCATTACGTGCCGGGCGCGCCGGGCTATGTGGACCTCACCGCCGTCAACGCGCACGACCCGGCGCGGGCCCGCGCGCTGCTCAAGGAGGCGGGCGTCACGGGCCTGTCGCTGTCGCTCAAGCTGCCGCCCGCGCCCTATGCGCGCCAGGGCGGCGAGCTCGTCGCCGCGCAGCTCGCGCAGGTGGGCGTGCAGGTGAAGCTCGAGAACATCGAGTGGGCGCAGTGGCTGGCCACCGTCTACACCGCCCATCAGTACGACCTCACGCTCATCTCGCACGTGGAGCCCCTGGACCTCGGCAACTTCGCCAAGCCCGGCTACTACTGGGGCTACGAGAGCCGGGCCTACGGCGAGCTGTGGCAGCGCTACCTGGCCAGCACCCGCGAGCCCGAGCGCCTGAAGCTGCTGGGCGAGCTGCAGCGCCGCATCGCGGACGACGCCGTGGCGGCCTGGCTCTACCAGCCGCAGTGGATCACCGTGGCCCACGCGCGGCTCCAGGGCCTGTGGACCAGCATGCCCCTCTTCGCCAACGACCTGGCGGCCCTGCGCTGGGCGTGAGCCGGAGCCCGCACGACGATGCAAGACCTGACCCCCACCCCGTCCGCCCTCCACGACTGGCCCGCGCGGCGCCTGCTCGAGGCCTACGAGGCCCGCACGCTGAGCCCCGTCGAGGTGCTGCAGAGCCTGGAGGCGCACGTCGGGCGCTGGGAGCCGCAGCTGCAGGCCCTCTATGCGCCCGATTTCGAGGCGGCGCACGCCGCGGCCCGCGCCTCCGAGGCCCGCTGGCAGCGGGGCGAGCCGCTCGCCGTGGCGGTGGCCGGGCAGCGCATCACGCTGGACGGCCTGCCGCTGACGCTCAAGGAGAACATCGCCACGCGCGGCACGCCCGTGCCGCTGGGCACCGCCGCGACCGAGCTCAAGCCCGCCGCCGAGGACGCCCCGCCCGCCGCCCGCGCTCGCGAGCTCGGCGCCGTGCTCTTCGCCAAGACCACGATGCCGGACTACGGCATGCTCAGCTCGGGCCTCTCGAGCTTCCACCCGCTGACGCGCAATCCCTGGGACCTGCGCAAGAACCCGGGCGGCTCCAGCGCCGGCGCGGGCGCCGCGGCGGCGGCCGGCTACGGGCCGCTGCACGTGGGCACCGACATCGGCGGCTCCATCCGCCTGCCCGCCGCCTGGTGCGGGCTCTTCGGCCTCAAGCCCAGCCTCGGCCGCATCCCCATCCAGCCGCCCTTCGCGGGGCGCGTCGCCGGCCCCATGACCCGGCGGGTCGAGGATGCCGCCCTGCTGATGGCCGCGCTGGCCCGCCCCGACTGGCGCGACGGCATGAGCCTGCCGCCGCAGGAGCTGCCCTGGCTGGACCTGCACCTGGACCTGCGCGGCCTGCGCATCGGTCTGATGCACGACGCGGGCTGGGGCCTCACGGTGGAGGGCGAGACGGCCGACGCCGTGGACCTCGTGGCCAAGCGCCTGGAAGGTGCCGGCTGCGAGATCACGCCCATCGGCCCCTGCAGCACCCGGGCGATGATCGACGGGCTCGATGCCTTCTGGCGCATGCGCTCGTGGCTGGACATCTCCGCCCTGCCCGAGGCGCGGCGCGCCCGCGTGCTGCCCTACATCCGGGCCTGGGTCGATCGCGGCGCCCAGCTGACGGCCAGCGAGCTCTACCAGGGCTACAGCCAGATCGCCGCCCTGCGCGATGCCGCGATCGCCGCCTGCCAGCCCTATGACTTCGTGATGTCGCCCACCAGCCCGGTGCCCACCTTCCCGGCGGAATGGGCCAGCCCGATCCACGACCCGCAGCGCCCCTTCGAGCACATCGCCTTCACCCTGCCCTTCAACATGAGCGAGCAGCCGGCCGCGACGCTCAATGCCGGCTTCACGGCGGGCGGGCTGCCCATCGGCGTGCAGGTGGTGGGGCGGCGCTTCGACGACCTGGGGGTGCTGCGCCTGAGCCGCCAGCTGGAAGGGCTGCTCGCGGACCGCCAGCGCCCCTGGCCGGCGCCGCCGGAGGGCGCTCAGCCCACGAGCTGAACCTGCGCCGCCAGCGCGCGCATCTCGGCCAGGCTGGGGGCGCGGGCGCCCGCCTGCAGGCAGGCCGCGGCCCCGGCGGCCACGGCGCAGCGCAGCTGGGCCTCCTCGGGTTCGTGGTGGAGGCAGGCATGGATGAAGCCGGCCATGGCGGCGTCGCCGGCGCCAACGGTGTCGACCACCTCGACGGCCAGCGCCCGGGCCGACCACTCCTGCGTGCCCTGGTAGAGCGTCGCGCCCTGCGCGCCATGGGTGCACAGCAGCTTGGCCTGCGGATTCCAGGCCGCGAGCTGGCCCAGGCCCAGGTGCGGGGACGGGCTGCGGAAGAGGCCGCAGAGGTCCTCGTCGGACACCTTGATCACGTCCGCCAGCCGGGCCATGCGCTCCAGGGTGTCGTCATAGCGGTTGTCCATGCCCTGGCGGTAGTTCGGGTCGTAGCTGATCGTCACGCCCTGCGCCTTCAGGGACTCCGCGAGCTCCAGCAGCCGGCCGGCCAGCGGTTCGCGGTTCAGGCTGATGCCGCCGAAATGCGCCCAGCGGATGAACTGCCGCCAGCCCTGGGGCAGGCCGCTGGGGTGGAAGTGCAGGTCGGCGCTGTCATCGCCGATGAAGAAATAGCGCGGGGGATGGACCTCGTGCACCACCGCCAGCAGCGGCGAGCGCTCGACCTGCTGCAGGAAGCGCGGGTCCAGGCTGGCGTCCATGCTCTCCTGCCACAGGGCCTGGCCGAAGACGTCGCAGCTGATGGCGCCCCCGAAGGCCGAGAGCTCGCCGAAGGTCGACAGCGCCCGGGCGACGTTCCAGGGCGCCCCGCCGCAGCGGCTGATCCAGCTGTCCAGTCCGGTGCAGATCAGGTCGGTCAGCGCCTCGCCGAAGGCGACGAAACGGGGCAGGTCGGTGTGCAGGAGCGGGCTCATGTGGAGATTGCAGCGCCGTCTGTCACACTCTGCAAGCCCTCCTGAGGCGGGAGAGGCGTGACAGCGACCCGGCCGCCTTCCACAATCGATGCCAGTCCCTGCAGTACCTCCCTTCCCGATGGATCGACGCCACCTGCTCCTGACCCTGCTGACCGCCGCCAGCACCGCCCGGCCTGCCGACGCCGCGGAGATGGTCGTCGGCTACCCGTCCTATTCCGACGCCGACGGCCAGGACCCGATGCATGTCTACCATCTGGCCGCACTGCGGCTGGGGCTGGACCGCAGCGGCATCCACTACCGGCTGCAACCGGTGCGCAAGCCCATCGGCCAGGGCCGGGCGATACGCGACCTCGCCGGTGCCCAGGCGGACTTCAGCCTGCTGTGGAGCATGACCAGCGAGGAGCGCGAGCAGCAGCTCCTGCCCGTGCGCATTCCCATGGACCGGGGGCTGATGGGCTGGCGGCTGCTGCTGATCCGCCGGGCCGACGCCGAGCGCTTCGCCGGCATCCGCAGCCTGGAGGCCCTGCGCGACCTCACCGCCGGGCAGCTCTACGACTGGCCCGACACCGCCATCCTGCGCGCCAGCGGCCTGACCGTCGGCACCACGAGCGTCTACGAGAGCCTCTTCACCATGCTGGCCCGCGGCCGGGTGGACTACTTCCCGCGCTCGGTCATGGAGATCCAGGACGAGCTGCGCCAGTTCGGCGCCGCCAACGACCTGATGATCGCCCCCGGTCTGATGCTGCGCTACCCGACGGCCAACTACTTCTTCGTCAGCCGCCAGAACGCGCAGCTGGCCGCCGACCTGCAGCGCGGCCTGGAGCGAGCAGTGGAGGACGGCAGCCTGCAGACGCTCTTCATGACCCACTTCCGCCAGCGCCTGAAGCCGCTGCGCCTGCCCGAGCGCCGGGAGTTCGCGATGAAGAACCCCACCCTGCCGGCCGCCACCCCGCTGCAGCGCCCCGAGCTGTGGGCCGATCCGGCGCAGTTCGGCTAAGGCCCGCCCCGCCCGCATGCCCGCCCGCCCGCCGTCGCCCACGTCCGCCCCGCCCGTGAGCCGGCGGGCCGTGGTGCTGAGCCTGGTGGCGCCGGGCCTCGTGCAGGCGCAGGCCCTCGCGGGTGCGGGCTCGGGCGCGGCGCCCTCGGACGCCCCCGCCGCGACGCGCATCGTCTATCCCGAGCACGAGTCCTTCCACGACCCGCAGCTGGCCTACATGCTGGACGTCCTGCGCCTGGCGCTGGCGCAGTCGCCGCGGCCCTACGAGGTGCTCGCCAGCGGCACGGCCATGACCCAGGGGCGCGGCCTGCGCGAGCTGGAATTCGGGCGGGGCGAGATCAACCTGCTGTGGAGCATGACCAGCCGCGAGCGCGAGCGGACGCTGCTGCCCGTACGCCTCCCGCTGGACCGCGGCATCCTCGGCTGGCGCCTGCTGCTGGTGCGCGCCCGGGACCTCGATCGCTTCGCCCGCATCCGCGGCCTCGACCAGCTGCGCAAGCTGCAGGCCGGCCAGATGCACGACTGGCCCGACACCGAGATCCTGCGCCACAACGGCCTCAACGTGGGCACCGCTAGCATGTACGAGAAGCTCTTCCAGATGCTGGCCCGTGAGCGCATCGACTACTTCCCGCGCTCGGTGATGGAGATCGAGAACGAGCTGCAGCGCTTCGGCCGCACGCTGGACCTGGCCATCGCGCCGCGCCTGATGCTGCTCTACCCCACGGCCAACTACTTCTTCATCAGCCCGCGCTTCCCGCAGCTGGCCGAGGACCTGCGCCAGGGCCTGGAGCGGGCCATCGCGGACCGCAGCTTCCAGGCGCTCTTCTCCCAGCACTTCCGGGCCCAGATGCAGCGCCTCGAGATCCCGCGCCGCCTCGTGCTGCGGCTGGACAATCCACTGCTGTCCCCCGAGACCCCGCTGCGGCGGCCCGAACTCTGGGCCGATCCGGCCACCCCTGTCTGATGAACCTCTTCGTCGCCCTGCGCTACCTCGTCGCCCTCGACGACCACAAGCATTTCGGCCGCGCCGCCCTGGCCTGCCACGTGACCCAGCCGGCGCTGTCCAACGCCCTGCGCGCGCTGGAGGAGCACTACGGCTGCGCCATCGTCAAACGCGGGCGCAGCTTCGAAGGCTTCAGCGCCGAGGGGGAGCGCGTGCTGCAGAGCGCCCGGCGCGTGCTGCGCGAGCAGGAGCTGCTGGACCAGGACCTCAAGAGCCGCGCCGGCGCGCCGCAGGGCCACCTGCTGGTCGGCGCGGTGCCCACGGCCATGCCGATCGCGGCGCGCTTCGTGGCGCTGCTGCAGCGCCGCCACCCCGGCATCCTGCCCACGCTGCGATCGATGAGCTCCATCGAGCTGGAAACCGGGCTGGACCAGCTCGCCCTGGACCTGGGCCTCGGCTACACCGAACGCATGGCCGAGACCCGCGTGCCGCTGCGCCAGCTGCCGCAGTACACCGAGGCCTACTTCCTCGTCCGCCGCGCCGAGATCCCCGGCCAGCGCGGCCTGCAGATGGGCCCCACGATGACCTGGGCCGAGGCGGCCTGCCTGCCGCTGTGCCTGCTGAGCCCCGAGATGCACAACCGCCGCATCATCGACCGCGCCTTCGCCGAGGCGCAGGTCCAGGTGACGCCGGCCATCGAGTCCAACTCCACCGTCACGCTGGTGACGGCGGTGCAGGCGGGCGGCGTGTGCAGCGTCCTGCCCGGGGCGCTGCTCGGCACCGTGCTCGAGCAGGGCGGGCTGGAGGCGCAGCCGCTCACCGCGCCCGAGGTGCGCATCCCCATCGCCTTCATGCTCCACAGCAGCAGCCGGCCTTCGCAGGCGCTGGAGGCGGCCCTGCTGCTGGCCGAGGACCCGGACTGGCTGGCCCAGGCCGCGCAACACGCGGGCGATCTGCGGATCTGACGCCGCCTCGCAGGCCCGGCGGCCCGCCGCGTGCTGCCAGGATGGCGCCCCCCCGGGATGTTGCCGCTTCATGTCGTGTGATCAGGGTGGACCCTGATTTCGCACGCTGATCGTCTCATCACGTAAAAGAATTGGACGCGTCCCCCTGGCGTGGCAACACTCGCCCCCGCACCGCACGAGTGCGCACAACACGCAGGAGACACCAGCATGTCCACGGTTCTGACCGGAGGCGCGCGCCCAGTGGGCGACACCTCCCCCGGCTTCCTCGACAAGGAACGCATCATCGCCCCCCCGGGCTTCAACCGCTGGCTGGTGCCGCCCGCGGCCCTGGCCATCCACCTGTGCATCGGCATGGCCTATGGCTTCTCGGTGTTCTGGCTGCCGCTGTCCAAGGCGCTGGGCATCAAGGAGGCCGTGAAGTGCGGCCCCGAGATCGGCTTCTGGCAGGAGCTCTTCGTCACGAGCTGCGACTGGAAGGTCTCGACGCTCGGCTGGATGTACACCCTCTTCTTCGTGCTGCTGGGCAGCTCGGCCGCCATCTGGGGCGGCTGGCTGGAACGCGCCGGCCCGCGCAAGGCCGGCGTCGTGAGCGCCGTCTGCTGGTGCGGCGGCATGCTGATCTCGGCGCTGGGCGTGCACCTGCACCAGTGCTGGCTGATGCTGCTGGGCTCCGGCGTGATCGGCGGCATCGGGCTGGGCCTGGGCTACATCTCGCCCGTGTCGACCCTCATCAAGTGGTTCCCTGACCGCCGCGGCATGGCCACCGGCATGGCCATCATGGGCTTCGGCGGCGGCGCGATGATCGGCTCGCCCCTGGCCGCCGAGCTGATGAAGGCCTTCGCCACCCCGACGGACGTCGGCGTGGCCTCGACCTTCATCGTGATGGCCGCGGTGTACTTCGTCTTCATGATGGGCGGCGCGCTGTCCTACCGCGTCCCGGCCTCCGGCTGGAAGCCCGAGGGCTGGACCCCGCCGCCCGCGCAGACGAACAACGCCATGATCACGCAGCGCCATGTGCACGTGAAGAAGGTCTGGGGCATCCCGCAGTTCTGGCTCGTGTGGATGGTGCTGTGCATGAACGTGTCCGCCGGCATCGGCGTGATCGGCATGGCCAGCCCGATGCTGCAGGAAGTCTTCGGCGGCGGCCTGATCGGCCTGCAGCAGAAGTACGGCGAGCTCGACAAGGCGCAGCTGGCGGCCATCGCCAGCGTGGCGGCCGGCTTCACGGCGCTGCTGTCGCTGTTCAACATCGGCGGCCGCTTCTTCTGGGCAAGCCTCTCCGACAAGCTCGGCCGCAAGATGACCTACGTGGTCTTCTTCGTGCTCGGCGGCCTGCTCTACGCCAGCGTGCCGGGCAGTGCCGGCGCGGGCAACAAGCTGCTGTTCGTGGCCGCCTTCTGCGTGATCCTGTCGATGTACGGCGGCGGCTTCGCCACGGTGCCGGCCTACCTGGCCGACCTGTTCGGCACCCAGATGGTGGGCGCGATCCACGGCCGCCTGCTGACGGCCTGGGCCACGGCCGGCATCCTCGGCCCCGTGGTCGTGAACTACATGCGCGACTACCAGCTGGGCCTCGGCATCCCCCGCGAGCAGGTCTACAACCAGACCATGTTCATCCTGGTGGGCATGCTGGTGATCGGCCTGATCTGCAACCTGATGGTCCGCCCCGTGGCCGACAAGCACTTCATGACCGAGGCCGAGCTGGCCCAGGAGAAGCGCCTGGCACACGAGCGCGCGGCCGCCGCCGAGATCGGCCCCGGCACCATGACCTTCCACGGCACCTCGCCGATGTGGGTCGTGCTGGCCTGGGCCGCCGTGGGCATCCCGCTGGCGTGGGGCGTCTACAAGACGGTGCTGAGCGTCATGAAGTTCTTCGCCTGAGCGGCCGGACGAGCGCATGAGCAGCGTCTGGACCCCGGCCTTCTGGGCCGAACGCCTGCGCGGCGGCCACCTCGCGGTGCCGCCCCGCGCCCCCCTGCCGGCGCTCGTCAAGGCCGGCGTGGGCGGCGTGCTCGCCATCGCGGCGGTGGGGCTGCTGGCGGTGGCCAGCGGCCAGCCCTGGGTGCTGGGCAGCTTCGGCGCCAGCTGCGTGATGCTCTTCGGCTTCCCGGACCTGCCCTTCAGCCAGCCGCGCAACGTCATCGGCGGGCACCTGCTGTGCAGCGCCATCGGCCTGCTGGTGCTGCAGCTGTGCGGGCCGCACTGGTGGGCCATGGGCCTGGCGGCCGGGCTCGCCATCGCGGCCATGCTGGCGCTGCGCCTCCCGCACCCGCCGGCGGGCTCGAACCCGGTGATCGTGTTTCTCTCCCAGCCCGGCTGGGGCTTCCTGCTGTGGCCCACGCTGGCCGGCGCCGTGCTGCTGGTCGGCGTGGCGATCGTCTATAACAATCTCAGCAGGGACAATGCCTACCCGCGCTACTGGTAGCGCCATTCAAGCAGCTTCGGCTGCCGGATCCTTCGCCATGGAACCCACCCTGAACGCCACGCTGGCCGCCGTGCTGGCCGACCACCCGCCCGCCCCGGGCGCCCTGCTGCCGCTGCTGCATGCGCTGCAGGAGCGCGCGGGCCATGTGCCGCCCGAGGCCGTGCCGGCGATCGCGGAGCACCTGAACCTGTCGCGCGCCGAGGTCCATGGCGTGATCAGCTACTACCACTTCTTCCGCCAGGCGCCGGCCGGCCGCACGGTGCTGCAGGTCTGCCGCGCCGAGGCCTGCCAGTCCCGCGGCGCCGACGCGCTGCTGGCCCATGCCGAGCAGCGCCTGGGCTGCGCCTCGCACGGCACGCGCGCCGACGGCGCCGTGACCATCGAACCCATCTACTGCCTCGGCCTGTGCGCCTCCTCGCCGGCCCTGATGCTCAACGAGCGCGTGCATGCGCGGATGACCGCCGCCAAGCTCGACGCCCTGCTGGAAAAGGAGGGGCTGTGATGTCCCCCGTGAAGGTTTTCGTTCCCCGCGACGCGGCCGCGCTGGCCGTGGGCGCCGATGACGTCGCCGCCGCGCTGCTGGCGGAGTGCCAGTGCCGCGGCCTGGCCATCGAGCTCGTGCGCAACGGCTCGCGCGGCCTGCTGTGGCTGGAGACGCTCGTCGAGGTGCAGACGCCCCAGGGCCGCGTGGCCTACGGGCCCGTCGAGCCGTCCGACATCCCCAGCCTGCTCGACGCCGGGCTGCTGAGCGGCGGCGCGCACGCGCTGTGCCACGGCATCACCGAGCAGATCCCCTACCTCGCGCTGCAGGAACGCCTGAGCTTCCGCCGCGTGGGCGTCACCGACCCCCTTTCGCTGGCCGACTACGAGGCCCACGAGGGCTGGGCGGGCCTGCGCAAGGCGCTGCAGCTGGACGGCGCCGGCATCGTGGCCGAGATCACCCACTCCGGCCTGCGGGGCCGCGGCGGTGCGGCCTTCCCCGCGGGCATCAAGTGGCGGACCGTCCTCCAGACCGAGGCACGGCAGAAGTACATCGTCTGCAACGCCGACGAAGGCGACTCCGGCACCTTCGCCGACCGCATGGTCATGGAGGGCGACCCCTACATGCTGATCGAGGGCATGACCATCGCCGGCCTGGCGGTGGGGGCCGACCGGGGCTATGTCTACGTGCGCTCGGAGTACCCGCAGGCGATCGAGGTGCTCAACGAGGCCATCGCCCGCGCCACGGCCGCCGGCTTCCTTGGCGCGAACCTGCTGGGCGCCGGCCGCGCCTTCCACCTGGAGGTGCGCAAGGGCGCGGGCTCCTATGTGTGCGGCGAGGAAACCGCGCTGCTGGAGAGCCTCGAGGGCAAGCGCGGCGTGGTCCGCGCCAAGCCGCCGCTGCCCGCTGTTTCCGGCCTCTTCGGCCAGCCCACCGTCATCAACAACGTGCTGACCTTCGCCGCCGCGCCGCTGATCCTGGCCCGCGGCGCCACCTTCTACCGCGACCACGGCGTGGGGCGCTCGCACGGCACGCTGCCCTTCCAGCTGGCGGGCAACATCAAGCACGGCGGCCTCGTCGAGAAGGCCTTCGGTCTCACGCTGCGCGAGCTGCTCTACGGCTTCGGCGGCGGTACGGCCACGGGCCGGCCCATCAAGGCCGTGCAGGTGGGCGGCCCGCTGGGCGCCTACGTGCCCGAATCGCAGTGGGACGTGCCGCTCGACTACGAGGCCTATGCCGCCATGGGCGCGGTGCTGGGCCACGGCGGCATCGTCGTGCACGACGACACCGCGGACCTCTCGCAGCTGGCGCGCTACGCCATGGAGTTCTGCGCCATCGAGTCCTGCGGCAAGTGCACGCCCTGCCGCATCGGCTCCACGCGCGGCGTCGAGGTGATCGACCGCATCCGCCGCAACGAGCAGCGCGAGCAGCAGGTCGTGCTGCTGCGCGACCTCTGCGACACCCTGCTGCACGGCTCGCTGTGCGCCATGGGCGGCATGACGCCCTACCCGGTGCTGTCCGCCCTCAACCATTACCCCCAGGACTTCGGCCTGACGAGCGAAGCGACCCTCGCCCAGGAGGCATGAGCATGAACACCCACGAGATCGACTACGGCACGCCCCGCCGCGAATCCGAACGCGAAGTCACCCTGGAGATCGACGGCCACAGCGTCACCGTGCCGGCCGGCACCTCGCTGATGCGCGCCGCCACCGAGGCCGGCGTGATGGTGCCCAAGCTCTGCGCCACCGACAGCCTCGAGCCCTTCGGCTCCTGCCGCCTGTGCCTCGTCGAGATCGACGGCCGCAAGGGCTTCCCCGCGAGCTGCACCACGCCCGCCGAGGCCGGCATGAAGGTCAAGACGCAGTCCCCGAAACTGCAGCAGCTGCGCAAGGGCGTGATGGAGCTCTACATCTCCGACCACCCGCTCGACTGCCTCACCTGCAGCGCCAACGGCAACTGCGAGCTGCAGACGCAGGCGGGCGTCGTGGGCCTGCGCGAGGTGCGTTATGGCGTCGGCGAGAAGGCCGGCGCGCACCACTGCGACCTGCCCAAGGACGAGTCCAACCCCTACTTCACCTTCGACTCCAGCAAGTGCATCGTCTGCAACCGCTGCGTGCGCGCCTGCGAGGAGACGCAGGGCACCTTCGCGCTGACGATCTCGGGCCGCGGCTTCGAGGCCCGCGTCTCGCCGGGCCAGGACCAGCCCTTCATGGACTCCGAGTGCGTGTCCTGCGGCGCCTGCGTGCAAGCCTGCCCCACGGCCACGCTGCAGGAAAAGACCGTCATCCAGATCGGCCAGCCCGAGCACAGCGTCATCACCACCTGCGCCTACTGCGGCGTGGGCTGCGCCTTCAAGGCCGAGATGAAGGGCAGCCAGGTCGTGAACATGGTGCCCTGGAAGGACGGCAAGGCCAACGAGGGCCACAGCTGCATCAAGGGCCGCTTCGCCTGGGGCTACGCCACGCACCCGGATCGCATCACCAAGCCCATGATCCGCGCCAGCATCCAGGACCCCTGGCAGGAGGTCAGCTGGGAGGTCGCGCTGAACCACGCGGCCAGCGAGTTCCGCCGCATCCAGGAGAAGCACGGCCGTGACTCGATCGGCGGCATCACGTCCTCGCGCTGCACCAACGAAGAGACCTACCTCGTGCAGAAGCTGGTGCGTGCCGCCTTCGGCAACAACAACGTCGACACCTGCGCCCGCGTCTGCCACTCGCCCACCGGCTACGGCCTCGGCCAGACCCTGGGCACCTCGGCCGGCACGCAGACCTTCAAGTCCGTGGAGAAGGCCGATGTGGTGATGGTCATCGGCGCCAACCCGAGCGAGGCGCACCCGGTCTTCGGCTCGCGCCTGAAGAAGCGGCTGCGCGAGGGCGCGAAGCTGATCGTCGTGGACCCGCGCCGCATCGACCTCGTCAAGAGCCCGCACATCCAGGCGGCCCACCACCTGCAGCTCAAGCCCGGCACCAACGTCGCCGTGATCAGCGCGCTGGCGCACGTGATCGTCACCGAGGGGCTCGTCAACCAGGCCTATGTGGCCGAGCGCTGCGACCCCAAGAGCTACGCCCAGTGGCGCGATTTCGTCGCCCGCCCGGAGAACTCGCCCGAGGCGCTGGAGGCCGCGAGCGGCGTGCCGGCGGCCGAGGTGCGCGCCGCGGCGCGGCTCTACGCCACTGGCGGCAATGCGGCCATCTACTACGGCCTGGGCGTGACCGAGCACAGCCAGGGCTCGACCATGGTCATGGGCATCGCCAACCTCGCCATGGCCACCGGCAACGTCGGCCGCGAGGGCGTGGGCGTGAACCCGCTGCGCGGCCAGAACAATGTGCAGGGCAGCTGCGACATGGGCAGCTTCCCGCACGAGCTGCCGGGCTACCGCCACATCAGCGACAGCACCGTGCGCGGCCAGTTCGAGGCCGCCTGGGGCGTGACGCTGAACCCCGAGCCCGGCCTGCGCATTCCCAACATGCTCGATGCCGCGCTGTCGGGGAGCTTCAAGGGCCTGTACTGCGAGGGCGAGGACATCGTGCAGTCCGACCCCAACACACAGCACGTGGCGGCCGCGATGATGGCCATGGAATGCGTGGTGGTGCAGGACATCTTCCTGAACGAGACCGCCAAGTACGCCCACGTCTTCCTGCCGGGCTCCAGCTTCCTCGAGAAGGACGGCACCTTCACCAACGCCGAGCGCCGCATCAGCCGCGTGCGCAAGGTGATGCCCCCGCTGGGCGGCTACGCCGACTGGGAGGTCACGCAGAAGCTGGCGCAGGCGCTGGGCTACCCGATGAACTACGCGAATCCCGAGGAGATCATGCAGGAGATCGCGGCGCTCACGCCGACCTTCGCCGGCGTGAGCTACGAGAAGATCGAGCGCCTGGGCAGCGTGCAGTGGCCCTGCAACGACAGCACGGAAGAGGCCGGCACGCCCATCATGCACGTCGGCAAGTTCGTGCGCGGCCAGGGCCGCTTCATCATCACCCAGTACGTGCCGACGGACGAGAAGGTCACGCGCAAGTTCCCGCTGCTGCTCACCACGGGCCGCATCCTGAGCCAGTACAACGTGGGCGCCCAGACGCGCCGCACCGAGAACAGCCAGTGGCACAGTGAGGACGTGCTGGAGATCCACCCGCACGACGCCGAGGAGCGCGGCATTGCCGACGGCGACTGGGCGGGCATCCAGAGCCGTGCGGGCGAGACCGTGCTGCGGGCCGTCGTCACCGAGCGCGTGCAGCCGGGCGTCGTCTACACGACCTTCCACTTCCCGGAGTCCGGTGCCAACGTCATCACGACGGACAACTCGGACTGGGCCACCAACTGCCCCGAGTACAAGGTGACCGCCGTGCAGGTGATGAAGGTGATGCAGGCGCAGCACCTCTCGCCGTGGCAGATGGAGTTCAACCGCTTCGACGCCCTGCAGCAGGAGCTGCTGCACGCGGCCCAGAGCCCCTCATCACCCGCGGAAGCCGTGCATGGCGGCAAGTGAGCCCCAGATGAAGCGCCCGCCCCTGGCTCCCGCGCCGGTCGCCCCCGACTTCTGCGAGGGCGCCCGCGTCCTGCCGGTGCGGCGCGTGCGCGGCGGCCACAGCGCGGAGCTGCTCGACTGGGTGGCGGACGAGGTCCCCGTGGCGCTGGAGTACAACGGCGTCAGCCACGCCGTGATGCTGGCCACGCCGCTGGACCTGGAGGACTTCGCGCTGGGCTTCTCACTCAGCGAGGGCATCCTGCAGCGCCCGGACGAGCTGTACGCCGTCGAGGAGGTGCCGGGCCCGCAGGGCATCACCCTGAAGCTGGACATCGCCAGCGGCGCCTTCGCCCGGCTCAAGGAGCGGCGGCGCACGCTGGCCGGCCGCACGGGCTGCGGCCTGTGCGGCACCGAGAGCCTGGCGCACGTCGCGCGGGACCTGCCGGCGCTGGCGCCCGTCAATGAGGGTCAGGTCTTGCGCCGCGAGGCCATCGCTCACGCCATGAGTCAGTTCTGCGAGCAGCAGACCCTGCAGCAGGCCACCGGCGCCGTGCATGCCGCGGCCTGGTGCTCGGCGGACGGCGAGCTGCGCTGGCTGCGCGAGGACGTCGGCCGTCACAACGCGCTGGACAAGCTCATCGGCGCCCTGGCCCGCATGGGCGTGAAGGCGGGCGACGGTTTCATTGCCGTCACCAGCCGCGCCAGCTTCGAGATGGTGCAGAAGACCGCCATGGCCGGCGTGCCGCTGCTGGCGGCCGTCTCCGCGCCCACCAGCTTTGCCGTCACCACCGCCACCCAGGCCGGCATGACCCTCGTCGGCTTCGCCCGCGGGCAGGACCTGGTGGTCTACTGCCATCCCGAGCGCCTGGACCTCGACGCCGCGCCCCTGCCGATCCCCCCCTCCGGCGGCGCCTCGGGTCACGGCCCGACCCACTGAACGCCTGCATTCCCACACATCATGGACATCGAAAAACTCGTCCGCATGGCCAACCAGATCGGCACCTTCTTCCAGGCCATGCCCGACCACGCCGAGGCCGTCGAGGGCATTGCCCTGCACATCCAGAAGTTCTGGGAGCCGCGCATGCGCCGCGAGTTCCTTGGCGCCCTCGACGCCGGCCACGCCGAGACGGCGGCGCTGTTGCCGATCGTGAAGGAAGCCGTGCAGCGCCTGCATTGACGCTCGCGCCGGCCGGGCGCCGCTGTTCACATGTCGATACATAATCGCCCGTTCACAGGGAGAACGACATGGAAACCCGCGCCGACACCGTCGCCAGCTTTATCAATACCACCAGCCAGTCTGACAGCCAGCTGCTCCGCAAGATCGAGGGCCTGGCGATTTCCGCGGACGCCAAGGCCGTTCTGGCCGACCTGCTGAAGTTGGCCAGCAAGGTCGGTGAGCAGGTGCTGCGCATCGGGCGCAAGTTGATCGACTTCGTGCTGTCCTTGATGAAGCACTTCCCCACGCTCACCTTCACGGCGCTGGTGGCAGTCGTCGTGGCCATGCTGCTCGCGGCCGTCCCGGTCCTCGGCGCAGTGATCGGGCCTGCGCTGGCCCCCCTGGCCGCGGCGCTGGGCATCGCCTGGGGCGCCAAGGCCGAGCTGGACACCCCGGATCTGGCCGAGCGCGTTCGCGCCTTCGCCGCCGGCTTCTCCGGCCTGGCCGCCTGAGCGGCCCCGGGAGCCCGCCATGGCTGACCGCTTGACGTTGGACGATTTCGCGCACCTCGAGCAGATCATTGCCGAGCCGCTGCGCTTCAAGGCCAAGCTGGCCATCGGGGAGGACGCCTACACCTCCATGCGCATGGTCAACAAGGCGCGCGAGCTCTGGGACGTGCTCGGCGCGGCCGGGACGGGCGCCGCCGTGGCGAAGTCCTCGCTCGTCGCTGGGGCCTTCTTCGCGCCCTCGGGCCTGATGGGCGCGCTGGGCATCGGGGCGGCCGCGACGCCGGTGGGCTGGGTGGCCCTGGCCGCTCTGGCTTCCGGCGGCGCCTGCTACGGCCTCTATCGCTGGCTGGGCGATGCCCGGGCCTCGCGAGTGGTCGAGATCCCGCGATTCCTCAATACGCCCCTTGACGCCCTGGGCCTGGCGCTGTTCGATCTCATCGCGCCCATCTCGCTGCGTCTCGCAGCGGTCGATGGCCAGATCGAGGATGCCGAACGGCAGGCACTCCTGACGCATCTGGTCGAAGAATGGGGCATGGACACGGCCTTCGTGACGCACGCCATCACCCTGATCGAACCGGCGGCTGCGGCGGGCTCTCTGGATGACATGGCCCTGGAGCTGTCGAAGTTTCTCCACGCCAATCCGGACTGCAACCATGCGGCGGTGGCCAAGGACCTGGGCGCTTTCCTCCAGGAGATGCTGGAGGCGGCCGGCCCGCTGTCGGAGCAGGAGCAGGCGGCGCTGCAGCGGACGTCGTCGCTGATCGCTCAGGCACCGCCCGCCGCCTGGAGCGCGGCCTGGCAGTCCGCCCGGGAGGGGGCGCTGAAGGGGGTGCGCAAGGCCAGCAGCACTGGCGCACAGGCGGCCAGCGTCGCCCGGCAGTGGACGCAGGAGCGGCTGCCGACGCAGACCGAGATCGCCGCCGCGACGGACCGGACGCTGGCGCAGGTCAAGGCGCACACCGCCTCGGCGTCGTCGTGGGCCAAGGACGCGCTTCAGGGGAGCGATCAGGTGAAGGCGCACGTCCAGAGCAAGGTCCGGTCGGTCACCGACGGACTGGGAGCCTGGGTGAAACGAAAGAAGGGCACGTGACCGTTCACCGGAGGATCGAGCGATGAAGGATGTCCCGCGGACGATCGCAGCCTCCCGCCGCGGGCGCGTCCTGCCGGTCGCCGCCCGGCTCGCTCTCGTGCTGACCGCCATCAGCACCTGCAACGCGCAGCACCTGCCGCCTCCGAGCCGAACGGCCTACAAGTGCACGGTGAACGGCAAGACCTCGTACTCGGATGCGCCTTGCGAAGGCGCCGAGCGCCTCCAACTGGAACCCACCCGGGGTCTCAACAAGTCCACCGGGCAGGAACTGATCGGCCAGGACGTGCGACGCGAGCACTTCAACGAGCAGCTGTATGGCGCCGTCAGACCCCTCACAGGCAAGACCGCACAGGAGATGGCCGTCGTGGAGCGGCGCCTTCCGCTCAGCATGGAGGCGCGGCAGCGCTGCCAGTGGTTGGACCAGACGCTGCCGCAGTGGGAGGCCCGGGAAAGGACCAGCATCGGGCAGGAACGCAAGGCCATCCAGAAGCAGCTGCTCGAACTCCGACAGCAGCAACGAACGCTGCGTTGCTGAGCCCCTAGGACCTGCCCGCGTCCCCGTCACCCCCCGCCTCCGCCCCACACGCCGGCGACTCCATCGCCTCCTGGTAGGACTTGCCGGCACAGCGCTCCAGACGGCGCAGGATGCGGGCATTGGCGGCGTCGTTCGGATGGCGCTCGAGCTGGCGGGCCAGCGCGGGCAGCGCGTCGAATCGCCCCTCGAGGAACGCGATGGTGCCGTTGACGTAGGCGTTCCAGTCGAAGCCGGCCGCCGCGGCGCTCGCCGCCTCGTCGGCCGGCATGAGGGTCTGGCGGGCCTGCTCGATGCTTTCGGCCGATCTGCCCAGCAGGGCGAGGTTCTGCGCCATGTGCCAGCGGACCGTGTTGATGCGCGACTGCTCAATGGCGATGAAGCGCTGCATCAGCCGCAACGCCTCGACGCGGCAGCCCCGCGCATCAAGCTGACGCCAGCCGCTGGCCGGGTCCTGGTCGAAGGTCTGCCAGGTGAGCGCCGGCAGCGTCCTTGCGGCAGCCTGGAAGGCCGCCCCGCAGTCCACCGCCTCGGCGGCCCAGGCGCCCTGGGGGCCCACCCAGGCCAGCACTGCAGCGAGAACGGGTCGAAGAAGGCCGCGGGCGGTGATCGTCGGGTGTTTGCGCATGGGCGGCAATTTACCGTTCATCTGATGCGTTAGGCAAGGCGCGTCGACGTGACGTCGGGCGCGGGTCGTCTCGCGTACCCAGGTGCGCATGCCTGCGTCACCGATGCCCGCCTGCCTCTACACTCCCGCCCCGGGAAGCGCACATGAAGAGGACTCAAAGAACCATCGCCGGCCTGACGGGCCTTGCCCTGTGCCTGGCCCTTGGACTGGGGTATCGGGCCCTGTCCGAGTCGCCAGCCGAAAACCGTGTCGTCAACGCCGCGGCGGCCGGCGTCGCCTCGGCACCCCGCCCGGCCCCGCAAGCCTCCCCGCCATTGCCCGCCATGCAGCCCGCCTCGGCGGCTTCCGCACCGGCGCTCGCGACGGGCGATGCCTTCGCGCAACTCTCCCCTCGTGCCCGACGCATGGCCGCGGACTGGTGCGGCTACGGCGCCACGGAAATGATGAAGGACGCACGGGCTCGGGAGGCCGCGAGCAAGGACGACCATGCCACGGCCGGTGGCGATCCCCCCAGCGACGGCGAGCAGATCATGGACGCCGCGCGGGCCCAGCGCCTGCAGGACTGGATCCGGACGCTCCGGGCCCGCAGCGACGTGCGCTCCCAGGCCATCGGCGACTACCTCGCCGGGGACACCCCGAGCCGCGCCCACCTGCAGGACCTGGCGCGGCGCAGCACCGACCCCATGGTGACCGCCCTGGCGCTCGCCCGCCCCTGCAAGGCCGAGGGCTGCCGGATGGTGGATGCCGCGCAGTGGGCGCGCCTGGAGCCCGACAACCTCATGGCCTGGATGGCCCAGCTCAAGGACAAGCAGCAGACCCCGGAGCAGGTGAGCTACCTGATCGAACGCATGGGCCGCGAGGCCACGCGCGCCGACGACTACAGCCTGGCCTTGTCCCAGGTCGTGGCCTCGCTCGCCCAGGCCCGCACACCGGGGCTGCAGCAATCGGCGGAAGCTGAGCTACTGAGCCAGCGGGTCATGGACGTGCCCCTGCCCAACTTCCACCCCCTGGTGGAGGCGTGCAAGCCGGGACGCGCTCCCGCAGCGCCCGCTGGCGCCTGCGCGCACATGGCCGGGCTGATGTGGGACCAGCCGAACCTGATGCACCGCGCCCTGGCCCTGGCCCTCGCGCGCCAGGCCGTGCCCGTCGACGACGCCCAGCGAGCGCAATGGGAGCGGCGCGGCGAGCGCTACGAGGTCCTCTCAGAAGCCCTGATGGACGCCAATGCGGCGGAATTCGAGCAGCTGCTCGACCAGAGCAAGCCGGACCTCTGCGGCGCCAGCGGCCGGCTGCACGAGATGCTCCGCCAGGTGATGGGCACGGGCGAATGGGAGCGCGCCGCCCAGGCCTGGGCCGCAGCCAGCCAGCCCCAGGAGGCCATGATTCAGCGGGCCCGCCAGAAGCGGGGCGGCAGGTCCATGATGGAAGCGATGCCAGTGCGGGACCGGGCCGCCTCCGACGCGAGTCGCTGAACGCCGGCCACTTCATGTTCGACGACCAGCCGGCGGCCCGCATCGCCGCCGTGCGACGCGTCCTGGCCGGCCTCTGATGGAGGGCGCGGGCGCGGATTTGGTAACGTGCACCCCATGAGCCAAGAATTTCCCACCGTCCAGCTGACCGCCGAAGAACGCGACCACCTCTGGTACATGCCGCAACAGCCCGGCGGCCGCATCGTGCCGGAGCACATCCAGCAACGCCTGCAGGACCTCGGCCTGGTGACGGCGCCCCTGGCGGACGGCCAGCGCGGCATCACCATCCTGGGTGACAAGGTCCGCCGCGGCGTGATCTGAGCGGGCGGAGCGCCCTGCTGACACGGCCTGTCAGGACGACGCCGTAGGCTGCAGGGTCTGTGCTCCTGACGCCGAGAAAGGCCGACATGCCTCTGCCCCTTCGCCCCGACGCCCCGCGGGACTTCGACTTCATCCACGGCGACTGGCTTGTGCGCCACCGCCGGCTGCGCGAGCGCCTGAAGGGCTGCGAGGACTGGGTGCACTTCGAGGGCTGTTCCTCCACCCGCCCCGTGCTGGGCGGCTTCGGCAACCTGGAGGACAACGTGCTGGGCTTGCCCGAGGGCGAGGTCCGGGCGGTGGCCCTGCGCTCCTACGACGCGAGCCGCGGCCAGTGGTCCATCTGGTGGCTGGACGGCCGCCTGCCGGGCCAGCTGGACACGCCCGTGGTGGGCAGCTTCACGGGCCACCGGGGCGAGTTCCTGGCCGACGACGTCCTCGACGGACGGCCGATCCGCGTGCGTTTCATCTGGCTCGCCGAGCCCGGTCAGCCGCCGCGCTGGAGCCAGGCCTTCTCCGCCGATGGCGGGCGGAGCTGGGAAGAGAACTGGACGATGGAGTTCCTGCCGCTGCCGGCGCCGCGCTGACGACGCGGGTGCGGGTGCAGGTCCGTGTGCACGGGTGGCTGGCTCAGGCGCTCTCAGGCAGCAGCTCCAGCTCCTCGTCGCCCAGGCGGTCGCGGCGTCCGGTAGGCCGCCAGCCCAGGTGCCGGTAGAAGCCGTACGAGCGCACCGCCGGGTCGCTGGAGCAGCCGAGGAAGAGGCGCCGGTGGCCTCGCGTCCGCAGATCGCTCACCAGCCGCTCCAGCAGGGCCGCGCCGATGCCCTGGCCTTCGAAGGCCGGCAGCAGGGCCAGCACCACGACCTCCCCGGTGCCGACGTCGCCAAAGGCATAGCCCGCCATCTGCGCGCCCTGCCAGGCCACGTGGCCCACGAGCTCGCCCTCGCGCACCTGCGCCGACCACGATGCCACGGTGACGCCCAGCGCGGCCAGCCGCTCCGGCGGAACGGCGTTCTCGCGCGTGCGGCCGCGCAGGTCCACGCAGGCGGCGATGTCCTCGGGCAGGGCGAGGCGGTAGTCGATGTCCATGGGCGGCATTGTGCCGGCCCCATGCCACGCCATGCCATGCCACGCGATGCCACGCGACGCGGCCCGGCATCGCGTGGCGCCTTTCTACGGCACCTTTCTACGGCGCTGCCGACCCCGCCTTCGCGGGCGCGACGGCCTTGGCCGCCAGGCGCTCGGCGCTGCACAGCACGCGCGAGGCCTGGGCGCGGTAGCGGCTCATGGGCCCAAGCTCCATCGCCTCACGCCGGCGCTCGAGAGACTCGGGCGCCTCGATGGCGAAGGGCTCCCACTGCCCCGGCCCCTGGCACGCCCCCTGCGTCCCGTAGGACTGGCGCCCGTTCGTGGCCATGGCCACGCGGTCCCGCAGGTAGGCCAGGTCGCTGGGGTTGACCTCGCCGCGCGGCAGCAGCGCTTCCATCAGGCCCAGGGCCTCGCGCTGCCAGGCCAAGTCATGGTCGGCATGCTGCACGAGCAACCAGGCGGACTGCGCCCCCGAGGCGCCGACCTCCGATCGCAAGGGCCAGCCGTGCGCCTTCACCCACTGGCGAAAGCGCTCGGTCAGCTGCCGGCGTTCGGCCTGCGTGGCCGGCCCCTCGGGCTGGCCCATCATGGCCTGGTCCTGCTCGCGCCAGGCCTGGAGCTGGGCCTGCACATCAGCCGGCGCCGCCTGCGCCGCGCCGAGCCAGGTGCTCAGCACCAGCGCCAGCGCGGGCAGCACCCGCCGCCGGGACGAGCGTGGCGGCCTCATGTCTGCGCTCCGAACTCCGAGGCCGGCTCGGCCACGAAGGCGTCGTTGCGGACCAGCGGGAAGTCGTAGGCCTTCAGATCCTGCTGGATGAGGTCCCAGGCCGCGTCGCGGGCCGCGTTGAACGACAGGCGCGGCGAGCGCGGCGGGCCGGCGAAGTGCGGATCCCCCGAGAGCAGGAACTGCGCCATGGTGTCGCTCAGCGGCACCTCGGGGCAATGCTCCTCCAGCCACAGGAACTGGCCCTGCTGGTTCACCTCGAGGAACACCGCCCGGCCGTCGACATCGACGATGAGGTCGATGCTGCCGAAGCACAGCCCGAGGCCCTGGATCAGGTCGATGCACTGCTGGCGCAGCGCGGGCGCCAGGGTGACGGGGCGCATCGGCACCTCACCCCCGAGGACGCGCCAGTCCAGCCGCGAGCGGTCCGCGAACTGCGAGTCCAGCTGCAGCGCCGTCACGTGCGTGCCCATGACCACCACGCGCAGCTCATGGGACTTCTCGACGCGGCGCTGGAAGATGCCGGGGCAGGAGCGCAGGATGGCGTCGCTGGGCAGGTCGGCCTCGCCCACGGCGGCGGTGAAGTTGGTAGCCTGGCCAGCGTCGCTGTCCCAGACCGAGAAGTAGAGAGACTTGAACACGACCTCGCCCTCGTGCCGGCGGATGAAGGCGCGGACCTCGTCGGGGTCATTGCTGATGAGCGTCGGCGGGCAGGCCAGCCCCAGGGCCAGGGCCTGGCGCAGCTGCAGCATCTTGGAGCGCTCGACCACATCGGCCTGGTGAAACGGATTCACCGGCAGGCCCGCGCGCTGCGACAGCCGGGCCATGGCGTCGTCCGTGATGCGCTGGGTGGACTTCAGCGCCATGCCGACGTCGGCCGGGTGCAGCGCGGGCGACAGCGTGGGCAGCCCCTGGCGGCGGTACCAGAAGGCGCCGATGCGGGACTCCTCGAACGGCAGCGGCGCACCATGCGCCGTCAGGTGGCTCGCGGCACGGCCCTGGGCGTCGATCTGGAAGGACAGCGTGTCCCCCAGCGGGTAGGCGGAGGGATACCAGCGCTGAACGCGGGCGCCGTGCTGCTCCAGGGCGAGGGAAACGGTGCCCGCATGGATGTCATCGGGCACCGTGGAAATCAGGACGTCGAGATTCATGATGTCAGGGGGCATAGCCGCGCGGCAGGCCGCGGGCCATGCCCTGGAGGCTTTACTTGGCCACGTCGCAGTCGCTGCCGCTGCAGGTCTCGCCCTTCTCGGGGACGTGACCGCCCGCCACGTGCTGCAGCTCTTCGGTGCTCAGCTCGACGGCCAGCTTGCGGGCCAGGACGCGCTCAGCTTGCACGGCCACGGGGGCCGGGGTCTTGATTTCTTGAGTCATGGGGTTCTCCAATGTGTGAAATGCCCGGCTCCCTCGCCGGGCGGCGCGAGTCTGGCACGGGAACTGATCCGTTATTGGATGCGCAAAGTCACGCCTGTAAGACCTTACATCCAACGTCTTTGGGATGGACTTCGGCGCCCTTCGGCGCAGCCATGCGCCGGCGTCTCAGACGCCGTACTGCCGCCGCAGCGCCTCCACCCGGCCCTGCCGCCGGAGCTGATCGAGCCCCTCCTGCAGCGCCTGGGCGAGCGGCCTGGCGCCGGGGACCACGCCGAACCAGTAGGCGCCGTCGCCGTCGAGCTCCTGGACGGGCCGCAGCGCATCGCTCGGCAGGCCCTGCTGGCGGGCCGCCCAGACCGCGGCGAGCTCGTTCATGGCCATGAAGTCGGCCCGCCCCGCCACCAGCATGCGCACCGCCGTCGCATAGTTGACCGAGACCTGCAGCTGCGCGGCCGGCACGTGGAACTCCTCCAGCAGCTTGCGGTGCGTGGCGGTGCCCTTGTTCACCACCACCTGCGCGCTGCCCAGGCGCGACCAGCCCTTGAACTCGAGGTCCTGGCGCTGGGCGAGGCGGTAGAGCATCACGCGGCGGCGCAGGACCGGGCCGATCCACTGGTACATCTCCTCGCGCTCGGGCAGGCGCACCAGCGGGAAGGCGACGACGCTCGGGCCGAGCATGGCGGACTGCTGCAGGCGCAGAAAGGGCTGGATCTCGACCGCCGCCGGCAGGCCCAGCTGGGCGGCCAGCTCGCGGAACAGGTCGACGAAAAGGCCCTGGACGCGCCCGCCTTCCTCGTAGCTCAGGGGCGGCAGGGAATGCGCATAGCCGAGGAGCTGGTCCAGGCCCGGCACCGGGGAGGCCCAGGCCGGCAGGCCGCCGGCGCCGGTGGCCAGCAGCGCCCGGAGGCAGGCGCGGCGGGTTGGAGGCCGGGGCGGCGGGCGGTGGGCACACATGCCCTCCATGATGGCGGCCGAGCCTGCCTGAAGCTGACGGCGCGGCCCGCCGAGGGGCGCTTGTGTGACTTGTCACCGCTGTCGGCCCGGATCGCAGGGCATGCCGCTGCTCGTCGCCGCCCGCCGCCGCCCATCACCGGCGAGGGCTTCGCTTGACTTGGCTCAAGCCGATTTCCCTTGCCGCGGCGCCGGGCGGCGGCGCGCGGCACAATGGCCGCCATGTCCGAACGTGTGATCCCCCTGCTGGACCAGCGCCAGCGCTCCCCGGTGCCGCCGCTGCCGGCCGGGATCGCCCTGCCCGCGCCCGGCGCCGCCCTGCTGGACGCCCGCGGTCGGCCTCTGCGCGACCTGCGCATCTCGGTGACGGACCGCTGCAACTTCCGCTGCAGCTACTGCATGCCGAAGGAGGTCTTCGACCACTACCACCCCTTCCTGTCGCACGGGGAGCTGCTGAGCTTCGAGGAGATCACCCGGCTCGCCCGCGTCTTCGTGCGCTTGGGGGTGCAGAAGCTGCGGCTGACGGGTGGCGAGCCGCTGCTGCGCAAGCACGTGGAGCGCCTCGTCGAGCTGCTGGCGCCCCTGCGCACGCCCGAGGGCCAGCCGCTGGACCTCACGCTGACGACCAACGGCTCGCTGCTCGCCCGCAAGGCCCGGGCGCTCAAGGATGCCGGCCTGCGGCGCGTCACCGTGAGCCTGGATGCGCTGGACGACGCCATCTTCCAGCGCATGAACGACGTCGGCTTCCCGGTGGGCGAGGTGCTGGCGGGCATCGAGGCCGCGCAGGCCGCGGGCCTCGGGCCCATCAAGGTCAATATGGTGGTCAAGCGCGGCACGAACGAGGACCAGATCGTCCCGCTCGCCCGGCATTTCCGGGGCACGGGCGTGATCCTGCGCTTCATCGAGTACATGGACGTCGGCGCGAGCAACGGCTGGCGCATGGACGAGGTCCTGCCCTCCGCCGAAGTGCTGGCGCGGCTGCGCGAGCACTGGGCGCTGGTGCCGCTCTCGGCCAGCGCGCCGGGCGAGACGGCCGAGCGCTGGGGCTATGCCGACGGCTCGGGCGAGATCGGCCTCATCTCCAGCGTCACCCAGGCCTTCTGCGGGGACTGCAACCGCGCGCGGCTCTCGACCGAGGGCCAGCTCTACACCTGCCTCTTCGCCAGCGGCGGCCATGACCTGCGCGCGCTGCTGCGCGGTGAGCGCGGTCAGGACCGGCTCGACGACGACGCCCTCGCCGCCACGCTGGCCGGCCTGTGGAACCGGCGCGCGGACCGCTACTCCGAGCTGCGCTCGCAGCTCTCGGCCGAGCCGGGGAGCGGGCAGCGGCGGATCGAGATGCACTACATCGGCGGATGATGGGCTCCCCCCCTACCGGCTTCGCCGGCCCCCCCGGGGGCACGGCCGTAGGACCGGCGAAGCCGGATCCTCGGCCGTCGCTGGGGGGCCCGGCTGGCGCGGGCCGGTTGGTGGGGCGTTTGGTGGGGCATGCTGGCCGGGTGCACGGATTGCCCGCGGCAGGGCGCATTGACTGACCGCGAGTTCCCCATGCCGCCCTCTCCTCCCGAACACTTCCAGCAGGCCCTCACGGACTGGTTCACGCCGGCGGTGCGGCGGCGGGCGCTGCTGTTCACGGTGCTCAGCTTCCTGGTGCCCTGGCTGCTGGGCGCTTGGATCAAGCTGGGGCAGCAGCCCGGCTTGCACAACGACGCGGAACGGCAGCAGCTGCTGGTGGACTACATGGTCATGGGCGCCATCCTCTTCAGCCTGAGCATGGTGCTGACGTGGCTGATCGGCACGTGGATCCTCGCGGTGATGAAGGGGCGGCAGGTGCTGGGGGACGACTTCCCCGAGGAGACCCACCGCCCGAGCCCGGCCGATGACCGGCCGCGACCCCGTGTCTGAGGCACTCACGGCCCGCCCGGCGCCCACGCCGGCGCAGATCACCGGGCTGATCCTCGCCGGCGGCGAAGGCCGGCGCATGGGCGGTCAGGACAAGGGCCTGCTGCCGCTGCAGGGCCGCCCGCTGGCGGCGCACGCGCTCGAACGGCTGGCGCCGCAGGTGGCGTCGGTGCTGATCAGTGCCAACCGGCATGCCGAGGCCTACGCCGCGCTGGGTGCGCCCGTGCTGGCCGATGAGGTGCCCGGCTTCCTGGGCCCGCTGGCCGGGCTGCTGACGGGCCTGCAGGCGGCCGGCACGGACTGGCTGCTGAGCGTGCCCTGCGACAGCCCTGCCGTGGTGCCGGACCTCGCCGCGCGCCTGGCCGCCGCGCTCGAGGCGGCGCCGGCAGCGCTCGTGGCGCTGGTCGAGGGGCCGGACGAGGAGCGCGGCGGCTGGCGGCTGCATCCGGCCTTCGCGCTGATGCACCGCTCGCTGGCGCCGCCGCTGGCGGCGGCGCTGGCGGCCGGCGAGCGGCGGCTGGGCCAGTGGCTCACAAGCCAGCCTCATGTCCGCGTGCGCTTCGACCGCCCCGCGGACGCCCTCACGCTGGCCAATGCCAACACCCCCGAGGCGCTGGCCGCCCTCGATGCCCGCTGGCGCGAGCACGCCGGATGAGCGACGGGCCCCGCGGGGCCCGTCCGTCGTCACGCCGGCCCGGCGACTACTTCAGGCTCAGCGTGACCCCCGAGAACGCCGTGTAGGCATACAGCCCCACGTAGACGACATCCCCCGCGGCCACGGCCAGTGTGCAGGTCTCGGCCGTGGTGCTGCCCCAGGAGCGGCAGCCGTAGCTGCTGGTCGTGGGCGCGGCGCCCTTGCGCAGGTAGAGGTCCGCATCGCCGCTGCCGCTGCCGCTGGTGAAGGTGACGCTGCTCACGCCGGCCGGCACCGTGTAGGTATAGGTCAGCCAGCTGCCCTTGGCCGCCGCGAGATTGGTCTTGGGGAAGCCGCTGCCGGTGCCCGTCACGGTCACGCTGGCGGACTTGCTCGCGCTGGCGCCCTTGTCGTCGGTGACGGTCAGATTGACGGTGTAGCTGCCGGCGGCCGCGTAGGTGCGGGCCGGCTGCAGGCCGCTGCCGGTGCTGCCGTCACCGAAGTTCCAGGCGTAGCTGACGATGCTGCCGTCGGCGTCGCTCGAGCCCGCGCCGGAGAAGGTGCAGGTCAGGCCCGTGCAGCTGCTGGTGAAGCTGGCCACCGGCGGCGTGTTGGTGCCGCCGCCGCTGTCGCCGTTCGGGACCTGGTTGTTGAAGTGTGTCGCCACCTGGGGCCAGATCTTGCTGATCTTCACGCCCTGGTTGGTGCAGCCGCCGAAGTGGTGCAGGGCCAGGGCCTTGTGGCTGCTGCCGGCGATCACGGGCGAGCCGGACGAGCCGCCCTCGGTGTCGCAGAAGTAGGCCACGTCGGTGCCCGTGCCGTTGCCGTTCGCGTTGGCGTTGTTGATCTTGCAGTTGCCGCCGCCGTCCTGGTCGCTCGTGACGGCCAGCTGCTTGGGGCTGCCGCCGCCGTGCTGGGCGATGTAGATCGCCTCGTTGAGCACCGGGTCGCGCACCTCGAGGCCGAGGTAGCCGAAGCTGGCCACGTTGGCGAAGTTGTTGATCGTGAAGAGCGTGTAGTCCAGCGTCGAGTCGGTCTTGAGCAGCGTGCCGCCGGTCACCTTGGTCACCGTGGCGAGCGTGCTGCCGCCGCAGGTGGTGTACTGGTAGTTGAACCAGACCTCGGTGTTGGTGAGTGTCGACTGGTCCGCGAAGCAGTGGTTGTTCGTGAACATGCGGTTGTCCGGGCCCACGCGCCAGCCCGTGCAAAGGCTGCTGCCCGCCATCAGCAGGCGTGCCACGGGGCGGGTGCGGTCCACCTGCGTCGGGTAGGTGCTGGCAAAGCAGGCGGGCGCCTTGCGCTCGTCGGTCCCGCAGACGGACAGCGTCGTGCGTTCCGCCTCGGCCATGCGGCCCGCGTGGAACTGGTCGATGCGCAGGGCATTCGACGCGCCCCAGGCCACGCCCGCCGGCAGCACGAGCGTCACCGTCGCGCTCTCGCCGAAGACCGAGAGCGCCGCGAAGCGCGTCACGCCGTCCTCCCCCTGGCTGCGGTCGAAGGTGCGGTTGGCGGCGGAGGCCTCGGGCAGGGCGTCATAGCGGTGCACCTCCCGGCCGTCGGCGGAAGCCACCAGCACGTGGGCGCCGGCCGGCAGGCGGAACTCGGCGAAGTGCACCTTGACGAAGTCCGCCCCGGTCGCGCGGACCTGCTGGCTGATGCGGCGCTCGCTGGTGCCCAGCGCCTGGCGCGGGTCGACGCTGAATCGCAGGTCCGCGGCGACGGGCTGCGCCACGGTCACGGGCTTGGGAAGGGCATGGGCGCCGGGGCCGGTCTGGGCCAGCGCGAGTACCGGCAGGGCGGCGCCAAGCAGGCCGGCGATGAGGGGGCGTGTCAGGGTCATGGTGTCCTCGATGCGTGGAAGTGGACGGGATGAGGTACAGCGGGGCCATGATCGCGAACGCCCCCGCCTTGCGTAGCTGCAAGTCCTGACAGTCCCGCGCCGGTCATCACCTATGCTTGGCGCCATGCTCACTCCCGCCGCGCCCCGCTTCGCCTCTTCTGCCGCCACCCGCCTGCCGCCGACGCTGGAGATCCGCCTGATGCGCGAGGGCGACCTCCTCGCCTACAAGGCCCTGCGCGACGCCATGCTGGCGCAGCACGAGGAGGCTTTCACCTCGGACGCCGCCACCGAGCGCGGCCGGGACGCCGAGAGCTACCGCAGCCGCCTCACCGGCGCGGGTGCCTGCCTCTTCACGCTGCTGGCCTGGGACGGCCCGCAGTTGCTGGGCGCCCTCTCCGCCGAGCGCGACGGCCGCGCCAAGATCCGCCACATCGCCCACATCGTCGGGATGATGGTGGCCGACGCCGCGCAGGGCCGGGGCATCGGCCGCGCGCTCATGCAGGCCGCCCTCGCCCTGCTGGTCCAGGACGACGCCCTGCAGCTCGTCACCCTCAGCGTGACCCGCAGCAACCAGTCGGCCCGCCGCCTCTACGAGCGCTGCGGCTTCACTCGCTACGGCCGCCTGGAGGGCGCCATCGTGCTGCCGGACGGCCGCGTGCTGGACAAGGACCTCATGGTGCATCGCCTGCGCCCGCCCGGCCCGGCGGCCTGATCGGCGGCCGCCGCGCCGCCCAGGCAAGACCTGACCCGTGGGCGACAGCCGCCCGGCCCCCCTGATCCGCCGCCGGCCCCCGTAGTCGCCCCGATCCCGCCGGCGCCGGCTCAGGCGATGATCCCGGCTTCCGAGGCCCGCCCGTCCGCGGCGGGCCCTCCACTGCCAACAAGGAAGCCGTGCCATGAGCTCGTCTCAGACGCCCACGACCCACCCCGCCATCCCGCTCGGGAGCGAACTGACCCTGCGCGGCATCGTGCTGGGCATCCTCATCACCCTGGTCTTCACGGCCGCGAACGTCTACTTCGGCCTCAAGGCCGGCCTGACCTTCGCGACGTCCATTCCCGCCGCGGTCATCTCCATGGCCCTGCTGCGCAAGTTCGCCGGCAACTCCATCGGCGAGACCAACATCGTGCAGACCATCGCCTCCTCGGCGGGCACCCTGTCCTCCATCATCTTCGTGCTGCCGGGCCTCGTGATGCTGGGCTGGTGGACGGGCTTCCCCTACTGGGTCTCCGTCACCATCTGCGCGCTGGGCGGTGTGCTGGGCGTGATGTACTCCATCCCGCTGCGCCGCGCCCTGGTCACCAACTCGCCCCTGCCCTACCCCGAGGGCGTGGCCTGCGCCGAGGTGCTCAAGGTCGGCCATGCCGAGGACGAGGCCGCCGGCGAGAGCAGCCGCCAGGGCCTGCGCGCCATCGTGATGGGCGCCCTCGTCTCGGCCGGCTTCGCGGTGGTGATCGCCACCAAGGTCTTCGCCGACAAGATCGCCGACTACTTCCGCCTGCCGAACAACCCCAACAGCGCCACCGGCTTCGACTTCAACCTCAGCTTCGCCCTGCTGGCCGTCGGCCATCTGGTCGGCCTGTGGGTGGGCCTGGCCATCCTGATCGGCGCGCTGATCGCCTGGGGCGGCGCGGTGCCCTACCTCACCGGCCTCGTCGAATCCTCCGGCCCGGCGCAGGAGATCGCCCGTTCCGTCTGGAGCAAGCAGGTACGCTTCCTGGGCGCCGGCGCCATCGGCGTCGCCGCCCTGTGGACGCTGGTGAAGCTGGCCCGCCCGGTCTTCGACGGCCTGCACGGCGCGCTGATGGCCAACAAGGTCCGCAAGGCCGGCCAGGCCGCCAGCCTGCCGCGCACCGAGCGTGACATCCCCATCGGCACCGTCGGCCTGATCACCGCCGCCTGCCTGGTGCCCATCGGCTTCATGCTGACCCACTTCATCGGCACCGCCGGCCTGGGCGACCACCTCGCCCTGCTGGTGGTCGGCGGCCTCGTCTACATCGTGCTGATGAGCTTCTTCGTGGCCGCCGTGTGCGGCTACATGGCCGGCCTGATCGGCTCGTCCAACAGCCCGCTGTCGGGCGTGGGCATCCTCGTGGTGCTGGGCATCGCGCTGATCCTCGCCTTCACCGTCAAGCCCCTGCTGCCGCCCACCGCGGGCCAGGCGCTCGTGGCCTTCGCGCTCTTCGTGACGGCCGTGGTGTTCGCCGTGGCGACGATCTCGAACGACAACCTGCAGGACCTGAAGACCGGCCAGCTGGTGGACGCCACGCCCTGGCGCCAGCAGGTCGCGCTGATCATCGGCGTGCTGGCCGGTGCCGTGGTGATCCCGCCGGTGCTGGACCTGCTGAACAAGGCCTACGGCTTTGCCGGCGCGCCCGGCGCGAACCCGGCCACCGCCCTTGCCGCCCCGCAGGCCGCGCTGATCTCCGCCCTGGCCAAGGGTGTGATCCAGGGCGACCTGAACTGGAACCTGATCGGCATCGGCGCCCTGATCGGCGTCACCGCCATCCTGGTGGACGAGTTCCTGAAGCGTGCCAGCAGCGGCAAGGCCTATCTGCCGCCCCTGGCCATCGGCCTGGGCATCTACCTGCCGCTCAACAGCACGCTGATGATCGTGGTGGGCGCCATCGCCGGCTGGCTCTTCGACCGCCGCGCCGAGCGCAGTGCCAAACCCGAGCCCACCAAGCAGCTGGGCGTGCTGCTGGCCTCCGGCATGATCGTGGGCGAGAGCCTGATCGGCGTGATCCTGGCCGCCATCGTCGTCTTCTCCGGCCAGGGCGAGCCCCTGGCCCTGGTGGGCGAGCACTTCGAGACCACCGCCAAGTGGCTCGGCGGCCTGGCCTTCGCCGGCCTGGGCGTGCTGATGTACCGCCGCCTGCTGGGCATGAACGCCAAGGCCTGAGGCCAGACTGGCTCATGACGAGGGCGCCCCGCGGGGCGCCCTTTTTCATGGGCCGGGCACCATCCCCCCCTCGCGGCGGTGTCGGCATTGTTTACAGCTGGGCGACGCCATCGCCGGCGCACCCAAATTCTCCTTACGGATCAAGGACTTGGAATTTGGCACGGTTTGTGCGTACGTTGAACGGTCAATTTCGACTGTCCACTCAAAGCACAAGACATGAAATTCGTCCCCACCTTGCTGGCCGCACTGCTGGCCACCGTCAGCCTCTCCAGCCACGCCAGCCTGCTGACGCTGGACCAGGGTCGCGCCTACTCCGCCGGCTATGACAACGGCGGCATGGGCGGCGGTCGCGGTGTCGGCGTCCTGTTCAACCAGAACTTCACGATGTCCGCCCTGGGCATCGACCTGAACGTCCTGAGCGCACAGCAAGGCTTCAAGTTCTCGATCTACAGCAGCACCGACGGCCACACCGCCGGCAGCCTGCTGAGCTCGGTGTCCTTCAATCTGAACGCCGGCAGCGGCTATCAGAACCAGGCCTTCAACTTCTCCTTCCTGCAAGGCAGCTACTACGTCATCAACTTCGCCCGTGGCGACTCCGCCTGGCTGGGTTCGAACCTGGGCACCAAGTACTCCTGGGAAGATCCGGGCAGCTTCGTGCCGTACAACTACGGCGCGCTGACCGTCATCGAAGGTTTCGAAGGCGCCATGCCTGGCAACTCCAACCCGCTGCTGCCGCACATGCAGCTGGTGGGTGGTGGCTCGAACAACGTGCCGGAACCCGGCTCGCTGGCCCTGATCGCCGCCGGCCTGCTGGCCGCTGGCGCCCTGCGCAAGCGCGCCGCCAACACCCAGGCCTGATCCAGCGCCGGTGTTGACGAGGGCGCCCCGCGGGGCGCCCTTTTTCTTGTGACGCCGGGGCTCAGGCGCCCGGCATCGCCGCGGGATCCATCCACAGGGCCGCCCACATGTGGCCGTCCGGATCGGCCAGGTCGCGGGTGAGCATGAAGCCGTGATCCTCCATCGGGTTCACGTCCGCCGTGCCGCCGTGCGCCGCGGCAGCCGCATTCATGGCGTCCACGGCCGCGCGGCTCTCCAGCGTCAGGGACAGCATGTGGCCGGCGCTGCCCGGCGCCGGGAAGGGCCGCGAGGTGAAGGTGCGCCACTTCGCATGGGAGACGAGCATGACCATGATGGCCTCGCTCCAGACCATGCAGGACCCGTTCTCGTCGCTCATCTGCGGATTGCGGGTGAAGCCGAGGGCCTCGTAGAAGGTGGTGGACCGTGACACGTCGGCCACGGGCAGGCTGATGAAGATCGACTTTGGCATGAGGGGCTCCTTGGGTGGTTGAGGCCCGGCTGGGGCCACAACGGTACGACGATCGGCGGGCGGCGGATTCGACAGCCCGTGGCGCGTCGATGCTAGATTCCGGCGGGCTCCTCGGGCCTCCCGACAACCCCACCAGGACCGATGCATGATCGTCCCCGATTTCTGGGCGGAAGCCCGCCGCCAGCACCGCGCCCCGGGCCGGCAGACCACCGTCCGCCGCTTCGGCTGGTCCGAGCACAGCCAGGCCGACGCCCAGGCCATGGCCGAGCGCCGCGCCGAGGAGGCGCTGCAGCAGATCCTGGCCGGCCAGCCGCTGGCGCGCCGCGAGCGCCGCACGGCCTACAACGGCGCCGAGGGCGTGCCGATCCGCGAGGAGGTGCTCGCCCGGCAGGGCGCGAACGTCATCACCCGCAATGCCTACGGCGCCCGCTGCCTCAACACGCCGTCGGCGCTCTTCGCGGACATCGACTTCAGCGATGCGCCCCGCGGCCGGCAGACGCTGGCGTTCATCGCGCTGATGACGCTGGTGAGCGTGGCCGTCGGGCTGGCGTTCGGCGGGGGCGTGGGCGCAGGCCTCTGGCTGCTCACGCTCGTGGGGGCCAGCGCCGTCATGACCGGGCTGCATCGCCTGCGTGTGATGGCCGGGGGCGGGCACGAGCGCCTCGCCCTGCAGCGCATCGAACGCTTCCTGGCCGCGCATCCCGCCTGGAACCTGCGCGTCTACCGCACCCCGGGCGGCCTGCGCCTGCTGGCGACCCACGCGCCCTTCGAGGCGGCATCGCCGGAGGTCGCCACCTTCTTCAGTGCCGTCGGCACGGACCCGCTCTATGCGCGCATGTGCCGGCACCAGCGCTGCTTCCGCGCCCGGCTCAGCGCCAAGCCCTGGCGCGTCGGCATTGGTGCCCACCTGCGCCCGCGGCCGGGCGTGTGGCCGGTGGATCCGGGCCGGCTGCCGCTGCGCGAGCAATGGGTCGCGGCCTATGAGCGGGCGGCGGCCGGATTCGCGGCCTGCCGCTTCCAGGCCTCGATGGGGTCCGGGGTGGTGCATCCGGAGGTCCGCGACGTCATCGAGCTGCACGACCAGGAGGCGCGGGCCACCGGGGCAGCCCTGCCCGTGGCCTGAGGCCGGGCGAGCCTGGCGCGTCTGCTCAGGTCAGCAGGCCGGCGATGTAGCCCAGCTGGAAGTCCCGCACCTTCTTGCGGATGGGCTCCCTCAGGTCCTTCAGGGCCTCCATGTTGATGGACGCCTTGCCCTCGTTCTTCCTGAACGTGGCCTCGGTCTTCTTGACCTTGAAGAAGAGCACCTGCGTCACCGTCTTCTCCGCCTTCAGGGCAAAGGCCAGCATCGTCACCAGCACCCCGCCCTTCGCGTCCGGCTCGGCCACGGAGATCTGGAAGCGGCCCGCCTTCGCATGCTGGGTCTCGCGATTGAAGATGGTGATCCAGCCGGCGTTCGAGCCCACGTCCTTGAGCGCATTGAGCGTGGCCGTGACCAAGGCCAGCGCGGCCGGTGCCGGGCCCAGCGCCGCGGTCGCGAACTCCAGGATCTTCTCGTGCACCTCGAAGCCCTCGCCGGATTCCGCGTACTCCACGAAGCCCTGGTCCTGGACCGTCCAGCCGATCGACTGCAGCACCTCGAAGTAGTCCTCGAACCAGCCGAGGACGTCCTCCTTGTCGGGGTTCTTCTGGTTGGCCACCAGCTGGGCCAGCAGCGCGGAGTCCGACAACGCGCTGCGCACCTCGCCCTCGATGCCGGCCACGAAGGCCATCACGTCCGAGCCCACCACCACCGTCTGCGGCTGGGTGGACTCGAAGAACACCGCCGTGGAATCCTGCTGGGCGACGCCGGCGGGCCGCGCCGGCAAGGCGGCCGAGGCGACAAAGGCGCGGGCCTGCATGAGATCGAACGTCATCGCGGCTCCCTGCTGCATGTGACAGAGTGCTAACGCTATCATGGCCGGCACATTTTCCGGATGACAGCGTCCCGCCGGCATCCATGGACAAGCGAGCGAGGAGAGCGACATGGCACGCAGGGCCTGCCTGGCGATCGGCATCGGCGACGCCCCTCCGCTGACCTATCTGGGCGGCGCCGTCCGCGCGGCCGAGGCGCTGGGCGCCTGGGCGAAGAAGGCCGGCTACGACACACTGGTGCTCACGGACGAGACCCAGCCCGTCCGGCTGAACGATGTCGAGGCGGCGCTCGCCCGACTGCTTCCCGACGAGGAGGCGACGGACCGCCTGATCATCAGCTTCGCCGGCCACGGGGTGCTCAATGGTCTCGAGGACCTGTGGCTGCTCTCGCAGTGGCTGAGAGAGAATGAGGCCATCTCCCTCAGCGCCCTGCGGCGCTTTCTGGCGCGCTACAACCTGCGCCAGCTAGTGATCGTCTCGGATGCCTGCCGCAAGGCGTCCACCAGTGCGCAGACGGGCCAGCTGACGCCCCACCCGGGCGTGCGCCGCGGCAATCTCGTGGACCACCGGCTTCAGACCGACCTCTTCCGGGCAACGTCCAGCTACGCGGCCGCCTTCATGCTGCGCGGCCGCTCGCAGGAGGAGGACCGGTGCCTGTTCTCGAGCCTGCTCGTCGAGGCCCTGAGCGGCGGCGCGGCCGACGCCTTCATGCATCGCGACGGCCGAACGTGCCTCTTCAGCGACTCGCTCGCGACCTGGCTGGAAGCCGCCGTGCCGGCACGCGCGAAACAGTACGGCCTCGACCTCGAGCCGGAGATCGAGGCCGGGCTGCGCTTTCCGGATGATCTCTATGTGGAGGAGCTGCCAGCGAAAAGGCCGAAGCCGGCTGCCTGGCCCGACCCGGCCGAGATCTCCTCCATCTCGCTCGACAGCCACTTGTCGGATCGCGGCCTCAGGCCACCGCCCGGGTGCAGCTGGTCCACGCGCGACGATCTGCCGCCGTTGCCCGATGGCGTCCAGGGTCGCGCCATCAAGTCCGCGCGGAGGGCCCGTTCTGCGGGCGACGGGCTGCAGGCCGATCTGGACTTCGGCGCCGATGTCGACGCCGAATGGAACCCCCTTCCGCAGACGCCCGCCGGCCTCGAGCGTGCCAGCCTCATGGCGCTCATCGAGCGCGACCGCCTGACGGCAGCCCGGCGACGGGCCGACGCCGGGCAGGTCGCGGAAGCGGTCCGCCGGGACATCGCCGCCCAAGACCGTCCCACCCATTTCGAGACGGGCGCGGGCTTCGCCGTGGCCGGCCTGCCGGCCCGTTCGGCCTGGCTCGGCCCGGACGCGCACGCCGAGGACGACAGGCACCGGGCGTGGTGGCGCATCGTGCCGACCCGGCCCGATCGTCCCGCCTGGAGCGGCGGCCGGCTGGCGGCGCCGCTGCCGCTGCTGGTGGAGCTCGAAGACGGCCGCTGGGCGGGGGCCGCGGCCATGCCGAATTTCGTCGCCACCTTCGGGCTGGACGCCGCCGGCGTCTCGAGCCTCGTCTGCCGGCACATGGTGGAGCCGGATGCCGGGTCGTCCGAGCAGGCCATCGCCTTCCGCGCGGCCGGCACCCTGACGGCGGCCCAGTTGTCAGAGCTGATCATCAAATTTCGCGCCCGCAAGCACCGGGACCCGGTGCTGGGCGTGCTGGCCGCCTACCTTCATGACCGGGCGGGCGACCTCGACAACGTGATCCGGACCGCCTACTACTTCGTGCAGTTCGGGCAGCCGATTCCCTTCGACATCGCGCTGCTCGCCCGCCTCCCGGCCCGGCGTCGGCCAGATGGCCAGATCGAGGTCACCGTGCCCGCCGTCGAGGCCGCCCCCGCGTCCCGCAAGGGGAAGGCCGCGCTGCCGAACTACCTCCGCGCGGCCACCCCGGCCGTCACCGGCCTCGTCGCCGGCGCCTTCCCCTGGCTGCGCGAGGGCTGGTCCCTGCTCGACGGAGCCGACGACTCCGGTCTCTACCCGCCCGAGCTGCCGGCGCTGGCCCGGGCACTCACACCGGCGCTGTTCACCACCCTGAGCGCGGAAGGCGGACGGGCGCTGGTGGGGGCGCTGGAACGCTGGGGGGTGGCGGCATGAGCGAACACCGGTTCCTCAATCGGCGGGTCCTGGTCGGCTTGACCTATCTGACAGCCGAGGGGCACGTGCGAGAGCAAGTGCAGCTGCACGGCCTGATTTCCGCCGTGGGCGATCACACGCTCACGTTCGAGAAGGCGGACGGGTCCGGACCGTTCAAGATCCCGTTCGACGGTCAGCTGGATGAGGCAGATCCCGAGGCGGTCTACACGCTGCGCAGCACCGGCGAAGCCGTCACGGCCGTCGACTTCCTGGCCAGCTTCACCATCCATGCGGCGCCGGGGGGATGAGGATGGGCGCCCCAGACGACTCGCTCCTGCAAGCTCCAGATGGCCACCGTGTGCCAAGCTCAGGTTTCCACCCCATGCGCACGCCCTCCCGACTCATGCCCAAGTACCTCCCGCCGCCCATCGGCCCGGCGCAGATGGCGCTCGCGCTCGTGCTGGTCGTCGGCTTGCTGGGGGCTGCCATCGCCGCGGCCATGCGGCATCCGTGGGCCGTGGCGGCGGCGGTCGTCGGCATCGGGGTTCTGGCGCATCGCGAATGGCGGCAGGTGCAGGCGCGCCGGCGGGCCACCGCCCTGAGCCGCGGCGAGGAAGGGATCTGCGAGTTTGCGCGGAGTTTCGACCGCCGGGCCGTGGACACCTGGGTCATCCGGGCGGTCTTCGAGGAGTTGCAGGAAGAGCTGGGCCAGCCGCAGCCCTTCCCGCTTCGAGCCGGTGACCGCCTGGTCGAGGACCTGGGCATCGACCTGGAGGAGCTGGACTTGATGCACGGGCCCGCCATCGCCAGCCGAGCCGGACGCTCGCTGGAACGGTGCCCCTCCAATCCGTACGGGGGCCGGGTGCGCACGGTGGCGGATCTCGTCCACTTCTTCAATGCTCAGCCCTTGCTCACAGGCCACCCCGCAGCGGCGCCCGTCGCCTCCCCGCGTTAGGGAACCCGGCCAGCGCGCCCACCGCTCCACATCTTCTCGCCCATGTCCTTGAACCTTCGCCCGCTTTCCCTGGCATCGGCCGCCCTGCTCCTGGCCGGCTGTTCGACGCTCGGCTGGCCGCCCGGCAGCGTCTCCACCCGGATCGACCCGGTGACCGAACCGGGCGTCGTGTCCCTGCACTGCCTGGCGTCGTCGACAGGGGCCTGCCACTTCCTGCTGGGTGAAGCCTGGGAGACTCACCATGAAGTGAGGCAGGGGCAGGTGCTGAAGATTCCCGCCCCTCAGCAGGCGCTCCCGATCTGCGCCACCCACGCGGCCGGCTTCCGCCTGCTCTGCACGCGCAAGACCACCCTCGGGCCGGGCGCGACGATGACGTTCCAGACCGCCAGCCTGGGATGAGCCGACGCCGTTCGTCGACGCGCGCCGCATCCGTTTTTTTCAAGCCACTGAGCCAACGCGCCATGCCTTCACTTCGCCGGTACCTGCTTGCCTTCGCCCTGTTGCCGTGCGTCAGCACCACCCTGGCGGTGCCGCCTGTGGACGCCGCCCAGCAGCTGACATCCCTCATGCGGCTCGACTTTGCCGTCCTCGACTCGCTGCAGTGGCACACCCGGCGGGACGCCCAGCAGGGCCGCGCCTCCATGGCGACCTATGAGTGCCTGACCCGGCAGGACCATGCCCAGCTCACGCCCTCCATTGCCAGGCACCTCGCGGCGCATCTGTCCGAGGCCGACATCCGTGCCGCACTCGCCTTCTTCTCGTCACCCGTCGGGCTGAAGTTCACCGAGGCCTCGCTGGTCAACGCCCATCAGCGCTTCGATCCCACGGTGAAGGAGACCCTGCCGGACTTCTCGCCCGAGGAGATGGCCGCGGCGTCGGCATTCCTCCAATCGGCGGAGGGCCGCAAGCTGCAAGGCCTCTTCTCGCCCTCGCCACCGGAGACCCAGCAGGTGGCGAACCAGCTGCTGGCGGCGTGCGGCGGGCAAGCGCCCCGGTGACGATGCGGCATTGAGGCGGCATCGAGGCGGCGCCGCCGGCACTTACCTCAACGGCATCCCGAAGCGCTCCAGGCGCGGCGTCCACACGCCGTCCAGATCCGCCGAGGCCAGGATGTGATGCGCCCGCCCGATCACGGCCTCGCGCGGGACGAGGCCGATGTAGCGGGAGTCCGCGCTGTTGTCGCGGTTGTCGCCCAGCACCATCAGCTGCCCCGGGGGCACGATGAGGGGCTCGAAGCTGGAGCGGGCATGGACGCCGTCCAGCCACTGCACCTGCCGGGTCTGGCCGCCGACCTGCTCCTGCACGCGGCGGGCCGGCCACTCGCCGATGCCCGCCACCGACTCGCGCACCGCGGTCTCGTTCTCGTAGCGGGCGGCCTCGCCGTTGATGTAGAGGCGCTCGTCGCGCATCTCGACCACATCCCCCCCCACGGCCACGATGCGCTTGATCAGCCGCGTGCCGTCCTTGGGCGAGCTGAAAGTGATGATGTCGCCGCGCTGCGGATCCCCGAGGCGGGCGACGACGATCTGGCTCAGCGGGAGCTTGAAGTCGTAGGCCAGACGGTTGACGAGCACGACGTCCCCCTCCAGCAGATTGGGCCGCATGGAGCCCGTGGGGATGGGGTTCCAGTCCGCGATCGCCGTGCGGAAGAAACCGAAGCACAGCAGAAAGATCAGGAAGCCGCGGTTCTCGCGCAGCACTTGCATCACGGGCGTTTTCATGGGCCTCTCCGGGTGTCCAGCCCTCAGCATCGCGGGGCGGGCTTAGCAAGGCCTTAAGCCACGAGCGGGAAGGCGGGACGGGCGGCGTGGCAATCAGGACCGGAAGGCAGGCCGCGCGGGGCGCGGCAGCGCACGGGCAAGCGGGTGCCCGAGGCCGGCTGCCTCGATCACGGCCTGGTGCAGCCCATCCAGGTCGGCCAGCATCAGTGGCAGCCAGAAGCTGCGGGTCTCGCCATCCACCCGCAGCCGCAGATGAGGGAAGTACAGCAGATACGCGGGCTCGACCGACCGGATGGCCGCCCACGGCAGGATCTGCCAGCGGCCGCGCGCATCAAAGGTGCGCAGGCCCTGTGGCCCGACACGGAAGCGAAAGGCCAGCACCGGCCCGACCATGGCGACGGCCAACAGCAGCCCCATGCCGACATGCAGCAGCAGGTCGGGGCGCTGGATGGGCTGCCCGGTCCAGGCTGACTTCAGGACCAGGAGGGAGCCGATCAGCGCCATGCACACGGACAGCTGCGCCCGCCACATGGGCCAGAAGGCATAGCGAAAGCTGCGGTAGTGCATGGAAGAGATGTTTGGCAATTCGAGCAGCGCCAGATGGTCGCCAGGGGCGCCATTGTGTCAGCGCGGGCGCAGCACGAGATCCAGGCTCACCGCGAGATCGTCCTGCACGGCCAGCAGGCCGCCCAGCAGGCTGAAGGGTCGGATGCCGAAGTCGGTGAGCCGCAAGGCCATCTGCCCCTGCACGCGCAAGACCTGACCCTCGGGCGATGCCGACGTGGCCAGCGCCAGCGGCAGGCGCCAGCGGCGCTGCTGGCCGTGCCAGTCGATCTCGATCTCGGCCAGCACGTGCGCGCCCTCGCCGCGCAGCGCCACCGACTGCACGCGCAGCCAGGGATGGCGGGCCGCATCGAGCATGGACTCGCCCAGCAGATTGGCGCGCGTCGCCGCGATCGCCCCCGGGCCGGGGAGGGATGCGAAGGCCGGGCCGAGCTGCGCACGCCGGGCCGGGTCGTCCAGCTGCAGCGCGTCCAGGCGCAGGGCCAGGGCGAAGCGGGAGGCCGCCAGCTGCGCGGCCGTGAGGCGCGCCGGATCGGGCGCATGGGACGCATCCGCCGGCAACTGCAGCCAGCCCTGCAGCTGCGGGGCCGTCAGGACGTGGTTGTGACCGAGGCCCGAGAGCGCGCCCTGCCGGAAGGCCAGCACCTGCAGCAGCGAGGCCGGGGCGTCGAGGCGCCACAGCGCGCCGCCCTGGGGCAGCGGGGCGAGGCCCGCCTCCGCTTCCGCCGCCGGGGACGGGGTCGCCGCGGCAGGCGCATCCGCCGGCCCGGGCACGCCGGCGCAGGCGGACAGCAGCAGCCCCACGGCGCCGCCCAGCAGCGCGCGCCGGCCGGGCCGCGCCTGGGTCAACGGCCGGCCTTCCAGGCCTCGGCGGCCTTCATCATGGCCTCGACGTGGCCGTCGGCGCTGAGCTTGGCATGCACGGCGGCAATGCGGCCCGGCGGCACGATGAAGTAGGAGATGCGGTCGGCCGTGTCGGCCATCATCAGCAGCTTGGCGTCGTAGGCCTTCATGACCTTGGCGCCGGCGTCGGCGGCCACGGCGAACTGCTTGCGGCAGGCCTCGACGCTGAAGCGCTTGAGCGTGGCGATGTCGTCGTTCGAGATGCCGATCACCGTGACGCCGAGCTGCTGGAACTTCGGCGTGGCCTCGGCGAACTGGTGCGCCTCGACGGTGCAGCCGCTGGTGAAGGCCTTGGGGTAGAAGTACAGCACCACCGGGCCCTTCTTGAGCGCCTCGGCCAGCTGGAAGCGGTAGGGCTCGCCGGCCAGGGCGGCGTCGGCGCTGAAGTCGGGCGCGGCGTCGCCGGGCTTGAGGGCCGCCTGCGCCGGGCCCGCGAGGGCGGCCAGGGCCAGCAGGGAGGGCAGGAGGAATCGGGGAGTCGCGCGCATGGTCGTCCTTGGGGTGTGCAGTGGCCCGCATCATGCCCAGGACGCAAGCCCTCTGCCAGGGCTCGGCTATTCGAGCGGTCTCAAGGCAGGCGCGCCCAGCCAGCCCTCCGCCACCCACTGCTGCAGGCAGGCGACGAGGCGCGCCGGCGCCTCGGCCTCGCCCCATTGCGTGACGGCGAGCTCGCCAAGGCCGGGCCAGTCCACGCCCGCGAACACGGCGGCGACCAGCGCGCCCTCGCCGGGCTCCAGCGAGCGCCAGCGCGTCTCCAGCTGCGGGCGCCAGGCCAGCAGGGCATGGGCCAGCGGCTCGGGGGCGGGGAGCGCGAGTTCCTCGTCCCCTCCGGCCTCCGCGCCCTCCCCCGCCTCGCGGCGCTCGGCCTGCCGCGCCAGCGCCGCCCACGCGGGCTCCACGGCCCAGTCCAGGGGCAGCAGGCGGCTGCTGGCGCGGGGCTGCAGGCGCAGCCGGGCCCAGTCCTCGGGGGCGAGGCGCTGCAGGGATTCGAAGCTCAGCGCCGGCTCGTCCGCCGCGTCGAAGACGGCGCGCAGCGCCGCGTCCATGCGGGCGATGTCGACAAAGGCCGGATGCGCGAGCGCCTCGTGTGCCGCCAGGAAGTCGGGCAGCTGCTCGCCGTACCAGCGGATGGACGCGTGCGACGACGGGTGCGCCTGCACATAGTCGGCGGCCAGCGCGTCGAAGTCCTCGTCGCCCATCACCTGGGCGAGCACGGCGTAGTTGTCCCGCAGCGCGGCAACGAGCCGGGCGCGGTAGGCGTGGCGATAGACGGCGAGCCCGCGCGCCGAGGCGGCGTCGAGCAGGCCGGCGGCATCGGGGGCATCAGAGGCAGCGGCGTCCAGCAGCAGTGCCTGCATCTGCCGCTGGGTGTCGATCAGGGCGGGCGCGCTCATGCGGCCTCCCGCCAGCCGGCGAGCGTGCGGTGTGCGAGCTGCCGTGCCTGATCCAGCTCCTGCAGCAGCACGGGCAGCGGCGGGATGTCGTCGTCACGCTCGATCATCGTGGGCACCGGGCCCAGGCGCCGCAGCGTGTAGGCATAGAGCTCCCAGACGGCGTCGCACACGCGATGGTCGTGGGTGTCGATCACCAGCTCGCCGAGGTCCTCGTGGCCGGCCAGGTGGATCTGGCGGACCCGCGTGGCGGGCATGGCGTCGATGAAGGCCCGGGCGTCGAAGCCGTGGTTGCGGCTGGAGACGTAGACGTTGTTGACGTCCAGCAGCAGCTCGGCGCCGCTGCGCTGCAGCAGCGCGGCGATGAATTCGGCCTCGCCCATCTCGTCCTGGGCATAGCGGACATAGCTGGAGACGTTCTCCAGCACCAGCGGCCGCCCGAGCAGCTCCTGCACCTGCGCGATGCGCGGCAGCAGGTGGCGCAGCGTCGCCTCGGTGTAGGGCAGCGGCAGCAGGTCATGCAGGCGGCGGTGGTCCACGCCGCCCCAGCAGAGGTGGTCGGACACCCAGCCGGGCTCGACGCGGTCGGCCAGGGCACGCAGGTCGCGCAGATAGGCCAGGTCCAGCGGATCGGCGCTGCCGAGGGAGAGCGAGACGCCGTGCATCACCACCGGATAGTCGCGGCGCAGGCGCTCCAGGTGGTGCAGCGGCTTGCCGCCGGGCACCAGGTAGTTCTCGGAGATGATCTCCAGCCACTGCGGACGCAGGGCCGGGTCCATCGCCTCGCCCAGGGCCTGGTAGTGCTCGACGCGCAGGCCCAGGCCGAAGCCTTCGATGGGGGTGGAGGTCATGGCGGGCGGCAGCAAGAGGGATCGAACGCCGGTGCCCGCACGCGGCAGGCACCGGCCCGGACGGCGTGCCGCCGATCACTTCATGACGGTGCCACCGGCCTTCTTGCACTCGGCCTCGGTCTTCTTGACCCAGCCCTGGCCCTTGCAGCTGTTGTGGCCCTTGCAGTCGCTCTTGGCGGTCTTGCACTCCGAGGTGCCCTTGCAGCTGTTGATGCCCGAGCACTTGACCATGCCGTCGTCGGCCGGGGCCTGGGCCTGCGCGGGCAGCGTGGACGACGCGAACAGCGCGGCAGCGGCGGCGGCGACGGACAGGCCGGTCTTGAGAGCGTTTTGCATGTGAATCTCCTGGTTGCTTGTTGAAGTCAGACACCGATCCCGCGCGCCGGGCTCGAGGCCTCGGCGGCTGGATCTGCGGGTCTGTCGCGCCAGACGCGAGGAACTTACAGGCGGTGCAGGAGAAATGTGTAACAGCCGCGGGGGGCCGACCGCGTGGGCCGACCGGGCGCCGTCAGCGCGAGCGGCGCCGCACCACGCCGGCGCCCAGCAGCATCGCGCTCAGGGCCAGGGCCAGCGAGGCGGGCTCGGGCACGGCCTTCAGGTCCTGCGGGACGTAGACCGAGCCCTTGAGGTCCGCATCGCCAATGCCGAAGACATAGAAGTGGTTGTTCCCGGCCTCCTTCGGCAGGAAGTCGTTGTCATTGGTCACCCACAGCGTGTGCAGCAGCTGGCCCTTCCAGACCACGTCCTCGCCCCAGGCCATGCCTTCGATCTTGGCCGGCACCGTCTCTGCCGTGAGACCCACTCCCGCGCCGATCAGCGTCGCGGCCACGTCGAGGAACAGGCTCTTCTTCACGGCAAAGCTGCGCAGGTCCCCCTTCTTGCCGCTGATGTCGGCGGCGCCGGCGAGGTCGATCTTGAACAGTTTCTTGGTCTTGGCCGCGCTGCCGTCGCCGAGGCCGGCGCCGTCCCGCTCGTCCAGGATGAACTCGTGGTCGTTGAGGGCCAGGATCTCGCTGACACCGCTGCCATCGGTCAGCTGGTAGGCGTACTGGTGCGTCACCCCGGTGGCGACGTCGATGGTGACGATGCGGATGACCTTGTTGCCGTCCTGCAGCAGCGGGGCCTGCATGACGCCGACCAGCGTCTTGCCGTCGGGCGTGAGCGCCAGGCCTTCCATGCCCTTGTTGGCCGCGCGGCCGCTGCTGTTGACGGGCTTGTCCTCGGCCGCCGTCGTGGTGCCCAGCACCTTGACGCCGAGCTCGGCCGGCAGCGCGTAGCTGCGCAGGCGCTGGCCCGTCGCGCGGTCGAACTGGTAGACGTAGGGGCCGTACTCGTCACTGATGAAGACCGTCTTCCCATCGTTGGAGACGCGTGCGCCCTCGGGGTCCAGGCGGGCGTTGTCCGGGTTCAGCGAGGAGTGGGACGGATCGAAGCCGTCCGAGCGGCCGGTGAAGTACTGGCGCGAGGCGGTGTTGAGCGCGGGCGCGCCGCTCGGCAGGCCGAAGGCGGTGCCGCTGCCGTAGCTCAGGGGCGTGGGGCTGGACAGCAGCGTGGTGCTCAGCAGCGTCGGCGTCAGCGTGAAGGGCAGCGAGCCGCCGCTCGAGGCCGTGAGGTTCATCTGCACGGTGTGGAAGCGGCTGATGTAGGACGCGGTGTTGTCCACCGCCGGGTTGTAGACGGTGGCGTTCGGACCGCGGTCCGGCAGCGCGAGAAAGGTGTTGCCGCCCGCCCAGGCCAGGGCCGAGCCCATGCCGCCGAGCATGTCGGCCGGCAGGCCGTTCTCCAGCGTGCCGGTGAGGCCGGACTTGTCATGCGATCCGCTCAGCGAGCCGATGGCGAGCAGCGGGGCGGCGCTCGAGAGCGCCGGCAGCGCGAGCGCCAGGCTCAGGGCCAGGGCACGCAGGCGCAAGCGAGGCAGGGAACTAGGCAGGGACCGAGGAATGGGCAGGGGGCGGGACATGGCAGGACTCCAGGCTGGACCAGCCCGGCATCTTTCTGCGACGCGATGACAGGCCCGTGAACCCGCGGCCGCGCGGCCCCCCGCATTTCCGGGACAGGGTCAACCCGCCCGGCCCGTGGCCGGCTCAGCCGCCGAAGACCTTCTTCAGCAGCGCCGATCCCGTGCCGACCGGGTCGCGGCGGATCTGCTTCTCCTCCTCGCCGATCATGAAGAAGAGGCCGTCCAGCGCGCGGCGGGTGACGTAGCTCTGGATGTTGGCGTCGTCCTGCTTGACGAGGCCCAGGCCGGCGGCCTTGCCGGCGACGGCGTTGTACTTGTCGGCCAGTGCCTGCTTCTCCGTCGCCCGGGTCACGATGGGCAGGAAGCGCTGCGTGAGCGGCTCGCGGGTCTTGGCCGCGAAGAACTGCGTCACGGAGTCCTCGCCGCCCTTCACGATCTTCAGGGCGTCCTCCACGCTCATGTTCTTGGCCGCGTTGACCAGCAGCAGGCGCGCCTCGGGCACGGCGGCCTCGGCGGCGCGGTTCATGGCGGTGAGCAGCTCGTCCAGCTTGTGGCCCTGGCCTGTGGCCTTGAGCAGGCGGGCGGCGCCCTTGAGCGAGTCGGGCAGCTCGATGCGGACGCGGTCGTCGCCCAGGAAGCCATCCCGGCGGCCCAGCTGCGCGACGGCAGCCTGGGCGCCCCGCTCCAGGGCGGCGCGGATGCCGCTGGCGGCTTCGCTCTCTCCCAGCGCCCAGGCGGGCAGCGCGAGCGACAGGGGCATAGCGATGAGGACGGTGCGGCGGTTCAGCATGGCGGGCTCCGGCGGGGTGGCGGCAAATGAAGGGTCGGCGGAAAAGGACGGCGGAAAAGGGCGGCGGAAAAGGACGACGGGCAAGGGCGACGGGGAAAGCGGCGCGACTGGGGTCAGGTCTTGCCACCGCGGAGCTTCGCGAGCTCCTGCGTCAGCCAGGCCTTGCTTTCCACGGGCGCGGCGGCGGCGCAGCGCACGAGATAGGGCTTGCCGCTCATGCTGCTGCTGGTGGCGGCCTGCTGGATGAAGTCCTCGCTGCGCTTGAGCGTGGCGTCGTGGGACTCCAGGTAGTCGAGCTTCTTGAGCAGGTGGCTGCGGGCCTCGGCGCCGCTGTACCAGCTGCCGTTGCGGTTGAACTCGCAGCCGGAGTCCTGCAGGCGCTGCAGCAGGCCCTGGATCTCGGTCCGGACGGCGGGCGCGGTGGGCGCGGCGTGGGCGCTGCCGAGCAGGAGCGCCAGAACGGGGGCGAGGCCAGGGGCGAGGATGGAGGCGATCTTCATGCCGCGATCATCGCAAAAAGGACGGACCGCTCAGGAGAATCGCCCGCGGAAGGTCTTCTTGCGGCGCTCGCGGCGGGACTTGCTCTCGAAGACGTCGCAGGCATCGCAGCAGTCGCAGGCGTCGCCGAGGTCGCAGGCGTCCCCCAGGTCGCAGCCCCCGGACGGGCCGTCGCAGCCGCCGCAGTCGCAGTCCCCCCGCTGCCCCGCGGGCGGCCGCCGGGCCAGGCCCGCGGGATGGGCGCGCGCATGCACGGCCCCGCAGCGCGCCAGACGCTCGCGCAGCAGGAAGAGACCCGCCCAGGTGCCCTTCCAGCGGATGGCCCGCAAGCCAAGGCCCGAGCAGCCGGCCCCGCCACAGTGCAGGCGGTAGGCGCAGCCATAGCCCTTGCGGGGCGAGAGATGGCGCTGGTAGGCGGCGATCAGGGCGAGCAGCAGCCGGCGCATGCGATCAGGCGGCGGCGCCGTCGAGGCGCTTGCTCAGGACCACGCTGCGGTAGACCTTGCCGGGCCACTGCACCTGGGACACGGGCTCGTAGCCGAGGCTGCGGTACAGCGTGACGAGGTGCGTGGCCGGCTCGGCGGTGTCGAGGGCCAGCTCCCGGAAGCCGTGAGCGCGGGCCCACTCCTCGCCGGCCGCCATGAGCGCCCGGCCCACGCCCTGGCCCTGCCGCGCGGGGTCGACCGCGAACTGGTGCAGGGCCGCGACGCCGGGCCGCGTGAAGTAGGCGCAGTCGTTCTGCGCGTAGGTGGGCTGCAGCAGCACGGTGCCGGCCAGCGCCCCCTGCACGCGGGCCACGAGGCAATGGCCGCCGGCGACGCGGCGGGCGGTGGTGGCCTCGTCCTGGTCCACGGCGGTGTAGTTCAGGCCCAGCGCACCGAGGCGGGCGTAGGCCTTGTGCAGCAGGGCGGTGAGCTCGGCAAGCGAGTCGTCGGGGCGAAGCGGGCGGATCTCGAGCATGGGCAGAGGAGGGTCAGCGCTGCACCGTCGCCAGCCGCACGGCCAGCCCGGCGAAGACGAGCGCGGCGCAGCGGTTCAGGCCGCGCTGCAGGCCGGGCGAGCAACGCAGGCGCTCTCCCAGCAGGCCGGCGGCCCAGGCGATGGCGCCGAAGGACATCAGCGTGGAAAGGATGAAGACGCCGCCCAGCACCGCCAGCTGCAGCGCCACCGGACCGCGGTCCGCCACCACGAACTGGGGCAGCAGGGCGAAGAAGAAGAGCAGCACCTTCGGGTTGCTGAGGTTCATCACGATGCCGCGGCGGTACAGCGCGGCCAGCGGCTCCGCCGGGGCCTGCGAGGCGCCCGGCAAGGCCGTGGCCGGCGCGCGCCAGGCGCCGACGGCGAGGTACAGCAGGTAGGCCGCCCCGGCGCCCTTCATCACCGTGAACGCCAGCGGCGAGGCGGCCAGCAGGGCGGCCAGGCCCAGGGCGACGGCCGTCGTGTGGACCACGATGCCGGTGCACAGCCCGAGCACCACGGCGATCCCGGCCCGGCGCCCCTGGGTGGCCGACTGCATCAGCACGAAGAGATTGTCCGGGCCGGGCGTGAAGCCGAGCACCAGGGCGGTGCCGAGGAAGACGAGGAGCGTGTCGAGCGAGGGCATGGGCGTGCGGGGTCAGGTCGAGGGCGCCCCATCATCGCACCCGGCGGCGGCCGGGCCGGGATGGCGCATGGGCTGGTAGGCCACGCCCTGCGTGCGCTGCACCTCGCCCGCCATCTCGAAACCGAAGCGCGCATAGACCGGCACGGCGTTGAGCGCGGCGTTCACGGTGAAGGCGCCCCGGTGCCCGGCGTCGATGGCGGCAGCCTGCATCGTCAGCCAGAGCCGCCGTGCCAGGCCGCGGCCCTGCCATGCCGGAGCGACGAAGAGGTGGAACAGATGGCTCATGTCGCGGCTGGCGATGAAGCCCGCCAGCGCTCCGGCCTCGTCCTCCAGCAGCCAGAAGCGGTAGCGCGGATCCGCGAGGTAGGCGGCCTCCGACGCGGCGGACACGGAGGCCAGGAAGGGCGCGGTGCCGGCGCCGTCGGGCGAGAGGAAGAAGGCCGGCGCGAGCGCGGTGATGAGTGCGCTGAGCGCCGGGGCATCGGCGGCGGCGCCGGCCCGGCAGCGGAGGGTCGAGAGCGTCGTCATGCCGCCAGCTTGCCAGAGAGCGCCCGCGCCGACGCATGCCGCCGGTCACGTCGCCATGAAAAAGGGGCTGCCACGGCAGCCCCTTGTGGTGCGGTCGAGCCGCTTACCAGACCTTGCAGCGCTCCGCCGCCGGCTTGACCATGGCCTGGCCGGGCTTGCAGGCGAAGGCCTTCTCGAACTCGGGCATGTTCACGGCCACGCCGTTGATGCGGTAGCGTCCCGGCGAGTGCGGATCGGTGGCGGCGTGCACGCGGGCGGCCTCCGGGCGGGTGTCGCTGCAGTCCCACTGCGCGAAGCCCACGAAGAAGCGCTGCTCGGGCGTCAGGCCGTCCACCGAGGGCAGCTGCTTGCCCGCGATCTGCGTCTGCCAGGCGGCCCAGGCCAGCACCAGGCCGCCGAGGTCGGCCAGGTCCTCGCCCAGCGTGAGCTTGCTGTTGATCTTGATGTCGTCGATGACCTTGTACTGGCCGTACTGCTTCGAGACGCAGGCGGCACGCTGCTCGAAGGCCTTGCCGTCCTTCTTCGTCCACCAGTCCTTGAGGTTGCCCTTGGCGTCGAACTGGCGGCCCTCGTCATCGAAGCCGTGCACCAGCTCATGACCGATGGTGCCGCCGGTGTTGCCGTAGTTGGGCGCGTCATCCATCTTCGCGTCGTACAGCGGGGGCTGCAGCACGCCGGCCGGGAAGTTGATGTCGTTCATCTGGGCGTTGTAGTAGGCGTTCACCGTCTGCGGCGTCATGCCCCACTCGCCGCGGTCCACCGGCGCGCCGATCTTGCGCAGGTCGCGGCGGCGCTCGAAGGCCTGGCCGCGCATCACGTTGCCCACGAAGTCGCCGCGCAGCACGGTGTAGTCGCCGTAGTCACGCCACACGTCGGGGTAGCCCACCTTGTTGACGATGCTGTGCAGCTTCTCGAGCGCGCGCTTCTTGGTCTCGTCGCTCATCCAGGGCAGCGCCTGGATGGACTGGCCCATGGCCACCTCGATCTGCTCCGTCATGCGCACGGTCGCGGCCTTGAGCTCGGGGCTGAAGTTGCGCGCCACGAACTCCTGGCCCAGCGCCTCGCCCAGCTGGCCGTCGACCAGCGTCACGCACTTCTTCCAGCGCGCCTGCTGCTTGGGCACGCCGTGCAGCGTGTTCGAGAAGAACGCGAAGTTCTCGTTCACGAAGTCCGGGCCGAGGTAGGGCGACATGCTGCTGGCCAGCTGCCAGCGCAGCATCGTGCGCAGGTCCGCCACCGACAGGCGCTTCCACTGCTGCCCCAGCGCCTTGTAGAAGGCCGGCTCGCTGACGTTGAACTCGTCCTTGGGGGCCAGGTCTTGCGCGCTCTGGTAGGCGGCGAAGTCGAAATCGGGGATCAGGGCCTGCAGCTGCTTGCCGTTGTAGCGGTGGAAGCTCTTGTACGGGTCGCGCTTGTCCACGACGCTCAGCGAGGCCTTGGCCAGCGCCGTCTCGACGGCCAGCACCAGGCGCGCCTGCGCGGCGGCCTTGGGCGCCGGGTCGCCCAGCAGCTCGAAGGTGCGGGCCACGTGGGCCTGGAACTTTGCGCGCAGCTCGCGGCTCTTGGCGTCCGTCTTGAGGTAGTAGTCCCGCTCCGGCAGGCTCAGGCCGCCGGTACCCGCGAAGGCGATCTGGCGGGTGCTGTCGGCAAAGTCCTGGCCGGCGCCGAAGCTGAAGAAGAAGCGGCCGTTGTGCGTGTTCTGGTGCAGCGCGGCGAGCACGAAGGGCAGCTCGGACTTGTCACGCAGCCCGGCAATGCGGTCCATCAGCGGCTTGAGCGCGGCCAGGCCCTTCTGGGCGACGGCGCTCTCGTCCATGCAGGCGGCGAAGTAGTCGCCGATCTTGGTCTGCGACGCCGAGCGGGTCTCGCCGGCGGCCGCGGGCTCGGCCAGCTTGGCGAGGATGCCCCACAGGTAGCGCTGGTTGTCGTTCGCGGCCTTGGCATAGACGGACCAGCGGGCCTGGTCGTCCGGGATGGGGTTGTTCTTGTTCCAGCCGCCGCAGGCGTACTGGTACAGGTCCTCGCAGGGATCGGCGCTGCGGTCCATGGCCGAGAGGTCCAGGCTGGGCGTGTAGGGCAGGCGCTCCAGCGGCTGTTCGGCCGGCTTGGCCTCCTGGGCCTGGGCGAGGGTGGCGAACGCGAGCGCGGCGCCGAGGGCGCTCAGGCGCCAGGCGGACCGGGCGGTCTTGCGGGCAGTCTTCATGGTGGGGAAAGCGTGTCTTCGTGAAGGCACGGATTGTGGCGCCTGGGGCCCGCCCCTGCCGCTCGTCAGCCCCGGCCTGCGGGTCAGGCCTTTCCCTAGGCTGCGGGGCTCAGTCGGCCAGCGAGCGCTGGATCTCGAGCCGCCCGGCCTCCGCCCGCGCCAGGGCCTCCACGCAGTCCGCATCGAGCCGCCCGGCCTGCACGTCCTCGCGCAGGATCGCCAGCGCACGGGCGTCCGGCAGGGCGGGCTTGTAGGGGCGCACGGTGCTCAGGGCGTCGTAGACATCGGCCACGGCCACCACGCGGGAGACCACGGGGATGTCCGCCAGGCGCAGGCCCAGCGGGTAGCCGGAGCCGTCGCCGCGCTCGTGGTGGCCGCCGACGACCTCGCGCATCACCCGCGCCGCCGGATCGCCCTGCAGGCCCAGGTCGTCGATCATGTGGTTCACCAGGTCCAGGCCGATGTCGACATGGCGCTTCATCTGCGCCCACTCGTCCGCATCGAGCGGCCCCGGCTTGAGCAGGATGCGGTCCGGGATGCCCACCTTGCCGATGTCGTGCAGCGGCGCGAAGAGGTGGATGTACTCGATCGTCTCGTCGCTCAGCCCGTGGCGCTCGGCCACGCCCTGGGCGATGAGGCGGGCGTAGGCCGCCATGCGCTCCAGGTGGCGCCCGGTCTCGACGTCGCGGATGCGGGCGAGGCCCGTGGCGATGTCCACCGCGCCCACCAGCGTGTGGACCGCGGCCAGGCGCAGCAGGTAGAGCTGCGCGACGACGTCCGCGAAGACATCCAGGAAGACCGTCACCTCCGGCTGGAAGACGTCCGGCTCCTTGGCGTCGAAGAAGAGGAAGGCCACGAGGGCGTCGCCGTGGAAGATGGGCAGCGTGTAGCTGCTGCGGTACTCGCGCCCGCGCAGCCAGGCCGTGTGGGCGCTGTCGTTCGCGAAGGACTGGGCGATGTCGGGCACCACCCGCGCCTCGCGCGCATCGCGCAGCTTCAGCAGCGAGGGCACCTCGTGCAGGCGCGCCTCGTAGCGCTGCAGGGCGACGCCGTCCTCGTTGCTGCTGGCGAAGGTGCGCAGGGTGTCGCTGACCGGGTCGTAGAGCGCCAGCGCCACGCGGCTGATGAGCGGAAAGCGGCCCTGGATGACGCCGTGCAGGCTGCGCAGGCGCCCGCCGAGGCCGGACTTGCGGACCTCGATCTGCTGAAGCTGCTGCAACGGCTGGCTCATGGGGCGGGCCTTCTCGGTGCCGGCGGGACGCGGCACGTGTCGAGCCATGCTAGCGGGCGAGCTGTCGCGGGCCTTGCAATCGCCCGGCCGCTTGCGCCAGATCAGGCGCGGACCGTGCATCTTTCTCGTTCTCGCGGGCTGCCGGGCCTTGCTGCAACAATGCGGGCCCATGAACGGCTTCTGCGCTCCCCGCCCGTCCCCCGCCCTGCGCCGCCCGAGCGCCCTCGCCCTGCTGGCCTGCGCGCTGCTGAGCGCCTGCGCCACCGGGCCCAAGGGCCTGCAGATCGACGACAGCTACCGCTCCCAGAACGAGGACAGCCGCGCGCAGCTGCTGATCCTGCACTACACCGTGGGCAATTTCGAAAGCTCGCTCAAGACACTCACCCAGCCCAATCCCAAGGGCGGCGAGGTCTCGGCCCACTACCTCGTGCGCGACGAGCCCGTGCGCACCTACCGCCTGGTGGACGAGTCCCGGCGCGCCTGGCACGCGGGCGTGAGCCGCTGGAAGAGCTGGGGCAATGTCAACGCGGCGTCCATCGGCATCGAGATCGTCAACCCCGGCCGCGTCCAGACTCCCGACGGCCCGCGCTACGCGCCCTATCCGCAGGCGCAGATCGACGAGGTGATCCGCCTGTGCCAGGACATCGTCGCGCGCCACCGCATCCGCCCGGATCGCATCCTCGGCCACAGCGACGTCCAGCCCCTGATGAAGCAGGACCCCGGCCCCGCCTTCCCGTGGAAGCAGCTGTGGGCCGCCGGGCTGATTCCCTGGCCCGACGAGGCCCTGGCCGCCAGCCTGCGCCCGCAGTACGAGCAGGCCCTGCCGGACGCCGCCTGGTTCCAGCAGAAGCTCGCCCAGCACGGCTTCGGGCTGACGCCCAGCGGCCTGTGGGACCCCGAGACGCGCGCCGTGCTCGCCGCCTTCCAGATGAAGTACCGGCCGTCCCTCCACGACGGCGAGGCCGACGCCGAGACCGCCGCGCTGCTGGACGTCATCACCCGGCGCGAGGGCTTTCGCATGAAGGACGGCGCCCCGGCGCGCTGACCACCGGCCCATGCTCTCTGCCCTGCTGCGCCGCCTCCTCACGCTGCTGCCGACGCTGCTGGGCGTGAGCCTGGTCGCCTTCGGCCTGATCCGCCTGGTGCCGGGGGATCCGGTGGAGGTGATGATGGGCGAACGCGCCCTCGACGCCGCCACGCATGCGCAGCTGCTGCACCAGCTCGGCCTGGACGCGCCGCTGCCGGTGCAGTACGGCCGCTACCTGCTGCAGCTGCTGCAGGGCGACCTCGGGCGCAGCCTCGTCAGCCATGAGCCGGTGGCGCAGGAGTTCCTCGCGCTCTTCCCCGCCACCGTCGAGCTCGCTGCGGCGGCGCTCGTGCTGGCGCTGGGGCTGGGCCTCGCCCTCGGCCTCGCCGCCAGCCTGCGCCGCGGCTCCTGGCTGGACCAGGGCGTGATGGGCCTGGCCACGCTCGGCTACTCCATGCCGGTGTTCTGGTGGGGGCTGATCCTCATCATGACCTTCTCGGTGGGCCTGGCCTGGACGCCGGTGACAGGCCGCATCGCCATCGAGTACGAGGTCACGCAGGTCACCGGCTTCATGCTGATCGACGCGGCGCTGCATCCGGAGCCCGGCGCCTGGCGCTCGGCGCTGCTGCACCTGCTGCTGCCGGCCCTGGTGCTGGGCACCTCCAGCACGGCCGTGATCGCCCGCATGACGCGCTCCAGCATGCTCGAGGTGCTGCAGGAGGACTACATCCGCACCGCCCGCGCCAAGGGTCTCTCCGCCACCCGCGTGGTGCTCGGCCATGCCCTGCGCAACGCCCTGGTGCCGGTGCTGACCGTCGTCGGCCTGCAGACGGGCAGCCTGCTCGCCGGCGCCGTGCTGACCGAGACCATCTTCTCCTGGCCCGGTGTGGGCAAGTGGCTGATCGACGCCATCAGCCGGCGCGACTATCCCGTCGTGCAGGCCGGCATCCTGATCTCGGCGCTGACCTTCATGGGCGTCAACCTCGTGGTGGACGTGCTCTACGGCGTCGTCAACCCGCGCATGCGTGCCCGCTGAGAGCCCCATGGCGACGCAAGACCTGACCCCCTCGCCCGACCGCGCCCGCCCGGTGCGCAGCCGCGGCCCGCTGCGCCTGGCCTGGGAGCGCTTCGCGACGCAGCGCGGGGCGCTGGCCGCGCTGGCCGTCTTCGGCCTGATGACCCTCGCGGCCCTGCTGGCGCCGTGGCTCGCGCCGCATGACCCGCTGCAGCAGTACCGGGACCACCTCCTGCAGCCGCCCTTCTGGATGGACGGCGGCAGCGTGCGCTTCCTGCTGGGCACCGACGAGCTCGGCCGCGACCTGCTCTCCCGATTGCTGCACGGCGCGCGCGTCTCGCTGGGGCTCGGGCTGGCGTCCGTCGTGCTGGCGCTGGTGCCGGGCATCGCGCTGGGCCTGCTGGCGGCCTTCCACGAGCGCTGGCTCTCGCCGCTCGTGATGCGCAGCATGGACGTGCTGCTGGCCCTGCCCGGCCTGTTGCTGGCGATCTGCGTGATCACGATCCTCGGCCCCGGCCTGATGAACACGGTGATCGCCATCGCCATCGGCGCCCTGCCCGGCAGCACGCGGCTGGCGCGGGCGGCCGCCCTGGCCGAGAAGTCGCGGGACTATGTGCAGGCGGCGCGCGCCGCGGGCGCCTCGACGGCACACCTGATGTTCCGCACGGTGCTGCCCAACTGCGCGGCGCCGCTGATCGTGCAGGCCACGCTGACCTTCTCCTCGGCCATCCTCGAGGCCGCGGGCCTTGGCTTCCTCGGCCTCGGGGTGCAGGCGCCGACGCCCGAATGGGGCAGCATGCTGGCCTCGGCGCGCGACGCACTGCAGCGCGCGCCCTGGGTGCTGAGCCTGCCCGGCCTGGCCATCCTCGTGACGGTGCTGAGCGTCAACCTCGTCGGGGACGGCCTGCGCGACGCGCTGGACCCGAAGCTGCGGCGGGCCTGAGGACCGCCGCCACCCGTTTCAGCGCGGAGCGAGCAGGGTCTTCGTGGCCTCGCCCACCTCGGCGGTGAGCATGTCGGTCAGGAGCTTGACCTTCGAGGGGCCGTCCAGGCTCTCGAACGGGTCCGCCACGCCCTCGTCACGCGTGCCGCTGTAGGCCTCGGCCTTGGCCACGACCTTCTGGGCCAGCACGGCGCCGGTCTGGGCGTCGATCAGCGAGGCCTTCACGTAGACATAGGGCGCAAGGAAGCCGCGCGCGACCTCGCCCGTCTCGCGCAGGTCGGCCCGGTTGATCTGCCGCACCCGCATCAGGTCGTCCACATAGAAGCCGAGCCCGGTGAGCACGCCATTGCCCGAGGCGAAGTCCACGCCCTGCACGCGCAGGTCCGTGCGCACCGGCGTGATGAGGATCAGCTGCGTGGCCTGGATCTGCTGGAGCGTGGGCTTCAGCGCCGCGGGGATCTCGTAGCGCGAGCCTTCCGGCTGGCCGAGCGGGTCCCCGAACAGGCGGGCGGAGGGCAGCTTCAGCAGCAGGAATTCGCTCTCGGGCGCCACCTGCTTGCCGGCCTTCTCGACCGCCACCAGGGAGGTGCCGTCCATCAGCCCGGCCGGCATGGGCCAGGCGTCGCGGCGGTTGCTGTCCAGGTGGCTGCCGGTCTTGCGGCTGCCGGTGACGACCTGCAGCTCGTCCCCCAGCAGCGACACCACGGCCACGCGCTGCGGCGTGCCGGCCGCCTGCGCCGCGGTGAGGCCGGTGAGGCCCCAGAACCCGGCGGCGGCCAGGGCGGCCAGGCTCATGCGACGTGTCGTTCTTGTCATGCTCCCTCCAGAAGCGGTGTTAGGAGCGGCGATGCTAGCCCAGCTTCGCGCGCATTCGGCCGCTCATGCTTCAATCCGGGGGGCAGGCCGGCCGCCTGACGTCAGAACCGCAGGAGTCCCATGAGCCACTTCGCCTTCCTGAGCCAGTCCACCTTCATGAAGCAGCCCGCGGCGGCGCCCGGTGCCCAGCCCTTCGGCATGGCCGGCATCGCCTGGGACGGCTGCGTGACCAACCGCCCCGGCGCCCGCTTCGGCCCCCGCGCCATCCGCGAGGCCAGCCACATGCTGTGCGACGGCATCCACCCCTTCTTCAACACCACGCCGGACGGTCAGCTGGCGGACTTCGGCGACCTGCCCCTGCCCAACACCAGCCTGGAGGGCCTACGCGCGGCAATGATGCCCCTCATCGAGCCGCTGATCGCGCAGCAGCACATGGTCTGGCTGGGCGGCGACCACAGCATCACCCTGCCCCTGCTGCGCGCCTACCGCGCCCACCACGGCCGCCCGCTCGCCTGCCTGCACTTCGACGCTCACTGCGACACCTGGGAAGACCATTTCGGCGAGCCCAGCGGCCATGGCACCTGGGTCTACGAGGCCCTGCAGGAGGGCCTCGTGCTGCCCGCCGGCATGGTGCAGCTGGGCATCCGCTCGGCCGGCCAGCGCGAGGCGCGGGACTACGTCCGGGACCAGGGCGGGCTGATCTACGACGCCCGCCGCCTGCGCGGCCTGGAGAGCCCCGCGCAGCTGGCCGGCATCCTGGGCGAGATCCGCGCCCGCATGGCAGCCCTGGGTCATCCGCCGATCTACCTGAGCCTCGACATCGACTGCCTGGACCCCGCCTTCGCGCCCGGCACCGGCACGCCCGAGCCCGGCGGCATGAGCAGCAACCAGGTGCTCAGCGTGCTGGAGGAGCTGGCCGATCTGCCCTGGGTCGGCATGGACTGCGTCGAGGTGGCGCCGCCCTACGACCACGCGGAGCTCACGAGCTACGCCGCCGCGCAGTTCGTCTGGACCTACCTCTGCGGGCGGCTGGCGCAGGCGGCGCGCTGAGGGGCGGGCGCGCCGGCCGTGGGCGACGTCAGCCGCCCTCGCGCCAACGGAAGCGCCAGATCGCGACGCCCACGAGTGCGGCGGCGCTGCCGAGCAGAACCGCCACGGGCGGCCCCACGTCGGCGAGCGGTTGGCCGCGCCACAGCATGGCGTCCAGCCCATCGACGGCCCAGCGCACGGGCACGAAGCGCGTGGCCTCCTGCATCCAGGCGGGGAAGACGAAGCTGGGCACCCAGGCGCCGCCCAGCATCACCATCAGCAGGGTCGCCATGATGGCCAGGCCCCGCGTGGCCTCCGGGCTGCCGCCCACCGCCGCCAGGAAGAGGCCGAAGCCGGCGGTGAAGCAGGCATAGCTGGCCAGCAACAGGACGCCACCGAGCAGGCTGCCCTCGACGCGGAAGCCGAACATCACCATGCCGGCCAGCAGCACGGTCGCGAAGATGATGAAGGCGATGAGGGCGGTGCTCGCGAAGTAGCTGCCCAGCACCGTGCCCTTGCTCAGCGGGGCGGCCCGCAGACGCAGCCACAGGCCGCTGCGGCGCATCACCAGCAGGCCCACGCCCAGCTCCACGCCGAGCATCAGCACGAACTGCACGCCCATGCCCGCGAACGCGTGCGCATAGCCGTTGTAGCCGGACTGCGAGCCCGTCACGGCCTGCTCCTGCGCCTCGAAGGGCGCGCTCATCCCGGGGGCCTTCGCGGGCGCCCCGGAGGCCGAGGCGGCGGCGTCCTGCGGCAGGGGCGTCTGCAGGGCCTGCACCGAGCGCATCAGGGCCTCGAGCTGCCCGCGGCGCTCCGCCGGGAGGCCTGCCTCCCCCTGCAGCTGCGCCTGCAGCGCCTCGATGCGCCGGCTGCCCTGCAGGCCGCCGAAGCCCTGGGACAGGAGCTGCTGCATCACGTGCTGGGTCAGCAGGCCGCGCACCAGGCCCAGGGCCATGCGGTCGGCGGGGTCGTAGTAGAGCGGCAGCACCGGCTTCGTGCCCACGAAGAGGGCGTTGCCAGCCTGCTCGGCGAACTGCGGCGGCAGGACGACGGCCACGGGCAGCTTGCCCGCCCGCACCCGCTGCAGGGCCTCCTCGCGCGAGAGGCGCTGCAGCCGCAGCTGGGGGTCCGCCGCCAGGGCCTCGCCGAGGGCCAGGGCGACCGGGCTGCGGTCCTCGTCCACCCAGCCCACGTTCACGTGGACCGGCTCCTTGCTGCCGCCCGCGCCTCCGAACAGCGAGCCGAAGAAGGTGGCGATCAGGATGGGCGCCAGCACGTGCAGCACCAGCGCCTTGCGATTGTTCAGGTAGAGGCGCAATTGAACTTGCACCAGGGCCAACCAGGCGGTCATGACAGGTCTCCGTTGAAGGGCTCAGTCGCGCAGGCGACGGCCGGTGAGGTGCAGGAAGAGCTGCTCCAGGCTGGGGCGGCGCGTGCCGATGAGCTCCAGGCCGTAGCCGCGCTCGTGCAGGGCGATCACCAGCGCGGGCGCGACGGACATCTGCTGCAGGCCCACGCGCCAGGCGCAGCGGCGCTCGTCGGTGGCCTCGAACTGCAGCACGCCGGGCCGCCCGCCGAACTCCAGCAGGTCCTGCGGCGCCAGCGGCCGGTTCAGCTGCACCGACAGCTCGGCCTTCAGCGGCAGCTGCTCGTGCAGCGCGGCGAGACTGCCCTCGGCCATCACCCGCCCCTGGTCCACGATGGTGAGGTGGTCGCACAGCCGCTCCGCCTCTTCCATGTAGTGCGTGGTGTAGAGCAGGGCCTTGCCGGCGTCCCGCAGCTGCTCCAGCGCCTCGAAGATGGCGTTGCGGCTCTGCGGGTCGACGCCGGCGGTGGGCTCGTCCAGGAAGACGACGGCCGGGTCGTGCAGCAGCGCCACCGCGATGTGCAGCCGCCGCTTCATGCCGCCGCTGAAGGTGTCCACACGCGAGCGGGCCTGGGGCTGCAGGCCGGCCAGGTCGAGGGCGGACGCCACGGCGTGGTCCAGCGCACGGCCGCGCAGGCCGTACAGCGCACCGAAGCTGCGCAGGTTCTGCTCGGCGGTGAGCGTCTCGTGCAGGGCCAGCTCCTGCGGCACCAGGCCAAGGCGCGCCTTGACGGGCTGCGCGTCCCCGTCGAGCCGCTGCCCCAGCACCCGCACCTCGCCGGCATCGGGCGGCAGCAGGCCGGCCAGCATGGCCACGGTGGTGCTCTTGCCGGCGCCGTTCGGGCCCAGGAGCCCGCGGATCTGCCCGGCGGGCAGCGTCAGGTCGATGCCCTGCACCACCTCGTGCGCCCCGTAGCGCTTGCGCAGGCCCACGGCCTGCAAGACGACGCCCTGCGGCGCCGGCTCCTGCGATGTGTCCATCCCTCGCTCCTGCGGCCTTCCGACGACCGCTGTGCCGGCAGTCTAGGAAATCCCGCGCCGACGGCCCCCCGGGACTTGCCGGATCGACAGCCGCGCCGCCGAGTCGACAGCCGGGCGGCCCGAGCGGGGCCACGGCGTTCTTCACCGGGCACTTGCGCGCACAATGCAGCCGTTGCCACCGCCGCCCTGAACCCGCACTGCCGATGCCCTGCCCCGGACTGCCCGCCTTCCCCGCTCCCCGCCTGCGCGCCGGGGTCCTGGGCCTCCTGGCCGCGCTCGGGTCCCTGCAGGCTGCCGCGCCGGCACACGCCGAAGCGCCCGGCAAGCCCATCGTCTACTGCAGCGAGGCCAGCCCCGAGGGCTTCGATCCCGGCCTCTGGGACAGCACCAGCACCAACAACGCCGTGCGCCAGCTCTTCCAGGGCCTGCTCGGCTTCGAGCGCGGCGGCACGGCGCTGGTGCCGCGCCTCGCGGAGCGCTGGACCGTGTCGCCGGATGCGCGCGTCTTCACCTTCGAGCTGCGCCGCGGGGTGAAGTTCCACCGCCGTGCTTGGTTCGCGCCGAGCCGCGAGTTCAACGCCGACGACGTGCTGTTCACCTTCGGTCGCTTCCTCGACCCCGCGCATCCCTTCAACCAGGCGCTGCCCGGCAACTTCATCTACCCGAACAACCTGGGCCTGGCCAAGCTCGTGCAGAAGCTGGAGAAGCTCGACGAGCACACAGTGCGCTTCACCCTGCGCGAGCCGAATGTGGTCTTTCTCAGCTGGTTCGCGATGCCCTTTGCCGGCATCCATTCGGCGGAGTACGCGCAGCAGCTGCTGCAGCGCGGCGAGCCGCACCGGCTCAACAGCGCGCCGATCGGCACCGGCCCCTTCGCCTTCCGCCGCTACGACAAGGACGACGTCCTGCGCCTGGAGGCCCATCCCGACTACTGGGCCGGCCCGGTGCGCACGCCCAAGCTGATCTTCGCCATCGCCCGCGAGCCCAATGTGCGCGTGCAGAAGCTGCTGGCGGGCGAATGCCAGGTGAGCTCGCCGGCGCGGGACATCGATGTGCCGGTGCTGGCGAAGCGAGCGGACATCCGGCTGCTGCAGGTCCAGGCCCTCAACATCAGCTACCTGAGCTTCAACCTGGCCCGCGCGCCGACGAATGTGCGGGCCGTGCGCGAGGCCCTGGACATCGCCATCGACCGCCCCGCGCTGTTCAAGGTGCTGTTCCCTCGGGGCGACGCCACGCCCGCGGTGAGCGCCTTCCCGCCCGCGATTCCCGGCTACGACCGCAGCCTGCGCAACGAGTACGACCCCGAGCGCGCGCGTCGCCTGCTGGCCGAGGCGGGCTATCCGGACGGCTTCGCGCTGGACCTCTGGGCCCTGCCCATCGCCCGGCCGACCAATCCCAATGGCCTGCTGCTCGCGCAGATGATCCAGCAGGACTGGGCGCGCATCGGCGTGCGGGCCCGCATCAAGACCTACGAGTGGGGCGAGTACCTCAAGCGCGCCAACAAGGGCGAGCACGATGTCTACATGAGCGGCTGGAGCGGCGAGAGCGGCGACGCCGACGAGTTCCTCACGCCCAACCTCAGCTGCGCGGCCAACCGCAGCGGCGTGAAGTTCTGCAACGCCGAGTTCGAGCGCCTGATCGACACCGCCCGCGCGACGCCCGACGCCGCCCGCCGCGCGGCCCTGTACGTCGAGGCCCAGCGCATCTTCCACCGTGAGCGCCCCTGGATCCCCTTCGCGCACTCCACGCTCTACCTGCCCGTGCGGGCCGACGTGAAGGGCTTCGTGATCAACCCCAACGGCGGCGTCGAGTTCGAGAAGGTCTGGCGCGAATGAAGCACCCCCTGCCCATGATCGCCTGCGAGGACATCGCCGCGCACCCCGACTTCCAGTCCCTGCGCGGCCTCCCCGAGATCGACCTCGACCTGCGCTACGCCACGCCGGACAACTTCGTCAGCCGCGACGTCTACGGCCCGCTCGACTGCGCCTACCTTCGACGTGACGCGGCCGCCGGCCTGCAGCGCGCGGCGGCATGGCTGCAGCGGCACCAGCCGGGCTGGCGGATCCGCGTCTTCGATGCCCTGCGGCCGCAGCGCGTGCAGGAGGCGCTCTACGCCGAGCTCGTGGGCACGCCGCTGGTGCTGTACCTGGCGCATCCCGAGGCCGGCTCGCTGCACTCCTTCGGCGTGGCCGTCGATGCGGGGCTGCTGGACGCCGACGGGCGCGAGCTGGACATGGGCTCGGGCTTCGACGAGATGTGCCTGCGCTCCCACCCCGACCACGAGGCCGAGCATCTGGCGCAGGGCCTGCTCACCGCGCCGCAGCTGAGCCACCGCGGCTGGCTGCGCGCAGCGATGCGTGCCGGCGGCTTCCACACCATCGCGACCGAGTGGTGGCATTTCGAGTTCGGCGATCGCGAGCAGGCCCGCGCGACGCTGCCCCGCGTCCTGTGACGCCCTGAAGGAGCCCTCCGCATGGACCGACGCCATTTCCTGCAGACCGCGCCGCTGGGCGCCCTCGCCGCAACAGCGGCATCCCGGGCGACGGGTGCCAGCGCCGCCACCGCCGGGCGGGCGCCCCTGCTGCGCCCGCGGCGCCTGCAGCCGGGCGACACGATCGGCCTCATCAGCCCGGCCAATGCCAGCTTCGAGCGCGAGCCCGTGGCGCTCGCCACCGAGGCGCTGCAGGCCCTCGGGCTGAAGGTGCAGCTCGGGCCGCATGCCCTCTCGCGGCGCGGGCAGTTCGGCGGCACGGACGCCGAGCGGGCCGAGGACATCCACCGCTTCTTCGCCGACGACGGCATCGCCGGCCTGCTCGCGCTCACCGGCGGCTCGGGCTGCGCGCGCATCGTCGATCGCCTGGACTACGGGCTGATCCGCCAGCACCCCAAGTTCTTCGGCGGCTTCTCCGACGTCACCTGCCTGATCAACGCCATCCACCGGCAGACGGGGCTCGTCACCTTCCACGCGCCCTTCGCGGGCTCCACCTGGACGGACTTCACCACGCGCCACTTCCGCTCGCTCGTGATGGCGGGCGAGGCCCCGCTGCTGCAGAACCCGCGCGGCGAGCAGGGCAGCGACCTCGTCCAGGCCCACGACCGCGCCTGGACGCTGCGCGGCGGCCGCGCGCGAGGGCGGCTGGTGGGCGGCAACCTGGCCGTGCTCAGCGCCATGGCCGGCTCCGACTACTGGCCGGACTTCCAGGGCGCGATCCTCTTCCTGGAGGACATCAACGAGTACATCTACCGCGTCGACCGCATGCTCGCCACGCTGCGCCTGGCCGGCGCCTTCCGGCAGCTGGCGGGCGTGGTGCTGGGCCAGTTCACCCAGTGCACGCCAGGCGACGGCAACTACGGCACGCTGACGCTGGACGAGGTCTTCGAGGACTACTTCGGCGGGCTGGGCGTGCCGGTCTACCGCGGCGCGATGATCGGCCACATCCCGCGCAAGTTCACGCTGCCACTCGGGGCCGAGGCCGAGATCGACGCCGACGCCTGCACGCTGCGCCTGCTGGAGCCCGCGGTCCGCTGAGGCACCGCCCCTTCAGCGGCAGGGCGCGGCCGGCAGGCCGTAGGGCAGCAGCAGGTCCGCCGTGGCGCCGGTGCGGCACAGCTGGGCCAGCGCGCGGTCGAAGGCCTGGTGCTCCGCCGGCTTCAGGCGCTGCCGGCTCAGGCCGAAGTGGTAGCTCAGCTGGCGGACGACGCCGGCCGACTGCAGCGGCGCCAGGGCCTCGTTCTGCAGCAGCGTGAGCGCCGTGCTCTCGTTGACGAGCGCCAGCCCGTCCGGGCCGTAGGCGCCCTGGCCCAGGCGGCGCAGCACGGTGAGGTTGTCGGGCTCGATCCGGATGTCCACGTCCAGCCCCTGGGTGAGCTCCTGCAGCAGCTGAGCGGTGCCGGACGGCCCGTAGGCCGCCACGGTGTGGCCCAGGAGGCTGCGCGGCCCCTTGTAGACGAAGGCCTGCCCGCTGCGCGCGAAGAGGGCATAACGCGCCATCAGCACGGGGCGCGTGACGTGGAAGAAGCGGCGACGCTCGGCGATGTCGGCCACGGTGAACAGGCCGTCCGCCTCGCCCTGCTCCGCCCGCGCCAGCGCTTGGCGCCAGGGCAGGAAGCGCACCTCGCAGCGCCATTTCAGCTCCGCGCACACCGCCTGCAGCACGGCCACCATGGGGCCGGCGGGCTCGCCTTGCTCACGGTAGGTGTAGGGCGGCCGGTCCTGCGTGTAGAACATGCGGATGGGCGTGGCGGCGCTCGCCCCGGCAGCGCCGACGACGAGCAGCGCCCCGAACAGCATGCCAACGCCAATGCCTACGCCCGGCACGCGGCCCGCGGTCCGGCCACCGCGAACTTCGCGATCCCCGCGCGTTGCCTGCCTCCCGCTGATCACCCCCATCCGGTCACCCTGCCTCGCCTGCCAAGGGCGCCGAGCATAGCGGCCCGACGGCGACAGGCGGCTGACATCGCAGCGAAGTACTCGGGAGTGCAGCGGATGCGAGACAGCGCCCGCGCCCCGCTGGCGCCGTCATGGCCCTGATGGCCGTCGCTGCCGCCGTGACCGTCAGCGCGGCAGCAGCGCGCAGGCCGACGCCGGCACCATGTAGGGGCGCAGCAGGGCCGCGGTGCGTCCCTGCCGGCAGTGGCGCTGCAGGGCGTCGTCGAGCTGCTCGAAGTCGGCCTGCGTCCAGCGCGCGCGCACCAGGCCGTAGCCGTAGGTGAACTCGCGGACGGAGCCCGCCATCTGCAGCCCCTGCAGGTGCTCCTGCTTGAGCAGCCACAGCGCCACGCTCTCGTTGATGAAGGCCAGGCCCTGCTCGCCGTAACGGCCATGGCCCAGCTTGCGCAGCACGGTGCTGTTGTCGGGCTCGGTGTGGACGACGAGGCCCGGCAGCTCGCGGGTCAGCTCCGCCAGGGCCGAGGAGGTGCCCGAGGGCCCGTAGACGCCGATCTCGCGCCCCTTCAGGCTGGCCGGCCCCTGGTAGACATAGCTCTGGCCGCTGCGCGAGAACAGCGCGTAGCGGGCATCGATGACGGGGCTGGTGAAGAGGAACACCGGCTCGCGCTCGGCCGTCTGCAGCAGCGGGAAGATGCCGTCGACGCGCCCGGCCTCGGCCTCGGCATAGGCCCGCCGCCAGGGCAGCAGCTGGATCTCGCAGCGCCAGCGGAGCTGCTCGCAGACCGAGCGCAGCACGTCCACCAGCGGGCCCGTCGCCCGGCCCTGGCGTTCGACGACGTAGGGCGGCAGCGCCTCGGTGACGAAGCGGCGCAGCGTCGGGCTGGATGGCAGCGGCCCGGCGCTCGACACCGCGGGGGCCAGCCCCAGCAGGGCGGGCACGATCCAGGCGGCGGCAAGGCGGGTGGGGAATCGCATGCGGCAAGCATATCGGAGCCCTCGGGTGCCGGTGCCCTCCGGCCCTGCCCGAGGTCTGCCCCAGGTCAACACGCCGCCACGGAGGTCCCCGTCGCGGGCGGCGGTGTCATTCAGCGCCGGCTGGCCAGCCAGTTCACGAGCTGATCCAGCACCGGGCGGCCGGCCCAGCCGGCGGCCTCGTCGTTGAGCATCACGGCCAGCACCCAGGTCCGGCCGCGGCCATCCTGGACCACGCCCGCCAGCGAGACGACGTCCCGCAGGGTGCCCGTCTTGAGCCGCGCCCGGCCCTGGGCCGGCGCGCCCACGAAGCGCCGGCGCAAGGTGCCGTCGACACCCGCGACCGGCAGGCCGGACAGCCACTCCGGCGCCCGGGGGCTGCGCACCATGTGGCGGACGAGGCGGGCCAGCGCGTCGGCGCTGATGCGCTCGGTGCGGGACAGCCCCGCGCCGTTGTCCAGCACGAGGCCGGCGCTGTCGAGGCCGTTCTGCGCCAGCCAGGCCTGCGTCGCGGTGGCGGCGCGCTCCTGCGTGCTGGCGGTGAGGGTCGCCTCCGGGGCCGCCGCGCCGAGGCGCTGGTAGAGCAGGCGCAGCTGCAGGTTGTCGGATCGCTTGAGCGCACCACGCAGGCTCTCGGCCAGCGGCCGGCCGGCGTGGGACTGCAGCACGCGGGCCGCGGGCGGCGCCACGCCGTCGCGGATCTCCCCGCGCAGCTCGCCGCCCAGCGATTGCCAGAGCTGGCGCAGCGTGAAAGCCAGTACCCACTGACGATCCAGGGCCTGCAGCCACGGCTTCTGTTCGCAGCTCACGGGGAAGCGCCCCTCCAGGATCAGACGGGGCGGCGTGGCAGGCCCCGTGGCGGGTGGGGGCAGGAAGCGGAAGGTGAGCGGCAGCACGTCCCAGTGGCGGCACGGGGCCTCGGCGAGCGTGACGCCATGCGTGTCCACCTCGACCTGTGGCCAGTCCGGCAGACGGGCCTGCAGCGTCCCGGCGCCAGCGCTGCGCAGCTCCAGCTGCTGCACGCCGCCGTCCAGCAGCAGGGCATCGGGCACGACGTTGTAGGCGAAGTTCGGGGTCTCGTCGAAGGGCGGTGCCCCCAGGTCCGGCCGCGCGGGCGAGAACAGCGAGCGGTCCAGCACCACGCCCTGCGCCAGGGTCTGGACGCCCGACAGCCGCAGCTGCCGCAGCAGCGACCACAGCGCGGCGGTGTCGAAATCGCCATCGCCGGCGCCTCGCAGGTACAGCGGGCCGTCCAGCGCGCCCTGCAGGACCGGCGCCTCGGCCAGCAGCTCGGTGCGCGGGCGCAGCTCGGAGCCCAGGCGGTCCAGCGCCACGGCGGCCGTCAGCAGCTTGATGACGGAGCCCGGCACCATGGGCCGCTCGGCCTGCCAGACGAGGCCCGAGGCGGGATCGTCCAGCGGGAAGGCACGCACCGCCAGGGACTCGTCCGGGATGCCCACCTCCGCGAGCGCCTGGCGGACCGGCGCCGGCAGCGTCGTCTCTGGGGGCTGCGGGCGGCGGGTCTCGGCGGGATCCAGCACCAGCGGCGGGGGTGTGCGGGGAGCGGCCGCCCGCGCGGACCGGGCCCTGTCGGCCAGGGCCGGGGTGCCGGTGGCGAGCCAGGCCGTGGTGCTCAGGAGCAGGGCCAGCGCAAGGCCGCGGCCGGCAGGGGCGGGAGGCAAGGGAAGGCGGCGCATGGGCCGCACTGTATCGTCTGGCGGCGGAGCGCCGGGCGGGCGGGGCTCAGCGCAGGTAGTCGCTGACGCCGTGCCGGAACTTGTCCTCGAACTGGGACTGGCACTGCTCCCATTCCTCGAGCGTGGAGTCCTGGACGTCCAGGCCCTCGATCTTGCTGGTGCTCGCCAGGTTGAGGGGCCGCGCGATGGCATTCATCGCGGTGCGTCCCAGCGCGGCCATGCGCGCCATGCCTGTCTCGGGAAGCGAGGCCCCGCGGGGCTTGATCAGCTGTGCCATGGTTGACCTCGGCGGCGTCAGTGATGGCTTCAGTTTGCGCCGTCGGGCCGCGTCAGGCCATCGCATTTGAGGCGCAGAAGCCCCCTGTTTCGGGGTGCCGTCCCCTGTAGCAGTGGCACGCCCGGGGGCGTCGCTCAGGGGCTCAGTTCAGGGGCGAGGCTCGACCTGCGTCGCGACGAATTCGCGGATCTGCTCGACCATGGGCTGCACGGCCCGCGGTGCGTCGATCTCGCCGGCCAGCACGTGCTGGCCCGGGGACTCGCTGTAGTTGACCTCGATCAGCTGCTTGCGGGCGCTGCCGATGCGCTCGAAGGCCGCGCGGGCCTCGCTGACGTCGATGACCGTGTCCCGGGGGGACATGAGCATGAGCGTCGGCGCCTGGATCTTGCCCAGCTCGCTGCCGCGCACGCGCTCGACCAGCGCCATCATCGGGAACAGCGCCTTCGTGGGGTAGCGGTGGGTCCAGAAGCGCGCCTTGCGCTCGTTGGCCGGCGTTTCCTGGTACTCGGGGCCCTGGACCATGCGGGCGATGCTGCGGCCCCAGGGCCAGTTGATCACGCCGGCCTTCGGGTCCCGGGGACCGAAGTTCGGGGAGATCAGCACCCAGCCCGCGACATCCTTGGCCTCCTCGCGTTGGGCCAGCCAGGCGGCCAGCGTGGCACCCGTGGACGCGCCGACGACCAGCACGCGCTCACCGAGCCGCTGGCCGACCTGCAACGCCTCCAGCGCATCGGCCTTCCACTGGCCGACGCTGGCCTCGCCCATGGCTTCGCCGGGCAGGCCGTGGCCGGCCAGGCGGGTGTAGAAGGTGTTGCCGCCCAGGGACTCGGCCAGGCGCTCCGGCAGCGGGGCCATCTCCTGGCGCGTGGCCGAGAAGCCGTGCAGGTAGACCACGGCCCAGGGCGCGCGCTGGCGGCCCTTCTCGCCCCAGACGATGTGCTTCTCGGTGCCCGGCGTGAGCCCCGGGATGCGGGCCTCGGCGGCGCGCAGGTGGTTCTCGAGCGCCTCCAGCGGCTCCGGCAGGTGCACCGGCGTCATCGGCGCCGGCTCCCAGGCGATCTCGCCATTGCGGGGGCCGATGGAGAACGTCAGGCCGCAGGCCAGCAGCGCCAGCGAGGCGCCCCAGGCGATGCGGCCGGCACGGCTCACGCCAGCACCGCGGCCATGGCGTTTGCCACGGCTTCCACGTTCTTGGTGTTCAGGCCGGCGACGCACATGCGGCCCGAGCGGACCAGGTAGACGCCGAACTCGTCCTTCAGACGGTCCACTTGCGCCGGCGTGAGGCCGGTGTAGCTGAACATGCCGCGCTGGTGCAGGAAGTAGTCGAAGTTGCGGCCCGGCAGCTTGGCGGACAGCGTCTGGTGCAGGGCATTGCGCATAGCCAGGATGCGCTCGCGCATCTCCTCGACCTCGCCTTCCCACAGCGCGCGCAGGGCCGGGTCGCCCAGCACCTTGGCGACGAGCTGGCCGCCGTGCATCGGCGGGTTGGAGTAGTTGCGGCGGATGGTGGCCTTGAGCTGGCCGAGCACGTGCGTGGCCTGCTGGGCATCCGGGCAGACGACCGACAGACCGCCGCAGCGCTCGCCGTACAGGCTCATGTTCTTCGAGAAGCTGTTGGCCACGAAGAAGTTCAGGCCGGCATCGGCCATCGCGCGGATCGCGAAGGCGTCCTGCTCCAGGCCGTCCCCGTAGCCCTGGTAGGCGATGTCGAGGAAGGGCAGCAGCTCGCGCTGCTTCAGCAGGGGGATCAGGGTGTCCCACTGCACGGGGGTGAGGTCCACGCCGGTGGGGTTGTGGCAGCAGGCGTGCAGCAGCACCACGCTCTTGGCGGGCATGGCCTGGACGGCCTCCAGCAGCTCGTTGAAGCGCACGCCGCCGCTCGCGGGGTCATAGTAGGGGTAGGTCTTGACCGCGATGCCCGAGCCCTCGAAGACGGCGCGGTGGTTGTCCCAGGTGGGGTCGGAGACGTAGATCGCGCTCTCGGGGAAGTAGCGCTTGATGAAGTCGGCGCCGACCTTCAGGCCGCCGCTCGAGCCCACGCTCTGGATGGTGGCCACGCGGCCGGCCTTCAGCACCTCGGCGTCACGGCCGAACAGCAGGGCCTGCACCTCGCTGCGGAAGGCGGCGAGGCCTTCCATGGGCAGGTAGGGACGCGCGCCGGCGTTCTCGACGACGGCCAGCTCGGCCTTGCGGACCGAATCCATCATGGGGATGCGGCCGTCGTTGTCGAAGTAGATGCCGATGGACAGGTTGATCTTGCCCGCGCGCGGATCCTTCTGGAAGGCTTCGTTCAGGCTGAGGATGGGATCGCCCGCATAGGCGTCAACGTGTTGGAACATGGCTTCACTCCGGGGTCTGGGTCAGCCCGCCATTATGCGGCCCGGGGCTTGCAGACTGGCCCCGCGGGCGGGCCGGCAGCCCCGCCACGGCAGGGCGGGCGCCTTCGTCCCTGATGAGGGGAGGCTTGCCCGCCGGGGGCGCTGAAACAGGCCGCGCGGCGGGGGATTGGCGCGCAGTCTATGCCAGCCGCCGCCGATGTTCGCGTGCCGAAGGGCACCCGTGCGGACCCGGCGGGCGCCCTGGCGCCGGGGCTCCCGCCCGCGCGCGGCGGGGCCTCAGCCGGCGGTGCGGGCGGGCGCCAGCCAGTGCGCAAAGCGCCCATGCGGATGGGACCACGCCAGCGCTTCGGGCGCATGCTCCGCGCGGCACCACTGCCACAGCGTGGCACTCCCGGCGGACAAGTCCTCGGGTCGGGCGGCCAGGGGCGCATCGGCCGGCCAGTCGCTGTGAAGCAGGGCCTCGGCGCTGAGCCACCACAGCCCGCGCGTCGTCATCAGTTGCTCGACGCGGGCCCGGTGACGGCACCGGTCCGCCTCCTGGAAGTAGTACAGCACCCAGCTGTTGAAGAGCACCGGCTGCACGTCCGCGGGCAGGCTGTCCAGCCAGGACTCGAGCACGGCCAGGCCGTCCGCTGCCGCCTGCACGGGCCAGCGCTGGCGGCGCGCCACGGCCAGCGCCGCGCTGAGCCGCGCCCGCCGCTCGTGGTCGTAGGGCCACAGGCAGGCGAGCAGCCAGCGGGCGTCGTCCTCGTCACTGACCTGCAGGGGTGCGAGATCGACGCCCTGGCGCCGAACCAGCTCGAAGCCGGGCGCCGGCGACGGGAAGGTGCCGTGCCAGCGGCAGATGGCGACAGGTGCCCCGGCCTCCGTGGGGGGCACCTCCAGCTCCGGCGTCTGGCCGGGCGAGGCGAGCGGGTCGAGATAGCGGTAGCCATAGGCATCCACGCCCAGGTTCAGCCCGGCGCTGCAGCCGAAGTCGAAGAGCGCGAGGCGCCGCCGCCCGCCGGCCCGGGCCAGATGCTGCAGGGCGGGCCACAGCACCGCGCAGCGGCCGATCTCGTTGGTCTGGGTCGCCCGACGGCCCAGCAACGCCCGCAGTGCCGGCTCCTGAGCCTCGACAAACGCCGCCAGCACCGCGGGCAGGGCCGCATCCGGTGCGCGGCGGCCACCGACCGAGGGGAAGTAGGCGGCCAGCGCCGAGGTCGGCGCCTCCATCACGAGACGGTGCAGGGCCGCGAGGTACAGGTTCGGCCGGGCCTGCTCCGGGGGCGCCTCGTCCATCGGCGCCAGCAGGGCGGGCTGTGCCGCGAGCGCGCGGCAGATCGCCTGGTAGAGCGGGTCCTCGGGGCAGTCCTCGGCCGCGAAGGCCTGGAAGACGCCGGGCCAGTCGGTCGGCGCCGGGGCCTCCAGGCCGGGGGTCGGTGGCAGGTGTGACAGGTGGAGCGGGGCAGTCATGGGCGCAGCATAGGGCGGCCGCATCGCCAGAATAGTCGGACACCCGACAATCCCATCATGACCGCTCCCCGACACCGCCCGACCGCTCCTGTGCCCGCCCGCCCTGCCCGCCCTGCCCGATCAGCCCGGCGAGCCGCGCCCCAAGACGCCCGCGGCCCACGGACGGAGCTCCGTGCCGCCTTCACCGTGGTGCTGGACACGCTGGCTCCGGGCCTCGGTCTCACGCTGGACGATGGGCGTTGGGCGGCGCTCGGCCCGCTGCTGCGCCTGCAAGCGCTCGCTCCCGGCCAGCCGGTGCTGCTGCAGGGCCATCGGCCGCAGGCCTTCTTCGCCGTGGTGGCCGGGGAGGTCGAGGCCCGCTTCAGCGGCCTGGACGGTCAGGTCTCCGTGCTGGAGGCCGTGGCACCGCCGCGGCTCTTCGGCCTGGCGGGCTTCGTCTGCGGCCAGCCCTCGCGCTACGAGGCCGTGGCCCGGGTGCCCAGCCAGCTGATCGTCATCGGCCCGGGCGCCTACACCTGGCTCATGGACCAGCTGCCGGGCTTCGCGCGGGCCCTGATGCGGGAGTTCGCCGGGCGCTATGCGGGCACGCTGGGCCTGCTCGCCGCGTCCCGCCACGCCACGGCGGGGGAGCGCCTGCTGCTGAGCCTGCAGCAGCTGGACCAGGAGCGGGGCGAGGACGTGCCCGGCGAGGCGAGCGAGGGCGAGCCCGGCTGGCGGCGGCTGCGGGTGAGCCAGGCGGCGTTGGCCGCGCTGGCGGGCGTCTCGCGCCAGACCGTCAACGAATGGCTGGGCCAGCAGGCGCGCGAGGGCCGGTTGCGTCAGGCCTATCGCTGCATCCTGTGGCGGCCCGGCGCCGGGCCGGCGCTCACAAGGTCTTGAGGTACTCCAGCAGCGCGCGCTTGTCGGCCTCGGACAGCGTGGTACCGGCCAGATGGCCCGCGTTGCCGTTGCCGGGCTGCGTGGTGTCGAAGCTGGACGGCCCCTGATCGCTCACCAGGCCGACCCGCACCGGGTCGAACTCGCGGCTGCCCACGAAGAAGCGCGTCGGTCGCTGCGCCACCGGCTGCAGCAGCGCCCAGAGGCTGGGCACCGAGCCGTTGTGGAGGTAGGGCGCCGTGGCCCAGATGCCGTTCAGCGGCCGGGCCTTGTAGGTCGCCACGCTGGCAGGCGCCGATGCCGCGGAGGCCGCGGGGGCCGGTGCCGCGTCGTGGGCCGCGGGCGCGGACAGCACCTGCTTGAGCAGCTCCGCCGTGGGGCGCTGGTGCGTCCAGCCGGCCGGCCGCTGGAACTGGCCGGCGCCGCGCAGCTCGTCCGCCAGCTGGGCTTCGTACTGGAGGATCAGCGCATCCAGCGTCGCGGGGATGTCGGCCAGCATCACCCCCAGCGCGCCCTGCACCACCATCGTGGCGCCCGGCGCCTTGGCGCCATAGCGCGTGCCCAGCGGCGCGCCGGTGATCTGCACGCCCTGCAGCCGGCCGGTCAGCGCCTGGCGCATCGCGACGGCCGTGGCCATGGCCGGATCCGTGCCCACGTCATGCATCTGCGCCGTGATGCGGCGGTAGGGATTGGTGCGTTCGATGGGCAGATGGCACTGCGCGCACTGCTGGCCGTAGACCGCCTCGCCCTGCTTCGCCAGGCTGCGATCCAGCGGGCCGAGCAGCTTCTCGTCCCACTGCGGCGACCACAGGCTGCGCAGCCAGCCCTCGAGGTGGCCGAGCGCACGGATGTCGACGGAGCTCGGGTAGCGGCAGCCGAGGGGCTTGCAATCCTCGATGCGCAGATTGCCGAACACGCCCAGCACCTCGCCCACATTGCGCGTCACCTCGCCCAGGCCGATCGGGCCGTTGGGTGCGGAGCCGTTCCATTGCACCTTGTCGTGCTGGGGCGTGTCCCACAGGAAGGGATAGGACACCGGCGCATTGGGCGGCAGCGCATTGGCCGGCAGGTCCAGGGACGTCACCAGCACCTCGTTGAAGATGTTGCCGAAGGCGTCGAGCCGCGCATGGCCCGGGCTCTGCGTCGGGCGGTTCAGGGCCAGCCGGGACGCGGACTCGGCCGCCTCGCGCGCCAGCGCCTCGCGCAGCGCCTGCTGCTGGGCCGGGCTCGTCTGGCCGAGGGCCGTCGCGAAGCGCTGGAACTTGGCCTCGTCGACCTGCGTGGCCTGCAGCGCGGCCACCAGCTCGGCGAAGAAGCGGTTGAAGTCCGCCAGCGCCGGGGCGCCGTCGATGCGCAGGCCGCGGCCCTTGAAGTTGATCTGCCCGGTGTGGCAGGCCGCGCAGCTCAGGCCCATCCAGTCCTGCCCCTTGGCATCCGTCGCCCGGGTGAAGCCCACGGGCAGGCCGTCGGGGTTCCAGGCGCCGGGCCCGGGATCGGCCGGCAGATAGCCCAGCTGCTCGATGTGGGCACGGCTGCGGAAGGGCTCGGTGCTCTCGGCCCGTTCCAGCACGAGGAACCAGCGGTAGGGAATGATCTGGGAGCCCTGCGAGGTGAACCAGAAGGACATCTGGGTCTTCTGGTCCCAGCCCTGGTCCAGGCTGAAGACCGGCACGGGGCCGGCGGTGTCGGGCACCGGCGTGTTGTTCGGAACAGGCTGCCAGACGGCGCACGCGGCCAGGGCCAGGGCGGCGGCAGCCAGGGCCAGCGGCCCGCGTTGGAGGGTCCGGTTCATCTTGTGTTCCCCTTTGTTGTGGACTTTTGCAGGACTGTAGGAGCGGGGAAACGCCGCTGCAGGATCACTTCGTCCACAGAGCTAGGGATGGCGCCGACAATGAAGCCATGTATGCCGCCCCCTCAGACTGGCCCTCGCCGCTGACCCTCGTCCTGGTGGACTCGGAGCTGGAGGGCGCCGAGCGCCACGGGGATGAGGCCGTGCTGACGCTCGCCAGCGCGTGGGTGCACTGGCCGAGCACCACGCAGCGTGCCCCGCAGGCGGGCTGGGTGTGGCCGCTGCGGCTGCGGTTCACGGGCATTCAGGCCTGGGCGGCCGTGGCGCTGTTGCCCGGGCGCATTGCCGCGGCGCAATTGCAGTGCGATGGGCAAGACCTGACCCTCACGCTGCCCGGCCACGTCACGGGCCGGCTGGCGCTCACGCTGGAAGGGTCGCGGGGCGGGCGCCTGCGGCTGCAGGCCGCGGCGCTGCGCATCACGCTGGACGGCGCGCAGCTGCGGGAGTCGCTCGCCTGCTGACGCAGGCTCAGGTGCCCAGGGCCGCCTCGATGTCGGCGCGCAGGGCTTCCGGGGTGTCGTTGGGCGCGTAGCGGCGCAGCACCCGGCCGTCCCGGCCGACGAGGAACTTGGTGAAGTTCCACTTGATCGCCTGGGTGCCCAGCAGGCCCGGCTTCTCCTTCTTGAGCCACTGCCACAGGGGATCGGCCTTGTCGCCGTTGACCTGCACCTTGGACATCATGGGGAAGCTCACGCCGTAGTTGATCTCGCAGAAGGAGGAGATCTCGTCGTTGCTGCCCGGGTCCTGGCCGCCGAACTCGTTGCTGGGGAAGCCCACCACGACGAGGCCGCGCGTGCGGTAGTCCTGCCAGAGCTTCTCCAGGCCCTTGAACTGGGGCGTGAAGCCGCACTCGCTGGCGGTGTTGACGATGAGCAGCACCTTGCCGTGCTGGGCGCCCAGCGAGAAGGGCTGGCCGTCGATGGCGGTGGCGTTGAAGTCGTAGACCGTCGGGTTTGGCATGGCTGGCTCCTGCAGGAGGGTGGATATTAGCCCCGGCGCCTTTCCAGCGCCGCCAGCAGGGCCGCCCCGACGATGCACAGGCCGCCCAGGGCCGTCTGCAGGGTGAGGCTCCCCCCGCCCCAGGCCAGGGACGACAGCGCGGCGAAGGGGACCTCGCAGAGCATCACGATGGCGGTGACGTTGGCGGGCAGGCGCGCTGCCCCATATTGCAGCGACAGGTTCGAGAGGAAGAACAGCAGCGTCATGCCGGCCAGGGGCAGCAGCCACAGCGCGGACGCCAGCGCCGGCCACGGCACCAGGCCCTGGCTGGCCATCACGGTGGCGGTGGCCGAGGACACCAGCATGCCGCCCGTGAACATGGCCAGCGCGCGCGCCTCGGCGCTGCGGTGGGCCTCGCGGCGCAGCAGCACGTTGTTCAGCGCGAAGGACATGCCGCCGAGCACCCCCAGCCAGTCGGACAGGCTCGAGGGCATGGGCAGGCCGCCCCCCGCCGGCGCCAGCACGGCCGCCGCGCCGCCCAGGGCCAGGGCCATGCGCAGCAGCGCCAGGCGGGTCAGGTGCTCGCCCAGGATCAGCCGCGCCAGCAGGACCGCCCACAGGGGCATGAGATAGAACAGCAGCACGACCCGCACCACGTCGCCGGTGGACACGCCCCAGTTGAAGAAGGTGTTGGTCGTGCCCGCCGCGCCCATGATCAGCCACAGCGAGGGCGTGGCGAGCAGCTCGCGCCAGGCCTGGCGGCGCAGCACCACGATCACCAGCCAGGACAGGCTGAAGAAGCTGACCGTGGCCCACAGGGGATGCAGCCCGGCGGCCTGGAACTGCCGGAAGGGCCACCACGAAAGACCCCAGACCAGGGCGTTGAAGATCAGACCGATGAAAGCCATGCAGCAGGCGCACACAAGAGCCGGCGGATGCGAGTGCCGGCGCGACGGATGGGGTCAGGTCATGCCCCCGGGGTGCAGGCAGACCGTCCGGACCGTGTCACTGCTTACAGGGCATGGGTTGGCTCGCTGCAACAACCCCTTGAAATCCATTGGAAAGCCGACACACTGCCGACCCACAATGCGCAGGGTTTATAGCATGGTGTCCCGCTGGCGAAGCGGCTCCAATCGGGACGCCATCGAGCCGGCCTTCCCGGCCTGCCTGCCATCCTTGACGAGCCCACGAACTAGGGAGAGCCTGACTTGGACCACTTGGCCTGCTTGACCCCGGCTGATCTGCAAGCCAAACCGGCGCCGGACCTCAGCGCCTACCGCTGGCGCCTGCTGGCCCAGGGCGACTCCTGGTTCAGCTTCTCGGCCGCGCAGATGAATGCGCACGCCAACCTGCTGGAAGAACTCGTTTTCCGGGACAAGGCCCTGGCCGTCAACTGCGCCGGGCAGAGCAACGCGCTGAGTCACATGGTCGACCTGGAGTCCGCGCCGGACTTCGTCCGCCTGCTGTCGGCCGACGACGCCCCGACCTGGGACGGCATCCTGCTTTCCGTGGGCGGCAACGACCTCGTGAAGGCTGCCCAGACGCCCGCGCACCTGCCGGGCGGCGAGCCCGTGGAGCTGCACCTGCGCCTGCTGCGCCGCCAGACGGAATGGGGCCCGCCCGCCGCCGGCGTCGCCCGCTATTTCTCGGAGCCCGGCTGGGCCACCTACGCCGACTACCTCAGCGCCAACCTGCGCCACCTGCTGAGCCTGCGGGACCAGGGCCCGTCGGCCGGCAAGCCGGTCTTCATGCACAGCTATGCCGTGCCCATGCCCCGCCCTGCCGGCGCCGAGGACGCCTCCGGCCCGTGGCTTTATCCGGCGCTCAAGGCCTACGCGATTCCCGCGGCGGACTGGGCGGCCGTCAGCCGGCTGATGGTCCACCACCTGGCCCAGCTGCTCAAGCGCCTCGCCGCCGACCAGCAGCTCTACCCGCGCCTGCATGTCTTCGACTCCACCGCCGTGCCCCTGGCCCTGGCCGCGCCCGGCTCCAGCGGCAACAGCGGCGACTGGTTCAACGAGATCCACCTGAACCACAGCGGCTGCTTCAAGATTGCCCGCGCCTGGAGCGAGCACATCGAGGGCGTGCTGAACGGCAACACCGGCGGCAAGAAGAAGGCCTGACGCGGCCCCGGCACCGCCGGACCCATACAAAAAAGGGGCGCCCATGGCGCCCCTTCGCTTGTCCGGCGCCGCGGCGCTCAGTGCTTGTCCGTGCGGGCGATGGCCAGCAGGCGCTGGACCTCGTCGGCGTGATGGACCAGGTTGCTGCGGTGCCAGCGCTGGATCAGCCACATCGTGCCGGCCACGACCAGGCCGAAGATGGTGATGGCGCCGAAGGCCGACATGCCCACGCGGGTCATGCCCGTGTAGAGCGCACCCAGGCCGAGGATGCAGGCCTGCTCGTTGAAGTTCTGCACCGCGATGGAGCGGCCCGCGCCCATGAGGTTGTGGCCCCGGTGCTGCAGCAGCGCGTTCATCGGGACGACCAGATAGCCGCCGATGCCGCCCAGCACGATCAGGAAGGGCGCCGCCACCCACACGTTGTGGATGAAGTTCATCAGGATGACCAGCAGCCCCATGGCGATGCCCAGCGGCACCACGGCGGTGGCCTTGTCCAGGCGCATGACCATGGACGCCACCACGGCGCCGGCCGCCGTCCCGATGGCCACCACGCCGACGAGGCTGGAGGCCTGCGTCGTGCCGTAGCCCAGCGCGGCCAGCGCCCACGCCAGGACGATGTAGCGCAGATTGCCCGAGACGCCCCAGAACAGCGTCGTCGTGGCCAGGGAGATCTGGCCCAGCTTGTCCTGCCAGAGGCGCGAGTTGCAGTTGGCGAAGTCGCGCACCAGATAGAGCATGTCCCGGCCCATCGGCTGCAGGGCCGTGTCGGTGCGGGGGATGCGCAGGTTGAAGAGGGCCGCCACCGCATAGAGGCTCACCAGGGCCGCGATGGCCGCCTCGGCCGGGGTGTCGATGCCGGTGTCGATGAAGGGCACGTCCAGCGCCAGCAGCGCCGGCGCGATGTGCTGCCCCACCAGCTGGCCGCCCAGCAGGACGCCGAGGATGATGGAGGTGATCGTCAGGCCCTCGATCCAGCCATTGGCCTTCACCAGCTGGGACGGCGGCAGCAGCTCGGTCAGGATGCCGTACTTGGCCGGCGAGTAGGCCGCCGCGCCCAGGCCGACCACCGCGTAGGCCAGCAGCGGGTGCAGGCCGGTGAGCATCAGCAGGCAGCCGACGACCTTGATGCTGTTCGAGATGAACATCACCCGGCCCTTGGGCACGGCGTCGGCGAAGGCACCGACGAAGGGCGCCAGCACGACGTAGAACAGCGCGAACATGGGCACCAGGGCGGCGCGCTGCCATTCGGGGGAGCCCCCGCTGCGCAGCAGTTCCACGGCGGCGACGAAGAGCGCGTTGTCAGCCAGCGAGCTGAAGAACTGCGCCGCCATGATCGTGTAGAAACCTTTTTTCATGGACCCGAGCTTGTGAATGCCTGTCTTGTCGAAGCAATGGAGAGAAGAGCCGTGCCCCCGTAAACGCCTCACAAAACTTCACAAGCGGGCCATGCTGCGGCGGGTTTATAGCATGCAGGCCTGTGGGCGCCATGACGTCAGGGGGCGCCGCGACGGGGCGCGGACCGCGCCCGGCTGCAATCCTTCGCAGGCCGTGACGCAGACGGCGCCACGGCCCGCGCGGTGCGTCGCCGCCTGCGCGCATCGCCCGCCCGGCTCGGCGGCTAGGGCAAACCCTCGGCCTTTGCTGCCACAATGGCTCCCATGCCGCGCCCCATCCAAGCCCTGATCCACCCGTCCAATCTGGCCCACAACCTGGCTCGCGCCCGTGCCTGCACCCCCGACGCCCAGGTCTGGGCGGTGGTCAAGGCCAATGCCTACGGCCATGGGATCGAGCACGTCTTCGAGGCCTTCCGGGCCGCGGACGGCTTCGCGCTCCTGGACCTGGACGAGGCGCAGCGGCTGCGCGACCTCGGCTGGCGCGGTCCCATCCTGCTGCTGGAGGGCTGCTTCGAGCCCCGCGACCTGGAGCTGTGCTCCCGCCTGAAGCTGTGGCACGCCGTGCACTGCGAGCAGCAGATCGACTGGCTGGCCATGCACAAGACGCACGAGCCCCACCGCGTCTTCCTCAAGATGAACAGCGGCATGAACCGCCTGGGCTTCACGCCGCAGGCCTTCCGCGCCGCCTGGACCCGGCTCAACGCCCTGCCCCAGGTCGACGAGATCTCGCTGATGACGCACTTCTCCGACGCCGACGCCTCGCGCTTCGGCGCAGACGGCATCGCCCACCAGTTGGCCGCCTGGACGGAAGCCACGCAGGACCTGCCAGGTGAGCGCTCGCTTTCAAACAGCGCCGCGACCCTGCGATACAACCATCGGCCCGAGGTGCGAGCGGACTGGGTCCGCGCCGGCATCATGAGCTACGGCGGCGTGCCGGACTTCCCCGAGCACGACATGGCCCACTGGGACCTGCGGCCCGGCATGAGCCTGCGCGCGCAGGTGATCGCGGTGCAGCATCTGCAGCCGGGTGATTCCGTCGGCTACGGCAGCACCTTCGTGGCCGAGCGCCCCATGCGCATCGGCACCGTGGCCTGCGGCTACGCCGACGGCTACCCGCGCCATGCCGGCAGCGGCACGCCGGTGCTCGTCAACGGCCGCCGCAGCCAGACGGTGGGGCGGGTCTCCATGGACATGCTGGCCGTGGACCTCACCGAGCTGCCCGACGCCGGCTTCGGCGCCGAGGTGACGCTGTGGGGCCAGAGCAGCCAGGGCGCCGTGCTCTCCATCGACGAGGTCGCCCGGGCCGCCGGCACCATCGGCTATGAGCTGATGTGCGCCGTGACGCGCCGCGTGCCGGTGCGAGTGGAGCCGATCCAGCCCTGAGCGGCGGGGTGATCCGTCGGGCGGTCCGCGCCCTCCCCCGCCGCCGCGCTTGCAGGCAGTCCCCCCTTGGTGCAGCCCAGGCAGGCCGTGCGGCAAGTCGTCGCGGATGGCTTGGACGGTGCGGCCACCGCGGTAGGCTTGCACCTGAGAACAAGGAGTTCTCGACCACAAGGAGCAGACATGAGCAGCATGAGCAGTGAGCTGGAACGCCTGGCGGAACTGCATCGCCAGGGCCACTTGAGCGACGACGAGTTCGCGCGCGCCAAGGCCCGCATCCTGCAGGGCGAGCCCGCGGCGAGTGGCGGCCCCGAGAGCCAGGGCGGCTTCCAGGCCGGCACCAGTGGCGGCATGGGCAGCGGCATGGGCGGCGGCTTCAGCAGCGGCACGACCGGCGCGACGGGCAACACCCTCCTGCGCCGCAGCCTCAACGACCGCTGGCTCGGCGGCGTCTGCGGCGGGCTCGGGCGCATGACCAACGTCGAGTCCTGGATCTGGCGCCTGCTTTTCGTGCTGACCAGCCTGTGCGTCGGCGGCGGCCTGCTGATCTACCTGCTGCTGTGGATTTTCGTGCCCGAAGAATGACGCAGCCGGCCGGCTGAGCCGCCGGAATCCCGACCCTCGGGGTAGCATGGGCATTCACCGACCCAACCGGCGTCGGCCCATCCCCGGGGGTCCATGAAGCGGCTCTTGAATGTCTTCCTGCGGCAGTCGCTGTCGCGGCAGCTGGTCCTGCAGCTGAGCCTGCTGGTGACCGTCATGCTGGCGGTGCTGACCGGCCTGGCCTATGTCGTGATCGGCCAGGCCGCCCTGCAGGTGGTGCCGCCGGTGATGCGGCGCACCGTCAGCCTGCATGCGGCGCAGCAGGGTCAGGTCTTTCTGCAGGCGCAGGCCAGCGTCGAGCGCCTGGGGCAGGAATGGCAGCGCCGCATCGGCCAGGCCAGCGACGCCGAGGTCGACCGGCGCTGGGCCGAGCTGTTCGAGCGTCAGGCGGACGGCGTCTGGCGGCTGAAGCCGCGCTGGATCGACACCGAGCGCGCACCCACCTTCTATCTGCAGCACGGCGCCCAGGGCCCGGATGCCTCCGTGCGGCGACGCGCCGTCGTCAGCCACCAGCTGCTGCTGGAGCAGGGGCCGGCGCTCGTGCCGCCCTTCTTCTCGGTCTACACGGACTTCGTCGAGAAGGGCCTGATGGTGTTCTCGCGGGGGATCGACTGGGGCCGCAGCGCCACGCCGGCGACCGACAACTTCAGCTACCCGACCATGACCGGCTCGGACCCGGCGCGCAATCCGCAGCGGCGGCGCTTCTGGACGCCGGTCTACTTCGACACCGAGGTCAAGGCGTGGATGGTCTCGGTCATCCTGCCGCTGGACTGGCAGGGGCGCTGGGTGGGCACCGTCGGGCACGACATCACCATCGACGCGCTGCTGCAGCAGATCGTGGACGCCGAGGCGCCGATGGGCTCGACGGCCATGATCCTGAGCGGCGACGGGCAGCTGATCGCCCACCCGCAGCTGCGGGAGCGGATCGCCCAGGCGCAGGGGCAGCTGGCCCTGCGTGAGCTGAAGGACCCGGTGCTGGATCAGGTCCATGCACTGCTGCGGGTGCATGCCACCGATGGCGGCGGACCGGCCGGCGGCCAGGACGGCATGACGGCCGATGGCCGCTACCTGGTGGCCTGGAGCCGCATGCCGGGGCCGGACTGGTGGGCGGTGCGCATCATCCCCGTGGACAGCATCGACCGCATCCTGCGCACCGTCGTGCGCTGGATGCTGGGCGTGGGCGTGTTCGGCCTGGTGCTGACGCTGCTGCTCCTGCGCGGCGTGGTCCGGCGGCGGCTCTACGAACCGCTGGAGGCGCTCAGCCAGTCCATCGAGACGCAGGCCCAGCGCGTGCGCGGCGGCGAGGAGCCCAGCGCGCTGCCGGCCGCCGCATCGCCGGAGCTCGTCCGCCTGACCGGGGCCTTCGACACCCTGGCGGCGGGCCTCGCCGCCCACCGCCGCGAGGAGCACAGCGTGCGCAGCGCCCTGGAGCACGAGGTGCAGGAACGCCGCCAGGCGGAGGAGTCGGTGCGGCTGCTGAATCTCTCGCTCGAGGCCCGGGTGCAGGAGCGCGGCCTGCAGCTGCAGCAGGCCCACGAGGAGCTGGTGCAGCGGGACACGCTGGCCAGCCTGGGCTCGCTCGTGGCGGGCGTCTCCCATGAGCTGAACACGCCCATCGGCAACGCCCTGATCGGCGCGGACACCGCCGCCGAGACGCTGCGCGCGGTGCGCGAGACGCTGGCCGGCCCGGCCGTGCGCCGCAGCGAGCTCGAACGCCAGCTGCAGCTCGCCGAGGACAGCCTGCGCCTCACCATGGGCAACCTCCAGCGCAGCGCCGGCCTGGTGCGCGACTTCAAGCAGGTCGCCATCGACCGCGCCAGCCTCCAGCGCCGGCCCTTCCAGCTGCGGCAGGTCTGCGAGGAGGTCGTCCACCTGCTGCAGCACACGCTCAAGGGGCCGCAGCACGAGGTCGACATCGCGCTGCCCGAGGACCTCCGCCTGGACGGCTACCCCGGACCCTTCGGCCAGGTGCTGACCAACCTCGTGCAGAACGCGGTGGTGCATGCCTTCGGCGATCGCCAGGGCGGGCGCATCCGCATCGAGCTGCTGAGCCAGGACGCCGAGCACATCCACCTGGCCCTCAGCGACAACGGTCGGGGCATACCGCCGGAGCACCTGGACCAGGTCTTCAAGCCCTTCTTCACCACGCGCCTCGGCCAGGGCGGCAGCGGGCTGGGGCTGCACCTCGTCTACACGATCGTCTGCGACGTGCTGGGCGGCCACATCGAGCTGAGCAGCCGGTTGGGCGAGGGCACGCGCTTCGTGCTGACGCTGCCGCGCGTCGCCCCCCAGGCACCGGCGGGGAACGTCGCGGCGCCCTAGCAACGCCTTAGCGGCTGGCCGCGACGGGGGCGCATGCCTACTGCGGCCGCGTGGCCGCGTAGATGCTGCCCAGGCACAGGGCCATGCCCGCCACGGACAGCGCCGTCGGCACCCAGCCCTCCAGCAGCGCCGAGATGGCGAGCGCGATCACGGGAATCACCACGCCCGTGAGCGCGGCCCGGGCCGGACCCTGGCGCTGCGCGAGCTTGAAATACAGCACGAAGGCGATGACGGAGCCGGCGACGGCGAGGTACAGCAGGCTCAGCAGGTAGCTCGGCTGCCAGCTGAAGTGCCAGCCCGTGCCGTTGGCCAGCGAGAGGCTGGCCAGGAAGGCCGAGCCATAGCCCATGCTCCAGGCCAGCACCGGCACCAGCGGCAGGCCGCGGCGCGTGAGCGTGAGCGTGAGCACATTGCCCACGCAGGCGCACAGCACGGCCAGCAGCCCGAGGCCCAGCCCCAGCGCCGCGGTGGGACGCGCGCCCGTGGCGGCGATCTCCGGCCAGAAGATCATCACGACGCCCGCCACCCCGCCGCTCGCCGCTCGCCGCGATCAGGAAGCGCCGGCTGACCGTCTGGGCGAAAAAGAGCCGCCCGGAGAGCGCGTTGCCGAAGACCATCAGGCAGAACAGCACCGCCACCAGGCCGGTGGGGATGTGGCGCTCGGCCTCGTAGACGGAGAAGTAGTTGCCGCTGTACTGCACGATGCCGGTGGCCAGCATGAGGCCGTGGGCCGACAGCGGCAGGCGCAGGGACTCGCCGTGCCAGCGGGCGAGCCCGGCCAGCATCAGCGCGGCCAGCGCGAAGCGCCAGGCCACGGAGTTCAGCACCGGCACGCCGCTGTCCAGCTGGTAGAGGATCACATGCCAGGTGCTGGCCCAGATCAGCGTGGGGCCCCAGAACAGCCAGCGGGAGGACAGGCCGGCGCGGGGGGCGGCCGGCAGTGCAGTCGTGCTCATTCAGCTTCCAAAAATGAAGACGCGCCGTGAGGGCGCGTCCTGGGCATTTCACACCGGGCCCGCCGCGTGCGGCGACCCGGTTCCTGCGCAGGCCTGTCTCAGGCGGCGCGCTTGAAGGTGGCCAGCAGCGTGCCGGCGGCGATGAAGAGGCTGCCGAAGACGCGGTTGAGCGTCTTGATGTGCTCGGCGCTGCGCAGCGCGGAGAGCACCTTGGCCGCCAGCGCGGTGTAGCCGGCCATCACCACGAGATCGGTGAAGCACAGCGTGGCGCCGATGACGGTGTACTGCGACGTCAGGCTCTGGTGCATGTCCAGGAACTGAGGCACCACGGCCAGCAGGAAGACCGTGCCCTTGGGGTTGACCGCGTTGATGGCCCAGCCGCGCAGCACCAGCTGGCGCAGGCTCACCGCACGGTTCTCGCCCGGCTCGGCGGCCGCCACCAGCGGCTTGGCCGGTGCGCGCCACTGCTGCACACCCAGGTACACGAGGTAGGCCACGCCCAGCCACTTGACCAGCGCGAAGCCGAAGGACGAGGCGGCGATCAGCGCGCCGAGGCCGGCGCCCACCAGCACGATCTGCGTGAGGATGCCCAGCACGAGGCCGAAGGTGGTGAAGTAGCCGCGGCGGAAGCCGTGATTGAGACCGGAGCTCATGGCGGCGATGGCGCCGGCGCCCGGCGAGAGGCTGATGGCCCAGGAAGCGGCGAAGAAGGCCAGCCAGGTCGAGAATTCCATGTCGAGGTGCTCCAGCGAAAGCCGCGCCCGGAAACAGCGGTGGGCGGCGGCGAGTCGTGGTTGTAGCACTTTGTCCGGGTTTTTGCCGAGGTCACGGGCGATCGGTCATGAACTCCTCCCACCTCACGCCCACCGGTGGCCTCCCGTGGTCCGGATGGTGGAGGCGACCGGGTCTCGCGGCCGCCCGGGTGCGGCTGGCCACGCCACAATGCCGGCCATGGCCAAGGAAAAAACCATCTACAGCTGCAGTGAATGCGGCGGCAGCAGCCCGAAGTGGCTCGGCAAGTGCCCGCACTGCGGCGCCTGGAACACCCTGATCGAGACGCTGGCCGAGCCGGCGGGCGGCGGCAAGAACCGCTTCCAGGCCCTGGCCCGCAGCCAGCCCGTGGCCACGCTCAGCGAGATCGAGGCCAGCGACTACGACCGCACGCCCACCGGCCAGGAGGAGCTGGACCGCGTGCTGGGCGGCGGCATCGTGGCCGGCGGCGTGGTGCTGATCGGCGGCGACCCGGGCATCGGCAAGTCCACGCTGCTGCTGCAGGCGGTGGACGCCCTCTCCAAGCAATGCACCGTGCTCTACGTCACCGGCGAGGAGTCCGGCGCCCAGGTCGCGATGCGCGCCCGGCGGCTCGGGCTCTCCGGCGCCCAGGTGCGGGTGCTGGCCGAGATCAACCTCGAGAAGATCCTGGCCACGATCGAGGCGGAGGCGCCGGCCTTCTGCGTGATCGACTCCATCCAGACGCTCTACTCCGACCAGCTCTCCTCCGCCCCGGGCTCCGTGGCCCAGGTGCGCGAGTGCGCCGCACAGCTCACCCGCACGGCCAAGGCCGGCGGCTGCGCGATGGTGCTGGTGGGCCACGTCACCAAGGAAGGCGCACTCGCCGGGCCGCGGGTGCTGGAGCACATCGTGGACACGGTGCTGTACTTCGAGGGCGACACCCACAGCAGCTTCCGCCTCGTGCGGGCCATCAAGAACCGCTTCGGCGCCGTCAACGAGATCGGCGTCTTCGCCATGACGGACAAGGGCCTCAAGGGCGTCGCCAACCCGAGCGCCCTCTTCCTCTCCACCCACGGCGACCCCGTGCCGGGCTCCTGCGTGCTCGTCACGCTCGAGGGCACGCGCCCGCTTTTGGTGGAGCTGCAGGCCCTGGTCGATTCCGGCGGGCCGAGCCCGCGCCGGCTCTCGGTGGGCCTGGACCGCGACCGCCTCGCCATGCTGCTGGCCGTGCTGCACCGCCACGCGGGCGTCTCCACCAGTGACCAGGACGTCTTCGTGAACGCCGTGGGTGGCGTGCGCATCGGCGAGCCGGCGGCCGACCTCGCCGTGCTGCTCGCCATCCAGAGCAGCCTGCGGGGCAAGGCGCTGCCGCGCGGCTTCATCGCCTTCGGCGAGGTGGGCCTGGCCGGCGAGGTCCGCCCGGCGCCACGGGGCCAGGAGCGGCTCAAGGAGGCCGCCAAGCTCGGCTTCAGCGTGGCGGTGGTGCCCAAGGCGAACGCCCCCAAGAAGCCCATCGAGGGCCTGACCGTGCACGCCGTGGATCGCATCGAGGACGCCATCGACGTGCTTCGAGGGCTGGACTGAGTCATGGTTGGCACCCGGACGCACCCGCCGGCTTGACAGGCACTGGCTCTTGCGGCGAACTCTGCTTACGATGGGGCGCATCTCGAACTGCCCCTGCCACCAAGGAGCCCGACATGACCGACTCAGCTGAGCAGCGCCAGCACACCCGCTTCGACCTGCCGGCATCGCAGCAGGACGTGGCCTCGCTGCCGGGCTGGATCTTCAAGCCCGTGCAGTTCACGCGCGGCCCGGCCGGCCTGGTGCTAAACATCAGCAACGGCGGGCTGCAGGTGCTCACCAGCGCGTCCGAGACCCTGGACCACGGGCCCTACGAGGTGGTGCTGCTGCTCGGGCAGGCCGATGCGGAGCCCGGCGAGGACGAGCAGGTGTCCTGGTTCAACGGCGTGCTGGAGCGCGCCTGGACGCGCCCGCTGCCGGGCATGGGACATCTGCACGGCATGCGCTTCCTCTCCGCCAACTCCACCGCCGAGAAATTCCTGGCCGGCCACCGCGCCGACCTCGAGGCGGGGCACTGGGTCCGCTGCGTGCTGCTGCAGGTGAAGCCCTGAGCCCTCTCGCCGGACGTCACCGCCGACGTCGCTGCTGACCTCGCCGCTGAACTCGCCGCTGGCGGCGGCCCCATCGCGCCGGCCGCCGAACGGCCTCAGCGGCCCCCGTGGCCCGGCCGCTCTGCGGCCTCAGTGACCGGCCGTCCCCAGCAGCAGGCGCCCCGCCCGCTTGCTGGCGTACATGGCATCGTCAGCGGCCTTCTTGAGGCTGCGTTCGTCGTCTCCGTCCTCGGGATACAGCGCCAGGCCCAGCGAGCACGTCAGCTCCAGGCGCAGCTCGCCCAGCTGCACCGGCTGCGCCACCAGGTTGTAGATCTTCTCGGCCACATGGCGGGCGCTGTCGCGGCTCACCGGGCCGCACAGCAGCACGAGGAACTCGTCGCCCCCGATGCGCCCCACGACGTCCGTCTCCCGCACGGCCGCCTTCAGCCGCCGTGCCATGGCCTGCAGCAGCTCGTCGCCCACCGCGTGGCCGTGGATGTCGTTGACGGGCTTGAAGCGGTCCAGGTCCACGAGGATCAGCCCCAGGGTCTCGTGATAGCGCCGGGCATGGGCCAGGGCCAGCTGCAGCCGCTCCGAGAAGTGCGCGCGATTGGCCAGCTCGGTCAGCGGGTCGTGGCGAGCCAGGAAGTGGATCTGGGCCTCGGACTGCCGGCGGGCGTCGATGTCGGACAGCGTGCCGATCATGCGCCGCGGCACGTCCCGGCCGTCGCGCTCCACGATGCGCCCGCGCGCCATCAGCCAGCGCCAGCCGCCGTTTGCCGCCCGGACGCGGTACTCCACCTCGAAGCTCCCCACGCCGCCCTGGATGCAGTCCCGCAGGCGCTGCCGCAGGCCGGGCTGGTCGTCCGGATGGACCAGGGGCAGCATCTGCTGAAAGCGGGGCTCGGCGGCCGCGAGCGGCCAACCCATCAGCGTCTTCCAGCGTGCGGTGGTGACGAGCACGTCGGCCCGCATGTCCCAGTCCCAGACGCCGTCGCCCGCCCCTTCCAGCGCAAAGGCCCAGCGCTGCTCGCTTTCGCGCAGCGCCCGCGTCATGCGCTGCGCCAGCCCCTTCGCGCGCTCGCGCGAGCCGGCCAGCGCCCAGGCCAGCAGGGCCAGCAGCACGCTGCCCAGCACGCCGATCAGCGCCAGGGTGCGGGGCTCGCTCTGGCCCGCCAGCGGCGCGTAGTCCTCATGGGCCTGTAGTTGCAGCGTCCAGTCCTGCCCACCGCGCAGCAGTCGCTCCTGGCGCTGCAAGCGGGCACCGGCCGACGCCCGGGCCGGCTGGTACAGCAGGGTGTCGTCGCCCGGCGTGTCGCCCTCGAAGAGCCGCAGGCTCAGGCCGCGCGGCATCTGGGATTGCAGGGGATCCATCAGGGCGGCCACCGCCACCGGGGCCAGCACCCAGGACTCGAGCCGGCGGCTGCCGTCGGAGGCCGGCCGGAACAGGGGCTGCACCAGGAGGACGCCCGGGCCGTGACCCAGGCGCCACCGGCGCAGGTCCAGGCCCGGGCTCAGCGCGGCCTGCCCGCTTTCGCGCGCCAGCAGGAGCGTGGGCTGCAGCAGCGGATCCCGCCAGAGGTCCTGCGGCTGCCCCAGCGGGCCCGGCCCCGGCAGCAGCGGCCCCAGCAGGGCGCGCGGCGCGGCGTTGTCATCCACCGGGCGGCTGGGCAGCCAGCGCACGAGCGCCAGGCCCTCGAGCCCCGCATGCTCCACGCCCAGCGGCAGGGCCGCGAGGAAGCGAGCAAGCCGCGTCTCGTCGAGCGCCGGGCCGCCGGCCGGCTCCTGTGACTGGGCCAGCGCATGCACAGCCGAGAGGATCTGCTGCAGGGCGTCGAGCCGGTGGGCCAGGCGCTGGCTGGCGGCATGCAGGGCGGCATCGGCATCCCGCTGCAGGATGATCTCGGCCTCGTGCCGTTCGTGGGACCACAAGCCCAGGCTCAGCAGCAGTCCCAGCAGCAGCACGGCCCAGGGCAGGCCCTGGGCCAGGGAGGGCCCCTCGCGCCAGCGGACCCGCCAGCGCAGCAGACGCCGCCGCAGGCTCATGCGCCACCTCGCGGGGACCGCCCCACCGCGCTTCGCTCCGACATGCCGATACCTCCTGCGCCACGACGCCTGTGAAGGGGACCTCGTCGAGGGAGCCGCCCGCCGTGAAGACCCACGGGGGCGGCACCGCGATCGCACAGAATACGCCTCTCACCGACACAACCCAAGCCGCTGATGAGCCCGAGCCCCGCCCCCGCCACGCCGCCCGCCGGCTTTGCCGGACGATTCCCGACGCCCTATGTCGCGGTGATCTTCACCAGCCAGCGCCGGGCACCCGATCCGGCCTACGACGCCACGGCCGAGGCCATGGTGGCGCTGGCCGCGCAGCAGCCGGGCTACCTGGGGGCCGAAAGCGCCCGCGGGGCCGATGGTCTGGGCATCACCGTGTCCTATTGGACGGATGAGGCCGCCGTCGCCGCCTGGCGCGCCGAGCTGCGCCACCAGGCGGCGCGCGACACCGGCCGCCTGCGCTGGTACCGGCACTACGAGCTGCGCGTCGCCCGCGTCGAGCGCGCCTACGGCTGGGACGAGCAGGACGGCAGCGCCGACCCCATGCAGGGAGGTGCGGCATGAACCCGGTCGTGGGCGTCGCGCTGGCCCTGGCTGCGCTGGTGGGCGGCGGTGTGCTGCTGGGCTGGAAGGGCGTGATCCTGGCGCTCACGGTGGTCGTGTTCTGGCTGCTGCTGCAGTTCAGCCGTCTGATGCGGGTGATGCAGACCGCCAACGATGCGCCGGTCGGGCAGATCGACAGCGCCGTCATGCTGCAGTCCCGCCTGCGCGAGGGCATGAAGCTGATGGACGTGCTGCCCTTGACGAAGAGCCTCGGCGCCAAGGTCGAGGGGCAGGCCGAGACCTGGGCCTGGACGGACGCCGGCGGCATCCGCCTGACGCTGCAGTTCCGCAAGGGCGTCCTGCAACGGTGGGAATTGCAGCGCCCGCCGTCGGCGCCGGACGACGTGCCCGGCACGGGCGCGGCATAGAATCTCCGGGTTGACCCTCAAGCCCACGAGCAAGGAGCCCTCATGTCCATGGACGACCGCGACGGCAAGATCTGGATGGATGGCCAGCTGGTCGACTGGCGCGATGCCAAGATCCATGTGCTGAGCCACACCCTGCACTACGGCTGCGGCGCCTTCGAGGGCGTGCGCGCCTTCAAGACCCCTCGGGGCACGGCCATCTTCCGCCTGCGCGAGCACACGGAGCGCCTGTTCAACAGCGCCAAGATCCTGCGCATGAAGATTCCCTTCACGATCGAGCAGGTCGAGGAGGCCCAGAAGGCCGTCGTGCGCGAGAACGCGCTTGAGAGCGGCTACCTGCGCCCCCTCACCTGGATCGGCTCCGAGAAGCTGGGCGTGAGCCCCAAGGGCAACAAGATCCACCTGATGGTCGCCGCCTGGGCCTGGGGCGCCTACCTGGGCGAGGAAGGCCTCAAGCGCGGCATCCGCGTCAAGACCAGCTCCTACACCCGCCACCACGTCAACATCACGATGACGCAGGCCAAGGCCGTGTCCAACTACACCAACAGCATCCTGGCCAACATGGAGGCCACGGAAGACGGCTACGACGAGGCCCTGCTGCTGGACGCCACGGGCTTCGTCTCCGAGGGCGCGGGGGAGAACCTCTTCGTCATCAAGAACGGCGTCGTCTACACGCCCGACCTCTCGGCCGGCGCGCTGAACGGCATCACCCGCAACACCATCTTCCACATCTGCCAGGACCTGGGCCTGCCCCTCGTGGAGAAGCGCATCACCCGCGACGAGGTCTACATCGCGGACGAAGCCTTCTTCACCGGCACCGCGGCGGAAGTGACCCCCATCCGCGAGCTGGACCGCATCGAACTGGGCACCGCCGACTACGTCGGCCGGCGCGGGCCCCTCACCGAAAAGATCCAGGCGGCCTTCTTTGACATCGTCAACGGCCGCAATCCCAAGTACGCCCACTGGCTGAGCCCGGTCTGAGTGCCCGGTCTGCAGCCCCGAACCTAGAAGAGAAGCCCTCATGAGCGAAGTCAAATCCGTCGTCGAAGTCCTGGCCAAGGACGTGCAAGGCCCCGGCGTGGTCGCCTGCCCGAACCCGGCCATGCCGCTGTGGAGCAACCACCCGCGCGTCTTCGTGGACGTCTCGCACGAAGGCGGCGGCAAGTGCCCCTACTGCGGCACCGTCTATCGCCTCAAGGACGGCGAACACCTGCACGCCGCCCACTGAGGGCCGCACGATGCATCGCCCCAAGGCGCAGACCGCCGCGCTGATGGCCTCGCCCGAGGACATCGAGCAGCAGTTCTATGAGGCTCTGCAGCACGCCGAGCTGGACCGGCTCATGGACATCTGGGCGGACGAGGACGAAGTCTCCTGCGTCCATCCCGGTGGTCCTCGCGTCGTGGGCCTCGCGGCCATCCGCGCGGCCTTCGAGACCGTGTTCCAGCAGGGGCCCATCGCCGTCACGCCCGAGCGCGTGCGGCGCCTGCACACGGGCGACACCGCCATCCACCAGGTGCTGGAGCGCGTGCAGGTGGAGGGTGCGGACGGCGTGCAGAGCGCCTGGGTGATCGCCACCAACGTCTACCTCAAGACCTCCCACGGCTGGCGCATGGTCCTGCACCATGCCAGCCCCGGCACCGGCCACGACATCCAGGAAGTCGTGCAGGAGCCCACCATCCTGCACTGATGGAGTTCCGCGCGCCCTGGTGGCAGCCCGGCGGGCAGGTCCAGACCATCTGGCCGGCCCTGTTCTCGCGGCGGCATTTCGGTGAGCCCCTGGCCTTCCAGCGCCAGCGCTGGCACACGCCGGATGGCGACTTCATCGATGCCGACTTCCTGCTCGATCCCCCGCCCAAGAGCCGCCATCCCCGCCATCCCCACGACAGCGTCGCCCCCGTCGCGCCCCGCGAGGACGTGCCCCTGCTGGTGCTCTTCCACGGCCTGGAGGGCAGCTCGCAGAGCCATTACGCACAGGCCTTTGCCGATGCGGCCCGGCGCCGCGGCTGGCGCTTCGTCATCCCGCACTTCCGGGGCTGCTCGGGCGAGCTGAACCTCGCGCCGCGGGCCTACCACTCCGGCGACCACGCCGAGATCGGCTGGATGCTGGCGCAGGTGCGCCGGCAGCACCGCGGCCCGATGATCGCGGCGGGTGTGTCCCTGGGCGGCAACGCGCTGCTGCGCTGGGCCCAGGAGGCCGGCGAAAGCGCGTCGCAGACGGCCGGCGCCGTGGCGGCCATCTGCTCGCCGATCGACCTCGCCGCGGCCGGCCGCGCCATCGGCAGCGGCTTCAACCGGCAGGTCTACACCCGCATGTTCCTGCGCACCATGGTGCCCAAGGCCCTGCGCAAGCTGCAGCAGCATCCCGGCCTGTTCGATGGCCAGGCCCTGCGCGAGGTGCGGGACCTCTACGAGTTCGACAACCTCTTCACCGCCCCGCTGCACGGCTTCCGCAACACCGAGGACTACTGGGCGCGGGCCTCGGCCAAGCCTCAGCTGCCCCGCATTCGTGTGCCGGCCCTGGTGCTCAATGCGCGCAACGACCCCTTCGTGCCGGCCGCCTCGCTGCCCGGCACCCAGGACGCCGGCCCGTTCGTGACGCTGTGGCAGCCGCAGCATGGCGGCCATGTCGGCTTCCCCGGCGGCCGCTTCCCCGGGCATGTGCTCGGCATGCCCGAGCTGGTCTGCCACTGGCTCGGTCAGCAGCTGGGCTGACGCAGGCGGCGCGCGGCGCCCCCTCGCCCGGCCCCCGCTCGCCGGCCCCCGCCACCACTGGTGCAGCCCGAGCCGCCATCCGCCCGCCTCGTGCCCCGTCCACGCCCCCTCGCCGCTAGCATGGCGCCGCCCAGGAACGAGGAGGATGGACATGAACGGGACACCGATCCCCGCTGGCACCGGCACGCCGCTGCTGCAGCTGACGCAGGCCGGCAAGCAGTACCGGCAAGGCGGCCGCACGGTGCAGGCGCTGCAAGGCTTCGACCTGGCCCTGCAGCCAGGCGAGGTCGTCGGCCTACTGGGGCCCAATGGCTCGGGCAAGACGACGCTGGTGAAGCTGCTGACCGGCCTGTGCGGTGCCGACGAGGGGCAGCTGCGCTGGCGCGGCGGCCCGGCGCGCCCGGCCGGCCAGGGCGGCGCGCACCTGCGCGAGATCGGTGTGCTGCTGGAGGGCCGCGGCGCCGCCTACGAGCGGCTCAGCACGCTGGAGAACGCCCGCTACTTCTGCGAGCTGCGCGAGAGCCGCTTCGACCCCGCCCGCTTTCGCGACATGGCCGAGACGCTGGGCCTCGCCGATGTCCGCACGCCCATCCGGCTGCTCTCCACCGGCAACAAGCTGCGGGCGGCCCTGATCGGGGCGCTGATCCACCGCCCGGCGCTCGCGCTGCTCGATGAGCCCACGCTGGGGCTGGATCTCGAGGGCGTGGAGCGTCTGCATGCGCTCGTGCGTCAGGGCGTGCGGGATGGGCAGACCTTCCTGATCAGCTCGCACGACCTGCATTTCGTCGAGCGGCTGTGCCCGCGCATCGTCTGCATCCAGCAGGGGCGCAAGCGCTTCGACGGCACGCGCGAGGCCTTCACCCACGTCGAGCATCCGTACCGGCTGCGGGTCCGCCACCCCGCGCCGTGCCCGCCGCTGCCCGAGGCCCTCGGCGGCCGCGCCTGGGAGCGCCAGGAGGCTGACTGGGTCCTGGCCCTGCGCGACCCGGCGGAGGTCATGCAGGTGATGCAGCAATGCCACGGCTGGCTGGCCGGCAGCGAGCAGCTGCAGCTGCGGCGCGTGGACCTGCGCGAGCACTACCTCGATCACCTTGCACCACCGGACGAGGCGCGCCCCGCCGAGGCCACCCCGGAGACCCTGGCATGACCCGCTTGCTGAAACACGGCCTGAACGAGACCCGCCGCGCCCTCTGGCTGGCCCGCCGCTACTGGCTCGAAACCCTGCTCGGGCTCAGCTTCCTGCTGAGCCTCTTCGGCGGCCTCGTGTTCGCGGTCCTCAAGGCCAGCGGGCAGAGCCTCGCGTCCGGCCAGGCCGACGGCCTGATCGCCGGCTTCGCGCTGTGGCTGTTCGCCAGCGGCGCGGCGCATGCGGGCACCAAAGAGGTCGTCGAGGAAACCCGCCAGCGCACGCTGGAGCAGCTCAATCTCGCGCCGCTGAGCCTGGGCGGCCTGCTGGGCGTGCGCCTGGTGCTGGGGCTGGCCGCCGGCCTGGCGATGCTGGTGCTGTGCCTCGCGCTGGTCGGGGTACTGACCCACGGCCGCGTCCAGGCGTCGCCCGAGGTGTTGGGGCTGGCGCTGCTGGGCTGCCCCGCGCTGGCCGGCCTGGGCTACGCGCTCGCGGGCTTCAGCTTGCTGGTCAAGCGGGGCGAGCTGCTGATGGTCGCGGCCTATCCGGTGGTGATCGCCCTCGTGTCGCTGCCGGCCTACCCGCTGTCGGGCCTGGGCGCGCTGCCCTATGCGCTGGCAGCGGCCGCGGCCCGGCAGGCCGCCCTCGGCACGGCACTGGCGCCGGCCGTCTGGGGCTGGGTGGCGCTCAACAGCGCGGTCTACCTCGGCCTTGGCCTGCTTGTCTGGCGGCGCTGCCTGCGGCAGGCGCGGCAGCTGGGCGTGCTCGGACATCTGTGAGCGTGGGGGGATCGGCGTCCGGCCGCGGGCCCGGTCCTACACTGCCGTCATGGATGACATCGTCAAGGCGGCCCTGAAGAAGTGGCCCAACGTCCCCCACTGCCACGACTGGCTGGCCCTCGACGCCCGCGGTGACTGGTACATGCGCGACGAGCGCATCCAGGCCGCCGGCCCCTTCCCGCAGGTCAAGGGCAGCCGGATCACGCACGAGAAGCTGCGCGAGTTCATCCACCGCAACTACCTGCCCGACGCGCAGGGCGCCTGGTTCTTCCAGAACGGGCCGCAGCGGGTCTACGTCACCCTGGAGCTGACCCCGCACATCTGGCGCCTGCACGGCCGGGCCGCAGACGGCGCGCCGCGCGTCCACAGCCATACCGGCCCGGAGGCCACCGTGCTGGAGAGCTGGCTGGATGAGAACGACCGCCTGCTGCTGGCCGCGCGCCTGCCCGGCCTCCCCGACCCGGTGCTGGGTCTGGTGCACAGCCTCGACATGGGCGAGGCCGCCGAGGCCGTCGAGCAGGGCCTCTGGCAGCCCGGGAGCAGCCTCCTCGAGGACCTGTGCGCGCGCTACCGGGTGGTGCGCCACCCACAGCCCTGAACCGGCCCGGAAGCCGCCGCCCCCTCCGGCTAGACTTGCGCCACCACCACTTGCCGCATCAGGGATGGCTGCCAACAAAGGCTCGGTGACGACAGGATGGCGCTGGCTGGCCCTGCTCGGGGTGGCCTGCGCGCAGTCGGCGGCCGCCTTCCAGGTCTGCGTGGGCGATGTGCCCGTGCCGCCCTTCATCAGCGGGAACCCGAAGCAGCCCGGCACGACCGAGCGGCTGATGCTGGACGCCGGCCGCCAGGTCGGCCTGCCGGTGGAACTGGTGCGCTGGCCGGCACGCCGCTGCTACGAGCAGATGCGCCTGGGCCAGATCGAGGCCGGCGTGGCCGCCCCCATCCCGTCCAATCTGCAGGACTTCGACTTTCCCGGCAACCCGCCCGGGGACCCCCAGATGCGCATTGCCCGGACCGGCATCGTGCTGGTGAGGCGTCAGGACATGGCCGTGCAGTGGGACGGCCACAAGCTGGCGCTGCCGCAGGGCCAGGTGCCCCGCGTGGGCGCGCGCGCCGGCTTCCGGGCCAGCGTGGAGGCCATCCGCCGCCTGGGGCTGGAGCTCACGCCCGGCCCGAACCAGTCCGCCCAGGTGCTGCGCATGCTGCAGCTCGGCCGCCTGGACCTCGCCGTTCTGGTGCAGGACGAAGCCGAGGCCCTGCTCGCGCGGCCCGAGTTCGGCGGCCTCGCCCTGATGGACCCGCCGCTGGTGGTGAGCGACTTCTACATCATGACGATCCGGCCTCTGCCCGAGCCGCTGCGCCAGAAGGTCCGGCGCTGGTGGGAGCTGATGGCGCAGTGGCGCGATCTCCCCGCCTACCGCGCGCCGCCGCCCGGCCCCTGAGCGCGCCGGCCCGCGCGGCCATGAAAAAAGCCGCCGGTCTCGCGACGGGCGGCTTTCCTGGAGGACGCAGGCGTCAGTTGGCGGCCGAAGCGGCAGCGGCGGGCGCCTTGGGTTCGTCGAACTTGGCACCGGCGTTGTTGGCCATGTAGACCACGGCGCGGGCGATCTCGACATCGCTGTGCTCGCCACCGCCCTGCGGGCTCATGGCGTTCTTGCCCTTCAGTGCCGAGTTCAGCAGGGCCTCGAAGCCGGTCTTGATGCGGGGACCCCAGGCGGCGGCGTCACCGAACTTGGGAGCGCCCATCGCGCCCGTGCCGTGGCAGGCGGCGCACTGGGCCTGGAAGACCTGCTCGCCGGTCTTCAGGGCGCCGGCGCTGGAGGCGTCCACCAGCTTGATGGTGCCGATGGGCTGGATGCGGGCGGCGGTCGCCTGCTCCTCGAGGCCCACGCTGCCGGCGGCCGGCTTGGCGTCCGTCGTGACGTAGTTGGCCAGCAGGATGATCACCAGGATGGGCACGACGAACGCGAAGAAGACGGCCCAGGCCAGCTGCTTCGGCGTCTTGATCGGGCCTTCGTGGGCGCCGTGGTCTTGATCCTGGTCCTGGTGTCCGCTCATGAAATCCTCGCTGCCGTCAGCAATAGTCTGCAATTTGGAAGATGCCAGGCCGGTGCCTGGGCTCGCCGCGAAGGGCGCAAAACCGCGGAATTATAGGCCGCACCCCCGGTGCACAGAGCTTTACCGGCGCGACAAATGCCGCGGACGCCACAACCGCATGATGAGAACCCGGATGTTCAGCTTTTGCACTTTGTGCCTCCTCTCATGAAGTCCTGCCTCCCGGGTCCGAGCCGCCGGCACTGGCTGCTTTGCGGCGCAAGCCTCCCCCTGCTGGCCGCTTGGCCGCGCCCCGCCCGCGCCACCGACGCCCCCTCGCCGCGCCGCGCGCCGCTCACCGACGAGGAGCGCGCCCATCACGCCCTCAAGCGTCTTGCCTATGGCCCGCGCCCGCAGGACGTGCAGGAGATCCAGCGCCTGGGCGCCGCCCGCTGGCTGGACGGTTTCCTGCAGGAGCAGCTCCGCCCGCAGGCCCTGCCACCGGCCCTGGAGCAGCGCCTGGCCGGCCTGCCGACCTGGCAGGAGACCCAGGGGGAGCTGGGCGAGCGCTTCCGCAAGGCGCACCAGGCCCAGCAGGCCCGCAAGGAAGCCCGCGCGGGCGAGGGCGGCGAGGAGGCCGTCGCCAATGCGCGGCGCGAGCTCGTCCGCCCGGTGCTGCTGGAGGCCCAGTCCCAGCGCCTGTGGCGGGCACTGGAGAGCCCGGCGCAGCTGCAGGAGCGGCTCGTCGAGTTCTGGTTCAACCACTTCAACGTCTTCGCGGGCAAGAGCGCGGTGAGCGTGTACGCCGGCGCCTACGAGCGCGAGGCCATTCGCCCGCACATCCTCGGCCGCTTCCGGGACCTGCTGGGCGCCACCGCCCGGCATCCGGCCATGCTCATCTATCTGGACAACCACCTGAGTGTGGCGCCGGGCTTCCAGCCGCGCCGGGCCAACGCGCGCGCCCAGGGCCTCAACGAAAACTACGCCCGCGAGCTGATGGAGCTGCACACGCTGGGCGTGGATGGTGGCTACACGCAGACGGACGTCACCGAGCTGGCGCGCATGCTCACCGGCTGGACGCTGGACCTGCGCGGCCTGGGCCACGCCCGGGATCTCTTCACCTTCGACCCGCGGCGCCATGACCACGGCGAGAAGCTCTGGCTGGGGCGGCGCTTCCATCACGCCAACCCCAGCGAGGGGCCGCGCGCCGGGCAGCGCGAGGGCGAGCAGGCGCTGGACGTCCTCGCCCGCCACCCCGCCACGGCCCGCCACCTGAGCCACCGCCTGGCCCAGACCTTCGTCGCCGACGAGCCGCCGCCGGCGCTCGTCGAGCGGCTCGCGCAGGTCTTCCTGCGCAGCGACGGCGACCTGCGCCAGTGGACCGAGGCCCTCATCCAGGACCCCGAGTTCTGGAGTGCCGAGCACTGGCAGGCCAAGTACCGGACGCCCTACCAGTACGTGCTGGCCGCCCTGCGCGCCGTGAACGCCCAGGTGGACGAGCCCGCGCAGCTGATCCCGGTGCTGGCCGGGGCTGGGCAGCCGCTGTATGGCTGGCAGACCCCCGACGGCTACAAGACCACCGCCGCCGCTTGGCGCGGCCCCGAGGCCCTGACACAGCGCGTGCAGTTCGCAAGTTCGCTGGCCGAGGGCCGCCTCGGCCGGCGCTGGAACGCCGACACGCGGCCGCAGGCCCTGCTCGCGACCCTCGGCCCGAGCCTGCAGGCCCCGACCCGCGCGGCGCTGCAGGGCGACGCCCCCGCCGCCCAGACCGCCCTGCTGCTGGCCGGCCCCGATTTCATGCAGTGCTGAGGTGTGGACATGACCCGATCTCCTTCCCGGCCTGCGGGCCTTCATCGTCGCGACTGGCTGCTGCACGGCGCGGCGGCCCTCGGCGCGCTGGCCACCCCGGCCTTCGCCACCGCCGCCGCCCCGGCCAGCCTGCCGGACGGCCGCCGCCCGCGCCTCGTGGTGGTGATGCTGCGCGGCGCCATCGACGGGCTGAACGTCGTCATCCCCCATGGCGACCCGGCTTATGCCCGCGCCCGGCCGCGCCTGGCCATTGCCCGTCCCGGCGAGGACGGCGGGGCCCTGGCCCTGGACCGCCTCTTCGGCCTGCACCCCGCCGCCAGCCCGCTGATGCCCTACTGGCAGCGCGGCCTGCTGGGCTTCGTCCATGCCAGCGGCTCGCCGGACAGCACCCGCTCGCACTTCGACGCGCAGGACTACCTGGAATCCGGCACGCCGGGCCACAAGGGCACGCCGGACGGCTGGATGAACCGCCTGCTGGCCGGTCTGCCCGGACCGCACAGCGCCAGCCGCGCGCTGAGCCTGGGCAACACGCCGCCGCGCATCCTCTCCGGCCCGGCCCCCGTGGCCTTCCTCGGGACGGGGCCCAAGGCGCTCGACCCCAAGGCCATCGACCAGGCCCGGCTGCAGCGCGGCCTGGCCAAGCTGTATGCCGGCCAGGACGGCCTCTCGCAGGACTACCGCGACGCCACGCAGTCCCGCCAGGACATGCGGCGCAGCCTCGCGCAAGCCGCCGAGCAGCCCCGCGGCATGAAGGACGAGGCCCCGAGCCGCGACCCCACCGCCGACGCCGGCGCGCCGTCTGCCCGCAGCTTTGCCGCCGACGCCCGGCGCCTGGGCGATCTGCTGCGGGCCGACGCCACCACGCAGCTGGCCTTCACCTCCGTGGGCGGCTGGGACACGCACGTCAACCAGGGCGGCGCGACCGGGCAGCTGGCCAACCGCCTGGGGGCGCTGTGCGAGGGCCTCGATGCCCTGGCGCAGGGCCTGGGCGACCGCCTGCAGGACACCGTGATCGTCGTGATGAGCGAGTTCGGCCGCACTGTTCGCGAGAACGGCACCGGCGGCACCGACCACGGCCGTGGCAACGCCATGTGGCTGCTCGGCGGCCCGCTGCAGGGGGGCGCGGGCGGGCGCGTGATGGGCGAGTGGCCGGGCCTCGAGGACCGCGCCCTGGCTGATGGCCGCGACCTCGCCGTGAGCACCGATTTCCGCCATGTGCTGGCCCCGGTCCTGCGGGGCCACCTGGGGCTGGACGACGAGGCCCTCGCCCGCGTCTTCCCCGAGCTTCCGGGCCGCAGCGCCCCCGCGCTGAAGCTTCTGCGAAGCTGAGCGGCCGATCTTCGTCCGGCGACGCCTGCAAGCCGGGTTAGAATCCGCCGCTGGCGTGCGACCGTGGTGAAGTGGATATCATGGAGCCCTCCGAAGGCTTCGTCGCAAGTTCGATTCTTGCCGGTCGCGCCACACGCCGCTGGGCCCTCTTTGCAGGGCCTGTGACTTAGCCCATAAGTTGGCCGGGATGGCCAACGTTAAGTTAATTTCACTCTGGGCCAAGCTTTGCTTAATTCCGGAGTTGTAGCGGTCAGGCCTCTGTTGCGGGCACTGATGGATCGCTGGTTGTCACCCTGGATATCCGCGAGCAAGGCTGCCGGCCAGGCAAAGCTATCCGTACGCGCCAAAGCCGACGCTGGCCAAGGACAGGTCTTGGTCTAGAAGCCCTCGGCCAAGTCGGCTAGCCCGAGCGCAATCACTGCAGGGATGTCGGCTTCAGGCTGGTCAGAGTCATTCGCGCCAGTGGCGTGAGCAACTGCATCAACCAGCAGTGGCCATTCAACGGTTGGCGCATCGTACGGCCGCTTCACATCCGTGACCTGCCGTACGAAAGTTGGCGACCGCGGCCTGCTCGTGAACGACCGGTTCGTTGCGGATTCGCCGGGCGATACCGACCCAATGCGGAAGCTGGCCACGTCCGCTTCCGACGGCCTGCAGCGCACCTTTTTCCTGTTGTGCAGCAGCTCGGTCGCCTTGGCGGCTGGAACGGACGCAACCAAGGCAATCGCCCACCCCGCACCCAAGATTCATTGGTCACAATTGGTCTCCTCAAGTTCAAGGCCGCAGCAGGGAGAAGTTATTGTGATCATTCGCGACGACGCAAAAGAGCGTCCAACTGGACCACTACCAGATGTCGATCCGGGAGCAGATGGCCAAGCTCAGCGCAGATACAAATGGGGCGGAAAGACGTTCGGCGTCGACCAGGCGGAAGTTGACCTGGCATATGCCGCTGTGGAGGCCGCATTTGGAAAAGAATGGATCGAACGGGACGGCGAACATCGGCTACAAAAGGTCTGGGCGAGAGATGACTTCCTGTCCGGCTACGAGTTGTACCTCTTCGGCGAAGCCCTCCGGTCCGTGCAGCAACTGGACGCGGCCAAGGCGAGGGAGCTTGTACGGGCTATTCGCAAGGGCGGCAAGACTGCTCATGGCCTGCTCTACGAAGTCCAAGCACTGGCCATGCTGGCAAACGGTGGCCATCGCGTCGCCGGCACGCCAAAGAAGACGCCGGGGTGCGACGCTACCGTCCACTTTGACAATGGCATGACCATGCGGTGGTCGTTCAAGAATCACGACGTCTCTGACCGGGAGCGCGTGTTCCGTGAGCGCTGCGAAAAGCTGTACGCCAAGCTTCATGCGCAGGCTGGAATAGGTGCACTCGAACGTCTGATGGTCTTTGCCGACCGCCATCTCGAGGCGGAGGACTTTGCTGAGCTTACCCAGGCTCTGAGGGACTTGCCGCGTGGGCAGATGGTTAACATTCGACCGCAGGTCGACGCCATGCTCTCGAGGGTTGTCGCGCCAGAGCACGAGCAGCCTTTCGCGTATGACGCACGGTCAACACAGCTAACGGTCATAGCCACCCACCACCCCATTGAGCAGAGCAACTTTGTCAGCAAGATGGCGAAAGCGGCTGACAACATGAAGAAGCACTGCCCGCGAACTCAAGGGGTCGCGAACGTCATCCTAATGCGTGTCCACCCGACCGCGGACCTCCTTCGGCTGCAGAAAACCGCAACTGAGATGCTGCAGCAGCCTGATTGCTCAGTCGACGCTGTGTTGCTACATCAGCCGAATGTGACAAGGGACGACGACTCCTGGAGCCTTGTGCACCACGTGCAGATGGCGATTGGTGTGAACTACCCCCTCAACTGCCCGCACACGTTGGTCTTCCCGGCCGGGCTCATCAGCAATTCGCCGTCCTCTGTTCTCTTCAGGTCTGATGATCAGCGCGTCGAGCTGACCGGGAGATACATATTCCAGCGAGGCCACCACGTCAGAGAAGCGCGTGTGCAGTCAGACGGTTCGATGTTGGGGGACAACTTGGCGGCGCCCGCCGACGGTATTCATCAGCATGCCGTGTTTACCCTTGACGGCCAGCGTATCCGTTTATCCGGCCGGCATCCGGTCAGCGACGAGCTCTTCCTCATCTGATACCCACCGCCAACGGGTAGTCACCGTGAGCTACCGTCATACCAGGAACCTGCGCACCGTACAGCCGTTGCTTGGGAACTCCAAGCTCGAGTCGACGGGGAGGTACCTCGGCATCGAGGTCGATGACGCCGAGGAATTTCCAGAATAGACAGAAATCTGAAGACGTTGATAACGGCTGCGCCGCTACACCGTCCGTGGTCTCAGTGCGGCTGCCTTCGACGTCCGCTGTGTGGTGCAGCGCTGAACTGGCAATCCCGGCCAAGAGCAGACTATGAAACGAGGACCCGAAAGCGGGCCGTTCATTCAGCCGCCGCCCAGGAACTTGCTCGCGTAGGGAAGCACAAGAGCTGATACCGCACTGCCGACCGCGATCGCTTCCTCGCCGGCCTTCTTGATCTTGCAAAGGTTGTCGGACACCTTCGCGATGCGATCCACAACACCGGAGACTCGTTCGAAGAGTCCCTTTGCCGGCGGCTTGGCAGTCTCATAGGCCTGGGCCAACGGCTTCTCCTGTGTCTTGTATGCGCCTGCGACCTTTTGAAGGGCCTCCTGCACGGGCCTTACACCTTGCACGCCATACATGCGCAAGGCTGTCCTGATGGTCTCAATCTGCCTCTGAATGAACTCGCGCAGATAAGGCGCCATGTCCGTCTCGCGCAAGGAGGCTTCGAGGGAGTCAAGCTCGAATCGAAGCTGCTGCATCTCCTCATCTGACATGTCGGCTTCGTCTTCCTCCAGAAGCGCCCATTCAACCCACTCGAAGACTTTCCGGCACTCTGGCGGCTGAATGTTCCCGCGATGGCCGTTCCAGCCTGAGTGCAGTTGGCCCGGAGATGCCACCTGCGTCAGCCGATCGAACCCTGGGCTCGTAAGATTGGCCGGAACCCCATAGGCATCAAGTCGTTCACGAGCGAACTTGATCTCGGAGCGCAGGGCCATCACGAGGTTTGCGACCTCGTCCTCCAGATGTGGACTCGACTTGTCGAGCGAAAAGACCTCTGCCCAAGTCTGGACCATTGGCTGATCAGTGACCTGAGCAGCAAGCTTGTCGTAGATGCGGTGAAGCCGGGCGCCAGAATTCATTGGTAGCCTTGATAGCTCTTGTTGAACGATTTGAATCCGACGACCGACGCAACAGACTGATGTAGCCGGACGGCCAGGGGCTCAACGATCGACCATAGGGGGAAGTGCTTCACACCAGTCTTGATGTAGCGAAGCCCCTGCTGATCATTTAGCCCGACAAGCATTCTCATTGCGTCGGCATCGACGGGATGCTCCTTGAACACGTCGTCGAGGCAAAGTTCCTTGGCCTTGCGATGGCAGGCATGCAGATCATGACCGAACTTCCTTTGCAGATCTCTGACACTCACGCCCTTGTGTCGCAGGAATGCCTTGAGCGTCAGCTCAATTCCATGGAGCGCGAGAAAGAGGGCCGGAACCGGGGAGATTTGGCTTGGGGTAGGGTCGTTCGATTCGACGATCATCGCCGCGTGAAGACAGGCTTGGTGGAGCAGTTCCCGGACGCTTCAGACAAGCGCCTGGTGGGCTATGGCCTTACCGAGGCAGGGCACCAGGTCGCTATATGGGCGACCGTCGCAATCGGACGATGCGACAGCAATTTGAGAGGGGCGCTCAGGGACAAGGTGAATCGCCCCGGCTTCAGTAGACACCTCTGAGCCTCAAAACTGAGGCCCAATAGGAGGTGCCATGAGTAAGCAGCGATACCCCGAAGAGTTCAAGGCCGAAGCGGTCAAGCAGATCACCGAACGCGGACACAAGGTGGCCGACGTATCGGCGAGGCTGGGCGTGAGC
>JAYRJQ010000033.1:0-27855 GCA_041906185.1 Burkholderiaceae bacterium
TGCGCCTGCTGTGGGGCTTCGTCGGCACGCGGCACGCGCGTTTCCAATCGTTTCTCCGCTCACCGCGCGCGACGCTGGCTTACGCGCGCGCGCTGCGGGCGCGGCATGAACCCCGCTATCTGGGACACAACCCGCTGGGGGCCTGGATGATCGTGCTGCTGCTCGCCTTGGTCGCGGCGTTGTGGCTCAGCGGCTGGCTCTACACGACGGACTGGCTGTGGGGCTACGCCTGGTTGGCCGACACGCATGCGGCGCTGGCAACCCTGCTGATGGTCTGCGTGGCGCTGCACATCGCGGGCGTGCTGCATGCCAGCTGGCGCCATCGCGAGTCGCTGATTCACTCGATGATCACGGGCAAGAAACGTGTGCCGAATGCAGGCGATCAGGCTTGAGCCGCATCAGAGCGCTTGCAAGTGATGCACGCTTGCGACAAACGAGGGTAAACCGTAGCGAAATCGAGGCTCCATCGACGTTTCTCCCCCTATGAACGCCTTCTCAATGCCAGGGGCGCGCAGTACCATTGCCGACGCAGGGTGCTAGAGAGTTTTGAAGGCGCGAGTTCCTTCACCCGTGGCCCAGCACATCAACAACTTTTGATGGAGAGAATCGAAATGGCAACTGCGAAGAAGGCCGCGCCCGCAAAGAAGGCGGCTCCGGCCAAGAAGGCGGCAGCACCGGCCAAGAAGGCTGCGGCTCCGGCGAAGAAGGCAGCCCCTGCAAAGAAGGCGGCTCCGGCAAAGAAGGCAGCGCCTGCGAAGAAGGCCGCTGCTCCCGCCAAGAAGCGCACTCCCAATGCAGCCTTCATGAAGGCCCTGACCCCCAGCTCCGCGCTGGCGGCCATCGTCGGCGCAGCGCCGCTGCCGCGCACCGATGTGACCAAGAAGGTCTGGGAATACATCAAGAAGCACAAGCTGCAGGACGAAGTGCAGAAGCGCGTCATCAATGCCGACGCCAAGCTGAAGGAAATCTTCGGCAAGGCCAAGGCCGACATGTTCGAGATGACCAAGCTGATCAACAGCCACCTGAAGTGAGCTGTCGTGATGCGGGGCCGCTCGCGGCCTCGCTTGCGCATGAAACCCGGCCTGGCCGGGTTTTTTTTCGCCCGCGCGCTGCGTGCTCCAAGGCGTCGCGCGCCAGGTGAGGCCGTGCGGCGTGCGCGGCACGGCGCCGAGGAAAGCGTGAATACCGCATGCGCCGCCGGCCCCGCGATTGAGGGGCGCCGGCCGGGCCGCGCGCCGTGGGCCCCTACACTTGGCGCCAAAGGGCCCACCGCCATGCCGGCGGGCTCAAGCATCCCGGGCCTGTGCGGCACCGGGAGCGATGTCGAACGGGACTCACCATGTCATTGATCGCGACGCTGGCGCTGGCGGCCTCGGGCCTCACCTTGCCCCACTGCTCCTGGGACCGCCCGGGGGTCAATCCCTTCATGGGCGACGTGGTCCTGGCCGTCGACGACTACAAGGACATCCCCGAGAGCACCCGCCTGAAGCTCAAGAAGCGCATGAGCGAGCGGCAGTACGAGGACATGGTCACCATCCGGCGTGACGCGATCGAGGGCAAGAGCGAGTACGGCGCGGAGATCCGCGACATGCACTACGGCGCCAGCGGCAATGTCTGCCGCACGGTCACGCGCAAGAAGTGGACGGCCGAGCATGCCGAGCGGGGCCTCGTGTACTGCGAGGACAACCAGTGCATCGTCGTGCCGACGGTATGCCGCAACGTGAGCCGCATCAAGCGCCTGCCGCCCAAGCCGGTCGCTGCCCTGCCGATCCAGGCCGAGAACATCCTCGGCGCCAAGGCAGAGGCCGAGGACTCGCCGCTGCTGATCGACCCGCCGGCCGCCGGTGTGATCGACAGCCTGGCCAGCAACCGCAACAGCTTTGCGCAGGTGGCCAATCTGCCGACCGAGCGGGGCACGACCACCTTCTCGCCTCCGCCGCCGCCGCCGCCGCTGCCCGCCGGTTCGGTGACGCCGGTGCCGGAGCCCCAGATCTGGCTGATGTTCCTCGCCGGGCTCGTGGCCATGGGCTTCAAGCTCCGCCGCACGCGGGACTGAGCGGCCCACACGCCTCAACACGCGCCTCCAACAGAAAGGGCCGCTTCGCAGCGGCCCTTCGTTCTTTCCGGGCGGCCGTGCCAGGTCTTGCCAGGCCGGCGCCGCCCGCTCAGCCGCGGGCCAGCAGGGGCGCGAGGTAGCGCCCGGTGTGGCTCTGCTCGCAGCTCGCCAGGGCCTCGGGCGTGCCCGCCAGCAGCAGCTGACCGCCGCCCGCGCCGCCCTCGGGGCCCATGTCGATCAGCCAGTCGGCCGTCTTGATCACGTCGAGGTTGTGCTCGATGACGACGATGGTGTTGCCCGCGTCGCGCAGCGCATGCAGGACCTTGAGCAGCAGCTGGATGTCGCCGAAGTGCAGGCCGGTGGTGGGCTCGTCGAGGATGTACAGCGTGCGGCCGGTGTCCCGCTTGGAGAGCTCCAGCGCGAGCTTCACGCGCTGCGCCTCGCCGCCCGAGAGCGTCGTTGCGCTCTGCCCCAGCTTCACGTAGCCGAGGCCGACGTCCATCAGCGTGTGCAGCTTGCGCGCGATGCCGGGCACGGCGCCGAAGAACTCGCAGGCGTCCTCGACGGTCATGTCCAGGACCTGCGTGATGTTCTTGCCCTTGTAGAGCACCTCCAGCGTCTCGCGGTTGTAGCGCTTGCCGTGGCAGACGTCGCAAGGCACGTAGACATCGGGCAGGAAGTGCATCTCCACCTTCAGCACGCCGTCGCCCTGGCAGGACTCGCAGCGGCCGCCGGCCACGTTGAAGCTGAAGCGGCCCGGACCGTAGCCGCGTTCCCGGGCGGTGGGCATCTCGGCGAAGAGCTCGCGGATCGGCGTGAACAGGCCGGTGTAGGTGGCCGGGTTCGAGCGCGGCGTGCGGCCGATGGGTGACTGGTCGACGTTGATGACCTTGTCGAAGGCGTCCATGCCCTCGATCTCGTCGTGCAGCGCGGGCTCCTGGTGGCTCTGGTAGAGCTTGCGTGCCACGGCGGCATAGAGCGTGTCGTTCACGAGCGTGCTCTTGCCCGAGCCCGAGACACCCGTCACGCAGGTCAGCAGGCCCACGGGGAACTCGACGGTCACGCCCTTGAGGTTGTTGCCGCGGGCATTCACGATCTTCAGGGTGCGCGGGTCGGTGCTCTCGGCCAGGGTGTGGCGCTTCTTCGGCACCTCGATGCGATCGATGCCGCTCAGGTAGCGGCCGGTCAGCGACTCGGGATTGGCCGCCACTTCCTCGGGCGTGCCCTGCGCGATGATGCGGCCGCCGTGCACGCCGGCGCCGGGACCGAGGTCCAGCACGTGGTCGGCCGCGCGGATGGCGTCCTCGTCGTGCTCGACCACCAGCACGGAGTTGCCGAGATCGCGCAGGCGCCGCAGCGTGGCGATGAGGCGGTCGTTGTCCCGCTGGTGCAGGCCGATGGAGGGCTCGTCGAGCACGTACATCACGCCGGTGAGGCCCGAGCCGATCTGGGAGGCCAGGCGGATGCGCTGGGCTTCGCCGCCCGAGAGCGTGTCCGCGCTGCGATCGAGGCTCAGGTAGTTGAGGCCGACGTCGTTGAGGAAGCGCAGGCGGGCGGCGATCTCGCGCACGACCTTGTCGCCGATCTCGGCCTTGGCGCCCTTGAGCGTCAGGCCTTCGAAATAGTCGAGGCACTCGCGCAGCGTGGCGTGCTCGACCTCGTAGATCGGCCGCCCCTTCACGGCGGGATCGGCCGGCTGCAGCAGCACGTGGCGGGCCTCGCGGCGCAGGCGCGAGCCCTCGCAGTCGGGGCAGGCCTTGGGCGCCATGTAGCGGGCGAGGTCCTCGCGCACCGCGCTGGAATCGGTCTCGCGGTAGCGGCGTTGCAGATTGGGCAGGATGCCCTCGAAGGGATGCGAGCGCTTCACCGAGCGCTTCTTGCCGTTGGCGCCCTCGGCCTCGTAGGTGAAGGCGATGTCCTCGGTGCCGGAGCCGTGCAGCAGCACGCGCCGCGCCTCTTCGGGCAGCTCCTCGAAGGGCAGGTCCAGATCGAAGCGGTAGTGCCGCGCCACCGACTCCAGCAGCGAGAAGGTGTAGGCATTGCGGCGGTCCCAGCCCTTCACCGCGCCGCTGGCCAGGCTCAGCGTGGGGAAGGCGACGACGCGCTCCGGGTCCATCACCGTCACGTGGCCCAGGCCTTCGCAGCTGGGGCAGGCGCCCACCGGCGAGTTGAACGAGAACAGCCGCGGCTCGAGCTCCGGCAGCGAGTAGCTGCAGATGGGGCAGGCGAACTTGCTGGAGAAGATCTGCTCGGCGGTCTTGGGGTCGGTGCCGTCCATGTCCAGCACCAGGGCGCGGCCTTCGGCCAGGCGCAGCGCGGCCTCGAAGCTCTCCGCCAGGCGCTGGCGCAGGCCCTCGGCGCTGTCCGCCTTGAGGCGAACGCGGTCGATGACGACGTCGATGTCGTGCTTCTCGGCCTTCTTCAGCGCCGGCAGGTCCGGGGCCTCGACGGTCACGCCATCGATGCGGAAGCGCACATAGCCCTGGGCCTGGAGGTCCTGGAACAGCTCGATGAACTCGCCCTTGCGATCCCGCACGACGGGCGCCAGCAGCATCAGGCGGCTGCCCTCCGGCATGGCCAGCACGGCATCGACCATCTGGCCCACGCTCTGGGCCTCCAGTGGCAGGCCGTGGTCGGGACAGAAGGGCGTGCCGGCGCGGGCGTAGAGCAGGCGCAGGTAGTCGTGGATTTCGGTGACAGTGCCGACGGTCGAGCGCGGGTTGTGGCTCGTGGCCTTCTGCTCGATGGAGATGGCCGGCGAGAGGCCCTCGATCACGTCGACCTCGGGCTTGTCCATCAGCTGCAGGAACTGCCGCGCGTAGGCCGAGAGGCTCTCGACGTAGCGGCGCTGGCCCTCGGCATAAAGCGTGTCGAAGGCGAGGCTGGACTTGCCGGAGCCGGACAGCCCGGTGATCACCACCAGCTGGTTGCGCGGCAGGTCCACATCGATGTTCTTCAGATTGTGGGTGCGCGCGCCGCGGACCCGGATCATGGGGCTCTCGATCGGCATCGGCGGGCGGGAGGGGTGCTCAGTGGACATGCGCGTCGCGGCAAGGGGAAACCCGCCATGATAGGCCGACTGCGGCGCGCCGCCCGTCCCTCAACTGCCAAGGGCTGTCAGCAGGTTCTGACATCCGTGTTAATCCCCCGATCCGTGGCTGTCGGCTTGATGCAGCATCGCCGACAATGGATTGCATTGCGCAGTACCCCTGGAGACAAGCTTGAGTGAAGAAACCCGTCAGCGCAAATCGTGGCTGGATGGCTTCATGGCTTATCCGCTGCCGGAGGGGCTGGACGAGGACGTGGCACGGCGCAACATCGTGCTCCTGGACCAAAAGCTCTACCAGCTCTGGAGCCTCGGCGAGAACCTCATCTACGCCTGGACGCCCAGCGAGCGCGGCCTGGACGTGCTCCTCGCGCCGCACAGCCTCCTGACCGAGTTCACCGAACGCGCCCCGAGCGGCGCCGAGCGCATGCGCCGCGCCACCATGCTGGAGACGCTGCTTGCGCAGCAGGAGCACCTGAGCGTCGAGGCCTTCCATGCCCTGGCGGACGAGCTGGAGATCGAGCCCCTGTGCGTCGCCCTGCCCTTCGAACCCGGCGAGGGCCTGGGCCTGCGGCTCGTGGCGGCCATCGTCGAGCGCTACGGCATTCGCCTGGTCGAGGACCGCGCCGTGATCCTGCTGGACGCGGTGGGCTTCTCGCTGCTGACGCCGCTGGAGCAGGTGGTGCAGCTCAGCAGCCTGTCCTGCTCGGTGAACGCGGCCTATGCCAAGCTGCTGGACCGCGAGATCAACATCAACTTCGCCCGCACCACCACGGGCGACGGCTTCTACATCTGGAACCGCATGCGCGGCATGGCGGCCAATGTGGAGCTCTACCAGCTGCTGCAGTTCATCCTGGCTGACAACGCCCTCGCCCGCGAGCGCGCCACGCGCAAGGGCACGGTGCCGCGGCTGCGCGCCTGCTTCCATGTGGGATCGCACTACGAGTTCTATCAGAGCGAGGGCCTGAACCCGACCTCGTTCAGCTACCTGGTGGGCCAGGTGACGATCGAGCTCGCGCGCATGATCGAGCGCGCACTGCCGGGTCAGATCCTCGTGGGCAAGTTCTACACCGCCATGCGTGACGGGGAGGAGTTGCTCATGGTGGACAGCAAGGACTTCGTGGACCGCACCCGCGCGCCGCTGCAGGCGCTCAACGGCCTCGCGCTGGGCGGCTCGGAGATCGACGAGATCGCCTGCTACCTCACGGGTCAGCGCGACACGGCCTTCGGCGGCAGCTACGGCATCAACGAGTACGAGATCCAGGACAAGCACGGCCTGCTGCATCGCGTCTACAACGCCAAGATCAACATCCACCGCCGTCACGGCGAGCCCATCTACCTGGGCCTGCGGGAAGACGATCTCGCCGGCTTCCATGCGCGGGTTGTCAACGGCTGATCCCCGCATGGTCTGTCCCCTGAATTCGCTCCACAATCGCGCAGCCTGCCAGTGACCTCAAATAGGGCTGCACCGCGCGCCGGCCTCCGGGCCGGCCGGTGACAGCGGGCCTGGCGGCAACGAGGCTGGCGACCGCATCCTGCAGGTCGCCTCTGTTTTCTGGAGCGAGGGAATCTCATGGATGGTGTGTTGAACCGGATGGCTGCCGCATGGCGGCCTGGCGTGATGGCTGGTGCGGCGGCAGTCGTGCTGGCCGCTTGTGGTGGTGGTGGCGGCGGATCCAGCCCTTCACCGACACCAACGCCTACACCAGCGCCGACGCCCACGCCGACACCGACCCCCACGCCCTGCACGAGCGGCACCGTCACCCTGGTGGCCTCCGGCGTGCCGCAGGCGGGGCACAACGTCGAGGTGCAGGCCCAGGCCTGCGGCTTCACGCTGGGCGATCCGCAATGGACGCAGACGCAAGGCGCCCCGCTGCCCCTGTTGTCGCCTCGATCGGCGGCGATGAGCTTCGAGCCCGCGGCCGGCAACTACGCCTTCACCTTCAGCTACCTGGACGCCCGCGGCCAGCGCCAGACGCAGGACCTGCAGATGCAGGTGGCCGGCGCCACGGGCCAGGCCCTGGTCGTGCGCGGCGATCCTTCGCTGTGGACGGGTGACGGCGCCTCGCTGCGCGCCTGGCTGCCGGGCCTGTCCGCCGCCGACGCGGCTGCGGCCACCTACACCTGGACCCAGACCGAGGGCCCCGCCGCCGTGGGCCTGCAGGGCGCCGGCACGCCGCGCATCCTGTTCAAGGGCCCGCTGGTGGGCACCGACACGGCGCTGCAGTTCCGCGTCGACGTGAAGCTCGCGAACGGCACCTCGCTGAGCCAGGGCTTCCGCGTGCTCGTCCAGCCGCTGCCCGGCACCACGGGCCAGCCGCTGTTCGACGCCGGCAATCCCAGCTCGCGCGTCTATCCCTATCTGCGCAGCAGTCCGCATGCCGGTGCCTTGGCCGACTGCATCTACGGCCCGACCGTGGACCGCGCCCGCCTGTGCAGCCTCGGCCGCCTGCCCATGCTCGGGACCGAGACCGGCGGCGCCACGCCCACCGTCGAGCAGGTCATGGCCCGCGTGCTGGTCAGCCACGACTGGATGGCCGAGGTGTTCGAGCGCTACCTGCGCGAGCAGGACACGCATGGCGACTTCCGCAACCTGCTGAAGGCCACGACCGCCGTCGTCATCGGTGCCCGCGTGCGGCCGGCCTTCTTCTGGGTCGCGACCGGCGCCATCTACCTGGACGCCAGCTACCTGTGGCTCACGCCCGAGCAGCGCGACACGGTCAGCGAGACGCCCGACCCGCGCGCCGACTTCGGCGGCGACCTGGGCTACACCATGCTGTGGCGCTACGTGAAGGACAAGGACTACGCCGGCGGGAGCTTCCCGGTGACCGAGCGCAAGAGCCGCGACCTCCCCGCGCTGCACGCCCGCCTGGGCAGCCTGCTGTATCACGAGCTGACCCACGCCGGCGATGCCACGCCGCCGCGCCTGCATGCCGTGCTCAACCCGAACCTGCGCGTCTACGAAGTGGATGCCGGCGTCACGGCCTCCAAGGACCTGGCCGCGCGCCTGCCGCTGCAGTCGAGCGAGATGGTGGGCCTGGGCAAGGTGCAGTTCTTCGGCAAGGCCTCGACGGCAACGCAGCGGAGCTACACCCCGCACGACATCGTCGGCTTCTTCGAGCCGGACCGCGCGACGGACGAGTACAACTACTCGCTGCCGGACGGCGCGGATGTCGGCCGCGAGGACGCCGCCATGCTCGCGGAGGAAGCCATGATGCAGCTGCGCTTCGGCATCCTGCGCGATGTGGCCGTGGCGCCCGCGCTGACGGCCAGCAGCACCAGCTCGAACATCCTGCTCAGCTGGGGCCAGCGCGGTCGCGTCGGTGAAAGCAAGATCAAGCCGCGCGTGGCGATGGTGATGTCCCAGGTGATGCCCTGGGTGCCGGCGGGCGAGCTCGACAAGCTGGCCGCCCCGCAGCCGCTGAACGCGGGCAAGAGCTGGCTGGCCAACCTCGACCCGGCCTCCGCTGCCGTGCCCTCGGCCCTGCAGCGCCAGCAGGCCGACGAGGCCCTGCGCGAGTCGAGCGGCCGCCAGCTGGATCGCCGCCGCGCCGCCCAGCTGTCCCAGGTTTTCGGGCAGGCGGCGCGCTGATCCAGCCCTGACTGAGGCGGGGAGGCCACACCGCATGCGGCATGATCGAGGGCATGTCCTTCCCGTGCCCGTCTGCCGCCTGCCCCGCCTGTGACCCGTCTGCATCGGGTGCACGGCTCGGGAACCCGTCGCTCGACGAGCAAGCGTCGGGCCGCGCCGCCCGGCGCCCGGCTCCTCCCGGTCTGGGGTCAGGTCTTGTCCTGGCCGTGGCCGTGGGGGGCGTCGCTGGCGAGGCGCAGGCGGCACAGGCCGTTCCTGCGCCTGTGGCGCCGCTGGTCTTCCTGGTCGACGACAGCGCCGAGATGCCCAGCGCCTCGGACGGGACGTCCGCTTCCTGATGCTGCCGCGCCGCCGGGTGGCGGCTGCGTTGACCTCGGGTGAGGCGGACCTGCTCTGCGACTACCTGCCCGACTGGCTGCCAGGCCCCTTCGCCTGGAGCCGCGGCTTCCTGCCCAATGCCGTCTGGGTGGTCACGCGCCAGGACCGCCCGCGCCCCGCGTCCGTCCAGGCACTGGCCGGCCAGGCCCTCGGTACGGTCGGCGGCTATGCCTATCCCGAGCTGGAGCGGGCCCTCGGCCCCCAGTTCGTGCGCGACAACGCCCCCAACAGCGCCGCCAGCCTGCGCAAGCTGACCCTCGGGCGCGTCGACCACCTCGTGCTGACCCAGCGCTATCTGCAGTACCAGCAGCGCGTCGGTGCCTTCAGCACGCCCCTGCATCCGCCCATGGCGGTGGGGAGCTACCTCGCGCAGTGCGCGCTGTCGCCCCGCAGCAGCGTGGCGCTGACGGCCCTCAACCAGGCCCTGAGCGATCTGGTCAGCGACGGCAGCCTGGAGCGGCTGCTCCAGCGCTACCGTTGAGGTCCCGCCTCACTGGAAGCGGCTCACTTGAAACGATATTGCAGGCTGGCGTAGACGAAGCGGCCGCGCGGATCGGTGTAGCTCGGGTCATAGCCGGACAGGAAGAACCAGGCCTGCTGCGAGTAGGGCGGCGCCGTGTCGAGCAGGTTCTTGATGCCGGCGCGCAGCGTCAGGTTGGGCGTGGCGTTCCAGGCGCCGGTCAGGTCCCACAGCGAGTAGGCCTTCACCTTGCGGTCGGCCTTGCCCTCGATGGTCTGGTCCGTGTAGCCCGAGAGGTAGCTGTTGGACAGCGTGGCGCTCCAGACGCCCCGCTCCCAGTCCGCGCTCACCGTGTGCCGCCAGCGCTGCACCACGCCGTCGTTGATGAAGTGGCCGAGGTTGTTGAAGTAGGGATCGTCCTTGCCCGGCTGCTGCTTGGCGTTCAAGGTCAGCGTGCCGTTGAGGCGCAGCCCGAAGGTGCCCACGCCGCTCTTGAGCCCGCCGATCGAGGCGCCGATGTCCAGGCCGGAGAGCTTCTGGCGGCCGCGGTTCTCCTTGCGCAGGTCGATGTGGTCGATCTCGTTGTCGTCGTTGCGATGGACCAGGCCGGCGTACTTGTCCAGGTTGGCGAGGATCACGTCCACGCCCACGGTGCCGATCAGGTCGCGCTTCTCGATGTTCCAGTAGTCCACGCTCAGCATGAGGTCCCGGCGCGGCTCGAAGACGGCACCGAAGCTGAACTGGCGGGACTTCTCCGGCTTGAGGTTGGGGTTGCTGTAGGCCAGCGTCGTCCAGGTGTCGGAGCAGTCGGTGACGGTGTTGGAGGGGTCCGCGGCCATGCAGACCGGATCGACGAGGGTGGCGGCCGTGCCTTCCGTGACGGGGCGGTAGAGGTCGGTCAGGCTGGGGGCGCGGAAGCCCGAGCCCACCGAGGCGCGCAGCAGCACGGTCTTGTCCGGCGTGTACTTGAGACCCAGCTTGGGGCTCACGGCGCTGCCGGTGCCTTGGTAGTGCTCGCGGCGCACGGCGGCCTGCAGCTCGAGCGCCGGGGTCACGGGCGCGCTCAGCTCGGCATAGAGGCCCGTCACGCGGCGCGAGCGGCCGAAGTCGGCGTCCGGGCCCTGCGAGGTCTCTCCGAGGATCAGGTTCTGGGCCAGGGCCTCCGACTGGTGGTAGTCCTGGCGCTCGCGGCGCAGCTCGCCCCCGATGGCCAGCGCCAGGTCCCCGCCCTCGAGCTTGGCCAGGGCGCTGGAGGCCTTGAAGTCGAAGCTGCTCATGGTGCCGGTGGCACGGCGCACCTCACCGCGGATCTGGGCTTTCTCGTACAGGGCCAGGCCGTCGGCAGCCGAGGGGCCGAAGGCATTGAGCGTGCCCGCGGCAAAGCCGTCGAGGATCATCTGCTTGTTGAGGTAGCCCTGGTGGTCGCGGTCGGACACCTTGTTGCGGCTGTGGTTCAGCGCGAACTCGTAGTCCCAGCCCTTGAAGACGCCGTTCATGCCGGCCACGTAGCGCTGGCCGCTGGAGACCAGCTCGCTGGTGCGCAGCCCGGCCTCGGTCAGGCGGGTGCGCACGGTGATGATGCGGTCTTCGCTGTCCGGGTCCAGCGTGACCAGGCTGGTCTTGGACAGGCTGGGCACCTTGGAGACGTCCATGTCGGCGTCCACGCGGTTCGGGGTGCCCGAGTAGAGCGTGCGCGAGCGGCTGAGGGCCAACTCGGCAAAGAACTGGTGCCCCTGGCCGAGGTCCACCACACCGCGGGCGAACAGGTTGGACTTGCTGGACTTCGGATAGAGCTCGATGTCCCGCATGTAGTCGTAGGTGCAGCCGTCCACGCCGCCGATGCCCTCCGGCAGGTACAGCGAGGCCGGCGCGTTGCAGCCCGTGGCCGCCGCCGGGTTGATGGTGTGCTTGCGGATGACGGTCTTGCCGTTGGCCGAGAAGCCGTCGGCCACCAGGGCGTCGAACTGGTTGTCGCCCAGCCGGATGTTGCCCGGGAAGCTCGCGCTCGAGAGCAGGTCGGGCAGGTTCTTGGGGATCTCGAGATCGCTGATGAACTGGCGCTGGCTGGCGTTGAGCGTCGAGGTCTTCTGCAGGTCCAGCACGGCGAAGACGTTGAAGCCGTCGCGGGCCAGGTCGCCCACGCCCCCGGCGAGGGAGGCCGTGCGCTTGCCGCCGCCGCCCTCGCTCGAGTTGCCGGCGCTGGCATTGAGCTCGACGCCGTCGTAGTCCTTGCGGGTGATGAAGTTGATCACGCCGCCGATGGCGTCGCTGCCGTAGAGCGCGGAGGCGCCGTCCAGCAGGATCTCCACGCGCTGGATGGCGGCGGCGGGGATGTTGTTGAGGTCCACGCCGGCGGAGTCACCCGGCGAGGCGAAGTTGGCCATGCGGCGGCCATTGAGCAGCACCAGCGTCGAGGACACCCCGATGCCGCGCAGGTTGGCGCCGTTCATGCCCTGCTGGTCCCGGAAGGCACCGAAAGCGATGCTGCCCCCGTCCGTCAGGTTGTTGGTGCTGGCGCTGAGCCGTGCCACGATCTCCGCCGCCGTCGTGAGGCCCTGCTTCACGATGTCCTGGCGCGTGATCACCTGCACCGGCAGGGCCGTCTCGGAGGCCAGGCGCTTGATGGCCGAGCCGGTGATCTCCACCTTCTGCAGCTGCGCGTCGACGACGGGCGGCTGCGCCCAGGCCGGCGCGCTGGCCAGGCACAGCAGCACGGCCTGGGCCGTGACGCGCGGGGCGAACCGGAAGGAGGAACGGGGCGTGCGGATCTGCTTCATGGGACTCCCTGGTGGCGAAGGACGCCTTCGCAAATGCGAGGGTCTGTTGTGAGGGTCAGGTCTTGCCCGCAGCGAGGCGGGCGGTCTGCGGCATGATGGCACTGCGATGACCGGTGCGTGAATCCGTGCGGGTGACATTTGTGCATCGCACACAACGCCTGTCCCCCGTCTGTGGTGTGGGCTGTGCGACTTGCGAACGGATGGCCCACACGGGGCCCGCATACTGCCATCCTGCTGTTCCGATGTCCTGACATGCTTCTGCCATGACCGCCACCAAGAAGACCTCCCTGCCCGTCCTGTCCGCACTGCTGGCGCTGATGGTGATGGCCTCCGCGCCGTCGGTGCAGGCCGCCGGCAATGACAAGAAGAGCACGACCAGCACGCCCGCGAGCAGCAACCCGCCGCCGGCGAGCGGCATCTGGACGATCATCCCGGGCCTGGGGCGCGCCAACCCGCCCAAGCCCGCGGCCCCGCCGCCCGCCGCCAGCGCACCGCAGCCGGGCAGCGAGCTCGCGATCAAGGGCTATGCCATTCCCATCGGCGGGGCGCTGAAGTCGGACAACGAGGAGGTCTGGGGCCGCATCGTGCAGCTGGCCGGCGGCAAGGGCTCGCGCTTCGTCGTCTTCGGCACCGCCTCGGAGGACCCCGAGGCCAGCGCGAAGCAGGCCGTCGAGCTGCTGCAGCGCCGCGGCGCCGTCGCCGAGGCTCTGCCCGTGGCGCCCAAGTTCAGCTGGGTGGACCTCAACAAGGTCGTGCGCGACCCGGCGCTGATCGCCAAGGTCAAGGCGTCCAAGGGCGTGTTCTTCACCGGCGGCTCGCAGGAGCGCATCGTCGACGTGCTGATGCCCGGCGGCACTGTGACGCCCATGCTGGAGGCCATCTGGGAGGTCTACCGCAAGGGCGGCGTCGTGGCCGGCACCTCGGCCGGCGCGGCCATCATGAGCTCGGTCATGTTCCGGGACGCCCCGAGCGTCATCAACATCATGAAAGGCAAGTGGGTCGAGGGCAAGCAGGTGGACCGCGGCCTCGGCTTCGTCGGGCCGGACCTCTTCGTGGACCAGCACTTCCTCAAGCGCGGACGCTTCGGCCGCATGATCCCGCTGATGATGGCCAAGGGCTACAAACTGGGCCTCGGGGTCGAGGAGAACAGCGCCGCCATCATCCGCGGCGACGAGATCGAGATCATCGGCGGCCGCGGCGCCATGATCGTGGACCTCAGCGAGGTCAAGACCGATCCCACGCTGGGCGCCTTCAACGTCACCAACGCCCGCCTGACCTACCTGGACCACGGGGACCGCTTCAACACCCGCACGCGCATCACCACGCCCACGGCCGTCAAGCTGCGCGGGCAGAAGCTGGATCCCTACGCGTCCGACTACAAGCCCTATTACACCGACGATCTCTTCCACCTCGACATGCTGGGCGACCAGACCATTGCCAACGCCATGGCCTACCTGATCGACAGCAACAAGCCCGAGGTGCGCGGCCTGGCCTTCGACGTGATCCCCAAGCCGGGCGATCCGCTGTCGGAGCTGGGCTTCCTCTTCCGTCTCTACAAGGGCAAGGGCAGCGTGGGCTGGAGCACGGACGAGCTGGGCCCCGAGGACTACACGGTCCTGGGCCTGTACCTGGACATCACGCCGGTGCACATGCCGCATCCGCTGTACGGCACCTGGAACGGCGCCAACCGGGCCAACGTCCAGCCGGAGCAGCTGCCGACGAACCAGTGAGCCGGGCGGGTTTGGGGCCCCGCAAACCGTCACTCGTCGCCTGAGGCTGGCGGCGGCGCGGCGTCCGGGCGCACACTCGGCAGCTTCGCTGCTGACCGAGACCGACCATGCGCAAGACCTGCCCCTCCTTCCTCAGCTCCTCGCTCGCCGCCGCCCTCGGCGTGGCCGGCCTGTTCAGCCTCGCCGGCCCGGCGCAGGCGGACGAAGGCATGTGGACCTTCGACAACGCGCCGCTGCAGCTCGTCCAGCAGCGCTACGGCGTGAACCTCAGCCCGGCGTGGCTGGAGCATGTGCGCAAGTCGGCGGTGCGCTTCGGTGCCTCGGCGAGCTTCGTCTCCAAGGACGGCCTGCTGCTGACCAACCACCACGTGGCGCGCGGCTGCATCGCCCGTCTCTCCACGGCCGAGCGTGACCTGATCGCCAATGGCTTCGTCGCCGCGACCCGCGAGCAGGAGCTGCAGTGCCCGGGCGCCGATGCCCGCGTGCTGATGTCCTGGGAGGACGTCACCGCCACCGTCACCGCAGCCGCGAAGCCGGGCATGAGCGACGCCGAGGCCGCCGCCGCCCGCAAGGCCGCCATCGGCAAGCTGGAGTCGGACTGCAAGAGCAGCACCGGCATGAAGTGCGATGTGGTCACGCTCTACAGCGGTGCGATCTACCACCTCTACCGCTACAAGGAATGGCAGGACGTGCGCCTCGTCGTCGCGCCCGAGGGCCACGCCTCCGACTTCGGCGGCGATCCGGACAACTTCAACTTCCCCCGCTTCGCCCTCGACTTCTCGCTGCTGCGCGTCTACGAGAACGGCAAGCCCGTGCAGCCCGAGCACTACCTGAAGCTGGCCTCGCAGGCGCCGCGCGAGGGCGACCCGGTCTTCGTGATCGGCCACCCCGGCAACACCGACCGCCTGAACACCGTCGCCCAGCTGCAGGCCAAGCGCGACGCGTTGCTGCCGCTGGCGATCGAGGGCGCGAAGGCGCAGCTCAAGGCGCTCGCCGCCTATGGCGCGCAGTCCCCCGAGAGCGCCCGCCGCGCCCATGCGCTGGTGGCCGGCATCGAGAACACGTTCAAGGCCAACACGGGCCAGCTCAAGGCCCTGCAGGACCCCGCCAACTTCGAGCGCAAGCGCCAGGAGGAGGCGCAGTTCCGCGCGGGCTACGCCAAGCTGGGCCGCCAGGACCAGCCCTGGGTGCAGGTCGAGACGGCCACGCGCCGCCAGGTCGAGCTGGCCCGTGAGGCCGCCTTTGCCAACGCCGGCTTCAACACGCTGCTGGGCACCGCCATGACCCTGGTCGAGATCGCCCGCGAGCGTGCCCTGCCCGAGGGCGAGCGCATGCGCGGCTATTCGGCCAATGGCCTGGCCGCCGCCGAGCGCCGCGTGCGCGCCGACGTGCCGACCTACAAGGACCTGGAGCTGGCCCGCTACACGCTGCAGCTGGCCCGTGCGCAGCAGGCGCTGGGCATCGAGCATCCCTTCGTGAAGGCTTCGGTCGGCCCGCAGACGCCGGGCGCGGCCGCCAAGGCGCTGTTCGACGGCACGCGCCTCGACCAGCTCGCCGAGCGCGTGCGCCTGCTGGAAGGCGGCGCCGCGGCCATCGACGCCTCGACCGACCCCGCCATCGTGCTGGCTCGCCAGCTCTATCCGCTGCAGCGCGAGCTGTCGCGCCGCATGGAGCGCGAGGTGGACGAGCCTCTCAAGCGCGCCGCCGAGCAGCTGGGCCGCGCCCGCTTCGAGCTGATGGGCAAGAGCGTGCCGCCGGACGCCACGGGCACGCTGCGCTTCAGCTACGGCCGCCTGGCCGGCTACGAGAGCGACGGCTACCGCCTGCCCTACAAGACCGTCTTCGGCGGCCTCTTCGCCCGCGCCGATGCCTTCGACAACGTGCCGCCCTTCAAGGTGGCGCCCAAGGTGGCCGCGGCCCGGGACAAGCTCGACATGAGCGTGCCCATGAACTTCGTCTCCACCAACGACATCATCGGCGGCAACTCCGGCTCGCCGATCGTCAACAAGGACGGCGAGCTCGTGGGCCTGATCTTCGACGGCAACCTCGACAGCCTGGGCGGCCGCTTCCTCTACGACGAGCGCCTGAACCGCGCCACGTCCGTGGACGTGCGCGCCATCCTGCAGGCCCTGGAGAAGGTCTACGGTGCGCCGCACGTGGCGAAGGAGCTCAAGGGCCAGTAAAGCGGCTGGGCAAGAAAAAAGGCCCGCCGGGAGGCGGGCCTTTCTCGTCAGGTCATGCGCCCCGGGGGGCGCGACGACCGGGCGGCTCAGCGCAGCTTGTCGGCGGCGGCCGCGATGGCCGCCTTGAGCTTCACCAGCAGGCTTTCGCTGGCGCGCCGCGCCGCGAGGGAGAAGTCGCTCTTGAACTCGCTGAACTCGGCGCGGCCCTCGCCCTGTGCCGTGATCTGCGTCACCGGCTTGCCGGCGGCGTCCTCGACCGCCAGCGTGACCTGGATCGTGAACACCGTCGGCGGCCAGGTGAAGGCGCTGTCCGAGTACGAGGTGGTCGAGATGCTCGGCTTGATGATCAGCTGCTGCTCGGCGGCCTTGGGGCTGCCCAGGGTGTCCAGGCGGCTGACGTCGCTGAAGGTCTGGCCCAACACCATGTACAGGCCGGTCTCCAGGTCGCGGTAGGGCACGTAGCTCACCTTGTCGCCACCACCGCCAGGCGTGGTGACTTCGCGGACGCGGTCTTCAGGGGCGATGAAGTAGCCCACCTTCTTCTGGATCTTCTCGACCTTGACCTGCTCGAGGGCGGCCGGTGAGGAGGGCGTGAGGCTGATGGGGTGGGCGCAGCCGGTCGCCATCACGACCAGGAACAGCGAGACGAGGTACAGGGCAAGACGTTTCATGGTGCGGATCATGCGATTGCCGGGATTCAGCGCAGGGCCTTGGCGAACTCGGGGTCGGCCAGCAGGGCCTTCAGGAGCTGCTGGACCAGCAGCGGGTATTGGTTGCGGGCCTTCGGGATCGCGATGGCGCCCACGAAGGACGACTCCCATTGCGCTTCGGCGCGCTTCACGGCCACGTAGCGTTCCTGGCCGTCACGCTTGACCACGAAGCGGGCCTCGATTTCGCCGGAGTTGGTCGAGAAGCCGCCGGCGGCGATGTCGTTCTTCAGCAGGCTGCCGGAGATCTCGAAGGGCGACTTCGGGTCCAGCTTGCCCGCCAGGGCCAGTTCGCTGCGCAGCGCCTCGGCCAGGTAGGCTGCGTAATTGCTGCCCACGGGCGACACCATGCCGTCAGCGCGCAGGCTGATGGAGGTGGCGCCGCTACCGCTCATCGCAAGCTGGAACTCGCCGACCTTCGAAGCGGGCAAGCCCTTGAGCAGCTCGGCGTTCTCGACCGAGGCGTTGTACATCGGGGCGGGGGTGGTGCAGGCGGCCAGCAGGACAATGCTGACGGCCGCGGCCAGGGTGCCAAGTCGACGCGTGGCTTGAGACATGATTCCTCCTCAGGGGTGTCATTGGGGCTGCGGAGGATAACCGTCTTTCTGGGCGTCCCGTGCCCGGAAATTCCACCGGTCCAGCGAGGCGGGCGCAGTGCGGGCGCCGCCATGTCCGCCTCAGCGCGCGGGCATGGCGGCAGCGCTCCGGATCCAGGCGTCGATCCGCCGCGCCAGCACGTCCAGCGGCACGGCCCCGCCCGCCAGCACGGCGTCGTGGAAGGCGCGCAGGTCGAAGCGCTCGCCCAGCGCCTGCTCGGCCCGGCTGCGCAGCGCCAGCAGGTGCAGCTGGCCGATCTTGTAGGACAGGGCCTGCGCCGGCCAGCCGATGTAGCGGTCGATCTCGTTGACGATGTCGACCTCCGACTTCGCTGCATGGGCGCGGAAGTAGTCGATGGCCTCCTCGCGCGTCCAGCGCATGGCGTGGATGCCGGTGTCCACCACCAGGCGCACGGCGCGCCACATGTCGTAGGTCAGCTGGCCGAAATGCGAGAAGGGATCGCGGTACAGCCCCAGCTCGTAGCCCAGCCGTTCCGCATACAGCGCCCAGCCTTCCAGATAGCCGTTGTAGGCCGCGAAGCGCCGGAACTTCGGCAGCGCCCCCTGCTCCTGCGCCAGCGCGATCTGCAGGTGGTGCCCCGGCACGGCCTCGTGCGTGGTCAGCACCTCCACCTCGTACAGCGGGCGCATCTCCGGCCGGTAGAGGTTGACGTAGTAGTAGCCGGCGCGCCGGCCGTCCTCCGAGGGCCCCGAGTAGTAGGCCGCCGTCGTGTTGGGCGCGCTCGTGTCGGGGATCGGCCGCACACCGTAGGGCGTGCGCGGCAGGGTGCCGAAGAGCTTGGGCAGCTCGGGGTCGATGCGCTTGCAGGCCAGCACGTAGGCGGCAAACAGCGAGTCCGCGTCCGGCGCGTAGAAGCGCGGATCGGTGCGCAGCCACTCGAAGAAGTCCTGCAGGCTGCCTTCGAAGTCCAGCGACGCCATGACGGCCTGCATCTCGCCCTGGATGCGCTCGACCTCGGCCAGGCCGATCTGGTGGATGTCCTCGGCGCCGAGCGCGGTGTTGGCGTGGTGCGCGATGCGGTTGGCGTAGTAGGCCGCGCCCTCGGGGCTGTCCCAGATGCCGTGGCTCTCGCGGCAGGCGCCGAGGTAGTGCTCGGCAAAGAAGGCGCGGAAGCGGCGGTAGGCCGGCACGACCTGCTCGCGGATCACGGCGATCGCCGCTTCGCGCAGGGCCTCGGCCTCGGGCCAGCCGTCCGGCAGGGCGCGGAAGGCGCTGAAGAAGGGGCTGGCGGTGGGATCGTCCACCAGCTGGGCGTCGAGCGGCGCCAGCACCCGCTCCATCAGGAAGCGCGGCTGCGTGTGGCCGCGGGCCACCGCCTCGGCCAGCAGTGCCTCGAACTGCGCCAGGTAGCCCGGCAGGCCCTCGAGCCGCCGCAGCCACACCTGCACATCGGCGGGCGTGTCCAGCGGCATGAGCTCGGCCTGCTCATTGAGACTCTGCGGGCCTTCCCGGGCGGTGATGGCATAGGCCTCGTGGAAGAAGGCCTGCAGGCGGAGGCGACCCTGCAGCTCCTGCTCGAACAGCTCGTGAGTGAGCGCTTCCTGTTCGGGCAGCGCGTCGCGCGGGATCGTCTGGAGCTGCGCGAGGGCGGCGCGGTCCGCGGCCTGGCGGGCGGCGCGGGCGGCGGGGCTGAGGTCCGGCCAGGCGGCGTTGTGGGCGGTCTCGCCGACGTAGGTCGCCAGCAGCGGGTCCGCCGCCATGTCGCGGTCCCAGGTGGCGTCGAGCAGGGCCTGAAGCTGCCGGGAGGCGTCGAGCGTGGTGTCAGAGGTCATGGGGGATTCCGGGGTGCAGGCTGCATCTTGCCAGCGCGGCGCCGCCCTGCCGTTCGTTCATCGCGGCTGGATGCAGTTCACCCGCACCGCCTGCGCTTTCATCGCCTGCGGGTTTCGGGGTGGCCCCCTATTGACGAAACTTCAGTCACCGGATCAATCAACGCAAGGAGTTCCACCATGACCACCCGCTCCACCAGCTATATCGCCTTCGTCGTCGGCATCGCCGCCACCGCAGCCCTCTTCACCGGGGTGCGCGTGCAGGTTGATCGTGCCGCCGAGTTCCGCAGCCAGATCGTCAAGCTCGAACCCGTGTTCATCCAGGGCAAGCGCGCCGATCAGGTCGCCCAGATCCAGCAACTGCCCCAGGTCGTCATCAACGGCCGCCGCGCTGATTCCAGCGTGTCATGAACGGCTCAGCCCTGCGCTGATTGCCATCCCATCGCAAAGCCCGGCCTTGGCCGGGCTTTTGCTTTTCTAGTGCATCCGGCCTTGGCCGGGCTTTTGCTTGTCCGGTGCGCCCGGAGCGCTGACCGCCGCCAGCCCCCGCCGGCCACACCTCCGCCCCTCATCCGCCACTCATCCGCCAAGGCGGCCATTCGCCGCAAGGCCTGCGACGGCGCGGCCAGCGAGCGGCATCCTTCAGTCCATGGATCCCCGGCAGCCGCCACGGACCGACACCGACCGAGCCAAGGAGTGCCCCATGAGCTGCAACACCGTCGCCCGCATCATCCTGTGCGCCGTCATGGCCTGGCAGGGCTACCAGCTGGGCCTGGACTACGGCCGCGCGCTCAAGACCTGGGTCCAGACTCAGGAGGCGTCGAGCACCCTGAGGATCTCGCGCCCGTAAGCCTCGAGCTTCTTGGCGCCCACGCCGCTGATCTGGCCGAGCTCGTCGAGCGTCTGTGGCTGCTGGCGGGCCATCTCGGACAGCGTGACGTTCTGGAAGATCACATAGGCCGGCAGCCCGTGCTCGCGGGCGACCTCGGCCCGCCAGGCCTTGAGCTGCTCGAAGCGGGCCAGGGCGGCGGGTTCCAGGTCCACCGGCGCGCCCTTGCTGGACTGGCCGGCCTTGGTGCCGCTGCGGCTGACCTTGCCCCGCCGTCCTCCCCGTTCCTGCGCCTGCGCGGCCACCCGCAGGCGGATGCTCACCTCGCCGCGCAGCACGCTGCGGGCGCTGTCGGCCAGCGCGAGGGTGCTGTACTCGCCCTCCGCGAACACATGCCCCAGCGCCACGAGCTGGCGCAGCACGCCACGCCACTGGGCCTCGCTCAGGTCCGCGCCGATGGCCCAGGTGCTGAGGTGCTGGTGACCGTACTGTGCGACCTTGTCGCTCATCTTGCCGCGCAGCACGTCGATCAGATGCCCGGCGCCGAAGCGCTGTCCGCCGTTCTGGTGGAAGCGGTAGATGCAGGACAGCAGCTTGCGCGCCGCCTCGGTGCCGTCCCAGGTGGCGGGCGGGTTCAGGCAGTTGTCGCAATGGCCGCAGTGCTGCAGCGGGCGGCCTTCGGGGTCGCGGTAGGTCTCGTCGAAGTAGGCGAGCAGGCGCACGCGGCGGCAGTCGGTGGCCTCGGCCAGGGCCAGCAGGGCGTCGAGCTTGCCGCGCTGGATCTTCTTGAACTCCTCGCCGGCCGGGCTTTCGTCGATCATGCGACGCTGGTTCACCACGTCCGCCAGGCCGTAGGCCATCCAGGCCTCGGCGGGCTCGCCGTCGCGGCCCGCGCGGCCCGTCTCCTGGTAGTAGGCCTCGATGTTCTTGGGCAGGTCCAGGTGGGCGACGAAGCGCACGTCGGGCTTGTCGATGCCCATGCCGAAGGCGATGGTCGCGACCATCACCAGGCCGTCCTCGCGCAGGAAGCGGTCCTGGTGGCGCATGCGCAGGTCGGCGTCGAGGCCGGCGTGGTAGGGCAGCGCGCGGATGCCCTCGCCCGTCAGCCAGGCGGCGGTCTCCTCGACCTTCTTGCGGCTCTGGCAGTAGACGATGCCCGCCTCGTCCTCGTGCTCGTCCTGGATGAAGCGCAGCAGCTGCTCGCGCGGCTTCTCCTTCTCGACGATGGCGTAGCGGATGTTGGGGCGGTCGAAGCTGGAGATGAAGACCCGCGCGTCCTGCAGGGCCAGGCGCTCGATGATGTCGGCCCGCGTGAGCTCGTCGGCCGTGGCGGTCAGCGCGATGCGCGGCACCTCGGGGAAGCGCTCGTGCAGGGTCGACAGCGCGAGGTACTCGCTGCGGAAGTCGTGGCCCCACTGGCTCACGCAGTGCGCCTCGTCGATGGCGAAGAGGCTCAGCAGCCCCTTCTCCTGCAGATGGGCGAGCTGCGCCAGGAAGCGCGGCGTGGTGATGCGCTCCGGCGCGGCGTAGAGCAGCGTGAGGCGGCCGCTCATCAGCTCGCGCTCGACGTGCTGCGCTTCCTCGCTGCTGAGGCTGGAGTTGAGAAAGGCGGCATGCACGCCGGCTTCCTCGAGCGCGCCGACCTGGTCGTGCATCAGCGCGATGAGGGGGCTGACCACGATGGCCACGCCGTGCCCCTGGCGGTGCCGGGCAATGGCCGGAACCTGGTAGCACAGGCTCTTGCCGCCGCCCGTGGGCATGAGCACGAGGGCGTCGCCGCCCCCGCAGACATGGTCAACGATGGCGGCCTGTTCGCCGCGGAAGGCGCTGTAGCCGAAGACCTCCTGCAGGAGGGTCAAGGGGAGGGAGGACGGGACGGGTGCGGGCATGGCAAGCGCGCAATGGTACGCGCTTCGCCCGCGAGACCCGTCCGCAAGGCGGTGGAGCGTCGCGAACCGCCGGAATTGCCGGCCTTCCGCGCCCCTGTCCCGGCCGCTGTCGGGGGCGCCGGCTGCGTAAGATGGGCCGCTTGTCAGCCTGGAGTGTTGCCATGAGCGAGACCGACCCCGACCGTGCCGCGGACCTGCGCCGCAAGCTGATCCGCAACCACCAGGAGGTGCCGCGCGAGCTGTTCGAGCGCGCGCCGCTGTACGAGAGCCGCGTGGCCGGCGTGTCGGATGGCACTCTGGCGCGCAAGCTCGGCTGCGGCATCGACACCGTGCCGCCCGGCAAGCAGAGCTGCCCCTACCACTTCCACCACACGCAGGAGGAGATGTTCATCATCCTCGCCGGCGAGGGCACCCTGCGCGTGGCGGGCGAGCGCCTGGCGGTGAAGGCGGGGGACGTGATCTTCATTCCCTGCGGCCCGGACTACCCGCACCACCTGATCAACACCTCGCAGGCGGACCTCACCTATCTGTCGATCAGCACGCAGGAGCGCCCGGAGGTCTGCGAGTACCCGGACTCCGGCAAGATCGGCGTCTTCTCCAGCAAGGGCTCGGCCTTCCTGCAGCGCCGCGACGCGGGCCTGGACTACTGGGACGGCGAGCCCTGAGCCTCGGCCGCCCGGCGCTGAGCGCTCAGCGCGGCGGCTTCTCACCCAGGGCGTTGACCTTGGCGAGCCCGCTGGTGCGTCGCTTCACCTCGGGGGCGCCCCAGTACTCGACCGTGCCGATGCCGGAGACGCTCACCCGCAGCTCGTCGGTGACCCACAGATTGGCCTGCCCGATGCCGCTGATGGCCACGGTGGCCTGATCGGCCCGCAGCTGCTCGGCCAGCAGCTTGCCCTTGCCCGTGACCTGCAGGTTCAGGTCCTGGACCTGGCCCTTGAGCTGCCCCTCGCCCGAGCCCGAGATGCCGAAGCTCAGCTGCTCGGCCGCGAGGTCGTCGAAGCGCACCTGCCCCGCGCCGGAGATATGGATGGCCACGCGCTGCAGCCGCATGGGCTCGGCGGCCCGCAGGTCGACCGCGCCGGAGATCACCAGCTGGCGCAGATTGCGCATGCTCACGTCCACCAGCAGGCGCTGGCTGTTCCAGAACTTCCAGGTGCCGGACGGGCGGATGAACAGCTTGTCGTGCTGCAGCTCGACGCTGACGTCCTTCTGCAGCTCGGCGTCCCCGACGATGAAGACCTGGTCCCGCGGCCCCTGCACCAGGCGCAGCTGCGCGGTGCCGGCGATCTCCAGGCGGTCGAAGGGGCCGGGCGTGTAGAGCCGGCCCTCGGGCTCGTCGGCGCGGGCCGCCAGGGGCAGGACGGCCATCGCGCAGGCCAGGGCCAGGCACCGCGAGGCCAGGGACAGGAGAGGGGTGGGGGCGTTCATATCGACTGCTCACGCAAACGCTTGGAGACCTCGCGGCTGGCCGTGAAGCGCGTGCCGTCGCGCATCTGGACCACCAGCTGGGAGTTCTCGTCCGGACTCATGGACTCGACGAAATCGAGGTTGACGATGCAGCTGCGCTGCAGCTTCAGGAAACGCAGCGGATCCAGCCGCTGCTCGAAGGCCGTGATGGGCAGGCGCACGAGGAACTGGCGCCCGCGGCTCGCCACGGCGGTGTACTTGGTGTCGGAGCGCAGGTACTCGATGGCCTCGACCTGCAGCGGGAAGATCTTGCCCTGGTCCCGCACGAGGATGCGCTGCAGCGGCTCCAGCTCGGCACCGGGCAGCGCGGCGGTCTCCAGCGCGCCCTGCCACTGCTGCAGGTGGCCCACCGTCTGCAGCGCGTGCTGCACGGCCTCCTCGAAGCGCTCCTGCGAGAAGGGCTTGAGCAGGTAGTCCACCGCATGCAGCTCGAAGGCCGCCAGGGCGTGCTCGTCGTAGGCGGTGGTGAAGATCACGGCCGGGCTCTGCGCGAGGCCCGCCTCGCCCAGCGCGCGCAGGACCTGCAGGCCGGTCATGCCGGGCATCTGGATGTCCATGAAGACGAGGCCCGGCTGCAGGCGCTGGATGGCCTCCAGCGCGGCCGGGCCGTCGCTGCACTGCGCGACGAGCTCCAGCTGCGGCAGGGCGTGGACCCACTCGGCCAGGCTTTCGGCGGCCAGGGGCTCGTCCTCGGCGATGAGGGTGCGGATGCGGGGGGCGTTCATGTGGCTTGCGGGATCCAGAGGTCGACGCGGAAGCCCGCGCCGGGTTGCGTGTGGACGCGCAGGCGGGCGCGGCCGTCGTAGTCGAGCGCGAAGCGGCGGCGTAGCGCCCCGAGCCCGATGCCGCTGCGCCCGGGGCGCTCGGCGTCCAGGCGGGCCGGGTCGCAGCCCTCGCCGTCATCCTGCACGCACAGGTTCAGGCCGCCGTTGAGCGCGTCCCGCTGCGCGCTGATGCGGATAGTGCCGCCCTGCACGCGCGGCGCCAGGCCATGCACGATGCAGTTCTCCACCAGGGGCTGCAGCGTGAGCGGCGGCACCTCGTCCTGCAGCACGTCGTCGTCGAGCGCCCAGCTCACCTGCAGGCGCGGCCCGAGGCGCAGGGCCTCGAGGGCGAGGTAATCGCGGACGAAGTCCAGCTCCTGCTGCAGGTCCACCCGGTCGGTGGCGCTGCGCTTGCTGTCCAGCACGTAGCGCAGCATGCCGGCGAAGCGCAGCAGCGCCTGCTCGGCGGCCCGGGCGTCCTTGCGTGTGAGGGCGATCAGCGAGTTGAGCGTGTTGAAGAGGAAGTGCGGGTTGAGCTTGCCGCTGATGGCCGAGAGCTCGGCGCGTGCCAGGGCCGACTCCGCCTGCGCCGCCGCGATGGCGAGGGCCCGGGCGCGCCGCGCACTGAAGACGGCACCGAAGCCCGTGGCCAGCGCGGCATAGACGATCAGGCCCCAGATGGCGCGCCACAGAATGTACTGGGCGAGCATGGCGTCGGCGTGCTCGCTGCCGAACAGGGCTCGGGACAGCCCGTAGTCCAGCAGCAGCCAGACCCCGGCGAACAGCAGTGCCGCGCCGGCATGCACCAGCCCCAGCAGCCAGGCCGGGCGGCTGCGGCGGCTCACCCAGCGCATCCAGGGATAGACGGCCGTGCCCATGAGGGCGGGCGCCCACAGCGTCAGCGTCGATTGCAGCAGCGCCTCCCAGACCTTCCACGGCCCGCGCTGGAACTCCGTGCCGGCCAGCACGAAGAGCCCCCAGGTCAGGGCGCAGATGCCGGCATAGCCCAGCCACAGCCGGCGCGAGCCGGGTGCGGCGGCACCGGCGGCGGGCGAGGGCGAAGCGGGGACGGTCAGGCGATCCATGACGGCATCTTAGGCAGCGCCGGGGCCCGGCGGGCGGGCGGCGAGCCCAAATGCGGGAATCAGGGCACCGGATGCGACTGTGCCCGTTTCAGAAGAAGTCCACGGCGCCGGTGGCGGCCGGGAGCGGCGTCACCGGCGCGGGCGCGGGCGTCGGGGGCAGGGCCGTCGCGGCGCCGCGGGGTGCGTCCCGGGTGCCCGGCTCGCCCTGCTGCAGCCCGGCGACCATGCTGCGCAGGGCCGAGGCGCTCTGGTTCATGCTGTCGGCGGTCATCACCGATTCCGCCACCAGCGAGGCGTTGTCGTCCGTCAGGGCGGCGAGGTCCCGCAGCGCCTGCATCATCTGGACGAGTTCCTGGCTCTGGGTCTGCGCGTCGGTCGAGAGCGTGCGCGTGTGCTCCGCCACCGTGCGGACTCCCTCGAGCACGGCCTGCAGCTGCTGCTGGACGCTCATGATCTGGTCCATGCCCTGCTGCGATTGCCGGGTGGCGCGCTCGATGAGCCCCTTCACCTGCCCGGCGGCCTCCGTGGTGCGGGCCGAGAGGCTGCGGACCTCGCTCGCCACCACGGCAAAGCCACGTCCGGCGGTGCCGGCGCGGGCCGCCTCGATGGCGGCGTTCAGGGCGAGGATGTTGGTCTGGAAGGCGATGGACTCGATCAGCGCCAGGGCCTCGCGCATCTCCGAGGAGCGCTGGCTGATCAGCTCGATGCTATGCACCGCGGTCTGGACGACGTCCGTCCCCTGGCGCGCCTGCGTGCTGAGCTCGGCGCACTGGCGGTCCACCGCGCTGATGTTGGTGGCCGTGCCCTGGACCTGGTCCACCGAGCCCTGCACCGACTCCGACAGCGAACGCAGGCTGGCCGTCTGCTGGTCCGTGCGGATCGCCAGCTGCTGGGCGCCCTGCGACATGCGCTCGCCGGCCATCGCCACCTCGTCCGAGCCGGCCGCCATGGCCGCCACCACCGAATGGAGCTGCTCCTGCGTGGCGCGCAACGAGCGCAGGTTGCGGTGGGCGGCGTGCCGCTCGCCGAGCATGCGGTTGACCATCACGGCCAGCCCCAGCAGGAAGCCGGCCAGGCCCACGAGATAGCGCAGCACGATGGGGTCCTGCCGGGTCAGGAAGGACCAGCCCACGCTGATCGGCACCATGAGCAAGGCCAGCGTCATCGGCCAGTGCACGACCAGCGAGCGCAGGCCCTGGTGGAAGCCCCACAGGCCCAGCTGGGCGACGAACATCAGGCTGTAGCCCAGGAAGAAGGTGGGCCGGTCCATGCCGCTCAGGGCGGCGGCGGCCCACCAGGCCACGGCGATCACACCCTGCATCACCAGGGTCTGCAGCACGAGTCCGGGCGTGCGGTGCGCACGGGTCAGGGCCGTGCCCCACAGCAGCGCGAGCGCCATGGCCAGGCCGATGGCCGCCGCCAGCAGATTGGGGCGAGGGCCGGTGGGCAGCGTGGCGCGGTCCGCCACGTAGAAGGCGGCCCCGATCAGGCAGACGATGGCGAAGTGCCGGAACACGAGGTCGTCCAGGCGGCGCCACAGGCTCAGGCAGCACAGCCCCACCGCGCCCAGGGCGACGCTGACACACAGGGAAAACGCCTCGATCGCAGTCATGCTGCCGGCCTCGCTTGCACCTAGATGGAGCATTCCAGTGTAGGAGTCGGGGCCGGCCGGGTGGTGTTGCGCGGCGGGTACGAGGCCTCTTGAAAGGCTCCCGAACCGGACGGATTCCCGCATCTGCCCTCCGGAAGGGGGCAGGCATAATCGGGGGTTTGAATCTTTAGTCCGCGAGCGCTTCCATGGCATCCGTCAACAAAGTCATCCTCATTGGCAACCTGGGCCGTGACCCCGAGGTTCGCTACACCCCCAGCGGCGCCGCGGTCTGCAACATCAGCCTGGCGACCACCCGCAACTGGAAGAGCCGCGAAGGCGGCGAGCGCCAGGAAGAGACCGAATGGCACCGCGTGGTCTTCTATGACCGCCTGGCCGAGATCGCTGGCGAGTACCTGAAGAAGGGCCGCCCGGTCTACGTCGAGGGTCGCCTGAAGACCCGCAAGTGGCAGGACAAGGAAGGCCGCGACCAGTACACCACCGAGATCATTGCCGAGCAGATGCAGCTCCTGGGCGGCCGTGACAGCGGCGGCGGTGACGACTTCGGCGGTGGTGGCGGTGGCGGCTACAGCCGCGAGCGCAGCGCCCCGCAAGGCGGTGGCGACGACTTCGGCGGCGGCGAAGCCCGCGCCCCGCGCGCCGCGGCCCCCCGCGCGCCGGCACCCCGTCCCGCCCCGGCCCCGGCGCAGCGCCCGGCCACCGGGTTTGATGATATGGATGACGATATTCCGTTCTGAGTCCCCGTCGTCCCCCGGACCGGATCAAGAAGCCCTGTGTGCCTGGCACCCAGGGCTTTTTTCATGGGCCCGCGGGAGAGGCGTCAGGCGCCCGCGCGGGCGGCGGGCCGGCCACCGGCGGCCCCGGTCGCTGCCGGTGACGGGGGGCTTCCCGCC
>JAYRJQ010000012.1:0-177239 GCA_041906185.1 Burkholderiaceae bacterium
GGGCGCCTGGCCGGCGGGGGGCGCGGCATTGCCGGCGGGCGCGGCGGCCGGGGCGCCGGGCGCGGCAGGTCGTGGCGGGTTCGGGTCGAAGGGCGTGGCGTTGCCCTGGATCGAGGCCAGCATGCCCGGCGTGGCCAGCTTCTCCATGGGGAAGTAGTCGCTCTTGAAGTTCACCCGCACCTCGCCCGTCAGCTTGGCCTTGAGCGAGGCCTTGGACTCGCTGCTCTCGTCCACCGACGACTGCACCGTCGTCATGTGGTCGTAGTCGTTGCGGTTCACCGTGGCCGCGCCCCAGCCGAGGAAGCCCCCCGCCGCGGCGGAGGTGTTGGTGTTGTGCATGTGGTCGCGGTCCGTGAGACCGGCCTTGGCCTTGCGCAGGGCCTGGTCGCTGGCGCGGAAGTCGAACACGACCTTGGCGTTGATGGCGCCGTCCGTGATCACGATGCGGTTGATGCCCAGCAGCGTCATCGAGGCCAGCAGCTGCTGGCGCGAGCGCGCCATCTGCACGCGGGCGGCGGCCACGAGCCGGCCTTCCTGCTCCTCGTCGGAGAGGTCGGTGACGGGCTTGAGCAGCTGCAGCTCTTGGTTGATGCGGGCCAGCGCGCCCTCGTTGTCCTCGTTGCGCAGCCGCAGGCGTGGGCCGCCGCCTTCGTCGCCGTCGCCGCGGCCCATGCTCAGCGCGTCAGGGAACTTGTCGCTGAGCCAGCCGCGGGCCTGGTCGAGGCTGATGTTGTCCTGCGCGAACTGGTCCACCGTCTGCGCGACGGACTTCAGCAGCTCGCCATAAGCCTGCATCTGCTGGATGCTGGCGTTGACGATGGCCTGGAACACGTTCTGGATCAGGCCGCCGACGAAGGCGGGGAAGTCCACCGCGCTGACCAGGTTCTTGAACTGCTCCGTGCCCTGCTGCAGCGCGCCGGCCTTGAAGTCGGCGCCGGCGAAGGTGCCCACCTTGTCGGAGGCCTTGTTCTTCGCGGCATCGACGCCGCCGGCCAGGGCCTCCGCGGAGGCCGCCTCGCTGCGCGGCCGCTGGGCAGGCTCATCCGCTGAGCCACCGTCCTTGCGCACCACGGGCCGCTCGAACTCCTCGCGGGCCAGCCCTTGGGGATTGGCCATGAAGGAGGCCACGCGCACCATGGTCTGGGCGATCTCGCGCTGCTGCTCGGCGGGCAGCGCGCGGAAGCCCTCGCTCTGGGCCAGCAGGGCCCGCACCTGGGGGCGGACGGTGGCCAGCGTGGCGTCGTCGAGCCAGTCCTGCGAGGCCGGGGGCGGGGGCGCGGTGCTTGGCATGGCGGAGTCCTCAGGCAGCGGGGGCGGGAGCCGGGGTGGCGGCCGGCGCGCCGGCCGGGGCGGGCGCGCCCGCCGGAGCGCCGGCGCCCGGGGTGCTCACGACCGGCCGCGCCGCCATCGTCTTGACCATGCCCGGCTGCGAGTTCATCTGGATGGCCGCGATGGCGGCCGGGTCGGCCATCTTCTCCAGCGGCAGGTAGTCGCTCTTGAAGTTCACCTCCACGTGGCCGGCCAGGCTGGCCTTGGTCTGCAGCGAGGAGTCGTCGCGCAGCTGGCTCGTGCTCATCAGCGTGACGACGGGCGCCTCGTCGTACTTGTAGGAGCCGGTCGAGTAGCTGCTGGCGTCGGTCTTGCCGGTCAGCACGCCGGAGTCGTTGCGCGTCTCGCTGCCGCCCTCGCGCTTGCGGTCCCACTGGCCTTCGCCGCTGTGGGTCTTCTGCACGTTGCCGTACATGTCGGTCGCGTAGTCGTACTTGACCGCGCTCTTCTGGAAGCGCCGGTTGTCGCGCGCCTGGAAGTCGAACAGGACCTTGGCGGAGATCTTGCCGTCCGTCACCACGATGCGCTGCATGCCCATCATCACCATGGTGGCGAGCAGCTGCTGGCGACCGGTGGCGATGGTGGTGCGCGCGGCGGGCACGAGCAGGGCCTCGATGAGGTTGTCGTCCAGGCGCTGCAGCGGCTGGGCCAGGGGCAGGCCGCTGCCATTGATGCGGGCGAGGGCGGCCTTCTCGTCCACGTCCTCGCGCAGGGTCACGCGCGGGCCGGTGGCCGGGGCGTCGCCGAAGCTGAAGTCGCCCTGGCCGGGCTCCTGCAGCTGGAAGAGGTCGGGGAAACGCTCGATGAGGTTGTCCCGGCCCTGGTTGGCGGTGGTGTTCTCGTCGCGGAACTGGTTGAGGCTCTTGGAGACGTCGGCCACCAGCTTGGCGTAGGCCTCCATCTGCTCGATGGAGCTGGTGACGATGCTGTGGAAGACGCCATTGATCAGGCCGCTGACGAAGCCGGGGAAGTTCACGCCCTTGATCATCGCCACGGCCTGCTCGACGCCGGTGCGAACAGCGGCGCCGAAGGCCGGGGCGTCGTCGGCCTCGACGTCCTTGACCTTGCTCGTGCTGCCGCGCGCGTTGGCCTGGCCGCCCAGCGCGCCGAAGCCCAGCAGGCCGCCCGCGGCGAGGGACTGCACCTCGGGCGCCGCCCGCTCCGGGTCCACCTTCATACCGGGCTCGGCCAGGAAGGCGCCGACCTGCACGAGGTCATGCGCCAGCTGGCGCTGCGTCTCCGGCGCGAGGTTGGCATAGGCCGGGCTCTGCGCAAGCAGGGCGCGCACCGAGCTGCGGGTGGCCTGGAGCGTCTCGCCGCTGACGGGCGGGGCTGCGGGAGCGGGGGCGGGCAGGGCACTCATCTCACACCTCGGGGATCAGGGCCGGGCTGGCGGCGTTGCGTTCGTCGAGCTGGTCGCGCAGCTCGAACTCGATGGGGCGCACGTAGAGGCTGATGCGGGCGTCGCTGCGCGGCGTCACGCGGACGGACAGCACCGAGAAGTGCCCCTGCTCGCGCGCATCGTCCACGCCGAAGGCCTGCAGCCAGCGCTCGAGCGCCATCAGCTGGCGCGGGCGCTCGGCCAGGCCCAGGCGCACGAGGTCGACGAAGCCGGCGGGCAGGTCGGGCAGGGCCGAGAGCAGGATCTCCAGCTTCAGCTCCACGCCCTCGGGCGTCTCGCGCAGGCCCAGCAGCGCGGCCCCGTGCGGCAGCTCGAAGCGGCCGCCCAGCGCCACGCCCACGGCGCGCATCAGCGAGGGCAGGCGCTGCGCGAGGCCCAGCTCGGTCATCAGCGAGCCCAGCTCGGAGAGCACCAGCGGGCCGCGGTGCATGAAGGTCACGCGCTGGGAGCCGGCATCGCGCTTGCAGCCGATGCTCGTGAAGATCGGCATGAGCCGCGGGTACAGCATCATCACGCGCCGGGTGAGCCGCGAGAGGCCGGGCGAGAGCGCCTCGATCTGCTGCGGGTTGAGCTCGTAGTAGATCTTGGCGGCGTAGAGGCCGTCCTCGTCGAAGGCGCTGCCGAACCACGCGCCGAAGTTCATCCAGGACAGCCCGGACATCCCGCGCCAGGCCTCGCTGCGCTCGTCGAACCAGCGCAGCGCGTCGCGCCCGAAGATGGGGTGGATGAGCCGGCGCAGCTCGCGCGTGGCCTCGTCGCGCCGGGCCATGGGGCTGGCCTCGGGCTCCAGCGGCGAGATGGTAAAGCGCAGCATGCGCGGCTCGCTCTCCGAGAAGGAGGGCTCGTAGGGCACGGCGCCGGGCGTCAGCGCGTTGTTCGCGTAGGCCAGGTCGTTCTCGGGCCGGGCGAAGCTGCGCTGCAGCATGGGCCCCACGTAGTCCATGGGGTCGCTGACGCCGAGGCGGCGCGAGGCCACCGCCAGCGACTGCGCCACATGCTTGAACATCGGTTGCGTCATGGCGGGCCTCCTGGGCTCAGACCGGCAGGTTCACGCCGACCGAGGCCAGCACGTCGCGCGCGGCCTGGGGCATGTCGATGGGGCGGCTGGTCATGGCCGGTGCCTCGATGGGCTGCGAGTACTGCTCGACGCTCTGCTCCTGCACGCCCATCACGGCCAGCCACTGCTCGCAGGCGTTGACCAGGTCCCAGTCGGTCGGCTTGAGCGTGGGGTTGGCGCCGCTCGAGATGCGCATCTGCGGATTGGAGATCTCGTCGATGGAGAGCACCGGGCCGGAGATGTTGGCCAGGCGCTGGATGTTCTCGGAGATCCAGCGAATGATGATGGCGCCGGCCCGGGACTGCGTGCGGAAGCGGTGCGTGTTCTTGGCGCCGCCCAGGTAGTTGACGTTGACCATGTCGATCACCTGCCACATGTCGCGGGCGCCGAAGGCCGAGCGCAGGTCGGCGTCCTGCAGGATGTCGCGGAAGTTGATGATGGTGTTCTGCAGCTCCGTCGCGGCGAAGTAGGCGATGCCGTAGCCGTTGCGCGAGAGGTTGGCGCCGAGGTCCCGCGCGGCCTTGCGCACCTGCTCCTGGCTCACGGCCATGGGCACGTTGTTGCGCAGCAGGCGCTCGACCGAGATCTGCCGCGCGAAGCTCGACACCGCCGAGACGAAGCGCAGCCACAGCTCGTTGAAGTCCCGGTTCGGATCGCCGGCGTTCGGGTTGCCGCCGGGCGCGCCGAACATGCGGTAGTACAGCTCGCGGCGCTCGGCCTCGGTGATGCGCTCGGTGCTGGTCTTGAAGTACTTGAAGAGCTTGTCGCCCACCGTGCCCTTGCCCAGGGGCAGCAGGCCGCCTCGGAAGAGGTCCACGATCTTGTCCACCACCTGGAACATGCGCATCTCCTCCAGCTGGTAGGCGAAGTAGATGGCCTGCGAGGCCTGGAGGTTCTCCTTCTGGATCTCCACGTCCACGGCCTCCTCGAGGTCGGGCAGCATGATCTCCAGGGCCGAGGGCGGGGCACCTTCCACCATGCCGGTCAGCAGGTTGAAGGCGTTGTCCATGCGGCTCACGAGCCAGGGGTCGTTGGGCGAGATGCCCTCGTCGCGGATGCGCCGCACGATGGCCGCGAGGCTGTTGGCCGAGACGGCATAGACCGGGTCGTCGATGTCCGGCACCAGATAGCTGCTGCCCTTGGTGCTGGTGCCGGCGCTGGTGCCGGTGCGGCCGCTGATGAAGCCCGGCGCCTCGGGGTCGACATAGCCCTTGGCGATCTGCGAGCGCAGCGTCACCTCGTGGCGGGTGGTGAAGCGGTTGAAGGCGGCCATGAACAGGGCGCGGTTCTGCTCGAACTCGCCGCGGGCGATGGTGACCTTGGCCACGAAGTTCAGGTTGCCCGGGCCCTGGATGCCGTCCAGCAGCAGCAGGCCGCAGACGGCCAGGATCTCCTTCTCCTCCACGCCCAGCTCGTTGGGCTGCACGCCGTACTGGCTGCCCATGAAGCCGTAGCGCATCACGTAGTCGGTCTTGCCGCTCTGCGACAGCACGTCCCAGGACTTGCCCGAGACCTGCTCGGCCACGCCGCGGTAGAGCTCGTCGGTGGTGTCGCGGTCGGCGAGCTCGAGGCGCAGGTCGTCCAGCTCCTTCTTCAGGTCCGGACCGAGGCCGCCGGAGCGGGCCTTGGTGTTCTCGATGCGCTCGAGGTTGGCGATGCGGACGCGGATCTCGGCCCGGCGGTTGCGGTCGCGTTCGGCGAGATCGATGAAGAGGATGCGGTTCATGAGGGTGGCTCCTGTTTGGGGGGTGGCTGCCGCAGCTTGGGCCTTGGCTTCAGGTGCGGCGAGGCCCGCACGGGAGGAATCGGCCTGCGCGCTGACGCGGGCCGGGCGGGTTCGGGGCGGCGAAGGGGGCGGTGTCGGGGCCACCGCGGCCGGCTTCTTGCGCGGGGCGCTGCGGGGGCGCTTCACGGCAGCGACCGGTGGGGCCGCCGCCTTGCGCTGCGCTGTCTTCTTGGGCTTTTCGCTGGCCATGTGGGGGCTCCTTGTCACTCGGTCACTGCTCAGTCGTCGGCCTGCAGGCCGTCATGGCGGTCCAGCCAGTCGTCCAGGGCGCGCAGGGCGGCCAGGGCGTCGAGCACGCCGCGGCCCATGCCGGACTCACCGGCCTGGGCGTGGGGCCGGCTGCTCTCGACGAGCAGCCGGCGGGTCATCTCGGGGTCGAGGGGGCAGGCGCGGGCCTCGGCCCGGGCCACCATCAGCGAGGCCACGGCGGACACGAAGGGCGCCGCGAAGCTGGTGCCGTTGGCGCGCTGCCAACCGTTCAGGCCGCAGGTCCAGATGCCCTGGCCCGGCGCGCTCAGCGCCACGTGCTCGCCCCGGGTCGAGAAGCGTGCGGGCCGGCCCTGCAGGTCCACCGCGCCGACGGCGATCACGCCGGGCAGGGCGGCGGGGTAGAAGGGCTCGGTGAGGCCGGAGTTGCCGCTGGCGGCCACCAGGATCACGCCACGAGCCAGGGCGTAGCGCACGACCTCGCTGTGCGGCGGCGGCTCGTCCGGGCTCAGCTGCGAGGAGGCGGTGCCGAAGCTCATGTTGATGACCTTCACGCCGAGGTCGATCAGGCGCTTCATGCCGGCGTCGATATTGCCCACGGAGCCGATGCCCACGCGGCGCTGCCCCTTGAGCGCGGCGCCCAGCACGCGGGCGGGCAAGACCTGGCACCGGCCGGCTGCGCCGGGCGGCAGGTCCGGGCTGTCGGCGCAGACGATGCCCGCGCAGCCGGTGCCGTGGCCGACCTCGTCCTGCGGGTCGGCGTCGGCGCCGCGGTCGTCCCCCACGAGGTCCGGGCCGCCCGTGCTGGCCTGCAGGTCCACGGTGTCGAAGCCGGGGCGCAGGGCGCGGTGCAGCGCCGGGTGGTCCATCACCACGCCGGTGTCGGCCAGGCCCATGATGACGGTCGGGTCGCCCGGCGCGTAGGCCAGCGCCTCGGGCAGGCGGATGAGGTCACGCGCCGCCCAGGCCTCCTGCATGTCCACCGTGGCGGCCTGGGGCAGGGCGGCGGGCAGGGGCGCCGGATGCGTGGCGCTGCCGTCGAGGGTCATGTCCACCAGGCGTTCGGGCCGCGCATGCTCGACGGTGGGCAGCTGGGCGAGCGCCTGCATCAGCTCGGGCAGGCGCTCGCCCTGTTGCAGCTCGATGCGCAGCACGCGGGCCACGCCGCTGAGCTGCTCGATCTCGTCGAAGCGGCGTGCGCCGATGCGCTCCGGCGCCTCGTGCGGGCGGGTGCGGGCGCTGTGCACGCGGGCCAGCCGCATGCCGCCGCCGAAGTGCGCCAGCAGCCGGTCGATCGGCCCGCCGTCCAGGTGCTCGCCGAAGGGCACGCCGTGGCGCAGGCAGGCGCGCCAGGACGGCACATGCTCCGGCATCTCACCCAGGCGCAGCGTCACCAGCAGGCGCCGCGGCAGGTGGGTCGGCCAGGCCGTGGACAGCGCGCTCATGGCTGTGGCTCCCGTGCGGCGGCGGCCGCCTGGCCGTCGGCCTCGGTCCACTGGCCGAGCGCGCCGCTGCTCAGGCGCAGGCGGGCGGTCTCGCCGTCGCCGAAGTCGATCTCGGCCTCCTGGTCCAGGTGCTCGGGGTCCACGCTCAGCTCCAGCGCCATCGCCTCGGCCTGGCGCACGGGCAGGGTCTGGCCGTTGACGCGCACCAGCGGCAGGCGCCCGGCCTTCATCGAGGGCGCGCTGAGCGTGATGCGCGGGCGTGCCGGGCCGCCGCCATCGCCGCCGCCGCCGGCCGCCGGCGCGCTGTCCACGCGCTGCACGCGCGGGGCCGTCGCGGCCATCATGGCCTGCTGCAGGCGGTTCACCGGCATGCGGGCGAGGCGCGCGACGACGTCGGCCCCGGCGGACTTCTTCAGCTCCTGCAGCTGCTGGATGGTGTGCACGCCGATGCGCTCCAGTTGGCGCTGCTCCTCGGTGCTGATGCGCTCGCCCAGCGCCTCCTTGAGGTCCAGCTTGGCGTCGTGGGCCTCGTAGCTCACGGCGTTCTCGTCGATCATGGGCTTGGTGACCGTGGTCAGCGCGAGCTTGATGCTGCTGGCCTCCGCGTCGCCCGGGCCGGCGGGGCGCACCCAGACGTCGTCCTCGACCATGCGCACGAAGGCGCGCAGGTCCAGCTGCACGTCCTTGACGGCGAAGGTCAGCGGCAGCTTGCCCACGCGGGCCTTGAGCGCCATGGCCGCCTGCGCCTTGTCGAGCTGCAGGGTCAGCGCCTGGATGAAGACGTCGAAGGGCACGCCGAGGTCGCCGACGCCCGAGAGCTGGCTGACCTGCGGGTCGTTGCGGTGCGGGCTGCTCATGAGGAGGCCTCCTCCAGCTCGGCGCGCAGCACGAAGCGCAGGCGCGAGCGGTCCACATGCCAGTGGCCGTCACTGCTGGAGCGCGGCAGCTCGGCGAGCAGGCGCGGGCCGCCCTCAGCGAAGTCCAGGGCCAGGTCCAGGGGCAGGTCGAACTGCGCCTCGGCCAGGCGGATGCGGGCGCTGCCGGCGGGCGACAGGGCCTCGTGCAGCAGCGGTGCCATGGCGTCCTGCAGCTCGTCGATGACGGTGGAGAGCGCACGCAGCATCAGGACCTCCCGGGCTCAGGCGGCACGGCGGGCGTGGCGGGCATGGCGGGTGTCGCGACGGGCGTTGCGGCCGGCAGCGGTGCGGCCGCTCGCGGGCCCAGGGCCGCGTGGCGCTGGACCATGGCCAGCTTCATCGCGTCGGCCATCTTGTCCAGCGGCACCGTCTCGGAGACGAAGTTCAGCTTGACCTCGCCGAACATCGTCGCGCTGAGGCTCGTGTCGCTCTGCGCGTTGAGGTTGAGCGTGCTGACCATGGTCGACACGCCCGAGGACGCCGCCAGCGAGCCGCGGCTGCCCCAGCTGCCACCGGCGGCGGCGCCCGGGTCCTGGCCCTGGGCGTACTGCACGGTGGCCTTGTCGTTGGCCACGGCGCGGAACATCACCTTGGCGCTGATGGAACCGTCCTTCACCGCCACGCGGTTCAGACCCATCATGACGAGGGTGGCCAGCAGCTGCTGGCGCTCGCGGCCGAGCTGGGCGCGGGCCTGCGGCAGCACCACGCTCTCCAGCAGCTCGCTGCTGAGCTCCTGGTCCCCGACGCCATAGGTCGCGAGCCAGGCCGGGCTGCGCCCCTCGCCGCGCGGCACCAGCAGCGGCTGGCGCAGCGCGTCGTCGCTGCCGCGGGGCAGCAGCACCGTGACGTCGGCGCCGTATTGCTGGGCCACCCAGTCGCGCGCCTGGTTGGCGCTGACGTTCTCCTCGGTGAACTGCTCCGTGGTCTTGGCCACCGCGGCGACGAGCTCGGCATAGCTCTCCATCTGGCGGATGGAGGCGTCGACGATGGCGTCGAAGGTGCCATTGACGAGCTGGGCCACGAAGCCCGGGAAGTCCACCTCGTTGATCAGGTTGCCGGTGCGCTGGGCCAGGGTCTCTGTGGCCGGCGGCTTGGCGTTGCCCGCCGGCGGCGCGGGGCTGACGGGCCCGGCGGGCGCGGGCTGCGCCACCATCCCGCGCGACTGCCCGGGCAGGGGCATGCCGGGCAGGGCCATGGCCTGCGGCAGGGGCGCATCGCTGTAGCCCACCATCGGGGCGGGGGCTTGCGGCAGGGTCGGTGAAGCGGCCATGGCGGGGGGCGTCGCAGGGTGAGGGGGCGCTCGGGCTCAGGGCATCGGCACGTGGGTGCGGACGTACTCGCGGATCTCGTTGAACTTGTGCCGCGCGCCGGCCCGCAGGACGGACCAGTAGCGCGCGCCGCCCTGATGCCGGCCGCCTTCGCTCGACGCCACCACGCGGTTCTGGGCCACGAGGTGCGCCAGCACGATGACGGCGCAGCGGATGTTGACCAGCGGGTCCTCGAGGCTGGCGCGCTCCTCGCTGATAGGTTCCCAGGCGTAGTCGTGGGCGTTGGCGTAGCTCAGCTGGAACAGGCCCACCGAGTACTGGCCGTTGGCCTCGCGGTAGCGCGAGTGCGGGTTCCAGCTCGACTCGAACTGCGCCATCGCCACCATCAGCTCGCCCCAGAACTTCAGCTGGTGCGCGGCGTCGAGCTGGTTGTAGCCGGCGAGGTAGCTCTCGGGATTGCCCTGGTCCAGCTCGGCCTTGTGGGCGCGGATGCACTGCAGCAGCTCGCGGGACCAGGTGGCGCGGTCGGGGTAGCGGGGGCTCTCCCAGGACAGGCTGGCCGGGTCGCGGGGCGTCTGCGCCTGCAGGGCCTCGGCCTCGTCGGCCTCGAGGCCGTGGGCCTGGGCGGGCGGCGCATCGTCTAGCAGCGAGCCGAAGCCCACGAGCGCGTAGCGGCGCCCCCTGTTCGCGGCCGCGTGGTTGCGTTCCATGACGCCGGCCGTGGTCTCGTTGGGGGACCAGGTGTTGCCCTCCAGCGTGTGCAGGGTGCCGTTGTCGTCCACCGAGACCACCAGCCCCGCGTGGCTCTCGCGGCCCGGCGAGCCGGTGAAGAACACATCCCCGGGCCGCGGCCGGAAGTCCTGCGCCGGGTCGTAGGGGCGGGACTGCTCGACGGCGTGATAGCGCCCGGCCTGCTCGAACTGCGCGCGCAGATTGCCCGCGCCGGCACTGCCGCGCACCCCGGTGTAGCCACCGCTGCGCAGCGCAAAGGTGGTGAAGGCGGCGCAGTAGGCCGAGTTGTGCCGGCCCGGCGTGGCGCTCAGGCCGCATTCGCGCAGATAGGCCACGATGCGGCCTTCCGGGTCGTCGTTGATCGTGGCGTCCCCGCCGGCGGCGCGGTTGCTGTTGACGATCTCGCGCACGCCCAGCTCGCGGGCCGCGGCGGCCAGCACGGCATGGCGCACGCCCGTCGTGCTGCTCAGTGCCGCCTGCAGGTGGCGCGAGGGGGCCGTCGGCGCGACGGTGCGGGCCGCCACCTCCAGGGACTCGGCGACGCTGGTGCCCGGCGCCGTCTGGTTCAGGCGCTCGTCGGGCTCGGCCACGCCGCCGTCGTGCTCCAGCGGCAGCGCACGGTACTGCGCCCAGTCGCCGCCGATGTTGTAGCGCCCGTTGCCGAACAGATGCAGCTCGCGGAAGGCGTGCACCACGGCGCCGCTGTCGGGCGTGAAGCAGTATTCCAGGCGCACGCGCAGCGCGGCGAAGCTGGGCTCCTCGCGGGCATAGACGTGGGCATCGTCGAAGATGCGCGCCGTCACGTGCAGGCGCCAGCCGGCGGCGTCGCTGCCGCCCAGGGGGCTGATGCGGACCTGGCCCAGCGAGCGGCCGTTGTGCTGCCAGCGGACCTCGATGCCCAGGCAGGCCACGTCGCCCCGGGCGCCCTCGAGGCGGGGCCAGTCGGTGAGGGAGAGCGTGGGGCCGTCCTGGAAGGCGGCCGGCGCGGCGGGCGCGGTGTCGCCGGGGTGCTTGTAGCCGCGCAGCTGGTCGAGCTGGCAGTCACTGGCCCCTTGCCGGGTGCTGACCCGCCACATCTGCGCGCCGCTCACCGTGCTGGCAATGCGCTGCGGGCCGGCCGGGGCGGCGGCGGGCGGCGCGGCCTCCATCGGCAGGGCCAGCGGCTGCTGCATCACAGGGGCGGGCGCCGGCACGAGCACCGGGCCGCCGGCGTCCTGGCTCAGGCCCTGAGTCAGGCCCTGCGCCAGACCCTGCGCCAAGCATTGCCGCGAGGTCACGAGCCGCATGTAGGTGTCCCAGTCCCACACGGCATTGGGGCAGTCGGCATGGGTGGTTCCAGAGTCGACCTCGCTGTGGCCGAGGATGTGCGCGCGGTCGGGCGTGATGCCGAAGCGGTCGCACAGCCACGTCACGAGCGCGGCGGAGGCTTCCAGCTGCAGCCGCGACGGCGCGGTACGCACATGGCCGCGGTGGCCGGCATCGGCAACGTGCTCGATGCCGATGCTGTTGCTGTTGGCCGTGTGCGCGTGGTAGGCCACGTCCTCGTGGCGCACCATCTGCACGACCTCGCCGTCCTGGCCCACGATGTAATGGGCGCTCACGCGGGCCGCCGGATCCTGGAACCAGCTGATGGTGCCGTTGATGGCGCGGGCGCGCTCGGCATCGGTGCGGCAGTGGCCGGTGGTGCAGCCGTCGGTGATGTGGATGACGATGCGCTGGATGTCGGCGCGGCCGCGGTTGGCGGGGCGGTAGTTGCCGGTGGCCGCCTGCACGAAGCGGCGTGCGAGCGGGTACTGCGGGGCGGTCGTGCCCATGGGCTCGGCCCACAGCGCCTGCGCGGCGACGCCGGCATGACCCTCGGGCTGCGCGCCCTCGATGCCGCGCGCGTCGTCGTCCGCGGACAGCGCCTGCTCGCCGGCGTATTCCTCCTCGCCGCCCTCCGCAGCGAAGGACACGGACTGCCCGAGCTCCGCCGCACGCTCGCGGATCCACTGGACCTTGGCGCGGGTCAGTCGCACGCCGGAGTTGGTGAGGCTGTCGCGCGGGCCGGCGTTGACGCCCACCACATGCACGCGCGGCGTCGCACCGCCCTCGATCCAGTAGACGGGCGAGCCGCTCGAGCCGGCGAGCTCCTGCACGTCGTAGTGCATGACCTCGTCGCTGATCTCGCGCACATAGCCGCGGTGGACGTGCTGCTTGTCGGGGTTGAGCACGGCATTGACGATGGTGCCGACCGGGTCGTCGCGGCGCGAGCGGGCCGAGTAGCCGCACACGGCCACGCCCTCGGGCCGGCTCTGCGTGAGCTCCTCGACGGGCGACAGGAAGCCGCCGGGCGCATTGCGCGGGGCGAGCACCACCGCGAAGTCGAAGTCGCGGCGGCCGGGGCGGTAGCTCGGGTGGGCGCGCCAGGTCGTGGTCTCGAAGCGGCCGAAGGGCTCGCTGCCGGCGCCGTCGCCCGTCTTGCCGGGGATGATGACGAGCTTGGTGCAGCCGCTCACCACGTGGGCATTGGTCAGCAGCAGCCGCGGCGCGATGAAGAAGGCCGTGGCCTTGCCGATCATGCGATCGCCGTTGTAGCAGAGCACCTGGCCGATGGCGCTGTGCGGCAGCGCGTGCGTGTCGTCCACGCCGGCCACCCACTTGACGGTGTCGGCGAAGAGGCGGATCTGGTCGCCCAGCGTGCCGTTGTAGGCGCGCAGCAGCACCTCCTGCGGCTCGACCCAGCTCTGGGCCTGCGCGGGCGGCGCGGTGTCCGGGCCGTCCTCGTCCACGGCGAACTGGATGCCCAGGGGCACGTCCTCGGCCTTCAGGTGGCCGACGTAGCCGAGCCGGCCCTGGGCGAAGCGCGCGACGCCCTCGGGCGTGCTCTGCGAGGCCGGCGTCGCCAGCAGCGTGATGCCGGCGCGCTGGTAGGCCTCCAGCACGAGCTGCGAGCAGTAGACGGCATGGGCCTGCGGGCGCGGGACGCTCAGGACGCGGGCGATGGCATCGACGACGGCGCCCGTCACCGGCGCCACGATGGCCACGCCGCGCTGCACGATGCCGGGGTAGTTGTAGGGCTGGTCCTTGAACTGCCGGGCCTCGCTCAGCACGCGCTCGCGCTGGGTGGCGCTCAGGTTGGGCACGCGGTAGGCCACGGCGAGGATGGCGTCGTGCAGGGCGGCCTCCACCGTGACCTCGCGCACGCCCGAGCCCACGGCCTCGATCACGCGGCCGCCGCCGAGGTACAGCATCACGTGGCTGACCGGCGAGAGCGTGCCCAGGCGGATGGCGCGCGAGACCCAGGCCCGCGTGGTGCTGACGATGATGTCGCCGGCCTGCAGGGCGTCCACACCGATGGAGCGGCCGCCGGCGCCCGGGTCCAGCGGGATCTCCATGGCCTGCGCACCGGGCTCGCGGCAGTCGTTGCAGGGGGCCGTGCCGTCACCATGGCGGTAGGCCTGCACGCCCTCGTCGCCCTGGGCCGAGGACTGCGGGGGCGGGAAGGGGCCGAAGCCGTCGTCGTAGTCCAGGCCGGCCGCCACGGGGCCGGCGGGGGGCGGATTGCCGGGCGCGCTGGGGGCGGGCGCCGCCGAGGTGCCTGCGCTGGTGCCCGGCGTGCTGGCAGATCGCGCGGCGGCGCTGTCGCCGCCCCATTCCAGGCTCGGGTCGCGCCCGGCGGCCGCCTGGCCGTAGGAGCTGCCGTTGAACGTGCCCACCGCGCGGCGCAGGCCCCGCTCGCTCAGCCCGCTGAGGGACACGTACATGTTCCCGCTCTGCGGCAGCTGCACGAAGTCGGGCTGCTGCGGTGTGCCGTCCCGGTAGGTTGCCAGGCCGAAGTAGAGCTTGGGCTGTCCCACGAAGTTGGCGAGCACGTCCTGCGGCAGCAGGTAGACGGCCTCGCCGCGGCGCGCGCGCAGCACGCCCTGGGCGCGGCTGGAGTAGAAGTTGCGCCGGCCGCGCCGCCCGCGGGCATCGGCCCGGAACAGCGCCGGGTCCGTGGCCACGGCCACTTCGAACAAGGGACTCTCCGTGCGGATGGTGAAGCCCAGCACGCTGAAGCGGTCATCCACCTGGTCTCGATTGGCCTGAATGCGTGGCATCGCTCACTCCTTGGTTCGCTGCTCGGGGGGCTCGTCGTCGAAGACTTGCTCCCAGAATCGGTTGGGGGCCTCGATCCCGAGATCTCGCAGATGGCGGTCCATGAAGCTCGGCACCGCGTTGAGTTCCCGGAAGAAGACCCGTTCGCCACTCTCGACATGCTCGATCGAGCCTCTCCAGTCGCGCACCCCGCGTGACGGTTGATCGCCGTGCTCGCACCAGACCCTCACGATGAAGGCGGCGCTGCGGTCGTTGATCAAGGCCATGGCAGAAGGGCGCTGGTGGGGCCGGAATGACGGCCAGGTGATCTTGCGACGGCCCTCATCACCGCCGCATCACGCCGGCATCACACGGTCATCACATCGGGCCGTCAGGCGTGAGAGGGGTGTGATGTCGGGGGCGTGAGGCGCGCGGGCACATCGCCCGGCAGCGGGGCCGTGGCGATGCCGTGCGGACGGGCCCTGCACGGGCGGCCGGCGTGGCCGGAGGGAAAGGCGGGGAGGGGAGAGAGGAAGCGAGGCGGAAGGTGCCTCAGTGCCCGAAGTCGAGCTGCGTCTGCAGCTGGGCGTCCGCCTGGGCGAGGTGCCAGCGCACCTGCATCAGCGCCTCGCTCCAGGGCAGCAGCATCTGCGCGGGCGTGGCCGCGAGACCGGGCAGGGCGTGGGGCTCGAACAGCCCTCGCCGTGGCGGAGTGAGCGAACTGAGCGGACTGAGCGGAGCTGGGGCGGCGGCCGGCTGTGTCGCCTCGCGGGCGATCTCCTGGTAGAGCGCCAGGGTCTCGGCCATGGGGGCGATGGCCAGCTCGCGCTTGAGGGCGGAGCGGCAGCGCTCGAACTGCGTCAGCGCGAGCGCGCGCTGGCCGGCGGCGAGGTGGCAGCGCATGAGCTCGCGGTGGACGTCCTCGCGCAGGGCGTCCATGTCCAGCATGGCCTCGCCGTGCTGGATCGCCTCCTGCCAGTGCCCCTGCAGGCTGCTGAGATGCATGAGGCGCGCCAGGGCGCCGAGCTGCGTGCGCCGGTGGCGCTCGCGCAGGCGCAGCGCCCAGTCGTCCTGGTAGCCGGCCAGCACATCGCCGCGGTAGAGCAGGACGGCCTCGCGCAGGGCCTGCACATCGGCTGGCTCCAACTGGTCCACGGGCTTGGCCAGCGGCTTCTCGACGAGGGCCAGGTAGCGCTCCAGGTCCGACTGCACCTGCACATGCCGGGCGATGCGCACGCCGCCCTGGCGGTCGGTCTCGATGATGGCGGCGGTGTCAGGCGGGAGCTCCAGGGCCCGGCGCAGGCGCCACAGCAGGGTGTTGAAGCAGGCGGCGCTGGCCGATTCCGGCCCGGCGCCCCAGAGCTCGCGGCACAGTTCGCCGCGGTTGAGCGTCTGGCCACGACCGAGGGCGAGCAATGCCAGCAGCCCACCCAGCCGCCCGTTGAGGGCGAGGCTGCGTTGCGCAGGCCACGTGCTGGCCTGGAGGCTGACGCTGTAGGCGCCGAACAGTTCCAGGCGAAGCTGAACATCCATATGACTCGGTGGCGCCGCCCGGAAGCTGACGCTCGTGAGAACCGCTGGGCTGGCGATCTTGGCACAACTGCCCAGGTGCGCATCCCCCTACTGTCAGAACTGGCAGGGTCGAAGTTAGGGATGTTCAGGGCGGCCGCGGCGGCACAGTGCCGGCGGCCTGCCAGGGCGCGCGGAGCGGCCCCGGTGGCGTCAGTGCAGCGATTCGCCGGGGGGCGCGCCGCTCACGAGGCTGAAGACGGCCTCGCCGATGGTGCCGGCCTCGATCTCTTCCTCGGTGGCTTCGCGCACGTCGCGCACGCGCAGATGCATGCGCAAGCCCACGCCGGCCAGCGGGTGATTGCCGTCCAGCACCACGTGTTCCGGGTAGACCTCGGTGACGGTGTAGATCAGCTCCTTGGGCATGTCCTCGGTGGCGGCGCCCTCGGGCAGGCCCTCGAACTGCATGCCGACGTCCACGTTCTCGGGCATCAGGCTGCGGGCCTCGAAGCACACGAGACGGGCGTCGTAGTCACCGAAGGCGTGCTCCGGGTCCAGCGCCACGCTGGCCTCGAAACCGGCTTCCTGGCCGGTGATGGCTTCCTCGACCTTGGCGAACAGGTCGTCGCCGCCGAAGAAGAACTCCAGCGGCTCGGCCAGCTCGTCGATCAACTGGCCTTGGGCATCTTCCAGTCTCCAGCTGAGGGAGACCACACAGGGGGCGGTGATTTGCATCGCGCGATTGTCCCACGGCAAGGGCACAGGGCCGCCGCGCAGCGACAATCGCCCCATGAACACAAGCACCAAGACCCCGCTGCTGGGCGGCCTGAGCCCGGATCAATTCATGCGCCAGTACTGGCAGCGCAAGCCGCTGCTGGTGCGCCAGGCGCTGCCCGGCATCCTGCCCCCCGCCAGCCGCAGCGAGCTCGCCGCTCTGGCCGCCAGCGAGGACGTGGAGTCCCGTCTGGTCTCGCAGTTCGACGGCAAGTGGGCCCTGAAGCACGGCCCCGTGAACAAGCTGCCGCCCTGGAGCAAGCCGGGCTGGACGGTGCTCGTGCAGGGGCTGGACCTGCATGTGCCGGCGGCGCACGAGCTGCTGACGCAGTTCCGCTTCGTGCCCGAGGCGCGGCTGGACGACCTGATGATTTCCTACGCCACCGACGGCGGCGGCGTCGGCCCGCACTTCGATTCCTACGACGTCTTCCTGATCCAGGTCCACGGCAAGCGCCACTGGCGCATCGGCCGCCAGGGGCACGCCACCACCGGCGCCCTGCGCCCGGACGTGCCGGTCAAGCTGCTGGCGGACTTCGAGCCCGAGCAGGAATTCACCCTCGAGCCGGGCGACATGCTCTACCTGCCGCCGGGCTGGGCCCACGACGGCATCGCCCTGGGCGAGTGCATGACCTGCTCGGTGGGCTTCCGCACGCCCTGGCGTGCCGAGCTGGCCCGCGAGCTGCTGCAGCGGCTGATGGACGACGAGTCCCAGGCCTATGCCAACAAGATGTACGCCGACCCCAAGCAGCCGGCCACCGAGACGCCCGGCGCGATCCCGCAGCAGCTGCTGGACTTCTCCCGCGATGCCTGCGAGCGTGCCCTGCGTGAGCCGCTGGCGCTGGAACGTGCCCTGGGCGAGGCCCTGACGGAGCCCAAGCCCAAGGTCTTCTTCGAGGTGGGCGACGCCTTGCCCGACGGCGCCGGCGCCCTGCTGGACCGGCGCAGCCGCATGATGTATGACGCGGCCCATGTCTTCATCAACGGGGAGTCCTACCGCGCTGGCGGCCGGGACGCCCGGCTGATGCGTCGCCTCGCGGACCAGCGCGCGCTGACGGCGAAGGAGGTGGCGCAGCTGTCGGATGGCGCCCGCGAGCTGCTGGACCAGTGGGCGGAGGACGGCTGGGTGCAGCCCGACGGCGCGCACATCGGCTGATCAGCGGATCGGGCCCGGCTGCCGGGCCATCAGGAGGTGCTGCATGGACGATTCGACGAACGCCTCGCCCGCGGAGGCCGAGCGCGTGCTGCTGCAGGGCCAGATCGCCGTCGAGCAGGCGCTGCTGGACGAGCTGCTGCGCGCCTGCCGCGGCGGGGCGCTGCAGATCTGCTGCTTCGCCCCCGATTTCCAGCGCTGGCCGCTGTCGAATCCGGCGGTGCTGGATGCCTTGCGCCAGTGGGTCGCCCCCCAGCGCCGCCTGCGCCTGCTGGCCCATGACTACGAGGCGCTGGCGCGCCGCCACCCGCGTTTCGTGCAGTGGCGGCAGCTCTACGGGCATGCCGTGGAGGCGCGTCAGCTGAGCGACGAAGGTCCCGTGGACCACCGCCGCCCGGCCGCCTTGCTGCTGGGTGAGCCGCCCCGGCTGTGGCGGCTGCTGGAGGCCCGGCAGGGGCGGGCGGTCGTGGAGAGCGATGCGGGTGCGCATGGCGCAGCGCTCGAGTGGTTTGATGCGGTCTCGCAACGTTCCGAAGAATCCTTTGCCTCCAGCACTTTGGGACTCTGACTAGCGCGAAAAGCTGACGCTATAATTTCGGGCTAGGCGAGGGAAGCGCTCGAGGTTTCCACGTCTTGTTCTGTTGGGTTGGCTGGGGACGCAATCGTTTTGGCGATGCGGACACAGTCCTCTCGAAGAATTACCGGTAATTGAATCTTCGTCTAATAGATCTTGAGGACAAGTATGAATAAGTCGATCCTGTTGGCTTCCCTGCTGGCTGCTGCTGCCCTGACCGCTTGCGGCAAGAAGGCTGAAGAAGCTCCTGCTGCTGCTCCGGCTCCCGCCGCTGCTCCGGCTCCCGCCGCTTCGGAAGCCGCTTCGGCTCCCGCCGCTGACGCTTCGGCTCCCGCCGCTGCTGACGCTGCTTCGGCTGCTGCCAGCAAGTAATCGGATCCCCGATTCAGGAAAAACCGCCGTGCCGCAAGGCCGGCGGTTTTTTCTTTGCCTGAGCCCTTTCAGGCCCCAGGCCCCCCCCAGGCGCTACGCCGCCAGCGGCGCCAGCCATCGGCGCCTCTCGCCTCGACGAGCGGGGCCAAACGCGTCCTGAGGCATTCGTCCTCATCGCTGTGGGCATCCGCTGCCCTGGCTCCGCGCCTGCCATCGCGACAGCAGATGCGCCGGCAGCAGCCCCCCACCAGCACCCGCAACATCTTCAGCCCCGGCAGCCCTCGTGACGACCGGGGTTGCCAGCGCAGCTGCATCAGCCGAATGGCTGGCAGGCGTGTTGGCGGAGGTAAAAGGAGGAGCCGTCCCCGTGAGGCGGCGGCGGGGGACACGGAGCCGACACGCCTGCCGGCCGTCCGGGCGTGCGCTCGGTCGCAGCGGGGCGTTCTTCTGCGCTGCTTCGGTCTACGTGACAGGCGGGCCGTTGCCGCGGCTCACAGCTCACGCCGCGGCCACCCAGCCCGCCTGGCACGCGCCATGAAAAAAGCCCCCGCCGCCGAAGCGCCCAGGGGCTTTCATCTGCAGAGATTGCCGCGGGGCGAGCCCCGCCCACCTCAGCGCAGGTCTTCTTGCAGCAGCGACAGGATGCGCTTGGCGTTGTCGTCCGTCTGCTGGACGCCTTGCGGGTCGGTGATGCTCACGACCGTCTTGGCGCCGTCCGACTTGACGAGCACGCGGTAGCGATTGGCCGTGACCGTCTTGCCGAAGCCGAAGAGCTTGGAGAAGAAGTTGGGCTCTTCCTTGCCGACCATGTTGGGATCGGCGTAGCGCAGGAAGAACAGGCCCAGCTTGCGGTCGCGGTCTTCCACGGTGAAGCCGTGGCGATCCAGGGACTGGCCCACGCGGCGCCAGGCGCGATCGAAGTCCTCGTTGACCGTCAGGCTGCCCGGCACGTCCGCCAGATTGCGGGCGGCCGGCTCGGCCGTCAGCTTGGTGGTGGCGGTGGCCGCGCCGGCGTTGGCCTGCAGGGCTTCCTTGGCGGCATCCTCGCGGCCACCCAGCTTGAGCATCAGGCGCGACAGCATCTCGCCTTCCAGCGAGGGGTCGGCCGGGCGGGGCTGCCACACGGTCTGGTCGCGCTGCTGGCTGGTGTAGACCTCCTGCATGCCGCGGTGGTAGATCGCGATCTCGGTGCCGCCGTTGACGCGCTCGATGCGCGTGCGGTACTTGTCCCGCTCGCCGGTGGAGTAGAGGTTGTCCAGGGCCTGGCCGATGGTGCGACGGATGAAGTCCAGCGGCAGCTTGGCGCGGTTCTCGGCCCAGCTCGTTTCCATCACGCCGACTTCCGCCTGCTCGGAGGCGATCTCAAAGCCGAGGCCGGTCCAGAAGGCATGGATCTGCGGCCACAGCTGCTCGGGCGCCAGGCTGCTGCGCAGCACGCGCTGACCGTTGACGCGCTCCAGCTTGATGTCGCCCACGGCATTGAGGGCGACGTTGCCGGCCGCCGCGGTGGCGGCGGCGCTGCGGGGGGTGGTCTTCTGGGTGGCCAGCTCGGACGCGGTGACCACGCCGCCGTTGTTGCGGCGTTCCTGGTTCAGCTGGGTCAGATCCGGCGGCACGTCCAGGCCACTCGTCTGCTTGGCGCCGCTGCGGTAGTCGACCTTGTCGGAGCCGATCACGCCTTCGATGGAGCTGCAGGCCGTCAGCGAAACCAGGACAAGACCGCAGGCGAGGCCCTTGGTCGGGGCAGAAAGAGAACGAGTCACGCTAGACATCTCCAAGAGAACACGGGCGGTGTTGTACCGCAGATTTGAGCCAAATCCGCGGCGCACACCTCAAATCACAGCAGGCCGCCTTCGCGCAGGGCCTGCTCGACGCTGGCCTGGCCCGCCGCGGTGAGCGGCGTGATGGGCAGGCGCAGGGCGGCCTTGCAGCGGCCCAGACGCTCCAGCGCCCACTTGGTGGGAGCCGGGCTGGGTTCGCAGAACAGCTGCTTGTGCAGATTGAGCAGCTGGAAGTGGATGCGGGTGGCTTCCTTGACGTCGCCGGCCAGCGCGGCCTTGCACAGCTCGTGCATGGCGCGCGGGGCCACGTTGGCCGTCACGCTGACATTGCCGTGGCCGCCGAGCAGCATCAGGGCGATGGCGGTGCCGTCGTCACCCGAGTAGATGTGGAAGCCCTTCGGGGCGTGCTTGACCAGGTAGGCCGCGCGCTCGATGTTGCCGGTGGCTTCCTTGACGCCGAAGACGCCGGGCAGGCTGGCGCAGCGCAGGGCGGTGTCCGGGCTCATGTCCGCCACGGTCCGGCCGGGCACGTTGTAGAGCATCATGGGGATGTCCACGGCCTCGGCAATCGCCTTGTAGTGCTGGTAGATGCCTTCCTGCGAGGGCTTGTTGTAGTAGGGCACGACCGACAGCGTGCAGTCCGCGCCGACCGACTTGGCGAAGCGGCTGAGGTTGATGGCCTCGGCAGTGCTGTTGGCGCCGGTGCCCGCCATGATGGGCACGCGCTTGGCGGCGTGCTCGACGGCCACGCGGATGATCTCGCAGTGCTCGTCGACCGTGACGGTGGGGGACTCGCCCGTGGTGCCGACCACGCCGATGCAGTCGGTGCCTTCGGCGATGTGCCAGTCGATCAGGCGGCGCAGGGCGTCATAGTCGACGCTGCCGTCTTCCTGCATCGGGGTCACCAGGGCCACGATGCTGCCAAGAATCGGTTTCATGAGGGTTCCTCGTAATCAGCTGATTCTACTGAAGCGGCGGACGGGTCTTGCCGAAGTGGCCGCTCCGGGTCTCAAGTGAGGTGATAGCGCGCCTGCAGGTCGCCCGGCGTTCGCTCGCGAACGGCGGCAACGCGCTGGATCTGGCGTGGGTTGACGACCGCGCCATCGCCATCGGCGAAGCCGTCTTCGTAGGCCACGATGCGCAGCCCCGCGGCGGCGGCCAGCAGCTCGCCATGGCGCAGCAGGAAGTCCGGGCGCGAGGGGCGGCCGATCTGCTGGTGGCCGTCCGCGAAGGTCTCGTAGACCAGCCAGCCGCCGGGCGCCACGGCCTCGACGATGCGCGGCAGCAGCGGCCGCCAGAGGTAGTTCGTGACCAGCACGAGGTCGAAACGGCGCTCGCCGAGGGGCCAGGGCGCGCCCTCGAGGTCCGCCTCGAGGCACTCGGCGCCGCAGTCCTGCAGGCCGGCGAGCGCCTGCGCGTCGCGGTCCACGGCACAGACCTGCAGGCCCTGCGCCCGCAGCCAGCGCACGTGCCGGCCGCTGCCGCAGGCCAGGTCCAGCGCGGTCTGGCCCGGGGCGAAATGGCGCTGCCAGCGCAGCAGCCAGGGGGAGGGCGGGGCGAGCGTGGGCAGGTGCGGGGTCAGGTCTTGCATGTCGTGCGGCCCATCGGCCGGCGAGAGGTCAATGGGACTGGTTCAGCGCCTTGAGGGCCAGCCGGTCCACGAGCCCCGGCGCGATCAGCTTCAGCCAGCGGCCCAGCTTGCCCTTCGCGCTCATGACGATGTCCCGCTCGCGCTGCAGCGTGCCGTCGAGGATGAGGCGTGCGCAGGTCTCGACGCTCATGGCGCCGCGCTCGTCGAGCCCGCTGCGCCCGGCCGGCTTGCCGTCGGCGCCGTAGCCGCGGTAGCGGATCTCGGTGGCCACCACGCCCGGGTAGGCGATGGTGACGGACACGCCGGCCGGCTGCATCTCCACGCGCAGCGCCTCGAAGAAGCCGGTCATGGCGAACTTCGTCGCGCTGTAGGCCGTGCGGCCCGGCACACCGACGAGCCCGGCGAGGCTGGACACCGCCACCAGGCGCCCCTGGCCGGCCTTGAGCCAGGGCAGGGCGGCATGGCTGCACCACACGGCGCTCCAGTGATTGGTGCGCATGAGCGCCTCGTACCAGGCGAGGTCCTGCACGTCCTCCAGCAGCGCGTGCGCCGACATGCCGGCGTTGTTGACTAGCACGTCGATGCCGCCGAAGGCCTCGGTGGCGGCGCGCACGAGGCCCTCACAGGCCGCCTGCGTGGAGAGGTCGGCCGCATGGACGAGCACCGTGGCGCCCAGGGCCTCGCAATGGGCCGAAACCGCCTGGAGCTTGGGCAGCTGCCGCCCGCTGAGCACCAGGCGCAGGCCGGCGCCGTGGCGCGTGGCCCACTGGCGGGCCAGCTCGGCGCCGATGCCGTCGGAGGCGCCGGTGATGATGACGATCATGTGGGGTCCTGCAGATGGAAGGGTCGCGTAGGCGCCAGAGACGGGCCCTCGCGGCTCAGAAGCAGCTGAGCAGCTGGTTGCCCAGCTGTAGCATCAGGTGCGGGTCCTGGTAGGCCACGAAGGCCACGACCAGCGCGAGCGCGATGATGCCTCGCCAGAGCCAGCCGCGCCAGCCGGGCATGCGCGATGTGAGCCCCCTCATGTCGCCTCGCGCGCTGCCTCAGGCGGGCAGGGGCTGGCGCACGATGGCCTGCTCGCGCACCGGCAGGTTGACGAGCGCCGCCATCACGCCAAGCGCGATGGCCAGCAGCCAGACGATGTCATAGCTGCCGGTCGCGTCGTAGAGCTTGCCGCCGAGCCACACGCCCAGGAAGCTGCCGATCTGGTGGCTGAAGAACACGAAGCCGCCCAGCATGGACATGTGCTGCGGCCCGAAGATCTGCAGGACCACAGCGTTGGTGGGCGGCACGGTGGAGAGCCACAGGAAGCCGATCACGGCCGAGAACACCCAGACGCTCGGCGCGCTCAGCGGCACCAGCAGGAAGACCGTGATGGCCACGGCGCGCAGGCCGTAGATGGCCGACAGCAGGTAGCGCTTGGGATAGCGCTGGCCCAGGAGGCCGGCGGTGTAGGTGCCGAAGATGTTGAAGAGGCCGATCAGCGCCAGCGAGGTCGTGGCGAGGCCCGGGTCCAGGCCGTGGTCCTTGAGGTAGCTGGGCATGTGGACCGCGATGAACACGACCTGGAAGCCGCAGACGAAGTAGCCCAGCATCAGGAGCTGGAAGCTGCGGTAGCCGAAGGCCTCGCGCAGCGCCTGCAGGATGCTCTGGTGCGGGCCCGCGTGCGCGGGGGCGGGGCCCTTCTCGCGCAGGCCGAGGGCCAGGGGAATGATCAGCAGCGCCGCGCCGGCCAGCACCCACAGCGCCTGCTGCCAGCCGATGCCGGCGATCAGGTGGCTCTCGATGGGAATCATGCAGAACTGCCCGAAGGAGCCCGCCGCGGCGGCGACACCGAAGGCCCAGGAGCGCTTCTCCGGGCTCACGGCGCGTCCCAGCACGCCGTAGATCACCGCGTAGGTGGTCGCGGACTGGGCCAGGCCGATCAGCAGGCCGGCGCTGCCGGTGAAGGCCAGCCCGGATTGCGAGACCGACATCAGCAGCAGGCCCAGCGCATAGAGCAGGGCGCCGCCGACGAGGGCCTTCCAGGCGCCGAAGCGGTCCGCCAGCAGGCCGGCGATGGGGCCGGCCGCGCCCCAGGCGAGGTTCTGGATGGCCAGGGCGAAGGCGAAGGTCTCGCGCGGCCAGCCGCGCTCCACCGTGATGGGCTGCAGCCACAGGCCGAAGCCGTGGCGGATGCCCATGGAGAGCGTCACGATGAGGGCTCCACACAGCAGGACCTGCTGGACGGAGGGGGAGTGGGTGGGGGCGGCGGCGGGGGACTGCATCGCCGCAATGTAAGGGCTTCAGCGCCGCTTCGCTGTCCCCTGCTGGACTGTCGCAGTGGCGCGCAGGGATTTGGCCGGCGCGGCGCTGGTCTTGCGGGCGGTGGCGCCCGCCGCGGTCTTGCCGGTCGGCTTCGCGCTGCTGCGCGTGGCGCCCTTGGGGCTGGCCTTGGTCGTGGACTTGGTGCCCGGCTTGGCGGCGGCGGTCTTGCGGCCCTTTGCCGGCTTGGCGGCCGCCGCGGCGGCGGTGGCTTCGGTGCTGGCGTCGCTGGCCTCGGCCACGCTGTCCAGCAGGGTGAGCAAGCGACCTTCCTTGATGCGCATGAGCGGCTTGTCCAGCACATGCAGGTCGTCCAGCGGGTTGGCCACCAGCACGAGGAAGCTCGCCTCGCAGCCGTCGTCGAAACAGGCCAGGCGCCGCTTGGGGAAGAGGGCGCGCGGCGTGGTGATGCTGGCCAGCTTGAGCAGCTCGGCCGGCGTGAAGACCTCGAGGCCCGCCAGGTGGTGGACCTCGGCCAGCGAGGTGCCCGGGAAGTTGTCGGAGCCCAGCAGCAGCGTGGCGCCGGCCGACTTGAGCTGGCGCAGGTTCTCCGCCAGCACCTGGCGCTGGGCCTGGCGCTGCTCGTCGCTCATGGGGAAGAGGGTGTTGGCAACGGTTGCCGTCAGCACCTGGGTCTTCTGCGCGGCGGCCTGGCGTGCGGTGGCGTCGTCCAGGCGGAAGCGCCCGGGCGCGTCGCCGAAGCCGGCGAAGTAGCCAGGCACATGGCCGATCTGGTCGACGCCGGCGTCCAGGGCCGCCTTGAAGTCGGCCGCCGTCTCGACATGGGCGCTCACCGGGAGTTTGTCTTTGTGCGCCAATCGCACAAGTGCGGCGGCGCTGTCGGGGCTGAGGCCCAGGCGGCCCATGGCCTCGGGCGTGCCGCGCAGCTCGGGGCGGTCGCTGTAGGCCAGGATGATCTTGAGCCAGTCGGTCTTGCGCGGCCCGACCAGCGGCCACTTCTGTTGCGCCTGCTCGGGGCTGTCGACCAGCAGCAGCTGACGGTCCGCGAAGTCACTGACCTGGCGCGGCGCCTGGCCCTCGGCCACGGGCTGGGCCAGCAGGGGCGCCAGTGGGTGGCCGTCGGAGCTGGTGACGCAGGCCGTCGTGAAGCTCACGTCCACGCTGTCGGGCTGGTTGAGCAGCGGGCGGGCGCTGGCGACGCTCTCCGGGTCCCCGCACTGCATGGCGGCATAGAAGACGCCGTCCTGCAGGTAGCGCTGGCCGAAGTTCTGGACGCCCCAGGCGCTCTGGAGGTTGTGGTTGTTGGCCTCGGCCAGGGGCGGGATCAGGTATTGGTCCCGCAGCTCCAGGCGGCGGTGGATGCGCTTGGGTCGCGCCTTGGTGAACTTGCCGTCGACGACGTACAGCGTGCCCTTCTGGAAGCCCTGGCCGTCGAACCAGCGGGCGTTGTGCAGCTCCATGGCCAGCGGCGCGCTGGCCTTGAAGGGCAGGGGCTGGCCGGGCGCGGGGGCCGCCGAGGGAGACTGGGCCCGGGTCACGCCGCCCAGGGTCAGGGCGGCCAGCAGGACGGAAATTCGCAAGGCGTACGGCAAGACGGGCGACCCCCAGGGCTTCAGCAAAGTGGCGGATGCTACGACGGAAACAGGCCGTCCGGCTCAAGTCACTCTTGGGGATTCCCCCGGCGGCCGACGCGGGAGGGGGGCCGGCGCCTCCCTACAATCGCCGCCATGGCAAGCAAAGCAGTCACCCCCGCCTCCGCCGCGCCCTCGGGCTACGGCGAGGCCTCGATCCGCGTTCTCAAGGGCCTGGAGCCCGTCAAGCAGCGCCCGGGCATGTACACCCGGACGGACAACCCCCTGCACATCATCCAGGAGGTGATCGACAACGCCGCCGACGAGGCCCTGGCGGGCTACGGGCGCCGGATCGACCTCACCCAGCACACCGACGGTTCCATCACCATCGAGGACGACGGCCGCGGCATTCCCTTCGGCCTGCACCCCGAGGAGGGCGTGCCGGTGGTCGAGATCGTCTTCACCCGCCTGCATGCGGGCGGCAAATTCGACAAGGGCTCGGGCGGCGCCTACAGCTTCTCCGGTGGCCTGCACGGCGTCGGCGTGAGCGTGACCAACGCCCTGGCCAAGCGCCTGGAGGTGACGGTCTGGCGGGAGAAGCAGGTCGCGCGCCTGGCCTTCGAGGCGGGCGATGTGGTGGAGCCGGTCGCGGTGCGCCCTGCCGCCAGCGGGGATCGCAAGCAGGGCACGACGGTGCGTGTGTGGCCCGACGCCAAGTACTTCGAGAGTCCCGACCTCCCCAAGGGCGAGCTGGTGCACCTGCTGCGCTCCAAGGCCGTGCTGATGCCCGGCGTCACCGTGACGCTCAAGCAGGAGAAGACCGGTGAAGTGCAGACCTGGGCCTACAAGGGCGGCCTGCGCGACTACCTCATGCAGACGCTGGTCAGCGACCCGCTGATCCCGCTGTTCGAGGGCGAGCAGTACGCCAGCAAGGCCGAGACCGAGAACTTCGCCGAGGGCGAGGGCGCCGCCTGGTGCGTGGCCTTCACCGAGGAGGGGCAGGTCATGCGCGAGAGCTACGTCAACCTGATCCCCACGGTGGCCGGCGGCACGCACGAGTCCGGCCTGAAGGACGGCCTTTTCGGCGCGATCAAGAGCTTCATCGAGATGCACAGCCTGCTGCCCAAGGGCGTGAAGCTGATGCCGGACGACGTCTTCTCGCGTGCGAGCTTCGTGCTCTCGGCCAAGGTGCTGGACCCGCAGTTCCAGGGCCAGACCAAGGAGCGGCTGAACTCGCGGGATGCCCTGCGTCTCGTGTCCGCCTTCGTCAAGCCGCAGCTCGAGCTGTGGCTCAACCAGCATGTGGAGCACGGCAAGAAGCTGGCCGAGCTGGTCATCAAGCAGGCCCAGACCCGCCAGCGCGCCAGCCAGAAGGTCGAGAAGCGCAAGGGCTCCGGCGTGGCCGTGCTGCCCGGCAAGCTGACCGACTGCGAAAGCCGCGACCTCCTGCACAACGAGCTCTTCCTCGTCGAGGGCGACTCCGCCGGCGGCTCGGCCAAGATGGGCCGCAACAAGGAGACGCAGGCCATCCTGCCCCTGCGCGGCAAGGTGCTCAACGCCTGGGAGGTCGAGCGCGACCTGCTCTTCAAGAACAACGAGATCCACGACATCTCCGTGGCCATCGGCGTGGATCCGCATGGGCCGAACGACTCGCCGGACCTCAGCAATCTCCGCTACGGCAAGATCTGCATCCTCTCGGACGCTGACGTCGACGGCTCCCACATCCAGGTCCTGCTGCTGACGCTGTTCTTCCGCCATTTCCCGAAGCTCGTCGAGGCCGGCCACATCTACGTCGCCCGCCCGCCGCTGTTCCGCGTGGACGCCCCGGCCCGTGGCAAGAAGCCCGCCGCCAAGATCTATGCCCTCGACGAAGGCGAGATGACGGCCACGCTGGACAAACTTCGCAAGGAAGGCGCCCGCGAGAACAGCTGGACCATCAGCCGCTTCAAGGGCCTGGGCGAGATGAGCGCCGAGCAGCTCTGGGACACCACGCTGAACCCCGAGACCCGCCGCCTCATGCAGGTGGCCTACGGCATGTTCGACTTCGCCGCCACCGAGGGCGCGATCAACAAGCTCATGGGCAAGGGCGAGGCCGCCTCGCGCCGCGAGCTGATGGAGCTGCACGGCGACTCCGTCGAGGTCGACATCTGATCGGCCGCCGGCCGGGAGCGTTCCATGAAGATCGTCTACAACGAGCGTCACGCCGAGCACGCCGCGCAGAAGGAGTTCTTCCGCGGGCAGCTGGTCGACGCCTTCGAGATCCCGGCCCGCGCCGACTTCGTCCTGCAGGCCCTGCAGGCCAGCGATCTCGGGCCCTTCGTGCCCGTGGCGGACCACGGCCGGGCGCCGCTGGAGCGCGTGCATGCGCCGGCCTATCTGCGCTTCATCGAGGGCGCCTACGCCGAGTGGCAGGCGCTGGGCGGGGAGGGCGAGGCCTTCCCGGCCGTGTGGCCCATCCGCAGCCTACGCAGTGACGTCGAGCCCCGGAGCTTCGCCGCCCGCCTGGGTCTCTATTCGATGGACAGCGGCTCGCCGCTCACCGCCGGCACCTGGAGCGCCGCCTACTGGGGCGCCCAGGCCAGCCTGACCGCGCTGGACCTCGTGCTGGCCGGCGAGCGCTCGGCCTACTGCCTCACGCGCCCGCCCGGTCACCATGCCGGGGCCGACTTCTTCGGCGGCTACTGTTTCATCAACAACGCCGCCGTGACCGCGCAGGCTGCGCGCGACGCAGGCCGCCAGCGCGTGGCCATCCTCGACGTGGACTACCACCACGGCAACGGCACGCAGGCCATCTTCTACGATCGCCCGGACGTTTTCTTCCTGAGCATCCACGGCGACCCGCAGACCGAATATCCCTTCTTCCTGGGCCACGCCGACGAGCGCGGCGCGGGGGCGGGCGAGGGCTTCAACGCCAACTTCCCGCTGCCGGCCGGCGCCAGCAACGCGCAGTGGTTCGAGGCCTTCGAGCAGGCGCTCGCGCGCCTGGAGGCCTTTGCGCCGGAGCTGGTGATCGTCTCGCTGGGCGTGGACACCTACGGCGGCGATCCCATCTCGCACTTCAAGCTCGACGAGCCCGAGTTCCGCCGCATGGGCGAGCGCCTGGCCGCGCTGCAGCGCCCCACGCTCTTCCTGCAGGAGGGCGGCTACGCCACGGCCGCCATCGGTCGCAATGTGCATGCCGTGCTGGCGGGCTTCGAGTCCGTGGCGCCGGCCCGCAAGGGAGCCTGAACGCCATGACCGGCCAGCCGCGCGTGCATCTGCGTCCCACCATGCTCTCGGATCTGGACTTCGTTGTCTCGGTCGAGCAGGACGCGGCCAATCTGCCCTTCATCACGCCCTGGGAGCGCACGCAGCACGAGGGAGCGATCCGCTTCCCGGACTCGCGCCACTTCATCGTGGAGTGGGGGCCGGAGGCCCAGCGCGCCGGCTACGTGATCCTGCAGGGCTGCCGCAACCCGAACCGCTCCGTCGAGCTCAAGCGCCTGGTGCTGCAGCCCAAGGGGCAGGGCGTGGGCCGCACCTGCCTGCGGCTCCTCAAGCAGCTCGCCTTCCAACAGCTGCACGCCCACCGCTTCTGGCTGGACGTCAAAGGGCTGAACACCCGCGCGCAGGCGCTCTACCTCAGCGAGGGCTTCGTCGAAGAGGGCCGCTTGCGCGAGAGCGTGCGGGTGAGCCTCGAGGGCGCGGACGGCTATGACAGCCTGATCGTGATGTCCATGCTCGACCGCGAGTACCAGGCCCGCCGCGCCATGAACGAGGAAACCGCATGAGGTGGCTGCCGGCCCTGGCGCTCGCCGTCGTGCTCGACCTTGTGGCCCCGGCCGCGCAGGCGGAGCTGTGGGCCTTTGTGGACAACGCCGGCGTGGCGCACTTCGCCGCGCAGCGGCTGGACGATCGCTACCAGCCCGTCATGAGCGTCGGTGCCCGCCCGCAGCGCGTGCCGGGCAAGACCGACCACGGCCGCTCGCTGCTGACCTGGCTGGAGTTCGCCCCCGAGGTCAAGGCCGTGCTGCCCTATCTGCGCGAGGCCTCGCAGCAGACGGGCGTGGACATGGAGCTGCTCAAGGCCATGATCGCCGTCGAGAGCGGCTTCAAGGCCGACGTGATCTCCCCGCGCGGCGCGACCGGCCTCATGCAGATCACCGCCATCGCTGCCGAGCAGTACGCCACGCCCGCCGAGGCCCGCCAGCCCGTCGAGCAGCGGCTGCGGGCGCCGCGCAGCAATGTGCTGCTCGGTGCGCGCATGCTGGCCGACCTGATCAAGCGCTACGGCCGCATCGACGCGGCCCTGGCCGCCTGGAACGCCGGTGAGACGGCGGTCCGCAAGGCGGGGGGGCGCATGCCGCCCATCGACGAAACCCAGGCCCATGTGCAGATGGTGCTGGAGCTCTACTGGGCGCTGCTGCAGCGCAGCCAGAGCCAGCAGCTGCAGGGCATGCAATTCCACAGCGCGCCGGTCTCCCAGCAGTAGGCCCCCATCAGGCCCGCAGGCAAGGCGCCAATCCCCATGACGATGAACCAGAACTCCTTCGATTTCGACGATCCGCAATCGCCTCCCCAGCCCGCCCCGGCGGGCGGCGGCAGCGACGACGGCAGCAGCCTGACCCTGGCTCACTACGCCGAGCGCGCCTACCTCGAGTACGCGCTCTCCGTGGTCAAGGGCCGCGCGCTGCCCGATGTGTGCGACGGCCAGAAGCCGGTGCAGCGCCGCATCCTGTACTCGATGGAGCGCATGGGCCTGTCGTTCACGACGGCCAGCGGCCCCAAGGCGGTGAAGAGCGCCCGCGTGGTCGGTGACGTCCTCGGCCGCTTCCACCCGCACGGCGACCAGGCGGCCTACGACGCCCTCGTGCGCATGGCCCAGGACTTCAGCCAGCGCTACCCGCTGATCGACGGCCAGGGCAACTTCGGCAGCCGCGACGGCGACGGCGCCGCCGCGATGCGGTACACGGAAGCCCGCCTCGCACCCATCACCCGCCTGCTGCTGGACGAGATCGACGAGGGCACGGTGGACTTCGTGCCCAACTACGACGGCTCGACGCAGGAGCCGCGCCAGCTGCCCGCGCGCCTGCCCTTCGTGCTGCTCAACGGCGCGTCCGGCATCGCCGTGGGCCTGGCGACGGAAGTGCCCAGCCACAACCTGCGGGAGGTCGCCGCGGCCGCCGTGGCGCTGCTCAAGAACGAGCGGCTGAGCGACGAGGAGCTCTTCGCGCTGCTGCCCGGCCCCGACTACCCGGGCGGCGGCCAGCTGATCTCCTCGCCGGACGATATCCAGGCGGCCTACCGCTCCGGTCGCGGCTCGCTGAAGCTGCGCGCACGCTGGAAGATCGAGGACCTCGCCCGCGGCCAGTGGCAGCTGGTGGTCACCGAGCTGCCGCACGGCACCTCCTCGCAGAAGGTGCTGGAGGAGATCGAGGAGCTGACCAACCCCAAGATCAAGGCCGGCAAGAAGGCCCTGACGGCGGACCAGCAACAGCTCAAGGCCTCCATCCTGGCCGTGCTGGACGGCGTGCGCGACGAGTCGAGCAAGGACGCGCCGGTGCGCCTCGTGTTCGAGCCCAAGAGCCGCACGGTGGAGCAGCAGGAGCTCATCACCCAGCTGCTGGCCCACACCAGCCTGGAGAGCAGCGCCTCGATCAACATGACCATGATCGGCGCCGACGGCCGCCCCACGCAGAAGAGCCTGCGCCAGATCCTGACCGAGTGGCTGGGCTACCGCATGGCCACGGTCGAGCGCCGCACGCGTCACCGCCTGGACAAGGTGCTGGACCGCATCCACGTGCTGGAAGGCCGCCAGCTGGTGCTGCTGAACATCGACGAGGTGATCCGCATCATCCGCAACAGCGACGAGCCCAAGGCCGCGCTGATCGAGCGCTTCAAGCTCTCCGACCGCCAGGCCGAGGACATCCTCGAGATCCGGCTGCGCCAGCTGGCCCGCCTGGAGGCCATCAAGATCGAGCAGGAGCTCAAGGCCCTGCGCGAGGAGCAGAGCAAGCTGCAGGACATCCTGGACAACCCGAGCGTGCTCAAGCGCACCGTGGTCAAGGAGATCGAGGGCGACGCCAAGACCTACGGCGACGATCGCCGCACCCTGATCCAGGAAGAGAAGAAGGCCGTGGCCGAGATCAAGGTGGTGGACGAGCCGGTGACGGTGGTCGTCTCCATGAAGGGCTGGGTGCGGGCGCTGAAGGGCCATGAGGTCGATCCGGCCGCGCTGTCCTTCAAGTCGGGCGACCAGCTCTACGGCACCTTCCCCTGCCGCAGCGTCGACCCGCTGATCGTCTTCGGCAGCAATGGCCGCGTGTACTCGGTGCCGGTCGCGGCCCTGCCGGGCGGGCGCGGCGACGGCCAGCCCATCACCACGCTGATCGAGCTGGAGAGCGGCACGCAGATCGTCCACTACTGGGCCGCGGCGAGCGCGCAGCGCCTGGTGCTGGCCAACACCGGCGGCTTCGGCCTCATCGCGCAGGTGGGGGACCTCATCAGCCGCCAGAAGGCCGGCAAGACCTTCCTGAGCCTCGAAGGCGAGGAGATGCCGCTGCCGCCGAGCCCCGTGCCGGGCGGCGAGGTGCTGGGGGTGCAGCTGGCCTGCCTGTCGCTCAACGGCCGCCTGCTGACCTACGCGCTCGATGAACTCAAGCACCAGCCCAAGGGCGGCCGCGGCCTGACCCTCATGGAGCTGGAGGGCAAGGACCTGCTGCTGAGCGTGGCCGCCTTCACCCAGAGCCTGCAGGTGCTGGGCTCCGGCCGCGGCGGCAAGCCCAAGGAGGAGCTGCTCAAGGGCGCCGGTCTGGCGGCCTACGCCGGCAAGCGCGCCCGCAAGGGCAAGCCGGTCGAGGGCCTGCAGAAGGTCGCCCGCGTGCTGGCCGGCTGAGCCCGGCGAGACCCCGGATGGCACAGGGATAATCCGCCCGATGACCGATTCCCAGATCCGCGCCGCGGTCCTGCCCGAGCAGGGCGCCGCGGCCGAGCGCTTTGACGACGCCGACGGCGGCGAGGGCGCGCGCTTCGAGGACTACTTCCGCGAAGGCGCCGTGCCCGGCGAGGCCCTGCTGTGGTGGCAGCTCGAGCGCAATGAACCGCTGATCCAGGCGATGCGGGCCCTGTTCCACGGGCCGGCGGCCCTGGTGCGCCTGCGCTTGTGGGTCTTCATGGAGCTGATGGCGCTCCCGGAGTCCCGCCTGCCGCGCGACACCCTCAACCGCCACTTCCACGCCCTGCGCGACGAGGCCCTGGAGCTGGTGCTCAAGCGCCTGCGCGAGGCGCAGCTGCTGGCCTGGGACGCCTCGAACCAGCAGTACGGCATCACCCCGCTGGCCCAGCAGCTCGTGGGCCTGCTCTCGCCGCTGACCGTGGCGGGCGAGCAGGATGCGGACCTCGCCGCGCTGCTGGCCAATGTGGCCGGCGCCCACCAGCTGGGCACGCTGGACCCGGCCCAGCTGCACCACCTGCAGGCGCAGCTGGCGCGGCTCTATGACGAGTTCGCCGACGCCATCGCCAGCGGCTCCGAGTTCCATCTGCGCCGCGCGCGCCAGCGTTTCGAGCGCGCGCTCGGGCTGGTGGAGCGGGCCAGCGAGGCGCTCTCGGCCATCATCGAGCAGGCCCAGGCGGACGGCAACGCGCGCCTGGAGCGCCTCGCCCGCGAGCTGGGCCTGGCGCAGGCGCGGCTGCTCGCGATGGCGAGCCAGTTCAACCGCGCGCTGCAGCAGGTGGACCGCCAGCGCGTGACGCTGGGCTCCACCGGCATCACCACGACGGATGTGCGCCGCTGGCTGCAGAACGTGCCTTTCCTCGAGAACCTCAGCCTGGGCGCGCTCTCGCGGCCGGTGCTGCCGGTGATGGTGGCCCAGCACGAGCTGCTGGACACCTGCGAGGCCGAGTTCGAACGCGACCGCCCCAAGCCACCCACGCCCGAGCCGCTGCCGGCCGGCCTGGTGGCGCCGGAAGGCCAGCTCGCCGTGATGAGCCTGCCGGAAGACCTGGCGGGCATGCAGGCCCTGCTGGGGCGCTGGCAGGCCGAGGGCCGGGGCGCGCAAGACCTGACCCCCGCGGTGCTGGGCGACAGCTACGCCCGCGCCGCCTACCGCGCCCAGCTGCTGCCGCTGCTCGGCGACCCGCAGGCCCAGCATCTGCAGGGCGCGACCGGCGACATGGCCCGCCAGCCCTGGCGCGTGCGCTGGTCCGTCGAGCAGGGCGAGGTCGAGGATGAATTCGTCAAGTGGATGAGCCGTGGCCATCTGCTGCCGGTGGACGAGGAGGGGCGCGTCACGCTGCCCGAGGGCCTCACCGCCGATGCCGCGCCTCCCGAGGCCTCCGCCAACACGGGCGACGTGGGCGACACGCCTGCCGCCCCCAGCCCCGCCTCCGAATCATGAGCAATACCCTGGACGACGCGGCCCACCTGGCCGCGCAACTCATCGCCCGCCGCTGGCTGCCCCGCAGCCATCCGCTGGTGCGCCGCGCGCTGATCGACACCGAGCTGTGGACCGCGCTGAACAACCGCCTCTCGGCCGTCGGCCTGAAGCTGGTCGAGAACCTCTACGCCGACCACATCACCGTGGCCATGCTGCGCCCGGCCGAGGTGGCCGTGTTCGGCGAGACCGGCCTCGCGGCCAACAACAACCTGGACCTTCCGCGTGACGGCGTGGCCCTGCTGGTGGTGCTGTGGTCCCTGATCATCCTGCCCAAGCGCCAGCGCCAGATCGCCCGCACGGAGGCGGAGGCCGAAGGGCAGGGCGAGATGTTCGCCACCGACAAGCCGCTGCCCCTGGCCTCCAGCGTGTCGCCCACGCTGTCCTACCGCAGCCTGCTGGCCGACTTCGGCAACCAGCTGGGCAAGAAGATGCGCCTGGACGCCAACCTCAAGCTGCTGGAGCGCAACGGCTTCATCACGCGCCGCGCCGAGGACATCGCCGAGGGCCCGCTGCTGGACCTGCTGCTGGACTACGACGTGCTTGCGCCGCGCGTGCTGGACGGCTCCCTGGCCGATGTGCTGGCCCGCGCCACCGACCCGCTGGCCGGCCCGGCGATCAACGCCATTCTCACGAAGCGCAACGAGCCGGAAGCTGAACCCGAGCCCGAGCCCGAGGCTGAGCCCGTGCCGGCGCCCGACGACGAATTGAATGCCGCCGCCCCCTCGCAAGCGGGCGACGCGCCGGAGACGCACTGATGTTTCACCTGCAATCGCTGGAACTGCTGCACTGGGACTACTGCCGCCGCGTCTCCATGCCGCTGGACGGCAACATCATCACCATCGCCGGTCCCAATGGCTCGGGCAAGACCACGCTGCTGGATGCCATGCGCACGCTGCTGGGCCTGGAATGCTCGGGCGGCCGCACCTACAAGACCTACGCCCGCCACGCCAACGCCGAGACCGCCTGGCTGCGCGCCCTGGTGGACAACCGCCCGCGCGGCCGCCAGAACAGCAGCCGGCCCTTCGCCAGCTCGCTGCTCTACGCGGACCAGGTGACGCTGGCCTGCCGCATCGAACGCCATGGCGGGGACTGGCAGCGCCGCTACCTGCTCGTGGACGGCGTGCATGAGATCGAGGCCCTGGCCGAGCGCGCCGAGAAGGACTGGCTGGGCATCGAGGCCTGGAAGAAGCGCCTGGAGGCCGCCGGCCTGACCCGCGCCATCGGCCGCGTGCTGGCCCTGGAGCAGGGCCAGACCGACCGCCTGTGCGAGCTGAGCCCCAAGGAGCTGCTGCGCCTCGTCTTCGAGGTCTTCGGCGACCAGGAGGTGCTGGACCGCTACGACCAGGCGCGCAGCCACCAGCAGCAGTTGAGCAAGGAAGTGGAGCTGGCCGCGCACGAGCTGTCGCACACGCAGGCGCAGCTCTCGGACCTCGCCAACCGCGTCAACAGCTACCAGCAGTACCAGCTGCGCCTGAAGGAGCGCGAGCGCCTGGCCACCGAGGTGGTGCCGGTGCTGCAGTGGTCCGAAGGCCGCCTGCGCACGGCCCAGGCCCTGCGCGAGCTGCACCGCCAGCGGCTGTTCGCCTCGGGGGACCAGCGCAATATGGCCGCCAAGCGCGCCGAGCTGCATGCCCTGTTCGAGAAACACGAGGCCGCCAAGCAAGACCTCCTGGATCTGGAGCGCCAGCGCAAGGAGGCGCGCACCGCCTTCGATGCCGCCCGCGAGGCCGAGCGCCCCGCCGAGCTGCTGGCCAAGCGCGAGGAGGAGCTCAAGGCGCTGTCGGCCGTGGAGGCCGATGCCAAGGAGCTGACCGCGCGCCTGGAGGAATTGGGCAACCGTCAGCACGCCCTGCGCGAGAGCTACACCCGCACCAACGACCAGTCCCGCAAGGCCCAGGCCGCGATGGACGCGCTGCAGGGCCAGCGCCTGCCGCCGCCGCCGCCCGAGGTCACGCGATTCCGCAAGGCACTCGACGAGGCCGGCATCGGCCACCACGTGCTGGCGGACTGCATCGACATCGCCGACGAGGCCTGGCGGGCCGCGGCCGAAGGCTTTCTGCGGCCCTCGCGCTGGGTCGTGGTGCTGGAGCGCTCCGCTGACGAGTCCCGCGCCTTCTCGCTCGCGGCCAAGGAGCGCTACCGCCACTACGTGGTGGGCGACAGCGAATCGGTGCCGTCCGTGGTGCCGAAGGACAGCCTGCTGTCCGCGCTGAAGGTCAGCGCGAAGCTGCCGGGCTGGCTGATCCGCCAGCTGGGCGGCATCCGCTGCGTCAAGGACACCGAGGCCGGCCGCGACGCCGGCGGCGAATGGATCACGCCCGACGCCTACTACCGTGACGGCCGCGGCGGCCGCAGTCTGTGGGTGGAGCCGCGCGAGTACCAGTTCGGCGTGTCCGCGCTGGATTCGCGCCGCCAGTCCTTGGAGCGCGAGCTGGCCCGCTACGACGGCGAGCTGACCCGCATCGCCAAGGAACAGGCCGAGGTCGAGCGCCAGCTCAAGGACGCGCAGCGTGCGGCCCAGGGGCACAAGGCGGCGCTGGAGCTGTCCGAGCGTTCCGATGAATTTGCCGAGTGCCGCGCCCGCATGCCGGCCCTGCGCCAGGCCCGCGTCGAGGCCGCCACGCGAATGGCCCAGCTCGACCAGGCGCACGACCGCGCCCTGGCCCAGGTGACGCGCAGCGAGCGGGACTACGAGTCCGCGCAGGGCTCGCTCAAGGCCAGCGAGGAGAACGTGCTGCGCGTGCAGCGCGACCAGGAAGGCCGCCTGCGCGACCTCAAGGCCGCCGCCCAGGCCTCGCGCGAGGCCCGGGCCAAGTTCCCCGCGAGCTGGACCCAGCCGGCCCGCGTGGCCGCGCTGCGCGACGAGTTCGAGAACGCCAAGCAGGCCGAGATCGCGATGCGCCATGTGCAGCAGGAGCTGGACACCGGCCTCAACGCCGGCACCTGGGAGACCGACCCTGCCGTGGCCGATCGTCACACCCGCATGCACCTCTCCGTGCTGGAGCAGACCACGCAGCTGGACGACCGCCGCGCCAGCAACGAGATGGCGCGCATCGCCGCCTTCAATGCCCGCGAGCGCTACATCGACGTGCTGCGCGCCACGGTGCGCCGCTACAAGAAGAACGTGCAGGAGCTGGGCGAGCTGGCCGGCGTCATCGCCCAGGCCGAGCTGCCGCACCTGGACAACGACGACCTCGTGCTGGCCCAGGCCGGCCTGCATGTGCGCTTCAACTTCGACGGCAAGGGCGAAGTCGGCCTGAACGACGGCGAGGCCTCGGGTGGCCAGCAGGTGCTCAAGAGCCTGATCCTGCTCGTGGGCCTCATGAAGGACGACGACAGCCCCGGCGGCTTCGTCTTCATCGACGAGCCCTTCGCCCACCTGGACGTGCGCAACATCCAGCTCGTTGGCCACTTCCTGCGCTCGACGCGCGCGCAGTACCTGCTGACCACGCCGATCACGCACAACGTCGAGGTCTTCGAGCCGTCCGAGATCACGCTCGTGACCAGCAAGAAGCCCCGCGGCGAGCGCTGGGCGCCGCCCATCGCGGTGCTGGCGCGGCGGCCGGAGAAGTCGGTCTACGACTGAGCATGAGGAAGGGGCGCCGCGGCGCCCCTTTTCACGACCCGTTGCCGCCGACCGCTCAGTTGCGTGCGTGCGTCACGCGGTAGTCGGCCACGCCGTCCAGCTCGCCGAGGCGGCTGGAGAAGCGGGTGAGGGTCTCGCCCCGGTAGTTGCGCTTGGCCGTGCAGACGAAGCGCCATTCCTCGTGCGTGCCGATGCGCTCGATGCTCAGCGAGCCCGGGGCGAAGCGGTAGCCCAGCTGCTCGGTGAAGGCGGACAGCTCGGCCTGGTTGAAGCGGCGGCCGTCCACGCCGCGCACCGTCACGGAGATGGCCGGGTGCGAGGGCAGGGCGGCCTCGAGCTTGGCGCCCCACATCATCAGGCTCGCGCACAGCAGCGTGAGCGAGATGGCGGCGAAATAGAAGCCCATGCCCAGCAGGATGCCGATGGCCGAGGCGGCCCACAGCGAGGCGGCCGTGGTGAGGCCGGAGATGTTCATGCCCTCGCGCATGATCACGCCCGCGCACAGGAAGCCGATGCCGGTGACGACGCCCTGGATCACGCGGGTCGGGTCGGCGATCAGCGGGGCGGCACCGCCGGCCACATGGCCGCCAAACCACTGCTGCGGATAGGCCAGCAGGATCACCACGCCCGTCGAGGCCATGCACACGAGCGCGTAGGTCCGCATGCCCGCTGCCCGGCCATGGAAGGCCCGCTCGTAGCCGAGGATCAGCCCCAGCAGCATGGCGCCCATGAGGTGCAGCAGCATCAGCACATTGGCTTGCCACTGCTCGGCGGTCCAGTAGCGCAGCAGTTGGTCCAGGTCCAGCAGGCTCATAGGGTGATCTTGTCAGCGTGCGGCATGCACCATGGCTGCACCATAGCCCCGCCGCGGAGGGCGGACAAGACGAAGAGTGGCGGATTTGCCTCTGTACTTCGCGCTCAGAAGGGCCACTGCGGCTTGGCCACCATCAGCCAGAAGATCACGGGCATGGCGGCGAAGGCCGGATAGCCCAGGCCCTCCCACCAGCGCGCGTAGCGCCAGTAGCGCGCCGGCAGCGGCTCCTGGCGGGCGAGCGCGGTCTCGGCCATGTCCCGCATGCGCAGCTGCAGCCACACCACGGGCAGCCAGCAGCCGCCGGCCACGACGTAGAGCACCAGGGCCGCGAGCAACCAGGGCGTGTCCAGCGGCCAGCCGGCCAGGTGGGCCATCCAGAGGCCGGTGAGCGGCTGCACGATCACGGTGGGCGTGGTGAACCAGGTGTCCGCCTTGACGACCAGGCGGCAGACGGCGGCCTGCGTCGGGAGCGAGCCGGTGCGGTTGGCGAAGAAGAGATAGAAGGCCGAGCCGAAGCCCGTGCCGGCCAGCAGCACGCTGGAGATCACGTGCAGGGTCTTGAGGATCAGGTACTCACTCATGGCGTGGGGTCAGGTCTTGCAGGATCAGGAGCAAGGCGGCGATCGTCAGGTTCTTGCTGAGCGGGCCCAGCGGGTGCAGCCACAGCGAGGGCTGGAGCACGGTGGCGACGAGCGTCATCAGGGCCAGCAGGCCCAGGCAGGCGCGGTAGACCCAGGGCCGGTCCCAGCGCCACAGGGCCAGGCCCAGCAGGGCATCGGCCGCGCTGCCGGCGGCGATGGCGGCGCCGTGCGAGGCGGGCGGCAGCGGCGTGCCGACGAGCAGCTCGCGGGAGACACCCGTCCAGCCCAGCAGGCTGACGACGGCCGTGCCCAGCCACAGGGCGATGAGGCTGGCGCGGGCCCAGCGGCGGTGCTGCGGCGTCATGCGTGTGCTCCTTCGAAGACGCCGCGGGGCGCACGGCCGAGCACGGCCTGCAGCGGCGCGGCGTCCGCGATGTTGTCGGCGCCCAGCAGGGCCAGCGTCTCGCTGCCCCAGGGCTGGCGCGGGCAGAGATCGCCCAGACGGGCCGAGGCCGCACCCAGGGCCGCGGGCAGCAGGAGCAGCCGGGCAGGGGGTTGGCCGGCGGCGCGGCGCAGGCGGGCGATGAAGTCGGGCAGCGTGAAGCGCTCCGGACCGACGGCATCGAGTGTGGCCGGCAGACGCTCAGGGCTCTGCAGCAGGCGCACGCAGGCGTCCGCGAGGTCCTCCACGCACACCGGCTGGATGCGCGGGGTCGCGGCCTGGGCGGGCCAGGGCAGCAGCGGCAGGCGTGCCAGGCGCCGGAACAGCGCGGTGCTGGCGCCCCCCTCGCCGAAGACCACGCTCGGGCGCAGCACGCAGGCCTCCAGCCGGCCTTCGGCGCGCAGGCTCAGCAGCGCGGCCTCGGCCTGGCGCTTGCTCTGGGCGTAGCGCGTGCGGCTGTCGGGCGGCATCAGGGCCGAGACCTGCAGCACGCGGCGCACGCCCGTATTGGCGCAGGCACTGAAGAGCGCGGCGGGCACGGTGTGGTGGATGGCGTCCATCGCCTGCGCGCCGGTCTCGCGCAGCACGCCCACGGCGTTGATCACGGCCTCGCAATCGGCCACGCGGGCATGCCAGGGCTCGGGGTGGGTGTCGCGGCTGAAGTCCATGGGGCAGGGCTCGACGCCGTCGGGCAAGGCGGCCACGGCACGCTCGCGCACGCCGGCCCGCACGATGAAGCCTTCGCGCTGCAGGGCCCGGACGATGTGCCGGCCGATGAAGCCCTGGGCGCCGCACACCAGAACCCGGCGCAGGGGGGCGCTCATGAGCGGCTCTCCGGTGGCAGCGCGCAGGCGCCATCCCGGCAATGCGCTCGCGCCGCGGCACGGCGGGCCGCACGCTCGAACAGGGCCGCGATCAGGCCGCGCGGCAGGCGGTGGCGGTGGCGCACGATCCAGGGGTAGACCCGGTCCGCCAGCGGCCGCACGAGCGGATGCACCAGGGCCCGGCTCACCCAGGGCAGGCCGACGGCGCGGTAGGCCGCCTCGAAGAGATCGACGGCGCGCAAGACCTGACCCTGCGCCCCGACGCCATGGATGACGTCCATCAGCGCCGCGCGGTCCGCCCCGGGCACGGGCGAGAGGAAGTCGGCCGGGCTGCAGTCCACGAACCGCAAGCGGGCCTGCGTGTCGCGCAGCCGGAGGTTCTCGATCTCGGCGCTGCAGAGCTGGCAGCTGCCGTCGTAGTAGATCGTCAGCGGGTAGAGGCGGGGGGCCATGGGGTGCCTTTCTGTTTGTCTGATATTTCGGTAATGACAGAAATTTAGGGGCAAAAAGGGGCGCATCGGCCCTAGGAAGTGCTGCCGGACTTGGCGTCGCCGCGCACGAACTTCTGCACGCTGGCGCCCATCTTGAGCACCTTCTCCAGCGTGCTGGGCGAGAGCCGCAGCATCTCCTCGGACCAGGATCCCAGCGTGTCCATGAAGCGCAGGGCCTCGCGCACGCGGTCCTGGGCGTCGGGCGGCTCGCTGGCGAAGGAGGGGTCCGCCACGATCTCGCCGAGCACCCGCACCGTGGGGTCGAACTCGCGCTCCTTGCGTTCGCGCACGATGGTCCGGAACAGCTCCCAGACGTCGACGGAGGTCTCGAAGTAGTCCCGCCGGTCGCCGAGCTGGTGCACCACGCGGATCAGCTGCCAGTTCTGCAGCTCCTTGAGGCTGGTGCTGACGTTGGAGCGGGCGACGTTGAGGGTGTCCGCGATGTCCTCGGCGTTGAGCGGGCGGCCATGGAAGAAGAGCAGGGCGTGGATCTGGGCCACGGTGCGGTTGACGCCCCAGGCGGTGCCCATTTCTCCCCAGTGGACGATGAATCGACGTGCGCTGCTGCTGAGTTCCATGCCTCGCAGTCTAGGGTGTCTGCAATTTCTGTCAAGACTGAAACTGAATGCTGGCCTCGGGGCTGAAGTCACGTTTGCTCACGCCTTGAAACGGACTTGCAAACATCCCCCGCGCGGGGCCCGGCTACATTCCGCCCCGCCGTGTCGAGACGTCCACCAGAAGACGCCCGCGGCGATCGTTGGGAAACGATCGGGCGCCCGTCGCGAGCGCTCCCACCCCGAGGACATCCTTTCATGCGCCATTCCCTTGCTGCGGGCCTGAAGCCCGTCGGAGCCATCCTGCTGAGCACGGCCCTGCTGGCCGCCTGCGGTGGCGGTGGCGGTTCGTCGCCCACGCCGACGCCCGCCCCGACCCCCACGCCCACCCCCACCCCCACCCCCACCCCCACGCCGACGCCGACGCCCACCCCTACGCCGACGCCCACCCCCACGCCGACCCCGGTCGCCACGCTGGTGACGCCTGCCACCGGCAAGACGGCCTGGCGCGTGGCCAGCGCGGCCAGCGTCACGCTGAAGGACGGCAGCGGCGCGAGCGTCGCCGGCCCGCTCAGCTGCAGCAGCGACGACCCGGTGAAGCTGACCGTGGCGGCCGACTGCAGCAGCATCACCGGCCTGCGCCTGGGCGCGCAGACCGTCACCGTGACGGGCGGCGGCGTGAGCGCCAAGGTGAGCGTGAAGGTGATCCCGCAGGCCCAGCCGGTCGGCGTGGCCGGGGCCACCCGCCACTTCTCGCTGGCCGTGACCAGTGCCGGCGAGGTGCTGGCCTGGGGCTACAACTCGCAAGGCCAGCTGGGCCAGAACAAGGCCGGCAGCGAGCTGGGCATGAGCGCGCTGCCGCTCAAGGTGCTCGCGCCCGGCGGTGACAAGCCGCTGTCGGGCATCGTGGCCGTGGCCGGTGGCGAGCTCTTCGGCCTGGCCCTCACCGAGGACGGCCAGGTGCTGTCCTGGGGGCTCAACGACTCGACCAGCTCGCAGCTGGCCCGCCTGCAGCCCACGGGCACCTGGAAGCTGCCGGACTATGTGGCGGACGCCACCGCCAAGGCGCGCCTGAGCGGCATCGTGGCCATCAGCGCCGGCGAGAGCAATGCCATGGCCCTGGCGGACGACGGCCACGTCTACTCCTGGGGCTACTACAGCGGCCAGGAGGGCGGCGGCGTCAAGCGCTACCCCGGCTACGTGAAGGCGCCGGAGGGCGGCGTGCTGACGGACGTGCGCGCCATCGCCGCCGGCTGGAACTGGGGCAGCGCCCTGCGCGCGGACGGCCGCGTGGCCGTCTGGGGCTTCCCCGGCATGGTGACCCGCATGCTGCAGCTGCCGGTGTCCAACAACGAGGTCATGCCGGCCCACGTGGCCGTGTCCGGCGGCGGCGAGGCGCTCAAGGGCATGACGGCGATCAGCGCCGGCTATGGCCTCGGCCTGGCCCTGACCGCCACCGGCGAGGTCTGGGCCTTCGGTGACAACGACAACGGCCAGCTCGGCCAGGGCACGCGGACGGATCTGGCCGGCGCCGTGCGCGTCCAGACGGGCGCGGGCGGCGGCCTGCTGACGGGCCAGACCATGGTGGTGGCCGGTGGCAACCACGCGATGAGCCTGGACGCCGCGGGGCGCGTCTGGAGCTGGGGCCGGGGCACCGACGGCCAGCTCGGCGATGGCGTCAACCGCCCGCGGGGCGACGGCACGGCCTATGCCGCGCCCGTCGTGGCCGAGAGCGGCCTGCTGCAGCTGGAAGGCACGGCGACGCTGGCGGCCGGCTACTCGCATTCGCTGGCGCTGCGCAAGGACGGCACGCTCCTGACCTGGGGCGACGGTTTCTCCGGCACCCAGGGCCAGGGCCCGGCCCTCACCAGCGACCTTCGCGTGCCCACGCCCGTGAAGAACGCCGCCGGCGACGGCGTGACCACGCTGGGCGCGATGGACCGCTACACCAACCTGCTGCGCCGCGCGCTCTGAGCCCGGCGATGCCCCTGAGCGGGGGCTGAGGCGACATGCGGCGACAATACGCCCATGTCGCTCAAAGCCCCCGAACTCCTTCTCCCGGCCGGGTCCCTGGCCAAGATGCGCGCCGCCTATGACTTCGGCGCGGACGCCGTCTATGCCGGCCAGCCGCGCTATTCGCTGCGCGCCCGCAACAACGAATTCCGCCTGGAGCAGATCGCCCAGGGCATCGACGAGGCCCACCAGCGGGGCAAGAAGTTCTTCGTCACCAGCAACCTCATCGCCCACAACGACAAGGTCCGCACCTATCTGCGGGACATCCAGCCGGTGGTGGAGCTCAAGCCCGATGCGCTGATCATGGCCGACGCCGGCCTGATCATGCAGGTGCTGGACCAGATGGAGAAGGGCCTCTTCCCGAAGGTGCCCATCCACCTCTCCGTGCAGGCCAACACCACCAACTGGGCGGCGGTGAAGTTCTGGCAGAAGGCGGGGGTGGAGCGCATCATCCTCTCGCGCGAGCTGAGCCTGGACGAGGTCGAGGCCATCCGCAACGAGTGCCCGGACATGGAGATCGAGGTCTTCGTGCACGGCGCGCTGTGCATCGCCTACTCCGGCCGCTGCCTGCTCTCGGGCTACTTCAACCGCCGCGACCCGAACCAGGGCACCTGCACCAACGCCTGCCGCTGGGAGTACGGCGCCTCGCCCGCGAGCGAGGACTCTCTCTCGGGCGAGGCGGTGCCGGTGGGCAAGCTCGACGCGGACTTCAACTTCGCCGAGGCCCAGGCCGAAGCCGAGAGCAGCTTCTCGACCTGCGGGGGCGGCCAGCGCCATCCGGCGGCGGACAAGGTCTACTTCCTCGAGGAGAAGGGCCGCCCGGGCGAGCTCATGCCCATCATGGAAGACGAGCACGGCACCTACATCCTGAACAGCAAGGACCTGCGCGCCGTCGAGCACGTCGAGCGCCTGGCGCGCATCGGCGTGGACTCCCTCAAGATCGAGGGCCGCACCAAGAGCCTCTACTACGTGGCCCGCACGGCGCAGGTCTACCGCCGCGCCATCGACGACGCCGTGGCCGGCCGCCCCTTCAACCCCGAGCTGCTGCTGGAACTGGAAGGCCTGGCCAACCGGGGCTACACCGGTGGCCTGCTCGAGCGCCGCCCGGCGCAGGACTACCAGAACTACATCAGCGGCCACAGCGAGCTGCACCGCAGCCATTTCGTGGGCGAGGTGACGGCCGTGCGCGAGGACGGCTGGGTGCAGGTGCAGGCCAAGAACCGCTTCGCCGTGGGCGACCGCGTGGAGCTGCTGCACCCCAGCGGCAACCGCATCGTCGAGCTGACGCAGATGCAGAACCTCGACGGCGAGCCCGTGCAGGTGGCGCCGGGCGATCCGGTGCGGGTGTGGGTGCCGCTGGGCCTGCCCGCCGAGGGCGGACTGCTCGCGCGCCTGCTCTGACGCCCGGGCGCTGATCCGCGCCTGGCACGCTTCCGATACCGGCCGGGACTGACGCCGCAGGCGGCTGCCCGCCGGGGTGGTGGCGCCGCTTGACCCTCGCGGCGGGCCCGGGCTATCGTCGCTCCCACACACGGGCGGCGGCACGGACCGACCGCCCAGGGAGAGATGGCATGCTGAGACGCGCGCTCATGGCCGGCGCCCTGGCCTGGCCGTGGAAGGCCGGCGCCTGGTCCCTGCCGGGCCAGGCGGCACTCGACGTCGTGTTCGACGACGGCTCGGTGCCGACCATGTACAAGGACGCGCAGGGCACGGGCGCCCTCGGCCTCTACCCGGCACTGGTCGGGGCGGCGCTGGCGGGGGCGAGCCCGCCTGTGCGCCTGCGGGCCCAACCCTTCAAGCGTGTGCTCTCGGAGTTGATGGCGGGCACGGCAGTCGCCGGCGCGGTGATCCGCACGCCCGAGCGCGAGCAGCGCTGCCTGTTCAGCCAGCCCTACTTCATCGAGCGGCTGTCGGTGTTCTCGCTGCGCGGGCGGGCGCCCGTGTTCCGGCGCCTGTCTGACCTGAATGGCCGCCGCGTTGGCGTCATCCGCGGCTGGTCCTATGGCGCCGGGTTCGACCAGCCCCGTGCCCGCGGGGACTTCCTCTGCGAGGACGTCGCCTCGGACGCGCTCAATTTCGAGAAGCTCGTGCGCCAGCGCCTGGACTACGTCGTGGCGACGGAACTCGGCGGGCGGCTGCACATGCAACGCGTGAGCGCGGGGGACAGCGCCATCGTCGAAGGCGAGCAGTCGGTCGCGGCGACGCCCATCCACCTCGCGGTGCTGCAGACGGCGCCGGGGGCCGGCGAGTTCCTCTCCCATTTCGACCAGCAGGTCGTGCGGCTGGTCAACAACGGCACCGCGGCCAGCCTCATGGCGAGGGAGCTCGATCGTGCGGCGCGGCTGATGTCCTGAAGCTCAGCGCCGGAGCACCTTGGCCACCGGATTCGGCCGCAGCCGGAAGGCGTCCGGCATGCCCGAGCCCAGCAGCGGGCGCAGGTAGAGGCGGAAGGCGTCGGTGACGTCGGTGCCGCAGTCGCTGATGAAGTGGTCCTCCATCACGCGGGTCTTGCCGGCCACGGCCTCCAGCGGGAGCAGCTCGTAATCCACCGAGTAGTAGCCGTTGCGCTTGATGGCCACCGAGCCGTCGCGGTCGCCCCAGATGGCGTACTGCACGGCCTTCTCGCCCACCTCGCGCGCCTCGCGCTGGTCCACGTCGGACACGCAGCCCACGAAGCTGCGCTGCAGGTAGCCGAAGGTGTCGCCGCGCACGCGCTTGATCTTCAGCCGGGCCTTGATCTCCTCGCACAGCAGGTCGGCCAGCGCGCCGGAGCCGGAGAGCTGCACATTGCCGTGGGCATCGTGCTCCAGCTCCTTGGCGAGCTGCGCGAGGATGGGCTGGCCGCTGGCGTCGTGGATGCCCTCGCTCACGGCGACCACGCAGCGGCCGTGGCGCTCGTAGACCGCCTTCACGTCCGCCAGGAAACGCTCGACCTCGAACACGCGCTCGGGCAGGTAGATCAGGTGCGGGCCGTCGTCGTCGAACTTCTTGCCCAGGGCCGAGGCGGCCGTCAGGAAGCCGGCATGGCGGCCCATCACGACCCCGACGTAGACGCCGGGCAGGGCGGCGTTGTCCAGGTTGGCCCCCGCGAAGGCCTGGGCCACGAAGCGTGCCGCCGAGGGGAAGCCCGGCGTGTGGTCGTTGCCGACGAGGTCGTTGTCGATGGTCTTGGGGATATGGATGCTGCGCAGCGGATAGCCGGCCTTGCGCGCTTCCTCGGCCACGATGCGCACCGTGTCGGAGCTGTCGTTGCCGCCGATGTAGAAGAAGTAGCCGATCTCGTGGGCGCGCAGCACCTCGAAGATCTGCTGGCAGTAGGCGAGGTCGGGCTTGTCCCGCGTGGAGCCGAGGGCCGAGGCCGGCGTGCCGGCGACGAGCTCCAGGTTGTGGCTGGTCTCCTGCGTCAGGTCGACGAAGTCCTCGTTGAGGATGCCCCGCACACCGTGGCGGGCGCCGTAGACCAGGTCGATGCCCTTGTGCCGCCGGGCTTCCAGCACCACGCCGACGAGCGACTGGTTGATCACGGCGGTGGGGCCGCCGCCCTGGGCGACGAGGATCTTGCGAGTGCTGGGCGCAGGCAGGGATGGGCTCACGGGCGGCTCCTGGAGGTGGACGGATGCTGGCTCACGTTCTACCACCAAGCGCGCCCGCTTTGCAGCATCATCGGCCGGCAACAAGCATCCTCAAGTCGACGGATGCGATGGGCTTGGGCCCCTCACTTGCGTTCCTAGAATCGCGCCGCAGGCCGTCGTGGTGCCGGCCTGGGCAGGGGAGGGACGCGGTGTGATGACAACGGGCGGGCCGGAGGGCCGGCAGGATTTCGATGGCGATGTCGATGGCGATGGCGGCGCCCATGCCGCCGATTGACCTCACCGGGCGGCAGCGCCACCTGTGGGGCCAGGTGATCCAGCGCCTGGACGCGCAGGGGCTGCTGCGCTCGAGCCTGACCGATGCCTTGGCGGACTGGCGCCCCGAGGGCAGCGATCGCACCCCGGAGGGGGCCGCACGCCCGGACGCCTGGATCGAGGCGGCGGAATCGCGGGGTCAGGTCGTGCCCTGGCTGCTGCGCCAGCTTGCCCTGCTGCCCGAGGATCCTTCCTTGCTCGTGCTCGCCCGGGACCTCGGCCTGTGCGTCGACAGTCCGGAGCGCCTGCAGGCCAGCCCGGGGTGGCAGCACTGGTCGGGGCTGGCCTCGCCGGCCGAGGGGCTGCGGGGTCTGGTGCCGGGGCGTCTGGCGGACGCCTCGGCATCGCCGCCTCGGACGGCGGTGCTCGAGGCCTGGACGCGGCGCCTCCTGTGCCTGTGGCCCGGGCCACGAGTGACGCTCACGCCGGGGGCTCGGGCTGCCGCGCCACAGCGTGCCGCCGCGCTGGCCCTCGACCTGGGCGGACAGCGCCTGCTGCCCTTGGCGGGCGAGCTCGGGGGGCTGTCGCAGGAAGCGGGCTGGGCGATCAGTGCGCTGCCGCGCCATGCGCTGGATCTTCCCGTCCGATGGCCGGTGTGGTCGGCACCCCTGGCGGCCGGTGCCGCGGGGGCGGGCCTGGCCAGCGCCCGTCCGACATCGGCACCGCTGCTGCGGCCGCAGTGCGCCTCGCCACGGGCCGGCGCCATGCTGCTCCTGGGCGCGGACCCGGGCCAGCCGCCGCGGCTGTGTCTGGCCCTGCTGCGGCCGGACGGGCCGTGGTGGCGCCACGATGCCAGTCCCCAGGGCATGGCCGGCGGCGGCCTCTGCCTCGACGCCTCGCTGCGTCTGCTCGGGTATTTCCGCCCCACGAACGAGGACCCCGGCCGCGTGCTTGGGCTGCTATGGTCCTGAGCACCGCGCCTCGCCCGCTGCGCCGACCGCCGCGCGGAGCGCTCGTGTGAAGCCCGTGTGACCCACCGCCCAGGGAGCCCGACATGACCGCATCCCCCGCCACCAGCCTGCACCTGCAGGGCATGACGGAACTGACGCTGCTGGCGCCACTCAAGCGCGGCTTCGTGCCCAGCGGCGATGCCTGCACGTATGTCTCCCGCCTGCGCCTGCTCTTCGCCACGCTGATGGCGGCGCGATCGAAGACCCGCGAGCAGGAGCAGGGCTCGGCGTTCTCCGACGTCGTGGCGCGGGTCCAGACGCTGCACAGCTTCCGCCTGGCCATCCTCGAGCCCTCGAACCAGCTGCTGCTGGCCGTCACCTTCGACAGCGGCTGGGAGCCCTACATCCGCAAGGTCTGGCGCGACCTGGGCCCGCTGCTGGACGTGATCTTCTGCCATTGCGAGGGCTACCCGCTGGCCGCCGACAGCGCCTTCGAGACCTATGTCGACTGGATCCGCCGCCAGCAGGTGCAGGCGGGCTTCTTCTACATCGCCTCGGGCCTGAGCGTTCAGGACCTGCGCTACCTGGTGGACGTGGAGCGGCTGCAGCGCGACGGCGACGCCGGCGCCACGGGCTGCCCCGCGCATCTCGTGTCGGAGCAGGCCATCGCCCGGCTGCGGATCCCGCACCCGTCCGAGACGGCGCTGCAGCAGGCCCGGCTCGCGCCGTCGGCCGTGCTGGCCCGTGGCCTTGAGGCGCTGGCGGGGCTCTATGCGCTGACCGACTTCTTCGCCGAGACGCCGGACCCGGACGCGCGCGATGCCGCCGTGCTGCTGCGGGCCGCGCAGGACCTGCTCGTGGAGCTGCGCGAGCCATTGCTGCGCCGGCAGCTGGCCCTGGAGCCGGGCCTGCAGGCCCAGTTCCGGACCGAGCTGGCCTGGTTCTTCCAGCCGCCGCCCGCGTCCCGCCGCCCGCAGCGCCCGCCGCCGCCCGTGCCCGCGCCGCAGGCCCTGCAGGCCGGGCTGCTGCGGCCGGATCCGGACACCAGCCATGGCCTGCTAGTCCTGCTGCAGATCCGCAGTCGCACGGCCTTCCGGCAATGGCTGACGGGCCAGCTGCCGGCCCTGGGGCATCCGGACGACGCCCGCCGGCAGCCGCTGCTGAACCTGGCCTTCACCCTGCGCGGCCTGCGCCGCCTGGGGGTGCCGGCCGAGACGCTGGGCCGGCTGCCCCGCGAGTTCGTCGAGGGCATGGAGGCCCGCGCCGACCTGCTGGGGGATCTGCGCAGCAATCACCCGGTGCACTGGCAGCGGCCGCGTCGGCATGGCCTCTCGCCGCAGGAGGCCGCGGCGGCGGGGCCGGGCGGTCGCGTCGATCTGGCGGAGGTGGACCTCGTGCTGCAGTGGCGCGTGCTGGCGCCCGGGGCCGCGCATGACGACGAGTTCGGACCGAAGCATCCGCTCTTCGCGGCCTTCCAGGCGCTGGCATCGGAGCCCGGCCTGAGCGTGCTGGCGGTGGAGCCCATGCGCCGCCAGACGGTCGGCCGACCGCGCGCGGGCACCGGGTCGGCCGGAGCGCCGGTGGTGGAGCACTTCGGCTTCGTGGATGGCATCAGCCAGCCTCGCTTCGGTCCGACGGCCACGGAGGCGACGGGCGACGCGCCCCCCGCGACCCCGCGCTCCCGCGACGATCTGCCGCTCGGCGAGCTGCTGCTCGGGCATCCCAGCCAGCGCGGCGACGGCGATCCGGCGCTGGCGGACGACCCGCTGCTCGCCGACGGCAGTTTCCTGGTGATCCGCAAGCTGCGGCAGTTCCCGGAGCGGCTGCAGCAGCGTCTGGCCGCGGAATCGGCACGGCTGGGCCGGGAGGGCGTGCGGATCAGCGTGGACGAGCTCAAGGGCGCGCTGATGGGCCGCATGCCCGACGGCCGCCCGCTGGTCGCGCCGGACGGCCCTGGCCCGAACGACTTCGACTACCGCGGCGACCCCCAGGGGCTGCAGTGCCCCTTCCAGGCGCATGTGCGGCGCGCCAACCCGCGCGAGGGGCAGCCCAACGGCCATTGCCCGGGTGGGCGGGAGCCCGTGCCGCGCCTGCTGCGGCGGGGCATGTCCTACGGCCCGGACGTCACGCCCGACGAGCTGGCGGGGCGCGTGCCCGCGCGCGAGCGGGGGCTCTTCTTCATGGCCTGCAATGCCAGCATCGCCGAGCAGTTCGAGGTGGTGCAGCGCTGGCTGGCCGGGGGCAATGCCACGGGCGTGGGCTCGGCGCAGGGCGACCCGCTGCTGGGCGTGCCGAGCCTCGGCGAGCGCCGCACGCTGCGCTTCCTGCGCGAGGACGCGAACGGGCAGCAGCAGGTCGTCCGCGTCTTCCTGGACGAGGAGCCGGACCCGCGCCGCGCGCCGGCAGCGCCACAGCCCTTCGTGCAGCTCGCCTGGGGGATGTACGCCTTCCTGCCCAGCCTGCGCGCGCTGGCCTGGTTGGCGCAGCCTCCGGGGGCTGCGGCGCCTGCCCCGGCATCCAGCCCCGTGTCCGATCCGGCCCGCGAGGGGCAGGCCCTCATCGAGCAACTGCAGGGGCCGCTCAAGGTCGCCGGCGCGGCGGCGTGGAAGCAGTGCCTGGAGGACATGGTCGCCCGCAAGCAGGGCGTGCCGGACAAGCTCTGGGCCGCCGTGCGCGAGCTGCATGGCGGCGTGCTGGACACCGGCACCGACTACGGTGTGCTCGTCGGCGACCCGGCGCTGCTGCAGGAGGTCCTGCAGGATCCGCACGGCCGCTACTCGGTGTGCGGCTACCAGGCCCGCATGCTGAACTCCATCGGCCCCATCTTCCTGGGCATGGACGCCGGTGCCGCCTACGACCGGCTGGCCGATCCCGTCAACGCGATCCTCGGCACGCTCGGCCGGGACGAGGCCTACCGCCTGAGCCGCGCGGCGATGGTCGACGTGCTGCGCCGCTGGTGGACCGAGGGCACGGCATCGGCCGCACCCGGGCCCTCGCAGCGCGTGCCGCTGGACCTCAAGCGGCTCAGCGACGAGGTGCTGGCGCGCCTGTCCCGGCACTGGTTCGGCCTGCCCGATGGCACCCATGTCCAGGCCGCGACGCGGGACTGGCACTGGCAGGCGGACGAGCAGGCGGCGCCGCGTTGCCCGGGGCACTTCGACACGCCCTCGCGCTACTTCTTCCAGCCCCTGCCCGAGGGCACGGCGGCCGAGGAGCAGGGCCAGCGCCACGGGCGCCAGCTGCTGGCGGCGGTGACGGCGTGGGTCGCCCGGGCGCGCGCCGACGGCGGCACACCGGCGGGGACGCTTACCCCAGCCCTGTTCGCGGCGCTGCCCGGGCTGACGGACGCCGAGCTCGCGAGCACCTGCATCGGCGTGCTGATGGGCTTCCTGCCCACGGTGGACGGCTGCTGGCGCCGCGCGCTGATGGACAGCCGGGGCGATCCGCGGCTGTGGCTCGCGCGCGCCCAGCTGCTGGCGGCGCCGGGCATCCCGGACCTCGGGCAGGCCGAGCGGGCGCTGCGCCCCTGGCTCGATCAGGCGCTGCTGCGCCACCCGGTGCCCGACATGATCTGGCGGACGGCGCGCACGGGGCATGCGCTCGGGGCCGGCGAGGCTGGAGGGGCTGGAGGGAGTGCCGGTGCGGGCGTCGAGGTCGCGGCCGGCCGCCGCGTGGTACTCGGGCTCATGAGCGGCACGCAGGTCCAGTGGCAGGCGCGCGAGGCCGGCGGCGAGGCGGCGCAGGCACAGCCGGCCGACCTGAGCCTCGTGTTCGGCGGCCAGCGCCGGGCCGGCGCGCCGCATCCGCTCCATGCCTGCCCGGGCTACGAGGCCGCCATGGGCATGCTGCTGGGCATGTGCGCTGGGCTGCTGCAGGCTGAGCTGCAGACGGGCTCGCAGGCGCAGCTGATGTGGATGGTCGCGCCACCGCCGGCCTGAGCGGCGCGGCCGTCCGCCGGATCAGGGCACGGACCGCGTGACCCGGCGTGCCTCCAGCAGCGCCAGGTGCCAGTCCATCCCCAGCCGGCGCAGCGGCGGCTCGGCCGCCTCCAGCTGCTGGAACGCGCCGGCCGTGTCGCCCTGCAGCAGCAGCACGTCGGCCTCGCACAGGCGGTTGAGCGCCGTCTCGTGCAGCGAGCCCCGGCGCTTCGCGAGGGCCTGGGCCAGGGCGAGGTAGTGCGAGGGCGGCCGGGTGCCGTGCCCACGCGCGGCGGCCACGGCCAGCGCACGCAGGGCGGTCGGGGCGCCCAGCAGGTCTCCCTCGCGTGAGCGACGCAGGGCGAGGGCGGCCTGGCGGCGCATCGTCGCGTAGTGGCCCAGCTCGGCATGGGCCTCGGCCAGCCAGCCGTGCAGCAGCGAGCCGAAGAGGCGCTTGTGCCGCGCATGCAGCCAGTGCGTGGCCTCTTCCAGCGACTGCAGCGCGCGCAGCTGGGCGTCGCTTCCCGGCGCGCTCTGGCGCCACTGGGCGCGGCTCAGCAGCGCGCGACTCATGCCGAAGACATAGAGATTGCGCACCCGCTGGGCGATCTGCACGGCCTGACTCGCCAACTGCTGGGCCGCCTGCCACTGCCCCTGCCACAGCTGGACGAGGGCCTGCAGGCACAGCACCGAGCCCTCGACCTCGTGGCCGGCGCCGAGAATGGCCTGGCGCGCCTCGGCAAAGCACTCGTCGGCTTCCGCGAAGGTGCCCCAGTCGCCCAGCACCGCCGCCTTGCAGGCGAGCGCATAGGCCGAACCCACCGCGGGGCGGCTGCCGCTGCGATGCTGGCGCTTGACGGCGATGGCCGCGTCGAGCAGGTCCACGGCGGCCTCGTAGTGGCAGGCCGCCGCCAGCGCCTGACCGAGCGTCGCCTGCGCCTGCACGAGCATGGCCGGCCAGGGGCTCGCGCGCGGGTCGGCCCCCGCCTCGGCGCTGAGGCGCTCCAGGCCGAGCAGCGCCTCGCGCAGGTCCGCCACGGCGGGCTGGGTCATGCCCAGGGCGTAGGCCACGTAGCCGCGCCAGAAAAGAGCCAGCGTCTGGGTGGCGTGGTCCTGGCGGCGGCGGGCCTGCTCCCAGCCCTGGTCGAAGTAGCTCAGGTCCTCCGGGGACGGATCGAAGACGCAGGAGAGGCCCAGCCGCTGCAGGATGCGCACCTGGCTGGCGTAGCCGTCCGGGCCGTCCGGCGCCTCGGCGCTGCGGGCGAGGGCGTCCAGGGCCGTGCGGTAGAAGTGCTGGGCGCGGTCCGGCGCGGCGCCCTGTTCGGCGTGGGCGCCCGCCTGCTCGGCATGGTGGGCGGCCTGCGGCCATTCGCCGGCCTGCGCGTGGTGATAGGCCAGGGCAGCCTGCCAGCCGGCCCAGTCGCTCGTCGCGCCCTCGGCGTCCTGGGGCTGGGTCTCCAGGAGGATGGCGGCAATGCGGCCGTGCAGCTCGCGCCGCTGCGGGGCGCCGACGAGCTGGTACACCACCTCCCGCGTGATGCCATGCTTGAAGCGCAGCTGCCCCGGCGTCTGGGCGGGGTAGAGCAGGTCCTGCTGGTCGAGCCGGGTCAGGGCGTCGAGGCAGTCCTCGCCGCACAGGCGCTGCAGCAGCCACATCGGCAGGTGCGTGCCGATCACGGCGGCCGTCTTCAGCAGCAGCAGCTCGTTCTCGGGCAGACGCTCCAGCCGTGCCTCGACCAGGCCGCGCAGCCAGGGCAGCTCGAGCCCTGCCCAGGCGCCGCGGGTGGGGCGGGGCTCTTCCAGGCGCTGCGCCAGCTGACCGGGCGGCAGCTGGGCGGCGCAGTGGCACAGCTCCTCGATGTAGAGCGGATTGCCGCCGCCCTGGGCATGGATGCGCTCGACGAGGAAGGGGTGCAAGCCGGGCAGCAGCTGGTTCACCGCCGGGCGGCAGTCCTCCAGCGACAGCGGGCCGAGGGGCAGGGTGTGGAAGTCGCGCCGCGCCTGCAGCGGGCCCAGCTCCGCCTGCCGGCTCGTCAGCAGGACCAGCAGCGGCAGCCGGGTCTGGCGCAGCAGCTGCTCCAGGATCTGCTGGCTGGCCTGGTCCGCCCACTGCCAGTCGTCGAGGAAGACCAGCTGCGGCTGCTGACGGCCCAGGGCCTGGAAGAGCGCCGGCACGCGCGGCAACCAGTCCCGCCAGGACTGCGCCGTGCCGCGCGGGTGCTCTTGCGGGCGCAGGGCCTCGAGCCAGGCGGCCGCGTCGCCCTGCAGCTCGGGCGGCAGCGCCTGCAGCAGGGCCGCGAGGTCCGGCGCCGTGGGCAGCTGGTCCTGCGGACTGAGCCCCGGCTGGCCGAAGCAGGCGCGCAGCAGCTGCATCCAGGGCTGCATGAGCTCGCCATGGAGATGGCTGTCGCAGTAGCCGCGGTGGATGCGCCAGCCCTCGCGATGGGCGTGGGCGATCAGCGCTTCGCACAGCCGGGTCTTGCCCAGCCCCGGAGAGCCGTGCACGAGGGCGGCACGCGGCCCGTTCTCGGCCGCCAGATGCAGCTGCTCGCGCAGCGCCTGCAGCTCGGGCTCGCGCCCCGCGAAGGGCAGGGCGCCCTGGCGGACGCGCGCCTCCAGCCGGGTCAGGATCTGGCCGCGCCGGGTGATGCAGACGGCCGCCAAGGCTTCCGCGAGGCCGCGCAGGCGCAGGGGCTGGACGGGGCGGTGCTCGAACTGGTGCAGCTCCGGGCCGAGCGCCGCCTGGCTCACCCAGACCTCGCCCGGGCCGGCGTGCTCGCACAGGCGCGCCGCGACGTTGGGCGGCTCGCCCAGCAGGTCCAGGCGCCCCCGCTCGAAGTCCCCCTCGACCACGAGCGTCAGCCCGGCGTGGATGCCGCTGTGCATCTGCAGGGGCGGCTTGGCCGGGCCCGCGGCGGTGCGCAGCCGTGCCACGCCGGCGTGCAGGTCCAGCGCCGCTTCGGTCGCGCGGCGGGCGATGTCCTCGCCGCCCTGGGGGTAGCCGAACACCGCCAGCATCCCGTCGCCCTGCAGACGCACGATCAGCCCCTGGTGCTTGGTGACGGCCTGGCGGCAGATCTCGCGGACGCGGGCGAGCAGCTCGAGATAGTCCTCGGCCTCGAGGCGGGCCGCGAGCTGGCTGGACTCGCTGAGGTCACTGAAGAGGACCGCCAGATGCAGACGCCTGGCGGATTCCTGCTCATGCGGGCTCGGTGGCTTGGACACGACGGCGCTGACTCCCTGCTGGCGGGGACAGGTCTTGCCGCGTGGACCCGCGACTGGGCGTCCTGCCCCGGTGCCGCGCAGTATGCGGGCGTCCGCGCTGAACGTCCACCGTAGAGCCTGACAGAGGTGACGTCGCGCCGCGGAGGCGGGAAGGCCGGGACCTCAGTCCTCCAGCTCGAAGATCTGGGCCGAGCGCGCCGGCAGGGCCAGGTGTTGCCCCAGCGTGCCGCGGCGGCCGCTCATGACCTCATGCCAGCGCTGCCCGGCGCGCAGCATCTCGGGGTAGCGGTCGACGGCCAGGCGGCCGTCCTGCTCGCCCTTGTGCAGGACCAGCATCAGCGTGCGGGCCCCCAACTGCCGGAACAGCACATAGGCGCCGTCCTTCGGGCTGTAGTGGACGAGCCGCCCCTCGTGGATCGCGGGCTGCTGGCGGCGCCAGTTCAGCAGGCGCCGCAACCAGTCCTGCGCCTCGCGCTGGCGGGGGGTGAGCCCCTCGCCGGTGAACGCATTGACCGGGTCGCCAGCCCAGCCGCCGGGGAAGTCGCCGCGCACGGCCCCGTCGTCCCGCTCGCGCGGGCTCGTGAGCAGCACCTCGGAGCCGTAGAAGAACTGCGGGATCCGCCGCGTCATCGCCAGGTAGGCCGTGGCCATCTTGTAGAGCGCGAGGTCCTCGCGCAGGGCGGCGATCACGCGCGGCGTGTCGTGGTTGCCCTCGAAGACGACGAGCCGCGCCGGGTCGGGGTAGACGAAGTCGTGGGCCAGCGCCTCGTAGAGCCGGGTGAAGCCCGTGGCGTTGCCGTCGGGCTCGGTCAGTGCCGCCAGCAGCGCCTCGTGCAGCGGGAAGTCCATCATGCTGGGCATGTGGGAGACGTAGCCGTCGTGGTTGCGCTTGCCGCGCTGCCAGTAGGCGACGACGGCCGGGTGCGGGCTCCATTCCTCGCCGACCATGTTCAGCCGCGGGTACTCCTCGAGCAGGCGCGCGCTCCAGCGGGCGAGGAAGGCCTTGTCGGAGTAGGAGTAGGTGTCGGTGCGGACGCCGCTGAGGCCGGCGTACTCGATCCACCAGAGGCTGTTCTGCACCAGGTAGTTCGCGAGCACCGGCTGGCGCTGGTTGAGGTCCGGCATGTTGGGCGTGAACCAGCCGTCCGTGAAGGCGCGGCGGTCGCTGTCGGCGGCATAGGGGTCCTGCACGGACAGGCGGGCGTGGCTGGTCTCGGTGTAGGTGGGCCACTGGTTGAGCCAGTCGCGCGTCGGGAGGTCGCGCATCCACCAGTGCCCGGCGCCGATGTGGTTGAGCACGATGTCCTGGATCACGCCCAGGCCCTTCGCCCGGGCCTCGCCGACGAAGGCGCGGAAGTCCTCGTTGCTGCCGAAGCGCGGGTCGATGCGGTAGAGGTCGGTGCTGGCGTAGCCGTGGTAGCTGTATTCGGCGCCGTTGTTCTCGGTGAGCGGCGTGGGCCAGATCTGCGTGAAGCCCATGCCGGCGATGTAGTCCAGGTGCTGGCGCATGCCGGCGAGATTGCCGCCGTGGCGCCCGCCGGGCAGGCCGCGGCGCTCGCCTTCCTTCATGCCGGCGGGCGCCGGGGCGGGCAGGCCCTGTGCGAAGCGGTCCGGCACGATGAGGTAGATCGCATCCTGCGGGCCGAAGCCCTGGCGCTGCGCCGAGCCGGGCGCGCGGGCCTGCAGCGGATAGGGGTGCAGCAGCACCCGCTGCGCGCCGTCCAGCAGCTCGAGGGGGACATCACCGGGGTGGGCGTCGGGCGCGATCTCGAGGTCCAGCACCAGGTAGTTCGGGCTCTCGAGGCGCTGCTGGCCCCGCAGCGTCACGCCCGGGTACGCCACGCGCGCCTGCAGCCGCCCGATGCCTTCGCCGTGCAGCATCAGCTGCAGACCGGGCTGCTTCATGCCCACCCACCAGGAGCGGGGTTCGATGTGGTCCAGTGTCATGGCGTGGGTGCTGCTGAGGAAGGCCAGGCCGAGCGCAAGAAGGCTGCGGCGCAGGACATGGGGCAGGGCGGTGCGCAAGGGCATGGAGTCACCATTCTCGGACAGGCAGGACGGGCTGCGGGGATCAGAGCAGCCGGTAGACGGCGAACGACTGCGGCGGCAGCTGCAGCGCCCCGGCGCGCACGGGGCGGCGGGGCTGTGCGCGGCTGCGGTGGTCCAGGCGGCCCTGGGCGGCGCTTTGCAGCACGGGCTGCAGGCGCCGGGACGGGTCCACGCCGGCCGGCTGACCCTGCCAGGGCTCGGTTCCGTAGTTGATGAGCACCAGCAAGACCTGACCCTGGCCGCCCGCGCCGTGGCCAGCACCGCGGCTGGCCTCCACGCGGCGCTGGAAGCCGATCACGTGGCCGGAGTGGAAGGCCTGGCTGTAGTCGCCGGCGCGCAGGGCGGGTTGAGACTTGCGCAGGGCGATCAGGGCCTTGTAGTGGTTGAGCAGCGAGCCGGGATCGCGCGCCTGCGCGGCCGCGTTGTGCGTGCCGGCATTCGGAGCCACGGCGCGGAAGGGCTGGCCGCTCGTGAAACCGCCCTCGGCCGTCCAGCTCATGGGCGCGCGCAGCGGCACGTCTCCCGGGCCGGCGACGCCGGCCATGCCGATCTCCTCGCCGTAGTAGAGGAAGGGAATGCCGGGCATCAGCAGGTACGTGGCGGCGGCGAGCCGGTAGCGGGCCTCGTCGCCCGCCAGCTGGTCCCAGACGCGAGCGCCAGCGAAGATGTCGTGGTTGGCCAGCATCGTGGCCATGTTCAGCGGCGTGTGCTCGAAGTGCGTGACGAGGGGCTGCAGGGCGGCCTCCTCGCCCCGCGCCGCCTGCAGGATCAGCCGCTCCAGGCCGAAGTCGAAGGCGCTGCCGCACACCTCGGCGCTGGCGTAGACGGTGGGGCTGGCCGTGGCTTCGCAGACGCTGAAGCGGCCGGGCTGGCTGCGGATCAAGCGCGCGAAGTCCGCCGTCAGGGCGCGGCTCTCGGGCTGGTCGTTCCAGTCCCGGGCGCTGTTCTCGATGAGATGCGGCACGGCGTCCAGGCGGAAGCCGTCCAGGCCGCGGTCCAGCCAGAAGCGCAGGCTCTCGCGGTGGTAGTCCACGACGGCCGGATTGCGCAGGTTGAAGTCCGGCATGTGCGGGCCGAAGGTCGCGAAGAAGCGGGCGCTGTCGCTGGCCTGGCCGGGCAGGGCGTACCAGGGGTTGTGGCCCCAGATGTCCCAGTCCTTGAGGTCCGCGGGGGCGGGGTCCCGCCAGACGTACCAGTCGCGCCACGGCGACTGCGGATTCGTCAGGCTGTCCTGGAACCAGGGGTGCTGGCTGGCGCTGTGGTTGAGGATGTAGTCCATCACCACGCCGATGCCGCGCCGGTGGGCCTCGCGCACGAAGGCATCGAAGTCGGCCAGGCTGCCGTAGTCCGGCTCGATGTCGCGGAAGTCCGTGATGGCGTAGCCGTGGTCGTGGTCGGCGCTGCGGGTGATGGGCATGAGCCACAGGCCCGTCACGCCCAGCTGCTGCAGATAGTCCAGGCGGCGCGTGAGGCCGCGCAGGTCCCCGATGCCGTCGCCGTCGCTGTCCTGGTAGGCCCGGACGAAGACCTCCATGAAGACGCCCTGCGACCAGCCGGCCGGGGGGGCCGAGGCCCGCGCCGGCGCCGGCGAGGTGGCGGGGGCCGCCGTGGCGCACAGCGCCAGACTGCCGATCAAGATCGAAAAAATGTTCTTGTAGTTCAAATACATGATCTGCGGCCACTCGCGGGGCTGAGCGGGATGAATGATTGCGGCTGAGAATAGTTGGAAATCTGCTTGCTGAAAACCCAGGTATTTTGCGGATGTAGTTTTGCTACTATTTCTTGTCTTCCAGCCCGCCGAACCCTCCCATGAGCCGTCCCCCTGCGACCCTGCCGCCGTCCGACTTCCAGCGCTGGCCTGCGCGGCGGCTGGGACCCTGCGCCCTGGCGCTGGCCCTGGGGCTGGGGGCGTTCGGGCCGGCCGCGGCCAATGACGGCGGCCGCGCGCTCGCCGACTGCGATGCACCCGGGCTGGCCGCCGTGCTGCGGGCCACGCCGGACGGCGCGCGGGCCTGGCCGGCCAGGGCGCATGCGCTGGATGTCACCCATCTGCAATGGCCGGGGGTGGGCGAGGCCGGCGCGCTGCGTCTGGTGGCGGCCTGGCAGGGCGGGCTGGTGGCGATCGCCGGCCAGGCCCTGCGAGGGGCCGACGCCAGCCTGCCGCTGCAACGCGGCGGGGCGCTGCCGGCGGCGCTGGCGCAGCGCTTCCCGCATCTGCGCGACGGCGGCGTGTTGCGTCTGCCGGCGGGCCAGGCGCTCGATGAGCGCTGGCTGCGCGCGGAGCTGCTGCTGGTGCGGGAGGACGCGCAGGGCCTCGTCCAGGACGCCAGCCGCGTGCAGCTGGCCGGCGCGCTCGATGCCCGTTATGCCGATACCGCCGAGGCGCTGGCCTACGGGCCGCTCTTCATGCCAGGGCGCGCGGACGCCGGCCTGCGGCTGTGGGCCCCGACGGCGCACCGGGTGCAGGTCTGCCTCTATCCCGACGCCGAATCGTCGGCCTCCCGCGTGCATGACCTGCGCTGGGAGCCCGCGAGCGGCAGCTGGGCGCTGCCGGCCACGACGGGTACACGCAATGCCTACTACCGCTTCCTTGTGGACGTGCTGGTGCCGGGCGAGGGCCTCCTGCGCCAGCGCGTGACCGATCCCGCCTCGGTGAGCCTGAACGCCGATTCGCGGCGCAGCTTCCTCGCCGACCTGGAGGACCCGGCCTGGATGCCGCCCGGCTGGACAACGCACCGCCGCCCGGCGCCGCCGGCCTCGTCCACGGACATGAGCGTCTACGAGCTGCATGTCCGCGACTTTTCCTGGCGCGACCCCAGCCAGCCGCCTGCGCAGCGCGGCCGCTTCGGCGCCTTCACGCAGGGCGATGCGCTGGGCGTGCAGCATCTGCGCCGTCTGGCCCGGGCCGGGATGACGGATGTGCACCTGCTGCCCGTGTTCGACATCGCCAGCATTCCCGAGCGCGGCTGCCGCCAGCCGGCCGTGCCCGACGCCCCGCCGGACAGCGAGGCCCAGCAGGCGGCCGTGAGTGCCGTCGCCGGCCAGGACTGCTACAACTGGGGCTACGACCCGCTGCACTACAGCGCCCCCGAGGGGAGCTACAGCAGCGATGCCAATGACGGCGGCCGGCGCCTGCTGGAGTTCCGCCAGATGGTGATGGCCCTGCACGGCCTCGGCCTGCGCGTGGGCATGGACGTGGTCTACAACCACACGCCGGCCTCGGGGCAGCATCCGCACTCGGTGCTGGACCGCATCGTGCCGGGCTACTACCAGCGCCTCGATGCCCAGGGCCGCGTCGAGCGCTCCACCTGCTGCGACAACACGGCCACCGAGCACCGCATGATGGCTCACCTGATGAGCGAGTCGGTCCTGCTGTGGGCCGCCCGGCACGGCATCGACTCCTTCCGCTTCGACCTCATGGGCCACCAGCCGCGCGCGGTGATGGAGGCCATCGCCGTGCGGCTGCGGCAGCGGACGGGGCGCTTCATTCCGCTGATCGGCGAGGGCTGGAACTTCGGTGAGGTGGCCGACGGCGCGCGCTTCGTGCAGGCGAGCCAGCGGGCTCTCAATGGCAGCGGCATCGGCACCTTCAGCGACCGCGCCCGCGACGCGCTGCGGGGCGGCTCTCCGGGCGACGGTTCACCCGCCGGGCTCGTGCGCCAGGGCTGGAGCAATGGCCTGTACACGGCGCCGAACGGGCTGGCCGAGGCCGTGGGTGCCGAAGCGCTGGCGCAGGCGGCGGATCTCGTCCGCGTCGGCCTGGCGGGCAGCCTGCGCAGCGTCCGCCTGCAGGACCCGAGCGGCGTGTCCCGGCGCCTGGACGAGATCGCCTATGGGGACCAGCCGGCGGGCTATGCCGCGGAGCCGGCCGAGGTCGTCAACTACGCCGAGAACCACGACAACCACACGCTCTTCGACAACCAGGTGCTGCGCCTCCCGCGCGACGCGACGCACGAGGAGCGCGTGCGCTCGCAGCTGCTGGCGACCGCGGTGACGGCCTACAGCCAGGGCGTGGCCTATTTCCATGCCGGCATGGAGATCCTGCGCTCCAAATCCCTGGACCGGAACAGCTACGACTCGGGCGACTGGTTCAACGGGCTGGACTGGCGCCTGCAGGACAACGGCTTCGGCGTGGGCCTGCCGCCGGCCGCCGACAACGCCGCCGCCTGGCCGCTGTACCGTGCGCTGCTGGCCGATCCGGCGATCAAGCCGCGGCCGCAGGACCTCCGGGCAGCCCGGGACCGCTTCCTCGACCAGCTGCGCGTGCGCGCCAGCTCCCGGCTCTTCCATCTGCGCACGGCGGCCGACGTGCAGCGGCGCCTGAGCTTCCCTCGGCTGGCGGCGCCGGCCTCGCCGGCCCTGCTGCTGGCACGCCTGGACGGGCAGGGACTGCCTGGGGCGGGCTTCCGGGAAGTGCTGCTGGTCTTCAACGCCAGCCGCGAGCCCCAGCAGTTCGCCTGGGACGACGCGCGCCTGCCTTGGCGTCTGCACCCGGTGCTGGCGGGGCCGCAGGCCGCCGACGAAGCGCTGCGACAGGGGGCGCACGTCGATCGCCGGCAGCGTCGGGTGCATGTGCCGGCGTGGTCCGCGGCGGTGTTTGTGCGCTGAGCAGACGGCGCGCCATCCGCATCGTCCCGGGGTGAGAGATGGCACGCCTTGTCAGGGTCCCGGGACGCGCTCATGATCCAGGCAGGTCCCCGAGCTGCGAGTCATCGATCATGTCCAAGCGCCGTCTGCCGTCCTCCCCTCTGTCCTCGCTCGCCCGCTGGGGCGCTGCCATGGCCGTCCTCGGCCTGCTGCAGGCCTGCGCCACGGCACCACAGCAGAGCCTGCCGCCGCCACCCCTGATCGACGAGGCCTTCCTGCCGGCGCCCACGCTGCCCGGCCGGGATGCCCTGCTGGCGCTGTCGCCCGAGATGACGGAGTTCCTGCACAAGACCATCGAACCCAGGTCCCGCGCCTATGGCAGCAAGGAAGGCCTGATCCGGGCGCTCTACCAGGACGGCAAGCTGCAGATCCAGTACGACAGCGAGAAGACGCGCACGGCCGCCGAGACCTTTGCCGAAGGGCGGGGCAACTGCCTTTCTCTGGTCCTGATGACTGCCGCCTTCGCGCGCGAGCTCCATGTGCCCATCTACTTCCGCTCGGTGATGGTGGATCCGCAATGGACGCGCGGCTCCGACCTCATGTTCCGGGCCGGCCACGTGAACCTGGGGCTGGGCACCCGCCTGCAGGAACGCGGCACCTCCTCGACCATGGACAGCCCGATGATCGTGGACTTCCTGCCCGAGGAGCAGCGCCGGGCGGACCGCGCGATGGAGGTCAGCGAGTCCACCATCCTCGCCATGTTCTACAACAACCGCGCCGCCGAGCGCCTCTACGACGGCGACGTGCGCGGCGCCTACTGGTGGGCGCGGGCGGCCGTGCTGGCGGATGCTCGCTTCAGCGGCGGCTTCAACACGCTGTCGGTGCTCTACCGCCGCATGGGCCGGCTCGATCTGGCGGATCAGGCCCTGACAAAGGTGCTGGCGCTGGAGCCTGACAACGAGGTCGCCTTGGCCAATATGGTGGTGGTGGCGCGCGAAGCCGGCCGACAGCAGGACCAGGCCCGCTACGAGGCCCGGCTGGCCTCGCTGCAGCCGGTGCCGCCCTTCAAGTTCTTCGACGAAGGGGTCGAGGCCATGAAGCGGGCGGACTTCCGTGCGGCCGACGCGCTGTTCGCCAAGGAGCTGGCGCGTTCCGCCAACAACCACGAGCTGCACTTCTGGGCCGCGCTGGCGAAGCTGGGCATCGGCCAGCAGGAGCGCGCGGCGCGCCACCTGACGCTCGCCGCGGAGACGAGCCCGACGGTGGGGCAGCAGCGGCTCTACGAGGCCAAGCTCAACAAGCTGATGGCCACGAAGCAGCTGACGAACTGACGCCGCGGGCGCATCCGCCACCGCGGCGGGACCGTCACAGCGGTGGCAGGCCGTGCCGGGCCCGCGCCCGGGCGCAGGCCTCGTCCCCGAGGCCCAGCGGCGCCCGCAGGCCGAATTCCCGGCAGGGCGAGGGACGCCATTCGTAGATGCCGCAGCCGGCGTTGACACCGACCTGGCCCGTGAGCGCGGCGCAGCGCGGCTGGGCGTGGTCCGTGCCCCGCATGCGGCACAGGCTCGCGGTGACGTCCACGCAGAGACCGTCGGGAACGTCGCCGCCTTCGCTCTGGAGCTCCTCGCGGGCGAAGTCCACACGGAAGCTGGCGCAGCAGGCGCCGCAGCGCAGGCAGGGGTTGTCGGTGCTCATGCGGGCGAGTGTAGGCGCCGCGGGCCCGGGGCGACACCGCTGAGGCCAGCGCTCAGGCCAGTGCCCAGGCAGGCGCTCAGGCAGGCGCTCAGGCTGGTGCTCAGGCCGGCGGTGTGGCGGTGGTGTCCGGCGACGCCGGTGCCGCGCTCGCGGGGCCGTCGGCCGGCTTGCCGCCCGCGGCCTCGCGGACCACCGTGACGCTGCAGTCCGATTCCGCGACCACCTGGGCCGACACGCTGCCGAGATAGCGCCGCAGGGCGGAGTTGCCGCGCGCGCCCATCACGATGTGGTCGGCCCCGTTGCGGGCCGCGAAATCGATGATGGCCGAGGCCGGGTCCGGCGCCTCCAGCACGTGGAAGGTCAGGCGCCCATCCTCGAGGTTCAGCGAGCGGCTGATGGGCCGCGCCCAGTGCTTCAGCGCGACGAGCTGCTTCACGTGGACGCTCTTGCCATCCTTGTCCGTCAGCACGTCCATGCCGATGCGGGCCGTGCGCATCACGCTGACACAGGCCAGGCGCGCGCCGGGCTCGGTCTGCACGATGCGGCGCACGGTCTCGCGCAGCTGCTCCAGCAGCCCGGGCGTGGCGTTCTCGATGTCCACGGCGGCCATGATGATGGGGCTGCGCGCCACCTGCTCGCCGACGCTCGGCTGCAGCACAGGCTCCGAGCCTAAAGCGAAGAACCAGCGCTTGAGCTCCTTGATGGCGCCGCTCTTGCTCATGCGCTCGGCTCGGCGCGTGAGCGTGATGCCTTCGGGGCGCTGCAGGTCCAGCGCCAGCTGCGCGGCGCTCTGGTAGCGGCGCTCGGCCTTCACCTCCAGGCAGTGCAGGATCACCTCCTGCATCCAGGGCGGGATCTCGGGATTGATCGCGCGGGGCGGCACGGGCTCCACGTACAGCCGCCGCCGCAGGCCGCGCACCGAGGAGGGCTGGCCGAAGGGGCGCTCGCCCGTGGCCAGGTGGTAGAGCATGACGCCCAGGGCGAAGAGATCGCTGCGCGGGTCGTTGCGCACGAACTGCACCTGCTCGGGAGACATGTAGGGCCCGGTGCCCATCGGCAGGCTGAACTCCTCCTCGAGCAGGTCCGGCAGGTGGTCGTGGCGTGAGAGGCCGAAGTCGATCAGCACGGCGCTGCCGTCCGGCCGGAACATGATGTTGCTGGGCTTGATGTCCAGGTGGACCACGTGCTGGCGATGCAGGTCCTGCAGCGCCGTGGCCACGCGGCAGCCGATCTCCACCACCTCGTCCAGCGGCAGCGGCGCTTCGTCGAGCCGGGGGCGCAAGGACTGACCCTGGATGTGCTCCATCACGATGTAGGCCTGGCGCGTCCAGTCGCCGCGCGCCACGTAGCGCGGCACATGCGGGCCCTTGAGCGCCGGCATCAGCATCTGCTCGACCTCGAAGCCCACGATGGTGGCCGGGTCCTCGCCGCCCTTGATGCGGGGCACCTTCATCAGCAGCGGGAAGTCCTCGCCGGGGATCGGGTCGAGGCGGGTCACGCGCCAGAGATTGGCCATGCCGCCCTGGTGCAGGCGCTCCTCGAGCCGGAAGGCGTCGAGCACCATGCCGGGCTCCAGCGGTCCGACGGTCGGCGAGGGCAGGGCGGCGTCAGTCTTGGCGGTCTTGCTGTCTTGACGGGCGGCGGTCACGCGCATGCTGGGGTCCCCGGGCTGGTGGCGATGCTCATTCTCCCTGCAGCAGGCGCTGAGCCAGGCGCTCGGCGACGGTCGCGTCCAGGCCGCAGTGGCGGACCCGCGCGGCGGCGGCATCCACGTCGTAGGGTACGCGCTGGTAGCTCAGCAGACCCGTGGTCATATCAAAGAGCGCGTAGCAGGCGGCGGGGTTGCCGTCGCGCGGCTGGCCGCAGGAACCGGGGATCACCAGCCACTGCCGGTTGGGCAGCAGCGGGATGTCCACGCCGGGGGACGGCACGAATTCGCCGGCCTTGCCCGTGCCGGAGAGGTGGTAGAGCTTGGGGTCGTGCATGTGCCCGCAGAAGGTGTAGCGGCAGTGCGTGGCATGCAGGCTGCGCATGGCCTCCAGGCGACCCTGGATGTACTCGAAGCCCTGCGGATCGAAGGCATTGGCGTGCACGAAGAGGCAGTCGTCGGCCTCGCGGTGCATGGGCAGGGCGGCGAGGAAGGCCAGTTGCTCGGCATCGAGCTGCGCGCGGGTCCAGAGGATGGCGTCGCGGGCGTCCTCGCGCATGGTGGGCAGCGGGCCGGTGACGATGGCGCTGTCGTGATTGCCCATGACCGCGATGGCTCCCTGCTGCACCAGCTCGCGCACCTGGTCGACCACCCAGGCCGGATCGCCGCCGTAGCCGACGAGGTCGCCCAGCACCGCGAAGCGGCCCGCGCCGTGCGCCCGCGCATGCTCCAGCACGGCGCTGAAGGCCTCGCGGTTGGCATGCAGGTCCGAGATCAAGGCAAGTTTCATGGATCGAGTGTCTCCCTGGACTCTGACGTCATGCTGGTGCTTTCATGGCATGCTTCGGGGACGTTGCTGGGAGTTTCACGGATGGTCGTCGGCAGTTGGATGCGACCCTGGGTCGTGGTTCTGGGTTCAATCAGTCTCCTTGGGGCCCTGTCGGGCGAGGTGCAGGCGGCCTGCAGTCGCCCGATGCAGGTGCCGCTCGCCCCGGTCGGGCTGAGCGTGCTGCTGCCGCCGCAGGGGCAGCCCACGGGGGTCTACCCGGAGCTGCTGCGCCAAGTGGGAGAGGCCGAAGGCTGCGTCTTCACGATGAGCACCGTGCCCCGCGCGCGGCAGGAGCTGATGTTCGAGAAAGCGCAGGCGGACCTGCTCGTGCCGGCCAGCCGCACACCGCGTCGCGACGAGTTCGGCGAGTTCGTCCCCCTGATCCAGTCCCGGGCCATGGTCATCGCCCTGAACGCCGAACGACCGCTGCCCACGACACTCAAGGCGCTCATGCAGGCGTCGGATCTGCGGGTGGTGCTGGTGCGCGGCTTCGACTTCGGCGACGCCTACCAGGCCGTGGTGAAGGAGCTGACGCGCCAGGGGCGGCTGCGCCTGGAGGCCGACACGGTCTCGGTGGCGCGGGTGCTGGATGCCGGCGGTGCGGACGTCACGGTGATGGCGCCGTCGATCCTTGTGAGCGCCCTGCATGCCGACGAGCGCGTGAGCCACCTGCTCGGCCGCCTGCGCCTGGGCGCCGTGGACGAACTGGGCTGGAACGACAGCGGGATCTACCTCTCCCGGACAGCCCTGAACGAGAGCGACCGCCGGCACCTGCAGGAGTCCCTGGAAAAGGCGGCCCGCAGCGGCCTGGTCTGGAAGCTGTTCAGGCAGTTCTACCCGGCCGGGAGCATGGACGGCAGCCTGCGGCCGCGGTACTGAGGGCAGCCGCCGGGCAGCGGGTCAGAAGAGGGCCTGAAGCTTGTCGTCGAAGTTCAGGGTGTTCAGCACCCAGCCCGTCGGCGTGCGGTAGAAGTAGAAGCTCCAGCGCGTCAGGTGCTTCTCATGCCGGCAGATCTGCACGATCCGCATGACGTGCTCGCCGGCGCGTTCCTCGCGGATGAACTCGACGCCCACCGGCTTTCCGAAGCGCATCTCCAGCATCGGGGCCTGGAGCTTGGCCTGCACGATCATGGCTTCGACTTCCGACTCCGGGATGGCGAGGTAGGGCTTGGCGAGCCGGATGCCGGCCTCCATGTCGCCCTTGGCCACGAGCGCCATGACGCGGTCGCTCAGTTCGCGGTTGGCACTGCCGTCCTTGAGCAAGGACTGACCCTGCGCGGCGCCGACGAAGGCCAGCGCCGCCGTCAGGGCGACGATGAAAAGAGCGGATCTCATGGGGACTCCCTGAATGCCTGGTAAGGCGAGGGAGTATCACCCAGGATCCGCTCACGGCAGGGGCGGGGATACGCCGGGATGCAGCCAGTGACTCAGCCGATCCGGCCGAGCAGCAGGTACTCCATCAGCGCCTTCTGCACATGCATGCGGTTCTCCGCCTCGTCCCAGACGACGGACTGCGGACCGTCGATGACGTCGGCCGCGACCTCCTCGCCGCGATGAGCGGGCAGGCAGTGCATGAAGAGCGCATCGGGCTTGGCCACGGCCATCATCTCGGCATCGACGCACCAGTCGGCGAAGGCGGCACGGCGGGCCTCGTTCTCGGCCTCGTAGCCCATGCTGGTCCAGACGTCGGTGGTGACGAGGTCGGCGCCGCGGCAGGCTTCCATGGGGTCGGCGAAGACCTTGTAGCAGGCCGGATTGCTGATGCCCGCCACCTTGGGGTCGATCTCGTAGCCGCTGGGCGTGCTCACGTGGACCGTGAAGCCGAGGATCTCGGCGGCCTGCAGCCAGGTGTTGGCCATGTTGTTGCCGTCACCGACCCAGGCCACGACGCGGCCCTTGAGGCAGTCCATGTCGATGCCGCCGCGGCGGTCCATGCCACGGGCCTCGAGGAAGGTGAAGAGGTCCGCGACGATCTGGCAGGGGTGGAACTCGTTGGTCAGGCCATTGATGACCGGCACCCGCGAGTGCGCCGCGAAGCGCTCGATCTTGCTCTGCTCGAAGGTGCGGATCATGACCAGGTCGACCATGCGGCTGATGACGCGGGCGCTGTCCTCCACCGGCTCGGCGCGGCCCAGCTGGCTGTCGCCGGTGGTGAGGTGCACCACCGAGCCGCCCATCTGGTACATGCCGGCCTCGAAGCTCACGCGGGTGCGGGTGCTGGCCTTCTCGAAGATCATGGCCAGCGTGCGGTCCTGCAGCGGCTGGTACTTCTCGTAGTTCTTGAAGCGGCGCTTGATGATGGACGCGCGCTCGAACAGGTGGGCGTACTCTTCGGCGCGGAAATCCTTGAACTGCAGGTAGTGGCGCATGAGGCTGTCCCCGGGCTTCATGCCTGGGTCTCCGAGAGGAATTGCTTGATCACGGGCGCGAGCAGGCTCACGACCTGCGCGGCCTCGTCGCTCGAGAGGATGAGGGCCGGCACGAGGCGCACCACGCGGTCGGCGGTGACGCTGATCATCAGGCCGGCGTCGGCACAGCGGCCCAGCAGGGCACCTGCGGGGCGGTCGAGCTCGATGCCCAGCATCAGGCCCTGGCCACGCACTTCACGCACGCCCGCCACACCGGCGAGCTCGCGCTCCAGCCCGGCCTTGAGCTCGGCGCCGACTTGTGCGGCATTGGCCAGCAGGTTGTCCTCGACCATCACGCGCAGCGTCTCAACGCCGGCACGCATCGCCAGCGGATTGCCGCCGAAGGTCGTGCCGTGGTTGCCCGGCTGCATGACCTTGGCCGCGCGCGGGCCGCAGACGACCGCGCCCACGGGCACGCCCGAGCCGAGGCCCTTGGCCAGGGGCATGACGTCGGGCTGGATGCCGGCCCACTGGTGTGCAAACCACTTGCCGGTGCGGCCGATGCCGCACTGCACCTCGTCCAGCATCAGGAGCAGATCGCGGCGATCGCACACGGCACGCAGCTGCTGCAGGAAGTCGATGCGGGCGGGCTTCACGCCGCCTTCACCCTGGATGGTTTCCAGGAAGATGGCGGTGATGTTCGGGTGCGCATCCAGGGCCTTCTCGACCGCGGCGATGTCGTTCAGCGGCACCCGGACAAAACCTGGCACCAGCGGGCCGAAGCCGGCATGGATCTTGGGATTGGCCGTGGCCGACAGCGTGGCCAGCGAGCGCCCGTGGAAGGCGCCCTCGAAGACCAGGATCTCGGGATTGTCATTGCCGCGGTCGGTGCCGAACTTGCGGGCGATCTTGATCGCGGCCTCGTTGGCCTCGAGGCCCGAGTTGCAGAAGAAGGCATTGGTGAGGCCGGACAGCTCGACCAGCTTCGCGGCGAGCTCCTCCTGCAGCGGCACGTGGTAGTAGTTGCTGCAGTGGATCATCTTGCCGATCTGCTCCTGCAGTGCCGGCACGAGCTTCGGGTGGGCATGGCCCAGCGTGTTCACCGCGATGCCGCCCAGCGCGTCCAGGTATCGTCGGCCGTTCACGTCCCAGACCCAGACACCCTGGCCGTGCGACAGCGCGATCGGCAGGCGGCCATAGGTTTGCATCACATGCGGTTCGGACGGGGCGGCAGGCGCAGGGGCGTTCATCAACTCTCCAGGTCGGATGGTGCGAAAAAGGGCGGGCCCGGGCCCGGGACGGCGGTCGCGACGGGTCTGTGAAAGACCGGCGCCGGAGCGTCAATCCAGCGTCAGGCCGGGAGCCGATGATTCTAAGGTTGCCCCTGGGTGGCTGCGGGTTTTCGCGAAGAAGTGCCGGGCAAAAGTTTGCCCTTCGTAACCGCTCCGTGCTGCGGCGCAACACATCCAAGGCACAATAGCGGTTTGCCGTTCACCCTGATGTCCGGGCGGCCGCCGTTTCCATCCATGACCCAAGTCCCCAAGCCTCGCGAAGTGTTCATCCAAGGTGTGACCCTGGAAGGGCGCACGTTCCGTCCCAGCGACTGGGCGGAGCGTCTGGCGGGGGCCATGTCTTGCTTCCGCCCCGGTGGCGCGAAGGCCGGCATCGGGGCGCACATCGGCTACTCGCCTTACTGCGTGCCGCGCGTCATCAACGGCATCAAGTGCGTGATCGTGAACGAAGAGCTCAAGAACCTCGAGCCCATGGCCTGGGACTTCGTCATGAACTTCGCCCGGGACAACCACCTGCAGGTCGCCGAGGCCTGCCTGCTGCCCGAGCGCGGCGAGCGCTGAGCGCTGCCCACCCGCCGGCCGCGCCGGAGCCGCCGGGCCAAGGCGTCCGGCCTCGTCTTCCTGCTCAAACGTCCTCAGCGGCTGCGCTGCCGCGTGCGCCGGTTGCGCCACAGCGCGAGGCACTCGGCGCCGCCCCAGAGCAGCAGGCCGGTGGCGACCCGCAAGCGGTGTCGCCATTGGAGAGGAGCGTGCAGCGGGGTGGTTGGCATGGTGTCGCGGTGGAGTCGTCGGGAGGGGCCGGCCGGCACGGTCGTCGGCTCGACTCGGGACAGGCTATCGGCGCTGCGTGACGCCGCCGTGGCGGGGGGCTGGGCTGTTTGGCGCATGGTGGGCAGGCGCGCGGCTGGCTATGCTGCTCGCTGCCCCTCGCGGGCGGCATCCCTGCCGCCTGTGCCGCCCCTTCTGCCGCCGCGTCGCCCACCTTGCTGGAATCCCTGCACCTGCTTGACCGCCTGCAATCGCAGTCGCTGGGGCTGCTGGAGCGGCGCGACGTCGTCGTCGTGGTCGCCGCCGGGCGCGAGCTGCCCGTCCCGGTGCTGAGCCTGGGCAATGCCTCGCCGGATGTCCCTGCCATCGGTTACTTCGGCGGGGTCCATGGCCTGGAGCGCATCGGCAGCCAGGTGGTGCTGTCCTTTCTGGCGAGCCTCGTTTCACGCCTGCGCTGGGACGACCTGCTGCACGAGCAGCTGCGGGGCCTGCGCATGGTCTTCATGCCCCTCGTGAATCCGGGCGGCCTGCTGCTGGGGACGCGCGCCAACCCGGCCGGCGTCGATCTGATGCGCAACTCCCCGGTGGAGGCCGAGCGCCCGGTGCCGTTTCTGGTCGGCGGTCAGCGCCTCAGCCCGTCGCTGCCCTGGTACCGCGGGGAGGGGGGTGCCAAGATGCAGCCGGAAGCGCAAGCCCTTTGTCAGGTGGTGTGTGACGAACTGTTGCGCCACCGCGCCGTGCTGTCCATCGACTGCCATTCGGGTTTCGGCCTCGATGACAGAATCTGGTTCCCGTTCGCATGCAGCACAAGGCCGATCACCCACTTGCCGGAGATGCTGGCCCTGAGCGAACTGCTGGACCAGACCCACGCCCAGCACCGTTACGTGTTTGAGCCGCAGAGCCGGCAATACCTGACGCATGGGGATTTGTGGGATTACCTGTATCTGGAATCCTGCCAAATGCCCGAACGCGTGTTTCTTCCCCTGACGCTGGAGATGGGCTCCTGGGTCTGGGTCAAGAAAAACCCCCGCCAGCTCTTTTCACGGGACGGCATCTTCAATCCCAAGGTCAGCCACCGCCAGCAGCGCGTGCTGCGCCGGCATCTGGTGTGGCTCGACTTCTGCGCGCGGGCGGCGTTCAGCATGCCGCGCTGGCTGCCGTCGGCCGATGGGCGGGAGGCGGTGCGGGAGCGCGCGCTGGACCGCTGGTACCGCGGAGGACGTGCATGAGCAGCGATATCGCGGCTGGCGAGCACGGCGCGACCTGGGTCCTGCTGCGCGGGCTCACGCGCGAATCCGGCCATTGGGGAGCGTTCCCGCGGCACATGGCGCAGGCGCTCGAGGCCTCCCAGGGGGCGGTGCGCGTGCTGACGCCGGACCTGCCGGGCAATGGCGCCCGCCATCGCGAGAAGAGCCCGACGGACATCGCCGACATGGTCGAGGACCTGCGACGCCAGGTGCGCGAGGCCGGTGTCGTGGGGCCGGTGCATGTGCTGGCTCTGAGCCTGGGCGGCATGGTGGCGGCGGAATGGGCGCAGCGATACCCGGGGGAGCTGGCGTGTGCGGTGCTGGTGAGCACCAGCATGAAGCCGTTCAGCCCCTTTTTCCGGCGCCTGCGGCCGACCAACTACCTGAGGCTGGTCTCGATGAGCCTGCTACGCTTTGCGGCGCGCTGGCGCGAGCGCCATGTCCTGCAGCTCACCTCCCAGCTGATGAGCGGCTCGGAGGCGGTGCTGGACGACTGGGTCCGGCTGCACCGCGAGCACCCGGTGAGCGGCGCGAATGTGCTACGCCAGCTGTGGGCGGCGATGCACTACCGGGCCAGCCGGGCGCGGCCGCGCGTCCCCATGCTGCTGCTGTGCGGGCAGGGGGACATGCTCGTGGACTGGCGCTGCTCCCAGGCCGTCAGCCGCGGCTGGGGCCTGCCGCTGCGCATGCATACCCGGGCGGGGCACGACATTCCGCTGGACGATCCCGACTGGGTGTTGCGGGCGGTGCGTGACTGGCTCGACAAACGCGAGCTCATGAACGGCGGCACCACGCAGCCGATGGAGCTGGAAACGGTACCGATGCCCATGCCGATGGCCTGAGCGGCTAGCGCGGTCGGGGCGGGGGAGCTTGTGCCGGGGTGGCTCTGGACCAGTGGCCTCGATCCAGGCGCTGCGGCGTCGGTGCAGGATGCGCGAAGGCCGGCCGGGCGTCAGGCGCCTCGTTCATGCCGTCGGACCAATGGAAAAGGCCCGCCAGAGGCGGGCCTTTCATTTCTTTGCACCAGGACTGGTGGTTCAGGCAGCCAGTGCCTTGATCTTGGCGGACAGGCGGCTCTTATGGCGAGCAGCCTTGTTCTTGTGGAAGATGCCCTTGTCAGCGACCGAGTCGATCACAGCCTGGGCAGTCTTGAACAGTTCAGCAGCCTTGGTCTTGTCGCCAGCGACCACGGCCTTTTGCACGTTCTTGATGACGGTGCGGAATTTGGAGCGCAGAGCCGTGTTGGCGGCGTTCAGCTTCACGTCCTGGCGAGCGCGCTTGCGGCCCGATGCCAAACGGACGGTTTTCTTCTTGGCTTTGGAAGAGCTTGCCATGTTCTTTGTTAATCCAGTTGGTGCAAAGACCGCGAGTATAGCACTTGCAAATGGAGTTTCATAGGCCCGACATGCAAATTCGGCCATCTCGCGAGGGAAGGGGTGGATTCTAGACCAAGCCGGGGGCCCGCAGCGGCGGGCCGCCTTCGCTCATAATCGCCGCCCGTCCCGCCTGCACTGGCGAGGCGCCCCGCCGGCCAGGGCGCGGCCGATCCCGGCCCTCCCCGGGGACGGCGGGATTCAAAGAGACGGTATTCCTGATGAGCCTGCTGCGTTCCGCATCCCTGATTTCCGTGCTGACCCTGGCCTCCCGCGTCACGGGTCTGGTGAGAGAGCAGATGGTGGCGGGCCTGTTCGGTGCCAACGCGATGACGGACGCCTTCCTGGTGTCCTTCCGCATCCCCAATCTGCTGCGGCGCCTCTTTGCGGAAGGGGCCTTCTCCCAGGCCTTCGTGCCGGCACTGGCCGCCACCCGGGCGAAGCATGGCGACGAGGCCACGAAAGATCTGGTCGATGCCGTGGCCACGGTTCTCGCCTGGGCCCTGCTGGCCACCTGCGCGTTCGGGGTACTGGCGGCGCCGCTGCTCGTGTGGGCGCTCGGCTCGGGCATGCCGCCCCAGGGTCACGAGGCCGCCGTCGTCATGACGCGATGGACCTTTCCCTACATCGGCTGCATGTCCCTGGTGGCGCTGTCGGCCGGCGTGCTGAACACCTGGCGCCGTTTCATGGTCCCCGCCGTGACGCCCGTGCTGCTGAACCTCAGCTGCATCGTCGTGGGCTTCCTGCTGGCGCGCCAGCTGCCGGCCTGGGGCTACCCGGGCATCTACGCCATGGCCATCGGCGTGATGGTGGGCGGCGTGCTGCAGCTGGCGGTGCAGGTGCCGGCGCTGCGCCGGATCGGCATGCTGCCCCGCATCGGCGTGACCTGGGCGGCGCTGCGGCGGGCCCGTCACCACGGCGGCGTGCTGCAGATCCTCAAGCAGATGGGGCCGGCGCTGCTGGGCGTGGGGGTGTCCCAGGTCTCGCTGCTGATCAACACGCAGATCTCCAGCCACATCGCCGAGGGCGCGACCTCCTGGCTCAACTACGCGGACCGCCTGATGGAATTCCCCATCGGCCTGCTCGGCGTGGCGCTGAGCGCGGTGCTGACGCCGCAGCTGGCCGCCGCGCAGGCGAGCGAGGAGGGTGAGCGCTACTCCGCGCTGCTGGACTGGGGCCTGCGCATGGTGATGCTGCTGGCGCTGCCCTGCGCCGTGGCGCTGCTGGTGTTCGCCGAGCCGCTGGTGGCGGTGCTCTACCACCGGGGCGCCTTCCATGCGGACGATGTGGCGCGCACGGCCCAGGCCGTCATGGGCTGGGGCGTCGGCCTGCTGGGGTTGGTGGCGATCAAGGTGCTGGCGCCGGGCTTCTACGCGCGCCAGGACAGCGCCACGCCGGCCCGCATCGCCATCGGCGTCCTGGTGCTGACGCAGGTCTTCAATCTGATTCTCGTGCCGACGATCGGGGTGGCGGGCCTGGCGCTGTCCATCGGCCTCGGAGCCCTGGTCAATGCGGCGGTGCTGCTGCGCGGCCTGCGCCGGCGCGGGGCCTACACCCCGGCGCCGGGCTGGTGGGTGTTCACGGGGCGTGTGCTGCTCGCCTGCGCGGCCATGGGGCTGCTGCAGTGGTGGCTGGGCGGGGTGCTGGACTGGGTCGCCCTCGGTCGCCATGAGGGGCAGCGCGCCGCCTGGATGGCGCTGAGCCTGGCTGGCTCGGCCGTCGTGTACTTCGCCGTGCTCGCGGCTTCCGGCCTCAAGCTGCGCGAATTTGCACGCCGCCACTGAGGCGGAGGATGATGCACCCATGACTGCCTATCTGGACCTGGCCGAAGTCGACCCGCTGGACTACTTCGCCCGCCTGGTGGCCGAGGACGCGAGCCTGCCGCTGCTGGAGGCCGCCGCCGCGATCGCCCAGGACGACGACCCACGGCTCGATGTGCAGCAGTTGCTGGCCGACGTCGATGCCCTGGCGCTGAAGCTCCGCCAGCGCCTGCCCGCCGATGCCGTCGCCAGCCAGCGCCTGCGCCTCCTGAACCACTTCTTCTTCCAGGAGCAGGGCTTCGCCGGCAACGTCAACGACTACTACGCCGCCGCGAATTCCTATCTGCACGAGGTGCTGCAGTCCCGCCGCGGCATCCCCATCAGCCTGAGCCTGCTCTACACGGAGCTGGCGCTGCAGCTGGGGCTGAAGGCCCGCGGCATCTCCTTCCCGGGGCATTTCCTCGTCTGCCTGCAGCTGCCGGCGGGCGAGGTCGTGATGGACGTCTTCCATGGCCGCTCGCTGTCCCGCGATGCCCTGGAGGAGCTGCTGCACCCGCTGCGCGAGCGGGCCGGGGTGAGCGACCCCGCGGACCTGCCGCTGGAGCTCTTCCTGCAGCCCTGCAGCCCTCGGCAATGGCTGGCGCGCATGCTGCGCAACCTGAAGGAGATCCACCGCCGCTCCGGGGACTGGATGCGTCTGCTGCAGGTGCAGCACCGCCTTCTGATCCTCCGGCCCGGGGATGCGGAAGAGCTGCTGGACCGCGCCCACACGCTGGAGCGCCTGATGCAGTGGCCGGAAGCCGTGGCGGACTACGAGCAGGTGCTGCGCCTGGCGCCGTCCGCCGAGATGGCCCAGCAGGCCGAGGAGCGGCTGGCGCTGCTGCGGCAGTCGCCGGACGGGCGCCTGCTGCATTGAGACCCGGCCCGGGCCGCTCTGAACAGCCCCTAGAATCCGGGCCTGCCTCGCCGGCCTTCGTGGCCCGGAGGCGTCCGCCCCTTCGTCGGCCCCCGGCCGTCGCCCATCGCACCACCGCATGACCCTGAGCAAGACCCAACGCTACGCGCTGGCCTGGACGGCCCTGGCCCTGCTGTGCCTGGGCCTGGTCTGGATGCTGTCGCCCGTGCTGGCGCCCTTCCTGACGGCGGGGATCCTGGCCTACGTCCTGAGCCCCGCGGTGGACGCGCTGACCCGGCGGCGCGTGCCCCGCCTGCTCGCGGTCGTCCTCGTGGAGCTGGCAGCGGGCGTGGCGCTGCTGTCGCTCTTCCTGCTGCTGCTGCCCATCCTCAGTCGCGAGCTGCCGCAGCTGCGCGAGCAGATCCCGGTGCTGGCCAACGCGCTGAACAAGCATGTGTCGCCCTGGCTGGCCCAGCACGGCGTGAACGTGGCCCTCGACACCGCCAGCATCAAGGCCTTCGTGCTCAAGTACCTGGACGCCAACCTCGAGGACTGGCTCGCCACGGCCCTCAGCTCGGCCCGCATCGGCGGCAGCTTCGTGCTGGCCATCGTCGGCAATGCCGTGCTGCTGCCGGTGGTCCTGTTCTATCTGCTGCATGACTGGCACAGCCTGCTCGCCCGCGCCTGGGCGCTGGTGCCCCCGCGCCTGCGCTCGCCCGTGGGGCATTTCCTGCAAGAGTGCGACACCATGCTGGGCCAGTACCTGCGCGGCCAGCTGCTCGTGATGCTGCTGCTGGCGGCCTACTACAGCGTCGCGCTGTTCATCGCGGGCTTCGACCTGGCGCTGCCCGTGGGCATCTTCACCGGCCTGGCCGTCTTCATTCCCTACCTCGGCTTCGGCCTGGGCCTGCTGCTGGCGCTGATGGCGGCGCTGCTGCAGTTCGCCAATCTCTACGGCCTGCTGGCGGTGGCGGTGGTGTTCAGCCTGGGGCAGCTGCTGGAGAGCTTCGTGCTGACGCCCCGCCTCGTGGGCGAGCGCATCGGCCTGTCCCCGCTGATGGTCATCTTCGCCCTGCTGGCGTTCGGCCATCTCTTCGGTTTTGTCGGCGTGCTGATCGCCTTGCCCGTGTCCGCCCTGGGGGTGGTTGCCGCGCGCCGTCTGCGCGAGGCCTACCTGTCCAGCGCCTTGTATCAGAGTCCCCGGTCTTGAAGCAGATTCCGCTGGCGCTCGGTCCCGAGCCGCACTATTCCTTCGACAACCTCCTGCCCGGCGCGAACGAAGCGGCCCTGGCCCATCTGCAGTCGCTGCGGCCGGGCGAGCCGCCGGTCTTCCTGTGGGGGCAGGCCGGCTGCGGCAAGACGCACGTGCTGCGCGCCCTGGCGCAGTCCTGGCAGGCCGCCGGCGCCCAGGTGGGCTGGTATGACGCCGACACCCCGCTGCCCTGGGAGCTGCCCGCCCATCCGAGCCTGCTGCTGCTGGACGACTGCGACCGCTTCGATCCCGGCCAGCAGCACGCGGCCTTCACGCTGTTCGTCGAGGCGGCCACGCAAGGCCTGGCCGTCGTGAGCACCGGGGTGGCGCCGCCCATCGACCTTGACCTGCGCGAGGACCTCCGCACCCGCCTGGGCTGGGGGCCGACGTATGCCCTGCAGCCGCTGCCCGAGAGCGAGATGCGCGCCGCACTGCGCCGCGAGGCCGACCGCCGTGGCATCGTCCTGGCCGACGAGGTGATGGACTACCTGCTGACCCGCTTCGCCCGTGATCTCAAGCATCTGATGGGCCTGCTGGACCAGCTGGACGAATTCGCGCTGGCCAACAAGCGCGCCGTGACGGTGCCGCTGCTGCGCCAGATGCTGCTGGACCAAGGAAGCTGAGCCATGAATCTCGCCCTGTTCGACCTCGACGGCACCCTGATCCCCGGGGATTCCGACCACGCCTTCGGGCAGTTCATGGTGGAGATCGGCTGGGCGGACGGCGAGGCCTGGGCGCGGCGCAACGACGAGTTCTTCGCCCAGTACCAGGCCGGCAGCCTGAACCTCGACGACTACATCGCCTTCGCGACCTCGGTGTGGCGCTCGCGTCCCCTGGAGGAGGCGCTGGCGATGCGCGAGCGCTTCATGGCCGACGTGATGCAGCCCTTGATGCGCGACAATGCGCGAGCTCTGGTGCGCCAGCACCAGGAGCGCGGTGATCTGGTGGCCATCGTGACTGCCACCAACGAGTTCGTGACCACGCCCATTGCCGAGGCCTTCGGCGTGCCTGATCTGATCGCGGTGCAACTGGAACGCGACGCTGCCGGCCGCTACAACGGGGCCATCCGCGGTGTGCCGTCCTTCCAGGCCGGCAAGATCGTGCGCGTCGAGCAGTGGCTGGCCGGGCAAGGGCGCGCACTGAAGGATTTCGAGCACGTGCATTTCTACAGCGACTCGGTGAACGACCTGCCCCTGATGGAGCGTGTCAGCCACCCGGTCGCGACCAACCCCTCGGAGGCGCTGGCGCAGATCGCCAGAGCCCGGGGCTGGCCCATCCTGAATCTGTTTGCATGATCAAGAACCTGATTGACAAGCTGCTGGGCAAGCCCGGCAAACCCGGTGCCAAGGCGAGCGCCAAGCCCCGGGCCGATGGCGCCAAGTCCGGCGCCCATGCCCTGGGCAAGCGCGTCGAGATCGGCGTGGCCGAGCACGGCATCGACCCGGAGCTGCTGGACGCCCGCGCCGTCAAGGTGGTGCGCACGCTCAGCGATGCGGGCTTCGAGGCCTACATCGTCGGCGGCGCCGTGCGGGACCTGCTGCTGGGGCGCCGCCCCAAGGACTTCGACGTCGCCACGAACGCCACGCCGGAGCAGGTCAAGGCGCTGTTCCGCCGCGCCTTCATCATCGGCCGTCGCTTCCGCATCGTGCACGTGGTGTACGGCCGCGGGCGCGAGCACGAGGTGATCGAGGTCTCGACCTTCCGCGCGCTGCTGGCCAACGAGGCCGCCGAGCAGGTCAGCGGCAACGAGAAGACGTCCAAGGACGAGCTCGCCGGCAAGAGCCACGTCGTGGATGCCAGTGGCCGTGTGCTGCGGGACAACGTCTGGGGCCCGCAGATCGAGGATGCTGCGCGCCGCGACTTCACGATCAACGCCATGTACTACGACCCGCAGCGCGAGCTGGTGGTCGACTACCACGGCGGCTTTGCCGACGTGAAGAAGCGCGTGCTGCGCATGATCGGCGACCCGGAGACCCGCTACCGCGAGGACCCGGTGCGCATCCTGCGTGGCGTGCGCTTCGCGGCCAAGCTCGGCTTCGAGCTCGAGCCCAAGACGCGCGCGCCGGTGAAGGCCACCATCCCGTTGCTGCAGAACGTGCCGATCTCCCGCATGTTCGACGAGATGATCAAGCTGCTGCAGACGGGCCATTCGCTGGCCAGCCTGGACGAGCTTCGCAAGCAGGGCCTGGGCCGCGGTGTCTTCTCCATCCTGGATGCCGTGCTGGACGAGCAGGGCGCATTGCCCGACGAGGCCCGCGGCCGCTTCGTGCGCCGTGCCCTGGAAGACACCGACCTGCGCGTGGCGGAAGGCCGCAGCGTGGCGCCGAGCTTCATGTTGGCCTGCATGCTGTGGCACGAGGTGCAGGGCCGCTGGCAGCGCCTGCGCGACGGCGGCGAGCCCGCCGTGCCCGCGCTGCAGCAGGCCATTGACCTCGTCTTCGATGCCCGCATCGGGGACATCTCCGGCCGCGGCAAGCTGGCCGCGGACATGCGCGAGATCTGGATGATGCAGCCGCGCTTCGAGCGTCGCACCGGCAACGGGCCCTACAGCCTGGTCGAGCAGCCCCGCTACCGTGCCGGCTTCGATTTCCTGCTGCTGCGTGCCGAGGTCGGTGATCTCGACATGGCGCTGGTCGACTGGTGGGAAGACTTCGCCCTGGGCAGCGACGAAGAGCGCCGCGCCCTGATCGAGCAGGTCCGCGAGAGCGAGCGCCACCAGCGCAAGGGTGGCGCGGGCCGCGTGCGGCAGGTGGCCAAGGGCTCGATCAGCGGTGAGGCCCGGAGTGAATCGCGTGGTGAGTCCCGCGGCGGCGCCGCGGCCGACGATGCCGCGCACGACGCGCACGACCCGGACGGCGCGGACGGCGACGATCATCACGACGCGGACGATGGCGACGACGGCACTGGCGAGCGCAGCGCCGCGCCCGCCCGCAAGCGCCGCCGTCGGCGCAAGCCGCGCAGCGGTGGCGGCGGCGGGGCGGCGGTGCCCACGGCCGCCGGCTGAACGCCCGGCGGCCAGCCCACCTCATCACGATGAAGGCCTACATCGGCCTCGGTGCCAATCTGGGGGACCTGCCCGCCACGCTGCGGGCGGCCCTCGAGGCCCTGGCCGCGCTGCCCGGGAGCCGCCTGCTGGCCGTGTCGTCCGGCTGGCGCAGCGCGCCCGTGGATGCCGGCGGGCCGGATTTCCTCAATGCCGTGGCCTGCCTCGACACCGCACTGGCGCCCCTGGCGCTGCTGGACGCCCTGCAGGCCATCGAGCAGGTGCACGGCCGTGAGCGCCCCTATCGCAATGCCCCCCGGACCCTGGACCTCGACCTCCTGCTGATCGAGGGCCAGCCCTGGTCCGACGAACGCCTGCAGCTGCCGCACCCGCGCCTGCACGAGCGCGCCTTCGTGCTGCGCCCGCTGCTGGAGCTCGCGCCCGAGCTGGCGCTGCCCGGCCTGGGCCCGCTTCACACGCATCTGGCCGCCGTGGCGGACCAGCGACTGCACCATGACGGGGCGCTGTGGCCCCGGCCCGGGAACGACTCCCGCCCCGGGTGACCCCAGGAGTTCTCCCATGCCCGTCTTCAGCTGGTCGGCCCTGACCTCCGGCGCCTCGCTCGTCTACTGGCAGACCATCGGTCTGCTGCTGCTCTCCAACGTCTTCATGACCTTCGCCTGGTACGGGCATCTGAAGGATCTGGCGGCGCGCCCGTGGTGGATCGCCGCGCTGGTGAGCTGGTCCATCGCGCTGTTCGAGTACCTGCTGCAGGTGCCGGCCAACCGCATCGGCTACGCCGGCGGCATCAGCCTGGCGCAGCTGAAGATCACCCAGGAAGTGCTGACCCTGGCCGTCTTCGTGCCGTTCTCCATGTTCTTCATGGGGCAGCCCTTCAAGACCGACTACCTCTGGGCGGGGCTGTGCCTGCTCGGCGCTGTCTACTTCATCTTCCGCAGCGCCTGAAGTGCCGGCGAGGGCGGTCTGTGGTGCGGACCTGACCGTCATCAAGCGTCATGGAACTGTCACAGTTCGTGCGCTACTCGCCATTACACTTCCGGCTTTGCCGCGTTTTCGTGACACGGCAATGACCATTTCTTTAAATCTCACCCCGATTGACTCACTGTGGACGGGGGTTGGCTCACCGGTCGGCCCTTTCTGCCAGGAGAACCCATGCTGTTCGGCAAGCTGCTGCCCAAAGAGGGCAATTTTTTTGAGCTGTTCAACGATCACGGTACCCAGATCGTCGAAGGTGCCCGTGCCTTCATGGCCATGTGCCAGAACTACAGCGACATCACGCTGCGCGAGAAGTTCGCGGCCGATGTGGACGCCCACGAGCATCACGCCGACCGCGTGACGGCCGAGGTCAATCGCCTGCTGCATCGCACCTTCATCACCCCGATCGACCGTGAGCAGATCCACAGCCTGATCAACGCCATGGACGACATCCTGGACCTGCTCCAGGATTCCAGCGAGACGATGCAGCTCTACGACGTGCGCTCGATCCCCGAGGACGTCCTGCGCCTGGCCGAGCTCTCGGCCAAGTGCTGCGAGCGCGTGCAGCATGCCGTGACGCTGCTGCCCAAGCTGAGCCAGCCGCAGACGGCCGAGGCCGCCATCAAGACCTGCGAAGAGATCGACAAGCTCGAGTCCGATGCCGACCGCGTGATGCGCTCCGCCATGTCCCGCCTGTTCCGCGAGCAGGAAGACGTGCGCGAGCTGATCAAGCTCAAGGCCATCTACGAGCAGCTCGAGTCCATCTCCGACCGCTGCGAGGACGTCGCCAACCTGATCGAGGGCATCGTCCTCGAGAACTCCTGACGCGCCTCGATTCATGGAAGCCATCAACGTCGCGTTCTGGGTCGTCGCACTGCTGGTCGTGCTGGCCGTGCTGTTCGACTTCATGAACGGTTTTCATGACGCCGCGAACTCCATCGCCACGGTGGTCTCCACCGGCGTGCTGAAGCCGCAGCAGGCGGTGCTGTTCGCTGCCTTCTTCAACGTCATCGCCATCGCCTTCTTCCAGCTCAACGTGGCCGCCACCATTGGCAAGGGCATCGTCGAGCCGGGCATCGTGGACCACCACATCGTCTTCGGCGCGCTGATCGGGGCCATCACCTGGAACCTGATCACCTGGTACTACGGCATCCCCTCGAGCTCGTCGCATGCGCTGATCGGCGGCATCGTGGGCGCGGTGATCGCCAAGGTCGGCGTGCAGGGCCTGGTGGCCAAGAAGATCGGCATCACGGTGCTGTTCATCTTCGTGTCGCCGGTGCTGGGCTTCGTGCTCGGCTCGCTGCTCATGGTGGCCGTGGCGTGGCTGTTCCGCCGCTCCTCGCCGCTGCGCGTGGACAACTGGTTCCGCCGCCTGCAGCTGGTGTCGGCCGGCCTCTACAGCCTGGGTCACGGCGGGAACGACGCGCAGAAGACCATCGGCATCATCTGGATGCTGCTGATGGCCGCGGGCTATGCCGAGGTCGGTGCCAAGATGCCCCCGACGTGGGTCATCTGGGTCTGCTACCTCGCCATCGGTGCCGGCACCATGTTCGGCGGCTGGCGCATCGTGCAGACCATGGGCCAGAAGATCACCAAGCTCAAGCCGGTCGGCGGTTTCTGTGCCGAGACGGGTGGCGCACTGACGCTGTTCCTGGCCACGGCGCTGGGCGTGCCGGTCTCGACCACGCACACCATCACGGGCGCCATCGTCGGCGTGGGCTCCACGCAGCGGGCCTCGGCCGTGCGCTGGGGCGTGGCGGGCAACATCGTCTGGGCCTGGATCTTCACCATTCCGGCGTCGGCCTTCGTGGCCGGCCTGTGCTACTGGATCAGCTTCAAGCTCTTCTGATTCATGCGCTGTTGATCGGCCGCCCGCTCCGGGCGCTCGAAAAAAGGCCCCGTTGCCATGGCAGCGGGGCCTTTGTCGTTCAAGGGGTCAAAAGTGGGCCAAAAAAGGAGGCAAACGCTACTGGCTCAGCTCCTTCGCCGCTTCGGCCTGGCTCTCGAAGTAGCGCTGGGCCGAGAAGGCGATGGTCGTCATCAGGCAGGCGCCGCCGACCATGAGGCAGGCCACGACGCCGATGACGGCACCCCAGCCGCTCGGGCGGCCACTGCGGCCGCCGTTGTGGGCCTCGTTCCAGCGTTCGTCCGGCGTCAGGCCCCAGACGATGCCCTGCAGCATGGCGATGGACAGCATCAGCCCCAGCCAGGGCATGAGCACCCAGGCCAGGCGGTCGTCCTGCCCGAGGGTGTCCATGCGGTGGATGCCGTAGAGCCCGATCAGGCTCGGCGCCGGGAACAGCCACGCGAGCTTGTCCTTGAAGCCATGGACGTAGAGGCGGTGCACGCCGAAGGTACCCAGGCCGAGCGCGAGCCAGGTCGCGACGGTCTTGGAGCGGTAGAGAGTCGGGGTGCTGCTCATGCCGACTCTGCCGGCGTGCTGTCGCCATGCCCCAGCGGACGCTGCATCAGCACCACGTCGAGCCAGCGGCCGAACTTCCAGCCGGAGGACTTCAGCAGACCCGTCGGCTCGAAGCCGAGCGCCCGGTGCACGCCCACGGAGCCGTGGTTCTGGGAATCGCCGATCACGGCCAGCATCTGGCGGGCACCCGCGCGCTCGCACTGGGCGATCAGCTCGGCCAACAGCAGGCGGCCCACGCCCTGGCCCTGGGCGGCCGGCGCCAGGTAGATCGAGTCCTCGACGCAGAAGCGGTAGGCGAGGCGGGGGCGGAAGTAGTTGGCGTAGGCATAGCCCAGCACCTCCTCGCCGCGCACGGCCACCAGATAGGGCAGGGCGCGGGAGAGCACCTCGGCCCGGCGGCGGGTCATCTCGGCGACGTCCGGGACGTCGGTCTCGAAGGTGCCGGTGCCGTGCAGCACGGCGTGGGCGTAGATGGCCTGGATCGCAGGGAGGTCGGACTCCAGGCTCGGGCGGATCAGCAACGGGGCAGTGTGGGACATGGCGAAGCCCGGCCGGAGCGGGGCGGTGACGGGGAGGGGAAGGGCGCGCCGGCGCGGTGGCACCGGGGTCGGCAGGCCCTGGCAGAGGCGGGAATCTCGCTGTGCAAGATTCTCTACCGCATATTACTGCCAAGGAGGGAAATACGAGTTTATAATGCCGGGTTTTGGTGCTGGTCGCGGGAGACTCGCGGCGTATCTACGGTACCAACAATCGGAGCATCCCGGAAGCCTTCTTGAGCGGAAGGGGTGCGCAAATGGTCTGCTCGCCCTGAGTGTCTCCTGGTGCGGTAGAACGCTTCAACTCAAAGGATTCATCATGGTCGTGATTCGACTGGCTCGCGGCGGCTCTAAGAAGCGCCCCTTCTACAACATCGTCGTCGCCAACAGCCAAGAGCGCCGCGACGGCCGCTTCATCGAGCGCGTGGGCTTCTACAACCCCGTGGCTTCCGGCGCTGCCGAGAGCCTGCGCGTCGCTCAAGACCGCGTGGCCTACTGGGTCGGCGTGGGCGCCCAGCTGTCGCCCACCGTGACCCGTCTGGTCGGCCAGGCCAAGAAGGCTGCCTGAGCAGCATCTGCCTGACTGATATCGAGCCTTGCACGTGACCACTTCCGACGCTTCCTCCACGCTCCCGGCTGCCGATGCAGCCTGGCCGGACGACGCCATCGAGGTCGCGCGCATCGCCGACGCCTGGGGCATCAAGGGCTGGTTCAAGGTCCATGCCCATTCCACCGATCCCCAGGCGATCTTCGCGACCCGGCGCTGGTTCCTGAAACCACCCGAGACCGCGATCGCAGGCAAGGGCGTGCCCGGCCTGCTCAAGATTCTCTCCCTGCGTGAGCACGGCGATGGCCTGGTGGCCAACGCAGAAGGCGTCTCCGACCGCAATGCGGCCGAGGCCCTGCGCGGTGCTCGCGTCTTCGTCTCCCGCACGCATTTCCCCAAGGCCGACCCGGACGAGTTCTACTGGGTGGACCTCGTGGGCCTGACCGTCGTGAACCGCCAGGGTGAGACCCTTGGCGAGGTGATCGGCCTGCTGGACACCGGCCCCCATGCCGTGTTGCGCATCCAGCCCGCCGGCCTGACGGCGCCCATCAAGCCGGAGCAGGAGCGCCTGATCCCCTTCGTGTCCGCTTTTGTCGATGACGTGAGCCTCCCCGAGCGCCGCATCTCGGTGGACTGGGGTCTGGACTTCTGAGTCGCGCCGCCTTAGGCCTTCTGCGCGTCCCGTTGCGCTCCTCGCATGCGCTTCGACCTCATCACCCTGTTTCCTGAGCTGTTCGCCCCGCATCTGTCGGTGGGCGTGACCCGGCGTGCCTTCGAGAGCCGCCAGGTCGATGTTCAGTTCTGGCCGCTGCGCGACTACGCCGAGGACAATTACCGCCGCGTCGACGACCGGCCCTACGGCGGCGGCCCGGGCATGGTCATGCTGGTGGAGCCGCTGGAGCGGGCGCTGGCCGCCGTGCGTGCGGCCCGTGAGGCCAGCGGCGCGGACGGCGGTGCGCCGCCGCAGATCATCCACTTCAGCCCCACCGGCCGGACGATGGACCAGGCCCTGGTGCGCGAGTTGGCCCAGGGGCCCGGCGCCGTGCTCCTGTGCGGCCGCTATGAGGGCATGGACCAGCGCTTCCTGGACCGCCACGTGACGCTGGAGCTGAGCCTCGGCGACTTCGTGCTGAGCGGCGGCGAGCTGCCGGCCCTGGCCCTGCTGGATGCCGTGGCGCGCCTGCAGCCGGGTGTGCTCAACGATGCGGCCTCCCATGAGCAGGACAGCTTCTCCGACGGCCTGCTGGACTGCCCGCACTACAGTCGCCCCGAGGTCCTGGAAGGGCTGCCCGGCCAGACCGAGCCGCTGCCGGTGCCGCCGGTACTGCTGTCGGGGCACCATGCGCAGATCGCCCGCTGGCGCCGCGAGCAGTCGCTTGCGCTCACCTGGCGCCGTCGCCCCGAGCTGATCGAGGCCGCGCGGGCGGCCGGCAAACTCAGCAAGAAGGACGAGGCTTTCCTCAAGTCCTTGATTGAATGAGCTTTTCGGCTACAATCGTGGGCTTTTCGCGATCCTCTACCGGGCGGAAGTGAAGCGTTGTCAAGGTGCAAGCCTTGCGGGCGTTGCGGGTTCAGACCATCAGGTGTGCGCCAGCCTCTTCCAGGAATGCAGGCCAGTTCGGGCCGGTTCCAGTCAATTTCGGGTGCGCCGGCATGATCACCAGGAGATCGATGTGAATCTGATCCAGACCCTTGAGCAAGAAGAAATTGCTCGCCTGAACAAGACCATCCCCGCTTTCGCCCCCGGCGACACGGTGATCGTCAGCGTCAACGTCGTTGAAGGCACGCGCAAGCGTGTGCAGGCCTACGAAGGCGTCGTGATTGCCAAGCGCAACCGCGGCCTGAACTCCAGCTTCATCGTCCGCAAGATTTCGAGCGGCGAAGGCGTGGAGCGTACCTTCCAGCTGTACAGCCCGCTGATTTCGTCCATCGAAGTCAAGCGTCGCGGCGATGTGCGCCGTGCCAAGCTGTACTACCTGCGTCAGCGTTCGGGCAAGTCCGCTCGAATCAAGGAAAAGCTGGCCTGATGGCCGGTCGTGGGCTGATCCTCGGATCGACCCGCGAAAGCCGCCCGGGTCGCAAGGCCCCGGCGGCTTTTTTCATGCGCTGATCCGGGCTTCACCTCCGCGGCGGCCGCCCGCCGAGGGCCCGCCGGCGCACGGACACGATTCGCCTCCGGCGAAGTCCGTCACTCCCCTTGGCGACGTCGCGCCCGCCACGGGACGCCTGATCGGGCGTCATTTCGGTTATGCTGCGGCAAACGTTTGCCCCAGTGCAGTTTCGCGAGCGTTCCACGCTTTGCGGCTGCCTGCCGCCTTCCTTCCAGTTGAGACCTGCCACACCGTGAGCACGATCAAAGACGTTGCCGCCCTTGCGGGGGTGTCCTTCACCACCGTGTCCCATGTCCTGAACGAGACGCGCCCGGTCAGTGCCGAGGCGCGCCGGCGTGTGCTGGCGGCGGTCGAGGAGATCGGCTACCTGCCCAGCGCGGTGGCCCGCTCCCTGCGCAAGAGCGAGACCCGCATCATCGGCGTGCTCGTGCCCAATGTGCAGAACCCCTTCTTCGCCGAGCTGGTGTGCGGTGTCGAGGAGACCTGCCGCCTGGCCGGCTACTCGGTCTTCCTGTGCAACTCCGACAACGACCCCAAGCGCCAGCAGCAGTACATGCGCACGCTGCTGGAGAAGCGCATCGACGGCCTGCTGCTGTCGTCCGCGGGTGATGACGAGGCGCTGGCCCAGATCTTCCAGATGGCCCGTGTGCCCTCCGTGACCGTAGACCGTCTGGTCCCCGGTGCCCGTGCGGACCGCGTGAGCGTCAATAACCGCGAAGGCGCCGCCGCCGCCGTGCGCCACCTGCTGGAGCTGGGCCATCGCGCCATCGGCTGCGTCAGCGGGCCCGTGGAGTTCGAGGTCGCGCAGGAGCGGATCGCCGGCTGGCGCGAAACCCTGCAGGCGGCGGGCATCGAGCCGCCGGCGCACTGGCTGATCCACAGCGACTTCAGCTCCCATGGCGGCTACGAGGCCGGCAAGCGCCTGCTTGACGCCGCGCCCGAGCTCAGCGCCATCTTCGCGAGCAACGACCTCATGGCGCTCGGCCTGATGCGGGCCGCCGCCGAGGCCGCGCGCCCCGTGCCGGCCAGCCTGTCGGTCGTCGGCTTCGATGACATCGAGCTCTCAGCCTATGCCTACCCCTCGCTGACCACTGTCGGCTGTTCCATCAAGGAGCTGGGCCGCGAGGCGGGGCGTGCGCTGCTGGCCCGTATCGAGCAGCCGCAGGCGACGCTGCGCGAGGTCCTCATCAAGCCCCAGCTGGTGCGCCGCGAGAGCACGGCGCCGCTGGCCGCCGGGGCCAAGCCGGCGAAGCCCGCCAAGGCAGGGAAGGGCGCATGAAGCAGGCACGCATCGTGGTGGTCGGCAGCATCAACATGGACATGATCGCCCATGCACGGCGCCTGCCCTTGCCGGGCGAGACGCTGCCGGGCGAGGACTTCGAGATGGCACCGGGCGGCAAGGGCGCCAACCAGGCGGTGGCGGCGGCGCGCCTGGGGGCGGCCGTCAGCTTCGTCGCCCGCGTGGGCACGCGCGTGCACGGCCGGGCGCTGATCGCAGCCCTGCGTGCCGAGGGCGTCGATGCCGCGCCGGTGATCGAGGACGAGGCGGCGCTGCCAGGCATCGCGGTCATCATGGTCGGACGCGAGGGCGGCGAGAACAGCATCGTCTACATCCCGGGCAGCAATGCTGCGCTCGCCCCGGCCGACGTCCAGCAGGCCCGCGCGGCGGTGCAGCAGGCACAGGTCGTGGTCGGTCAGCTCGAGGTGCCGCAGGCCGCCGTGCTGGAGGCTTTCCGCCTGGCCCGCGAGCAGGGCGTGCGGACGCTGCTGAATGCCGCGCCGGCCCTGGCCGTCGATCCCGCGCTGCTGGCTGCAACGGACGTCCTCGTTGTCAATGAGACCGAGGCCGCCCAGCTCGCCGGTCTTGCCGACGCCATCGCGTCGCCGGAGGCCACTGCCCGTGCGGCGGCCGAGGTGTTGCGCGCCCGTGGGCTGCCCTGCGTGCTCGTCACGCTGGGCGCGCAGGGCGTGCTGATCGCCGACACGGCGGGCCTTCGCCTCGTGCCGGCGCCGCGCGTGCAGGCCGTGGACACCGTCGGGGCAGGCGACACCTTTGTCGGCGGTGTCGCCACGGCCTGGGCCGAGGGCCACACGCTGGACGAGGCCGTCCGGCTGGGCCAGGCTGCCGCGGCGATCGCGGTCAGCCGCGTCGGCGTCCAGAGTGCCATGCCCCGGCGCGACGAGCTGGGTGCAGAATTCGCCGCACGGCATCCCTGAGGTCCGCATGAGCACTTCCCTTCAGCCCCGGCCCGTGATCTTCGATACGGACCCGGGCATCGACGATGCCATGGCCCTGTGGATGCTGGCCCGTCATCCGGCGCTGGACCTGCGCGCCATCACGACCGTCCACGGCAATGCGCCGGTGGCCACCACGACGCGCAACGCGCTGGCGCTGGTCGACTTCTTCGGCCTCGACGTCCCCGTGGCGATGGGGGCCGACGACGCCCTCCTGCCGCGCCTGCAGCGCTTCTTCCCGACCCAGGTCCACCACGAGGACGGCCTTGGAGGCGGCGCGGCGCTGCTGCCGCCGACCGAGCGCCGGGCCGACCCGCGGCCCGCCTGGCAGCTGATCTGCGACGAGGTCAACGCCGCACCCGGCGAGATCACGCTCGTGGCCGTCGCCCCGCTGACCAACCTTGCGCTGGCCCTGCGCCACGATCCCGGCATCGCCCGCAAGGTGCGCGAGGTCGTGCTCATGGGCGGCGCCTTCGGCCTGCACGGCCATGGCGGCAACGTGACGCCGGTGGCCGAGGCCAACATCATCAACGACCCCGAGGCTGCCGACCTCGTCTTCACCGCGCCGTGGCCGGTGGTCACCGTCGGGCTCGACGTCACCCAGCAGGTCGTGATGCCCGAATCGCTGCTGCAGTCGCTGCGCGGCCGGGCGGGCGCCGTGGGGGACTTCCTCTGGGAGATCACCCGCCACTACCAGCGCTACTACGACGGCCGCGACGCCATCGGCGGGCTCTATGCCCACGATGCCAGCGCCGTGGTGTACTGCGTGGCCCCCGAGGCCTTCGAGCGGCGCAGCGGCCCGGTGCGCGTGGCGCTGGACGGCATCGCGCGTGGCCAGACCATCCAGGACCACCTCGGCCTCTTCGACGAAAGCCCCGATTCGCCCTGGCGCGGCTGCCCCGCGCAACAAGTCTGCGTCGGCGTGGACGCGCAGCGCGTGCGAGACGAATTCACCCGCCTGTTCCCGCCCGCCGGGCAGGCCTCGCCTTCCTGACCCATCCCCATCTGACCGCCGGCCCCAAGCCCGGCACTTCCGGAGACTTTCCATGAGCCACACCACCGTTCTCAAGGCCCGCTGGATCCTGCCCATGACGCCGGGCAGCCAGGTGCTGGAGCAGCACGCCCTCGTCATCCAGGGCGAGCGCATCGCCGCGGTGCTGCCGCAGGCCGATGCCGCGACGGCCTACCCGGACGCCGAGCAGGTGGACCTGGGCCAGCATGTGCTGATCCCAGGCTTGATCAATGCCCACACGCACAGCGCGATGTCGCTGCTGCGCGGCGTGGCCGATGACCGCGCGCTGATGGACTGGCTGCAGAACCACATCTGGCCGCTGGAGAAGCAGTGGGTCAGCGACGACTGGGTCTACCAGGGCTCGCTGCTGTCGGCCGCCGAGGCCCTGCGTGGCGGCGTGACCTACCTGAACGACATGTACTTCTTCCCGAAGGCCATGGCGCGCGCCGCGGTGGGCGCCGGCATCCGCGCGGGCGTGTCGATCAACGTCATCGACTTCCCCACCGGCTATGCCTCCGGCCCGGACGACTACATCGCCAAAGGCCTGGAGGCCTACGAGCAGTTCAAGGGCGAGCAGCTGCTGGACTGGACCAGCGCGCCGCATGCGCCCTACACGGTGTCCGACGAGACCTTCGTGAAGCTGCGCCAGCTCTCCGAGCAGCACGGCATGCAGATGCATTGCCACATTCACGAGACGCAGGACGAGATCGACGGCAGCCTGAAGCAGTTCGGCGTGCGCCCCCTGGAGCGCCTGCACAAGCTGGGTCTGCTGAACGAGCGCATGATCGCCGTGCACATGGTCCACCTGAGCGAGGCCGAGATCGAGCTGATCGCGAAGCAGGGCACGCACCTCGTCCACAACCCCAGCTCCAACCTGAAGCTGGCCTCGGGTGTCGCGCCCGTGAAGGCGCTGGAGGCCGCGGGCGTCAACACCGTGCTGGGCACGGATGGCGCCGCCTCCAACAACCGCCAGGACATGTTCACCGAGATCCGCGCGGCCGCGCTGCTGGCCAAGGGCATCACCGGGGATCCGCTGACCGTCTCGGCCCGCACCGCGCTGGAGATGGCCACGATCCGCGCCGCCAAGGCCATGGGTCGTGAGGCCGATCTGGGCTCGCTGGAGGCCGGCAAGCTGGCCGATGTGGTGGCCGTGTCGCTGGACGCTCTGGAGTGCCGCCCGGTCTATCACGCCGATGCGCAGCTGGTCTACGTGGCCGGGCGCGAGCATGTCTCCGACGTGTGGGTCAACGGCCGCCGCGTGCTGCAGCAGCGCCAGCTGACGACCATCGACGTGCCGGCGCTGCTGGACCGCACCGAAGGCATCGTCGCGCAGATGAAGGCCGGCCGCTGAACGCCGCCGCCTGACGCCTGCAAGACCGAGGCCCCGGTCGCTCCCGCGAAGGAGCGGCCGGGGCCTCGTGCCGTTCAGGGGCTGATCAGGCGCTGATCCAGCGTTGGTCAGGGGACGATCAGACTCCAGCGCCGCGGGGGTCAGTCCTTGACATGGCAGGCCTTGGTGACGCCGTTCTGCGGGTCGCCGAAGGTCGCGTTGTTGCAGGCCAGGGACAGGTTGGCATCCTTCACCGAGTACCCGCGATTGGCGCCGTAGATCACCAGATGGGCGCCGCTCACGCTGCAGGTGCCACCTTCGCTCGCACACGTGGTGTAGGTCTCCGGGCTGACGTAGCAGGCCTTGACGGTGCCCGGCACCGGGTCGCCGAACGTCGCGTTGTTGCAGGCCACCGGGCCGCTCGTCACGCGTGAAGTGAAGCTGCTGCCTGCGCCGTAGACCACCAGGCGGCGGCCGGTGAAGCTGCAGGTGCCGTTCTCGGAGGCGCAGGCCGTGTAGGCCGTGCTGGTGACGTAGCAGCTCTTGACCTTGCCCGGGGTCGGGTCGCCGAAGCTGGCGTTGTTGCAGGCCTGGCTGCCGTTGGCGAACTTGCGGAAGTAGGTCGAGGGGCTGCCGTAGCTCACCGCCCGCACGCCGCTGAAGGTGCAGGTGCCGTTCTCGTCGGCGCACTTGCTGGAGTCCGAGGGCTGCGACGGCAGGCAGGCCGCGCCGACGGTGTTGAAGGCGCGGGTGACGTCGGTGACGTTGTAGCCCCGGTTCGAGGCCGAGCGCTCCACGCCGCAGACGCCGCCCTGGAAGTCGGTCGTCGAGGTCCAGTAGAGGTGGTTGGCGTCCGCGAAGACCTCGAAGGCCTTGCGCGTGGTCCAGCCCGCCGTGGTGGCGAGCAGGTAGAAGGCCTTGTTGTAGACGCCGCTGGAGTAGTGGACGTCCAGGCCGTTGTAGTACTGGCTCGTGTGATCGATGGAGCGGCCGTCCAGCGGTGGGTTGTACATGTAGCGCAGGGCGCCGCTGCTCTTCATGATGTCGTAGCCAACCCTGAAGTCGTTGCTGCCGCGCATGTAGTACTTCGCGGCCTCGCCAGCCATGTCGGAGAAGGCCTCGTTGATGCCGCCGGACTGGCCGCTGTACTGCAGATTGGAGTTCTGCTGCGTGTAGCCGTGGCTCACCTCGTGCGAGGTCACGTCCAGCGAGACGAGCGGGTAGAAGGTGCTGGCGCCATCGCCGAAGTACATGGCCTGGCCGTCCCAGAAGGCGTTCTCGTAGCTGCTGCCGTAATGCACCTTCATCTGCAGCTTCTGCGTGAGCGGGCGCTGGCCGAGCCAGTTCTGGTACATGTTGAAGACGACCCCGCCGAAGTAGTGGGCGTCGTTCAGCGGCGAGTAGGCGCCGTTGATGGCCTTGACCGTGTTGCGCGGGCAGGTGAACTGGAAGGGCGTGGTGCCGCTCGTGCCGCCGTTGAGGTTGATGGTCGTCACGTTGGCGTTGTCCATCTGGCAGGTGGCCGTCACGTCCAGGTAGCCGTAGTTGACGCCGTACTCGTACTGCCCGGTCTTGGCATTGCCGCCGGGGCCGGTGGCGTTGTTGGTGGTGAGGCCTTCCCACTGCTCGAGCACCTCGCCGCTGTGGGCATCGACCAGGAAGTGCGGCCGTGCGGGCTGCTTGCCGTGCACCATGAAGGACAGGGCCCACACCAGGCGCGCGCGGCCCTGGCTGTCCAGCTTGATCCACAGCTGGGCTTCCTCCTGGGACACCTGCTGCGCCGAGGCCGTGCGGCCTTTGGCCAGCGCCAGGGCGGCCTGCTGGCTCAGCGTGGGGCGCACGTCGGGCAGGTCCTGGGCAATCTGGCGGACGAGCTGCCCGTGCAGCACGGGCGCGGCGATGCCGGCGTCCTGCTGGGCCACGATGGCCTCGCCCCACACCGGCACGCCCTGGTGCAGCTGCTGGTAGCGGGTGACGGTGCGGCCGCTGGCGTAGGTCTTGCGGCGCTGGGCCTGCAGGTCCTGGGCCGCCAGGCCGAGATGGGCGGGCAGGTCGACGGCCGCGCCGAGCGTGGCGGTCGGGGCGGGCAGCTGGCTGACGTCGACGCGCTGCGCGGCGAGTGCGGCCACGGAGCCCATCAGGAGCGCGGCGGCGGCCGCGCTGGCGCGGAGCTGGCTGGCACGGCCCGCGCGGGACAGGGAGGTTTGAGTCTGCATGAGGGGATCTTTCAGGCCTCCAGGGCGCCGGAGGAGGGGCGGGATGCCGGCGTTGTGACCATGCGATAACTGCACAAATCAGCGTCCGCATCCATTATTGAAAGAGCCTCGTGGCGCAGCCTATCCCGGACTCCTGCGACGCACCGTGTCAGCTCTGACAGTTGTCGGGCGGGGTGCCCATGTGCGGGCCGGCAGGCGCTGCCATTGATGCCGCAGGGGGCGGCCGGCCAGGACCCGCCATCGGCAGCGCCGAAGCCCGCGGATTCCGCGTGGGTCCGGTGCGGGCGCTAACGTTTGCGCGTGGATTTGAGCCGGGGTGGGGCGGGAATCGGGGTCAAGCCTCGGTAAAATCCCGCGCTTCGAGCCACCCGCCATGCCGCCGCTTTTCGGTGCGGCGGGTGCGCCCCAACCCCACGCGATCCCCGCGCGCACGTCCAGCATCCATGGCATCCACCTCCAAGCACCTGACCCACTTCGAGGGCGGCAACGCTCTTTCCGCCTTCCGCGCCCAGGCCCTGCTGCCGCAGCTGCAGGCCATCAACGAGCGCATCACGGGCCTGGTGGCCCGCCACGTGCACTGGGTCTGGACGGATGCCGCGCTGGAAGCCGGCGTGCAGGACAAGCTGGCCGCGCTGCTGAGCTATGGCGACGCCTACGCCGGCGGCGCCGACGGGCAGCTCGTCGTCGTGGCTCCGCGCCTGGGCACGGTCAGCCCCTGGGCCTCCAAGGCCACCGACATCGCCCACAACTGCGGCCTGGACATCCACCGCGTGGAGCGCGTCACCGAGTTCCGCCTCACCCTGAAGTCCGGCCTGCTGGGCGGCACCAAGACGCTCAGCGAGGCCGAGCTGCGTGCCTGCGCCGCGCTGCTGCACGACCGCATGACCGAGAGCGTGCTGTTCCGCCGCGAGGACTGCGTTCACCTGTTCGACGAGAAGACGGCCGAGGCCCTGGAGCATGTGGATGTGCTCGGCCGGGGCCGGGGCGCCCTGGACGACGCCAACAGCCGCTTCGGCCTGGCACTGTCGGACGACGAGATCGAGTACCTGGTCAACGCCTTCACGGCCGCGAAGCGCAACCCGAGCGACGTCGAGCTGATGATGTTCGCGCAGGCCAACTCCGAGCACTGCCGCCACAAGATCTTCAACGCGAAGTTCACCATCGACGGCGTGGAGCAGGACCTGAGCCTCTTCGGCATGATCCGCAACACCGAGAAGCTGTCGCCCCAGCACACGGTGATCGCCTATTCGGACAACGCCGCCGTCATGGAAGGCCATGACATCGAGCGCTGGATCCCCGAGGGCTATGACGCCGCGCCGAAGTACCACGCCCGTGCCGAGACCTCGCACGTGCTGATGAAGGTCGAGACGCACAACCACCCGACGGCCATCTCGCCGTTCCCGGGCGCTTCCACGGGCGCCGGCGGCGAGATCCGCGACGAAGGCGCGACGGGCCGCGGCGCCAAGCCCAAGGCCGGCCTGGCCGGCTTCTCTGTGTCCAACCTGCACCTGCCGGGCCTGCCCGAGCGCTGGGAGCAGGGCGGCGTCGGCAAGCCCGAGCACATCGCCAGCCCGCTGCAGATCATGATCGACGGCCCCATCGGCGGCGCCGCCTTCAACAACGAATTCGGCCGCCCGAACCTCGGCGGCTACTTCCGCGTCTACGAGCAGGAAGTCGACGGCGTGGTGCGCGGCTATCACAAGCCCATCATGATCGCCGGCGGCATTGGCGCCATCCGCTCGGACCTCACGAAGAAGATCGAGTTCCCCGCCGGCACGCTGCTGGTGCAGCTGGGCGGCCCGGGCATGCGCATCGGCATGGGCGGCGGCGCCGCCAGCTCGATGGCCGCGGGCACCAACACGGCCGACCTGGACTTCGATTCCGTCCAGCGCGGCAACCCGGAGATCGAGCGCCGCGCCCAGGAGGTGATCAACCACTGCTGGGGCCTGGCCGAGAAGAACCCCATCCTCGCCATCCATGACGTCGGCGCGGGTGGCATCTCCAACGCCTTCCCCGAACTCGTGAACGACGCCGGCCGCGGCGCCATCTTCGACCTGCGCAAGGTCCCACTGGAGGAATCCGGCCTGGCGCCCAAGGAGATCTGGTGCAACGAGAGCCAGGAACGCTACGTCATGGCGATCGCCCCCGAGAGCCTCGAGATGTTCACGGCCATGTGCGAGCGCGAGCGCTGCCCCTTCGGCGTGGTCGGCGTGGTGACCGAGGCCCGTGAGCTGATCCTCGAGGACGGCCCCGGCGGCGAGCGCGCCATCGACATGCCCATGGACACGCTGCTGGGCAAGCCGCCCAAGATGCACCGCGTCGTGAGCCGCGTGCAGCGCAGCACCGCCGCGCTGGACCTCTCGCAGGCCACGCTGCAGCAGGCCGCCGTCGAGGTGCTCCGCCACCCGACGGTCGCCTCGAAGCGCTTCCTGATCACCATCGGCGACCGCACCGTGGGCGGCCTGAACCACCGTGACCAGATGGTCGGCCCGTGGCAGGTGCCGGTGGCGGATTGCGCCGTCACGCTGGCCGACTTCAAGGGCCTGCGCGGCGAGGCCATGAGCATGGGCGAGCGCACGCCGCTGGCCGCCGTCGATGCCCCCGCCTCCGGCCGCATGGCCGTGGCCGAGGCCATCACCAACCTGCTGGCCGCGCCCATCGAGCTGTCGCGCGTGAAGCTGTCCGCCAACTGGATGGCGGCCTGCGGCGAGGCCGGCGAGGACGCCGCGCTGTACGACACCGTCAAGGCCGTCGGCATGGACCTGTGCCCGGCCCTGGGCGTGTCCATCCCCGTGGGCAAGGATTCGCTGTCCATGCGCACCAAGTGGAGTGCCGAGGGCGAGACCCGCCAGGTCACCGCGCCGGTCTCGCTGATCGTCTCGGCCTTCGCCACGCTGACCGATGTGCGCGGCACCCTGACGCCGCAGCTGCAGCCGGGCGACACGAGCCTCATCCTCGTGGACCTGGGCCAGGGCCAGCACCGCATGGGCGGCTCCATCCTGGCGCAGACGCTGCAGCAGTTCGGCGGCGCCGTGCCCGACGTGGACGATGCCGGCCAGCTCAAGGCGCTGGTCAACGCCGTCAACGAGCTGCGTGGCCAGGGCCGCCTGCTGGCCTACCACGACCGCTCCGATGGCGGCCTGTGGGCAGCCGCCTGCGAGATGGCCTTCGCCGGCCACCTGGGCCTGAGCCTCAACATCGACATGCTGATCACCGAGGGCGACGGCGTCTCCGACAGCCGTGCCGATGTCGGCGATTCCAAGAACTGGGCCAGCCAGGTCAGCGCCCGCCGCGAGGAACTGGCGCTCAAGGCGCTGTTCAACGAGGAGCTGGGCGTGGTCCTGCAGGTGAAGACCGAGGACCGCGATGCCGTCCTGCAGGTGCTGCGCCAGCACGGCCTGTCCAAGCACTCGCACGTCATCGGCAAGCCCAATGACCGCGGCGTGGTCGAGGTGTGGCGCGACGCGAAGAAGGTCTTCGACGCCCCGCTCGAGATGCTGCACAAGGAATGGGACGGCGTGTCCTGGCAGATCGCCCGCCTGCGCGACAACCCCGCCTGCGCCGACGCCGAGCACGAGGCCGTGGGCCGCGCCGAGGACCCGGGTCGCCATGTGCACCTGAGCTTCGACCCGAAAGAAGACGTCGCCGCGCCCTTCATCGCCACCGGCGCCCGCCCCAAGCTGGCGGTGCTGCGCGAGCAGGGCGTCAACTCGCACATCGAGATGGCCTACGTCAACGCGCTGGCCGGCTTCGACACCTTCGACGTCCACATGAGCGACCTGCAGACCGGCAAGGTCAGCCTCGCCGAGTTCAAGGGCTTCATCGCCTGCGGAGGCTTCTCCTACGGTGACACCCTCGGCGCCGGCGAGGGCTGGGCCCGCTCGGTGATGTTCAACCCGGTGCTGGCCGAGCAGTTCCAGGCCTTCTTCGGCCGCTCCGACAGCTTCGCCCTGGGCGTGTGCAACGGCTGCCAGATGATGGCCGCCCTGGCCCCCATGATCCCGGGCGCCGAGGCCTGGCCGAAGTTCACGCGCAACCAGAGCGAGCAGTACGAGGCGCGCCTGGCCATGGTCGAGCTGCTGGAATCGCCCAGCATCTTCTTCCAGGGCATGGCCGGCAGCCGCCTGCCGGTGGCTGTTGCCCACGGCGAGGGCTTCGCGAACTTCGCCCAGCGCGGCAACGCCGCCCAGGTGGTGCGCGCCGCCCGCTTCGTCGACAACTTCGGCCAGCCGACCGAGGCCTACCCGTTCAACCCGAACGGCAGCCCCGACGGCCTGACCTCGGTGACCACCGCGGACGGCCGCTTCACGGTCATGATGCCGCACCCGGAGCGCGTGTTCCGCAATGCGCAGATGAGCTGGACCTCCGGCGATCTCGGCGAGCTCAGCCCCTGGGCCCGCATGTTCCGCAACGCCCGCCGCTGGCTGGGCTGAGCCGGCTGAGCCGGGTGGACCGCGCGCTGCCGCCTTCGTCAGAAGAGGGCGGCGGCCGTGCGCCGGAGCTCCAGCATTTCCGGGCCTTCGAGGCCATCGCCCGCCTGGGCAGCCTCACGCAGGCGGCCCAGGAGCTTGGGCTGACCAGCCGGCGCTGTCCAAGGCGCTGGGCCTGCTGCGGCGCTACTACGGCGATGAGCTCTTCCTGCGCAGCAAGCAGGGCATGCGCCCCACGCCGCTGGCCCGCCGGCTGCAGGCGGACGTCCACCAGCTCGTGGGCCTCGTCGAGCACCGGCTGCGGGCTCGCACGCCTTTCGATCCCGCGCGTTCGTCCCGTACCTTCCGCATCAGCTGCACGGAGGTCGGGGCGATCCACTTCATGCCCCGCCTGCTGGCCGCCGTGCGCGACAGCGCCCCCGGCGTGCGCTGGGAGGTGGTGCCGCTGGCCGGCGAGGCGCTCGGCCGCCTGCTGGCCTCCGGCGAGATCGACCTCGCGCTCGCGGCCTTCCTCGAGATTGGTGGTGAAGAAGGGGTCGAACGCGCGCCGCCGGACGTCCTCGCTCATGCCGATGCCATCGTCCTCGACGACCAGCAGGTACTCGTGCTCGGAGACGCTGCGCGAGCTGACCCGCACGCGCCCCTCGGAGCGCCCCTCGAAGGCATGGACCAGCGCATTGAGCAGCAGATTGCCCAGCACCTGGCCCAGCGGGCCGGGGTAGCCCTCGAGCGGCTCGTCCATCGTGAGCTCTGCCTCCAGCAGGTAGGGCGTCGTCTTCCAGCGGGCGCGCAGCAGGCTCATCACGTCCGCCACGACGGCGTCGAGCTGGTAGGGGCGCCGCTGCATGCTGGTCTGGTCGACCGAGAGCTGCTTGAAGTGGCTGACGAGCTCGCCGGCGGTGCCCAGGCCGCGCAGGAGGATGTCGCAGGCCGTGCCGGCCTCCTGCAGATAGGCCTCGAGTGAGGAGCGGCGCATCTGACCGCTGCCGAACTCGGTGCGGACCTCCTGCGTGCGCTCCTGCAGGGTCGAGGCCGTGGTCAGGCAGTTGCCCAGCGGGGTGTTCAGCTCGTGCGCCACGCCCGCCACCATGGAGCCGAGGCCGGCCAGCTTCTCCGAGCGCAGCAGGCCGTCCTGCGCGTCCTTCAGGTCCTGCAGCGCCTCGCGCAGCTCCCCCGTGCGCTGCTGGACGCGCGACTCGAGCTCGGCATTGAGCTGCCGCAGCTGGCCTTCCGCGGCGCGCTGCGCGCTGATGTCCCGGGCGACGCCGAGATAGCCGATGGCCTGCCCATCACGCCCCCGCACGTGGCTGACGCTCAGCGAGACCCACAGCGCCCGCCCGTCCTTGCGCACATACGTCCACTCCCGCGTCTCGCTGCCCAGCTCGCGGGCGAGGAGCACGAAGGTGTCGAAGCCCTCGACCACCGTGCCGCGCAGCCGCGAGAGCTCCGCGGCGCGCTGCCGGACCTCCTGCGCCTCGTGCAGCATCGCCGGCGTGCGCCCGAGCAGCTCCGCCTCGCCGTAGCCCAGCATGCGTTCGGCGCCGCGGTTGAAGAGCACGATGTGCCCGTTCATGTCGGTGGCGATGATGGCCACCTCCACCGCCGCATCGAGCACCGCCTGCAGGCGGTCGCGGGCGGCGGTCAGTTCGGCCTGGGAGGCGCGCAGCGCGGCCTCGGCCGCCTTCGCTGCCGTGATGTTGCGACCCGTGCCGCGGTAGCCTCGGAAGACGCCCTGCGCGTCGAAGAAGGGCACGCCGGAGATGCTCACGTGGCGGATCTGGCCGTCCGGCGTGCGCTGGGCATATTCGAAGTCGCGGAAGGGCTCGTGCCGTGCCAGCAGGGCCTTGTGCTCCTCCCAGTCGATGCCGGGCAGCAGGGCCGGGGAGTCCCAGCGGCGGTGGCCCAGCACCTGGCTGGTCTGGACCTCCGTGGCCTCCTCGGCGATGCGGGAGACGTAGGTGAAGCACAGCTGCTCGTCCTGCTCCCAGACCCAGTCGCTGGCCAGCGCGGCCATGCTGCGGAAGCGGGCCTGGGATTCCTCCAGCGCCTGCCGGGCCTGCCGGCCATCGGCGATCTCGCGGGCCAGGGCCTCGTTGCGCTGCTGCAGGACACGGCTCTGCCACACCAGCAGCGCCAGCAGCAGGCTCAGCACGGCGCCCGCGCCGGCGGCCGCCAGCACCTCGGGGGAATGCCAGCGGAAGGGCTCGCTCATCCAGCCGTCGACGGGCTGGCCGGCCAGCAGCCAGCGCGCGCCCGGCACCAGGACCAGCTGCTGTACCAGCGACGCCTCCCGCAGCAGGGCCGCCTGGCCCCACACGAGCCGGCCGGGCTCCTTGCCGCTGTGAGCCTCGGTGAGCACCAGACTCAGCTCCGGATGTCCGGCGAGCCCTGCATCGGCCATGAAGCGGTCCAGGTCCGCCACGACGGAGACCGTGCCCCAGTAGCGCGGCTCGGCGCCTTCGCGGGCATCCAGAAACACGGGTGAGCGCAGCACCAGGCCCTGGCCGCCCTGCACGAGCTGCACCGGCCCGGCGAGGACCGGGCTGCGGCTTTCCCGGGCCTGCTGCACCTGCCGCCACTGGCCGGGCAGGCTGCGGTAGTCGAGGCCGATCACCCGCTCGTTGCCGGCACGCGGGTAGACCATGCGGGCAACGTCGTCGGGCGCCGCGGTGAGGCTGCGCACCTGCGGCCTGAGCCGGATCGCCTTCTCTGCGAGCAAGGCGAAGCGGGCCTCCGTGATGCCGCCATCCAGCTGGATCACCGATTCCAGGGACAAGGTGTGGGCGAAGGTGTTGCGCGCCGCCAGCTCCAGGCGTCCGCGCAGAAGTTCCAGCTGCTCCGCCACTCGCTGGCGTTCGACCTCCGCCTGCTGCCTGGCATCGATGCGGGCCAGCGTGGTGCAGACCAGGAGGCTCAGCAGCAAGCTCAGCACGACCGGCCAATAGCCGGTCCCCAGGGCGATCCTGCCTCGAAGGGGGTGGCGCGGCGGGACCTCAGCCATGGCGGGGACCCGGGAATCGCGAACGAGGGGGAGCGGATGCCGGCATGCCGTACTGCAGCGAAGCCCTGAGGCGTTCCACGGTATCACAGCCGCGGCCGGCGGGGCATCGCGTCAGTGCGGGGCGCGCGGCCCGCGCGATGCCTCAATCGCTCGATGCGCCCAGCACCACCGTCTGCTTGCGGCTCTTGCCCTTGTTCCAGACTGTCAGGGTGACCCGCTCGCCCACCTGCCGCTTCTCGAGCAGCGCCAGCATGTCGTCGAGGTCGCCCAGCGGCTCGTCGTTGAGGGCCGTGATCACGTCGCCCTGCACGATGCGGCCGTCGCGCCCGCGGGAGAAGGCCTGCAGGCCGGCGTCGGCGGCCGGCGATCGGGGGCCGACGCCGATGATGGCCACGCCCTTGGGCAGCTTCAGCGCCTGGTGCAGCTGCGCGGAGCCGGCGGTCACGCCGATGGCCGGCCGGACGAAGCGCCCGTCCTTGATGAGCCGCGGCACCACGCGGTTGACCTCGTCCACCGGGATGGCGAATCCGATGCCGGCGCTGGCGCCGCTGGGGCTGTAGATCTGCGTGTTGACGCCGATGAGCCGGCCGGCGGAGTCCAGCAGCGGGCCGCCGGAGTTGCCCGGGTTGATGGCGGCGTCGGTCTGGATCACGCCGCGGATGGCGCGGCGGTTCACGGACTCGATCTCGCGGTTGAGCGCCGAGACGATGCCGCGGGTCAGCGTCTGGTCCAGGCCGAAGGGGTTGCCGATGGCATACACGCCCTGGCCCACGAGCAGGTCGCGGCTGGTGCCGACGGGGATGGGCAGCAGCTTCTCCTTGGGCGCCTCGATGCGCAACACGGCGAGGTCGCGGTCGGGGAAGGCGCCCACCAGACGCGCGCCGTAGCTGCTCTGATCCGCCAGCGTGACGCGCGCGGCATCCCCGCCCTGGATCACGTGGAAGTTGGTGACGATGTGGCCGGCCTCGTCCCAGATGAAGCCGGTGCCCGTGCCGCGGGGGACCTGCTGGACGTTGAGCGAGAAGAAGTCCCGCTGCGTATCCAGCGTCGTGATGTGCACGACCGAGGGCGAGACGCGGCGAAAGACGCTGATGTTGTTCTGCTCGACGGCATCCAGCGGCCCGCGCGGCGTGACCGGGCGGGGTTGCGCCAGCACGGCGCCGCTCCACAGGACACAGGCGGCGAGCAGGGCGGTCGCGGGAAGCTGGCGCAGGAGGGGGAACGTCAGGGCGGGCATGCGCGAGGTCGGAGTGGCATCAGGTCCGAGAATGGGAACAGGTCCGCATTATTCAAGACTTAGACTGCGCTCCGCGCCACGAACCCTCCCTCTGCCGCCCCATGAGCCAGCCCCTGCCGACCGCCGCCCGTGATGACCGCCTGGATGCCCTGCGCGGCGTTGCCATGGTCTGGATGACCCTCTTCCATTTCAGCTTCGACCTCCAGCATCAAGGCTTCTTCAAGGCCGACTTCTACGAGGACCCGTTCTGGACCCTGCAGCGCACGGCCATCGTGAGCCTCTTCCTGCTGTGCGCGGGGATGGGGCAGGCGGTGGCGGTGGCACAGGGGCAGGGCTGGCCCCGCTTCTGGCGGCGCTGGGTGCAGATCGCCGGATGTGCGCTGCTGGTGAGCGCGGGGTCCTGGTTCATGTTCCCGCGCTCCTACATCAGTTTCGGGGTGCTGCACGGCATGGCCGTGATGCTGATCGTGCTGCGCCTCCTGCTGCCGCGCCTGGGGCAGGGCGCCCTGCTGGGGCTGGCGCTGGCCTGCCTGCTGATGGCGCTGTGGGTCCGGCATCCCTTCTTCGACACCCGCTGGACGAACTGGGTGGGCCTCGTGACCCACAAGCCCGTCACCGAGGACTACGTGCCGGTGCTGCCCTGGCTGGGCGTGATGCTGCTGGGGGCGGCGCTGGCCCGCTGGATCGCCCCGCGCCTGGACGCTCCGCGGCCGTCCGGACGCCTGCGAGGCGGATTGGCCGTGCTGGGGCGCTGGAGCCTGAGCTACTACATGGTGCACCAGCCGGTGCTCATGGGCGCCCTGATGCTGTGGCAGATGCGCTAGCTGACGCCGGTCCTCTGGGCCACCGGGCGTGCCTGTCTGACGCGCCGGCAGGCGACAATGGGGGGATATGAGCGCCAAACACATCCTCTTCGGCTTCCATGCCGTCACCGTGCGGCTGAAGACCGCCCCCCAGTCCATCAGCGAGATCCATTTCGAAGGCTCGCGCCGCGACCAGCGCATGCGCCAGTTCCTCGAGCGCGCCCGCGAGGCCGGCGCCAAGCTGGTGGAGAGCGACGGCGACCGCCTCGCCGCGCTGGCGGGCAACAGCCGCCACCAGGGCGTGGTGGCCCGCTGCTCGGCCGTGGCCCAGCAGCATTCGCTGGATGACGTGCTGGACGGCGTGGACGGCGCGCCGCTGGTGCTGGTGCTGGATGGCGTCACCGACCCCCACAACCTGGGCGCCTGTCTGCGTGTGGCCGATGGGGCGGGTGCGCATGCCGTCGTCGCACCCAAGGACCACGCCGTGGGCCTCAACGCCACCGTCGCCAAGGTGGCCAGCGGTGCGGCCGAGACCGTGCCCTACCTGATGGTCACCAACCTGGCCCGTACGCTCAACGAGCTCAAGGAGCGCAACATCTGGGTCGTGGGCACCTCCGGCCAGGCCGAGAAGTCCATCTACGACCTGGATCTGAAAGGCCCCGTCGCGCTGGTGCTGGGCGCGGAGGGCGAGGGCATGCGCCAGCTCACGGCCAAGACCTGCGACGAGCTGGTCCGCATTCCGATGCAGGGGGCCGTCGAGAGCCTGAACGTCTCGGTGGCGGCAGGGGTGTGCCTCTACGAAGCGCTGCGCCAGCGCCAGGCGGGCTCGCGATAATCGCGCCCATCCACGAAACACACGAATCGAAGCCCCATGACTGTCATCGAAGTACGCCACCCCCTGGTCCAGCACAAGATCGGCCTGATGCGCGAGGCCGACATCTCCACCAAGAAGTTCCGCGAGCTGACGGGTGAGGTCGCCCGCCTGCTGGCCTACGAGGCCACGGCCGACTTCCCCCTGGAGACGACCACGCTGAACTGCTGGAGCGGCCCGACCGAGGTCGAGCAGATCGCCGGCAAGAAGGTCACGGTGGTGCCGATCCTGCGCGCCGGCCTCGGCATGCTGGACGGGGTGCTGGACATGATCCCCAACGCCAAGATCAGCGTCGTCGGCCTGGCCCGTGACCACGAGACCCTGCAGCCGGTGCACTACTTCGAGAAGTTCGTGGGCCATCTGGAGGAGCGGACGGCGCTGGTCGTGGACCCCATGCTGGCCACCGCTGGCTCCATGATCGCCACCATCGACCTGCTCAAGCGCCGCGGCTGCAAGGACATCCGCGCGCTCGTGCTGGTTGCTGCGCCGGAAGGCGTCGCCGCGCTGACCCAGGCCCACCCGGACGTGCGCTGCTGGACGGCCGCCATCGACAGCCATCTCAACGAGAACGGCTACATCATCCCGGGCCTCGGCGACGCGGGCGACAAGATCTTCGGCACCAAGGAAGGCTGAGCCGGGGCGCTGCGGCTCCCCCATGAAAAAAGGCGCCCGAGGGCGCCTTTTTCTTCGTTGACGGAGACCAGGGGGCGGGCCCCTCACCTCCGTCGACGGGCCGGGAATCAGGCCTTCTTGCGGCGCACGACGCCGGCCAGACCCAGACCCAGACCGATCAGGGCCAGGGAAGCGGGTTCCGGCACGGTGCTGCCGCTGTACTCGACCACATAGCCATTGCGCTGGCCGGCGTTGGCCGGGCCGCCGTGGTCGTTCCACAGGCCGAAACCGGCCCAGTTGATGTGCACGTAGTCTTCACCGCCGCAGCAGTTGTTGGGCTCGCCGGGGGCCCAGCTGGTGAAGGTGAAGGCCTGGCCGGCTTCGGGGCCGACGCGCCAGGTCCAGTCGTTCACGGCGGCGCCGTGGTCCGAGCCGCCGATCCAGGCCAGCTGGCCATTGGCGGTGGTGGCGACGAAGGTGTTCTCGGCGCGGCTGGTGATGGTGGTCAGGTAGCCGGTCATGCCCAGATAGGTCTTCGAGGCAGCCAGGGTGAAGGCCTGCTCGGCGGTCACGGCATCAGCGAAGTACTCGTAGTAGTGGCCGTTGGCGGCGTTGTAGACCGGGGCCGCCTGAGCGGCGCCTGCGGCCGCGAGGGCCAGGGCGAGAGCCAGTTTTTTCATGGTGGGGTGAACGTTGGTGAAATGACGCCGCAGTATCGCCAGCGCCTCCGGGGGCGCCATCCCTTGTTGAAGGGGGTCAGGTCATGCAGGCGGCCCCGACGACGCCGCCGAGCAACACCATCCAGACCACCGACAGCCGCGTCCGCAGGCTCAGCAGCAGGGTGACGGCCACGAGGGCAATCGCCGGGAGACGGCGGTCGGGCTGCTGCACATAGGGCGCCGCCAGCAGCCAGCCGGTGGCGATGATCAGGCCCAGCGTGAGCGGCTGCAGCCCCAGCGTGAAGGCGCGCACCAGGCGGTCCTCCTGATGCGCACGGGCCCAGCGCGTGGCCACGAGCACCAGCGTGGTCGAGGGCAGCATGATGCCGCTCATGGCCGCCAGCGCACCGGCCAGGCCCGCGACCTGGTAGCCCAGCACCGCCACGAAAAGGATGTTGGGCCCGGGCGCGGCCTGGGCCAGGGCGATGGACTGGGTGAAGGCTTCGTCGCTCAGCCAGCCGCGGTCGCCCACGAGGTAGCGGTGCATCTCCGGCGCCGTGGTGATGGCCCCGCCGATGGCGAGCAAGGACAGCGCCAGGAAGTGAAGAAAGAGGTCCAGCAGCATGTCAGGGGGCCGTGCGGCCCAGTCGGCGGTAGACCAGCGCCATGCCCAGGCCGCCCAGCCCCAGCACGATCCACACGAGGGGCCAGCGCAGCAGCGCGATCGCCCCGAAGGCGAGGGCGGCGAAGGCGAGGGCGGCCGGGCGCCCGAGCGGGTGCGTCTTCAGCGTGCCCAGCAGCTTCACGCCGGTTGCGAGGATGAGCCCCGCCGAGACGGCTCCCATGCCGCGCAGCGCGCCCTGGACCCAGGGCGTGTGCAGCCACTGGCCGGCCAGTGCCGTGAGACCCAGCACGATCAGGCAGGGCGCGACGAACATGCCGGCCAGCGCCGCGAACGCGCCGCGCAGGCCGAAGAAGCGGTCGCCGATCATCAGGGAGATGTTGACGATGTTCGGCCCCGGCATCACCTGCGCGACGGCCAGCATCTCGATGAAGTCCTGCTTGCTGAGCCAGCCCAGGCGCTCCACCAGCTCCCGCTGCGCCACGGCCAGCACGCCGCCGAAACCCTGCAGGGCGAGGCGGTTGAAGGCGAGGAAGAGATCCCAGGGGCCCGACGGCGCGGCGCGCGGGGGCTCGCTCGGCTCCGCCATCAACGCAGCGCCTTCAGGGCGTCGGGGTTGACGATGTTGCTCGGCTCGCCCCGGACGAAGTTCAGGACGTTGTCGAAGGCAGCGTCGAAGTAGAGCTCGTAGCTGTCCTGCTCCACGTAGCCGATGTGCGGCGTGCACACGGCGTTCTCCAGGCGCAGCAGGGGGTGGCCCTGCAGGATGGGCTCGCTCTCGAAGACGTCGATGGCGGCCATGCCCGGCCGGCCGCGGTTCAGCGCGGACACGAGCGCGCCCTCGCTCAGCAGCTCGGCGCGCGAGGTGTTCACGAAGAGGGCCGTCGGCTTCATGCGGTTCAGGTCGTCCAGCGTGACCATGGCGCGCGTGTTCTCGCACAGCCGCAGGTGCAGGCTCAGGACGTCGCACTGGGCGAAGAAGGCCTCGCGGCTCTCCGCGGCCGTGTGACCGTCGGCCACGGCGCGGGCGCGGCTGTGCTCGCTGCCCCAGATCTGCACCTGCATGCCAAAGGCCCGGCCATAGCCCGCCACCAGCTGGCCGATCCGGCCGTAGCCCCAGATGCCCAGGGTCTTGCCACGCAGGAGCATGCCGATGCCGAAGTTGGGCGGCATCGAGGCCGCCTTCAGCCCGGACTGCTGCCAGGCGCCGTGCTTGAGGTTGCCGATGTACTGCGGCAGCCGGCGCATGGAGGCCATGATCAGCGCCCAAGTCAGCTCGGCCGGGGCGATGGGCGAGCCCACGCCTTCCGCGACAGCAATGCCGAGCCGGGTGCAGGCCTCGACGTCGATGTGGGCGCCGACGCGCCCGGTCTGGGCGATCAGCTTGAGCTTGGGCAGCTTCTCCAGCAGCTGGCGGGGGAAGTGCGTCCGCTCGCGGATCAGCACCAGCACCTCGGCGTCCCGCAGGCGCACCGACAATTGCCCGATCCCCTTCACCGTGTTGGTGAAGACCTTGGCGTTCAGCGGGTCCAGCTTGCTCGCACAGCGGAGCTTGCGGACTGCATCCTGGTAGTCGTCGAGAATGATGATATTCATGGCATGCTCGTGGCATTGTGCCTTCTAAATCAAGGCATTGGGCATGAGACTGCGAGCAATTCATTAGATTTTTGGCTGCCCGTCACACACCGTGACATCCGCCCGGGTTCACGGCGTGATGGCGGGTGAATACCGCTCAATTGGCGGGATCGATTCCGAGGGCGCTCCCTAAGATGGCTGGCAAGCGCAACTGTTTGCCTGCCCTCGCGGAAGCAGGCGCCTCGCCATGGACATGTCACAACCTGCTGCCGCCCTTCTGGACCAGGCCTCGCTGCCTGACAACGTGATCGCGCGCGCCCGCGCCGGTGCCATGCCGCTGCAGGAGCTGATGAGCGTGGCGCAGCAGTGGCAAACGGGAGGCCGGCTGAACGAGTGCCTGGCGCTGTACGAGGCCTGGGTCGAGAGCAACCAGAGCCCGCAGCGTCTCCTGGCCCTGTTCAACTGGGGCACCGTGCTGGGCGAGATGCGGCGCCATGCCGAGGCCGAGGCCGTGTACCTGCGGGCGCTGGCGCTCAATCCGGACTTCGCGCAGGCCAAGCTCAACCTCGGCCACCAGCTCGAGCACCAGGGCAAGACGGCCGAGGCCCTCGCCCAGTGGCAGGCGGTCTATGACGCGGGCGAGCTGATGGCCATCGGCGCCGAGCCCGTCGACCTGCGCCTGCACGCCCTGAACAACGCCGCCCGCCTGCTGGAGGCCGAGCGCCGCCTGGACGAGTCCGAGGCGCTGATGAAGCGCAGCCTGCTGCTCAAGCCCGAGCAAGGGGACGTCCAGCAGCATTACGTGCACATCCGCCAGAAGCAGTGCGAGTGGCCCATCTACCAGCCGATCGGGGACGTCACGCACAACCAGCTGCTGGTCAATACCTCGCTGCTGGCCACGCTCAGCGCGACGGATGACCCGGCCATCCAGTTGATGGTGGCCCAGCGCTTCGTCAACGAGCGCGTGGTCAAGTACAAGGGCAAGCCCTTCCACCAGCTGCATGCCCGGCCGGCCGGCGAGAAGATCCGCGTGGGCTATCTCTCCGGCGACCTGCGCATGCACGCCGTGGGCCTCTTGACGCCCGAGCTCTTCGAGCTGCACGACCGCAGCCGCTTCGAGGTTCACGCCCTGTGCTGGAGCAAGGAAGACGGCACCGCCCAGCGCGCCCGCATCCTGAAGGCCATGGACCGCGTGATGCCGCTCGGCGGCGTCGAGGATCAGCAGGCCGCGCGTCAGATCGCCGAGGCCGGCATCGACGTGCTGGTGGACCTCCAGGGCCTCACCAGCGGCGCCCGGCCCAATATCCTGGCCTATCGCCCGGCGCCGGTGCAGGTGGGCTACCTCGGGCTGCCGGCCACCTCGGCGTTGCCGGGGGAGGACTACATCATCGCGGACCGCTTCACGATGCCGCCGGAGTACCTGCCGCTGTGCACCGAGAAGCCCATCTACCTGCCGCATTGCTACCAGGTCAGCGACCGCCAGCGCGAGGTCGCCCCGACGCCGGACCGCGCCCGCTACGGCCTGCCGGAGGACGCCTTCGTCTTCTGCAGCTTCAACAACAACCACAAGTACACCGAGGAGATGTTCTCGGCGTGGATGCAGATCCTGCAGCAGGTGCCGGGCAGCCTGCTGTGGCTGCTGGCGGACAACCCCTGGGCCGAGGCCAACATGAAGGCGGCCGCGCAGGCCCACGGCGTGGCGCCGGAGCGCCTGCATTTCGCGCCCCGCGTGGCGCCGCCCGAGTACCTGGCCCGATTCCAGCTGGCCGACCTCGTGCTGGACACCTTCCCCTACAACGCCGGCACCACCGCCAGCGACTGCCTCTGGATGGGAACGCCCATCCTGACGCGCGCTGGCCGCTGTTACATCTCCCGGATGGCCGGGAGCCTGCTCACGGCCGTCGGACTGCCCGAACTCGTGACCTATTCCCTGCCTGACTACGTCGAGCGGGCGGTGCAGATCGGCCGTCAGCCGCTGCGTGCGGCATCCTACAAGCGCTATCTGCGCGAGCAGGGCCGGCAGACGCCCCTGTTTGACATTCCGGCGATGGTGCGCGATCTTGAGCGCGAATTCGAGCGTCTGGTGCTCGAGCACCGGCGCAAGGCCACGGGGGGCTGATGCCCCTGACGCCTGCTAGGAAGCCTCAGTGAGTCAGCGACACGATTCCTTCTTCGACGGCGCTCCGCCCTCCCGCGGGGCGGCGTTGCACCTGGCCGCGGCCCCCGAGCCGCAGGCCGGGCGCGAGCACGCCGTGCCGGAACGGGACGCCGGGGATCCGCTGCTGCAGGCCCTGGTCTGGCTGACGCAGCACCACGGCAAGGCCCGCTCGCCGGCCTCCCTGCGCGCGGGCGTGCCCACCGAGGGGCCGCTGGCACCCAACCAGGCCATCCGCATGATGCGCGAGGCCGGCTACGAAGCCGGCATGCTCTCCAAGGGCCTGGCCGAGATCAACCCGCTGGTACTGCCTGCCGTGCTGCTGCTGCATGGGGGCGATGCCTGCGTGCTGGTGTCCCGGCGGGAGGTCGAGGGCCAGCAGGCCTACGAGGTCGTGTTCCCGGGGCCGGAGGCCAAGGCCTGCATGGTCGCGCAGGCCGAGCTGGAGGGGGAGTACAGCGGCTTTGCGCTGGTCGCCACGCCCAAGGAAGTCTCGCAGGCGGACCCCCGGCATCACGCGCTGCTGACGGGGCAGGGCAGCCACTGGCTGTGGGGCACGCTCAAGCGCTTCATCCCCTACTACCGCGGCGCCATGACGGCGGCGCTGCTGAGCAATCTGCTGATGATGGTGACGGGCCTCGTCACGAGCGTCATCTACGACAAGGTCATCCCCCACCACGACGCCATGGCCACCCTGTGGACGCTGGCCATCGGCTCGGCGCTGGCGCTGATCTTCGATCTCTTCGCCCGCCAGCTGCGTGCGCACCTGATCGACCTCGCCGGCCGCAAGGCGGACCTGATCATCGGCTCCATGCTCTTCAAGCAGACCCTGCTGGTGCGCATGGAGCACAAGCCCGCCTCGGCCGGCTCCTATGCCCACTACCTGGGCCAGGTCGAGACGGTGCGCGAGTTCTTCACCTCGGCCAGCATGTCGGTGGTGTCGGACCTGCCCTTCATCGTGCTCTTCGTGGCGATGACCTTCCTGATCGGCGGACCGCTGGGCTGGGTGGTGGCCTTCGCGGTCCCCGGCCTGGTGCTGCTGACCTTCTTCCTGCAGAAGTACCTGCGCAACGTCGTGCGGGCCAACATGGCCGAGCAGGCCGAGCTGCAGGGCTCGCTGGTCGAGGTGGTGGAGGGGCTGGAGGACCTCAAGACGGCCGGCGCGGAGGGGCGCTTCCTGCACCGCTACGAGATCAGCAACGCCGTGGCCGCGGAGTCCGGCCTGCGCATGCGGGCCATGCACGCCTTCACCAACAACCTCACCATGACCATGCAGCAGGCGGTGACGCTGGTGATGCTGGTGTGGGGGGTCTACCTCATCCAGGACCGCGTCATCTCGGCCGGCGGCCTGATCGGTGCGGTGATGTTCGCCACCCGCGCCATCGCCCCGCTGGGCAGCGTGGTCAGTCTCACGGCGCGCTATCAGAGCGCCCGCGCCGCCATGCAGTCGCTGGACGAGGTCATGAAGAAGCCCGTCGAGCGCGCTTCCGACCGCAGCTACGTGCCCATGAGCCAGTTCAGTGGCCGCATCGGCCTGCGCGAGGTGGGTTTTTCCTATCCGATGACCGGTGAGCATCCGGCGCCCAAGGTGCTCAAGGGCGTGAGCCTGCGCGTCGAGCCGGGCGAGCGCATCGCCGTGCTGGGCCGCATCGGCAGCGGCAAGTCCACCGTCCTGCGCCTGCTGGCGGGGCTCTACCAGCCGACGGAAGGCATGGTGGAGATCGAGGGCATCGACCTGCGCCAGATCGACCCCGCGGAGTTCCGCGCCCACGTGGGCTTCGTGTCCCAGGAGCCCAAGCTCTTCCACGGCACGCTGCGGGACAACGTCGCCATGGGCCGCCCGGACGTCGACGCCGCCCGCCTGGTGGAGGTCGCCAAGCTGACGGGCCTGGACCGCGTCGTGTCCGGCCACCCCCTGGGCTGGGACCTGCCCGTGGGCGAGATGGGCAGCCTGCTGTCCGGTGGGCAGCGCCAGATGGTGGCCCTGGCCCGCGCGCTCGTGAACCGGCCCAAGCTGCTGCTGATGGACGAGCCCACGAGCTCCATGGACGCGCAGTCAGAGATCCTCTTCCTGCGACAGCTGCGCGATGCCGCCCAGCAGTGCACGCTGCTGGTGGTGACGCACCGTCCGGCCGTGCTGGAGCTGGTGCAGCGCATCGTCGTGATGGACAGCGGCCGCCTCGTGATGGACGGCCCGCGCGACCAGGTCCTGGCGGCGCTGTCCGGTGTGCGCCCGGCAGCCCCGGACCCGGCGGCCGCCACCGCGGCCTCGAATCTGCACATGCACCCGGCCGCGCAGCCGGTGCAGCGCTCCCCGTCCGTCTGATGTTCGAAAGAGGGCGCTGAGTGGCTTCTTCCTCCCGTGACGAAGGTCTGTTCCTGAGCAGCCTGGCCGCCGCCCAGGTGGACGAGCCGCTGCCGCGCGTGATGTGGGCCGTCTACCTGATGCTGGCGGCCGTGGTGGCGGCGATCATCTGGGCGTCCGTGGCGCAGGTGGACATGGTCAGCCGCAGCGAGGGCCGGGTGGTGCCCGATGGCAAGGAGCAGATCATCGCGAGCCTCGACTCCGGCCTGCTGCGCGAGCTGCTGGTCAAGGAGGGGCAGCAGGTCGAGGCCGGCCAGCCGCTGGTGCGGCTCGATCCGACCCGCGTGGAGGCCCAGCAGAACGAGGGCGAGCTGCGCGAGATGGCCATGATGGCGCAGGCCGCGCGGCTGCAGGCGGAGGCCAACGGCACGCCGCTGAAATTCCCGGACGAGCTCAAGGCCGTGCCCGCACTGACCGCGGCCGAGACGCAGGCCTTCCAGGCGCGGCAACGCCTGCTGGAGGAGTCCCTCGCGGGCATCGAGCGCAGCGCGGCCCTGGTGGCCAAGGAGCTGAAGGTGGCGCAGGACATGTCGGCCAAGGGGCTGATGTCCGACGTGGAGGTCATGCGGCTCACGCGCCAGGTGAACGAGATGCGCCAGTCCCGCACCGAGCGCCTCGGGCGCTTCCGCCAGGAGGCCACGAGCGAGCTGGTCAAGCTGCAGAACGAGCTGGCGATGATGAAGCAGCAGCAGGTGGTCCGCAAGGACGCGCTGGACCGCACCGTGCTGCGCTCGCCCGTGCGCGGCCTCGTGAAGAACATCCGCATCAACACCATCGGCGGCGTGGTGCCCATGAGCTCGCCCATCATGGAGATCGTGCCCATCGGCAGCCGCATGCTGGTCGAGGCCCGCGTGAGCCCGGCGGACATCGGCTTCATCCAGGTGGGGCAGCACGCGGTGATCAAGCTCTCGGGCATCGACTTCAACGCGCTGGGCGGCCTCGAGGGCAAGGTCGAGCAGATCAGCCCGGACGCCATCGGCGAGGCCAATCCGCTGGGCGGCGACGGGCGCTACTACCGCACGCTGATCCGCGCCGAGCAGAACAACATCCGCTACAAGGGCGAGACCCTCGCCATCATCCCCGGCATGACCGCGGCGGTGGAGATCAAGACCGGCGAGCGCTCGGTGCTGAGCTTCCTCATGCGCCCGATGATGCGTTCGCGCGAGGCTCTGCGCGAGCGCTGAGGTGCGGCCCCGGCCGTCCGTCGATCGCCAAGCCCTCGAGAAGCGGGGTTTGGCGGCGGCTTTTCCCGCTCAAGTTCCCGGCCGCCCTGTGGTCCAGTACAGGCATGAGCAAGACCTGTCTGAACTGCTGGGGAGCCTGAGGCCATGGCAACGCTGCGCATCCTCGTCCTGGGCCTGCTGCTGGGTGCCGCCACCCTTGCCGGCGCCCAGGGCCGCTGCAACGAGGACGACACTAACACCCCGGCTGCGCAGAAGGCGGCCAGCCAGATCGTGATCAGCGACGCCGACCCGCGCTCGCAGATCCAGGTCCTCGTGGACCGCGCCCTGGCCCGCAGCCAGTCCGTCGGCATGGTCAAGCTGCTCGCGCAGGCCGCGCGCGACGACTGGGAAGAGGTGAGCCAGGCCAACAAGCCGCGCGCCAGCCTCGACATGCAGACCAACCAGATCGGCTCCTCGACGGACGGCGTGAGCGGCGGCAGCGGCCTGCAGGGCCGCGTGGGCCTGAGCGTCAGCACCACGCTGTTCGACTTCGGCCGCAACCGGCAGCTGGCGGGCTGGCGCTCGCAGCTGGCCGAGGCCGCGCGTCAGGGCTACTTCAACGCCGAGCAGCAGCTCGCGCTGCAGACCGTGTCCCTGGCCCTGGACCGCGGCCGCTACCTGCTGCAGGCCCAGGTCTACAGCCAGTACGTGCGCCGGATGGCCTGCCTGGTGGACTCGCTGGAGACCATCGTCAAGGCCGACAAGGGCCGCGCCAGCGAACTGGTGCAGGCCCAGAAGAACCTGCTGCAGGCGGACCTCGCGGTGGAAGCGACGATGTCGGCCCTGCGCCAGACCGAGACGCGCCTCAAGCGCTTCGTGGGGGACGAACTCCCGCCCAGCGCCAGCTTCTCCAACCTGCTCACGCGGGTGCCGGAGCTGGAGGACATGCAAAAGGACGCGATGAGCGCCCCCGACGTCATCCAGCTCGAGGCTCAGGCCCGCGCGCAGGGCAGCTATGTGGAGAGCGTGCGCGCCAATGCCAAGCCCCAGGTCAACGCCATCGCCAGCACCAGCGCCAGCGCGGGGGTCACCCGCGTGCGCGACTGGGCCGTGGGCTTCAGCGTCAACGTGCCGCTGATGCAGCCGGGGCAGGACGCCTCCGTGAATGCCGCCACCAAGCGTGCCGAGGCCGCCCGGCTGCAGCGCGAGGATGCCCTGGAGACGCGCCGCTACCGCGTCGTCGACGTGCATGAGTCAGCCACCTCGGCCTTCGACCGCGCCCGGCGCATCACGGAAATTCTGCGCAACAGTTCACAGCTGCGCACCGCCACGCTGCAACAGTGGCAGCAACTGGGCCGCCGCTCCCTGTTCGATGTGATGGGATCGGAGTCAGACTACTACTCGCTGCGCATCGCGCACGTGAACGCCATCTTCGACGGGCAGCAGGCCGTGGCCATGCTGTGGTCGATGGGGCGGGGCGTGATGGCGCCGCTGCGCTGAGTTCCGGCCATCTTCCGCATACAGGTTCAGAGACACACCATGGCAAACATCCTCGATACCGGCGTCAAGCTCGTGAAGAACGTCGGGCGCTACAACATCGGCGCAGGTTCGCTGGCCGAGCTGCGCGGCCTGCTGGACAGCCGCCGGGCCCTGGCCAAGGCCCAGGGGCAGGGCGGGGCGGTGGTGTTCCTCGTCGACGAGTTCTTCGCACGCGACGCCGACGTCGCGGCGCGCCTGGGGGTGAGCGGCGACGACGTGCTGCAGTTCGTGCGCACCGAGCATGAGCCCAAGACCGAGGGCATCGACAGGCTGGTCGCGAGCCTGCTGGATCGCGGCCTGAGCCAGCCCGCCGCCGTGGTGGGCATGGGCGGCGGCATCACCATGGACACGGCCAAGGCGGTGTCCAACCTGCTGGGCAACGGCGGCCACGCGGCCGACTACCAGGGCTGGGATCTGCTCAAGCATCCCGGCGTGTTCAAGATCGGCATCCCGACGGTGTCCGGCACCGGCGCCGAGGCCACCCGCACCTGCGTCATGACCAACGAGGCCACCGGCCTGAAGCTGGGCATGAACAGCGACTACACGGTCTTCGATCACGTGATCATGGACCCGCAGCTGACGGCCACCGTGCCGCGCAACCAGTACTTCTACACGGGCATGGATGCCTACATCCACTGCATCGAGTCCCTGGCGGGCAGCTACCGCAACGCCATCGGCGACGCCTACTCGCGCGAGACCATCAACCTCTGCCGCCAGGTCTTCGGCCAGGGCGACATGATGGCCCCCGAGAACCGCGAGCGCCTGATGGTGGCCTCCTACCTGGGCGGCTGCGCCATCGCCACGAGCTACGTGGGCCTTGTGCATCCGCTCTCCGCCGGGCTGTCCGTCGTGCTGGGCCTGCACCACTGCGTGGCCAATTGCATCGTGATGCGTGCCATGGGGGACTTCTTCCCGCAGGCCTACGACGAGTTCTGGGGCATGGTGGACGCGCAGGGCGTGGAGATCCCCCGGGGCGTCTGCGCGGGCCTGGACGCGGCCGGCTTCGAGGCGCTCTACAAGGCCTCCATCGTGCACGCCAAGCCGCTGACCAACGCCCTGGGCGAGGACTTCAAAACCCGCCTGACCCCCGAAAAGGTGGCGGATCTCTTCCGCCTGATGTAAACAGCGATCGAAGCATTCAGCGCAAGACCACGGAGACACCATGCCAGGCTATGAAGTGATGGGCCCAGAGGAGCTGGCCGAGATCCAGGACATCTTCGCCCGGGGCGCCATCCTGTTCCGTCACGGCTTCGATGCCCTGCGCGGGGACTGCTACAAGGTCCGCGAGTTCGAGCAGGCCTTTGCCCGGACCATGGGCTCGCCGCACGCGCTGGCGGTGTCGTCCGGCACCGCCGCGCTGCGCGTCGGGCTGGCGGCGCTGGGCATCGGCGCGGGGGACGAGGTCATCACCCAGAGCTTCACCTTCGTGGCCACCGTCGAGGCCATCATCGAGTCGCGCGCCACGCCCGTCTGCACCGAGATCGACGCCACGCTCAACATGGACCCCGAGGACCTGAAGCGCCGCATCACGCCGCGCACCAAGGCCGTCATCGTGGTCCACATGCTCGGCACGCCGTCGCGCCTGCCGGAGATCAAGGCCATCTGCGACGCCCACGGCATCGCGCTGATCGAGGACGCGGCCTGGGGCTGCGGCGGCTCGCTGAACGGCCGCGCGCTGGGCAGCTGGGGGCGCCTGGGTACCTTCAGCTTCGACTTCGCCAAGACCATGACCACGGGCGAGGGCGGCCTGGTGCTGTTCCAGGAGCAGGCCGACTGGGCCCGCGGCGCCGCCTGGCACGACCATGGCCACGAGAACAACCCCGCCGTGCCCCGCTGGGAGGACACGCGTGCCAGCAGTGGCTTCAACTTCCGCATGATGGAGCTGCAGGGTGCCGTCGGCCTCGCGCAGCTGCGCAAGCTGCCTGACATCGTCAAGGCGCAGCGCCACAACCGCGAGCAGCTGTGGAACGCCATCCATGACCTGCCCGGGATCACGCCGCGCGAGGTGCCCGCGGGCAGCTACGAGACGGCCGATGCGCTGGTCTTCTTCGTGCCGGACAACGCCGCCGCACGCCGCTGCCGCGAAGCCCTGCTGGCCCGCGGCCTGGCCACCAAGATCCTGCCGGAGGCCTTCACCTGGCACTTCGCCGGCACCTGGACGCACATGCCCGAGCTGGCCGGCGCCCACGGCGGCGAGCTCTCGCAGGCCTTCCCGCAGTCGGCGGCGCTGCTGTCGCGCGCGGTGTCGCTGCCCGTGGGCGTGAAGCTGCGCGAGGACGCCCCAGCCCTGGCCCGCCAGGCCCTCATGGAGGCGCTGCAGCCGCAGGAGGTGAGCGCATGAACGTGAAGCCGCTGGTCTCGGTCATCGTGCCGGTCTTCAACCAGGAACGCTACATCGGCCGCTGCCTGCGCTCGCTGCTGAACCAGACCCTGCATAGCGAGCAGTACGAGATCATCGTCATCGACGACGGCAGCACCGACCGCACGCCCTACGCGCTGGAGCTTTTCCACGACGCCATCGTGCCGCTGCGCAACGAGCGCAACCAGGGCCTGCCGGCCTCGCTGAACCGCGGCATCCGTGCGGCGCGCGGCGACTTCATCGTGCGGGTGGACTCCGACGACTACGTCAACGCCAACTTCCTGAACATCCTGCATTTCTTCCTCGACCAGAACCCGCGGCACGACGCCGTGGCCTGCGACTACCTGCTGGTGGACGACCACGAGCAGGTGCTGGAGCGCGTGAACTGCATGGACGAGCCTATCGCCTGCGGCATCATGTTCCGCAAGGCCCACCTGATGGAGACGGGCCTCTACGACGAGAGCTTCCATCGCCATGAGGAGCGCGAGCTGCGCATCCGCTTCGAGCAGAAGCATCACATCGCCCGGCTGGAGCTGCCGCTGTACCGCTACCGCCGCCACGACCACAACATCACCAATGACCTCGACGCCATGGAGCTGCACCGCCAGCGCCTGATCACCAAGCACGGCGTCGACGGTTCCTCGGCCAGCTCGGCCGCCCGCAGGAGCATGCAATGACCGCCTCGGTGACCCTCGGCCAGCGCCGCCTCACCCCCGACAGCCGCCCTTATGTGATCGCCGAGATCGGCGTCAACCATGAGGGCTCCCTGGACCAGGCCAAGCGCCTGATCGAGCTGGCCAAGGAGGGCGGTGCGGACGCCGCCAAGTTCCAGAGCTACAAGGCCGAGACGCTGGCCTCGAAGCACTCGCCCTACTACTGGGACGTCAGCAAGGAGCCGACGCGCAGCCAGTTCGAGCTCTTCAAGAAGTACGACCGCTTCGGCCCGGACGAGTACCGCGCGCTGGCCCGGCATTGCGAGCAGGTGGGCATCGACTTTCTCTCCACGGCCTTCGACGACGCCGCGGTGGAGTTCCTCGACGACCTGATGCCCTTCCACAAGATCGCCTCGGCCGACCTCACCAACGTCCCCTTCCTGCGCAAGATCGCCGCCAAGGGCAAGCCCGTGGTGCTGTCCACCGGCGCCTCGACGCTCGGCGAGATCGACATGGCCGTGCAGACCCTGCGTGCCGCCGGCTGCAAGGAGCTGGTGCTGCTGCACTGCGTGCTGAACTACCCCACGCCCAATGCCCAGGCCCATCTGCGCATGATCAAGGGCCTGCAGCGCGCCTATCCCGAGCTGCTGATCGGCTACTCCGACCACACGCTGCCGGACGAGGCCATGTACCCGCTGATGAGCGCGCACCTGCTGGGCGCCGTCGTGCTGGAGAAACACTTCACGCACGACAAGACCCTGCCGGGCAACGACCACTACCACGCGATGGACGTGCACGACCTGCGCCGCTTCATGACGGCCCTGGACACCGTGCACGACCTGCTGGGCGAGAGCGACCACAAGCAGCCCACGCCCACGGAAGGACCGGCCCGCGCCAACGCCCGCCGCTCCATCGTGCTGACGCGCGACGTGGCGGCCGGCGAGGTGCTCACCGAGGCGCACCTCACCTACAAGCGCCCCGGCACCGGCATCAGCCCGCTGCACTGGGACGATGTGCTCGGCCGCCCCGCGCTGCGCGCGCTGGAGTCCGACCACGTCCTGCAGTGGGCGGACCTGGGGCAGGGCGGTTGATCCGATGAGCACGCCGCGACCCGGCCGTGTCGTCGCGCTGGTGCAGGCGCGCATGGGCTCGAGCCGCTTCCCCGGCAAGATGCTCGCGCCGCTGGGCGGGCGCCCGCTGCTGGCCTGGGTGCTGGAGCGCCTGCAGCAGGCGCGGCGCCTCGACGCGCTGGTGCTGGCCACCACGGACCTGCCGCGTGACGCCGCCCTGGTGGCGCTGGCGCAGTCCCTGGGCGTGTCCACCTTCACCGGCAGCGAGTCCGACGTGCTGGGCCGCTTCAGCCTGGCGGCCCGGCAGTTCGAGGCCGACACCGTTGTGCGCGTCTGCGCCGACAACCCCTTCATCGACGGCGCCGTCGTGGACGCGCTGGTGGACTTCTATGCCGCCGGCGACTGCGACTACGCCTGCAACCACCTCGACCGCCTCGGCAGCGGCCATGCCGACGGCTTCGGTGCCGAGATCCTGTCGGCGGCGCTGCTGTACCAGCTGGACGCCACCTGCACCGAGCCCCGCCATCGCGAGCACGTCACCGTTGCCGTGTGGGACGAGGGCGCTCCCTGGCGCAAGGCCGCGCCATCCGCGCCTCCCGCGCTGGCACATCCCGCGCTGCGTTTCGATGTGGACGAGCCCGGCCATCTCGCGGCCCTGGAGGCGCTGGTGCAGCGCCACGGCCTGGGTCTGCACAGCACGGCCGCCGAGGTGGTCGCCGCGCGCCTGAAGGACGCCGTGCCCGCCTGAAGCCGCCGTTCCTGCCGCCGTTCCTGCCACCAGAGCCGCCTGAGCCGTTCAATGGGCGGCTTTTCCCCTGCTTTTTGCCCTAAAGAAGGGGCGTGAGCTGCCTACAGTGGCATCTCATCCCATGGATCCCGTGGCACAGTGCAACGGGGTCACGCACCACTGGACAAGGGCAGGGCGGCTGTGCAGATTCAGGCCATGAGCAGCAAGACCATCACCGACACCGGCGAGCGACGCGTCGCCGCCGAGATGCAGGCCTGCCTGGAGCGCCTCTTCCCCCTGCCGCGCTGCCTGGCCGGCGAGGCCAACCGCGCCACGCTGCGCGGCCTGCAGACCATCGCGCCCCTCTCGATCCAGGAGATCCCCAGCGGCATGGCCGTCCACGACTGGACCGTGCCGCCCGAGTGGTCGGTCAAGGAGGCCTGGATCGCCGATGCCCGCGGGCGCCGCCTCGTGGACTTCGCCGACCACAACCTGCATCTGGTGAGCCACAGCTGCCCCGTCGAGGCCCACATGGCCTGGGAGGCGCTGCAGCCGCACGTGCACACGCACCCGACCCTGCCCGAGGCCATTCCCTACCGCACCAGCTACTACCAGCGCAGCTGGGGCTTCTGTGTCACGCAGGCGCAGGCCGAGGCGCTGGCCGCCGCGCCGGGCCCGCTGCAGGTGCGCATCGACAGCGCGCTGACGCCGGGCGCCATGAGCGTCGGCGAGCTGCTGCTGCCGGGGCGCCGGTCGCAGGAGATCCTGCTGTCGGCCTACATCTGCCACCCGTCCATGGCCAATGACAGCCTCAGCGGTGCCGTGCTCCTGGCCTTCATCGGCCGGCACCTGGCCTCGCTGCCGAACCGGCAGTACAGCTATCGCCTCGCGTGGGTGCCGGAGACCGTCGGCGCCGTGGCCTATGCCGCCACGCGGGCCGAGGCGATGCGCCAGGTCGAGATGGGGCTCGTCGTCACCACGGTGGGCGGGCCGGGGGCGCTGGGCTACAAGAGGACCTTCGACGACCGCCACCCGCTGAATGCCATGATCGAGGCGGTGTTCCGCGAACGGGGCGACGACTTCAAGACCTACCCCTTCGACATCCACGGCAGCGACGAGCGCCAGTGGTCCTCGCCGGGGCTGCGGATTCCCACCGCCACGATCTGCAAGGACCGCTACTACGAGTATGCCGAGTACCACAGCTCGCTGGACGATCTCCGCCTCGTGAACGGGACGCAGATGGCCGAGAGCCTCGATGCCTACTGCCGTCTGATCGACAAGCTGGAATCGCGCGAGCTCTACCGCAACACGGTGGGCGCGGGCGAGGTGATGCTCTCCAGGCATGACCTCTATCCCAAGAGCGGCGGCGCGCAGCTGCCTGAGCTGGGCGGGCGCAGCGAGCTGGATCTCATCCTGTGGCTGCTGTGGCATTGCGACGGTCACACCAGCCTGCAGGACATCGCGGCGACGCTGAACGTGCCGCTGGCGCGCGTGCGCGAGCTGGCTCAGCGGCTGAGCCAGAAGGGTGTGCTGGCCCATGTCTAAGCTCGACCTCCAGCCCTTCGAGGACCTCGCCGCCTGGGACGCCCTCGTGCAGCGCTCGCCGCAGGGCAGCCTGTTCTGCGAGAGCTGGTTTGCCGAAGCCGCCCGCGAGCCGGTGCAGCGCTTCGCCGTGATGCAGAAGGGCACGCTCAAGGCGGGCCTGTGCCTGCCGGTGTCGGCCGACGGCCGCGGCGTGATCGCCCCCGACCTCACCATCTACGCCGGCCTGCTCTACGACCTGGATGCTGGCCGCCAGCGCGTCAAGCGCCGGCATGACGAGTTCCAGATCGCCGAGTTCGTGGCCGCCGAGCTGGCCACGCGCTTCGATCGCATCGAGCTGCAGCTGTCGCCCCAGGTCGAGGACCTGCGCCCCTGGCTGTGGCACGACTATCACGGGCCTGCCGGCGGGCACTACCAGCTCGACCTGCGCTACACCACCGTCCTGGACATCAGCAGCCTGCAGGGCGTGGGCGGCAGCGAGAGCGCCGCGCAGGCCAGCGCCCTGTTTGCCGAGATGGAGACCGTGCGCCGCTACAGCGTGCGCGAAGGCTGGAAGAAGGGCGGTCGCGTCGAGATCGTGCACGACAGCGGGCCGCTGATCGACTTCTACCGCGCCCTCATGAGCGCCCAGGGCCAGCCGCCCGAGGAGCATCGCCTGCAGGCCATGGCTGGCGTGATGCAGGGCTTGATCTCGCGCGGCCGCGGCGCCATCTTTCATGTGCTGGACGCGGAGGGGCAGCTGCTCTACGCCGTGGGCTATGGCTGGGACGAACGCCGTGCCTACTATCTCTACGGCGCCGGCAGCCCGCAGCGCAGCGCGCCCTGGCAGGGCACGCTGGCGCATTGGGTGGCATTCCAGTACCTGGCCCAGGAGCATGGGCTCAGCGAAGTGGATCTCGAAGGCGTGAACAGCCCGCAGCGCGGCTGGTTCAAGCTGGGCTTCGGCGGGGACCTGGTGTCCTACGCCTGCATTCGCAGGGGAGAGCAAGCATGAGCGAGACCAGCCGGCGCAGGCTCGAACATCAACTGGCGGAGCTGCACCTGCGCGAGCATGCGGTGCTGCTGGGCAATGGCACGACGGGCCTGGCCCTGCTCATGCGGGCGCTGGGCCTGCAGGAGCGCCAGGTGGCCGTGCCGGACAGCGTCTGCCTCAACGTGCCGCTGGGCCTGCGCCTGGGCGGGGCGGTGCCCGAGTACCTCGACAACCAGTGGAGTGACCTCGGCCTCGCCGTTGCCGCACTGGCCGCACCGAACCCGCAGCGCGGCGCCCTCCTGGCCGTGCATGGCTACGGCCAGGTGAGCGAGATGGACCCGCTGATTGCCGCCGCGCACCGGCAGGGGCTGCCCCTCATCGAGGACGCCTGCCTGGCGATGGGCGGCACCCATCACGGCCGACCGGTCGGCAGCTTCGGGCTGGCCTCGGTGATCAGCTTCGGCGCCGGCAAGCCCCTCAGCCTCGACCACGGCGGCGCGGTGCTCACCGATGACGCGGCGCTGGCCGCCGAGCTGCGCGCCCTGGACGCCGCACTGCCGGCCTTTCGCGAGGCGGCCCAGGCGCGCATCGATGCCCTGGGCTCGGCCCACACCCGGCTCTACAACCGCTGCTGGCCGGACGAGATCGCCAGCGAGGCGCCGGCCTACGCCGCCGAGCTGCTGGCCTCGGGAGATGCCTTCCTGCATCGCTTCGATCCCCGCCGCGAAGCGCCGCTGCAGGCGCTGCTGGCCCGTCTGCCGGCGCTGGTGCAGCAGCGACGGGAGCAGTTCGAGCGTCTGCGCCAGCGCCTGCGGCCGCTGGAAGGCGACGCCCTGCAGGTGCTGCCACTCACGCCGGGCGCCGTGCCCTGGCGCCTCAATGTGCTGATGCCCCATCGCCACGAGGCCCTGCATGCGCTGCATGCCCGGGGCCTGCATGCCAGCAGCTGGCACCCCCGCGCGAGCGCCTTCCTGCCCGGCCCGGGTGCGGAGGCGGCTCACCCCGTCGCCGAGCGCCTGGGGCACGAGATCCTGAACCTGTGGGTGGACGAGCACGCCACCGACGCCTACTTCCAGGACGTGGTCCGCACGCTCGCGGAACACCTGTCCTCCGCCGTCAGGCAAGACCTGACCCTGCCGGCCTGAGTACGGCCGGCCCGACCCGATTCCCTGCATTCCCCCGGAGCCTCACGACCATGGACAAGCTGCCCATCTCCGTCACCATCTGCACCTACAACGAAGAGCAGGACATCGGCGACTGCCTGCGCAAGGTCTTCGCCAACCATCCGGCCGAGGTCATCGTCGTGGACGGCGGCTCGACGGACCGCACCGTGGAGATCGCCACCGCCGCGGGCGCGCGGGTGATCCAGCCGGGCGTGAAGGGCCTGTCCTCCCAGCGCCAGGCGGGCATCGACGCCGCCACGCAACCCTTCGTGGCCATCATCGACGGGGACGACCATGTCGAGCCCGACTTCCTCTCCACGCTGCTCCAGGAAATGCAGGACTACGGCTACGACGCGCTGCTGGGCCGCGAGGTGGCCTACGAGCCCAAGACCTACTGGGAAAAGGCCATGGGCAGCACGAACTACGGCATCACCTTCACCGAGAAGCCGGTGGACACGAACATGGTGGGCCGCCCCTCGCTGTACCGGGCCGAGGCCATCAAGCACTGCGGCTTCGACAGCTTCTTCAACGGCGTGGGCGACGAGGACACGGACCTCTCCATCCGCATGGAGATCGCCGGCTTCCGCCAGGGCATCGGCACCGGCCTCACGCACCGCCAGCAGACGCCCAGCTTCAGCGGCATCGTCAAGAAGTTCGTCAAGTACGGCCGCGGGGATGCCCGCATCGTCTACAAGTACCCCTTCAAGGCCAAGAACCTGATCTACCACCTGGCCATCCGCTATCCCTTCGTGCGCGGCGGCAAGGCCATCGCGCGGGGCGACTGGAAGTACTGGCCCTTCTATGCCATGTACGGCTGGATCCGCTTCTTCACGATGCTGCCGGAGCTGGTCAAGCTGCTGTTCGCGCGCCCGGACCACGGGCCCTATCCGGCGAAGGTGCGCGGCTGATGCCGGGCTGGTGGGACGGACTGGAGACGCGCGTCGCGGCTTGGCTGCCTCGCTTGGAAGCGCCGGGGCATCCGGGCTGCTACCGCCTGGCGCGGGAGGCCTTCCATCCGCGCTCGATCGACGCCACCTCGCTGGCGCTGGACCTGCGCCAGATGCTCGGCCTGCCGGCGGCACCGGCCGGCGCGCTGGACTTCTTCGACGCCTGCCAGGATCCTGCCACGGGCTTCTATCACGAGCCGCATCGCGAGGAGCTGGACGCCAGCGTGCCGCGCATCCACGAGATGTCCGGCACCTACTTCGGCTACCAGGTGGGGGCGGTGCTGCTGGCCCTTGGGCGCGCGCCGCGCCATCCCTTCGCCTTCTACGAGGCGCTGCGGCCGGCCGGTGCGCTGGAGCGCTACATGGCCGAGAACATGCCCTGGCAGCGGGCACCCATGGGCGCCGGCAATATGTGCGATCACGGCGCGACGATGATGCGCGCCAATGCCCGCTTCTTCGACCCCGCGTGGTCGGAGATGCTGCAGCGCATGCGGGCCTGGCTCGATGCCGCCCAGGACCCGGCCACGGGACTGTGGGGGGCGTTATCGGCGCAGGGCAGGAACGGCCTCGTGCAGGCCGGCTATCACCTGATGCGCGGCCTGCATTTCCACGACGACGCGCCGCCCGCCTGGTGCGAGCGCATCACCGACACCACGCTGGCCAGCCTGCAGGAGTGCGCCGTGTTCCAGGACGGGCAGGGCGAGGGTTGCCACGACATGGACCATTTCGTGGTGCTCGAGCGCATGCTGCGCTACACCAACGGCTACCGCGAGGCCGACATCCGCGCGGCCTGCGAGCGCCGGCTGCTGCAGCTGCGCCATCTGCACCGGGAAGACGGGGCCTTTTCCTTCGAATCCCAGGGCAGCATCACCAACCATAATCGGCACGAGGTCACGGCGGGCCTGCCGCAGAGCGACCTCGTGGGCACGGTCTTCTTCCTGGAGACGGTCCTGCGCCAGCTGCGCGTGCTGGGCCTGCCGGTGGCCTGGCGCAGCTCGGTCACGCACGGGGTGCCGCACTGAGAGCCGGGACTGGGCGCCCTGACGCCTGCCCCATCACGAGCGAGGAATGCGATGAGTGATCTGGTCCAACGAGCCTGCCCGGTCTGCGGCGCGGGCGCCGCCGTGGAGGTCCACCGCCACCGCTTCAGTGCGCTGGCGGGCGTGGACCTCGACGGCTTCGAGCAGACGCTGCTGAGCTGCGAGGACTGCGGCACGCACTACGTCGGCGAGTACCTCTCGCCCGCGGCGCTGGCCCGCTACTACGCGCACTCGTCCAGCTACGAGTACCTCGTCAGCGAGCAGGCCCTGCCTCGCGAGGAGGCCCAGCGTTCGCAGCAGCAGCATGCCTTCCTGCGCCCCTACCTGAAGCCGGGCGCGCGGGTGCTCGACGTGGGCTGCTCGACGGGCTACACGCTCTCCCTGTTCGCCGACGAAGGCCATCAGGCGCATGGCATCGAGCCCTCGTCGGTGCTGAGCCAGATGGCCCGCGAGCGCTACGGCCTGCGCGTGGACACCTGCTTCGTCGAGCGCGCGGAGCAGCTGCCGCCCGGGCAGGACCTCGTCATGCTGTCCCATGTGCTGGAGCACCTCATGGCGCCGGCGACGATGCTGGCCGCCATCCGGGCGAGCCTCGGGCCGGGCGGACGGCTCTTCATCGAGATCCCGGTGATCGAGCTCTTCGATGAGCGCGATCTCTTCCAGCTCTCTTTCGAGCACGTCAACTACTTCTCCCATGGCTCGCTGAGCAACCTCATGCACGGCTGCGGCTTCCGCGAGGTGGAGCACCAGATCTTCGAGAACGACGACGGCACCTCGCCGCACTACCCGACGCTGGCCAGCCTCTGGGAGGTGGCGGACGACGCCATCGCGCTGCCGCGGGTGAACCGGGCCCGCCACGACCGTGCTGTGCTGCGCCGCTATCTGCAACTCGTGGCGCGCCACACCGAGCAGACGGACGCCTTGATCCGCCAGCTGATGGACGCGGGCCGGCGCGTGGCCATCTGGGGCGGCGGCACGCTGACGGCGCAGCTGCTGGCCAAGTCGGCGCTCGGGCACTACCGCGAGCAGCTGCTGGGCATCCTGGACGTCGACCCCAAGAAGCACGGCCTGCAGATGCAGAGCATGCCCGTGTGGCAACCCGACTCGGCGCAGGGTCAGGCCTTGCTGGCGGGCGCGGAGGCCGTGATCATCGGCTCCTGGTCCAGCCAGGATGCCATCCACGCGGCACTGCGCCAGCGCGGCGTGGCCGAGAGCCGCATCGTGCGGCTCTTCTCCACACCCCACTGATGCCGCCCGGCGGCCACATTTCTCGCTTCCGCATGCAGCACAGCGTCCTCGTCAACCACCGCACCGACTTCATGCTGGCCCAGCAGCTGCTGAGTCAGCTCCCCGAGGCCGAGGTGCTGCTCTTCGACCCGCAGCTGCTGGAGCATGCGCGCAATCTTGGGCTGCCCCACGCGCGGCTGCAGCGCTGGCCGGGCAACGACCTGAACTGGCGCGTCTACCGCGGCGTGCGCGAGGAGGCGGCCACGCTGCAGGCGCGTCTGGATGCCGCACTGGCGACGCTGGTGCCCGAGGCGCCCGGCTGCCAGTGGCACCACTACGGTCTCTTCTACCTGCTGTTCACGCTGCGGGGCTATGCCGCCATCGGCGAGCAGCTCGCGGCGCAGCGGCCCGCGAGCCGCCTGCATGTGCTCGCGCCGCAGCAGGCCTTCCGCTACGGCCAGCACTCCTTCGTGCCGGCCCTGGCGCTGATGCAGACCTTCGGTCGTGCCGGGCTGCCGGGCCAGTTCTATTCCTATGACCTGCCCGCCCCGCCCGAGGAGCAGGTGCCGGACCTGCGCCACGCGGCCGACGCCCGTCCCGAGCTGCTGGTGCACCTGCCGACCTGCTTCTACGACCACGCCTACTTCGAGGGCGAGGTGCTGGCCTCAGGGCAGCGGGCGCTGAACCTGCCGTCGCCGTTCTACGACGTGAAGCTGCCGGCCATCCCCGGACTGCCGATGGAGCCGCTGCTGGCGCTGGGGCAGCGCATCCCGGCCGCGCAGCTCGACCGCATCGACGGCGTGCTGGCCACGCTGCGGCAGATCCTGCAGGAGGCGCTGGCGCCGATGATGCCGAGCCCGGCGCTGCTGTCGCTGCAGCTGCAGGCGCTGCTCGAGGCCTATCGCCGCCAGCTCCTGTTCTTCGAGTCGCTGGAGCAGGCCTTCGACGGGCGGCCCGCGCACCAGCTGCTGATCTCCAACCACGATGCCGGCCTGCACGGCCCGCTGCTGAGCCATGCCCAGCGCCATCGCATGAAGGTGCTGCTGGTGCCGCACGCCAAGTTCTTCAACGCGCCGGCGCCCGAGCTGCCCAACGCCCTGTGCCTCAGCCACGCGCTGCAGGGCACGGCGGTGGCGGGCCTGAGCGGCCGCCCGGTGGCCTCGGGCACGCTGGCCTTCCCGGAGCGCCTGAGCCTGCCCGAGACGCTCCCGCAGCCCCTGCGCACGCTGGGCGTGCTGCTGGCGGGCGTCTCGTACAACAGCATGTGCGCGGCGGACATGGACGCCTACCTCGACGGCCTCAAGCGCCTGCACGACTGGTGCGCGGGGCAGGGCATCGACTGCCGCCTGCGCTGCAAGCCCACCGACGGTTTCGCGAGCCAGATCGCGGAGCACCTGGGCATCGGCGTGCAGGACATCCTGCGGCAGTTCGACGGCAGCCTGGCGGACTTCGGTGCCGCCTGTGACCTCTGCCTGGGTTACGACGTGCCCACGAGCGGCGCCATCGAGCTCCTGCGCCAAGGCACGCCCATGGTGCATGCGCAGCTGCGGCCGCTGCTGCCCGAGGAGCTCTCGCTGCTGAACGGGCGGATCGTGCCGCTGCGCATGCTGGACGAGACCCTGGCCCAGTTGCAACAGTGGCAGCAGGACCCCAGCGCCCTGTGGCGGTTCCGCCGCCAGCAGCACGCCGCCTACCTGCAGCTCCAGGCCGAGGCGCGCCCACTGCGGGACTTCCTCGGCTGAACAGGGCGCCCGCAACGGCGCAGTTCCCTCGCTCGGCCGAGGCATTTCCGGCTTAGCATCGGCGGATCATGAGCCCAGGAAGCCGGACCTTGAGCCCCATCGACTTGCCGGATGTCTTCATCCACAGCCACGCCCTGGTGGAGAGCCCCTTCATCGGCGCGGGCAGCCGCATCGGCGCCTTCGCCCACGTGCTGCCGGGCGCCCGCATCGACCAGGACGTCGAGATCGGGGACCACGCCCTGATCGACGGCCAGGTTCAGATTGGCCGGCGCGTGTGCGTGCGACCCGGGGCCCAGCTCTGGGCGCCGCTGGTCGTGGAGGACGATGTCAGCATCGGGCCCAACACCGTGTTCAGCGGCCCCCCGGGCGCCGGCGCGGCGGGTTGCAGCAAGGTGGGCGCCGGTGCCGTCATCGGGGCCAATGCGACGGTCCGCTTCGGCCTCAGCATCGGCCCGCGGGCCCAGGTGCAGGACGGCGCCGTGGTCACGCGGGATGTTCCGCCCCATGCCATCGTGAGCGGCAATCCGGCCCACATCGTCGGCTATGCGGACACCCCGCACCTGGACCTCCCGGCCTCGCCGCTGACGGCCAGCCAGCTGGCGGCCCCGCCCGTGCTCAATGTGGCGACGGCGCGGCTCGTGGCCCTGCCCAAGATCGTGGACCTGCGCGGCGCCCTGAGCTTCGGCGAGATCGGCACCCATCTGCCCTTCACGCCGCAGCGCTTCTTCATGGTCTACGACGTCCCGAGCAAGGAAGTGCGCGGCGAGCATGCGCACAAGGCCTGCCATCAGTTCCTCGTCTGCGTGAAGGGCAGCGTCAGCGTGGTGCTGGACGACGGCCGGGCCCGCGACGAAGTCACGCTGGACAGCGCCCGCATGGGCCTGCACATCCCGCCCATGGTCTGGGGAATCCAGTACCAGTTCTCGCCGGACGCCGTTTTGCTGGTGCTGGCCTCGGACACCTATGCCGCGGATGACTACATTCGCAAGTACGAGGACTTCCTCGCCGCCCGGGGCCTGCCCGGGCGCTGAACCGCCGGCACCACTGCCGCCACGGCAAGGAGTACGCGAGATGGCTGAATCCGGCCTGCCCTTTCTCAACCTGCAGCCGGCCTACGCGGCCAGCCAGACGGCCATCGATGCCGCCCTGCTGCGCGTGGCCCGCAGCGGCTGGTTCCTGCTCGGGCAGGAACTCGTCGCCTTCGAGGAGGCCTATGCGCAGTCCGTGGGCGCCGCGCACTGCGCGGGCGTGGCCAACGGGCTCGACGCGCTGACGCTGGCGCTGCGGGCGCTGGGCGTGGAGGAGGGGGACGAGGTCATCGTGCCCTCCAACACCTACATCGCCACCTGGCTGGCGGTGAGCCAGTGCGGCGCGACGCCGGTGCCCGTGGAGCCGGACCCGCTAACTTTCAACCTCGATCCGGCACGCGTCGAGGCCGCCATCACGCCCCGCACGCGGGTCATTCTGCCGGTGCACCTCTACGGCCTGCCAGCGGACATGGATCCGATCATGGACATTGCCCGGCGCAACGGGCTCAAGGTGCTGGACGACTGCGCGCAGGCCCATGCCGCGCGCTACCACGGGCGGCCGGTGGGCAGCCTGGCGGATGTGTCCGCGTGGAGCTTCTACCCGGGCAAGAACCTCGGCGCCATGGGCGATGGCGGCGGCGTGACCACCGACCTGACGGCGGTGGACGAGCAGGTGCGCGTGCTGCGCAACTACGGCTCACGTCGCAAGTACCACAACGAATGCAAGGGCGTGAACTCGCGCCTCGACGAGATCCAGGCCGCCGTGCTGGCTGCCAAGCTGCCGCAGCTGGAGGCCTCGACCCGCGAACGCCGCCGGCTCGCGCGCTGCCTGCTGGAGGGCCTCGCGGGCGTGCCGCTGCAACTGCCGGTCGTGCCGGAGGGGCTGGAGCCCGCCTGGCATCTGTTCGTCGTCCGGCACGAGGCGCGGGACCGCCTCCAGGCCGCGCTGGCCGAGCAAGGCATCGGCACCCTGATCCACTACCCCGTGCCGCCGCACCTGCAGCCGGCCTATGCCGAGCTGGGCTACCGGGCCGGTGATTTCCCCATCGCCGAGGCCATGCACAAGCAGGTGCTGAGCCTGCCGCTGTGGCCGGGCATGAGCGAGGCGCAGATCGACCAGCTCATCCAGGCCGTGCGCCGCAGCGCCTGAGCGCCCGAGCCGCCGAGCGCTTCAGCGCTCGGGTGCCGGTCCGCGGGAGCGGGCCGGATTGCCGACCCACAGCTCGCCCGCCGGCACATCGCGTGTCACCACGCTGCCGGCGCCGATGAGCGCCCCTTCGCCGATGGTGATGCCGCCGAGGATGGTGGCGTTCGCGCCGATGGACGCTCCGCGCTCGATGCGCGTCGTCTGGAAGCTCGCCGGGTACTGCTTGGACCGCGGCGTGGGGTCATTGGTGAAGGTGGCGTTGGGGCCGATGAAGACGTCGTCGGCGATGCGCAGCCCGTCCCACAGTTGCACGCCGCTCTTGACCGTCACCCGGTCGCCCAGCACGACGTCGTTCTCGATCAGCACCTGGGCGTTGATGTTGCAGTCCGCACCGATGCGCGCGCCGGGCAGGATCACGCAGAACTGCCAGATGCGGGTGCCGGGGCCGATGTGGGCCGATTGCACGTCGGACAGCGGGTGGATCTGGGCGGGGCGGGTCGTGTCATCGGGCTGCATGAGGCAAGCATAAGCGAGCGCGGGCGCGACTCCTGAACCGATTGGGCCTTCGTTGCTCGGGGTCCGCAAGAGCGACCTGACGGCGCCGGTGCGGCGCGGCAGCGCTCACGTGGGTCTGTGACTCTCAGGTCGATTCAGTCCTGCTGCGAACCAGAAGGCCGTCGCCAACGCAGTAGGTGCCGACGTCCTCGACCTCAAGGTGGTAGACGGTCTGGCGATACTCGAAAGCGTCCAGGCTCCCAAATACCGCTCGGCTGCCGTCTGGCGTCAAGAATGCATCGCCGGCCTGCAAATCCCGGGCACGCACCCATCCCCGGCCCGGGACACGAAAGCATTGATGGGCTGTCAGCAAGAGGTTCCACCAGCTGGCGAGGCGCTCGAAGTGGTAGCTCATGCTGTACACCCTGCAAGACTCATGGACGGTGACCTTCGATACCCTTCGGTAGCGCCATTCGTCTTTGGCTTCACACCAGGTCAGCACTTCGACGCCCGGTTGCAGATGCCAGATTTCGCACAGCAAGGGAACACCCATGTCGCTCGGTCGTGCGCTATCGGTCCGGATGCAATGCCCGATGAGCTGATGGCTTCGTTCATCCAGGCGGATGTGAACCGAGGTCTCGCCGTCGAACCCGGCAACTTCAGGCGCGGCTGCTCCACCTCCCATTGGGCCTGCCTTGCTGAGTAGCTCGCTCGCAGACGAGCACCAGGAGCCCGTCATGGGTCTTGTCGGAGAGGGGCTCATGCGTTCAAGGTCCTACTCGTGCTGTCGTGCCCCGGTCCGTCAGGGGCAAAGGCTCAGCCTGGCTTGGTGTCGCTCTGTCCGTCGCCTCAATTGGGCAGCGAGATCGCATCCAGCAGTTCGCCCTCGATCTGCAGCTGCAGCTTGTTCTGCTGCAGCGCCGGGCCGTCGATGAGGAAGGTGTCTTCCACGCGCTCGCCCAGCGTCGAGATCTTGGCCAGCTGCAGGTTGATGTGGTGGCGCGCCAGGACGCGGGCGATGGCGTAGAGCAGGCCGGCGCGGTCGCTGGTGCTGATGGACAGCAGCCAGCGCTGGGCGCGCTCGTCGGGACGCAGCGAGATGCGCGGCGTGTAGGGGAAGCTCTTGACGCGGCGGGAGAGGCGGCCGCGGCGCGGCTCTGGCAGCGGGCCGTCCGCCATCAGCGCGGCGAGCAGGCGCGTCTCGACGAGGGAGACGAGGTCGCGATGGTGCATGTCCAGATCGGGCGCGATGACCTGGAAGGTGTCCAGCGCATAGCCGCTGCGCGTGGTGTGGACCTTGGCGTCGAGGATGTTGAAGCCCGCGCCGTCGAAATAGCCACAGATGCGCGCGAACAGGTCGGCGCGGTCCGGTGAGTAGACCAGCACCTGCAGGCCTTCGCCCACGGGCGAGGGGCGGGCGCGGACCACGGGCACGTCCGTCTGCACGAAGCGCCACAGCGCGCGGGCGTGCCAGGCGAGCTCGCCGGCCTCCTGGCGGGCGAAGTAGCTGACATCCAGCGTCTTCCACAGCGGCTCCTCGGTGCCGGGCAGCTGGGAGTGCAGGGCCAGGTCTTGCCTGGCTTCCTGCTTGCGGGCCTCGATTTCGGCCTCGCGGTTGATCTGCGCGCCGCCCAGTCGCCGCAGGGTGAGGCGGTAGCAGTCCTCCAGCAGCTTGCCCTTCCAGGCGTTCCAGACCTTGGGGCTGGTGCCGCGGATGTCGGCCACGGTGAGAAGGTACAGCGCCGTCAGGGTGCGCTCGTTGCCCACGAGCTGGGCGAAGGATTCGACCACTTCGGGATCGGAGAGATCCTCCTTCTGCGCCACGCGGGAGAGGGTCAGGTGGTGCTTGACGAGGAACTCCACCAGCGTGGCGTCCGCCTTGGGCAGCTTGTGGGCGCGGCAGAAGCGGCGGACTTCCTCGCCGCCGAGCTCGCTGTGGTCCCCGCCGCGGCCCTTGGCCACGTCATGGAAGAGGGCGGCGATGTAAAGCACATAAGGCCGCTCGAACTGCGCAGCCAGCTGCGAGCAGAAGGGGTACTCGTGGGCGTGCTCGGGAATGAAGAAGCGGCGCACATTGCGCAGCACCATGAGGATGTGCTGGTCCACCGTGTAGACGTGGAACAGGTCGTGCTGCATCTGGCCCACGATGGCCCGGAAGACCCACAGATAGCGTCCCAGCACCGAGGTCTGGTTCATCAGGCGGAAGGCATGGGTCTGGCCCTTGCCCTCCTGGACGATGCGCAGAAAGGTCTGGCGGTTGACGGGGTCGCTGCGGAAGCGGGCGTCCATCAGCCCGCGGGCGTTGTAGAGCGCGCGCAGCGTGCGGGCCGAGAGCCCCTTGATGCCCGGCGCCTGCTGGTAGACAAGGAAGGTCTCCAGGATGGCGTGGGGCTCGCGCTGGTAGAGGTCGTCGCTGGCCACCTCGAGCATGCCGCCGCGGTCCAGGAAGCGCTCGTTGATGGGATGCATCGCGGCGTCCTGCGAGCCGTTGATGCGCTCCTCCAGGTTCAGCATCAGGATCTGGTGCAGCTGCGTCACCGCCTTGGCCGCCCAGTAGTAGCGGCGCATCAGCACCTCGGAGGCGCGCTGGCCCTTGCTGCCCTCGTAGCCGAAGCTCTGGGCCACGGCCGTCTGCAGGTCGAAGACGAGGCGGTCCTCGCGCCGGCCGGCCACGACGTGCAGGCGGGCGCGGATGAGCTTGAGCACGCCCTCGTTGCGCTGCAGCTGGCGGCTCTCGAAGGGGGTGATCAGGCCCTTGGCGGCCAGCTGGGGCCAGGTCTTGCCCAGGCCGGCGGCGCGGGCCACCCAGATCAGCACCTGCAGGTCGCGCAGGCCGCCCGGGCTCTCCTTGCAGTTGGGCTCCAGCGCGTAGGGCGTGTCGTCGTACTTGATGTGGCGCTGGCGGGCCTCGAGCTGCTTGGCGCGCAGGAAGGCGCGCGGGTCCAGCGCCTGCAGGATCTGCTGCTCGAAGCGCTTGAAGAGCCCGCGCTCGCCGGCCAGGCAGCGGGCCTCCAGCAGCGAGGTCTGGATGGTGATGTCGCCGGCGGCCTCGTTGACGCACTCGTCCAGCGTCCGCACCGAGGAGCCGATCTCCAGGCCCACGTCCCAGCAGGCGGTGATGAAGCCCTCGATGGCGCTCTTGAGCGGCCCCGGCTGGTAGGCATCCAGCCCGTCGGGCAGGAGCAGCAGGACGTCGATGTCGGAGTAGGGGAAGAGCTCGCCCCGCCCGTAGCCGCCCACCGCCAGCAGCGCGGCCCCCGGCGGCAGCCCGGCCTGCGACCACAGCATGGCCAGCGTGCGGTCCACGTGCCCGGCCAGCTGGCGCATGAGCCGGCTCGCGGCGGCCACGGTCGGCGCCGCGGCGCGGAAGGCGTCCAGCAGGCTGGCCTTGCCGGACTTGAAGTGCTGGCGCAGCTCAGCCACGCCCAGGACGGGCAGATCGCTCATGCGTGAGACTCCGGGCGCATGGATCGTGAGAGGGGCCGGGCGCGAGCCCCGGGGGTCAGGCGCCGACGAAGGCCGGCGGCGGCGGGCTGCCGGCCGAGACCGTCAGGACTTCGTAGCCGGTGTCGGTCACTGCGATCGTATGTTCCCACTGCGCGGACAGCGAGCGGTCCTTGGTGACGATGGTCCAGCCGTCGCCCATTTCCTTGATCTCGCGCTTGCCGGCGTTGATCATGGGCTCGATGGTGAAGACCATGCCCGGCACCAGTTCCTCCAGCGTGCCGGGGCGGCCGTAGTGCAGCACCTGCGGCTCCTCGTGGAACTTCTGGCCGATGCCGTGGCCGCAGAACTCCCGCACGATGGAGAAGCCGGCGTTCTCGGCGAAGGTCTGGATGGCGTGGGCGATGTCGCCGAGGCGGGCCCCCGGCTTGACCTTGGCGATGCCCTTCCACATGGCCTCGTAGGTGAAGGCGCACAGGCGCTTGGCCGCGATGGAGCCCTCGCCGACGACGAACATGCGGCTCGTGTCCCCGTGCCAGCCGTCCTTGATGACGGTGACGTCGATGTTGACGATGTCCCCGTTCTTCAGCGGGCGCTCGTTCGGGATGCCATGGCAGACCTGATGGTTGATCGAGGTGCAGATGGACTTGGGATAGGGCGTGTAGCCCGGCGGGCAGTAGTTCAGCGGCGCGGGGATGGCCTGCTGCACGTTGACGATGTAGTCGTGCGCCAGCTGGTCCAGGTGCTCGGTGCTGACCCCGGGCTTCACGTGGGGCGTCAGGTAGTCCAGCACCTCGGAGGCCAGGCGTCCGGCGATGCGCATGGCGGCGATGTCGGCCGCGCTCTTGAGGGTGATCGTCATGGGGCGAAATTATCGTCGAGACGCCCCGGCCCTGCAGGACGCAGGGCCGAAGGCCGGGCGACGCTCAGTCCGCCCAGGTCACCACGCCGGTCCACGCCGTGACCAGCACGACGATGCCGAAGGCGATGCGGTACCAGGCGAAGGGCACGAAGCTGTGGCTGGCGATGTAGCGCAGCAGCCAGCGCACGCAGATCCAGGCCGACAGGAAGGAGAACACCAGCCCGACGCCGAACAGGGGCAGGTCGGCCATGGAGAGCAGGGCGCGTTCCTTCCACAGCGCATAGGCGCCGGCGCCGATGAGCGTGGGGATGGCCAGGAAGAAGCTGAAGTCGGTGGCCGTCTGGCGCGACAGGCCCAGCAGCATGCCGCCGATGATGGTGGCGCCGGAGCGGCTGGTGCCGGGAATCATGGCCAGGCACTGCACGAGGCCCACCTTGAGGGCGTCGAGCGGGCTCATGGCGTCCACGTCCTGCACCCGCACGGCGCTGGCCGGGCGGCGTTCGGCCCACAGGATGATCAGGCCGCCGACGATGAAGCTCGAGGCCACGATCACCGGCGTGAACAGGTGCGCCTTGATCGCCTTGCCGAACAGCAGGCCCAAGACCACGGCCGGCACGAAGGCGACGGCCACGTTCAGCACGAAGCGGCGCGAGCGCGCCTCGCTGCCCAGGCCGACGGCCGTGGCGCGCAGGCGCTGCCAGTACACGAGGATCACAGCGAAGATGGCGCCGGTCTGGATGGCGACGTCGAAGACCTTGCTCTTGTCGTCCGTCATGCCCAGGAGCGAGCCGGTGAGGATCAGGTGGCCCGTGGAAGAGATGGGCAGGAATTCGGTCAGGCCTTCCACGATCCCCATGATCGCGGCCTTGATGAGCAACAGTAGATCCAAGACGGGCTCCGTCGGTTCGAGCAGCAAAAGAAGCGGCGGATGATAAGCGGGCGTGGCGCGGCGGGCGCGCTAGCACCGCCGGGCGCCCGCCGCAGCTCACGTAAATGTCAGGTAAAGCCCGCCCGCCGGCGCCTTGACCCCCGGCAGGGGTGTGCATACAGTACTGACCGGTCAGTCAGTACACCATGAGCACCCGCAAGCCCTCCACCCGTCACGCCTTGCCCGGCCCGAGCCTCGAGCCGGCGCCGCCGGTTCCCTCGGCCGCGGCGAAGGCGTCGGCCCGCTCGGCGGTGGCGCCTGATGCGCCCCCGCCCGCTCGTGCGCCGGCGCCCCGGCAGCGCCGCAAGGAGGCGCGCCCGCAGGAGCTGCTCGCCGCGGCGCTCGAGCTCTTCGTCGAGAAGGGCTTCGCGGCGGCCCGCTCCGAGGAGGTCGCCCAGCGCGCCGGCGTCTCCAAGGGCACGCTGTACCTCTACTACCCGTCCAAGGAAGAGCTCTTCAAGGCCATGGTGCGGGAGAGCCTGTCCTCGCGCATTGCCGAGGCCAGCGTGCTGATCGCCCAGTTCGAGGGGCCGACGCCGGAGCTGCTGCGCCGCGTGATGCACCTGTGGTGGACCGAGGTCGGCATGAGCCCGGCGGGCGGCATCACCAAGATCATGATGGCCGAGGCGCGCAACTTCCCGGAGCTCGCCAGCTTCTTCCACGAGGAGGTGATCGCGCCCACCCAGGCCCTGCTGGCCCAGGTGATCCAGCGCGGCATCGACCACGGCGAGTTCCGGCCCGTGTCCCCCGCGATGACCGTCCAGGTGCTGATCGGGCCGATGCTGCACATGGTCCTGTTCCAGCATTCCTTCGGCGCCTGCGCCCTGCACCTGCCCTGCGAGAACCCGGCCGACGTGCTCGCGCTGGAGCTCGACCTGCTCCTGCACGGCCTGTGCCCCCGCACGCCGCCCGGCGGCTGAGCTGCGGCTCGCTGCCTTGCCTGCCTCCTCTGCCTCCCGATCCACCCCAGCCCCCGCCGCCGCCATGACCCTGTCCCGCCTGAGCCGTTCCCGCCCGCAGCGTCGCCAACAGGGGCGTCTTCACTGGTCCGTCTGGCTGCTGCTGGTACTGGCGGTGCTGATCGCCGCCGGCGTCTACCGCGCACGCGCCGCGCGCCAGGCCGCGGTGCCGGTGGCGACGAACGCCGTGCCGCAGCTGCGCCTCGCGCCCACGGACGTGCTGACGGTGCAGGGCGGCCCGCTGGCGCGCGCGGTCGAGGTGTCCGGCGGCCTGCGGGCCGTGGACTCGGCCCTCGTGAAGGCCAAGGTGGCCGCAGAGCTCAAGTCGCTGACGGTGCGCGAGGGTGATGCCGTCAAGGCCGGCCAGCTGCTGGGCCAGCTGGACCCGGCCGAGTTCGAGATGCGCCTGCGCCAGGCCGAGCAAACCGCCGCCGCCGCCCGGGCGCAGCTGGACATCGCCCGCCGCCAGCTCGAGAACAGCCGTGGCCTCGTGAGCCAGGGCTTCGTGTCCTCGACGGCCCTCGAGAGCGCAGTCTCGACGGAGGCCTCGGCCGCCGCCAACTGGCAGGCCGCGACGGCCGCCGTCGACCTCGCCCGCAAGTCCCTGGCCGACACGCGCCTCGTCGCGCCGATCAGCGGGCAGGTCTCGCAGCGCCTGGCCCAGCCGGGCGAGCGCGTGGCGCTGGATGGCCGCATCGTCGAGATCGTCGATCTGCGGCAGCTGGAGCTCGAAGCCGCCGTGCCGTCGGAGAAGGCCGCCGGTCTTGCCGTCGGCCAGACCGCGCAGCTGAGCGTCGATGGGATCGAGCAGCCGGTGACGGCCCAGGTTCAACGCATCAACCCGGCGGCGCAGAGCGGTTCCCGCGCCGTGCTGGCCTACTTGCGCCTGCCGGCCTCGCAGCCCGGCCTGCGCGCCGGCCTGTTTGCGCGGGGCAGCGTGCTGATGGAATCGCGTGAGGCGCTCAGCGTGCCGCTCAGCGCGGTGCGGGTGGACCGCAGCGAACCCTATGTGATCCGCGTCGTGGCCGGCAAGGACGGCCCGGAGGCCCAGTGGCAGACCGTCGTGACGGGCGTCCAGGGTCAGGTCTTGCGCGACGGCCGCCCGCAGCCGGTGGTGGAGATCAAGTCCGGCGTGCAGGCCGGGGATCGCCTGCTGTCCGGCACGGCCGGCACGGTGGCGGCGGGCACGCGCCTGGTGCTGCCCGGCGCTGCACCGGCCTCCGCTGCCTCCGCGGTCTCGCGCTGAACACGGGAGCGCCCCATGTGGTTCACCCGCGTCTCCATCCACAACCCGGTCATGGCCACGATGGTCATGCTGGCCTTCGTCGTGCTGGGCCTGTTCAGCTACCAGCGGCTCTCCGTCGACCAGTTCCCCAACATCGACTTCCCCACCGTGGTGATCAGCATGGACTATCCGGGCGCCTCGCCCGAGATCGTCGAGGCCGAGGTCACGAAGAAGGTGGAGGAGGCCGTCAACACGGTGGCGGGCATCAACTCGCTGTACTCGCGCTCCTACGAGGGCACCTCGGTGGTGATCGTGGAGTTCAACCTCGACGTCGACGGCCGCAAGGCGGCGGAGGACGTGCGGGAGAAGGTCGCGCTGATCCGCCCCAGCCTGCGTGACGAGGTCAAGGAGCCCCGCATCTCGCGCTTCGACCCGCAGTCCGTGCCCATCTTCAACGTGGCGCTGCTGTCCGACGACGGCACGCAGAGCACGCAGGCCCTCACGACCTGGGCCACGCAGGTGCTGCAGAAGAAGCTGGAGAACGTGCGCGGCGTGGGCTCGGTCGCGGTGGTGGGCGGGCTGCAGCGGCAGATCCGTGTCGAGCTGCAGCCGGCGGCCATGGAGGCCCTGGGCGTGGGCGTGGACCAGGTCCTGGCGGCCGTGAAGAGCGAGAACCAGGAGCTGCCCATGGGCGCGCTGCGCTCGGCCGAGCAGGAGCGCGTCGTGCAGGTCAACGCCCGGATGAAGCGGCCCGAGGACTTCGAGGCCATCGTCGTGGCGCGCAAAGGGGCGACGCCGGTGAAGCTCTCGCAGGTCGCCCGCGTCGTCGACGGCCCGCAGGAGCTGGACAGCCTCGCGCTCTACAACGGCCAGCGCACGGTGCTGCTGTCGGTGCAGAAGAGCCAGGGCGAGAACACCATCGCCGTCGTCGACGGGCTGATGGAGGCGCTCAAGGAGGCCCGCAAGCTCACGCCGCCCGGCGTGCGGCTGGAGGTCAACCGCGACAACTCGCGCGGCATCCGCGTCTCGGTGGCCAACGTCAAACGCACGCTGATCGAGGGCGCGGCCCTTACGGTGCTGATCGTCTTCCTGTTCCTGAACTCCTGGCGCTCGACCGTCATCACCGGCCTCACGCTGCCCATCGCGCTGATCGGCACCTTCCTGTTCATGTACGCCTTCGGCTTCACGATCAACACCATCACGATGATGGCGCTGAGCCTGTGCGTGGGCCTGCTGATCGACGACGCCATCGTGGTGCGCGAGAACATCGTGCGCCACGTCGCCATGGGGGTGAGCCCGCGCCAGGCCGCGCTCGACGGCACGGCCGAGATCGGTCTTGCCGTGCTGGCCACCACCTTCTCCATCGTGGCCGTGTTCCTGCCCATCGGTTTCATGGGCGGCATCGTGGGCAAGTTCTTCCACGAGTTCGGCATCACCATCGTGGCGGCGGTGCTCATCTCGATGTTCGTGAGCTTCACGCTCGACCCCATGCTCTCCAGCATCTGGCACGACCCGGCCATCCACGGCCACGGGGCAGGGCAGGGCGAGCCCCGGACGCTCTACGACAAGACCCTCGGCCGCGTCACCGGCGCCTTCGACCGCCTGACCGAATGGCTGTCGGACGGCTACCAGACCATCCTCGCCTGGGCGCTGCAGCACAAGTGGAAGACCGTGGCGCTCGCCATGGCCAGCTTCGTCGGTGGCGTGATGCTCTTCGGCGTGATGGGCAAGGAGTTCGTGCCCAAGGCCGACCTCTCCGAGACGCAGGTGAACTTCTACACGCCGGTGGGCTCCTCGCTGGAGCTGACGGAGGCCCGCGCCCGCCAGGTGGACGAGGCCCTGCGCAGCCTGCCCGAGGTGCTCTACACCGTCACCACCATCAACAGCGGCTTCGCGGCGGGCAAGAGCTACGGCGCGGTCTATGTGCGCCTCGTGGATCGCAAGGACCGCCAGCGCAGCGTGGTGGACATGGCCACGCCCCTGCGCCAGAAGCTGGAGCAGATCCCTGGCATCACCGTCACCAACATCGGCCAGACGGACCTCGGCGGCAGCAAGAGCCTGCAGTTCTCGCTGCAGGGGCCGGACCTGAAGGAGCTGGAGCGCATCGCCAATGGCGTGATGGCGCAGATGCGCAAGATCCCGGGCCTCGTGGACCTGGACAGCACGCTCAAGGCCAACAAGCCGACGGCCTCCGTGGAGCTCAAGCGCGAGGCGCTGGCCGATGCCGGGCTCAACGTGAGTGCCGTGGCGACGAGCCTGCGCACGCTGCTGGCCGGCACCACGGTTGGCAACTGGCGCGCGCCGGACGGCGAGAACTACGACGTCGTCGTGCGCCTGCCGCTGGCCCTGCGCGACAACATGACGCAGCTCGCCGGCCTGCCGCTGAACATCGCGCCGGCGGCCGACGGCGGCAGCCGCGTGGTGCGGCTGGGGCAGGTCGCGGTGCTGAGCGAGTCCGTCGGGGCCAACCAGATCAACCGGCGCGACATGAACCGCGAGATCAACATCGACGCCAACGCCCTGGGCCGCAGCGCCGGTGAGATCTCGGCCGACATCCAGAAGATCCTGCAGGCGACGCCCATGCCCCCGGGCTACCGCTACAGCTTCGGCGGCTCCACGAAGAACATGACCGAGTCCTTCCAGTACGCCGTCGGCGCGCTGGCCCTGGCCATCGTGTTCATCTACATGATCCTGGCCAGCCAGTTCAAGAGCTTCCTGCAGCCCATGGCGCTGATGACCTCGCTGCCGCTGACGCTCATCGGCGTGGCCGTGGCGCTGATCAGCTTCAACTCGACGCTGAACATGTTCTCGATCATCGGCATCGTGATGCTGATGGGCCTGGTGACCAAGAACGCCATCCTGCTGATCGACTTCGCCATCCGCTCCCGCGAGGGCGTGCATGCCCACGGCGTGGACGCCGAGCCCATGAGCCGCGAGCAGGCCCTGCTGCACGCGGCCCGGGTGCGGCTGCGGCCGATCCTGATGACGACGCTGGCGATGGTCTTCGGCATGGTGCCGCTGGCCTTCGCCATGTCCGAGGGCGCGGAGCAGCGCGCGCCGATGGGGCAGGCGGTGATCGGCGGGGTGATCACGTCCTCGCTGCTGACGCTGGTCGTGGTGCCGGTGGTCTACTGCCTGCTCGATGACCTGGCGCAATGGGCGCGGCGCCGCTGGCGTGGCTCGCCCGCCTCAGCCCCCGAGGCCACCCCGTCATCCGGGAAATAGAATGCCCGGATCGCGCCGGAAGCCCTGGCGCTCCTTCCTGAAGTAACGCTGAGCACTGCCATGAATTTCGAACAAGCCCGCTTCAACATGATCGAACAGCAGATCCGCCCCTGGGATGTGCTCGATCTGAGCATCCTGGCGCTGCTGAGCAGCGTCCGGCGCGAGGACTTCGTGCCCGCCGAGCTGCGCACGCTGGCCTTCACCGACACCGAGCTGCCCCTGGGCGGCGAACGCCGGGCACTGGCCCCCCGCGTGGAGGCCCGCATCGCCCAGGAGCTGCAGCTGCAGCGCACCGACAAGGTCCTGGAGATCGGCACCGGCATCGGCTACCTGACGGCGCTGCTGGGCCACAAGGCGCAGTCCGTGGTGAGCCTGGAGGCCGACGCCGGCCTGGCCCGCGCCGCCGCCGAGAAGCTGCGCCGCGCCGGCCTGTCCAATGTGCAGGTGCGGGAGGCCGACGGCCGCCAGGGCGCGCCCGGCGAAGCCCCGTTCGACGCCATCGTGCTGGCCGGCTCCGTGGCCGAGGTGCCGCAGGTGCTGCTGGACCAGCTCAAGGTCGGCGGCCGCCTGCTGGGCATCGTGGGCGACGAGCCCGTGATGCGCGCCGTGCTGGTCCGCCGCGTCAGCGAGAAGGAGTTCCAGACCACGGAACTGTTCGACACCGTGGTCCAGCGCCTGGCCGGCTTCGAGTCGCGCCCAGCCTTCGCGTTCTGACCGGCATGGCCTGGCAGCTGCCCCCGACCGAATTCCCGGCCTGGCTGGCCGAGGTGGCGCCGCAAGGGCGCCCCTTGCTGCTGGACATCCGGGAAGGCTGGGAGGTGGAGCGCGTCGCGCTGCAGCCGGCGGAGGTGGACTGGCTGCACATCCCGATGAACGAAGTCCCTGCCCGGCTGGAGGAGCTGGACCCGCAGCGGGCCATCGTCTGTTATTGCCATCACGGGGTGCGAAGTCTGCAGGTCGTCGCATTTCTTTCGGCCCGCGGCTTCGATTCCGTCTATAACCTCGCCGGCGGCATCGATGCCTGGTCCGTGCAGGTGGATCCCTCGTTGCCTCGATACTGAATTCCTACCGAACAACCATCAAAACCATTGCTGCAAGGAAGCTTCATGGCTGCTGATCATCGACTCTCTTCCCCTTCGCGTCCGCGGACCCATGTCCTGGCCGCCACCCTGGGCCTGTTGTTCGGTGGGGTGTCGATGGCACAGGCCCAGAGCCTGCAGGAACTCTATGACGCCGCCCGCGCCTATGACGCCAGCTACCTGGCGGCGCGCGCGCAGGCCGACTCTGCCGAGTTCAAGGCCGCGCAGTCGGAAGCGCTCGGTCGCCCCTCGTTGGGCCTGGGCAGCAGCATCTACAAGACCCAGACGCACACGCCCAGCTATGGCGCCATGACGGCTGCCGGCCCGGCCCAGGTGCCGTCCGCCACGCTGAATGCCACGGCCACGAAGGTCGGGCTGAGCGGCAAGTACTCGGTCTACAACCGCGGCAACAGCGTCACCATGGAGCAGGCCCAGCGCGGCCTGGGCGTGGCCCGCGCGGACCTGGAATCGGCCGAGCAGGACCTGATCGTCCGCGTGGCCCAGGCCTACTTCGACGTGCTCAACGCCCGCGATACCCTCGCCACCGCCCAGGGCAACAAGAAGGCCGTCGCGGAGCAGCTGGCCTCGGCCAAGCGCAACTTCGAGGTCGGCACCGCCACCATCACCGACACCCGCGAAGCCCAGGCCCGCTATGACCTGGCGACGGCCCAGGAGCTGGCAGCCGACAACGACCTGCGCGTCAAGCAGGTCACCCTGGACCAGATCGTCGGCCGCGTGGGCGTGGACCCGAAGCCGCTGGCCCAGCCCGTGGCCCTGCCGGCCCTGGCGTCCGATCAGGTCGAGACCTGGGTCAGCCAGTCCGAGCAGCACCCGCTGATCCGCAAGGCCCAGCTGGGTCTGGAGGTGGCACACCTCGAGACCGAGAAGGCGAAGGCCGCCAACGGCCCGACCGTCGATGCCAACGGCACGCTGGGCGTGGTCAACAACCGCGGCGACGTGCAGATTCCCGGCACGACGCGCCAGGCGCAGGTCGGCATCGAGCTGAACATCCCGCTGTACACGGGCGGCTACAACGACAACCGCATCAAGGAAACGCTGAAGCTGGAGGAGAAGTCCCGCAACGACCTCGACTACGCCCGCCGCAGCATCTCCGAAGCCACCAAGCGCGCCTTCTTCGGCGTGCAGTCGCTGCGGGCCCAGGTCAAGGCCTACGAGGCCGCCGAGGCGTCCACGAAGCTGGCCCTGGAAGCCACGCAGCTGGGCTACAAGCTCGGCGTGCGCGTCAACCTGGACGTGTTGAACGCCCAGACCCAGCTCTTCTCGACGCAGCGCGACCTCGCCAAGGCTCGTTACGACGTCGTGCTGAACAGCCTCAAGCTGCGCCAGGCCTCCGGCCAGCTGCGGCCCGAGGACCTGGCCGGCGTCAACGCGCTCCTGGCCAAGTAAGCCCCTCGTCGCGCGGCATGCGCCCCCAGGCCCGCTGCCCCGCAGCGGGCCTTGTCATTGGCGCTGCGCCACAATGCGGGGGCATCACCTGACCCCCATCGCCGATCCCGACCCATGCTCTTCCTGCTCTCGCCCGCGAAATCCCTGGACTACGACAGCCCGGTCTCGCCGGCCGTCGAGGCCCTGGCCACCGAGCCGCAGTTCATCCCGGAATCCGTCGCCCTGATCGAGGTGCTGCGCCAGCAATCGCAGGCGGACATCGCCCGGCTCATGGACCTCTCCGACGCGCTCTCGGCGCTGAACGTCGCCCGCTACCAGGCCTGGGAGCCGCGCTTCACGCCCGAGAACAGCAAGCCGGCCGTGCTGGCCTTCAACGGCGACGTCTACGACGGGCTGGATGCGAAGAGCCTGAGCCTGAACCAGCTGCGCTGGGCGCAGGCGCATGTGGCCATCCTCTCCGGCCTCTACGGCGTGCTGCGCCCGCTGGACCGCATGCAGCCCTACCGCCTGGAGATGGGCACGAGCCTGGCGAACCCGCGCGGTCGCAACCTCTATGCCTTCTGGGGCGACCGCCTCGCGGAACACCTCAACGCCCGGGCCGCCGCCATGCATGTGCCGGTGATCGTCAACCTGGCCTCGCAGGAGTACTTCAAGGCCGCCGACCGCAAGGTCCTGCACCCCCGCGTGATCGAGTGCCAGTTCGAGGACTGGAAGGGCAGCGGCTACAAGATCATCAGCTTTTTCGCCAAGCGGGCACGCGGCTTGATGGCTCGTTACTGCATCGAACAGGGCGTGGACCGCCCCGAGGGGCTCAAGGACTTCGCCGTGGACGACTACGCCTTTGCCGCCGAGGCCTCGACGCCCGAGCGCCTGGTGTTCCGGCGCCGGCGCTGAGCCGTCGCGAGGCCCTCACCAATCACGGCAAGCAAGAACACAAGGAGACCACGATGGGGCAGCAAGCCGCCTCTCCCGAACTGTGCCGCTGGATCACCGAGCAGATCCGCGCCGGTGTGTCGGGCGACAAGATCCTCGAGGCGATGGTGCAGAGCGGCTGGGACGCGAAGGTGGCCCGGACGGCCTTCGCCCAGATCTTCCAGTCACACCAGAAGGACGAGGCACGGCGCGCCGGCAAGCCCTTCACCGACTCGCTCCCCGAGCCCGACCTGGCCGGCCAGCCGTCCGTCATCCGTGCGCTGGACCGCGACGTCAAGGTGCTGATGACGCTGGCGCACCCGCGGGTGGTGCTCTTCGGTGACCTGCTCTCGCACGAGGAATGCGATGCGCTCATCGCCCAGAGCCGCGACCGCCTGAGCCGCTCCGAGACCGTGGCCGTGAAGGTGGACGGCAGCGAGGTCAACACGGCGCGCACCAGCGACGGCATGTTCTTCGAGCGCGGCGAGAGCGAGCTGTGCTCCCGCATCGAGGCCCGCATCGCGGCGCTGCTGCATTGGCCCGTCGAGAATGGCGAGGGCCTGCAGGTCCTGCGCTACAAGCCGGGGGCCGAGTACCTGCCGCACTACGACTACTTCGACCCCTATCACGCCAGCACGCCGTCGATCCTGCAGCGGGGCGGGCAGCGCGTGGGCACGGTCGTGATGTATCTCAATACGCCCCGGCGCGGCGGTGGCACCATCTTTCCGGACAGCCGCCTGGAGATCGCCCCCGTGAAGGGCAATGCCGTGTTCTTCAGCTACGGCCAGCCCGATCCCTCGACCCTCAGCCTGCACGCCGGCGCGCCGGTGCTGGAGGGCGAGAAATGGGTCGCAACAAAATGGCTGCGTCAAGGCCTGTTCGAGTGAAGAGCAGCGCGTAGACTGCAGCCCAGCCCCTTGATTGGAATCCGCACATGAAAAGCCTCCTGACCCTCAGCCTTGCCAGCCTGCTGGCGCTGCCCGCCCTGGCCCAGCAAGTCCAGGGCAGTGTCCAACCCGCGGCTCCCCTGGTGACGCCGCAGCCGGCCGTTGCCCCCGCCGTGGCCGCCCAGCCCCTGCAGCAGCCCATGGCCCAGCAGCCGGCCGTGAAGGCCAAGAAGGCCCACAAGAAGTCGGTTGCTGCCAAGAAGAGCAGCAAGAAGACTGGCAAGAAGGCCACCGGCAAGTCGCACAAGGCCGCCTCCGGCGCCAAGGTGAAGGCCAGCCACAAGCACGGCAAGGCCATGCACTGAGCCTGCGCGCCGGCACCTGAAGCCGCCGTCGCCAAAAAGCCGCCGCTGCCCCACGAGCCCGGCGGCTTTTTCGTGCCTGCGTGCGCCTCGGCACGGCCCGCGGCTCAGCGCTGCAGAGGCAGCTGGCTCTGCTTGAGCTGGCGCAGCACGAAGCTGGACTTGCTGTGCCGGATCCCGGGAATCTTGTAGAGCCGCTCCCGCAGCAGGCGCTCGTAGTCCCGCGTGTCGGCCACGGCGATGCGCACGTAGTAGTCGTAGTCGCCGGAGACGAGGAAGGCCTCCAGCACCTCGGGGATCTGCTCCAGGGCCCGGCCGAACTCGAACAGGGCCTCGTCCGAGTGGCTGTCGAGCGTGACGTGCACGATGACCGTGTCCCCCAGGCCCACGGCGGCCGGGTTCACGCGCACCGCGTAGCCCTCGATCACCCCGGCGTCCTCCATGCGCTTGATGCGCGTCCAGCAGGGCGAGGTGCTCAGCCCCACGGCCTGGCTGATCTCCTGCAGGCTCTTGCGGGCGTCCTTCTGCAGCTCAGACAGGATGGCGAGGTCGAATTTGTCCAGCTTCATTCTGTGATTTGCCTTTTGGGCGGCAAAGTTTGCTGAATATAGCGCCGGTCAGCGAAAGTTCAGCAACTATTCCCGCACGCACTCCGGGACACTGCGGGCATGAATGCTCCGCTCGACACCGCCCGCCTGATCCCCGCTGAACTGCCGTCGTCCCCGGTGGCCGCTCCGGCGCCCGCGCCGGCCTTCAACGGCGCCGCCGCCCTGATCGAGACGCTGCTGAGCCTGGGCGTGGACACCGTCTTCGGCTATCCGGGCGGCGCCGTCCTGCCGCTCTATGACGCCCTGCATGCCGAACCGCGCCTGCGTCACATCCTCGTGCGCCATGAGCAGGCGGCCGTGCACGCCGCCGAGGGCTATGCACGCACGACGGGCCGGGTGGGCGTGGTCTTCGTGACCTCGGGTCCCGGCATGAGCAACACGACCACCGGCCTGCTGGACGCGCTGTGCGACTCCATCCCGGTGCTGTGCATCAGCGGCCAGGTCGCCACCACGGCCATCGGCACGGACGCCTTCCAGGAGTGCGACGCCCTGGGCATCTCGCGCTCCGTCACCAAGTGGAACCACCAGATCCGCCGGGCCGAGGACGTCAGCGCCGCCGTGGTCAAGGCCCATGCCGTGGCGCTGGGCGGGCGTCCCGGACCGGTGCTCCTGGACTTGCCCAAGGATGTGCAGCTCACGCCGCTGCCGCACAGGGGCGGTCCCGCGCGCCACGCCCCGTGGCGGCCGGCGCAGCGCCCGCCCTGGCAGCGGACGCCGCTGGAGCCGGCGGACATTGCGGCTGCGCTGGACCTGCTGCAGGCGGCCCGGCGCCCGGTCTTCTATGGCGGCGGCGGCCTCATCAATGCCGGCCCAGCGGCCTGCGCGCACTTTGCCGAGCTGGTGCGGGCCACCGCCGCGCCCTGCACCCTGACGCTGCTGGGCCTGGGCGCCTTCCCGGCGCAGGACCCGCAGAGCCTGGGCATGCTGGGCATGCACGGCACGCTCGAGGCCAATCTCGCCATGCACGAGGCGGACCTGGTCGTGTGCGTCGGGGCGCGCTTCGATGACCGCGTCACCGGCCGGCTGCAGGGCTTCTGCCCGGATGCGCGCATCGTGCATCTGGACATCGACCCGCGCTCGCTGCACAAGGTGGTGAAGGCCGACGTCGCGCTCCTGGCCGACTGCGGCGAGAGCCTGCGCCTCCTGCTGGAAGGCTGGCAGGCCCGCCGGCCGGGCGACGCCGGCGCGCGCCGCACGGTGCTGGCGCCGTGGTGGGCGCGCATCGCCACCTGGCAGGCGCGACAGTGCCTGGACTTCACCGACCGGCCCGATGCCATCCTCCCGCAGGCGCTCATGCGGGTGCTGCAGACGCAGCTGCGCGCCCACGCGGCGCAGGGCAGGGCGCCGATCGTTGCGACCGACGTCGGCCAGCACCAGATGTGGGCGGCGCAGTACCTGGCGCCGGACGCCCCCGGGCGCTGGCTCAGCTCCGGCGGCGCGGGCACGATGGGCTTCGGCCTGCCGGCCGCCATTGGTGCCCAGATCGCCCATCCCGACGCGCTCGTGGTGTGCGTGAGCGGCGATGCCTCCGTGCTGATGAACATCCAGGAGCTCTCGACCGCCGTGCAGCACCGCACGCCCGTCAAGCTGGTGCTCAGCAACAACGGCTACATGGGCATGGTGCGGCAGTGGCAGCAGCTCATCCACGGCAACCGCCTGAGCCACAGCTACACCGAGGCGCTGCCCGACTTCGTGGCCCTGGCGCGCGCCTTCGGCTGGCAGGCGCGCCGCGTGACGGACCGTGCCGAGCTGGACGAGGCCCTGGCCGAGTGCCTGGCGTCCCCGGGGCCCTTCTTCCTCGACGTGGCCGTGGCGGCGCAGGAGAACTGCTTCCCCATGATCCCGGCCGGCGCCGCGCACAACGAGATCTGGCTCGGGGAAGGGCGCCGCTGGGACGACCCGGCACCGGCTGCGTCCCCGGAGCCGTCCCCGGGGCCGCACGCGAGTCCGTACGCGGACTGAGCCGCGCGACCCTGCGCCGTCCAGGGCTGCGTCAAGTCCGGACGGGGAGGCTTGACTTACCATTGCGCCCCATGACGATCAATGCCGACCCCCAAGAGCTGGCCAAGTTTGGCGAGCTCGCCCATCGCTGGTGGGACCCCGAGAGCGAATTCAAGCCGCTGCACCAGATCAATCCGCTGCGCCTCGCCTGGATCGACAGCCTGTGCCCCCTGGCCGGTCTGAAGGTGCTGGACGTGGGCTGTGGCGGCGGCATTCTCACGGATTCCCTGGCGCGCAAGGGCGCCGAGGCCCTGGGCATCGACCTCGCGACCAAGGCCCTGCGCGTGGCACAGCTGCATGCCATGGAGGCGGGCACGCCCAATGTGAGCTACCAGGAGATCGCCGTCGAGGAGCTGGCCGCGCAACGCCCGGGTGCCTTCGACGCCGTCACCTGCATGGAGATGCTCGAGCACGTGCCGGACCCGGCCTCCGTGGTGAACGCCCTGCACACCCTGGTGAAGCCGGGGGGCTGGGTGTTCATGTCCACCCTGAACCGCAACTTCAAGAGCTTCCTGCTGGCCATCGTCGGCGCGGAGTACGTCCTCAAGATGCTGCCGGCCGGCACGCACGAGTACGCCCGCTTCATCAAGCCGGCCGAGCTGGCCCGGATGGCGCGCGACGCCGGCCTGGAGCTGCACAGCAGCAAGGGCCTCACGTACAACCCCTTCACCCAGCGCTACAGCCTCGGCAGCGACACCGACGTGAACTACCTGTTCGCGTTGCGTCGCCCGGCGTGAGCGGCCTGCCCATGGATGCGTGCATGAGCCCGGACGCGGGTGCTGCGCTGCAGGCGCGTCTGGCCGGCCTGCGGGCCGTGCTGTTCGACCTCGACGGCACCCTCATTGACAGCGCGCCGGACCTCGCCGGCGCCGCCAACGAGCTGCGCGCCTCCCGCGGCCTGCCGCCGCTCGACTACGCGCTGCTGCGCCCCATGGTGGGCGCGGGCGCACGCGGCATGCTGGCGGTTTCTTTGCAGGTGACGCCGGCCCATGCCGAGTTCGAGCCGCTGCGTGTCGACTTCCTCGCCCGCTACGAGGCCCGCATGCTCCAGGAGACGGATGTCTTCCCGGACGTTCATCCCTTGCTGGAGGCCCTGGAGCGTGCCGCCATGCCCTGGGGCATCGTCACCAACAAGGCGGAGCGCTTTGCCTTGCCCGTGACGGCGGGCCTGGGGCTGGCGGCGCGTGCCGGCGCCGTCATCGGCGGGGACACCACCCCGCACGCCAAGCCGCATCCGGCGCCCCTGCTCGAGGCCGCCCGCCGCCTGGGCGTGGCCCCGGGGCTATGCGCCTATGTGGGCGATGACGAGCGCGACATTGTCGCGGGCCGGGCGGCCGGCATGCTGACCGTGGCGGCCGCATGGGGCTACCTCGGCCAGGGAGAGCCGGTCGAGGCCTGGGGGGCTGATTTCATCGTCCAGACGCCCGGGGCCCTCTTGAAGTCCCTGCAGCTGGCATAATATGACGTTCTGAAAGGGGCCGACCTGGTTTCGACGTGGGTGCGGATCCGGAGTAGGGCATGCCGAGCACCAGTTCGCTCGTAAATCCACTGGAAAAAACTACCTGCAAACGACGAAAAGTTTGCCCTCGCTGCTTAATTAGCACGAGGCTCCGCAACAGTTGGCCTATGGGCTGGGGTGGCAACACCTGCGGAGTCATTCACATAGGCTGGTCGCCGGCCGGGCTGTACGGCAGGCGACGAGATTATTCAGCTGGCGGCGTCCAAAGCGTGCTCCTGCGCGTTGGCACCGTGAGAATCAAATCAGAGAGCTAAGCATGTAGAACTGCCCGGTGATGGCTTGCGGACGCGGGTTCAATTCCCGCCGGCTCCACCAATTCAGTGAATTCCACGAATTCACGACCGCCAAAGCGCCTAAGTCAATCAAGGACTTAGGCGCTTTTTCTTTGCTCGCGTTCGAGCCGGGCCGCATGACGCCGAACCTACGATGGGCGGTCTGTATGAATCCGCACGATCGAAAGGATTTTTGGTGTCGGTGCCGCGTGAGTCCTTCAAATCCTCACGACCATAAGGATTTGTTGCTGCAAGGCTCCTGATGGTACAAAATCCACACAAACGTGAGGATTCCTTATGCAGATCTCCATCGACGAGGCCGCCGCGCTTGGCAAGGTGGTGCGAGCCAGCCGCAAGGCTCAGAAGATCCGTCAGGACGATGCGGCGGGCAGCATCGGCGTCAGCGAGAACTTCCTGGGCAAGATCGAGCGCGGGAGCGAAGCCGTGCAGTGGGGCAAGCTCTTCCAGGTGCTGGAAGGCTTGGGCATCCGGGTCCTCGTGGATGTGCCGGAGAGCGTCGCCCTGCTGCTGCGGGACGGCGCGGGCGGCAAGGGCCGGCCATGAGCGGCCGCTCGCTGCGCGCATCGATCAATCAGGTGGAGGTCGGCACGCTGCAGGAGGTGGCCGGTCTCTGGAGCTTCCAATACGCCGCGGGCTGGCTGGCGCACCCCCGGCGCTTTGCGCTCAGCCCGCAGCTCCCGCTGGTGGCAGATCCGCTCCTGGACGGCGCCAGTGTCCGCCCCGTGCAGTGGTACTTCGACAATCTGCTGCCCGAGGAAGGCCAGCGGGTCCTGCTGGCGGCGGATGCCCGGCTTGAGTCGGCAGACGCCTTCGGCCTGCTGGCATGGTATGGCGCGGAGTCGGCCGGGTCGGTGACGCTCCTGGCAGCCGACGCGGCCCCGCAGGCCGCCGAGGCCCTGCGCCCGCTGCCGGACGACGCCCTGGAAGCCCGCATCCGGCAGCTGCCCCGGGCACCGCTGACCCATGCGGCGATGAAGCGCATGTCGCTGGCCGGCGCGCAGCACAAGCTGGCCGTCGTCCTGCAAGATGGCGCCCTGTACGAGCCCGCCGGCGCCACGCCGTCCACCCACATCCTCAAGCCGGACCATCCGGACGAGGACTATCCCCATTCCGTGATCAACGAGTGGTTCGTGATGCGGCTGGCACGCCGACTGGGGCTCGAGGTGCCTGACGTCCACCGCCGCTATGTGCCCTCGCCGGTGTACCTCATCGACCGCTTCGACCGCGTTCCCGACGGCACGCGCTGGCAGCTCCGCCATGTGATCGACGCCTGCCAGCTGCTGGGGCTGGACCGCAGCTTCAAGTACAGCCAGGGCAGCCTGGAGACGCTCGCGGCGCTGGCCCAGGCCTGCCGAAGCCCGGCCGTCGCGCGGTCGCGGCTCTTCAGCTGGCTGGTGTTCAACGTGCTGACGGGCAACAGCGACGCCCACCTGAAAAACCTCAGCTTCCTGGTCTCCGACGAGGGCATCCAGCTGGCACCGTTCTACGACCTCCTGAGCGTCGCCACCTACGACACGCCCGCCTTTGACAAGCAGGGCTGGCCTGCGCAGACGCAGCTGGCCTGGCCGATCCTTGGCGTGCGGCATTTCTCGGACGTCGATCGCCCCCTGCTGCTGGCGGCCGGTGCCGCGCTGAAGCTGGCGCGGGGCACGGCCGAGCGGCTGCTGGATCGACTGCATGCCCGCCTGCTTCCGGAGGCGGAAGCCCTGTATGCAGAGGTGGAGGTGGAGAACGCCCAGATCGCTCGGGAGCGCCCGGCGCTGTCGGCCACGATGGCCGGCGAGTCCCGCGCCCTGCGAGCCCTGGTGCATACCGTGCTCAAGACGACAACCCGGCAGCTGGCGTGAGCGGGAGGGTGACGCGGGCCGATTAAGTTTCGCCAAAGCCTGCCTGCCGGGGCGCCGCTACGCTGGCGAACGCAGGCATGTGCCTGCTCACCAAGCCTTCAAATGGGTATATCGACCAACTCGATTCCTTCCCTTCAAACCCTGGCCGCCATCACCCTGGCGGCCGCTGTGGCAACCCTCTCCGGTTGCTACGTCGTGCCGCTCGAGGCACGGCACGGGCACCCACCGCCGGTGCCCGCCCAGGTGAGCGTTGCGCCACCGGCCCCCGTGACCTTCCCGGTCCGGCTCTATCCCACCAATGAGCTCGCCTCCCGCTACGGGGTGGTCATCGCCGCGGTCACGAACGACCTCCACGGCAAGGGCGTCTTCACCGCCAACATCAACGGCGAGTCCTTCACGGGCGAAGCCACGCGCAACCAGGACTCGCGTCGCACCGGCCTGGCCAACGGCGCCGGCAACCGCGGCGCCTACCTCTCGTGCACCTACACGATGAACGCGCCGACCCAGGGGACGGGCCAGTGCCGCCTGTCGGACGGCGCGGAGTTCTCAATGCACATGGGCAACTGACACCCGCCCGTCGGCATCGCCCGGCGCCGGTCCGACACGGACCGCGACGGGCAGGCCCGGAGGCGCCTGGGTTGGCTGGACAGGCCGCCAGGCGCCTCGTTCATGCTGGATCGCAGGGGCAGGGTGCCCGGTGGTGCTGGCTCATGCCATGAGCCACCTGGCATCGACCATGCATCGCATGGAACACGTTCAATTCTGGCAATGGACCCTGCGCGATCCTGCGACGGGGCGGGTGGCCCGCACGCCACGTAAGATGCCCGCCGAGGAGGCCCGGGCGCTGGATGCCATGGCGCAGCGGGTGGACGGCACGCTGGAGTGGCGCCCCGCAGGCGGCACGCCAGCGCCCGATCCGGCGGCAGATCAGCCCGGGATGCGCGAGCGGCGACGCAGCGCGGCCGGCGTCAGCAGCCCCAGGGCGCCCAGTCCGCCGAGGGCCAGCGCCAGCGAGGCGGGCTCGGGCACCTGCGAGCAGCCCGGCTCGCTGGCCGTGCAGCCGAACTGCGCCGCACGACCCATGAAGATCTGCTCGTAGCCGTTGTTGAGATCCCGGCCGAAGGGGATGCCGCCCTTCAGATCGCCCGTGCAGTTGCCGGCCGCGGTGGCAGCGTCGCAGCCGAGGCGGATGTCGGCATGGAAGGTGTACTTGGACAGCAGGGTGTCGTCGAGCACCGTGCTGAACAGGCTGTTCATCTGCGCATTCAGCTCGGGGAACAGGATCGCGTAGGCAGCCTCGTTGGCGCCGAGGTTGTGGTCCACCGCCTTGTTGCTGGTGGTGCTGCAGGAGACCGGGACGCCGAAGTTGTTGCGGCAGATGGCACCGCCGGACAGCACGTAGTCCGTCGCCGTGTTGTCGCCGGCCAGCGGTCCGGTGCCGAGCGAGCTGTAGGTGCCGACGTCGCCCATGAAGGTGCCGCCGCCGCCCTCGGTGAACAGCGCGTAGCGGCCGCCCCGGTTGGTGAAGTCGTAGTAGCCGAGATTGGCTCCCTTGTCATCGGTGATCCATACGCGGGCCCACGCCGCGAGGCTTTCCGTGGCCGTGCCGCCGCTCTTGGTCTGGTTGTTGTTGAAGAAGAAGACCATCTGGTCGGAGCCCAGGAAGGTCTTGAGCGAGCTCAGCGAGGCGTCCCAGGTGTTGGACAGATTGCCGTTGATGGTGCCCTGCGAGCCGCGCGAGTTGCTGGCGTCCGGCCGGAAGAAGGGCGCACCGCCCGCGCCATCGGGCGTGCGGTAGGCGTTGTCCATGCCCAGGAAATTGGTGGTCGTGGGGACGCTCTCGGTCCCGGTGGCGAGGACCACGAGGTTGTCGATCTGCCCGGGTGAGGAGGGCACGTAGTAGGGGCATCCCGCTTTGGTGCCGCCGCATTGGTCGATGACCGCGAAGGGCAGGGAGTAGGACTGACCATCTCCGTACTGCACGTACTGGGAACTGCTCAGGTTCAGGGCCGGACCGGCCAACGCCGGCTGGCACAGGCCCAGGCAGGCCAGCACGACGGAGGAGAGCATGGAAGTGAGGCGAAGACGACGGCTCATGGCAACTCCACGAAGTCATCCCGTCCATGAGCGTCTGCGATGGCGGAGGTCGGCTGGCGGACCTGTCCTGCGATCGCGACGGATCATGCCGACCCATCCTCGTCGCGCAGCACGGTCGCATAAGCCGTGCCCGGTATCAATAGCGAGCCAGATTCAAGCACTTGGGCGCGTGACGTGATCGCAAAGCGAACTTTGCGAGGGATTTTTGTCAAGAATTCCGACAGCCGAACGGCGCGGCCGCGGCCGCTCGCGGACCACTACCATCCTTGCCATGACCGATCACGCGCAACGCCCTCCCGTTCCTTCCCACGACGCCTGGCCCAGCCTGCGGGCGCAGGGCCTGCGCTGGCGGCCGCCGCACGGTGCGTGGCAGAGCCCGCATCCGCTGCAGGACGGGCTGGAGGTCGAGATGCGGCCGGGTCTGCACCTGGTCCTCGGCGGCGAAGGGCGGGGCAAGACGGCGCTGCTGGGCCTGCTGGCCGGGGTGCTGTCGCCGGCGTCTGGGAGCCTGGCGCGGCACGTGGCCAGCCAGGCCTGGCCGGATCCGCTGGACGAGGCACTGGATGGGCAGCAGGCGCGGGCGTGGCTGGCGACCGAGCAGGCCCGGCACCCCCGCTGGAACGCTGCGGCGGCGGCCCGCCTGGAGCAGGCCTGGACCCTGTCGCCGCATCTGGACAAGCAACTGCACATGCTCTCCGCCGGCAGCCGGCGCAAGCTGGGTCTGCTGGCGGCGGCGGCGAGCGGGGCGGATCTGGTGTTGCTGGACCTGCCCTTCGCCGCCTTGGACGGCAACTCCCGACGGGTGCTGCTCGAGGTGCTGGAGGAGGCCGCCACCGCCGACCGGCAGATCTGGGTGATGGCCGACTACGCGCCACCGCCGGGGCTCGAGGCCTCCCTGTTCGCGTCGCGCATCGACCTGGGCGATTGAGCGCACCGGCCCGCCACACATGCGCTAGCCTTCGGGCTCTCACCGCCGGCGGGCCGCGCCCGATCACACCATGAGCCAGTCTTTGCGCCTGCTGGGGCGCGCCTCCTCGATCAACGTCCGCAAGGTGCTCTGGGCCCTGGACGAAGCCGGCCTCGACTACGTGCATGAGCCCTGGGGCGATGGCGAGCTCTCTCTGCGGAGCCCGGCGTTCCTGGCGCTCAACCCCCTCGGCATGGTGCCGGTGCTGGTCGATGGGGACGCGGTGCTGCGGGAGTCGAACACGCTGTGCCGCTACGTGGCCGCCCGCGCCGGGCGTCTCGATCTGCTGCCGTCGGCCCCCCTGGCCCGGGCGCGTGTGGAGCAATGGATGGACTGGCAGGCCACGGAGCTGAACAACGCCTGGCGCTATGCCTTCATGGGCGTCGTCCGCAAGAGCCCGGCGCACCAGGACGCCGCCTTGCTCGCCCAGGGCCTGCAGGGCTGGAACGCGCAGATGGACGTGCTCGAGCGGCAGTTGCAGGCGACGGGCGCCTACGCCGCGGGCGATGCCTTCACGCTGGCGGATGTCGTGCTGGGGCTGTCGCTGGAGCGGTGGCGGCAGACGCCACAGCCTGGCCGACCGTCGTTCCCGGCCCTCGAGGCCTACCACGCCCGGCTGTGCGAGCGGCCGGCCTTTCGGCGCCATGGGGCCAACGGCTTGCCTTGAGCCGCCACCCGCCGGATGTCGCCTGCGCGCTTGACGCCACCTCAGCTCGCCCCGACAGTCGCCGCATGGCATTCGACACCTGGTTTCTCTACCTGCTGGCCGCCACCGGCCTGTCCCTGTCGCCCGGCCCCAATGGCCTGCTCGCGCTGACTCACGGCGCGCTGCACGGCCGGCAGCGGGCCTTGTGGACCATCTGCGGCGGCGCCCTCGGCTTCGTGGGCGTGATTGCGCTGTCTATGTTCGGCATTGGCGCGCTGCTCAAGAGCTCGGTGCTGTGGCTGACCGTGCTGAAGTGGGTGGGAGGCGCCTACCTCTTCTGGCTGGGCGTGCAGGTGTGGCGCTCGCCGCCCATCGGCGTGGACCTGCCCGAGCAGGCCGCCCCGCGCAGCGGCGGCTCGATGTTCCGGCAGGGCGCGCTGTCGGCGCTGACGAACCCGAAGGGCCTGCTGTTCTTCGCGGCCTTCCTGCCCCAGTTCATCGACCCGGCCCGCAGCCTGTGGGGCCAGTTCGCCATCCTGGCCGGCACCTTCGCGGTGGTGGAGTTCCTCACCGAATGGGGCCTGGCGAGCGCCGCGCATCGCATCAGCCCCTGGCTGCAGCGCGTGGGTCGGCGTTTCAACAAGGGCTGCGGCGGGGTCTTCATGGCGCTTGGGGCGGCGCTGCCCTTGCGCGGCTGACGGGGTGCCCAGCCCATGAAAAACGGACGCCGAGGCGTCCGTTCTGTTTTCGCGTTCGTCCTTGCGCTCGTTGTTGAGCTCGGCTTTGAGCTCGTTGTTGAGCGAAGTCGGGGTCAGTCCTTGATGGTCTGCAGCCGGCGGTTCACCCGCAGCGCCAGCAGCGTGGCTGCCACGCCCGAGAGCAGGTAGAGGCTCACCGAAATCAGACCGAACTCGGCCGACAGGCCCAGCGCCACCAGCGGTGCGAAGGCCGCGCCCGCAGCCAGGCGAGGTCGGCCGTCAGGGCAGCGCCGGTGTAGCGGAACTGCGGCAGGAAGTTGGACGTCACCGTGCCCGCGGCCTGACCGTAGGACAGGCCCAGCAGGATGAAGCCGACGAGGATGAACATGTCCTGGCCCAGCGCGCCGCCCTTGAGCAGCGGCGGCGTCGCCAGCGCGAAGAGCCCGATGGCGATGGCCACGGCGCCCAGCGTGCGGCGGCGGCCGAAGGTGTCCGCCAGCAGGCCGGACAGCGGCATCGCCGCCGCGGCCAGCAGCGCGCCGACGACCTGCACCACGAGGAAGTCGCCCACGTCCTGCTTCGCGAACAGCAGGATCCAGGACAGCGGGAACACCGTCACGATGTGGAAGAGGGCGTAGCTGGACAGCGAGGCGAAGGCGCCGATCAGCACGTTGTGGCCCTGCTGGCGCACCAGCTCGGCCTCATTGCAGGGCTCCAGCTCGTGGGCCTGCAGCTCGCGCTCGTACTCGTGCGTGACGACCAGGCGCAGGCGCGCGAACAGCGCGACGACGTTGATCGAGAAGGCCGCGAAAAAGGGGTAGCGCCAGCCCCAGGAGAGGAAGTCGGCGCTGTTCAGGTGCGTCCAGAGGTAGGCGAAGAGCCCGCTGGCCACGAAGAAGCCCAGCGGTGCGCCGAGCTGCCCCAGCATGGCGTACCAGCCGCGCTTGTGCTCGGGCGCGTTCAGGGCCAGCAGCGAGGGCAGACCGTCCCAGGAGCCGCCCAGCGCGAGGCCCTGGCCCACGCGGAACAGCGCCAGCAGCCAGATGGCCGAGGAGCCGAGGCTGGCATAGCCCGGCAGCATGGCCATGCCGGCCGTGGAGGCGCCCAGCAGGAACAGTGCGACGGTGAGCTTGACGCTGCGGCCCCAGCGGCGCTGGATGGCCATGCTCAGTAGCGAGCCGACCGGGCGCACGACGAAGGCCAGCGCGAAGAGCGCGAAGGCATACAGCGTGCCCGTGAGCGGGCTGGCGAAGGGGAAGAAGAGGGCCGGGAAGACCAGCACCGAGGCAATGCCGTAGACGAAGAAGTCGAAATACTCGGACGCCCGACCGATCACGACCCCCACGGCGATGTCGCCCGGGGCGACGTTCTCCTGCTTCGAATCGGCCCCGCCGGGGCTGATCGCGCTCAAGGAATTCAGGGGCAGGGCACTGCTGGTAACCATGGGACCTGGGACAAAATGTCCAATCGTTGACATGGGTCAATCAGGATACATTCGCGGCCGAAACGCAAGCTCGTTAACCCGGCGCTGGTTATCCCGATGTATAGAAAACCCCTGTTGTCCCCGGCCTCCCTGGCCCCCGCACTGCGCCGCTCCGTGCTGGCGCTGGCAGCGCTGCCCCTGGCCGCCTGCAACACCGTGGTGATGAACCCCTCCGGCGACATCGCGCGCCAGCAGGCGGACCTCGTCACCACCTCGACGCTGCTGATGCTGCTGATCATCGTTCCGGTGATCCTGCTGACCCTGCTGTTCGCCTGGCGCTACCGCCAGTCCAACCAGGCGGCGACCTACACGCCCGACTGGGACCACAGCACCAAGCTGGAGCTCATCATCTGGGGCGCGCCGCTGCTAATCATCATCGCCCTGGGTGCGATCACCTGGATCAGCACCCACAAGCTGGATCCCTACCGCCCGCTGGAGCGCCTGGACGAGTCCCGCCCGATCCCCACCGGCGTGAAGCCGCTGGAAGTGGAAGTGGTGGCGCTGGACTGGAAGTGGCTGTTCCTCTACCCCGAGCAGGGCATCGCCACGGTCAACGAGCTGGCCGCCCCGGTGGACCGCCCGATCCGCTTCAAGATCACGGCGTCCACGGTGATGAACGCCTTCTACATCCCCGCGCTGGCCGGCCAGATCTACGCCATGCCGGGCATGCAGACGCAGCTGCACGCGGTCATCAACCAGCCCGGCGAGTTCGAGGGCTTCTCCGCGAACTTCAGCGGTGACGGCTTCTCGCACATGCGCTTCAAGTTCCACGGCCTGTCCGAGAAGGACTTCGACGCCTGGGTCGCCAAGGCCAAGGCCGAGGGCGGCGAGCTGGGGCGTGCCGACTACCTGAAGCTGGAACAGCCCAGCGAGAAGGAGCCCGTGCGCCGCTACGCCCGCGTGGCCGACGGCCTCTACGACGCCATCCTCAACCGCTGCGTGGACAGCGCCAAGATGTGCATGGGCCAGATGATGGCCATCGATGCGGCCGGCGGCCAGGGCAAGGGCGGCGTGGACGGTGTGTCCCGCAAGGCCTGGGGCCAGGGCGAGAAGTCCTTCGTGACCGCCCAGTGCACCCCGGCCAACGCCGACCAGTTCCTCCCCGCGCCCGCCGCGGCCCGCCAAGATTGATCCGCTGAAGCTCCAAGATGTCTGACGCTCAAGACCTCAGCCGCCTCGTGTTCGGGCGGCTCACCTGGGACGCGATTCCCCTGCATGAACCCATCCTGCTCGCCACCTTCGCCGGTGTCGTGCTGGGCGGGCTGGCCATGCTCTTCCTGCTGACGAAGTACCGCCTGTGGGGCGTGCTGTGGCGCGACTGGATCACCAGCATCGACCACAAGAAGATCGGCATCATGTACATCATCCTCGGCCTCGTGATGCTGCTGCGCGGCTTCGCGGACGCCCTGATGATGCGCGCCCAGCAGGCCATCTCCTTCGGGGACCAGGTCGGCTTCCTGCCGCCGCACCACTACGACCAGATCTTCACCGCCCACGGCGTGATCATGATCTTCTTCGTGGCGATGCCCCTGGTGACGGGCTTCATGAACTACGTCGTGCCGCTGCAGATCGGCGCCCGTGACGTGGCCTTCCCCTTCCTGAACAACTTCAGCTTCTGGATGACCGCCAGCGGCGCCATCCTGATCATGATGTCGCTGTTCGTGGGCGAGTTCGCCCGCACTGGCTGGCTGGCGTACCCGCCGCTGTCCGGCATCCTGGCGAGCCCGGGTGTGGGGGTGGACTACTACATCTGGTCCCTGCAGATCGCGGGCGTGGGCACCACGCTCTCGGGCATCAACCTGATCGCGACCATCATCAAGATGCGCGCGCCGGGCATGACGATGATGAAGATGCCCGTCTTCACCTGGACCAGCCTGTGCACCAACGTGCTGATCGTGGCCGCCTTCCCGGTGCTGACCGCCGTGCTGGTGCTGCTCTCGCTGGACCGCTACATCGGCGCCAACTTCTTCACGACGGACCTCGGTGGCAACGCCATGGTCTACGTGAACCTGATCTGGATCTGGGGCCACCCCGAGGTCTACATCCTGGTGCTGCCGGTGTTCGGCATCTTCTCGGAGGTGGTCTCCACCTTCAGCCGCAAGAAGCTGTTCGGCTACGCCTCGATGGTCTATGCCACGGTCGTGATCACGATCCTGTCCTACCTCGTGTGGCTGCACCACTTCTTCACCATGGGCTCGGGCGCCAGCGTGAACTCCTTCTTCGGGATCACGACCATGATCATCTCGATCCCGACCGGGGCGAAGATCTTCAACTGGCTCTTCACCATGTACCGCGGCCGCATCAACTTCGATGTGCCCATGCTGTGGACGGTGGGCTTCATGGTCACCTTCGTGATCGGCGGCATGACCGGCGTGCTGCTGGCCGTGCCCCCGGCGGACTTCGTGCTGCACAACAGCCTGTTCCTGATCGCGCACTTCCACAACGTCATCATCGGTGGCGTGCTCTTCGGCCTGATGGCGGGCATCACCTTCTGGTTCCCCAAGGCCTTCGGCTACAAGCTCGATCCGTTCTGGGGCAAGTGCAGCTTCTGGTTCTGGTTCGTGGGCTTCTACCTCGCCTTCATGCCGCTGTACGTCCTGGGCCTGATGGGCGTGACCCGCCGCATGAGCCACTTCGAGGACCCCTCGCTGCAGATCTGGTTCCAGATCGCGGCCCTGGGTGCCGTGCTGATCGCCCTGGGCATCGGCAGCTTCCTCGTCCAGCTGGTGGTCAGCTACCTGCGCCGCGAGCAGCTGCGTGACGAGACCGGCGACCCCTGGGACGGCCGCACGCTGGAGTGGTCCACGTCCTCGCCGCCGCCGGACTACAACTTCGCCTTCACCCCCGTGGTGCATGAGCTGGACGCCTGGCACCACATGAAGAAGCTCGGCGTGAAGCGCCCGACCAGCGGCTTCACCGACATCCACATGCCGGCCAACACGGCTGCGGGTGTGGTGATCGCCGGCCTGTCGACGCTGTTCGGCTTCGCGATGATCTGGCACATGTGGCTCGTCGCCGGCGTGAGCTTCCTCGTGACGATCGTGGCCATCCTGGTCCACACCTTCAACTACAAGCGCGACTACTACATCCAGGCCGATGCCGTGAAGCGCAGCGAGGACGCCCGCACTGCCCATCTGGCGGCGCTGGCCGCCCGCTGATCCCGCGTCGACTGCCTGGAGGACTGATTCATGAGTCACACCATTTCCCTGACCGAAGCCGACGGCGCGCCGCGCTTCTACGACCTCAAGGGCGAGCACCACCCGCAGCAGGGCACGCTGCTGGGCTTCTGGCTCTACCTGATGAGCGACTGCCTCATCTTCGCGGTGCTGTTCGCGGTGTTCGCGGTGCTGGGCAAGTCCTACGCCGCCGGCCCCTCGGGCGCCGATCTCTTCGACCTGCCGCTGGTGGCGGTGAACACGGGCTTCCTGCTGTTCTCGTCCATCACCTATGGCATGGCGATGATCGCGATGAACCACGGCAAGAAGCAGCACCTGCTGATCTGGCTGGCCGTCACGGGCCTGTTCGGCGCGGCCTTCCTGGGTCTGGAGCTCTACGAGTTCGCGCACCTGCTGCACGAAGGCGCCGGCCCGCAGCGCAGCGCCTTCCTCTCGGCCTTCTTCACGCTGGTGGGCACGCACGGCCTGCACGTCACCTTCGGCATCATCTGGCTGATCACGCTGATGGTGCAGGTCGGCAAGCACGGCCTGATCAAGGAGAACAAGCGCCGCCTGATCTGCCTCTCCATGTTCTGGCACTTCCTGGACGTGGTGTGGATCGGCGTGTTCACCTTTGTGTACCTCATGGGCTCCATGTAAGCCCGGCCCGAGACTGATTGAGGAACTGACATGAGCGAACACAACCACGATCACCACGCAGATCACGGCCATCACGACGACGACCTGGCCTACCACGCCACGGTCAAGGGCTATGTGATCGGCTTCCTGCTGTCCGTCGTGCTGACGGCCATTCCCTTCTGGCTGGTGATGGGCCAGGTGCTGCCGTCCAAGAACGCCACCGCGCTGGTGATCCTCGCCTTCGCGGCCGTGCAGATGGTCGTGCACATGGTCTATTTCCTGCACATGAACAGCAAGGTCGAGGGCGGCTGGTCCCTGCTGGCGCTGATCTTCACGGCGGCGCTGGTGCTGATCATGCTGTCGGGCTCCATCTGGGTCATGTACCACATGAACACCAACATGATGCCCGTGCACGACATGCGCAACCTGCCCTGATGACGGACGATCGGTGCCTGCCGCCGATCGCATCACCATGACCTCTCCGCCCAGCCTCGCTGCCTCCCGTCGCCCCTCCTGGCGCCTGCTGGCGGTGACGCTGGGCGGCGCCGTTCTCGTCGCCGTCTTCCTCGCCCTGGCCACCTGGCAATTCCAGCGCCTGGCCTGGAAGGAGGCGCTGCTGACTCGCATCGAGGCCAGCCAGCAGGGCGAGCCTCAGCCGCTGCCTGCGCCGCAGGACTGGCCTCGCGTCCAGCGGGACTCGCACGAGTACCAGCGCCTGCGGCTCACCGGCCATTTCGATCACGGCCGCGAGACCCGGGTCCAGGCCAGCACCGTGCTGGGCACGGGCTGGTGGGTGCTGACGCCGCTGCGGACCGCCGAGGGCTACTGGGTGCTCATCAACCGGGGCTTTGTCGATGCCGCGCACCGCGATCCCGCCACCCGTCCCGAGCCGGAGGCCGAGGTCACGCTGCTGGGCCTGCTGCGCATGAGCGAGCCCAAGGGCCGGCTCTGGCAGCGCAACGACGCGGGGACCGGACGCTGGTACTCCCGTGACGTCGAGGCCATCGCCGCCGCCCAGCAACTGCCGGGCGAGGTCGCCCCGTTCTTCGTCGATGCCAGCGAGGGCAGCGAAGGCCAGTGGCCGCGCGCCGGGCTGACCGTCCTGGCTTTCAGCAACAATCACCTCATGTACGCCCTGACGTGGCTGGCCCTGGCGGCCATGGTGTCGGCGGCGGTGGTGTTTGTGTGGCGCTACGAACGGCGCCGAGTCCCCGGAGCGGCAGCCCTTGAACCAGACGCTTGAAGCGCAGGAGCAGGCCGAGGTCGCGCACCTCGGGGCGGCCGGCCGCGCCTCGGAGGCACTGGCCGGGCGGCGCAACCTGCTGCAGCTGATACAGCTGCGCTGGCTGGCCGTGGCAGGGCAGCTGGCCACCATCCTCACCGTCCACTTCCTGCTCGCCATCCGCCTGCCGCTGGCCGAGATGCTGACCCTGCTGGGCGCGCTGGCGCTCTTCAATGTGGCGAGCTGGCTGCACAGCTGCAGCGGGCGGGACGTCAGCAACGGCGCGCTCTTCGGCGGCGTGCTGATCGACGTGGCGGTGCTCAGCGGCCAGCTCTACTACAGCGGCGGCATCACCAATCCTTTCTGCTTCCTCTTCCTGCTGCAGATCGCCGTGGGCACGGTGCTGCTGCGCCCCGCCTACATCTGGGCCATGGTCTTCATCGCCAGCGTGAGTTTCATGACGCTGACCCATGTGTACCGGCCCGTGGCCCTGCCGGACGTCGACGTGCCGGCGCTCTCGGTGCATTTCGTGGGCGGGCTGCTGCTGTGCTTCCTGCTCAACGCGGTGCTGCTGGTGGTCTTCATGCACCGCATCGTGCGCAACCTGCGCCAGCGCGACGCGAGCCTGGCCAAGCTGCGCCAGCGCGCCGCGGAGGAGGAGCACATCGTCCGCATGGGCCTGCTGGCCTCGGGCGCGGCGCACGAGCTCGGGACGCCGCTGGCCACGCTGTCGGTGATCCTCGGGGACTGGGCGCGCATGGCGCCGTTCGCGGGGGACCCGGAGCTGCGCGAGGAGATCGAGGAGATGCAGCTGCAGCTCAAGCGCTGCAAGACCATCGTCAGCGGCATCCTGCTCTCGGCCGGCGAAGCCCGCGGCGAGGCCCCGGCGCAGACGCATCTGCATGCCTTCCTGGAGGAGCTCGTGACGCAGTGGCGGCGCACCCGCCCGGCGAAGGCGCTGCACTTTGAGGCCGAGGACCTGCCCGACGTGCCGATGTACTCGGACTTCGCGCTGCGCCAGATGGTGGACAACGTGCTGGACAACGCCCTCGAGGCTCGCCCGGACGGCGAGATCACCCTGCGCGCGGCGCTGGAGCAGGACGGCGAGGTCCTCGCGCTGACCGTGCTCGACGAGGGGCCAGGTTTTGCCCCCGAGATGCTGGAGCGCTTCGGCAAGCCCTACCAGAGCAGCAAGGGCAAGCCCGGCGGCGGCCTGGGGCTGTTCCTGTCCGTCAACGTGGCCCGCAGCCTCGGTGGCAAGATCGAGGCCCGCAACCGCTGGGAGGGCGGCGCCGAGGTCGCCATGCGCCTGCCCCTGTCCAGCCTGAGCGTGCGGCGCGCGAGTGCCGCCCAACGACATCCGGAATCCAAGCGTGGACGCTGAAGACCGCCTGCTGCTGATCGTCGAGGACGACGACAGCTTCGCCCGCACCCTGATCCGCTCCTTCGAGCGGCGCGGCTACCGCGTGCTGCGTGCCGCGAATCTCGCCGAGGTGCAGGCGCGCCTGGCCGAGCACCGCCCGGGCTTCGCCGTGGTCGACCTCAAGCTCGCCGGTGGCGACTCCGGCCTCGCCTGCGTGCAGGCCCTGCATGCGCACGACGAGTCCATGGTCATCGTCGTGCTGACGGGCTACGCCAGCATCGCCACGGCCGTCGAGGCCATCAAGCTCGGCGCGCGCCACTACCTCGCCAAGCCCGCCAACACGGACGACATCGAGGCTGCCTTCGACAAGGCCGAGGGCGATGTCGAGGTCGAGCTCACCGAGCGCACCACCTCCATCAAGACCCTGGAGTGGGAGCGCATCCACGAGACCTTGGCCGAGACCGGCTTCAACATCTCCGAGACCGCCCGCCGCCTGGGCATGCACCGCCGCACGCTGGCCCGCAAGCTGGAGAAGCAGCGGGTGAAGTGAGGGGCAGGGGTGCAGGGCAGGGACGGGGCCAGGTCTTGCCTCCCCGGGGCGTTGCTCCGTTCATCCCTTTCGTGGGCCCGCTCGCCCCTCCGTTCTGACCGCTCGTCTCGCCCCTGCCTTCCGGCACCCCGTTCCGCTCCGCTGCGCCGCTAGACTCCCGCCCACATCGGACGGCCCATGGCGGGACGGACGATCCCACCGACAAGAACGACGGGAGCGATCGTGAGCGAGCAGAGCGAGAAGAACGACATGGGCAAGAAGGCCGAACAGGGCGTGCCCGACATGCAGACAGCGGCGCCAGCCCCGACCCGCCTCAAGCGCGCCCGCTCGCGCTGGCGCCGCTGGCGTACGCCGCTGATCGTGGCGGCCGTGCTGGCCGTGGTGGGCGGTGGCTGGCGCCTCACGCATCCGCCCAAGCCGCCGGCCGCACCGCCCGTGGGCGAGGTGAAGCTGGCGGACATCACGCAGGTGGTGCAGGCCTCCGGCATCCTGCAGGCCCGCACCAAGGTGGATGTGGGCGCACAGGTCAGCGGCCAGGTGCAGACGCTGCACGTGGAGCTGGGTCAGAACGTCAAGAAGGGTGACCTGCTGGTGAGCCTGGACCCCGAGATCGCCCGCAGCGACCTGGCCCAGGCCGAGGCCGCCGTGGCGCAGCAGAAGGCACAGCTCGAGCGCATGAAGGTGGACATCGAGCTCGCCCAGCGCGAAGTGCAGCGTCAGCAGCGCCTGCTGGCCGGCAGTGCCACCGCAGGCCAGGAGGCCGAGAACGCGCAGGGGCAGCTCGACAAGCTCCAGGCGGACTTCCGCGGCCAGCAGGCCAGCATGCAGCGCCTGCAGGCGGACCTCGCCAAGCGCCAGCTGAACCTGGGCTACACCCGCATCACGGCGCCCATGGACGGCACGGTGGTCAATATCCCCGTGCAGGCGGGCCAGACCGTCATCGCCGTGCAGATCACGCCCGTGATGGTGGCGCTGGCGCAGCTGGACACCATCACCGTCCGCGCGCGCGTGCCCGAAGCCGACGTGTCCTCCGTGAAGGTGGGGCAGGTGGCGAAATTCTCGACGCTGTCCGGCGAGGGACGCCAGTACGAGGGCCGCGTCCGCGTGATCCAGCCGGTGCCCGAGCGCATGGGCAATGCCGTCTATTACAACGTGCTCTTCGAGGTGGACAACAAGGACCGCAGCCTGCTCTCCGACATGACCGTGCAGGTCAATATCGAGACCGGCAGCGCCAAGCAGGTGCCGACGCTGCCCATGGTGGCGCTGGGTGAGCGTGACGCGCAGGGCCGCTACGACGTGCAGCTCTACAAGGCCGGCAGCGAGAGCGATCCCAAGCACAAGCCGGAGACCCGCAAGGTGCGCATCGGCCTGCAGGACGGTGGCAAGGCGCAGGTGCTCGAGGGCGTGAAGCCGGGCGAGAAGCTGCTGCTGGCGCCCGTGGCGAAGAAGGCCGGGGACGGCGACTTCGGCGTCGTCATCGACTGAGGCCGCCATGAGCACCACACAACCAGGCGTCCCGCGGGACGCAGGCAAGGGGCCGCCGCTGATCGAGCTGCGCGACGTGTCGCGCCGCTACGTGATGGGCCGCGAGGACGACCCCGCCGCCGTGATCGTGCCCGCGCTGCAGGGCGTGAGCCTGCGCATCGAGGCGGGCGAGTACGTCGCCATCATCGGGCAGTCGGGCTCGGGCAAGAGCACGCTCATGAACATCCTCGGGTGCCTGGACAACCCGAGCGAGGGCCTGTTCCTGATCGACGGGCAGGACGCGAGCGAGCTGGATGCCGACGAGCTGGCGGCCCTGCGCCGCGAGCGTTTCGGCTTCATCTTCCAGCGCTACCACCTGCTGCCGGGCATGGACGCGCAGGCCAATGCCTCGCTGCCGGCGGTGTATGCCGGCATCGGCACCGGCAAGCGCATGGGCCGCGCCGCCCAGCTGCTGGCGGACCTGGGCCTGGGCGAGCGCATGCACCACAAGCCCAACGAGCTCTCGGGCGGCCAGCAGCAGCGCGTGAGCATCGCGCGGGCCCTGATGAACGGCGGGCAGATCATCCTGGCCGACGAGCCCACCGGCGCGCTGGATTCCGCCAGCGGCCAGGAGATGCTGCGCCAGCTCGATGCGCTGCATGCGGCCGGCCACACCATCATCCTCGTGACCCACGACGCCAAGGTGGCGGCGCACGCCCGGCGCGTGATCGAACTGTCCGACGGCCGTGTGCTGCGGGACAGCGGCACGCCGGCCGGCCACGCGGTGCCGCAGGCGGCACTGGCGATGGCCGCCGGCCCCGGCAGCTTCTGGGCGCACTGGCGCGGGCAGCTGCGCGAGGCGCTCGGCTCCGCGCTCGGTGCGCTCTATGCCAACCGGCTGCGCTCCAGCCTCTCGATGCTGGGCATCTGCATCGGCATCACGGCCGTCGTCTGCACGGCGGCCTTGGGAGATGCGGCGCGCCAGGGCATCGAGGGCAACCTCGGGGCTGCCGTCGCGAGCAAGCTGTGGGTCTGGTCCGATGCGAGCAAGCTGCCACCCGGCGCCTTGCCGCGCGACTTCCGGCCCTATGAGCTGGAGGCCATCCGCGCCATCGACGGCGTGCAGGACGTGCAGAGCGAGCGCCGCATGATGGGCGGCCTGCGCCAGGGCACGCAGCAGGTCAACGGCCAGACCATCGCCGCCACGCCGGACACGATCAAGAGCAATCAGATGACGCTGGTCCTGGGCCGCGACTTCACCAGCGCGGACCTCCAGGCCCGTGCGCAGGTGGTGATCATCAGTCACCGGCTGTGGCAGGACCTGTTCAAGGGCCGGGCCTCGGCCCTGGGCTCGACGATGCTGATCGACACAGTCGCCGGCGCGCTCGACGGCGGCCAGCAGCAGGCCCTTGCGGGCGCCGTGCCCATCGGCGCGGCGCTGCCGGTGCAGGTCATCGGCATCCTCAAGGAGAAGCGCGATGGCGACGGGGACGACGGCCGCTCGGCCTCGCTGTACCTGCCGGCCAGCACCTACCTGAGCAAGATCGACGCCCGCCCGTCGGTGAGCAGCTTCCGCGTGATGGTCGCCAAGGGCCACGATCCGTCGAACATCGAGGCCCAGGTGCGGCACCGCCTCAAGGCGCTGCACGGGCAGCAGGACTTCGCGCTGTGGAACGGCGACGCCATGTTCCGCCAGGTGCAGCAGGTGATGGGCATCATCGCCGCCATCTTCACGGGCGTCGGCGCGATCGCCCTGCTCGTGGGGGGCGTGGGGGTCATGAACATCATGCTGGTCTCGGTGTCGGAGCGCACGCGGGAGATCGGCATCCGCATGGCCGTGGGCGCGCGGCAGAGCGATGTGCGCATGCAGTTCCTGATCGAGGCCGTGATGCTGTGCTGCCTCGGCGGCCTGGCGGGCCTGGCGCTGTCCTGGCTCGCGGCCCAGGGCGCGAATGCGCTGCAGGACAAGGTGACGCTGGACGTCAGCGGCAAGGCGGTGGCCCTGGCCTTTGCGGTCTCGGGCGGCATCGGCCTGCTGTTCGGCACGCTGCCGGCCCGCCGTGCGGCGGCGCTGAGCCCGGTCGATGCGCTGGCGCGTGAGTGAGTGGAGGACTCCGAGATGAAGAAGATCAAGACGACGACGCACGGCGTGCGCTGCACCGCGCTGACCCTGGCCACGCTGAGCCTGGCACTGCTGGGCGGCTGCGCGGCCACGGGCGAGTTGCAGCGCCCCGCCGAGCCCCGACTGCCCGAGCAGTGGCAGCACGGCGTGCAGGCCGAGGCGCGGCCGAATGCCTGGGCCGGCGCACTCGACCCCGAGCTGCAGGCTTTCCAGCGCGAGGCCCTGGCGCGCAACCGCGACCTCGCCCTGGCCGCGCTGCGCTTCAAGGACGCGCAGCGCCAGCTGGCACAGCAGGGCCTGCGCCTGCAGCCCTCGGCCTCGCTGAGCAGCTCGGCCAACCGGCCGCTGGACTCGGCCGGCACCAGCCGCACCGTCGACGTGGGCGGCGTACAGGTGCCCGTGGAGACGCGCGTGGGCTGGAACCACAGCTACAGCGCCTCGCTCTCGGCGAGCTACGAGCTGGATCTCTGGGGCCGCCTGGCCGCGCGGGATCGTGGCCTTCTGGCGCAGCGCGAGCAGGTGCAGGCGGACATCGCCGCCGCCCGCGTGGTGATCGAGGCCCGCGCGGCCGAGATCTACTGGACGCTCGGCGCGCAGGCCCGCCTGCGCCCGCTGGCCCAGGCGCAGCTGGAGGCGGCCGAGGAGCTGCTGCGCATCGTCAAGCTGCGGGTGCGTGAGGGCAAGCTGCTGCCGGTGGAGGTGGACCGCGCCGCGCAGTCCGTGCTGTCGGCGCAGCACCGCCTGGCGGATCTGGAGGCCGAGGTGCAGCTGCAGGCGCAGCAGCGGGCGCTGCTGCTGGACCAGCTGGAGCAGGGCGCCGAGGCGCAGCCGCCCGGCCGTTTGCCGGAGGCCGCGCCGCCCGCCTGGGCACTGGGCTCGCCGGCCCAGGTGCTGGGCGCGCGGCCCGACGTGCAGAAGGCGCGCCTGCAGGTGGATGCCGCGCTGGCGAACCTCGCCGTGGCCGAGGCCAGCCGTTACCCGAGCCTGAGCTTCAGCGGCTCGATCGGGACCGGCGGATCACAGGCCCGCGACTGGCTCAGCCAGCCGGTGCTGAACCTGAGCTCCTCGCTGCTGGTGCCGCTCATCGACTGGCGCCGGCTGAACTACGAGCGCGACGGCGCCCGCACGGGGCTGGAGCAGGCCGCACTGAGCCTGCGCGACACCGTGCACAAGGCGCTGGTGGATGCCGAAGGCCAGTGGACGCAGCGCGAGAAGCTGCAGCGCCAGACCGAGGCCCAGACGCGGCGCGTGGCCGAGGCCCGCGAGAACGAGCGCCTGGCCGCGCTGCGCCTGGACGTGGGCGCCATCGGCCGCAACGACTGGCTGCAGGCGCGTGTGGCCCTGCTGGAGGCGCAGCAGTCGCTGCTGCAGCTGCAGCTGCAGGGCTGGCTGAACCAGGCGGCGCTGTATCGCGCGCTGGGGGGCGCTTCGGCCAGCTGAGGCGGCGGAGGGCGGCACCGAGGGGCACCGATCGGCGCCGTGCCTCATCTTGCAGCAGCCTAGGCGCAGCCCCGTAGGCATCGGGGCTGTCGCGCGCGCTCCAAGGGCCGTCCCCAGAGTTGTCCACAGAAGCTGTGGACGCCCGGGGAGGCCGGGCGCGCGCAGGAGGCTCAGTGCATGAGCTCGCGGATCACCGCCACCGGCGCGCTGCCGTAGCTCAGGAACTGGTCGTGGAAGGCCTTGAGCTCGAAGCGGTCGCCGAGCTGCTTCCGGCGCTCCTCGCGCAGGGCCATGATCTCGCTGTAGCCGCTGAAGTAGCTGGTGAGCTGCACCGAGGTCAGCTGCACGCGGCGCCACTTCTCGCGCGCCTCCTGCTCGGTCTGGAAGGCCTTGTGCGTGAGCAGCGTCAGGGCCTCGTCCTGCGTCATGCCCAGCACATGCACGCTGTAGTCGAGGATGGTGTTGGTGACGCTGCGCAGGTTCCACTTGCAGTACATCAGCCACATCTCGGGCGCGTGCTCGCCGTAGCCGGCCTCGAGCATCATGCGCTCGCCATACACGGCCCAGCCTTCGATCATGGCGCCGTTGCCGAACAGGGCCTTCACGAGCGAGGGCGACTTGTTGGCGTGGATCAGCTGCGTGTAATGGCCCGGGATGGCCTCGTGGATGTTCAGGATCTGCAGGATCCAGTGGTTGTACTCGCGCAGCGTGCTCTCGGCCTGCTCGGGCTTGAGGTCGTCCAGCGGCGTGACGTTGTAGTAGGTGCGGTCCTGGGGGCGGTAGGGGCCGGGGGCCTCGATGCTGGCGCCGGCCACGCCGCGCTGGTAGACCGGCGTCTCGCGCACCTGCAGGGGCTTCTTCGGGTCGATGGTGAGCAGGTCCTTCTGCTGCACGAAGGCCTGCAGCTGCGGGATCTGCTGGCGGATCTCGGCCAGGAAGTTCTCGGCCTTCACATGCTTGACGGACAGCGCCTTGATCACGCGGTCGATCTTCTCGAGGCGGTCGGCCGGCTTGGGCGCGTCGCCCTGGGTCTGCGTCCAGAGCTGATCGGCCAGCTCATCCATCTTGGCCAGCAGCTGCTCGCGCGTGGCCAGGGCCTTCTGGTAGGTTTGCTCGGCGGTGCTGGCGGACTGGATGTCCAGCTGGAACTTGCGCTCGTACAGCTCGCGGCCAAGGCGGAAGCTGCGGGCCTTGCCGCTGGCGGCCAGCTGCTCGTCCAGGCCCTTGAGGCGCTGCTGGAACTGGCGGACGGCCGTGCGCGCGGCGGCGAGGGCCGGCGCGAAGGCGTGGCGATCGGCCGCTGCGAGCTTGCGCTCGCCCTGGGCAGCCTTCTCGATCTCGTCGAACACGGCCAGCGTGCCGTCGATCTGGCTCACAGCGAGCTGCGTGTGCTCGCGCGTGGGCGTGTCGAGGCTGGCATAGGCCGCCTCGTAGTAGGCGGGCACGGCCTTCAGGCGCGCCAGCAGGGCCTTGAGGCGCTGGGCGCGGGGCGCGTACTCGGTGTTCAGGATCAGGTCCATCGCGCCGGCCACGTTGTAGTTCGACGGGTTCCAGGCGAACTCGCGCAGCGTCTGCAGATTCCAGGCATCCGAGGCCAGCTTGTTCTGCAGCAGCACGAGGTCGGTGCGGGCGCGGTCGGAGAGCTGCTCGGGCTTCAGCGCTGCGAAGGCCGCCTGCCACTGCTGCGCGAACGCGAGGGCCTTGTCGCGGCCGGCGGCGTTCGGGGCGGGCAGGCGGGCGGCGCCGTCATAGCGGCCGGCGGCCAGCGCGGCGTCGGGGTCCAGCTTCCACAGGGCCTCGATGAACTGATGCGCGAGGCGGTCGAAGGCGCGGTCGGCCGCCTGCTGAGCGGCGGGCGCGGCCTTCGCGGCGGCCTTGGCGTGATGGGCTTGATGAGCGGCGCCCTGCGACGGGGCGGCCGCCGTCGCGGGCGACGCCCAGGCCAGGGCCAGTGCCGCGCTCAGCGTGCCGAGCTGCAGGCCGAGCCGGGCGCCCAGGCGGGCTCCGGAGAAGGAGGAGAGGGCAGACGGATCAGCGCGCATGGTGAGCTTTCTGGAAGTCGGGCGCCTCGGTCGGGCGCGGTGCGGCAGCATAGCGCCCCGTGCGCCGGCTGCCCCTCGGTTCCTGCCCCAGGCCGGCGGGCTCAGGGGCGAAGTTCGTACAGCGCGAAGCCCCCGGGGTCGTCGCGCAGCCAGCGGATGCGGGCGTCGTCCGTCAGCAGGCGCCGCGCGGCTGGGCTGCTGCGGAACTGCACCTGGCTGCCCGCGGGCACCTTGAGCGCCCAGTGCCCCTCGTCGGCCTCGACATCGAAGCCGCGGCCGGCCTGCAGCAGGCGCTGCAGGGCCTCGCGGTTCTCGTCCGGCGCGTCCAGCACCACGCGCTCCGGGCCCGCCGCAGGGAAGTTGCCGCCGCCGCTGGCCCGGTAGCTGTTGGTGACCAGCAGGACGGGCTGCTCGTCCCGCACCGGCTCGCCGCGGTAGCGCAGGGCCGTGATGCGGTGGGTGTCCACGCCGGGCATGCGCCGGCCGTCCGGCCCGTAGCGCGCCGGCTGGCTGAGGTCGATCTCGTAGTCGATGCCCAGGATCACGTCGTAGTTGAACGTCGGGTGGGCCTCGTCGATCAGCGCCTGGGCGGCGCCTGTGCCGGGCTCGATGCGCCGGAACTGCGCCGCCGAGCGCTCCAGCCATTCCCGCAGCTCCGCGCCGCTGAGCTGCAGCACCTTGAGGGTGTTGGGATAGGGATAGAGCTCGCTCACGTGCTTGACCGTCATCGGCCCGGGGGCGATGTCCACATAGCTGCGCCAGCCCTGGCGGCCGCCGCTGCGGAAGGGCGCGGCGGCGCTCAGGAGGGGCAGGTCTTGCCAGCGCGTGCCGCGCAGCGCCTCGCGGGCGTACTGGCGCTGGGCGCGGGCCACGAGCGCCAGCGCCGCCGAGGGCTGGACGAGGTCGAAGTAGCTGTGCAGGGGCCGCGGCGCCTCGGCCACGGTCTGGCGGATGAGGTCCAGCGTCGCCTGATGTGCGGGCTGCAGCAGCGCCTCCAGCGCGGTGTCCGGCGCGGCCAGCGCCTGCCGTTTCTGCGCATCGCGGATCGCGCGCAGGCTGCTGCGGCTGTCCGCCACCTGCCAGCGGCCGCGGCGCTTCTCCAGGGTCAGGTCGATGACGCCCAGATGGCTGCCCCAGCTGCCGGGCATCACGGCCGGCACGCCGTGGATGCGACCCTGGGCGACATCGGCACCGCCGTGCCGGGCAAAGGCGGGGCCCGGGAACTCGGCATGCGCATGGCCCAGCAGCAGGGCGTCCAGCCCGGGCAGGCGGGCGAGCTCGCCCGCGCGGTTCTCGGCGCCGTCGGGCTGCGGCGCGGCGTCGTAGCCGCTGTGGGCGACGGCGATCACGACGTCCGCCCCCGCCCGGCGCAGCTGCCGGATCTCCCGCCGGGCCGCGGCGACCATGTCCTCGACGATCACCCGGCCCTGCAGGTGCTGCCGGTCCCATTGCAGGATCTGCGGCGGCAGCACGCCCACGAGGCCGATGCGCAGGCGCTGCGGCCGGCCCGTGTCGTCGCGGAACTCGCGCACCAGCAGGGCATGCGGCGCGAACACCGGGCGGCGGCTGCCGGCCTCGCGCAGATTGCTGCTGATCACCGGGAAGCCGGCGTCGGCGTAGGCCTGGCGGAGAAAGGGCAGGCCGAAGTTGAACTCGTGGTTGCCGATGTTGGCGGCGTCGTAGCCCAGCAGGCGCAGCGCCTGCAATGCGGGGTGCCGCGCGGCGCCGAGACCCTGGCGCGCGACCACGTCCCCCATGGGCGAGCCCTGGATCAGGTCGCCGTTGTCGATCAGCAGGTGGTTGGGCTGCTCGGCGCGCGCCTGGGCGATGAGTGTCGCCACGCGGGACAGGCCCTGGGCGTCGCTCGGCTGGTCCTGGTAGTAGTCGTAGGCCAGCAGATTCATGTGGAGGTCGCTGGTCTCCATCACCCGCAGGCGCAGCGTCTGGGCCTGCAGGGCGGTGCCGAGGAGCAGCCCGGCGAGCGCGAGGAGGCTGCGGGGCAGCCGGGGAATCGAACGTCTCTCTTGCATCCGGCGAGCGTATCGCAGCCGGCGCCCGGGCGCTGCCTGCACGTCAGGCTTTCCCTGATTCATGGCCTGGATCATGGGAATTGCCGGGCCGGATGCGGTACCCTGCCCGGGCGCACCGGTGCCTGGCGATCCCAGGGCGGCCGGTGTGGGTGGCGCCGCCCGACCCGGCTGGCGCCAACGGCCTGGATTTCTGCATGGCATCACCATGCGGGAGCGATGTATGAGCGACAAGAACGAGCCCGGTGCCGTGCGCGCACCGTTGCGCTTGCACGTGCCGGAGCCCACGGGGCGGCCCGGCTGCCACACCGATTTTTCCTACCTCAAGATCAGCGCGGCGGGCGAAGTGCCCCGGCCGCCCGTCGACGTGGCCCCGGTGGACACCGGCGACATGGCGCACAAGCTGATCCGCGTCCTCGACCAGGACGGCGAGGCGCACGGCCCCTGGGCCCCCGAACTCACCGAGGCGCAGCTGCTGCGCGGCCTGCGCACCATGATGAAGACGCGCGTCTTCGACGGCCGCATGCTCATCGCCCAGCGCCAGAAGAAGCTGAGCTTCTACATGCAGAGCCTCGGCGAGGAGGCCATCGGCAGCGCCCACGGCCTGGCCCTGGAAGAGGGCGACATGTGCTTCCCCACCTACCGCCAGCAGAGCCTGCTGGTCGGGCGTGACGACGTGCCGCTGTCCGAGCTCATGTGCCAGCTGCTCTCGAACGAGAAGGACCCGCTCAAGGGCCGCCAGCTGCCGGTGATGTACTCCATCAAGCGCGCCGGCTTCTTCTCCATCTCCGGCAACCTCACGACGCAGTTCGTGCAGGCCGTGGGCTGGGGCATGGCCAGCGCGATCAAGGGCGACACCCGCATCGCCTCCGGCTGGGTGGGCGACGGCGCCACCGCCGAGAGCGACTTCCACAACGCCCTGGTCTTCGCCCACGTCTACCGCGCGCCGGTGATCCTCAACGTGGTCAACAACCAGTGGGCCATCTCGACCTTCCAGGCGATCGCCGGTGGTGAGGGCACGACCTTTGCCGCGCGCGGCGTGGGGGCAGGTATTGCCTCCCTGCGCGTGGACGGCAACGACTTCCTCGCCGTCTATGCCGTGACCCGCTGGGCCGCCGAGCGCGCGCGCAGCAATCTGGGCCCGACGCTGATCGAATGGGTGACCTACCGTGCCGGCCCGCACTCCACCTCGGACGACCCGAGCAAGTACCGCCCGGCCGACGACTGGACGCGCTTCCCTCTGGGCGATCCCATCGCCCGCCTCAAGCAGCACCTGATCCGCCGCGGCCTGTGGTCCGAGGAGCAGCACACCGCGCTGCAGGAAGAGCTCGAGTCCGAGGTGCTGGCGGCGCAGAAGCATGCCGAGAGCTTCGGCAGCCTGGCCGACGGCCACATCCCCAGCATCGCCTCCATGTTCGAGGACGTGTACGAAGACATGCCCCAGCACCTGCGCGAGCAGATGGCCGAGGCCCAAGCGTTTGGAGGCCGTCAATGAAGGCTGAACAACTCCCCGTGGCGGACGCGCAGGACGACCTGGGCAAGTCCGTCAACATGACCATGATCCAGGCCCTGCGCTCGGCCATGGACGTGATGCTGGCCCGGGACCCGGACGTCGTCATCTTCGGCCAGGACGTGGGCTACTTCGGCGGCGTGTTCCGCTGCACGGACGGCCTGCAGACCAAGTACGGCAAGCAGCGGGTCTTCGATGCGCCGATCTCTGAGGGCGGCATCGTCGGCGTGGCCGTGGGCATGGGCGCCTATGGCCTGCGCCCCGTGGCCGAGATCCAGTTCGCGGACTACTTCTATCCGGCGTCCGACCAGATCGTCTCGGAGGCGGCGCGCCTGCGCTACCGCTCGGCCGGCGACTTCACCGCGCCGCTGACCATCCGCATGCCCTGCGGCGGCGGCATCTACGGCGGGCAGACGCACAGCCAGAGCCCGGAGGCGCTGTTCACGCACGTCTGCGGCCTGCGCACGGTGATGCCGTCCAATCCGTATGACGCCAAGGGCCTGCTGATCGCGGCCATCGAGTGCAACGACCCGGTGATCTTCCTGGAGCCCAAGCGGCTCTACAACGGCCCCTTCGACGGCCATCACGACCGGCCGGCCACGCCCTGGACGGGGCACCCCAAGGCCCAGGTGCCCGAGGGCTACTACACGCTGCCGCTGGACAAGGCCGCCGTGTACCGCCCCGGGCAGCAGCTGACGGTGCTGGCCTACGGGACCATGGTCTACGTGGCCGAGGCCGCCGCGAAGGAGACGGGGCTGGACGCCGAGATCCTCGACCTGCGCGCCCTGTGGCCGCTGGACATCTCGACCATCGTGGAGTCGGTGAAGCGGACCGGCCGCTGCGTGATCGTGCATGAGGCGACGCGCACCAGCGGCTTCGGCGCCGAGCTCTCGGCCCTGGTGCAGGAGCACTGCTTCTACCACCTGGAGGCGCCCATCGAGCGCGTCGCCGGCTGGGACACGCCGTATCCGCATGCCCAGGAATGGGACTACTTCCCGGGCCCCGCCCGCGTGGCCGCGGCGCTGCGCCGGGTCATGGAGTCCTGAGCATGCACCGAATGGAGCAGCACGGCGCCCGCGCCGTCGCTCGTGAGCAATCGCGCCGCTGTGCGCAGCAGGGCCGCCCCGGCGTGGCCCGGCAGGAGGTTTGATGAGCATTCATACGATCAAGATGCCCGACATCGGCGAAGGCATCGTCGAAGTCGAGCTGGTGGCCTGGCATGTGAAGCCGGGCGATGTGGTGCGCGAGGACCAGGTCGTCGCGGACGTGATGACGGACAAGGCGACGGTCGAGATCCCGTCGCCGGTCAAGGGCGTCGTGCAGCGCCTCGGGGCCGAGGCCGGCACCGTGATGCGCGTGGGCTCGGCCCTGATCGAGATCGCGATCGAAGGGGCGACTCCCGTGGAGACCGCCGCCCCGGCGCCCGCGCCGGTGGCAGCGCCCGTGCCCGCAGCAGCTCCCGTGGCGGCACCGGCACCGGCTGCAGCCGCGCCCGTGGTGGCCGCGGCCCCCGCGCCGGCCGTGGCGGCGATGCC
>JAYRJQ010000013.1:0-170956 GCA_041906185.1 Burkholderiaceae bacterium
GCACTCCCGCGTCGTCGGCCTGCACCTGGCCCGTCTTGCTGAGACTCACCACCAGCCCCTGAGCCCACCGGCGCGGGTCCATCTCACCGGCCTGCGTGCGCAACCGCGTCTGTACGGGTGTTTGGTCGAGCCATGCATGCAATTCCTGCCATGTCCGGTGGCGCCACTCCAGCAGGTGATACATCAGTAGTGCCTTGGCGGCATGCAATGCGTGGCGCACGGGTTCCGACCTGAAATAGGCGAGACGGCCCCGCGCCTCCTGCAGCGCCGCCGCGAGATCCAAAAACTGAGGACCATGGCCCGGCAGGACTTGGCGCGGGCTGAGTGCCTGAATCAGATCCAGGGTTTGCTCCACCTCATCGAAGGCCGAGCCCAGGGCCGCGTGCGGCGCGATTTCCGGAAAGACGATGCCAAAGCCGCGCTCCCACAAGGCGTCGGCCGAGATCATCAGGCCCAGGTGGGGCTCAAAGAGCAGCACGGACGCGGGGTCATGCCCTGGCGCTGCATGGACGCTCCAGCGCATATCGCCTTGCTCGAGGACATCGCCCGGCAGCAGACGGGCGTGGGGTATGAAGCGCTCACAGCGCTGCCCGGTGTCACGGTAGCTCAGCAGGGCTTCGTCCCATTGCGCGGCCGCTTGGAATTCCGCCGGTGGTATCCAGGCCGGGCAGCCATATTGCGCCTGCAGCAGGGCATTTCCACCGCAGTGGTCGGAATGAAGATGGGTATTCAGCAAGGCGCGGGGCGACGTATGCCCCCGCTCCTGCAGAACTTGCGCGACCAAGGCCAACGTCTGCTCCGCATGGCTGGCATAGCCCGTGTCGATCACCAGCGGCCCTCGCGCATCGCCCGTCAGCACGATCATGTTGGCGGACAGCCAGCCGCGCTCGATGAACTGGACCTGCGGGTGGCCACTCATGAGCCAAGGCCCTTGAAGGCCCGCATAAGCGCCCGGGGCCACTCAGCTGCGAAGCTCTCGCCTGAGGATCTTGCCGACATTACTCTTGGGCAGTTCATCCCGGAATTCGATGTACTTGGGGCGCTTGTAGGCCGTGAGTTGAGCATGGCAGTGCTGGGCGAGGTCCTCTTCAGCCAGGGACGGATCCCGCTTCACCACGAACAGCTTGACCGCCTCGCCTGACTTCGCATCCGGGACGCCAACGGCCGCACATTCCAGGACCCCGGGGTGCAGGTTCACGACCTGCTCGATCTCGGTCGGGTACACGTTGAAGCCGGACACGAGGATCATGTCCTTCTTGCGGTCGACGATACGCACATAGCCTTGCTCGTCCATGACGCCGATGTCGCCACTCTTGAAATAGCCATCGGGCCAGAAGACCTGGGCAGTCTCCTCGGGGCGGTTCCAGTAGCCGGCCATCACCTGCGGGCCGCGAATACAGATCTCGCCACGCTCTCCCAGCGGGACGTCGCGTCCGTCATCGTCGCGGATGGCAATCTCGGTGTTGGGGATGGGAAGCCCGATCGAACCATTGAACTGCCGCACGTCCAGTCGGTTGACGGTCGCGACGGGCGAGGTCTCGGACAGCCCGTAGCCCTCGACGACCGGACAACCGGTGATGCGCAGCCACTGCTCGGCGGTCGCCTGCTGAACGGCCATGCCGCCGCCGTTGGAGATCACCAGTTCGGAGAAGTCCAGCCGGGCGAAGGCCGGCTCATTGGCCAGTGCGTTGAAGAGCGTGTTGACCGCGGGGAACATATGCACGCGGTATTGCTGCAGGGTGCGGATGAAGCCTGGAATGTCCCGCGGATTCGGGATGAGCAGATTCTTCATTCCCTGACGGGCGCCGAGCATGAAGCAGGCCGTCAGCGCGAAGATGTGATAGAGCGGCAGCGCGCACACCACGGTGAGCTGCTTGCCGGCCACGCGCTGCAGCATGGGCGTGAACCAGGCTTCGCTCTGCAGGATGTTCGCCACCACCTGGCGATGTTGCAGCGTGGCGCCCTTGGACACCCCGGTCGTGCCGCCGGTGTACTGAAGAAAGGCCACGTCATCGGGGCCGAGACTCACGGCTTGCAGGGTGCGGGTGCGTCCCGAAGCCAGCGCGGCGTTGAAGCGGACAACGGTTCGGCCGTCGCCCAGGGGCAGGCGGAACTCCTTCACCATCTTGCGCAGATGGCGCACGGCAAAGTTGACCAGTGGCCCGCGCCACCAACCGAGCAGGTCCCCAAGCGAGGCCAGCACCACATGCTGCACCGGCGAGTCGGCGATGACCTCCTCGAGCGTGGCGGCGAAGTTCTCCAGCACCACGATGGCCTGGGCGCCGCTGTCCTTGAGCTGGTGAGCCAGTTCGCGAGGCGTGTAGAGCGGGTTGACGTTCACCACCACCATACCTGCGCGCAGGATGCCGGCGATGGCGACCATGTACTGCAGCACGTTGGGCATCATGATCGCCACTCGTGTGCCCTTGGGCAGGCCAAGGCCCTGCAGGTAGCACGCCAGGGCGCGGGACATCTCGTCCAGGGTCTGGTAGCTCAGCCGCTGATCCATGCAGACGGCGGCGTCGCGATCGGCAAAGTTGCGGAAGGACTCCTCCAGCAGCTCCACCAACGAGCGGTAGCTGTCCACCGCAATCTGTGCAGGCACCTCCGGCGGATAGGACTTCAGCCAGGGCTTGGCCTGGGCAGTGGACGGCAATCCGGGGGACTCAAGCACAGCACTCATGGCGGACGGCACTCCTCGCGGGGGACTCGCCGCATGGTGAGTGGCGCGCCGGCCGGCGACTAGGGGAGTTGCCCTAGCACCGCGTCGCGTGCGTGACAGTGGACGTCGGCAGGGGCGGCGGCTCCGAACAGCGCCGCTGCCAGATCCTCCTCGCGCTGGCGCACCGTGCCGAGGAAGTGCTGGGCGCCCTTCATGGACTTGAAGGTGTCGAAGCCCTGCTCCAGGAAGTGCTGCAGTTCCGCGAGGCCCGCCGCTGCTGCCGGGCCACGCATCATGCGCAGGGCCTGGCGAAGCAGCGGCTTGCGCGTGAGTTCGTCGAGCGACGCGCCGACGGCCAGGGTCTGATCGATCTGCTGCTGGCGCTTGCCCGGCTGCCCGACGGTTTGCCAGGCCGCCTGGTAGCTTGCGGCGTTCAGCGGCGCCCCGTCGAGCGCCTCGGCCATCTCGCCGTCGAGCCGTTCCGAGAGGGCATGCAGCTCCGCCAGATAGGCCACCGTCTGCACCACCTGCTCGGGGAACAGCCGGACCAAGGCGGGGACCACGCGGGCGAACTGGGCATCGCGCCGCGTGAAGTCGCCCGGGCCGTACAGCTCTTCCAGGAAGAACTGCGCGGCCGGCGCGTAGCGCGGCGCGGCGAGCAGATCGGCATACGTGCGTGCGAAGCGCTGCTGCTGATAACGCTTCAGGGCCTGCACCGACTGATCCAGCGAGGGGAGCGAACGCCGGCGCTGCCGTTCCTGCTCGACGTCCTGCAGATGCCGCAGGATTTGGGATTCCAAGACGTGGGCCATGGCGGATGGGTCAAGGTCGACGGCAGATTGTCCGCCTACACTGCCTCGACTTGGCTAGTGCGGGGACTCGAATGAGACGGCAGGGAGACGCTCCACGATGAGCAACGCAAGACAGCAGCAACTGGTGATCCTTGTCCGCCTGCTCCTGGCGGGCTTGCTCGGGCTTTGGGGCTGTCAGCACTGGGGCGTGCCTGGCGCCTTGCTGATGGGCTGGGTGGGCCTGTTCGGCTGGGTGCTGCTGGTCCTCCCGGCATTCTTCCTCGTGCGGCGTCTGCCCCGTCCGGACGGCCAGCCGGTACCGACGGTGGGGCAGTGCCTGCGGGCCGCCGCGCTGGAATGGTGGGCCTATGAGCGGGTCTTCTCATGGCAGCAGCCCTGGCGCGAATCCGCCGTGCCGGACCGCTGCCCGCCGGGTGCACGGGGGCGCCGGGGCGTGCTGCTGCTGCATGGTTTCCGGTGCAACCGCGGTCTGTGGCAAGGATGGGCCTGCCGGCTGGACGAGGAGGGCGTCCCGCATGTCGCGCTGAGCCTCTCGCCGCCCTTCGCGTCCATTGACGCCTATGCCGACCAGATCGAGGCCGCGGTGCGTGCGCTGGAAGCGGCCACCGGCTTGGCTCCCGTCGTCGTGGCGCACAGCATGGGCGGCCTGGCCTTGCGGGCCTGGCGCCGGGCCACGCAATCGCCGCCCATCCGTCTGCATCATGTCTTCACGCTGGGGACGCCGCATGCCGGCACGCTGATGGCGCAGCTGTCCGGCGCGACCAACGCCCGGCAGATGCGGGCGCAGTCCGAATGGCTCCAGGGGCTGGCCGAGACGGAGTCGGCGAGCTGGTGGCGTCAGTTCACCTGCGTCTACAGCTGCAGCGACCAGGTGGTGTGTCCTTCCATCCTCGCCGTGCTGCCGGAGGCCCGCACGCTCGTGGTGCCCGCGGCCGGGCATCTGCAACTGGTGTTCGAGCCTGCCGTCATGGCAGCGGTGATGGTCAGCGTCTGCGAGAGCTGAGCCGGGGAGTGGCAGAAGCGGCAACGCCCGGGAGAGCCCGGGCGTTTTCATTTCTGGACTTCCGTCAGCCCCGGCGCCAGCATGCGCCGGGTCCTTCGGCCTGCGTCGCACAAGCCGCGGGGCTTGTGCTCGGTCAGGCTTCACCCAGCCCCGACGCAAGCATGCGCCGGGTCCTTCGGCCTGCGTCGCACAAGCCGCGGGGCTTGTGCTCGGTCAGGCCTCACCCAGCCCCGACGCAAGCATGCGCCGGGTCCTTCGGCCTGCGTCGCACAAGCCGCAGGGCTTGTGCTCGGTCAGGCCTCAGCCTTCAGGACGCCGCGGCGGATCTGGTCGAGCTCGATGCTCTCGAACAGCGCCTGGAAGTTGCCCTCACCAAACCCTTCGTTGCCCTTGCGCTGGATGATCTCGAAGAAGATCGGCCCGATGACTTCCTTGGTGAAGATCTGCAGCAGCAGCTCGTTCGGCGCGCCCTGGTGCGTGGCACCGTCGATCAGGATGCGCAGGCGCTTGAGCTCGGCCATGTCCTCGCCATGGGCGGGCAGGCGCTTGTTGACCAGGTCGTAGTAGGTCTCGATGGTGTCCTGGAACTCCACGCCCGTGGACTTCATGCCCTCGACCGACTTGTAGATCTGATTCGTGCCCAGCGCCACGTGCTGGATGCCCTCGCCGTGGTACAGGTCCAGGTACTCGGCGATCTGGCTCTTGTCGTCACTGCTCTCGTTGATGGGAATGCGGATCTTGCCGCAAGGGCTGGTCATGGCCTTGGACTTCAGGCCGGTCAGCTTGCCCTCGATGTCGAAGTAGCGGACCTCGCGGAAGTTGAACAGGCGCTCGTAGAAGTCCGCCCATTCCTTCATGCGGCCACGGAAGACGTTGTGCGTCAGGTGGTCGATGTAGGTCAGGCCATGGCCTTCCTGAGCGGATGCCACCGGCTGGCCGTCGGCATCCAGCAAGGGCACGAAGTCGACGTCGTAGATGCTGATGTTGCCGATGGCGCCAGGCTGGGCGCCATCCTTGCCCTGCCAGCGGTCCACCAGGTAGATCAGCGAGTCGCCGATGCCCTTGATGGCCGGGATGTTCAGCTCCATCGGGCCCGTCTTGTTGTCGAAGCCCCAGGCCCCCTGTTCCAGCGCGCGCTGGTAGGCGAAGGCCGCATCCTTGACGCGGAAGGCGATGGCGCAGATCGACGGGCCGTGCATGCGCGCGAAGCGCTGCGCGAAGGAGTCCGTCTCGGCATTGATGATGAAGTTCACGTCGCCCTGGCGGTACAGCGTCACGTTCTTCTGACGATGCTTGGCCACCGCCTTGAAACCCATGGTCTCGAACAGGCGACCCAGCGCGGCGGGATCAGGGGCGGCAAACTCGATGAACTCGAAGCCGTCGGTGCCCATGGGGTTGTCCCAAGGAGTAAAAGCCATACACGCCTCCAGGCGGAAAGTTTTGCGATAGCGCAAAACTGTACGAGGATGGGCCCGCAGGATTCATGCGATCTTGCGAGGGGCTCTTCGTTCACGCGCAGGAAAGCTGCAAGAATGCGAATATGGACAAGGAAAGTCAGCTCGATGCCATCGACCGGCGCATTTTGAGGGCGCTGCAGGTTGACGGGCGCGTCACCTACGACGCCCTTGCGTCACAGGTGAACCTGTCGGCGTCGGCCGTGCTGCGGCGCGTGCGGCGCCTAGAGGAAATCGGTGTCGTCTCGGCCTATGTGGCGCTGGTGAACCCGGAGGCCGTCGGCCTGGGCCTCACGGCCTACATCAACGTCCGCCTGGAAAAGCACACGGAGTCGCACAAGCGCAATCCGATGGACCTGTTCCGCGCGGCGGTGCAGACGTGGCCTGAGGTGGTCGAGTGCTCCGCCCTCACGGGGGACATGGACTACCTGCTGCGGGTGCTCGTCGAGGACATGGCGCACTACTCGCGCTTCATCACCGAGACCCTGCTCAAGCATCCCAGCGTGCAGGACTGCAAGACCAGCTTCGTGCTGGATCGCCTCAAGAACACGACGGCGCTGCCGCTCTGAGGTCGCTCGGCGCCTCAGCGCCGCCGCAGCACGACGGCCAGTTCCTGCCAGCCTTGGGCGTGCGCCGTCGCGGCGTAGGGCGGGGCGGGCCAGTCCCACAGCGTCGCGGGAAAGAGTGCGCGCATGGCGTTGATGTCGCCGTGGTAGGGCGGGCCTTCGACCACGCCTTCGCCCGCGCTCTCGCGCCGGGCCTGCATGAACAGCGCCAGCAGCAGCCCGCCCGGGCGCAGCCAGTGGGCGAGCTGAGCGGCGTAGCGCTGCCAGTGGTCGGGATGCAGGGCGCACAGGCAGGTCTGCTCATAGACCACATCCGGGACGTCCGCCTCTGCGGGCTGCCAGCTCAGCACGTCGGCCTGCTCCACCGCGATGGACGGGGCGTCGCCCATCCCGGCGGCGCTCAAGCGGGCGCGGGCCTGCTCGACGGCGGCGGGCGCGTAGTCCAGGCCGCGCACCTGCAGGCCTTGCGCGGCGAGCGCGAGCAGTTCATGCCCGCTGCCGCAGCCTGGCACCAGGACTCGCTGCCCGGCGCGCAGGACGCCGGCCTCAAGCCAGGCCTGCAGTTGCGGATGCGGAGCGCCCCGGTCCCAGGGCGTCTGCCCGCGTTCGAACCGTTGCTGCCAGAAGTCGAGAGTAGGGCCAGCCATCAGACCATCTTAGACGGCCCGGCGGGCGGGCGGGCGTCGGAGATGTCCAGCTCCCGCAGCAGATGCAGGGTGTGCGTGGGTCCGAGGGTCAGGAGCTCGCCGATCTCCCGCAGGTCGTCCGGCACGGCCGGGTTCTCCCAGCTGTCCGCGGTATGGCGGGCCAGCCGGACGGCCAGACGCACGCACTGCACCTGCGGGTCGTTGCCGCGCTTGTCGTCTGTGCAATGGGCCAGCAGCTCCGGCAGGCGCCAGGCCCGCATGAGGCTTTGCTCCAGGTCACCCAGCTCGATGTTGAGCACTTCCTTCTGGGCGGTGACGCTGCGCGTGCCGGGCTGGGACGCCAGCCGCCATTGCACCTTCTGCGCCAGGTCCGGCGCATGGCACCACAGCAGCATCTCGGCAAAGTCGTGCAGCAACGCGGCGCTGTGGATGATGGCGGCATCCGGGTCCAGGCGGTGGGCGGCGAAGCCCAGCGCAAAGCGGGCGGCGCGATCAGCCCGGCGCATGACCCGCATCAGCCCGCCATACGCGCCGGGCAGCGCCGACAGACGCTCCTCGACCGTCGGCTGCGGACCGAAGTAAGCGAAGAAGGGCGTGATGCCCATCAGCACGAGGGCCGCGGTGACCGTCTCGGCATCGGCCAGCAGGCGGCTGGACCGATGGGCCGAGGCGAAGCGCAGCACCTTGAGCGTCATGAGCGGGTCGGTCGCCAGCCCTTCGCCGATGCTGTGGGCATCGACGGCGTCCTCGTTAGCACGCCAGAGCTCGAGCTGTTCGGCTGTCGACGCCAGGACAGGGATCTCCGCCTCCCGGAAATACGCAGTCCACCGGTTCAAGTCCAGGAAGGGCTTGGTCAGCGGGGTGAACGGCAGGTTCGGCGAGTGGTCCATCGCAAGCCATAGCGTAGGCGCTTTCGTCAAGTATCGGCAATGCCGGTGCCAACTTGAGCGCCAGGCTGCCCACGGCGAGCAACAAAGTGAGGAGGAATTGCCTCATCGGATCCTCCCTTCGCCGGGCCAGCCGCCCAGGCGCTCGCCATCGAAATGGACGCTGCCGATGGGGTCACCCGCGCGGCGGCGGGGGCGGCCATCGCGGGCCAGGGTGTGCTCCGTCTCCGTCGCCGCCGCGCCACGGCGTGCTGGCGGTGCGCTCAGCCACTGCGTCACACGGCGCAGGAGGGTGGCGAGATGGTCGGTGGTGCTGCCGACGACGCTCGGGCGCGCCGTCTTGATGATCTTTTGCATGGTGGTGCTCCCTCGGGCCTCGCGCCGGAAGGCGGCGAGGCTTGCGATTCACGGACTGCGTTCGTCAGGACGCAGGCGGCGGATTTCCAGGGCCAGGTCTTGCTTGGCACGCTGGCGCTCAGCGGCGCGTTCGGCCTGGTGGCGGCCGGCCTGACGCATCAGGGCCGGTGCCACCAGGGGATTGCGCGGTTTTCGGGCCTGCAGCGTCAACTGCGGGCGAGGGGCGGTGAACTGGGACATATGACTCTCCTTGGCGCTTCGCGGGCAGGCGAGGGGCGCAGATGAGAACAGGGCACTTGGGCCGACCATGGCGCGGCCGGGCCGGCAGCGAGGGCTGCGGCATCGGGCGGGCACGAGGGCCGACGAGGGGCCGACAACGGAACGGAACGCGGCGGACAGACGGCCGGCGCACGCAATGGGTTCTTGCGGGGCTGGCCTTGCCGACGCACGGCGGGGGCACGGGATCTGCTGCCGGCGTGCAGGGTGCACGCCTGGGACTCAGCGACGCGGGCGTCGGCCCGGGTTCGGCGGTGACGCGGCGCTCGTGAGGGCCTGGCAGGCAGGAGCAGGAAGGGTTGAGTGACTCGCCCCGGGCGGCCGGCCACTGCAGGAGCTGGCGATGCCGAAGGACAGAGGTTTCATCGCGGTGAACCCGTCCGCGACTTGCGCAAATGATAAACGATTGATTATCTTGCGCAAGTGCTTTTTATCTCTGATGCAAAGCAAGAACGCCGCCTGTGCGCGTGTCGCATCGTTGGAGAGAAAGTCGGACGGCGGCGCAGATGCCCCTGGGCATGGGCCTTGCAAGGCAGAGGGGCGGACAGCGAGTCGAGCACCGCGCAGAGGTCAGGTCAGCGGCGGCCGGGGCGGCCGCCTTGTCACTGATTAACGCTTCTTGGGCTTGAGCGGGGCAATGCCCTGCTGCAGGCGGCGCCAGTCGTCCATGTCATTGGGGGCGGGCGGCGGCGGGCTGGCGGCGCCGGGGCGCACGGGCGACGGGCCGGCAGCACGGGCGGGCGCGGCCTTCGGGGGCGGTGCTGCGGAGGCGCTCTCCGGCGTCAGGACCTCGCCCAGCAGGTCCAGCAGGCGCGTGCGTGCGCGCTGCGGGTGGCGCCGGTAGTAGGTGAGAACGAGGCCGATGATGAAGCGCTCGTCGTCGTCCTTGGGCTCCGTGGGGGCCGCGTCGCCGGCGGGCACGGCCATGGCGCCGTGCTCCAGGTCCATCCAGCCGGCCGGCTTGTGGCACAGCTGCTCGAACTGCCGCGCCAGGCGTTCGCCGATCTGGCGGGAGCGGCTCTTGATCTGGCTCCAGTAGCTGGGCTGGATCTGCAAGCGCTCCGCGAAACGCCGCTCCAGGCCGCGCAAAGCGGCGGCATCGGGGTGCTTGATGGTGGCAGCGACGAACTCTTCAAACAGGATCATCGCGTTGTCCAGCCGGACCTGTGCGACGTCCCGGGCAGCGGAACACATGTCGCAATGATAAAGCCTTGTTCACCAGCGCCGGCCCACCGCGTCCGGCATCCTGGCTATTCCTCCTCATCCCGCGGCTTGTGGGCGGCCACCAGTTGCGCCTGCAGATTGGGCGGAACGAGCTCGTAGTGCGAGAGGCTGACCGTGTAACGCCCCTGGCCGCTGGTCAGCGCGTTGAGGCGGGTCTGGTAGCTGCTGAGCTCGGCCAGCGGCGCCAGGCCCTGGATGCTGATGCTGCCCGGGACCGGATTGCCCGTGCCCAGCACCTGGCCGCGGCGCGAGGCCAGGTCGCCCGTGATGTCGCCCATCGTCGCGGCGGGCGCGTGGATCTCGACCTGCACGATGGGCTCCAGCACCTGCGGACGCGCCTCCTTCACGGCGGCCACGAGCGCCTTGCGCCCGGCGGTCACGAAGGCGATCTCCTTGGAATCGACGGCATGGTGCTTGCCGTCGAACACCACCACGCGCAGGTCCACCAGCGGGAAGCCGGCGATCACGCCCTGCGCCAGGGCCTGCCGCACGCCCTTCTCGACGGCGGGCATGAACACGCCGGGGATCGTGCCGCCCTTGACCTCGTCGCGGAACTCGAAGCCCGCGCCCCGCTCGAGGGGCTCGATGCGCAGCCACACCTCACCGAACTGCCCGGCGCCGCCGCTCTGCTTCTTGTGGCGGTGATGGCCCTCGGACGGCGCCGAGATGGTCTCGCGATAAGCCACCCGCGGCGGCTGCGTCACCACCTCGCCCTTGTAGGTCTCGCGCAGGCGTTCCAGCAGCACGCGCAGATGCAGCTCGCCGAGGCCGTAGACCAGCGTCTCGTTCGTCTGCGCCGCGTGGTCCAGGCGCAGGCAGGGGTCCTCGTCGACCAGGCGCTTGAGCTGGTCCCACAGGCGCTGCTCGTCCCCGTGGCGCGCGGGGCTGATGGCCAGGCCGTGCACGGGCTCGGGGAAGGGCAGCGGCGCGAGGTGCAGGTGCTCGTCCTCCTGCGCATCGTGCAGCACGGCGTCGTAGTGCAGTTCGTCCAGCTTGGCGAGGGCGCAGATGTCCCCCGGCAGCGCATGCTCGACCTCCACGTGCTCCTTGCCGCGCAGCATGAAGAGGTGGCTCACGCGCACGGGCTTGCGTGCATGGCCCACGTAGAGCTGCGCGTTGCGACGCAGCGTGCCCTGGTGGACCCGCAGCAGCGCCAGCTTGCCGAGGTAGGGGTCGGCCTGGATCTTGAAGACGTGGGCGAGCACGTGCCGGTCGGCGTCGGGTAGCGGCTGCAAGGGCCGGGCCTCCGCCCCCTCGCCCTCGAGGAACTGCGGAGGATTGGCCTCGCCCGGGTGGGGCAGCAGCCGCACGATGGCATCCAGCAGCTCGGGCACGCCGACGCCGGACTTCGCCGCCGTGAAGCACACGGGGATGAGGTGCCCCTCGCGCAGCGCCTGCTCGAGCGGCGCGTGCAGCTCGGTGGCGGGGACGTCGCCCTCGTTCAGGTAGCGGTCGACGAACTCGCCGTCCACCTCCACCACCTGCTCCACGAGCGCTCGGTGCGCGTCGGCCACGGACCCGAAATCGCTGTCCCCCTCGCGCTGGAAGAAGCAGTCCGACACGCGCGTGCCGCCGCCGGCCGGCAGGTTCAGCGGCAGGCACTCGCGGCCCAGCCGTTCCTGCAGCAGCGCCAGCAGGCCGGGCAGGTCGACCTCGGGCGCGTCGATCTTGTTGATCACGATGAGCCGCGTGCGCTCGCGCTGCGCGGCCACTCCCATCAGCCGCGTGGCCATCAGTTCCAGCCCCGCCTGCGCATTGATCACGAGCACGGCGCTCTCCACGGCCTCCAGCGCGGGGAGGGCCTGGCCGATGAAGTCCGGGGCGCCCGGCGTGTCGAGCACGTGCAGGCGCAGGCCCTGCCAGTCCAGGTGCACGGCGCTGGTCTGCAGCGAGTGCTGCATGCGGCGCTCCAGCGCTTCGTGGTCGCTGACGGTGTTGCCCTTCTCGACGGAGCCCGCCTGCTTGATGGCCCCCGCCTGCAGCAGAAGGGCTTCGCACAGCGTGGTCTTGCCGCTGCCCGCGGGGCCGACCAGGGCCAGGGTGCGCAGGCGCTGCAGACGGGAATCCTGCGCGCTGCCGGACAAGCCGGAGGCAGCGCCTCCTGCGGGGGAAGGGCTGGAGGCCATGGCGTGCTCCTTGAGGTCGGGACCGATGCACAAATGCCGTGGCAGGAGCCTAGGGCAAGGCATGGCCCCGCACAAGGGGGCGGGCGCAAGGCCCGTGCGGCCTCAGGCGTAGCGCCAGTGGCCCTCCTGCATCTGCTCCTGCGTGGCGGCCGTGAAGGCGTAGTCCAGGGCCGGGCGACGCCCGTCCACGATGTCCGCGATGGCAGCGCCCGAGCCGCAGGCGTGCGTCCAGCCCAGCGTGCCGTGCCCGGTGTTCAGGTAGACGTTGGGCACGTGGCTCGCGCCGATGTAGGGCAGGTTGGACGGCGTGGCCGGGCGCAGGCCGGTCCAGTACTGTGCGCCGCGGCCGTCCGTCATGGCGGGGAAGAGCTCGCGCGTGCGGCGCACGATGGCCTCGCAGCGCGTGAGGTTCAGCTCCGTGCTGTAGCCGTTGAGCTCGGCGGTGCCGGCAATGCGCAGGCGGTCGCCCAGGCGGGAGAAGACGAGCTTGTACTCGTCGTCCGTGAGCGAGACCTGGTAGCTGTGCTCGGGTGAGATCACCGGCAGCGTCACCGAGTAGCCCTTGGCCGGGTAGATGTTCAGGTGGATGCCCAGCTCGCGCGCCAGGCCCCGGCTGAAGCTGCCCATGCACAGCACGAAGCGGTCGGCGGCCAGGCGCTGCACGACGCCGGCGGCGTCGGCGCAGATCACGCGGCTGATGCCGGCTTCGCGGCTGCCTTCGAGGCCGAGGATGCGCGTGTCGTAGGCGAAGCGCACGCCCGCCTCGACGCACTTCGCCGCCAGGGCCTGCGTGAAGCGGTGCGCGTCGCCCGACTCGTCGCTGGGCGTCATCGATCCGCCGACGATCTGCTGACGGCACTGCGCGAGCGCAGGCTCGATGGCCACACACTCGTCGGGCGTCTTCATGTCCAGCTCGCAGCCCTGCTCGCGCATGATGCGGGCCGGTTCCTGCGCGGCGGCGTACTCCGCCTCGCTCGTGTAGAAGTGCAGGATGCCCTGCGTGCGCTGGTCGTATTGCAGGCCCAGCTGCTGGCGCAGCTCGCGCAGCTGCTCACGGCTGTAGAGGCCCAGCTGCACGATGTTGCGGATGTTGTGCGCGGTGCGGCCCGGCGTGCACTCACGCAGGAACTGCAGGCCCCAGCGCCACTGCGCCCAGTCGGCACGCAGGCGGAAGAGCAGGGGCGCGTCCTCCTTCATCAGCCACTTGAGGACCTTCAGCGGGGCGCCCGGATTGGCCCAGGGCTCGGCGTGGGAGACGGAGATCTGCCCGCCATTGGCGAAGCTGGTTTCCAGGCCGGCCGCGGGCTGGCGGTCGATGACGGTGACTTCATGGCCGGCGCGGCGCAGAAACCAGGCGGTGGTGATGCCGGTGACGCCGGCGCCCAGGACGATGACATGCATGCGGAACTCTCGAGGGTCAGAGGGTTGAACGCGCAGGCGTGCATGACTCGGGCGGGGATGTGCCAAAGAGAGCGTGCGCCTGTGCGCGCCGCTCCCGCTGTCCTCGGTACCTGAGAGATTCAGCCGCATCACGACGGGTGCGCGGCCTTGCTCCTTCGGCGGAATCCGGGCGGTGGGCCCTGGATTCACTCTCCAGCATTCGGCTTGGTCATGGATCCAGTACGGGGCCTGAGCGAGTATGGGAGCTTGCGCCTTCGGCGGCCGATGCGCAGCGGGTTGCCCTGCGGCCGGCACTCTCCTGAATCCGGAGCGGAGTGTACGTGCCTCCTGGCCGCTCCGGCAAGCGGGGCGCTGCCCATGCCCTTGGGCACGGCGGGCAAGTCCGCTGGCGGCCACCCTCGCGGGCCACGGAAGATGCGGGGGGCACGAAGCCCGTCCACCCAGGAGATGCCCATGCGTCGTCCCTCGCTGCACCGTTCGCGTTTCACCTCGCCAGCACGGCTTGCGTCGAGGGCTGGGATGGCCGCGCTTTGTCTGGCGGTGAGCAGCACCGCGATGGCCGCCTGTCCGGCGGACCGGGCGGGAGCAGCGATTGACGCCGCGACGCTGCGGGCCTGGAGCGCTGATGCCACCGCGCCGTCCGCGCGCTTCGAGCAGCTCGCGCCCGAGCTGGCCGACTGCCTGGCGTCCCCCGATCCGCAGCGGCGCGATGCGCTGGGCTTCGAGGTGCTGTCCGCATGGATGCGCGCGGGACGCCTGCCGCCGACCACGCTGCGGCATCTGCGCGACCGCTGGCTGCTGGTGCTGCAGGAACCGGACGACGCCGACGGCTTTCATGCGCCCTTCGCGGCCCTGGCGCTCTCGGAGGTGGCCCGCGCCGATCGCGTCCAGCCCTTCCTGAGCGACGAGGAGCGGCAGGCGCTGCGCGACGCCGGCATCGCGTGGCTGGTCCGGTGGCGCGACTATCGCGCCCATGACGACGTGCAGGGCTGGCGGCACGGCGTGGCTCACGGGGCGGACCTGCTGATGCAGCTGTCGATCGGCCCGGCCATGACCCCGGAAGGCGCGTCGCGAGTGCTGGACGCCCTGGGCAGCCAGGTGCTGGCCCACGGACAGCTCGCCTACCGGCACGGCGAAGGCGAGCGCCTGGCGCGGGCCGCGCGATTCGCACTGCTGCGCAGCGGCTGGAGCGCGGCGCAGGTCCAGGGCTGGCTGGCCGAGCTCCTGGCGCCCGCGCAGGGGACGGGCCCCGACGAGCATCGCCTGCGCCTGCTGCACAACGCCCGCCAGTTCCTGTGGCCGCTGTACGTGATGCTGCAGGAGCAGCCGGACGCGAGCCTGCGTGAGCGCTGCCTGGCGCCCGTGCGCCAGGCGCTGGCCCGCCTCGATTGATGCGGCGGGCCACAGCTGCTTACAGCCCTGCGGCGAGGGGGGCCGTAGACTGGGCCGTCCTGGAGCAGGAGAGCGCCCATGAGTGCCTGGAAGCCCACGTCCGTCGTCCTGATGGCCACCGTTCTTGTCGCCTGTGGGGGCGGGGGCGGCGACTCCAATGCGGCCCCGGCACCAGCGCCGACCCCCGCACCGACGCCGACTCCAACGCCGACTCCAACGCCCACACCCACACCGGCTCCCCAGCTCGCGACGCTGCGCACGGACCTCGGCAGCCCCTGGTCCCTCGCCGTGCTGCCGGACGGCCGCCTGCTCGTGACGCAGCGCAGCGGCGGCCTTGTCCGGCTGAGCGCCGACGGGCGGCAGATGGAGCCGATCTTCGGCCTGCCGGCCGTCGATGCGGCGGGGCAGGGCGGGCTGCTGGACATCGCTCTGGATCCCGACTTTCTCCAGAACGGCTTCGTCTACCTCAGCTTCAGCGAGCCCGGCACCGGCGGCGAGACGGGGCGCAGCGGCACGGCCGTCTTCAAGGCCCGGCTGCAGGGCGCGGCGCTGGTCGAGGGGCAGGTGATCTTTCGCCAGACGCCCAAGGTCAGCGGCTCCGGTCACTACGGTTCGCGCCTCGTGTTCGCGCGCGACAAGACTCTGTTCGTGACGCTGGGCGAGCGCCAGCAAGGCAGCCCGGCGCAGGACCTGGGCAAGACGCTGGGCAAGGTCGTGCGCATCGCCCGCGACGGCAGCATGCCGCCGGACAACCCGGCCCTAGGGCCCGGCGCCGCGCCGGGCATCTACTCGCTGGGCCATCGCAATCCGCAGGGGGCGGCGCTGCATCCGCAGACCGGCGAGCTGTGGGTCAGCGAGCATGGCCCGCAGGGCGGCGACGAGATCAACCGCATCGTGCCTGGCGGCAACTACGGCTGGCCGGTGCGCAGCTACGGCTGCAATTACGGCGACCCCGTGGGCGACGCCTGCCGCATCGGCGGCGGCACGCATGCGCCGGCCTATCTCGAGCCGCTGACCTACTGGGTGCCGATCTCCGTCGCGCCCGCCGGCCTGCTGTTCTACACCGGGGCCATGTTCCCCGAGTGGCAGGGCCAGCTGTTCTCGGGCAGCCTGGCAGGTCAGGCCCTGTGGCGGCTGCGGCTGTCCGGCACGGCGGTGCTGGATCGGACGGCCCTGTACGGCAGTCTCGGCGAGCGTTTCCGCGACGTGCGCCAGGCCCCTGATGGCGCCCTACTGCTGCTCACCGACAGCGGCAAGCTACTGCGCCTCTATCGCTGATGAGGCGCTGTCTTCGGGCGTTAGCGTGGCTTGAGACGGAACTGCGACATGCTGTCGTAGAGCGCCTGCGCCTGCTGCTTCAGGCCCTCGACGGCCGCGGCGGATGGCTCGACGAGCGAGGCGTTCTGTGGCGCTCTCGGGCTCCGTTCGTGGACGGGCGAGCCGAGCCCGTCAGCTGCGTCGCCCTATGCGTCTGGCGTCTGCGAGACGACGGGCCCGCCGCAGGCCGCCGCAAGGTACGGCAGGTCGGCCGCGGCGCCAGCCGGGAACGCGCTCACAGCGTCTTGTAGAGCACCGCCGCCGAGTGCAGCCGCCCTTCGGCACAGACGCTGTGCTCGGGGATGGCGCCGGCGCGCTGCCAGCCGAGGTGGGTGTAGACCGCTTCGGCCTGGGAGTCTGCCGGCGCTTCCAGCACCAGCAGCCGGCGCGCCTGGCGCAGGGCGGTGCACTCCAGCGTTGCCATCAGCTGGCTCGCGATGCCGCGGCCGCGCTCCTGGCTGTGCACCATCAGGCGCTGAACTTCCCCGCGGTGGTGCGCATTGGACTGCTGCGGCAGGGCCAGCTGCACCGCGCCCTGCAGCGGGCCGTTGCCGTCGCCCTCACACGCGATCCAGAGGTGGTGGTGGCTGCCCAGGCGGGCATAGACGCTGTGCCAGTAGTCCATGGCCTGGTAGCGGGACAGCGGGGCCAGGAAGCCGAGCGAGGCGCCGTGGTGGACGCTGTCGATCAGCAAGTCGGCCAGGGCCGGCAGCCACTGCAGGTCCCGCGAGCCCAGGGCCCGGACCTGCACCGCCCCGCGCTGCCGCACCTGCCCCACCACCCGCAGACGGGCGGCGGCGCCGGGCATCTGCGGCGCGGCGAGCGGGGCTTGGACAGGGGGGACCGGGAGGTAGGCGAAGGGGGCGTCAAAGGCTTGCATGGTGCTGCGCTCCTGAGTTCAGGTCAGCCCGTCGGGTGGACAGGGTCACCTGGAATCAAGCAAGCAGCGTGCCAGCGGCGGATGGCCGCGTGGTGTCAGCCTCAGGCCGGCTGTTCGGCAGGGGTCCAGCCCGGCTCGTCGCACAGGCGGCCCCGGCCGCTGCGCTTGGCCTCGTACAGGGCGGCGTCGGCGCGGCGCATCATGTCTTCGACGCTGCGGTCACCGGGGCGCAGCAGGGCCCAGCCGGCGCTGAAGTCCAGTGCAAAACCCAGCTCCGCCATGGTGCAGGCCTGCAGCTGTGCACGCAGGCGTGCATCCATGGCGCGCGGGCCGGTGTGGTCGCTGCGGGCCAACAGCACGCAGAACTCCTCGCCGCCGACGCGCCCGGCCAGGTCGCCCACGCGCAGCACCTGCTGCACGCAGCGCGCGAACAGGGCCAGCGCGCGGTCGCCGCCCTCGTGGCCGTGCTCGTCGTTGACCTTCTTGAAATAGTCGAGATCCAGCATGACCAGGCACAGCGGCTCCCCATGCCGGCGGGCCAGGGCGATCTGCTCCTCGGAACGCGCCCCGAAGGCGCGCCGGTTGGCCAGGCCCGTCAGCGCATCCGTCTGGGCCTGGCGCTGCAGGTGGTGCTCGGTCTCGCCCCGCCAGGCCACCAGGATGGCCAGCACGCTCACCAGCAGCATGACGTGCGAGCCCAGGATGATGGCCTGCGTGAGCCCGGCCTGCCAGCTCGGCTCGTGCCCCATGAAGTGCAGCGCGGCACGGACCAGCACCACGCCGGCCATGACGCAGAAGCCCACCCCCAGCAGGGCGCGCCAGGCGCGGTCCTTGTGCTCGACGGGGGGCGTGTGGCGGGCATCCAGCACGGGCGTCATCGCCTCGCGGGGCCACGAGCAGGCCAGCGCCAGCGCCAGCATCTGAGCCGCGAGGCCCAGGCCCGACCAGCCGACGGCGAAGTTGTCGGCACCGGTGCCATCCAGCAGCGAGGCCAGGGCGAGCACCACCGGTGCGGCCATCATGGCCCAGCGCCCGGGGCGCCGGCCCAGCCAGTCCCGCAGGGCCAGCCACAGGGCACTGAGGCTGCCGCTGACGCACATCATCCCAATGAGACCGCCCACGCTGTTGCCGATGGGGGCGGTGTAGGCCTGGCGCAGCCACAGGGCCATCCAGCCCAGGCTCTGCAGCGCGATATAGCCCTGCGCGAAGCGCGCGGCGCGGCTCACCGGTGTGCCCATCAGCAGGGGCAGCATCACCATGAGGCTCAGCAGTTCCAGCAGGAGCAGACTGAGCAGCGTGGAGGTGTCCAGGGGCATGGGGTCGCGTCTTGCTTAGGGATGTCCCCCATTGTGGGGCTGCCTGCACCCAAATGTCACGCGGCGAGAGCGCTCGTGCACCGCCACGCGACAGTGCCTACTGAAACGCCACTTCGGCGAAGCTGCGCAGCTTGCGGCTGTGCAGCTGGCCCATCGGGCCGGCGCGCAGCAGCTCGATGGCGCGCAGGCCGATCCGCAGGTGCTGGTCCACCCGCTCGCGGTAGAACTGGTTGGCCATGCCGGGCAGCTTGATCTCGCCGTGCAGCGGCTTGTCCGACACGCACAGCAAGGTGCCGTAGGGCACGCGGAAGCGGAAGCCATTGGCGGCGAGGGTGGCGCTTTCCATGTCCAGCGCGATGGCGCGGCTCTGGCTGAAGCGCCGCTCGGGGCCGCCCTGGTGATGACTGGGCAGCAGCTCCCAGTTGCGGTTGTCCGTGGACGCGACCGTGCCGGTGCGCAGGATGCGCTTGAGCTCGAAGCCCGAGAGCTGGGTCACCTCGGCTACGGCCTTCTCCAGCGCGACCTGCACCTCGGCCAGCGGCGGGATCGGCACCCACAGCGGCAGCTCCTCGTCCAGCACGTGGTCTTCGCGGACATAGCCGTGCGCCAGGACGTAGTCGCCGAGCTGCTGGCTGTTGCGCAGCCCCGCGCAGTGGCCCAGCATCAGCCAGCAGTGCGGGCGCAGCACGGCGATGTGGTCGCTCATGGTCTTGGCGTTGGCGGGGCCCACGCCGATGTTGACCATGGTGATGCCGCCCGCGTCGCGGCGCAGCAGGTGGTAGGCCGGCATCTGGGGCAGGCGGGGCGGCTGCTGGCCGGGCGTGAGCGCGGCGAACTCGGCCTCGCAGCCCACGCGGGCCGTCCAGACATTGCCGGGCTCGACGAAGCCGATGCAGTCGTCCAGCGCGTGCGGCGCGGCGGGGTCCGGCGCGGCCTGCATCAGCGAGCGGCCGAGGCGCACGAACTCGTCGATGTAGAACTGGTAGTTGGTGAAGAGGACAAAGTTCTGGAAGTGCTCGGGCGAGCAGCCGGTGTAGTGGCGCAGGCGGTGCAGCGAGTAGTCCACGCGCGGCGCGGTGAACAGGGACAACGGCTCGGGCTCGCCCGGCGCCGGCTCGTGCGTGCCGTTGGCGATGCCGTCGTCCATGGCCGCGAGATCCGGCAGGTCGAAGCACTCGCGCAGCAGCAGGCGGCGCGCGGGCGGGAGCTCGCCCTCCAGATGATCGTGCTCGCTCAGCGCGAAGTGCAGCGGGATGGGGGCGCTGCTGGTGCCGATCTCCAGCGCGGTGCCATGGTTGCGCAGCAGCAGCGCGAACTGCTCGCGGTAGTAGCGGGCGAAGAGATCCGGGCGGGTGAGCGTGGTCTCGTAGACGCCCGGGCCGGCGACGAAGCCGTAGGCCAGGCGCGAGTCCCCCCGGGTCAGCCGCTCGCTGCGCAGGCGCACGAAGGGGTAGCAGGCGCGCACGCGGCCGACGTCCTCGCCCTGCAGAAAGCGCTGCAGGGCGCTGCGCAGGTGTTGCACGCCCTGCTCGTAGATGACCCGGACCTGCTCCCACGCGGCCTCGGCGTCCTCGAAGCGGACGGGCGCGGTGAAGGGGCCGGCGGCCGGGGCGAGGGCGTTGGAACGGGCGGGGGCGGCGCTGGCTTTCTTCATGGGCACTCCTTGCGGGCATTGTGGCGTGGAATGCGTGTCCGTTTGCCCATGAAAAAGGCCAGCCCGAAGGCTGGCCTGGTGTGCCGGTCGGGCCGGTGCGCGGCTTACGGGCGCGAGGGGAAGATGCCTTCGGTGGCGATGAAGCAGTTCATCGTGACGAAGGGCTGCATGTTGTTGAAGGGCTGGCCGCCGCCGGCCACGCTGCTCATCGTCGGGGCCATGGTGTTGCCCGGGGTGGCATCGGCGTACAGCGAGGTGCGGGCCTTGGTGGCCGGCGCCTTGCCGGTCGGCGAGATGCTGCTGGCGTCGTCGCTGCTCGCCGCGGGGGCCACGCTGTGGCTGTGCGGGGGCATCTGCGAGGCGCTGAGGGTCTGGTTCTCGGTGCCGCCCTGTTCGCCCAGGTTGCGGAAGGTGAGACCCGGGCCCATGCCGGTGTGGATCATCACGCGGCCGCGCATGTCGGGCAGGCCGAAGGTCACGCGGCCGTCGCCGCCGTAGGTCGTGCCCAGCAGCGAGAAGAGCGCGGTGTTGGTGGCGATGGGCAGCAGCTGGCCGTTCATCGCGGCCCAGCCGCGCGGCGCGAAGTTGAAGCCGGCGCACATGACCTGGCCGATGAAGGGCTCGGCCTGGGCCTGGGCTTGCTGGGCCAGGCCCAGAGCGGCGACGGCGGCCAGCAGGGCGGTACGGATGCGGAAGGTGTTCATGGATCTTGCTCCTGGATGGAATTGGGGGTCAGGTCTTGCGAGGTGCGAAGCGATCAGCGGCCGCCGGCCTTGCGGCGGCGGGCCGTGGCGGCCGCGGCGGCGGCCAGCAGCACGAGGGCCAGCGCCTGCGGCTCCGGCACGCCGTTGGAAGGATCGCTGGGACGCGGGCCGGCCGGCGTGAAGCGCAGGTCGTCCACGTCGAACACGAAGAAGAAGTCGCCGTTGGTCTTCAGCGTGATCGTGTTGAAGGCATCGGCCGCCGTGCCCGCCACGAAGCCCATGAAGTAGGCGTAGCTGCCCTGTCCGTCGGTCAGGGCGTCGCTCTTTGGGCCGTTGCTGAGCAGGGTGCTGCCGATCGACAGGCTCAGGTCGCCCTCGATCACGTCACGGCCGGCCACGACGTACAGGCCGAAGGCCCGCAGCGCGCTGCTGAACGTGAACGTCAGCGTGTCGCCGGAGCTGAACTGGTCGAAGTTGCCGGCGTCGTTGACACCCAGGAAATGCGTGCCGGACGGATTCCACAGCGACGGCTGGTTGCGCAGGCTGGGCGGCTGGCCGACGGCCGTGCTGCCGCCGATGAGGAAGCCGCCGGGCGGCGCGGACTCGAAGTCCACGACCGTCTGGCTGCCGAGGCCCGCGCTGGCGGTGTTGAAGCTCGTCAGGCTGGTGCTGCCGATCAGGGCCGCCTGCGCCGCCCCGGCGACACCCAGCACCAGCGCGGACAGCAGGGCTGCGGCGCGCAATGGCTTGTGTTTCATGGGATCACTCCTTGCTCGTGCGGTGTCCGCCCATCGCGGCCCGCATCAGCCGGGCTTATACGCCTGGCGGCCATGCTTGGGCGCACGCTCCCCCAAGTACTAGGGGCACTGGGTTGCGGGTTCGGTTCACAATGGTTCAGCCCAGTCAGATACCAATCGTCAGCGGCGGCGCCGGCCTGCATCGGCCTTGATACGTTCCGCTGACGATCCACCCCGTTCCGCCATGCCCGACGACCTCCCGCCGGTGATCGCCCATGTGGGCAGCGCCGACCCCGCTTTCGCCCAGCTCTGGCGCTTTCGCCAGGATGAGCTCTCGGGCGCCCTGCGACCCCTCGCGCCGGCGGACGCGCCCTCATGCGCCAGCTGGCTGCTGGGCGATGCGCGGCGCGGCTTGCTCTATGCCGCCCATGAGCGGGAGGCGGGCGAGGTGTCGGTGTACCGGCCGGGCCAGGACGGATCGCCCTGCCTGCAGCGGCAGGGCAGCGGCGCGGCTGGCCCGGTGCATCTGGCGATGACCACGGACGCGGGGGCGCTGCTGCTCGCGCACTACGAGGCCGCGGCGCTGACGATGCACGCGCTCGACGCGCAGGGGCTGCTCACCGGCGAGGGCATGTGCTGGCCGAGCGACCCGGCGGCGCGCTGGCGGCCCGGCCCTGCGCATGCGCCGAACGCGCCGCCCGGCAGCCGCGCCTGCAGCGGGCACGAGGCGGCGCATTTGCACATGGCCTGCCCGAGCTCCGACGGCCGCCATGTGCTCGCCACCGACCTGGGCCTGGACCGGATCCAGGTCTGGCGTCGGACGGGCCCGCTGCAGCTGCAGGCCTGCGAGGGCCTGGCCCTGACCCCGGGCGCCGGCCCGCGGCACTTCGTCTTCTCGCCGCGGCGGGCGGATCGGGTGCACGTGCTGTGCGAGGAGTCCTCGACGCTCGCGACCCTGGCCTTCGACGCCGAGAACGGCCGTCTGCAGCTGCTGGACGAGATCAGCGTGCTGCCGGCCGGCTTCGAGGGGACGAGCTACGCGTCCGATCTCCTCGTGGCGCCGGACGGCCGGCATCTCTACGCCCTCAACCGGCTCTTCGATGCCGTGAGCCTCCTGGCGCTCGACGACGACGGCCTGCCGCGCCTGCGGGACCATGTCTGGACGCGCGGCTCCTACCCGCGCAGCGCTGCGCTGGATCCCGCGGGGCGCTTCCTGTACGTGTGCAACGAGCGCAGCGACCACCTGGCCGTGCTGCGCGTCGAGCCCGGCATGGGCCTCGCCGCCACGGGGCTGCACGTGGCCGTGCCGCGGCCGGTGTGCGTGCACCTGGGCCGTTGGTGAACGGCCCCGGGCGCGGGCCTACTTGAGCGGAATGGGCGTGGCGCGGTCCACGGGCACGGCGGTGACGCTGTTCTGGGGCGAGCCCTCGATGAGGCGGTCCGAGTAGGTCAGGTAGACCAGCGTGTTGCGCTGGGCGTCGACCATGCGCACGATGCGCAGGCGCTTGAAGACCAGCGAGATGCGCTCGTTGAAGACCTCTTCCTGCTGCGGCAGCGGCTTGGCGAAGCGGATGGGGCCGGTCTGGCGGCAGGCGATGGAGGCCTCGCTCTTGTCCTCGGCCAGCCCGAGGGCGCCCTTGATGCCGCCGGTCTTGGCGCGCGAGACGTAGCAGGTCACGCCCTCCACGCGCGGGTCGTCGTGGGCGTCCACCACGATCTTGTGGTCGGGGCCGATCAGCTTGAAGACGGTGTCCACCTCGCCGATGGTGTCCGGCCGGGCGTGGCTGGCCCCCCCGGCGAACAGGCTCAGGGACACGAGGGCCGCGGCGAGCAGCGGGCGGGGCAGGGCGGACGGCGCGGGCATGGGGCTTCCTTCTCCAGCAGGGCTTGCGAGGCCCCCATTATTGGCGCCCCGCCGTGGCCCCTGGCGAAGGTCACCGCGCCTGCAGGATGGCCGCGTCGAGGCGCTCGGGGCGGCCGTCCACGCGCTGCAGGCGCGGGTAGCGCAGGCCACCGCGGTAGTCGAGGCGCAGGTGGCGGTACTGGTCCCCCTCGCGCACCAGCAGGTCCAGCGGCGCCTGCCCGGCCTTGTTGGCGGTGATCGCCGCAGCCAGGCGCTCGCCCTTGTAGGCCGTGCCGTTGACGGCCACCACGCTCAGAGCGTGGCTCATGCCCGCGCGGAAGGCCGGGCTGTCCCACAGCACGCGGTCCACCCGGCCGTCCCGCTTGAGCTGCAGGCCCAGCGAGTAGCTGAAGTCGTCGCTCTTCACCTCGGCATCCTCGGCCTGGTGGCGCTGGAAGTCGCTGGGCGTCTCGGCCCAGGTCAGCTGCCAGCCGGCACGGGCCAGGCCCTCCAGCGGGGCGCCCGGCCCGTGGCCGTCCAGGCGCTCGCGCAGGAAGCGGGCCCAGTCATGGGGCTGGACCTCGTTGAGCGTGGACACGATGTCCTCGAAGCGGTAGGTCAGCGGCTGCACGCGGCCGTCCTGCACGCCGAAAAAGCGCCGCGCGAAGTCGTCCAGGCTGCGCTGCCCGCCGCTCTTCTCGCGGATGAGGGTGTCGGCGTCGAGCCAGATCAGGCTCGACTCGGCGTAGTAGTCCGCCCCGCGCTGCCAGCTGCTCCACTCGGCCTCGCCGCGCGAGCGGGCCATGGCGCCTTCGTTCGTGGTGTCCTGCAGATTGCGCCAGACCCGGCCCGCGCGGTGGCTGAGCTGGGCCACGGTCTCGGCCAGCGAGTCGCGCATCTGCTCGGGGCTGACGAGCCCGGCCCGCACGGCCAGTACGCGGCCCCAGTAGTCGGTCTGCCCTTCGTAGAGCCACAGCAGGCTGTCCTGCATCGGCACGTTGTAGTTGGGGGTCCAGAGGTCGGCCGGGCGCCGGAACTTGCCGTTCCACGAGTGCGTGTACTCGTGCGGCAGCAGGCTGCGCGCGCCAGGGCGGCGGGCCCAGTCCTTGAAGTAGCCCGGCCGCACGCCGTTCTCGCTGCTCTGGTGATGCTCCAGGCCGATGCCGCCCAGGCGCTCGGAGATGGCGAGCAGGAAGTCGTAGTGCGCGAAATGGCGCGAGGCGAAGAGCGCGTCGGCCTGGCGCACGAGCCGGCGGTGAGCCTCGATCTGCGCCTCGCTGGCCTGCAGCTCCTCGGGGGTGTCCGCCATGATGTGCAGCGCGACGGGGCGCTCGTGCCCGGGCGGGTCCAGCTCGACGCGGCGCATGTGCTGCCCGGCGAAGAGGGGCGAGTCCATCAGGGTCTCCAGGCTGACGGGGTCGAAGCGCAGCCGGTCACTCGCCGTGCCCGCCGCCCGCACCCGCAGCGCGCTGGCCTGCTGCCAGCCGGCCGGCAGGCGCACCTCGGGCTCGACCTGGATGCGGTCAACCGGGTAGCCGGCGGGGTAGAGCACCAGGCTGATCCACTGCAGGTTCAGCATCTCGCGGGTCATCACGACGCGGCCGGTGTCGCGGCTGACGGCGCTGAGGAATTGGTGGCGGATCCCGATCTGCGTGACGCCCGCGGGAATCTCGACATGAAAGGCGCTGGGGTCCACGGTGTCGCGGACCCAGGGCAAGACCTGGCCCCCGGCCTCGATCTGCAGGCCGGCGATGCGGTCCACGGCCCCGTACGGGCCATGCGCGCCGGGCAGATAGCGCGGGTGCAGCAGGGTCAGGCGGCCGGGCTGCACGGGCAGGCGCTGGCTGACCTGGAAGACGCGATGATCGAGGTCCGTGGCGTCCACGCTCACCTGCATGACGCCCGGGTAGGGGCGGTCCTGCAGTGGCGGCACCTGGGCCGCCGCCGGGGCGGCCAGCCCGGCGCTGATCAGACCCGCCAGCAGCAGCGGGCGCAGCCAGGCGCGCCCGTTCATCCCTGAACCCATGTGCATCTCCTCCCCGGTGGAGTGCGCACCTTAGCGAGGTCTGCGGACTTGCGGCAGCAGGAAGTCCCGCGGTGTCTTTGGTCATGGTGTCCGGCTCCTGGGCGTTCGTCAGCGCCGACCCGCTGCCTGGGGCGCGCCCCCGCGACCTGCCGGCATGCCCTGTGCTAGGGTCACGTCATGCGCCATCTCCTGTCACGACTGCCCTTTGCCCTGCCGCTGTGGTCCTTGCTGGCCCCGCTGGCCGCCCTCGGCGCGCTGGCCTGGCCCGGAACCGAGGGCTGGGTGCTCCTGCCCATCGCCCTGTGCCTGGGCGCCGCGGTGCTGGCCGCGGTGCACCATGCGGAGGTCGTGGCGCACCGCGTGGGGGAGCCCTACGGCTCGCTGGTGCTGGCCGTGGCGGTGACGGTGATCGAGGTGGCGCTGATCGTGTCCCTGATGCTGGCCGGCGGCGATGGCGCGAGCTCGCTGGCGCGGGACACGGTGTTCTCGGCCATCATGATCGTCTGCAATGGCGTGGTGGGGCTGTGCATCCTGGCGGGCGGGCTCAAGCACCGCGTCCTGGCCTTCCGCGTCGAGGGCACGAGCCCCACGCTGGCCGTGCTGGCGGCGCTCTCCACGCTGACGCTCGTCCTGCCGACCTTCACCACCAGCTCGCCCGGCCCGACCTTCGCGCGGCCGCAGCTGATGTTCGCCGGCGTCGTGTCCCTTGTGCTGTACGGCGCCTTCGTATTCGTGCAGGCCTGGCGGCACCGCGACTACTTCCTCCCGGTGGCCACGGAGGAGGGCGACGAGCCTGCTCACGCCGAACCCCCGTCGAATGCGGTCGCGTGGGCCGCGCTGGCGCTGCTGATGGTGTGCCTGGTGGGCGTCGTCGGGCTTGCCAAGCGCCTGGCGCCGCCGATGGAGGCGCTGGTGCAGTCCATGGGCGCCCCGCCGTCCCTCGTGGGCGTGATGGTGGCCTTGCTGGTGCTGCTGCCCGAGACGCTGGCGGCGGTGCACGCCGCCCTGCGCAACCGGCTGCAGACCAGCCTCAACCTCGCGCTCGGCTCCGGGCTGGCCAGCATCGGCCTGACGATTCCCGCCGTGGCCGTGCTGTCCCTGTTCCTGCCCAATCCGCTGCTGCTGGGCCTGCCGCCGACGGGCATCGTGCTGCTCGTCCTGAGCATCCTCGTGGGCGCCCTCACGCTCGGCAGCGGGCGCGCCACCGTGCTGCAGGGCGCGGTGCACCTGGTGCTGTTCGCCGTCTTCCTGTTCCTCGCGGTCGTGCCCTGACGCACGGCCGGTCGCGGCACCCGCCGTCTCAGGCCGTCCGGAATTCGCTGACCAGCTCCGCCAGACGCTGGGCCTGGTGCTGCAGGCTCTCCGCGGCGGCGGTGCTTTCCTCGACCAGCGCGGCGTTCTGCTGCGTGACGTGGTCCAGCTGCGTGACGGCCGCCCCCACCTGCGCGATCCCCTTGGACTGCTCCTGGCTGGCCGAGGCGATCTCCCCGATCAGGGCGCTCACCTGCTGCACCTGGGCCACGATGCCGGTCATGGACTGACCCGCCTGCTCGACCAGGCGGTTGCCCTGGTCCACCTGCTCGACGCTCTGGCCGATGAGGCTCTTGATCTCGCGGGCGGCCTGCGCGGAGCGCTGCGCCAGGGCGCGCACCTCGCCGGCCACCACGGCGAAGCCGCGCCCCTGCTCGCCGGCACGCGCGGCCTCGACCGCGGCATTGAGCGCGAGGATGTTGGTCTGGAAGGCGATGCCGTCGATGACCGAGATGATGTCCGCGATGCGGCGGGACGAATCGGCAATGCCCTGCATATTGCGCACGACCTGGGTGACCACGTCGCCGCCCAGGGCCGCGGCCGACGAGGCCTCGCGGGCGAGCCGGTCGGCCTCTGAGGCGGTCTCGGCATTGCTGGTCACCGTGCCGGAGAGCTGCTCCATGGACGCCGCCGTCTGCTGCAGATTGCTGGCCTGCTCCTCGGTGCGCTGGCTGAGGTCGGCCGAGCCCGTGGCGATCTGAGAGGAACCGGTGGCGATGGTCTCGCTGCTGTCCCGCACGCGCTGCACCATGGTCGAGAGGCTCGAGGACATGGTGTTCAGCGCCTCGAGCAGGTCATGGGCCTCGTCGCGACCCTGGCTTGGCACCTGCTCGCGCAGGTCGCCCTCGGCCACCTGCCGGGCCAGCTGCACCGCCTGCGCCAGCGGCGCGACGATGGAACGGGTGCAGGCGAGCGCGCCCAGCACCGTCATCAGCGCGGCCGCCGCGGACAGCGCCAGGGACCACCACCGGACGCGCACCTGCAGGGTTTCGAGCGCGTCGTAGGCCTGCTTTGCGCCCTGGATCTGGGTGGCGATGAGCTGGTCGATCGATGCCTTCGCCTCGCGGCCGAGCGGCTGGATCTTCTGCTGGTAGACCTGCTCGGCGCCGGTGCTGTCGCCCTGCTTGAGCAGGTCGCGCGCCGCGAGCAGGCCTTGCTTGACGTAGGCGCCCCGCGTCTGCGCGAAGCGCTCGGCCAGGGCCTTCTCCTCGGCATCCATGGGTCCGTCCACGTAGCGCTTCCAGGTCTCGGTGACCTCGGCGACGTTGGCCCGCAGCTGCTGGTCGAGCGCGTCGACCTGGGCCGGCTGCGGGTCCCGCATCATTTCCATCACGAGCAGGCGGTTGCGCAGCATCAGCGCGTCGATGGCACCGATCTGCTGCATGGGCAGCGCCCGACGGAGGTAGAGCTCCTGGGCCTGGTCATGCATGCGCCGGCTGTTGAGCCAGCCCATGACGCTCAAGGTCAGCATCAGGATCAGCATCGCGCCGAAAGCCAGGCCCAGACGTGCGCCGATCCTCATGGTTCTGAGGAATTCCATCGTTCAGACTCCCTGACAGGCCCTCCCGGGGGCATCGTGGCCTGGCTGGCCATCTCCTGCGTCACCGCGAGGATAGCGAGGACTCGCGCCGTCCGGTGCAGGAAACACGCGCGGCGCCCGGTGGACGTGGAGCCGACGCGACACGCGAGGCCCGTAGGCCGCCAGTGAGCCCCAGCTGATCCAGGCCATTGCACGGGGAAGGTGCAAGGACATGGCGGATTAGCAGCTCTCGTACTTCCAGTTGCGCCGCTTGCCCTCGCCGAGCCACTCGACGGCCTGGGCGATGCGCTTGTCCCGCGTCTCCTCGCGCTTGGCCTCGGTGATCCACTCGAGGTACTCGCGCCGGTGGCTGGGCGCCAGACCCTCGAAGAAGGCCTGCGCGGCGGGCTGCGCCGCCAGCGCCTGCACGAGTGCGGGCGGCAGCTCGGGCACAGGGCGCGGTGCCTGGCGAACGGCGCGCTGGGGCTTCGCGCCCTGCTCGATGAGGGCCTGCGCGCGCCGGAGCATCGCCTTCAACTCGGTCTTGGACGGGAGGTCGGATACGGCCGTCAGCTTGCCGAGCTCCCCCATGCCTTCGCGTCGTTCCTCCGCGCCGGTCACGGCCTCGCCCTGCCAGAAGCCGATGCTCGCATGGGCCTTGAACGCGGCCATGCTGGTCAGGATGCGCCCTTGCCACATGAAGTGCGGGAAGCCCCACTTGATCGTCTCCTCGACGCCGGGGCATTGCGCATGCACCAGCTCGCGCCACAGGCGCAGGACGGGGTGGGCGAAGGGGGCGGCCTTCTCGATGTAGGCGTCGACGCGGGGATCCAGCATGGGCGGTCACATGCCGCGCAGCAGCGGCTCGTGCAGGCGGCCGGCCAATTCCAGCGCGCCGCCGCCATAGTAGACCTGCTGCCAGCCCTGGCGGCGCAGCGCGGCCACGGCGAGCTCCGAACGCGCGCCGGTGGCGCAGTAGACCAACAGCGGCGTATCCGGCGGCAGCTGCAGCGCGGGCATCAGCTCCAGCAGGCGGGGCAGCGGCAGGCTGTGGGCGCCCGGCAGGTGGCCGGCCATGAATTCGCCGTAGGAGCGCACGTCGATGCGCACGGCGTCACCGGGCCAGTCCGGCGCTGGCGCGCGATCGGCGTCGTCAGGCGATGGCTCCAGCTGGAGCTCTGGCAGGGGTTCCGGCCAGTGCAATTGAGAGACCCAGAGCATCACGGTGACCTCCCGTGGGCGTGTCAGAGACCCGATTCCAGCGCGCGGCCCAGCCGTCGGGCGAGCAGCACGGGCGTGCCGGCATTGCAGACGGCCCGGTAGCCCAGCCGCTGCAGCAGGCCCAGTGCCTGCTCCGCCCGATGGCCGCTGGCGCAGTACAGGCCGATGGGCTGGCCGGGGTCCGGCGCGAGGTGCACGATGTCGTCGGCGAGGCGGGAGAGCGGCACGCAATGCGCGCCCACCACATGGCCGGCCATGAACTCGCCGTAGGAGCGCACGTCGATCAGCAGCAGGGTGTCGGCCTCGAGCGGCGAGGGCGAGGCGGGCATGGCCGGCGGCTCATGCGCCTCGGGCGGCATGACGGGCGTCAGGCACGCGGCGACTTCAGGAGAGGGCGATGACGACCACAGCATGCGGCACCTCCGGCGGCGCAGCAGCCTGCGCCTGTGGCCATCTTTTTACGCCGAAGTGCGGCCGGGCGCCAGCGGCGCGTGTCACCGCATTCCGGCGCTTGGCGCTGGCGGCGGCCCGTGGTGGACGCAAGCGCGGGCCGCGCGCCGAAGGACCAGACCGCCCGCATGAAAAAGGCCTCCCGAAGGAGGCCTGATGAGCTTGTGCGAGGGGCGCGCTTACATGCTGCGGCGGTACTGCCCGCCCACCTCGAACAGCGCCGAGGTGATCTGGCCGAGCGAGCACACACGCACGGCGTCCATCAGCACCTCGAAGACGTTCTTGTTGTCGATCACGGCCTGCTGCAGGCGCTGCAACATGGCGGGCGACTGCGCGGCATGGCGCTCGTGGAAGGCGGCGAGGCGCGAGAGCTGGCTCTGCTTCTCCTCGTCCGTCGAGCGGGCCAGCTCGATGTGCTCGGGCACCGGCTCACCATGCGGGTTGCGGAAGGTGTTGACGCCGATGATGGGGTACTCGCCGGTGTGCTTGAGCATCTCGTAGTGCAGCGATTCCTCCTGGATCTTGCTGCGCTGGTAGCCCGTCTCCATCGCGCCCAGCACGCCGCCGCGCTCGGCGATCTTCTCGAACTCGGCCAGCACGGCCTCCTCGACCAGCTCGGTCAGCTCCTCGATGATGAAGGCGCCCTGCGAGGGGTTCTCGTTCTTGGCCAGGCCCCACTCGCGGTTGATGATCAGCTGGATGGCCATGGCGCGGCGCACGCTCTCCTCGGTGGGCGTGGTGATGGCCTCGTCGTAGGCGTTGGTGTGCAGCGAGTTGCAGTTGTCGTAGATCGCGATCAGCGCCTGCAGCGTCGTGCGGATGTCGTTGAAGGCGATCTCCTGCGCGTGCAGCGAGCGGCCCGACGTCTGGATGTGGTACTTCAGCTTCTGGCTGCGTTCGTTGGCGCCGTACTTGTCCCGCATGGCGACGGCCCAGATGCGGCGTGCCACGCGGCCCAGCACGGTGTACTCGGGGTCCATGCCGTTGCTGAAGAAGAAGGAGAGGTTGGGCGCGAAGTCGTCGATGTGCATGCCGCGCGCCAGGTAGGCTTCGACGAAGGTGAAGCCGTTGGACAGCGTCAGCGCCAGCTGCGAGATGGGGTTCGCGCCGGCCTCGGCGATGTGATAGCCGGAGATCGACACCGAGTAGAAGTTGCGCACGTTGTGGTGCACGAAGTACTCGGCGATGTCACCCATCACCTTCAGCGAGAACTCGGTCGAGAAGATGCAGGTGTTCTGGCCCTGGTCTTCCTTGAGGATGTCGGCCTGGACCGTGCCGCGCACATTGGCCAGCACCCAGGCCTTGATCTTGGCGGTCTCGTCGGCCGTCGGGTCGCGGCCGTTGTCGGCCTTGAACTTGGCAATCTGCTGGTCCACCGCCGTGTTCATGAACATGGCCAGGATGGACGGCGCCGGGCCGTTGATGGTCATCGACACGCTGGTGGTCGGGCTGCAGAGGTCGAAGCCGTCGTACAGCACCTTCATGTCGTCCAGCGTCGCGATGCTGACGCCGGAGTTGCCCACCTTGCCGTAGATGTCCGGGCGCGGGGCCGGGTCGGCGCCGTACAGCGTGACCGAGTCGAAGGCCGTGGACAGGCGCTTGGCGGGCATGCCCTCCGAGACCAGCTTGAAGCGGCGGTTGGTGCGGAAGGCGTCGCCCTCGCCGGCGAACATGCGGGTGGGGTCCTCGCCCTCGCGCTTGAAGGCGAAGACGCCGGCGGTGTAGGGGAAGGAGCCGGGCACGTTCTCCAGCATCAGCCACTTCAGCAGCTCGCCCTGGCACTCGTAGTGCGGCAGCACGACCTTCTTGATCTTGGTGCCGGAGAGGCTGGTGGAGACGAGGCCGGTGCGGATCTCCTTGTCGCGGATCTTCACCACGTACTCGTCGCCGGCGTAGGCCTTCTGCATGTCGGGCCACTGGGCCAGCAGCTGGCGGGCGTCGGCGTCCTGGCGGGCTTCGCGGGCGGTGGCCAGCTCGGCCAGGGCACCGCGGGCGTTCTGCTTCTCGGGATTGGCCTCCAGCAGCATGCGGCTCGCGCCGTGCAGCTGCTGGATCTCGCGGGCCAGGGTGGCCTGCTGGCGGGCGCGGCGCTTGTAGCCGCGCACGCTGTCGCTGATCTCGGCCAGGTAGCGCACACGGGCCGGCGGCACGATGGGCGTCTGGTGCGTGCTGAAGCGGGTGCTGGTGAGGGGCAGGCGGCCGTCGGCCAGCTGCAGACCCAGCTCGGCCAGGCGCGGCTTGAGGGCCTGGTAGAGCGCGGTCACGCCGTCGTCGTTGAAGCGGCTGGCCATGGTGCCGAAGACGGGCATGTCCTCGGCCTTCTTGCCCCAGGCTTCCTTGTTGCGCTGGACCTGCTTGGCGACGTCGCGCCAGGCGTCGGCCGCGCCCTTGCGGTCGAACTTGTTGATGGCGACGAACTCGGCGAAGTCCAGCATGTCGATCTTCTCGAGCTGGCTGGCGGCGCCGAACTCGGGCGTCATCACGTACATGGGGATGTCCACGTGCGGGACGATGGCGGCATCCCCCTGGCCGATGCCGGAGGTTTCGACGATCACGAGGTCGAAGCCGGCCACCTTGGCCGCGGCGATGACGTCGGGCAGGGCCTTGCTGATCTCGCTGCCGAAGTCGCGCGTGGCCAGCGAGCGCATGAACACGCGCGAACCCTGGCTCCACGGCGAGATGGCGTTCATGCGGATGCGGTCGCCCAGCAGCGCGCCCCCGCTCTTGCGGCGGGAGGGGTCGATGGAGATGAGCGCCACACGCAGGCGGTCGTCCTGGTCCAGGCGCAGGCGGCGGATGAGCTCGTCGGTGAGGCTGGATTTGCCCGCGCCGCCGGTGCCGGTGATGCCCAGCACCGGGGTCTTGAGGCCGGCCGCCTGCTCGCGCAGGGCCTGGACGAGGCCGGCGTCGGCCTTCTCGTTCTCTAGCGCCGTCATCAGCTGGGCCAGGGCGCGCCAGGCGCCTTCGGTCTGCCCCTGGATGGCGTCGATGCTCGTGGGGGCGAAGCCGCTGATGTCCTTGTCACAGCGCATCACCATCTCGCCGATCATGCCCTGCAGGCCCATGCGCTGGCCGTCCTCGGGGCTGAAGATGCGGACGCCGTGCTCGGCCAGATCGCGGATCTCGGCCGGCACGATCACGCCGCCGCCGCCGCCATAGACCTGGATGTGCTCGCCGCCACGCTCCTTCAGCAGCTGCACCATGTACTTGAAGTACTCGACGTGGCCGCCCTGGTAGGAGGAGATGGCGATGCCCTGGGCATCTTCCTGCAGCGCGGCGGTGACGACCTCGTCCACCGAACGGTTGTGCCCCAGGTGGATCACCTCGGCGCCCATGCCCTGCAGGATGCGGCGCATGATGTTGATGGCGGCGTCATGGCCGTCGAAGAGGCTGGCGGCCGTCACGAAACGCACCTTGTGGGTGGGGCGGTAATCGGCGAGGGCTTTGAACTCGGCGGACAAATCGGTCATCGCGGGTCTCCTGCGGGGCCGGCCGGGGTGACGGCATGGGCCCGGTTCTATCAGCAACAAGGGCCTGATTCTAGGTGTTGCTTGACGTTTACGTAAACGTCAATCCTTCGCGTTCTGGCGAGGCTGGACCGGTGCGGCGGGCAAGGGCGGTGATGCTGGCTTCGCTCAGAGGCCCTGCAGCGAGGCCGGCGCCGTGGCCATGAAGCGTTGCTCGCCGGGTTCGCGTTGCTGCCATTTCTCGGCCAGCGCCATGAAGCGGGTGGCCGAGACGGGCCGCGAAAACCAGTGCCCCTGGAAGGCCGTGCAGCCCATCTCGCGCAGGCAGTCGAGCTGGCGGACGTTCTCGACGCCCTCCGCGACCACCTCCAGGCCCATGTCCAGCCCCAGGTGGACGATGGTGACCGCGATGCGGCAGGCGTCGGCGTCGTCCGGCAGGTCGTGCACGAAGGACTGGTCCACCTTCAGCTGGTCCAGCGGCAGGCCGCGCAGGCGGCTCAGCGAGGAGAAGCCGGTGCCGAAGTCGTCCAGCGCCAGGCGGATGCCGTGGGCGCGCATGCGCAGCATCCGCTCGCGCAGCTGCTCGAAGTCGTCGGAATAGGCGGATTCCGTCAGCTCGAACTTCACCAGCCCGGCGCCGGCCAGCGCGGGCGGCACGGTGGCGATGAGCCGCTCGGTGGCGCTCTCGGACTGCAGCTGGTAGGAGCTGACGTTGATCGAGATGGGAATGCCGTGCAGCGGCCCGCCGTCCTGCCAGCTGCTCATCAGCCGGCTGACCTGCTCCAGCAGGCGCTGGCCGGCGGGCTCGATCAGGCCCGTCGCCTCGGCGATGGGGACGAACTCGGCGGGAGACACGAGGCCGCGCTTCGGATGCCGCCAGCGCATCAGCACCTCGGCGCCGATGAGCTCACCCTGCGCGTTGCACTGCGCCTGGAAGAAGGGCTCGATCTCGCCGGCCGCGATGCCCCGGGCGAAGTCGAGCTCCAGCGCCGAGGCCTGGCGGGCGTCGCGCATCATGGTGACGATGCAGGCGTAGGTCAGCAGCGCGGTCAGCACGGCGACGAGGCCGACGCCCACCTGGCGCGTGTGGACGGGCACGGGGGGCACCGGCACGAAGCGCAGGTCGAAGGTCTGCAGCGCGACGAAGGCACCGAGGATGAGCACGGACATCAGGCCCAGCAGCCAGCCGGGTCGGTACTGCAGCAGGAAGTAGCTGCAGACGAAGAGCGGGATCAGGTACAGCTGCGTGCTGCGCGGGATGCCGTCGCCCGGCAGGTCCACCAGCAGGCTCAGCGCGAGCACCACGACCCAGGCGCTGAGGCAATAGAAGATGGACGCCGCCCGAGGCAGCCGGTGCTGCAGCAGGACCAGCGTGGCGGTCGAGCCGATGATGGCCAGGCCGGGCATCCAGGCGACCCAGGGGCGGTCGATGAAGAGGAAGTGCGCGGCCCAGGGCAGCGAGCCGACGATGGTCAGCCAGGCCATGACCCGCAGCACGTGCTCGCGGCGCCGGGCGAAGGCCTGCGGCACCAGACCCTCGTTGGCCTCGAGGCGCAGCAGCCAGCGCAGGGCGCCCAGCCAGCGGCCTGAAGATGCGTGGATCCGAGTCAATGCTGGCACCTGGCCCTGAGGGCTTCTCATCGCCACTCCCTGCTGCGCGTGGGGCGGGCGCACCGGGGCGCGCCCATGCCTGACCGATTGTGCACGGCAGCGTCAGGCTTGAGCGTTCCCGCTGCCCGGCCGGCGCATGCAGGCGCCCCAGGTGGGCAATCTGCCACGGACCCCGGGGCGGCGGTGTGCCTCAGCGCATGCCGGCGAGGCGGAACCCGCTGACGAGTTCCGCCAGCCGGGTGGCCTGTTCCCGGAGGGATTCGGCCGCGGCGGCGCTCTGCTCCACGAGGGCGGCATTCTGCTGGGTCGCATGATCCAGCTGGGTGACGGCCAGGTTGACGGCGCCGATGCCGTCGCGCTGCTCGCCGGTGCTGGCCGAGATCTCGCCGATGATGTCGCTGACCCGGTTCACGCTGGCCACGATCTCGTCCATGGTGCTGCCGGCCTCCTGCACGAGGCGCGAGCCCTGCTCGACCCGCTCGACGCTCGCGCCGATCAGCTGCTTGATCTCCTTGGCCGCCTCGGCGCTGCGCTGGGCCAGGCTGCGCACCTCGGACGCCACCACTGCGAAGCCGCGGCCCTGCTCGCCGGCCCGGGCCGCCTCCACGGCGGCATTGAGCGCCAGGATGTTGGTCTGGAAGGCGATGCCGTCGATGACGCCGATGATGTCCCCTATGCGCCGCGAGCTGCTGTTGATCTCCTCCATGGTGCTCACCACCTGCCCCACGACGGCGCCGCCGCGCTGGGCCACCTCGGCCGCGGAGCCGGCCAGCTGGTTGGCGGTCGCGGCGCTGTCGGCACTGTGGCTGACGGTGCCGGTGAGCTGCCCCGTCGCCCCCGCGGCCTGCTGCAGGCTGGAGGCCGTCTGCTCGGTGCGCTGGCTCAGGTCCAGGTTGCCCGAGGCGATCTCGGCGCTGGCCGTCTGGATGCTTTCCGTGCTGGCCCGCACCTCGCTGACGATGCGGTTCAGCGCCACGCGCATCCGCGCCAGCGCCCGCTGCACCTCGCCGATCTCGTCTTGGCGGCTGCTGTCGAGCCGGCCGCTCAGGTCCCCGTTGCCGATGCGCTCGGCCTCGCCGACCAGCGCCTTGAGCGGCACGGCGATGGACCGCACCAGCGACCACGTCCCGAGCGCCAGGGCGATGACGATCACGCCCATGAGGGCCGCGACGCTCCACACCGTGCGCATGCGTTCGGCCCCTGCGCGTTCCTGCATGTCACGGGCCCGGTCCGCCTGGATCTGCACGAAGGCCTGCTGGGCCTGCAGGTAGCTGTCGACGGCCTGCTGGATGCGCCCGAGCCCGTCGCGCAGCGCCGCGGCGTCCCCCGCCGCCTTGAGCTTGCCGACCTCATTGCGCAGGGTGATGTAGGCCTGCCGCCGCTCGGCAATGGTCTGCATGGCGCGCGTCTCCTCCGGCGAGACGGCCAGCGCCTCCAGCTGCTTCTGGATGTCGCTGATCTGGCGGGACGTGGCCTCGATCATGGGCTTGGCCAGCGCGCTCACGGCGTCATCGGTCGCGGCCAGCCCCAGGATCACGCGGGTGGCGTTGGTCTCGGTCATGCCGCGCCAGCGCAGGGAGTTGCTCAGCTTGAGCTGCTGGTCCTGCTGCACCTTCATCGCCTCTTCCAGCAGATGCGAGGTGCGCAGGGCCGCGCCGACCGTCATCACGACGGTGACCACCGCCAGCGTGATGACAGGAAACCACAGGCGAGTCGAGATCGACAGGTGCTTCATCAGAATCCCCCATGAATCGTGCGCCCCACCGGGTGCAGGGCGCGCCTCCATTGCAAATGATGTGCCGGGTGCGCGTCAACGCAGCTCGAATCCCTGCTGGCATCTGAGGCATTCCCGCTACGAAGTGTCCCCGGACTGCTGGTAGGCTCCCGCTGTTTCCAGCGCAGCCCTCCCTCCCATGAGCTTTCTGGCCATCGACATCGGCAACACCCGCCTCAAGTGGGCGCTCTACGCATCGCCCCAGCCGGGCGCGGTCGTGCTGGCGCAGGGGGCAGTGTTTCTCGAGAACATCGAGCGCCTGGCCGAGGACGAATGGCGGCAGCTGCCAGCGCCCCGCAGCATGCTGGGGTGCAATGTGGCGGGCGACGCCGTGCGGCACCGGGTCGAGGAGCAGATCGAGCAGATGGACCGCTGGGACGTCGAGCCGCGCTGGGTGCACTCCACGCCCCAGGGCGGCGGCATCGTCAACGGCTACGACCATCCCGGCCGCCTCGGCACGGATCGCTACGTCGCGCTGGTGGGCGCCCGCTCGCATGTGCTGCAGCGCGGAGGGCCGCGTGCGGCGCTGGTGGTCATGATCGGGACGGCGGTCACCGTGGACGCGCTCGACGCCGACGGGCATTTCCTCGGCGGCCTCATCCTGCCAGGCCACGGCATCATGCTGCGGGCCCTCGAGAGCGGCACCGCCGGGCTGCGCGTGCCCACAGGCGAGGTGCGCGCCTTTCCCACCAACACCTCGGATGCGCTGACCAGCGGCGGCACCTACGCCATCACGGGCGCCATCGAGCGCATGCACCGCCACCTGGCCCAGCGTGCCGGGCACGAGCCGCTGACCCTGATGACGGGTGGCGCGGGCTGGAAGGTGTCTCCGGCGCTGGAGATCCGTCACGAGCTCGTCGAGAGCCTGCTCTTCGACGGCATCCTGGCCCTGCAGGCGCATCGCCTGGCGCTCTGAGCCGGGGCGGGCGAGCCCGCTCCCGGCACGGTTCAGGACCGCGAGGGCAGCAGCCGCAGCAGGCCCAGGCCGGCGAGCCCGATCAGCGCGCAGGTCGCGACCGTCAGCGCTTGGGCCCGGCCGTTGAAGCCCATCAGGTCCAGCCAGGGGAGGCCCGCCGTCTGCGTGGCCACATACATCCAGAACAGGAAGAGCGCCAGGAAGGTGCGGGCGCCGCGTGTCCAGTGACCCAGGGCCGCGGCCAGGCTGCTCAGCATGAGCACGCCGCTCAGCAGGGCCAGGGCCTGCAGGGGCGCCTGGAGGCTCCAGCGCAGCAGCACCGGGCCGCTGAACAGGAGACCCAGTAGCACGGCAGTCGCCAGCGGGCGGAGTCCGCGGCGCTGCGGGCCGCCCGGGAGGGCGCTCGCCAGGGCGAGGGTGCCGGCCTGATGGTCCTGCGCACCGAGACCGCAGATCAGCAGCCCCCAGACCGCCGTGATCGCGATCATGAGCGGCCCGAGTTCGGCCAGCGGCAGCGTGACGCCGAGCAGCAGCAGCACCGGCAGTGCCAGCAGTGCCGCCGGTTGTCCGATCAGGGCCACGCAGGCGTCGGCCAGTACCTGGCCCGGCCAGCCCGGCACGCGGGCACACAGGGGCAGCAGGCGGCCGGCCCCTCGCGCAACCGGACGCAGGCCGGCCTGGATCCATGCCGTCCAGCGGGAACCGGTCCGCGCCGCGCCGCGCTTCACCCGATCCGGGTCGTAGCGATGGAACAGCGCCAGCGCCGGCAGCAGCGGCAGCAGGGCGATCAGGGCGGACAGCAAGCGCAGGCCCACCAGGGGCGCCGACCAGAGCCCGTCCGGCAGATGCCCCACGCCGAGGCTCGCGTCGAAGCTGGTGCCGCCGATGCTCACGCTGCTGGTGCCCAGCAGCTGGGCCAGGCGGGTGACGATGGCGGACATGCCGGAGACGTCCAGCGCCTGCAGGGGCTGCAGGGCCTGCGCCCCCTCGCCCAGCGTGAAGGGCAGCGTGGCGAACTGCCCGATCCACACCGCGAAGAAGAGCAGGTCGCCGCGGCGGTGCATGAGCGGGGCCCAGGCGTCGCACAGCAGGGCCATGCTGGCGCCCATCAGCAAGGTCGGGCCCATGCCCAGGATCCACATGGCGAGATAGGGGCCGGGCGTGACCGGGCCCTCGCCACGCAGCAGCTGCAGCAGCACGAGCGTGAGCAGCGCCAGCGCGGTCAGCGTCATCAGGAAGGCCAGCGATCCCAGCCAGCGGCCCAGCAGCAGCCAGCGGCTGGCCATGGGGGCGCTGGCGAGCAGGGGGGCCGCGCCGCATTGCAGCTCCTGCTGGCTGCGCCCGCGCGCCAGGAAGAAGCCCAGGAGGCCGAAGAGCAGATTGACCAGCAGGCCGCCGCCGACGGCCAGCGTCGCGCTGTCATAGGCCATGCGCTGCTCGCGCACGGCAAAGAGGGTCATGGAGCCGGTGTTGTCCGGGATCATCAACCAGGTGGCGGCGATCACCAGCCCCAGGATCACGAGGCTGGAGGTGCGCCGGACGCGCAGCCGCCACTCGTGGCGCGCGAGCTCGAGCAGGAGCTGGGCCGGGGCGCTCATGCCGCGAACCCCAGGGGGCGGGTGTCCGCGTAGCGCTGGGCCATGAGGGCCTCCTCAAGGCTGGGCAGGGTGGCCTCGGCCTCGGCGCAAGGGCGCTCCGCATGGGCCATGCGCACCTGGATCATCCGACCCTGGCGCTGGGTCTGCAGCACGTGCACGTCGCGGCGCAGGGCCTCGTAGTGGCCGGGCTCCAGCAGGGCGGTCCAGACCTGACCCTCCGCGGCCGCCACCAGGGCCTCCGGGCTGCTGAAGGCCAGCAGGCGGCCCTGCCGCAGGATGGCCAGGTGCGTGGCCATGTTCTCGATGTCCGACACGATGTGCGTCGAGACGATCACGAGCCGCGAGAAGCCCAGCTCGGACAGCAGCTGGCGAAAGCGCAGGCGCTCCTCGGGGTCCAGGCCGGCGGTGGGCTCGTCGACGATCAGCACGTCCGGGTCGCCCAGCAGCGCCTGCGCGATGCCCAGGCGCTGGCGCATGCCGCCCGAGAAGCCCGCCGCCATGCGGTCGGCATGCTCGTGCAGGTTGACGAGCTCCAGCAGCTGCTGGATGCGCCGCCCGTCGCGCACGCCCTTGAGCGCGGCGAAGTACTGCAGGAACTCGCGCGCCGTCAGCTGCGGGTAGACGCCGAAGTCCTGCGGCAGGTAGCCCAGGCGGCGGCGCATCAGCTCCGGGCGCGCGACGATGTCCTGCCCATCGAGCAGCAGGCGGCCCTGGCTCGGCCGCGTGATCGTGGCCAGCATCTGCATCAGCGTGGTCTTGCCGGCGCCGTTGTGGCCCACCAGTCCGACGAGGCCGGCGCCCAGTTCCAGGTTGAGGCCGTCGATGGCCCGATGGTCCCCGAATGTCTTGACCAGGTCTTGAATGCTGAGCATGCCGCCGCCTCCTCGCGATCGTGTGAATCTGGCGCGCAGCGTAGCCGCGAGCCGACGCCAGTGCGCGCGCCTTCAGACGGACCGGCGCCTGCGGCGGACAGTCTGCAGAAGCGGGGGATGGCGGATCAGTCCGCGGGAGGCGCGGGCGGCCGGAGGTGCCGGACCTCCTCGCGCAGGGCGGTGAGCTCCTCGTGCACGGAGCGCAGCTGCGCGTGGAGGTCGCGCAGGATGTCTTTCTCGACCTCGCGCTCGGTGCTCTCCACCCACATGGCGGCGATGGCGGCCGTCACCAGCGAGAGCACGGCATAGCCCAGCAGCACCACGAAGACGGCGAAGATCTTGGCGGCGGCCGTGGTGGGCACGATGTCGCCGTAGCCCACCGTCGCTGCGGTCGTGAAGGCCAGCCACATGCCGTCGGCGGGCGTCTTCACGCGGGGTTCGAGCACCCAGAAGCCCACCCCGCAGAAGAGCAGGACCATCAGCGCCAGCAGCAGCAGGTAGCCCAGCCCGCCGCGGGTCACCCAGCTCTTGAGGGCCCACACCATGCGCAGCAGCGTCAGGAGCGAGACGAAGAGCCGGCCGGCCAGGGCGAGGGGCGATTCGGCGCTGGGCGGCAGCAGGGCGGAGGCCAGCAGGCCCACGACCAGGACCAGGTCCAGCGCATTGCTGCGCAGGTACTGCTGCGGATGCGCGCATAGCCGCCCGACGCGCCACAGCGAGAGGCTCACCATCGCCGCCGCCGCAAGGTAGATCGCGATGGCGACGGGCGTGGGCAGGCTCTCGATGAGCTCGATGTAGAAGGCCGGGATGGTGCACAGCAGCACCACGAGGACCGGCCAGCGCCAGCGCTGCTCGGCGTGCGTGGCGGCGGCGTTGAGCTGGCTCGGGCGGGCGAGGCCCCAGCTGCGGGTGCTGATGCGATGCGGCATCCCCCGAGCCTACCGGCCGAATGGCCCGTCCGGCTTGACGCCCATCAAGCCGCCGGAGCCGCGTTCAGGGGACCGTGCTCAGAGGATGAAGCGGGAGAGATCCTCGTTGGCGGCCAGCGCAGCGAGGCGCTCGTCCACCGCCGCGGCGTCGATGCGCACCGTCTGCCCGCTCATATTGGGCGCGTCGAAGCTGATGGGGTCCAGCAGCCGCTCCATCACCGTGGCCAGACGGCGGGCGCCGATGTTCTCGGTGCGCTCGTTGACGTCGCAGGCGATCTGCGCCAGGCGGCGGATGCCGTCCGGCAGCAGCTCGAGCGTGACGCCCTCGGTGGCCAGCAGGGCCTGGTACTGCTTGACCAGGCTGGCGTGCGTGCTGGAGAGGATGGCCTCGAAATCGTCCACGCTCAGCGAGCCCAGCTCGACGCGGATGGGGAAGCGGCCCTGGAGCTCGGGGATGAGGTCGCTCGGCTTGGCCAGGTGGAAGGCGCCCGAGGCGATGAAGAGCATGTGGTCGGTCTTGACCATGCCGTACTTCGTGGAGACGGTGCTGCCCTCGACCAGCGGCAGCAGGTCCCGCTGCACGCCCTGGCGCGAGACTTCGGCGCCGCTGCCCTCGCTGCGGCTCGCCACCTTGTCGATCTCGTCGATGAAGACGATGCCGTTCTCCTGCGCGTTCAGGAGGGCCGCGGTGCGGATCTCCTCCTCGTTGACGAGCCGGGCGGCCTCCTCGTCGACCAGCAGCTTCATGGCCTCGGCGATCTTGAGCTTGCGGCTGCGCTTCTTCACGGTGCCCATCTGCGAGAACAGGCCCTTGAGCTGCTCGGTCATCTCCTCCATGCCCTGCGGGCCGAGGATCTCCATGGACGGCTTGGGCTCGGCCAGTTCCAGCTCGATGTCCTTGTCGTCCAGCAGGCCCTCGCGCAGGCGCTTGCGCATGACCTGGCGGGCCGTGTTGTCCGGCGCGGGGGCGGGCGCGGCCGCGGCGGTGAAGCCGAACTCGCTACCGCTCACCGCGCTGCGCGCCGGCGGGACCAGCACGTCGAGGATGCGCTCCTCGGCGGCGTCCTCCGCGCGGGTGCGCAGGCGGCGCATCTGCAGCTCGCGCTCCTGCTTGACGGCGATCTCGACGAGGTCGCGCACGATGCTGTCGACGTCCTTGCCCACATAGCCCACCTCGGTGAACTTCGTGGCCTCGACCTTGATGAAGGGCGCGTCGGTGAGCTTGGCCAGGCGCCGGGCGATCTCGGTCTTGCCGACGCCGGTGGGGCCGATCATGAGGATGTTCTTGGGCGTGATCTCGCCGCGCAGCTTCTCGTCGACCTGCTGGCGGCGCCAGCGGTTGCGCATGGCGATGGCCACAGCGCGCTTGGCCTCCTGCTGGCCCACAATGTGGCGGTCGAGTTCGGAAACGATTTCTTGCGGGGTCATGGACATGGGGCGTCCTCGTTCGGTGCGGGGGCGTCAGGCCCGGGCGACGCCGTCCAGCGTCTCGATGGTGTGGTTCTGGTTGGTGTAGATGCAGAGGTCGCCGGCGATCTCGAGGGAGCGCTTGACGATGTCTGCCGCCCCCAGCTCGCTGTGCTGGAGCAGGGCGCGTGCCGCGGCCTGGGCATAGGCGCCGCCGGAGCCGATGGCGACGATGCCCATCTCGGGCTCCAGCACGTCGCCGTTGCCGGTGATGATGAGCGAGGTCTCGGCGTCCGCCACCGCCAGCATGGCTTCGAGGCGGCGCAGCACGCGGTCCGTGCGCCAGTCGCGGGTGAGCTCCACGGCGGCCCGCACGAGGTGCCCCTGGTGCTTCTCCAGCTTGGACTCGAAGCGCTCGAACAGCGTGAAGGCATCCGCCGTCGCGCCTGCGAAGCCGGCGAGCACGCGCTCCTTGTACAGCTTGCGCACCTTGCGCGCGCTGGCCTTCACGACGATGTGACCCAGCGTCACCTGGCCGTCACCCCCGATGGCGACCTGGCCGTTGCGGCGCACGCTGACGATGGTGGTCCCATGGAACACCGGATCTTGGGAAGCGGATGCAGTCATAGCCATTCCAGCTGAGGGCGGGAAGGGCATTTTCAAGCTGACGACCCCATGGGGCGTCAGTGCTTGAGGTCAGGGTAGGGGCAGGGACGACGGGCGGCATCGCGCCGCATGGAGCATTCTCGTGATCCGTGATGTGGGGCAGTCGAAATTCCTGCGCAATCCCCATACCCACATCCCGACTCAGGAAGCCGTGTCACGTTGCCGTGAGCCCTCATCGGACCCTTTCAGGACCTTGGATGCAAATCGACGGAAGCACAACGCGCTGCTCAGGGCATTCCACCAGACAAAGAGCACGCGGCGCAGCCGGTGCTCACTCCGCGCGAACACCGCCGATCCGGCTCTGCCGGGCGGTCGGTGGTGCCCCCTGGCGGGCCGGCGAAGCCGGTAGGGAGGGCCTCAAACCGTTCTGACTTTGACCCGCGCGTGCTCGTTGATACCCATGGCACCGAAGAACAGGGCCACCAGGCGGTGGGTGTCCTTGAAAACGACGTTGCGGTTCTCGCTGCGGCGGCTCAGCACCCAGTTGAGGAGGTCGCCCGCCGCCATGAAGTCCAGGCGGATCAGGGCGGGGCAGGACACCTCGACCAGCGTCGCCGCGCCCAGCTCGCCGGTCATGAGATTGAGTGTCTCGCTGATGTCGCCATGCAGCTGGCCGCTGAGCTCCAGTTGCACCGCCTGGCCCAGCTTGGTCTGCTCGCCGAGGCTGGTCTCGAGGAAGGTGCTCTGGGCGTCGAGGGCCTGCTGCTGGGTGGTCGTGGTCGGGCCCTGGGTCGAGAGGCTGTTGCCGCTGATGCGGACCAGGCAATTGGCCTTCTCCCACGATGGCGGCGAGACCTCGTAGGTGACGCAGTAGTCGATCGCGGCCTCGTCGAACTGGTCCGGCCGGTTGACCAGGCGCAGCGCTTCCATGCGCAGCATCCACAGGGCCGGATCGACGTCACGGACGCCCACGGGCGCCATGTCCTTGAGCACCTGCAGGAACTGGTCGCCGGCGAGCCAGCGGATGTCCAGCACCTGGCGGGACCAGTCCTTGAACACGGTCTGCAGGCGGGCGCAGCCCTCGGTATCGAGCTGCTGCAGGTCCTTCCAGTCCAGCACCCAGGGCATGGGCGAGGACTCGCAGCGCGCACGCATCTGCTGCACGGCGTCGGCGTCCAGGTAAGACGGGGACGACCAGCACACGGCACCCGGGCTGCCCTTGGGCGGGCGGACCTTGCGCTGCTGCTCCGCCACCATCTTGGGCATGGAGAACCACTGCGGCGCGGAGAGTCCGAACTGCTGGGCGTACTCCAGGGCCAGGGCCTCGAACTTGCTGTGCTGGCCCGTGGCCCGGTAGAAGTCGAAGAGCACCAGCCAGGTCTCGGCGTGCAGATTGCGGCTGCCGCCGGGCTGCGTGAGCTCGGTCAGGCTGCGCTCGCAGGTGTCGTTGTCGGCGTTGGCGAAGGCGATCACGGCCTCGTCGAGCTCGGCGTCATGCACCAGCTCGTTGACCTCGATGGCGGCGCTCTCCGTCATGCGGAAGCTCAGGCCCGGGGTCATCGGCATCAGGGCCGGCAGCTCGCTCGGCGGCCCTTCGACGGGCGGCGGCAGCTTGGTGTCCACGACGGCCGCGGCGGGCACGGGCGCATTGCTGGGGCGCTCGCGAGGCGGCGGTGCGGCGGTGCGCGGCTGGGCCTCGGCCGCAGGCGCGGCGGGGAGTTCGGTGTTGGGCGCCGCCGGCATCGTCGGGGCGAAGGCCGCGGCGCGGGTGCTCGTCTCGAAGAAGCCGGACGAGGGCGGCGACGGTGCACGGGCAAAGCTCTCGCCCACCATCTGCTGCTCGATCTCGTCGATCTTGGCCTTGACCTGCAGGTCCACCCGCTGGCCCATGTCGCTGTTCAGGCGCTCCACCTCGTCCATGCGGGAGGACGAGGCACCCAGGGCCGCCAGCTGCTCGGGCGACAGGCCTTCGCGACGGATGCGGCGCAGCATGTCGAGCTCGCGCTTGCGCACGAAGTCGTTGCGGCGCTTGCGCTCGACCATGGCCCGCAGCTCGGCCTTGGCGGCGTCGGCCTGCGGGTCATCCTGGCGCGAGTTGATCTCTGCCCAGTCGGTGGTCGGGTTGGCGACGAAGCGCGCGACCTTGCGGAAGAAGCTCTCGCTGTCCTTGGGGTCGGTCATGCGTTTCCTGCTGGGCTGAGACGGGGGCTGGGGGCCTGGACGGGGCGATCAGGGGGACTCAGTCCCCGAACATCTTCTGCTTGAGCTCGCGGCGCTGCTGGGCTTCCAGGGACAGCGTGGCGGTCGGGCGGGCGATCAGGCGGCCGAGGCCGATGGGCTCGCCGGTCTCGTCGCAATAGCCGTAGTCGCCGGAATCCAGGCGCTGCAGCGACTGCATAATCTTCTTCAGCAGCTTGCGCTCGCGGTCGCGGGTGCGCAGTTCGAGGGCATGCTCCTCCTCGATCGTGGCGCGGTCGGCCGGATCGGGGACGATGGAGGTGTCTTCGCGCAGGTGCTCGGTGGTCTCACCAGCGTTGGACAGCAGACTTTCCTTGAGTTCGTTCAGCTTGGCGCGGAAGAACTCGATCTGCTTGTCGTTCATGTACTCGCTGTCCGGCATGGCCAGGACTTCGGCGTCGGTCAGTTCGTTGCCTGGCTTGGATTTCCAGGCGTTCGCGAGCTTGGGGTCGGCTTTCACGGCAGGGCGGGGCGTTTCAATCAAAGGGCTACTCGAGGACCGCGCAGGCGGCTTGGGGGGGGCAAAGCGATCGGCGAAGCGGTTGGCGGGGGCCGGAGCCTCCGCCACCACGGTGTCGGTGTCGCCGGATGCAGCGGCACTGGCCTTGGCGGCGGATTTGCTGGCCTTGGGTGCCGACCGCGCAGCGGCCGGAGCCGGGGCAGCGGTGGATTTCGGGGCCGGGGTCTTGCTCACGTTCAGTCTCCTCGCAGGGTGTTTATACCTGCTTCAAAGGGCACATTCGCCAACGGGACCAGTTCTGGGGACCAGCTTCGCCACACTTTTGCCGACCCGGCTGTCCTGCCTTTGCGGGGCAGTTCCCCACGGGAAGCTCCGAGGAGCTCCAGGGGGCGGCACCAGGGTCGGCGCCAGGGCCCGAGCCGCGGTCGATGCCCGGCTCAGTTTTGGGCGCCGCGGATTGTAGCCACAGCAGGCGGCGCCCAACTGACAGAGTGTGTCACTAGGCGAGACAGCCTTCCAGTCCCTGCAGCAGGATCTCCTTGGGCAGGTCGATGCCGATGAAGACCATCTTGCTCTGCTTCTTCTCGCCGGGCATCCAGCGCGGGCCCAGGTCCGAGCCCATCAGCTGGTGCACGCCCTGGAAGATCACCTTCTTGTCGGTGCCCTTCATGTAGAGCACGCCCTTGTAGCGCAGCATCTTGGGGCCGTAGACCTGCACGATGGCGCCCAGGAACTCCTCCAGCTTGGCCGGATTGAAGGGCTTCTCGGCGCGGTAGACGAAGGACTTCACGTCGTCGTCATGGGCGTGGTGATGCGGGTGGTCGCAGTGCTCGCCGTGCTCGTGGTCGTGGTCGCAGTGCTCACCGTGGTCGTGATGACCGTGGTGGTGGTGGCCGTGGTCGTCCGCCCTCAGGAAGTCCGGGTCGATCTCGAGCTTGGCGTTCAGGTTGAAGCCGCGCAGGTCGAAGACGCGGGCCAGCTCCACCTCGCCGAAGTGCACGCGCTGCTGCGGTGCGCGCGGGTTCATGTGCTTGATGCGGTGGGCCAGGGCGTCCACGGCGGCCGGGTCGCAGAGGTCGGTCTTGGACAGGAAGATCTGGTCCGCGAAGCCGATCTGGCGCCGGGCTTCCTGACGGGTGTTGAGCTGCTCCTCGGCGTGCTTGGCGTCGACCAGCGTCAGCACGGAATCCAGCAGATAGCTCTCGGCGATCTCGTCGTCCATGAAGAAGGTCTGGGCGACGGGGCCCGGGTCGGCCAGCCCGGTGGTCTCGATCACCACGCGGTCGAACTCGACCTCGCCCTTGCGGCGCTTGGCCGCCAGATCGGACAGCGTGGTGCGCAGGTCCTCGCGGATCGTGCAGCAGACGCAGCCATTGCTCATCTGGATGATCTGCTCCTTCGTCTCGGTGAGCAGGATGTCGTTGTCGATGTTCTCCTCGCCGAACTCGTTCTCGATCACGGCAATCTTCTGGCCGTGGGCCTCGGACAGCACGCGCTTGAGCAGCGTGGTCTTCCCCGAACCGAGGAAGCCGGTGAGGATGGTGGCGGGGATCAAACCGGGGGACGAACCTTGAGACATGGCAGGCGCAGGCGGCCGCAGGGCCGGCTGTTTGAAATGTAGACAGAGGCCCCAATAAATGGGGGCGGCCGACTGTCATTCAAGTCCCTGTCAAAGTCAATCGGTTATTCTTTGCGTCCCCCAACTACGACACGAGTGCCTGTGTCTGAACCACAGCCTAGTCGATACCCCCACGCCCGAAGTGGGGGTACGAGGCCCGGTGCGGAATCGCCCGCGGTCAAGAGAAATCTGCTTGAGCGCGTGCTGGAGTTCCTCCATCCCGGGCCGGATTCCACCAGCGAACTGATCGAGAACTTCGCCGAGGCCGAGGAGCGCGCCCTGATCGCGCCCGAGTCCCGCCAGATGCTCGAAGGCGTGCTGCGCATGGCCGAGCTCAGTGCCGGCGATGTCATGGTGGCCGCGCCCCGCATGGACCTGCTGCCCATCGACGCCGACTACGAGACCCTGCTCGCGTCCGTCATCGCGACGGGCCACAGCCGCTTCCCGGTCTACGAGGGCCAGCGCGACAACATCATCGGCATCCTGCTGGCCAAGGACCTCCTGAAGCTGCAGCGCGCGCCGGGCCTGAACCTGCGCACCCTGCTGCGTCCGACCGTCTTCGTGCCGGAAAGCAAGGGCCTGAACGAGCTGCTGCGCGACTTCCGCGCCAACCGCAATCACCTCGCCATCGTGATCGACGAGTTCGGCAACACGGCCGGCCTCATCACCATCGAGGACGTGCTGGAGGAGATCGTCGGCGAGATCGAGGACGAATTCGACGTCGTCGAGGCCAGCGATGCCGGCATCTACACCCTGGCCGACGGCACCCAGCGCGTGGCGGGGGACACCCCGATCGAGGCCGTCAACGAGGCCTTCGGCCTGCAGCTGGCCTGCGAGGACTTCGACACCATCGGCGGCCTGCTGGCCCACGAGCACGGCCGCGTGCCGCGCCGGGGCGAGGTCGTGGCGCTGGGCGGGCTCGTGTTCAGCGTGATGCTGACGCGCGGCGGCTCGGTGCGCTGGTTCAAGGTCACCCGCGGGCCCGTGGCGGCACCGGCCGAGCCGCCTGCGGCCGCTGAATGACGGGTCGCACTTCCCGGGTCTGGCGGGTGGCTGGCCGCCCGGTCAGCCGCTGGTCGACGTGGCTCGCGGGCCGGGGGCCGGGCGTCACCGTCCTGCTGGCGCTGCTGGCCGGGGTGCTGCAGACGGCGTCCTTCGCGCCGGTGGAGGCCTGGTGGCTGCAGCCGCTGTCGCTGGCCGCGCTGGCCGCGCTTGCCTGGGACGCCGCGCCGCGCCGTGCCGCCGCCGCCGGCTTCGCCTTCGGCCTGGGCTGGCTGGCCACGGGCCTCTGGTGGCTCTACATCAGCCTGCATGACTACGGCCACCTGCCGGCGGTTCTCGCCGGGCTGGCCGTCGTGCTGTTGGCCGCGTTCCTGTCGATCTACTACGCCGCCGCGCTGGGATGCTTCGCCTGCTGGCGCCGCGCCGCGCCGGCGGCCCGGGTGGGCCTCTTCGCCGCGCTGTGGCTGCTCGCCGAGCTGGCCCGCGCCCAGTGGCTGACGGGCTTCCCCTGGATCGCCAGCGGCTACGCCCACACCGTCGGCCCCCTGGCCGGCTGGGCGCCGTGGATCGGTGTCTATGGCATCGCCGCGTTGGCGGCGGCCCTGGCGGCGGCCCTGGTGGCGCTGCTGCTGACGAGGGTCTGGCCGCCCCTGGCCGTGCTCGCCGTGCTGGCGGCCGTGCCGGCGGTGCTGCCGTCCGAGTTCACGCAGGGCAGCGGCGAGATCCACCTGTCGCTGCTGCAGCCCAATGTGGCGCAGGACCAGAAGTTCGACCGCGAACTCTGGGCCCACAACCTCGATGCGCTGCTGCGCCAGGCCGAGAGCGCCCGCGGGCAGCTGGTGCTGACGCCCGAGTCTGTGGTGCCGCTGCCGCTGGCCTATCTCGAGCCCGAGGTGGTGCAGCGCATCGCCGCCGTCGGCAAGGTGCGGCCGGTGCTGCTGGGCAGCTTCCTGGGTGACGACCAGGCCGGCTTCGTCAACTCCCTCGTGGCCTTTGGCGCGCCGCGCCAGCCGGGCGGCGAGGCCTACAGCTACGGCAAGCGCCACCTGCTGCCCTTCGGCGAGTTCATTCCGCCCGGCTTCCACTGGTTCGTGCAAGCGCTTCGCATTCCGCTGGACGACCAGGCCACCGGCCAGCATCAGCGCTCGCTCGTGCTGGATGGTCAGCGCATCCGTCCGCTGATCTGCTACGAGGACCTGTTCGGCGAGGACTTCGCCCGCAGCCTCGTCGGCCCCGACGCGGCGACAGTGCTGGCCAATGCCAGCAACCTGGCGTGGTTCGGGCCCCGCATGGTGCAGGACCAGCATCTGCAGTTCTCCCAGATGCGGACGCTGGAGTTCCAGCGCCCGCTGGTCCGCGCCACGAACACCGGCGCCACCGCCGCCATCGACCACCGCGGCCAGGTGACGGCCCGCCTGCCGGCCGAGGTGCCCGGCGTGCTGGAGGTGCAGGTGGAGGGGCGCACCGGGGCCACGCCCTACGCCCGCTGGCTGGCGGCCCTGGGCCTGTGGCCGCTGTGGGGGCTGGGCCTGGCTGCCGTGCTCCTGCTGCGTCGACCGGCGCGCCGCTGACTGCCCGTCGGCGCGTGGCTTGATCCACCCGCGGGCGGCCCGCATGGGCGCCCGTAGAATGGGCCGCTTCCTTCAACGCCCGTGCTGCCCCGTGCAGCGCCCCGGGCCTTACCGCTGCACACCACCATGCTGAGCTTCCAGCAAATCATTCTGAAACTTCAGGAATACTGGTCCGCCCAGGGCTGCGCGCTGCTGCAGCCCTATGACATGGAGGTCGGCGCCGGCACCAGCCACACCGCGACCTTCCTGCGCGCGCTGGGCCCCGAGCCCTGGAATGCGGCCTATGTGCAGCCCAGCCGCCGCCCCAAGGACGGCCGCTACGGCGAGAACCCCAACCGCCTGCAGCACTACTACCAGTTCCAGGTCGTGCTGAAGCCCGCGCCGGCCAACATCCTCGAGCTGTACCTCGGCTCGCTGGAAGCCCTGGGTTTCGACCTGAAGAAGAACGACGTCCGCTTCGTCGAGGACGACTGGGAGAACCCCACCCTTGGCTGCTGGGGTCTGGGCTGGGAGGTCTGGCTCAACGGCATGGAGGTGACGCAGTTCACCTACTTCCAGCAGGTCGGCGGCATCGACTGCAAGCCCATCACCGGCGAGATCACCTACGGCCTCGAGCGCCTGGCCATGTACCTGCAGGGCAAGGAGTCGGTCTACGACCTGGTCTATGTCGAGGGCAAGAATGGCGCCCCGGACATCAAGTACGGCGACGTCTTCCACCAGAACGAGGTCGAGCAGTCGACCTACAACTTCGAGCACAGCGACGTCGACTTCCTGCTGCAGGCCTTCGCCGCGCACGAGAAGCAGTCGCAGCACCTGATGACGCAGCAGCTGGCGCTGCCCGCCTACGAGCAGCTGCTCAAGGCCGGCCACACCTTCAATCTGCTGGACGCCCGCGGCGCCATTTCGGTGACGGAGCGCGCCGCCTACATCGGCCGCATCCGCAACCTGGCCCGCGCGGTGGCGCAGGCCTATGTGGACAGCCGGGCCCGCCTGGGCTTCCCCATGGCGCCCAAGGCCTGGAGCGAGGAAGTGCTGGCGAACCTCGCCAAGCAAGCTGAAAAGAACGCAAAGAAGGCGGCCTGAACCCTATGAGCACTCCGCAGAACCTTCTCGTCGAACTGTTTGTCGAAGAGCTGCCGCCCAAGGCGCTCAAGAAGCTGGGCGAGTCCTTTGCCAGCGTGCTGGCCGACAGCCTCAAGGCCCAGGGCCTGGCCGGCGCCGAGGCCGCCGTCACGCCCTTCGCCTCGCCGCGCCGCCTGGCCGTCCATGTGACGGCCGTGGCCGCCAAGGCCGCCGACCGCGCCGTGCAGCAGAAGCTCATGCCCGTTGCCGTGGCCCTGGCCGCCGATGGCCAGCCCACGCCGGCCCTGCTGAAGAAGCTGGCCAGCCTGGGCGCCGATGCGAGCGTCGTGCCCCAGCTCAAGCGCCTGCCGGATGGCAAGGCCGAAGCGCTGTTCCTGGATTCCATGGTCGCCGGTGCCACGCTGGCCGAGGGCCTGCAGAAGGCCCTGGACGAAGCCCTCGCCAAGCTGCCCATCCCGAAGGTGATGAGCTACCAGCTGGCCGACGGCTGGAGCAGCGTCAACTTCGTGCGCCCGGCCCATGGCCTCGTGGCGCTGCACGGCACGGCCGTGGTGCCGGTGGCGACGCTGGGCCTGACGTCCGGCCGCGAGACCCTGGGCCACCGCTTCGAGGCCGCGCAGCCGCGCCTCGTCATCGAGAGCGCTGACAGCTATGCCGCCCAGCTGCGCGAGCAGGGCGCCGTGATCGCCAGCTTCGACGAACGCCGTGCCGAGATCCTAGCCCAGCTCAACGCCGCCGCCGCGAAGGAAGGCCTCAAGCCCATCGACGACGACGCCCTGCTGGACGAGGTCACCGCCCTGGTCGAGCGTCCCAATGTGCTGACCTGCCAGTTCGAGCCGGAGTTCCTCGCCGTGCCGCAGGAGTGCCTCATCCTCACGATGAAGGCCAACCAGAAGTACTTCCCGCTGCTCGACGCCGCCGGCAAGCTCACGCACAAGTTCCTCGTCGTCTCCAACATCCGCCCGGCCGACGCCAGCGCGGTGATCGGCGGCAACGAGCGCGTGGTGCGCCCGCGCCTGTCGGACGCCAAGTTCTTCTACGACCAGGACCGCAAGAAGACGCTGGCCGATCGGGTGCCAGGTCTTGCCAAGGTGGTCTACCACGGCAAGCTGGGCTCGCAGGGCGATCGCGTCGAGCGCGTGCGCTTCATCGCGCGGGCCATCGTTCATCAGCTGGGCGACCATCAACCGGCCTCGGTGCAATCGCACGACGAGCTGCAGATGCTGTCGCACAAGGCCGATCTGGCGGCCCTGCTGGCCAAGGCCGACCTGCTGACCGACATGGTCGGCGAGTTCCCCGAGCTGCAGGGCATCATGGGCGCCTACTACGCGCGCCACGAAGGCCTGCGTGACGGCGTGGCCATTGCCATCGAGGACCACTACAAGCCGCGCTTCGCGGGTGACACCCTGCCGCGCAACCACACCGGCACCGTGCTGGCCCTGGCCGACAAGCTCGAGACCCTGGTGGGCCTCTTCGGCATCGGCCAGCTGCCCACGGGTGACAAGGACCCCTTCGCCCTGCGCCGCCATGCGCTGGGCGTGGTCCGCATCCTCGTCGAGAAGAACCTGCCGCTGGACCTGCCCGCGCTGATCGACGCCGCCGTGCCGGCCTTCGGCGAGCTGATCACGAACCCGCGCGAGGCCCTGCTGGGCTTCTTCGCGGACCGTGTGGCCGTCTCGCTGCGCGACCAGGGCTACACCGCCCAGGAAGTGGACGCCGTGCTGGCGCTGAACCCGAGCCGCCTGGGCGACGTGCCGCGCCGCTTGGAGGCCGTGCGCGCCTTCGCTGCGCTGCCCGAGGCCGCCTCGCTGGCCGCCGCCAACAAACGCGTGGGCAACATCCTCAAGAAGATCGAGGGCGAGCTGCCCACGACCGTGGACGCCGCGCTGCTGAAGGAAGCCGCCGAGCAGGCCCTGGCCGCCGCGCTGGCCGAGGTGCAGCCGCAGGCCGACACGCTGTTCGAGCAGCACGACTACGCCGGCTCGCTGAAGGCCCTGGCCGCGCTCAAGGGCCCGGTCGACGCCTTCTTCGACGGCGTCATGGTCAACGCCGAGGACGCGGCTCTGCGCGCCAACCGCCAGGCCCTGCTGAACCGCCTGCACGGGGCCATGAACCGCGTGGCCGACCTTTCGCGCCTGGCTTCCTGAGGAGCATCCCATGCCCGCCCGTTCCGATCACAGCCACAGCATGAAACTCGTCATCCTGGGGCGTGACGGGACGATCAACCGCTTCCGCGACGACCACGTCAAGTCGGTCGACGAGCTGGAGCCCCTGCCCGGGGCCCTGGAAGCGGTGGCGCGCCTGAACCATGCCGGCTGGCACACGGTCATGGCGACGAACCAGCCCGGCATCGGCCGCGGCCTGCTCGACATGGCCTCGCTCAATGCCGTCCATCAGCGCCTCAACCAGCTGCTGGCGGAGAAGGGCGGCCGGCTCGATGCCGTCTTCTTCTGCCCGCACACGCCGGACGAAGGCTGCACCTGCCGCAAGCCCCTGCCCGGTCTGGTCACCCAGATCGGCGAGCGCTTCAATGTGGACCTCGCGCAGGTCCACATGGTGGGGGCGAGCCTCAAGGACCTCCAGACGGCGCAGGCCGCCGGCTGCATCCCGCACCTGCTGCGCGGCGAGCGCCTCGGTCTGGCCGACGAAGGGCAGATCCAGGCGCAGCTTGCCCAGGTCCCCGGTGCGCGCCTGCATGACAACCTGGCGAACTTCGCCGAACACCTGATCCAAGAAGAACGGCGCGCCCGGGCCGACGCCCGCGGCGAGCAGCTGTCCCCCAACACCGTTCCCGGAGACTTGAATTGAGCTTGCTGCTGGCGGCGATCCGTTCGCTGATCTTTGTCCTTTTCCTGATCGTCACCGTCATTCCCTGGGCGCTGTTCGCGGTGCTGCTGTCCGTCTTCGTACGGGGTGACAAGGTCTACTGGACCTGTGCCGGCTGGCTGGCCCTGGCCATCTGGGGTGCCAAGGCGATCTGCGGTGTGAAGTACCGCGTGCAGGGCATGGAGCACCTGCCCACCCGCGCCGATCGCAAGAGCGCGGTGATCCTGCTCTCCAAGCACCAGAGCACCTGGGAGACCTTCGCCTATCCGGCGATCATGACCCACCCCATGGCCTACGTGTTCAAGCGCGAGCTGCTCTACGTGCCCTTCTTCGGCTGGGCCATGGCCCGCATGGACATGATCCATATCGACCGCGGCCGCCGCTCCGAAGCCTGGGCCAAGGTGCTCAAGCAGGGCAAGCGCATGGCCGAGCTGGGCAACTGGGTCATCATGTTCCCCGAGGGCACGCGCATCGCCCGCGGCCAGAAGGGTGAGTACAAGAGCGGCGGCACGCGCCTGGCCGTGGCCACCGGCGTGCCGGTGGTGCCCATCGCCGCCACCTCCGCGCGCTGCTGGCCGCGCAAGAGCTTCCTGCTGCGCCCGGGCGTGGTGGACATCTCCATCGGCCAGCCGATTCCCTCGGTGGGCCGGGAGCCCGTCGAGCTGATGAAGCAGGTCGAGGAGTGGATCGAGGCCGAGATGCGCCGCCTGGATCCCGAGGCCTATGTCACGCCGAGCGCGGGCCCGTCGGCCTGATCCGGCACGGCGCTGTCAACTGATCGCCTTCCCTCTCGCAGGGGGGCGCTTCCCCCCGTAAACTCGACGGCCATGCTGCACCGCCTGGCCAGCCTTTTCCAGTACGTCCAGCTTTCGCTTTTCGAGCGGGAGCCGGAGGCGCCCTCCTCGGCGCCTCCCGCGGACGCCTCGGTGCCGCCGGCGAGCCGGCGCCCGCGCCGCCCGAGCATGCCGCCTTCGTCCGCCGCCCCCCCGTTCTCCTCGTCTTCCTCGTCGCCGTCTTCTCCGGCATCCCCGACGTCGCCGCAGCGCCGAGTGCTCCTCGGCGCCGAGGAGGTGGGCTACGAGCTGCGCCGCGCACGCCGCCGCAGCATCGGCTTCACCATCAGCGAGGCGGGCCTGCGGGTCAGTGCGCCGAAATGGGTGCCCGTGGGCGAGATCGAGCGCGCGCTGCAGCACAAGGCCGGGTGGATCCTGCGCAAGCTGCAGGAGCAGCAGGAACGCAGCGAGCGCCTGGCCGCCGCGCAGATCCAGTGGGCGGACGGCTGCACGGTGCCCTACCTCGGGCAGGACCTCATCATCGTGCTGGACCCCTCGGCCGCCCGCCTGCCGCACAAGGCCCGCCTGGACACTGGCCTGGCCGACCCGCAGCCGAGCCTGGCCAGCGTGCCGCGCCAGACGCTCTACCTCGGGCTGCCGCAAGACGCCGCGCCGCTGCAGATCCGTGATGCCGTCCTCGCCTGGCTGCAGGCGCAGGCCCGCAGCCTGTTCACCCAGCGCTGTGCGCATTTCGCGGCCCAGATGGGCGTGCGTATCAGCCGGCTGCGGCTGTCTTCGGCCCAGACCCGCTGGGGCAGCGCCAGCATCGACGGTTCCGTGCGCTTGAACTGGCGGCTGATCCACTTCGAGCCCGCCACCATCGACTACGTGGTGGTGCACGAGCTGGCCCATCTGCACGAGATGAACCACAGCCCGCGTTTCTGGGCGGTCGTGGGCGCCGTGCTGCCGGATTACGAACAATCCCGCCAGCAACTGCGCCGCGCGGCCCTGCCAAACTTCAGCGAGTGATGCGGATCTGATCCGGCAGTCCCCCCTTTAGGAGGATAGTCGCCGCAGTGCCGCCAAACGCACACTCTTACGTGCAAGCTGTCATCACGACACGGCCCCGGCTGCTCTGAGAGGAACAGGGCAGCCTTCGGCGAAACCAGGCATCCGCGATTCAGCGGCCGTTTCGCCCGGGTTGTGTTCAGGAGATCCCAGCTGATTCATCTGGGTCAGTCGTGGATCGCCGAGCCGAGGTTCTGCCCGGCTCGATCGACAACCAAAAGGAAAACCGCCGTCGCGCAAGCGCCGGCGGTTTTTTCTTGGTGGCTGGTCCGCGCCGGGCGGCGCCTCAGCAGCGGAAGCGCAGGACGCCGTCGGCGCTGCGCTCGCGGCGCAGGCGCCCGTCCAGCCACAGCGCATTCAGGTGGGCGATGGACTCGCCCATGGCAAAGGTCGTCTGGTGCAGGTCCAGGGGCCGCTTGAAGAGCAGGGGCAGCAAGCCGGCGGCATCGCAGGGCCGTTCGCTGCAGGCCTGCAGCACCTCGTCGAGCCGCTCGCGGTGATGGGCCTGGAGCTGGTCCACGCGCGCCGGTAGGCCGCGGAAGGGGCGGCCATGCGAGGGCAGCACCAGTGTGTCCGCCGGGAGATCGAGGAGGGCGGCCAGGGAGTCGAGATAGAGCTGCAGGGGGTTGGCCTCGGGCTCCACGTCCACTACGCTGACATTGGTGGAGATGCGCGGCAGCAGCATGTCGCCGGAGATCAGCACCGGGGCGCCGTCCTCGCGGAAGAAGCTGAGGTGCTCGGGCGCATGCCCGTAGCCGCCGATGCAGCGCCAGCGTGCGCCGCCGATCCGCACCGTCTGCCCGGGCATGAGGCGCCGATAGCTGGCCGGCATGGCGGGCACCATGCTGGGGTAGTAGCTGGCGCGGCCGCGGATCTTGGCCTGGGCCTCCGGGTCCGTCAGGCCGTGGCTGGCGAAGAAGGCGGCGGCGGCCTCGCCGCCCATGCCGACGGTCGAGCTGCTGGCGATGCGCGCGAGGTTGTAGTCCGCCGCGCTCATCCACAGCCGGCAGGGCTGCTCCGGCGTGCTGAAGCGCTCGGTGAGCCAGGCGGCCAGGCCCAGGTGGTCCGGATGGAAGTGCGTGACCAGCACGCGCAGCAGCGGCTCGCCCTGGAGGCCCTCCGTCAGCACCTGCTCCCACAGCGCCCGGGTGGCGTCGTTGGCAACGCCGCAGTCCACGAGCGTCCAGCCGGCGCGGCCGTCGATCTCGTCCCGCAGCAGCCACAGATTGATGTGGTCCAGCGCAAAGGGCAGTCCCATGCGCACCCAGGCGAGGCCGGGCTCGAGGGCCATCAGGCCGCCGGGCTCGGGCAGGGACTCGCCCCAGGGATAGCTCAGTTCGGATTCGCGCGGATTGGCCATGGGCTGCAAAGGCTTAGACTAACGTTAACGTAAACGTCATTCAGCGCAGTGTAGCCATGAGCATCGAGTCCGACCTGAGCGCCCCCGCAAAAGCCCTCGCAGGGGGCGGTGACGCGGGCGCCGCCGATGCCGCCGCTGAGTCTGCGGCGGACGGCAGCACCCGCCTCTTCACCATCACGGAGCTGGCGGCCGAGTTCGACATCACGCCCCGCGCCATCCGCTTCTACGAGGACATGGGCCTGCTGAGCCCCGCCCGCGAAGGGCGCAACCGCGTCTACACCCACCGCGACCGCACCCGGCTGAAGCTGACGCTGCGCGGCAAGCGCCTGGGGCTGTCGCTGCAGGAGATCAAGCAGCTGGTGGACATGTACGACGCCGCCGGCGCCGACACGGCCCCGCAGCTCAAGGCCTTCCTCGAGGTGCTGGCCCAGCACCGCCGGCAGCTGGAGCAGCAGCTGGAGGACATCGAGGTGACGCTCGAGGAGATCGCCCAGCACGAGGAGCGCTGCCGCGCGCTTCTGGCGCTGCGCTGAGTACCGCGGCGGCACCGTCCCGGGGTGCCGCGGCCGGCCCGGGGAGGCCGATGACGATGGACGCCGAACGGCGGCGGCCTTCCTGTCGCCATTCCCCCGGCCGAAGGGGGTGCGGCGCGTCAGGCCGCGCCCGCGCCGGACGCCAGGCAGCCGCAGAGGAAGGCAGCGATGTCGTGGATCTCGTCCATGCAGACCTCGTGGCCCATGGCATAGCCGTGCCACTGCGGCCGGTAGCCCAGGCGCTCGAGCTCAAGCTTGCCGGCCATCCCGCGCGAGGGCAGCACGACCTCGTCGGCGTCGCCATGAGCCAGGAACAGCGGCACGTCGGCGTTGGCGGCCTGACGTTCGGCCTCGGTGGTCGAGGCCAGCGGCAGGTAGCCGGACAGCGCCACCAGGCCCGCCAGGCGCTGCGGATGGCGCAGCCCCGTCATCAGCGTCATGGCCGCGCCCTGCGAGAAGCCCATCAGCACGATGCGCGAGGCGGGGATGCCGCGTTCGACCTCCCGGGCGATGAGGGCTTCGATGCTGCGCTGGGACTCCCGCAGCCCGCGCTCGTCCTCGACCCGCTGCCCCGTGGCGTCGAGGCCGATGTCGTACCAGGCCGGCATGCGGTAGCCGCCGTTGATGGACACAGGCCGCTCAGGCGCCTGCGGCAGGATCACGCGCAGGCCGCCGACGGCGCGCAGGTCCATCGCCTGGCAGACGGGCACGAAATCATCCCCGCTGGCGCCGAGGCCGTGCAGGACGATGAGGCTGGCGGCCGGCGCGGCCGGGGTCTGGAGTTCGATGGCGTCGAGCATGGCGCGGTTCCGTGAAAGGCAGGGCGTGCGGCAGGCGCGCCGCGCCGCCATCATCCCATGCGGGGGCCGCTACCATCCGCCTCGGGCCGGGTCGTGCGGATCATCCGGATCGGCACGGACGACGTCAGGCGGAGCCTCGACCGCGGCGACCGGCCCGTCACCAGGGAGGACAGCGGGCATGAGCGCAGCGGGCGGCAAGGCAACGGACGACAGGGCAGTGGGCGACAAGGCCGACCGGGCATCGCGGCCACGGGGCGGCAGCGCATCGGGCATGGCATTGCGCCGCGCCGCCGTGCGCAGCGCGTGCGCCGGCCTGGTCCTGGCCCTGAGTGCGTGCGCCGGGATCGGTACGGGCGCATCCGGCGGACCCGGCAAGCCGGTGCAGGGCCCGGACAGCCTGGCGATGGAGTGCCCCTCCGAGTTCCGCTACGAGCTGCCGCTGCCCGCGGGCGCCTCGCTGGAGGCCCTGCGCGCCCATGCCGAGCAGCGTCTGCAGGCCCTGGGCTTGCGCGCGAACTGGGACGGCCCCTGGGAGCATGCCCAGGCACAGCGCTTCGGCGTGGCGCCGGCCGAGCTGGCGCGCCTGCGTCGCCTGCTGGCCGTCGTGCTGCCGGCGCTGGAGCGCTACCACCCGGGCTTCTTCCAGCGGGCCGGCCTGCAGGAGGTCGGGCTGGTGAAGGATCTGGTCGTGGGCGACACCCAGATGCGCCTGGCCATGCCGGCCCCCGAGCGCCATGCCGTGGTCTACGCGGACAACGCCAATCCCTTGTGCGCCGCCGGCATGGAGCTGCGTGTGCACCACGAGCTCTACCACCTTGTCGAACTGCGCCTCTTCGGCGACTTCTACTACCGCGACCCGGCCTGGCTGGCGCTCAATCCCGAGGGGCTGAGCTACGGGCAGGGCGGTGCCACGGCCTATGGCGGCACCTTCCACAACCTGGGGCACCCGGCCGCCGGGCTGGTCAGCCGTTATGCCCTCTACGGCCCCGAGGAAGACAAGGCCGAGGTCTTCGGCTGGCTGATGACGCCGGGTTATGCGGGCCGGGTCAAGGCCTGGTCCGAGCAAGACCTGGCCCTGGCCGCCAAGCGCCGGTTCATGATGGCCCTGGTGCATCGCCTCAGCGCCGGCACCATGAGCGAGAGCTTCTTCGAGACCCTCGCCCGCGAGCAGCCGGCACCGCCCGCGCCGCCCGCGGGCGCTGCGCCGGCCGCCCTGGTGGACAAGTCGGCCAGCTGAGCGCGCAGGTCCTCAGCGCGTCTGCAGCGGCTGAGGCGGCGGCGTCGAGGGGTCCTCGATCACGGGCGCGCGCACGGGGATGCGCTCGGCGGTCGGCTTGAACAGGGGCATCACGTCGCGCTTGCCGCGTTCCAGATAGGGCACCGGCTGGTCCATCCAGGCCGGGCGCGGCTCGCCGAGCAGGTAGTGGTCGAAGAACTCGCCCATGTGCACGGTGAAGTGCTTGAGGGCGTCGCGGTCCCGCAGGCCGTGCTTCTCGCCGTTGTAGTTGAACCAGTAGGCCTCCTTGCCCAGGCGGCGCAGCGCGGTGAAGAACTCGATGGCCTGGTAGTAGGGCACGGCGTCATCCTCATCGTTGTGCACGGTGAGGTAGGGCGTGGTGATGCGGTCGATGCGGAAGATCGGCGAGTTCTCGACGTACAGGTCCGGGCGCTGCCAGGGCGTGGCACCGATGCGGCTCTGCTGCTGCTCGTACTGGAAGGCGCGGCTGCGGCCCGTGCCCCAGCGGATGCCGCCATAGCCGCTGATCATGTTGGCCATCGAGGCCCCGGCCTCGGCCGCGCGGAACATGGTGGTGCGGGTCAGCAGATAGTTGACCTGGTAGGCGCCCCAGCTGTGGCCCTGGATGCCGATGCGCTTCTCATCGACGAAGCCCTGCTTCACCAGCTGCTGAATGGCCGGGATGACCGTGTCCATCGCGCTCTGGCCCGGGTGGCCGATGGTGTAGACGATGTCCGGGCGCAGCACGAGGTAGCCCTTGCTGACATAGCGGCTCACGTTGATGTTCTGGCCGGGCGCCGGGGGCACGTAGCGGTGCAGGTTGTCCGTCATCTTCTCGTAGATGTAGACCATCAGCGGGTACTTCTTCTTCGGGTCGAAGTCCTCAGGCTTGGCCAGCAGGGCGCGCAGCGGGCGCCCCTTGGCCGAGGTGTAGCCGATGATCTCCTGCGTGCCCCAGCGCAGGCGCGCCTGCTGCGGGTTGGCGTCGGACAGGCGCTGGCCCTCGCCGAGCGGCCCCTGGCTCAGCCACAGGTCCGGGAAGGTGCGGAAGTCCTGCGCCGTGTGCAGCCAGACGTCGGCATCGCGGGCCTTCACGAGGCCGCCCAACAGCTGCGGCCGATGCAGCAGGCGCTCGGGGGCGCTGGTGCCGCTCGGGTCGAGACGGTAGAAGGCGGTGGACTTGTCCTGCTCGGCCGTCCCGAGCAGGATCCAGGGGCCGGCGGGCAGGGGGCGGGCGTGGCGCTGCTCCTCGCGCTCCGCGCGGTCGCCGCCCTCGTCGTCCACCCGCTGCAGGCGCAGCTGGATCCGCGGCGAGGTACCGCCGGGCCGGGCCGCGTTGATGCCCGGCGTGAGGCGCTTCGCTGCCAGGCTCTCGGGGTCCACGGACCAGAGGTCGAACTGGGCGTTCAGCACCACGGCGCGGTCCTCGGGCATCCAGCCGACCTGCCCGTAGGCATCGGCGGGCTCGACGACGTCGCGCTCCACGTTCTCGAAATGCTCGCCGGCGATGCCGGCCGTCAGGGCACGGGCGCTGCCATCCTGCGTTCGCCAGGCCATCCACTGCTTCTTCTCGGGCAGGAAGGCCGTCACGTAGCGCCCGCCGGGGGAGAGCAGCGGCATGCCGCGCAACCGGCGCGCCAGCAGGCGCGTGCTGCCGTCCTTCAGACTGACGGCGTAGGCGTCGCGGTAGAGCGTGTCCCAGGATTGCAGCGCGCGGTAGGGGAGCTCGTTGAAGCCGAGGGCGAACTCGGCGTTGTCGTTGACGGCGACCTCCGGCAGCTCCGGCGTGGCCAGCTGCACGAAGCGGCGCTCGGCCGGCAGGTCCAGGTGGATCACGGCACGGTAGCTGCGGAGCTTCTCCTTCTCGGCCCGGACCTTCTGCATGGATTGCAGCTCCGGGTCTTGCCAGTGCCAGAGGTCGACCTTGAGCGGCTCCGGCGCGTCCTTGGCCGGCTCCTTGGGCAGCGGAGCCGTGCCGAGGAAGAGGCGGCGGCCGTCCTTGCTGAATCGCAGGCTGGCGTGCTCGCTGGGAGAGAAGCCCTCCCGCAGACCGGCGCTGCCGGCGGCTAGCAACTCGACGGCGCCGGCCTCGTCCGCGCGCCAGTGGTAGAGCTTGAACGGGGTGGCAGGCGCCTTGGCGTCGTCCTTGGCCTCGTCCTTCCGGTCCTCCTTGCGTTCCGACGTGCCTTCCTGGGCCAGGTGGTCCCGGTTGCTGACGAAGGCCAGCTGGCGGCCGGCGTCGTCGAACTGCAGTTGTCGGTAGGCGCCCCGGCCGCCCAGCAGGAGGCGCGGCTCGCCCCCGGTGCCGGCGAGGAGGTAGACCCCGTCGCGCGAGGCCTTGGCGTCCTTCGGGGTCTTCGCGTCCTTTGCGTCCCTTGCGTCCTTCGTTTCCTTTGCGGCAGGCGTGGTGACGGCAAACGCCAGCCACTGGCCGTCCCGGCTCCAGACGAAGGCGCTGACGTCCTCCAGGCGCTGGCGCTGGCCATCGGCGGGGTTCACCAGCAGCAGCGCGGTGCCGGCGTCTTTCTTCCGGCCGGCCTCAGCGCTGGCGTGGCTGGCTCCGAAGAAGCCGGTCTCGCTGAGGGCGATCTGGTCCGGGGCGTCGTCGTCGGCCTTCTTGTCTGCCTTGGTGTCAGGTTTGGTGTCAGCCTTGACCGGGGCCTCCAGCCACAAGGCGAGGCGGCCGCTGCCGTCCTCGGGGAAGGCGACGCGCTTGACGCGGTCCACGGTCTCGAAGCGGCCGCTGGCGAGGTCCAGCCAGCCGGCGCCGGGCTTGGGCGCGTCGTCGCCCTTTTTCTTGTCCTTGCGGGCCTGGTCCTGTGCGGCACGCGTGGGGGCCTGGGCAAAGGCCAGGAAGCGGCTGTCGGCGCTGAACTGGGGCTGCAGGCCGCGCGGCACGCGCCACTCCTGCCCGTCGGCCAGACGGCGCACGACCAGCTCGCCGTCGCTTTCCTGCCCGACGAGGGCGTAGGCGGCAAAGCGGCCATCCCGCGAGAGCACGGCGCCCTGGATGCTGCGCCACTGGGCGTAATCGCTGTAGGCCACGGCGCGACGGGCGGTGTCGGGGCCGGCCTCGGCGGCGGTCACGACCCCGAGCGGCAGGAGGCTGCAGACACCCGCCAGCACGAGGGCGCGGGTGCTGCGGGTCAGGAGGGAACGGCGTTGAAGCATGGCAGGCACAGACAAAGACAGGCAGGCCCGCTTTATAGCAAGCAGCCAGGCGCGCGCCGCCCGTCCGGTGGGCATCTTGCCAACAGAATGCATGAGGAACGCCCGACTGACGGCCCCGGGGGCTCGCCGACGGGGCACTGGCCGTTCAGCGCGGCGGCTGGGCGAGGGCGGCCTCGAAGGCCTCGGGCTGGTAGCCCACGATCATGCGCTGGCCGATGAGCACGACCGGCACGGCCTGCCCGTCCCCCAGGCTCTGCAGGCGGCGCTGCTGTTCGGGGTCCCGCTGGACGTCGAGGTCGGCGAAGGCGATCCCGCGAGCCTGGAAGTAGGCGCGCGTGGCCTTGCAGTAGCGGCAGCTGGCCGTGCCGTAGACCAGCACCGGCTCGGCGTGGCCCTGGAAGTGGGCGCGGTAGTCGCCCTCGGTGTAGGCGGGACGCAGCCAGGTCGGCACGCGGGGAAGGGCGTAGCCTGCCAGGAGGCCCAGGGCCACGATGGCCAGCCCGGGACCGAAACGACGCAGATGGCGGTTCATCGGGGGAAGGCCTTGCGGCCTGTGAGGAAGAGGATCGGCGACGGGGGCGGACGCCGGCGTGCGCCCGGCACGCGAGGCCCGCCGCCCTACGCAGGCCGCCTCAGGCGGGCGGCCCGGCGGCACCCTCAGGGGTAGATGTCATCGCACTCGGCGATGCACTCGGCGTACTCGGGCGTGCCCTTCAGGAAGTCCATGGCGCAGGCCTTGTAGCAGAAGTACTTGGGCGGCGGATAGGCAATCGCGCCTCCGCAAAGGGCGGCCAGGGCAAACAGGGCAATGCGCTTCTTGATCGATTTCATGATCCAGTCCTTGGTCAGGGGTAGGGCGGCCGCCGGGTGCGGCCAGGGCTGGATCCCTCCAGGGCGGCAGGCCTCGTGGGGCCGTGCTCTGGAGCGCGATGCTAATGCGTCGAGTGAGCGGCGGTGTCGGTACTTGCCCGGGTGTCAGGCGCCGGCGCCCGCGTTGCCATAGAGGCTCATGATGCCCTGCACCAGCTGGATGGGACCGAAGGGCTTGGCGATGAAGAGGTCGGCGCCGCTGGCCTCGAACTCCGCCTGCATGTCCGAGAACGGTCGGGCGCTGACGATCACGACCTTGGGCGCGGCGCCCGTTGCGGCCGCCTGCTTGATCTGGCGGCAGGCCTCGAGCCCCGACATCCCGCCCGGCATCATCACGTCCATGAGGATGAGGTCCGGCTGCTCGGTCTTCACCTTCGCCAGGGCCTCGGCGGCGGTGCCGGCCTCGGCGAGCGTGAAGCTCTGGGCCAGCTCCAGCGTCATGCGCAGCAGATCGCGGATTTCGTTCTGGTCATCGACGATCAGGATTTTTTTCATGGCGGTGGTGGGCTGTCGGCAGGTGGACGCTAGCCGAGGGCCGGGGGCGTGGCAAGCCCCGGTCGTGCCATACCGGCGCCAAGCGTGAACAAGTCAGTGTTCCGCGAGCCAGAAGAAGACGGCCGTGAGCCGCTTGTCCGCCAGGAGCTCGCCGAAATAGGCGGTCGCGCTGTGGACGAGCGCCGCCTTGTAGAGCAGCAGGCGATTGAAGCGGTTCTCCACGCGCTTCTCCTCGTACCAGGCCTGGGGAGGCAGGCTGCGCACGTTCAGCGCGTCCACCAGGCTCTTGTGCGGCGGGCCCACGAGGTTGCCGCCGACGGCGCCGTTGGGGTAGCGCAGCCGGTAGAAGCTGGTGCCGGTGTCCGCCGGCGGATTCGGGTGCAGGTAGAGCACGGCGGCATAGGTGCAGAGGTCGCGGCGGTCGGTGTGCGGGCGGGCGCCGCATTCCTTGGCCCCGACGAGCTGGGCGACGTTGAAGTCGAGCGTCGCCCCATTCGGCGCGGTGCCGACCCACAGGCGGCGGGCGCCCGTGAGTTCACGGACGCGGCCCTCCAGCTGGGCGATCTCGCTCTCGTTCAGGGCCCCCCGGAACCGCATGCCCGGCCAGCTCTCCTTGGCATGAGGGAAGCCGTAGTGCCATTCCTGGTGCTGCAGACAGCGCTCGCGGATCTCCTCGGCGTTGGGCAGGACGTCGTCGCAGACCCAGTAGTTGCGGCCCTGCTCGAGGCCGTCGTCGACCAGGCGGGGCGCCGTCGGGGGAATGGGCGGCAGGACCGTGCCGAGCGGGGGCAAGGGAATCATGGGCAGGGGCCGGGACAGAGCCCAGGAAACAGGGACGAGGAGGCCGCCAGCCTAGCACCCGCCCGCCGCCTGGATGCCTGGGGACTTCACCGCTTGCCGGGACGCCGCCGGCCGCCACGCCTTTGGGCGGGGGCGCAACAAGCTGCATGAGACGGTGTGCAGTTGTTGCAGGCACGCGCCAACCGGCCCGGGCCCCTTCACAATGCGCCGCCGCCCCGTTGGGCCTCCCTCCCGAGCTGTCATGTCGTCCTCCCTGTCTTCCCGAACGCCCCTGGGCTTCCTGAGCCTTCTGTTGCTGCTGCAGGCCTGCGGGGGCGGGGGCTCGTCGACGACACCGATGCCGACACCGACACCCGCGCCCGTGCCTGCTCCAACTCCTGGGCCCGCACCGGCTCCGGCTCCGGCTCCGGCTCCGGCTCCGGCTCCCGCGCCGGCACCGGCACCGGCACCGACCCCGACCCCGACCCCGACCCCGACACCGACACCGACACCGACACCGACACCGACACCTGCCCCTGCCCCTGCCCCTGCCCCTGCCCCTGCCCCTGTCGCCGCCGATTGCGGCCTTCCGGACTTCCAGGGCAGCCTGCTGCGCCTGATCAACACGCAGCGGCAGCGCGGCGCGGTCTGCGGCACGCAATCCATGCCGGCGGTCAGCGCGATCCGCTGGAGCGCGGCGCTCGCGCAGGCGGCGCAGCGGCATTCGCAGGACATGGTGGACCACAACTTCTTCGACCACACGGGCTCGGACGGCAGCAGTGCCGGGCAGCGCATCAGCGCAGCCGGCTATCGCTGGTCCTCGTGGGGCGAGAACATCGCGGCGGGGCAGAGCTCGGCGGAGGCCGTCGTACAGGCCTGGATGAACAGCGAGGGGCACTGCCGCAACATCATGAACGCCCGCTTTGTCGACATGGGCCTCGCCTGTGTGCGGGCCAACGGCGGCACGGGCCGCCTGACGTGGACGCAGGACTTCGCCTCGCCCTGATCCGGGCGGTGCGACGCGGCGTCAGCCGAGTGCCAGCCCCATCACGCCCAGGGCAATGAACGCCGCGCCGAGCAGGCGCAGAGCGCGGTCGCCCTCCCCGAGCAGCGAGCCGCCCGCCAGGGCCGCGAACAGCATCGAGAGCTCTCGCGCCGGGGCCACGTGGCTCAGCGGTGCCAGCCGCATGGCATACAGCACCATCACGTAGCTGGCCGGCCCCAGCACCGCGACGGCCAGCGCCGCGCGCCATTGCCGATGCCAGGCGGCGCGAAAGCCCGCCGGGTCGCGCAGGGCCAGGGGCAGCATGACGGGGATCCGCAGCACATTGCCGAGGTAGTCCAGCACGATGGGCGAGATCAGCAGGATCTTCACCGAGTAGCCGTCCAGCACGGTGTAGCCGGCGATGCAGGCCCCGGTGATGGCCCCCCAGCGCAGCCCCAGCAGCACCCGCGCCTTGCGCGCCGGATCATGGGCCTGCCGCAGCAGCGCCGGGCCGCCCGCGATGAGGAACACGCCGGCCACCACGGCGAGCGCGCCGAGTCCGCCGGTCAGGCTCAGGGGCTCGTCCAGCAGCAGCACGGCGCCCAGGGTGCTCAGCAGCGGGCCGCTGCCGCGCGCCACGGGGTAGACCACGGTGAGGTCCGAGACGCGATAGCCGTACAGCAGGCAGTTGAAGTAGACGAGGTGCAGCACCGCACTGGCGGCCAGCGCCGCCCATTCGGCCGGTCCGAAGCGCGGCACGGTGTCCCATCCCTGCCAGAGCGCGACGGGCGCCCACACCAGGCCGACGAGGATGGCGCTGATCAGCACGATCTCGTTGCCGCCGCCACTGCGCTTGACGATGAGGTTCCAGCTGGCGTGGCACAGCGCGGCGGCGAGGACGAGGAGCAGGGCAAGTGTGGGCATGGCAGGCGGCAGTCCGCGCCGGGCGAGGGGCCCGCGCGGGGCCTGCAGTATGCCTGCGCCCACCCGGCGAGCACGCCCGACTTCACGGGCTATCGCACGGACGCGGAGGCGGAGGATTCGACGCAGCGGGCGCAATGCCCCAGAGCCACGCGGGCGCGGGGCACGCCTTTGCGACGCTAGAGCCGTGCGCCACAATGAAGCCATGAACACCCCCGACGCCCTGCTGACCCTGCCGCCGCCCGCCTGGCCCGGCGACCCGCTCCCGGCCGTGGACACCCCGGCCCTGCTGCTGGATCTCGATGTCTTCGAGCGCAATGTCCGGCAGATGCAGGCCGCGGCCGACTCCGCCGGCGTGGCGCTGCGCCCGCATGCCAAGGCGCACAAGTGCGTGGCCATCGCGCAGGCGCAGATGGCCGCCGGCGCGGTGGGCATCTGCTGCCAGAAGGTCAGCGAGGCGATCCCGTTCGTGCAGGCGGGCATCCCGGACATCCTCATCAGCAACGAGCTCGTGGGCGTGGCCAAGGCGCGCCAGCTGGCCCGGCTCGCGGGGCGCGCGCGGATGAGCATCTGCGTGGACCACGAGCTGCAGATCGAGCAGCTGGCGCAGGCCTGCGCGGCCGAGGGCAGCCGCCTAGACGTGCTGGTGGAGGTCAACATCGGGCAGGACCGCTGCGGCGTGGCCGATGCCGACGGTGTGCTGCGCCTGATGGACGCCCTGAGCCAGTTCCCCGATGCCTTGCGCTTCAAGGGGCTGCAGGCCTACCAGGGGGCGCTGCAACACGTGCGGGGCGTCGAGGCGCGCCGCGAGGTGGTGCAGCGCGCCACCGACCGCGCCGCGGCGGTGCTGCAGTCCCTGCAGGCCCAGGGCGTGGTCTGCGAGACGGTGACCGGCGGCGGGACCGGCAGCGTCGCCTTCGACCTCGGCCTCGGGCTGTACACCGAGCTGCAGCCGGGCTCCTACGTCTTCATGGATGCGGACTACGGCCGCAACGAGGTCGCCGATGAAGGCCTGCGCTTCGATCACGCCCTGCTGCTGGCGAGCACCGTCATGAGCGAGGGCACGGGCGACCGCGCCGTGCTCGACGCCGGGCTCAAGTCCCTCAGCGCGGAGTCCGGCATGCCCTGGGTCTGGGAGGCCGACGGCCGCAGTGCGCGCTGGGACTATGTCTCCGCGAACGACGAGCACGGCATCCTGCAGTGCCGGGACGCCGGCGGCCCGAAGCCGCCGCTGGGCTCGCAGGTCCTGCTGGTGCCCGGGCATTGCGACCCGACGCTGAACCTGCATGATCAGCTGGTCGTGCACCGCCAGGGCCGCGTGGAGGCGCTGTGGGCCATCGAGGCCCGCGGGCTCAGCCGCTGAGCCCGCGCGGACGCCATCCCCGTCCCCATCCCCGTCAGGATCGTCCCGCCTCCCAGGCCGCCTGGCATGCCGTGAGGCGCTGCGCCTCGAGCCCGCGCACGAGGCAGACGGCCGAGGCGCCGCAGCGCGCGGCGGCCTCCACCTGCGGCGCCTCCAGCACGCCGCCGATCGCCACCACCGGCCGCCCCGCCATGCGCGCCCACCACGCCAGCTGGCTCAGGCCTTGAGCCAGCCAGGGCATGTGCTTGGTCGTCGTGGGCCACACCGGGCCGCAGGCGATGTAGCGTGGCGCCAGCCCGCGTGCCCGCGCCAGCTCCCACAGGCTGTGGCTGGACAGGCCGAGCGCCACGCCGCTGTCCAGGATCCGCCGGCGCTGTGCCGCGTCCAGGCAGGCCCAGTCCTCCTGGCCCAGGTGCAGGCCGGTGGCGCCGGCCTCCAGGGCGAGCTGCCAGTGGTCGTTGATCCAGAACTGCGTGCCCGGGTGGTCGCGCATGCACTGCACGGCCTGCGTGATGCGCCCTCGCAGCACCGAGGGATCCTTCCCCGCGACACTCTTGCTGCGCAGCTGCAGGTGAGGCAGGCCCCAGCCGGCGACGGCCGCGAGGCGTTCCTCGTCATCGACGATGCCGTAGAGCCCGGGCGCAAAGGCACCCGCCACGGCGGTGCCGGCCAGCACCGACTGCCAGCGCGCGAGCGTCGCGGCATCCGGGCGCGTCTCATCGCCGAAGCCCATCACCGGCAGGGCCTCGGGGGCGTGGATGAAGGCCGCCGCGGGGCGCAGCGGGCCGGCACCGGCGCCGGCCGCATGCCCCTGGCGCAGGGCGTGCCAGCTGCACATCTTGGCAAGCACCAGCGCGTCGGCCGTCGGGAAGCCGCGGGCCAGCGCGGCGGCGGCGGCGCTGGCGAAGGTGCAGCCGCTGCCGTGGTGGTGCAGGGGCGACTGCCGCTGCCGAGGCAGTGCCATCCAGCCGCGCAGCGCGAGGCCGGCGTGCGAGGGCAGGTCCAGCCAGTCGAGGGCCAGGTCTTGCGCGCCGAGCACGGGCAGGGCGTCGTCGCCGCCCGTGATGCAGACGCCGGCCTGCGGGGCGAGGTGCTGGCGCAGGGCCGCCGCGAGGGCGGGCACGTCCAGCGCCGCGCGCGCCTCGGCGCCGGGCAGGTGCGCGAGCAGGGCCAGCGCCTCGCGCCGGTTGGGCGTGATCAGGGTGGCCTGCGGCAGCAGCCGCTCCCGGTAGGCCTGCAGCAGGGCGTCGCTGCAGAAGTCCGGCCCGCCGGCACTGGCGCCGAGCACCGGGTCCACGACGAGGTCCACGCGCCGGCCCTCGGCGCGCAGGGCGGCCAGCGTCTCCAGCAGCGCCTCGAGGGCCTCGACGCTGCCCAGCAAGCCGGTCTTGATGACGCGCGGGGTCAGGTCTTGCGCGAGCGCGGCCAGCTGATGGCGGATCTGGGCGGCCGGCACCGGATGCACGGCCTGCACGCCGAGCGAGTTCTGCGCCGTGAGGGCGGCGACCACCGGGCACAGATGGACGCCGAAGGCCGCGGCGGCACGGGCGTCGGCGCTGAGGCCCGCCGCGCCGCCGCTGTCGTGGCCGGCCACGCTCCAGATCACGGGCGGCGCGGCCTCCTGCGTCCAGTCGGGCAGGTGCGTCAGCGCGGGGTCCGGCGCTTCGAACCAGGGGGAGGGCAGGCAGGGGTGGGGCAGGGCGGGAGTCATGCGCGTCATCCCAGCAGGAAGGCGTGATCGCCCACCGGCGTGCTCGCCACGGCGAAGTCCTGCGGGGCCATCAGCCCGGCGAGCCGCGCCGTGCGGCCGGCGTCGACGGCATCGCGGAAGGCGGCCGCCATGCGCACGGGATCGCGCGCCTGGGCCACCGCGGAGTTCAGCAGCACCGCATCGAAGCCCAGCTCCAGGGCCTCCGCCGCGTGCGAGGGCGCACCGAGGCCCGCATCGACGATGAGCACGGCGTCCGGCAGCCGCTCGCGCAGCGTGCGCAGGCCATGCCGGTGCAGCAGGCCCTGACCCGAGCCGATCGGCGCGCCCCAGGGCATCAGCACGGCGCAGCCCACATCCAGCAGGCGGCGGCACAGCACCAGGTCCTCGGTGCAGTAGGGGAAGACGGTGAAGCCCGCACGCACCAGCTGCGCGGCGGCGTCGAGCAGCTCGAAGGGATCGGGCTGCAGCGTGTGATCGTCGCCGGTGACCTCGAGCTTGACCCAGGCGGTGCCGTACAGCTCCCGCGCCATGTGCGCGAGCGTGACGGCCTCGCGCGCGCTGCGGCAGCCGGCCGTGTTGGGCAGCAGGTGCCCGCCCTGGGCCTGGATGGCCTGCAGGGCGAGCGCGACGGCGCCGTTGTCCCCGGCGCCCTGCAGGCTGCGCTTGAGGCCGACGGTGAGCACCTGGCTTCGCGAGGCCTGGATGGCCTCGCACAGGACCTGGGGGCTCGGGTAGCCCGCCGAGCCGATGAAGAAGCGGCTGCGCAGGGCGCGGCCGTCGATGTGAAGGAGATCGTCCATGAAGGCCCTCAACCGCCCACGATGGGGCGGAACAGCAGGATGTGGTCGCCCTCGCGCAGCTCATGCAGGCCGCGCTGCTCGCGCGGCACGTGCTGGCCGTTGACGGCCGTCGCGGCGGCCTCCTGGGCCTGGCCGAGCAGGCTCAGCAGCTGAGCGAGCGTGCAGCCGTCCGGCACCTCCATGGGCTGGCCGTCCAGGTGGACGCGCAGCGAGCTGGGCACGGTGGTGGCGTAGTGGTCGATGCGGGGCGTCATGGCAGGTTTCATGCGGGGTCGGGCAGCGCGCCGAGGCTGCTGCTTCGAAGGAGCTGGTCGACGAGGGCCGGCGCCAGCAGCCAGCCGTGGCGGTAGAGCCCGTTCAGGCGCAGCAGGCCGGCTTCGTGGTGGAGATGGGGCTGATGGTCGGGCAGGGCCGGACGCAGATTGCGGTCGAGCCGCGCGATGCGGGCCTCGGCCAGCTGCGGCATCACGCTGTGGGCCGCGGCCATCAGCTCCACGGCGCTTTGCAGGCTCACCGGGCTGCGGTCCTCGCTCTCGATCTCGCTGGCGCCGATGAGCAGCTGGTCCGCCGTTCGAGGCACGAGGTAGACGCGATGGCGTGGATGCAGCAGGCGCACCGGCCGCGTCAGGCCGTGGCCCGCGGCGTCCAGCGCGATGACCTCGCCGCGCACGCCGCGCAGGGCGGGCAGATCCGGCCGGGCGCCCAGGCCGCGGCAGTCGATGACCCAGTCGGCATCGAGCCGCCGGCCGTCCGCGAGCAGCAGCCGGTGCGCCTCGCATGAGGCGGCGGGCGCGGACCAGTGCCAGTCCACGCCCGGTGCGTCGGCCTGCAGCGCGGCCATGGCCTCGAGCGGGTGCACGAGGCCCTCGCCGGGCAGCAGCCAGGCCTGCAGGCCGGCGCTGCGACGCAGCGCGGGCTCCAGCGCGGCCAGGGCCTCGGGGTCGAGCGCCTGCGGCGTGGGGAAGGCATCGAGCCCCGGCTGCTGCAGGCGGTCCAGCACGCGCCGGGCGGCGCCACCGTCGCTGCGCTGGGCCAGCAGCAGGCTGCCGTTCAGCTGCAGGCCCACGGGCTGGCGCCGGCGCAGCTGCTGCGCCAGGCCGGGCCACAGCGCCAGCGAGCGCCAGCCCGCAGCCGCGATGGCGACGTCCGCCTTCTCCAGCTCGGCCAGCGGGCTGAGCATGCCGGCCGCAGTGAAGGCGGCGGCCCCGTGGCCGTCGAACTGCGGCTCGGGGCCAGGTCTTGCGTCGAAGACCTGCACCCGGTGCCCGGCCCGTGCCAGGGCCCAGGCGAAGAGCCGCCCGGTCAGGCCGGCCCCGGCGATGGCGATGGTCGCGCTCATGCGTGCTCCCGCCGGGCTCAGGCCTTCTGGATGGGGATGTAGAGCTCCCCGCCCTGGGCCTTGAACTCCGCGCTCTTGGCCTGCATGCCGGCCTCCTGCTCGAGCTGGGCCGCGTAGTCGCGCACGTCCTGCGTGATCTTCATGGAGCAGAACTTCGGGCCGCACATGGAGCAGAAGTGCGCCACCTTGGCGCTGTCCTTGGGCAGCGTCTCGTCGTGGAACTCGCGCGCCGTCTCGGGGTCGAGGCCGAGGTTGAACTGGTCCTCCCAACGGAACTCGAAGCGGGCCTTGGAGAGCGCGTCGTCGCGGGCGCGCGCACCGGGGTGGCCCTTGGCGATGTCGGCGGCGTGGGCGGCGATCTTGTAGGCCATCAGCCCCTGCTTGACGTCGTCGCGGTCAGGCAGGCCCAGATGCTCCTTGGGCGTGACGTAGCAGAGCATGGCGCAGCCGAACCAGCCGATCATCGCGGCGCCGATGCCGCTGGTGATGTGGTCGTAGCCAGGGGCGATGTCGGTCGTCAGCGGGCCGAGCGTGTAGAAGGGCGCCTCGTCGCAGTGCTTGAGCTGCTCGGTCATGTTGGCCTGGATCATGTGCAGGGGCACATGGCCGGGGCCCTCGATCATGGTCTGCACGTCGTGCTTCCAGGCGATCTTCGTGAGCTCGCCCAGCGTGCGCAGCTCGGCGAACTGCGCCTCGTCGTTCGCGTCGGCCAGCGAGCCGGGGCGCAGGCCGTCGCCCAGCGAGAAGCTGACGTCGTAGGCCTTCATGATTTCGCAGATCTCTTCGAAGTGCGTGTAGAGGAAGTTTTCCTGGTGATGCGCGATGCACCACTTCGCGAGGATCGAGCCCCCGCGCGAGACGATGCCCGTGCGGCGCTTCACCGTCATCGGCACGAAGGGCAGGCGCACGCCGGCGTGGATGGTGAAGTAGTCCACGCCCTGCTCGGCCTGCTCGATGAGGGTGTCGCGGAACAGCGCCCACGTGAGGTCCTCGGCCACGCCGCCGACCTTCTCCAGCGCCTGGTAGATGGGCACGGTGCCGATGGGCACGGGGCTGTTGCGGATGATCCAGTCGCGGGTGGTGTGGATGTTGCGGCCGGTGCTGAGGTCCATGACCGTGTCGGCGCCCCAGCGCGTGGCCCACACCAGCTTCTCGACCTCCTCCTCGATGGACGAGGTGACGGCGGAGTTGCCGATGTTGGCGTTGACCTTCACTAGGAAGTTGCGGCCGATGATCATCGGCTCGAGTTCCGGGTGGTTGATGTTGGCCGGGATGATGGCGCGGCCGCGGGCGATCTCGTCCCGCACGAACTCCGGCGTGATGACGTCCGGAATGCTGGCGCCGAATGGATTGCCGGCCAGGCGCTGCTGGCGCTCGGCGTCGGCCTCGTACTCGCGCATCCACTCGAGGCGCTGGTTCTCGCGGATGGCGACGTACTCCATCTCGGGCGTGATGAGGCCGCGGCGCGCGTAGTGCATCTGGCTGACGTTGGCCCCCGCCTTGGCACGGCGCGGCTGGCGCTGCAGGCCGGCGCTGAGCTCGCGCAGGCGCAGCTGCTGCGCTTGATCCCGCAGGCCGTCGTCGATCAGCTGGATGGGGCGGCCTTCGTAGGCCTCGGTGTCACCGCGGGCCTCGACCCAGGCGGCACGGGGCGCGGGCAGGCCCTGGCTGACGTCGATGCGGGCGCCTGGGTCGGTGTAGGGGCCGGAGGGGTCGTAGACGCTGATGCGTTCGCCATTGGTCAGGGCGATCTCGCGCAGGGGCACGCACAGGTCCGGGTGGATCCGGCCGCTCAGGTGGACCTTGCGCGAGGCCGGTAGGGGCTCGCGGGTCAGGGTCAGGGATTGGGCCAGGGGGCTGCCGTCGGCAAGGCCGGGATCGGTGAGGCTGTTCATGCGGTCTCCAGGTGGGATCCGGAGGCGGAACAGGAACCGTCGGGGCGCGAGGGCGCCAGCAGGGCAGGGGGCGGGGTGGGGCCACGGACGCCGCGGGTGCGCCCTCCGGGGTGGAGGGCGGCCCTGGTGCCAGGGCCCGCAGCCCCGGCGGGATGCACGGGCTGGCAGGCTCTTCTTACGCCGGTACGAACCGGATCAAGTTCAGCGGGTCCATGGCTTCCACCACGTCTCAGCCCGACGCCAAGGCCATCGCCTTGGCGCATCAGGGCTCCCCGGAGCAAGACGCCAGTGTATAGGAGGAAGCGTGCGATCTGCACGCAGGCTTGGTGGAATCCCGCAGTGCCGGTTGCAGACCGGTGGGAGACACTTGTTTCCGGAAGTCATAGGCGTAAGAGACTGCCACCTTCCGAATCAAAACGACGGACGAGCCCGCAGAGGTTCCGCTGTTCACGGGATGGCACGACACCGTGCCAGGGGTCTTAGGGTTGCAATGAGCATGTCCACCAAGCTGTATTCCGCCACCGCGCTGGCGCTGGCCTGCCAGTTGCTGCTGAGCGCAGCCGTGTCCGCCCAGACGGCAGAACCCGCCGGCAAGGCAGGTTCCGCCTCGGGTCTGAGTGATTCCGACCGCGCCAAGCGCGATGCCGACAAGGTCCTGCAATGGATCAAGTTCCACGCCTCGCACGCCACCAAGCCGGAGGCGCCGGCGCCCGCCCCCAAACCAGCCCCCACGGCCAAGGCGGCTGCACCGGCACCCAAGCCGGCCGTGGCAGCCCCGACGGCGCAGGCCGCCGCCTCTGTGCCCTCGCCGGCCGCCAGCCAGGAGTCGCAGGTCGCGGCTCGCGAGCCTGAGCCCGCGCCTGCGCCGAAGGCCGAGCTGGTCGCCACCGCCCCCGCCACGCCGCCCGCTCCCCCGCCGACCGAGCCCACCCGCCCGGCGCCGCAGCCGCAGCCCGAGCCTGAAGAGGAAGTCGCGCTGCGCCTGCTCCAGAAGGTCGATCCGGACATCCCGCGCCAGCTGCTCACCAATGTCCGCAATGGTTCCGTGATGGTCCGCTTCCAGGTCAAGCCGGATGGCAGCACGACCAAGGTGGAGACGCTCGGCAATCCGAACAAGCGCCTGGCCTCCAGCGCCATTGCGGCGGTCCAGCAGTGGAAGTTCGCGCCGATCCCCAAGCAGCGCGAAGCCACCGTCGAGATCGGCTTCAAGCTCGACTGACGCGCTCCCTTCCTTGCCTGAACGGCCCCGCAAGCGGGGCCGTTTTTCATGGCGCTGGAGCTGGCGTCCGCGGGCGCATCAGCCGCCGCTGGCGCTGCTCGGGCAGCGGCTCAGCGTGGCGACGAGCGCGTCGAGGAAGGCGCGGGTGCGCAGCGGCATCAGCCGGCGTTCCGGGAACACGGCCCAGCACGGCGTGGGCAGCAGCTCCCAGTCCGGCAGCACGCGCACCAGCTCGCCCCGGTCCACGAAGGGCTGCGCAAAGTGCGCGCCCACCGCCGTGATGCCGACATCCGCGCAGGCCATGCGCAGCAGCATGTCGGGCGCATTGACCAGCGTCTTGAGCTGGGGCTGACCCTCCCAGAGCTCCCAGGCGCCCTCCTGCCCGCGGCGCAGCTTCCACGGGACGGCGTCCCCATGGCGGCTGAGGATCATCAGGCCGTGCATGCTGGTGAGCGCCTGCGGCAGCTGGGGCTCGCCATGTCGCGCCAGGTAGCCCGGCGAGGCATAGAGCCCGGTGCCGATGAGGGCCAGGCGGCGGGCGGCCAGCTGGGAGTCCTCGGGCAGCGTGCCCATGCGGATCGCCAGATCGAAGCCCTCGGCGATGAGGTCCACGCGGCGGGGCGAGAGGTCCAGCTCCAGCTGCACCTCGGGGTTGTCGCGCACAAAGGCGGACAGCATCTCCGGCAGCGCCTGCTGGGCGAAGTCCCCCGGCATGGAGACGCGCAACCGCCCGCGCGGCCGCTGCTGCCGGTGCAGGGCCAGCGCCAGCGCGCCGTCGACCTCGCCTGCGACCACCCGGGCATGCTCCAGCACGCCCTCGCCGAAGTCGGTGAGCGCGAGGCGGCGGGTGGAGCGCTGCAGCAGCTTCTCGCCTAGCCGCTCCTCCAGGGCCGCCATGCGGCGCGAGACGGTGGACTTGGGCAGGTGCAGGCGCTCGGCGGCCCGGCTGAAGCTGCCGGCCTCCATCACGCGGGCAAACAGCAGCAGGTCGTCGGCATCCAGGCTCATGGTGATTGTTCCGTTGGTGGAACAATCTTATCCATTCAATGGTCTTCTGGTGCTGTCTTGCGATCAATAAAGTTCAGCCATGCCAACAACACGCCGCCCTGCGGCGAGCAAGGAGCCCGGTATGAACATCCTGCAGATCAACAGCAGCGCCCGTCGCCTTCAAGACGACGGCCAAGGTTCGCACTCCACCCGCCTGGCCAACGAGCTGGTCGCCGCCCTGCGTGAGCGCCAGCCGGCCGCCCGCCTGGAAGTCCTGGACCTCGGCCAGCGCAACCTGCCCGAGCTCGACGAAGCCACGCTGCAGGCCCTGTTCACGCCGGCCGAGCAGCGCAGCGAGGCGCAGGCCGCCCGCGTCGCCCAGGACATGGCGCTGATCGAGCAGGTCCGTGCGCAGGACGTCCTCGTGCTGGCCGTGCCCATGATCAATTTCGGCATCCCGACGCAGCTCAAGCACTGGATCGACGCCATCGCCAAGGCCGGCGTGACCTTCCGCTACACCGCCAACGGCCCCGAGGGTCTGCTGGGGGGCAAGAAGGTCTACATCGTGCTGACCCGCGGCGGCATCTACCGCGACCAGCCGAGCGACACCATGGTCCCCTACCTGAAGACGGTGCTGGGCTTCCTGGGCATGACGGACCTGCACTTCATCTACGCCGAAGGCCTGTCCATGGGCCCCGACGCCGAGGCGCAGGGCTTGGCCGCCGCCCGCGAGCAGATCGCCTCGCTGCTGCAGGCCCAGGGCGAAGCCCAGCCGGCCTGAGGGTAAGTCCCCGGCGCTGCGGCGCCGGGCGCGGGGCCGGGCATGGCACCATCGCGCGCATTTCGACACGGCCGGTCACGGCCCGCACGAGGAGCGCATGAGGGTGACTTCGACCTGGATCCGCAGCGCGCCCACGCAGGCGCATGTCAGCGTGGCGCTGGTGCGCGTGGCGGTGGCACTGATCATCCTGATGCACCCGCTGCACGGCTACCTGCATCCGGAGAACATTCCGCGCTTCGGCGAGTACCTGTCCTCGCTGGGCTTTCCCTTCGGCGGAGCGCTCGCCTGGGCGGTGCTGCTGACGCAGACGGCCGCCAGCCTGCTGATGCTGGCCGGGCGCCTGGTGGTGCCGGCCTGCGTCGCCCACGTGGCGGTGCTGCTGACGGGCATCGTGGTGTTTCATTACCCCCTGGGCTGGTACGTCGTTGGCCCGGGTGAAGGCGGCATGGAGTTCAGCGTGCTGATGATCAGCTGCCTCTGTGCCGTGGCCTGGGCCCACTGGCCCCGCCGCCGCGGCTTCTGAGCTGCGGCGCCCGCGGGCCGCGCGGGCCGAGGCGTATCGAAAGGAGATTCCTCATGTCGACCGCAACGCTTCCGCTGACCCAGCCCCGCCTGGTGGAACGCCTGGTGGCCGGGCAGCCCACCAGCGATGGGGCCGGCGTCAAGCTCACGCGCGTGCTGACCCACACGCTGCAGCAGCGCCTGGACCCCTTCCTGATGCTCGACGCCTTCGGCTCGGACCAGGCCGACGACTACATCGCCGGCTTCCCCGACCACCCGCACCGCGGCTTCGAGACCATCACCTACATGCTCGAAGGCCGCATGCGCCATCGCGACTCCGCGGGCCACGAGGGCCTGCTGCAGAGCGGCGGCGTGCAGTGGATGACTGCCGGGCGCGGCGTGATCCATTCGGAGCTGCCCGAGCAGGAGGAAGGCCGCATGGAAGGCTTCCAGCTGTGGCTGAACCTGCCCGGCCGCCACAAGCTGTGCGAGCCGTGGTACCGCGACATCCCGAGCGGCGAGATCCCGCAATGGACGCAGGACGGCACGGTCGTGCGCGTCATTGCCGGCACCCATCGCGGCGTGGCCGGCGCCGTGCAGCGCGAGCACACCGAACCCGTCTACCTGGACGTCCACCTGCCGCCCGGCGCGCGCTTCGAGCACGCCCTGCCGGACACGCACAACGCCTTCGTGTATGTCTACCGCGGCGATGTGCGCTTCGACAGCGGCTGCACCGTGCCGCAGCAGCGCATGGCCATCCTTGCCAACACCCCCGGCAGTGACGGCGTGCGCCTGCAGGCCGGTGAGGCGGGCGCCCGCCTGCTGCTCATCGCCGGCCGCCCGCTGGGCGAGCCGATCGCCCAGTACGGCCCCTTCGTGATGAACACGGAAGCCGAGCTGATGCAGGCGGTGCGCGACTTCCAGAGCGGTCGGCTGGCCTGAGGGCGCTGCGGAACGGGGCCGGGGTGGCCGCCCGGCATTGACATGGCTCAAGAAGCGGCGGTGGGCTGCAGCGAGTCGTGGCGGCAGTGCACTCTGCACATTGTGCGGATGGCGCCCACGCTGTCACACTTTGTTGCATGGACACCAAGCTGCAGTACGAGCACGACACCGTTCCCGCCGCCCTGGATGAGCTGACCCGCGCCGTGGCGCCACCGAAGGCGGGGGCCCAGGTCCACACGGACCTGGACCAGCTCTGGCGCCAGATGCAGACGGACCATGGCACGCGCGCGGCCCATCTGGGCGAGGCCCTGATCGCCGCCGGCCTGCTGAGCCGGCCACAGCTGCAGCGGGCGCTGGGCCGGCAGCTCGGGGCGGTGCCTCACCTGCCGCTCGGTGAGCAGCTGGTCAAGGATGGCGTGCTGAGCCCGGCGCAGCTGCGGCAGATGCTGGCCGCCTGGCAGGGCGTCCCCACCGTGGACCTGGCCCGCGTGCAGCCCGAGCCTGGCGCCCTGGCCCAGGTGCCCCGCATGATCGCGCTGCGCGAGTCGGTCTGCCCGCTGATGGTGCGTGCCGATGAACTGGTGGTGGCCGTCGCGGACCCCTGGGACCAGCATCTGATGGACGTGCTGCGCTTCGTCAGCGAGCTGCATGTGCGGCCGGTGCTGGCCCGGCCCGGCACCCTGCTGCCGGCCATCGCGCGGGCCTACCAGCAGGACCTCACCCGCATCGCGCGGGCGCCCGGCGAGGCGCAGGACAAGGCCCTCGCTCCGGACGTGCAGGCCACGACCATCCGCGAGCTCGCCCAGCAGCTGGCGGAATCCGACGGCCTGACCGGCGATGCCGAGGTCGGCGTGGTGGCGGAATCGGACAACACGCTGGTGCGCCTGGTCAACCGGCTCATCGCCGACGCCGTCGAGCTGGGCGCCTCGGACATCCACATCGAGGCCTCGGACGCCCCGCGCCCGGTGCGGGTGCGCCTGCGCATCGACGGCGACCTGGTCCGCTACCTGGAGCTGCCCACGCGGGTGCGCTTCGCCCTCATCGCCCGCCTGAAGATCATGGCGGACCTGGACATCTCCGAGCATCGCCGCCCCCAGGACGGCAAGATCGACTTCAGCCGCTTCGGTGGCCCGCCCGTGGAGCTGCGGCTGGTGACGGTGCCCACCAACACCGGGCTGGAGGACGTGGTGCTGCGCCTGCTGGGCGGCATGAAGCCACTGCCGCTGGACGAGATCGGCTTGTCGGAGAGCAACCTCGAGGGCCTGCGCCGGGTGATGGCCAAGTCCTACGGGCTGCTGCTCATCTGCGGGCCGACGGGCTGCGGCAAGACGACGACGCTGCACTCGGTGATGCGCGAGCTCAACGAGGACAAGCGCAAGATCTGGACCGCCGAGGACCCGATCGAGATCACGCAGGAAGGGCTGCGCCAGGTGCAGGTCAACGCCCGCATCGGCTGGACCTTCGCGGCGGCCATGCGGACCTTTCTGCGGGCCGATCCGGACGTGATCATGATCGGCGAGATGCGTGACGAGGAGACCGCGCGCATCGCCATCGAGGCGTCGCTCACGGGCCACCTGGTGATGTCCACGCTGCACACCAACTCGGCCCCCGAGAGCGTGACCCGCCTGCTCGAGATCGGGCTGGACCCCTTCATGTTCTCCGACTCCCTGCTGGGCGTGCTGGCCCAGCGCCTGGTGCGCCGCCTGTGCCGGGACTGCCGGGTCGCGGAGCCGCTGGACGACCGGGCTGCGCACTCGCTGGCGCAGCTCTACCTTCAGACGCCGCTGCCCGGGCTGACGGCGGAGGCGCTGCTGGCCCGCTGGCGCGATCGCTTCGGTGTGGGCGGCCGGCTGGTGCAGTACCGCCACCATGGCTGCGACGCCTGCGGCGGCAGCGGCTACCGGGGCCGGCTCGGCATCCATGAGCTGCTGGTGGCCGACGAGTCCCTGCGCGGGCTGGTGCGCCGCCGGGCGCCCGCCGCCGAGATGTTCCAGCTGGCCCTGCAGGCCGGCATGCGCACGCTGCGCCAGGACGGCATCGAGAAGGTGCTGGCCGGCCTGACCGACCTGTCCGAGGTGCTGGCGGCCAGCAACCAATGACGGAACCGTGACCTGAAGGAGTGCCTGATGACACCACCGCCCGCCGAGGCCCGACCGGCCGGCCCCCTGAGTCTGGAAGTGCCTGCGCTGCTGCTGAGCAGTCTGGGTGAATGGCTGGCGCGCGAGGCGCTGCAGCTGCAGGCCGAGGCCGGCAGCCCCGAGCGGGTCGCCCGGACCGGCGCGGCGCTGGAGCAGCTGGGGCTGGAAATGCAGGCGCTGGTCCATGCGCTGCGCGGATCCCGGCCGGGCACCGCGGAGGCCCTGGACCTGCACGCGGCGGCGGCGCAGGCGCTGGCGCAGTGGGCCCCCGCCTGGCAACGGGCCGGGCTGCACGCGACGCTCATGCCGGGGCCGGCCCTGGTGCAACGCCTGGACGCCGGGCTGCTGCAGCATGCCCTCGACCTGCTGCTGGGCCATGGCCTGGCGGGCGGACGGGACGTGCGGCTGAGCGTCTCGGCGCTGGACGTGGCCCGCCATCGGCTGTGCCTGTCCGGCCTCGGATCGGCCGCCGGCGAGGACGAGCTGCACTGGCAGCTGCTGCGCCTGCTGGCCCGCGCGCGCGGCTGGGTGCTGCTTCGGCGCGAAGGGGTGGCCGAAGGGACGATCGATGTCGAGCTGCATCTCGCAGCCGCGGTGGACGCGCAGGAGGTGACGGACGGCGCGGCCTTGCCCCGGCGCCGCCTGGATCGAGCGATGCGGGTACTGGTGCTGGATCCTCACGAGGGCAGCCGCGTCGAGTGCGCCCGCCTGCTGGGCGCGGCCGGCCTGGCCTTCGACTGCCATGCGACGCTGGAGGACGCCCGCGCGCGGCTCGCGTCGGTCGATCCGGGCTGGGATGCGCTCGTGTCCGGCATCCCTGCCGAGGACCCCGGCCTGGCCGCCCTGGTGGAGGCCTTGCGGCAGCGCCACGGCCTGCGCTGCTGGATCGAGCTGGGCGACGAGGACTACCGTTTCGACATCGCCGTCCCCGACAGCGCCCGCCCGGCGCGCCTGGGGCGGGCGGATCTGCAGCACACCTTGCTGCCGGCGCTGGCCGGCTGACGAGGCGATGCCGGCCGGGCCGTCAACCGGTGGCCGCGCTGCCGGCCAGGCCCTCGAGGATGGGGCAGTCCGGCCGTTCGTCCCCGTGGCAGCACTGGGTGAGTTGCAGCAGGGTCTGGCGCATGGCCTGCATCTCGGCGAGCCGGCGGTCGAGGTCGGCGATGTGGGCCTGCGCGATCTTCTTCACCTGGCTGCTGGCGCGGTCGCGGTCCTGCCAGAGCCGCAGCAGCTCGGCGATCTCCGCCATCGAGAAGCCCAGGTCCCGGCCGCGCCGGATGAAGCGCAGCAGGTGGACCTCGCGCTCGCTGTACTGCCGGTAGCCGGACTCCGTGCGGGGCACGTCGCCGAGCAGGCCGAGGCTTTCGTAGTGGCGCAGCATCTTGGCCGACACGCCCGAGCGTGCCGCGGCTTCGCCGATGTTGAGACGTCCGTTCATCGGGCAGGCCTCCAGCGCTGCAGCAGCAGCGCGTTGCTGATCACGGTGACGCTGGACAGGGCCATCGCCGCGCCCGCGATCACGGGGTTGAGCAGTCCCAGCGCCGCCAGCGGAATGCCCACGACGTTGTAGGCGAAGGCCCAGAAGAGGTTCTGGCGGATCTTGGCGACTGTGCGCCGGGAGATGTCGATGGCCTCGGCCACCAGGCGCGGGTCCGGGCGCATGAGCGTGATGCCCGCCGCGTGCATGGCGACGTCCGTGCCGCTGCCCATGGCCAGGCCGACGTCCGCCGCGGCGAGCGCCGGGGCGTCGTTGATGCCGTCGCCCACCATGGCCACGCGCCGGCCACCGGCCTTGAGCGCCGCGACCTGCTCGGCCTTGTGCTCCGGCAGCACCTCGGCATGGACTTCGTCCAGCCCCAGCTCGCGGCCCACGGCCTCGGCCGCGCCGCGGTTGTCACCGCTCAGCAGCACGGTGCGCAGGCCCAGCTGGCGCAGCTGCGCGATGGCCTCGCGCGCGCCGGGCTTCACCGGGTCGCCGAAGGCCAGCAGCCCGAGCAGCTCGGCCGGGGCCTCGGCGGTGGGGCGCCGGGCGAGCCAGGACAGCGTGCGGCCCTCGGCCTGCAGCGCTGCGGCCGAGGCCTCCAGCGGAGCGAGCGCCACGCCCAGCTCCTGCATGTAGCGCTGGCTGCCCAGCATCAGGGCCTGCCCCTCGAGCTCGGCCGACAGCCCGCGGCCGGGCACGGCGCGCAGCGACGCCGCCCGGGGCAGCGTCCGGCCCGCGGCCGCGTCCTGCCAGGCGCCGAGCACGGCCTTGGCGAGCGGGTGCTCGCTGCCCTGCTGCAGGATGGCAGACAGCCGCAGCAGTTCGTCGGCGGCGAGGTCCCCGGCGGGCTGGTGCGCCAGCAGGCGGGGGCGGCCCTCGGTCAGCGTGCCGGTCTTGTCGAAGGCGACCACCTCCAACTGGCGCGCCGTCTCCAGCGCCTCCGCGTCCTTGATCAGCAGGCCGCGCCGCGCGGCCACGCCGGTGCCGGCCATCAGCGCCGCGGGCGTCGCCAGCCCCAGCGCGCAGGGGCAGGCAATGACGAGCACCGCCACCGCGTGCAGCACCGCGCGCTCCCAGTCGCCCGTGCCGAAGCCCCAGGCGAGCAGCGTCAGCGTGGCGATGACCACCACCACGGGGACGAAGACGGCGCTGACCTGGTCGACCAGGCGCTGGATCGGCGCCTTGCCGGCCTGCGCGGACTCCACGAGGCGCACGATACGCGCCAGCGTGGACTCCGCCCCCAGCGCCCGCACCGCCAGCAGCAGCAGGCCCTCGCCGTTCATGGCACCGCCGACGACGGCATCGCCCTCGCCGCGCGCCACCGGCAGGCTCTCGCCGGTGATCAGGGATTCGTCCACATGGCTGGCACCCTCCAGCACCGTGCCGTCGACGGGGATGCGCTCGCCCGGGCGCACCACCACGCGATCCCCGAGGGCCAGCGTGGCGACGGGCACGTCCTGCTCGCTGCCGTCGGCGCGGCGCAGGCGGGCGGTCTCGGGGCGGAGCTTGCGCAGCGCGCGGATCGCCTCGGTCGTGCGGTGCTTGGCGCGGGCCTCGAGCTGCTTGCCCAGCAGCACGAGGGTGATCACCACGGCGGCCGACTCGAAATAGAGCGACATGCTCATCGGACCGTGACGCAGCAGCTCGTAGACCGACAGCCCGTAGGCCGCGCTCGTGCCCAGGGCGACGAGCAGGTCCATGTTGCCGCTGCCGGCCTTCAGCGCGGCCCAGCCCTTGCGGTAGAAGCGGGCACCCAGCACGAACTGCACCGGCGTCGCCAGCGCCAGCTGCAGCCAGCCGTCCAGCATCCAGTGGGCGCCCCAGAGCATGCCGACCATGGGCAGCAGCAGCGGCAGGCTCAGCAGCACGGCCAGCGCCAGCCCGAGCCGCCCCTCCTGCAGCGACTGCCACAGCGAGGGCGAGGGCTCCTCGGCGGTCTGGCCTTCGTCCTGGAGCCGGGCGCCGTAGCCCGCGCGGGTGATGGCCGCGATCAGGCTGTCGCTGTCCAGCGTGGCGAGGCCGCGCACGCTGGCGGTCTCGGTGGCGAGGTTGACGGTGGCGGCCAGCACGCCCGGCAGCTTGCGCAGCGCCTTCTCGATCCGGCCGACGCAGGAGGCGCAGGTCATGCCCGTCACCTGCAACTGCCACTGCCGCTCCCGTACGCCGTAGCCGCCCTGCTGCAGCGCGGCAGCGATCTCCGGGAGGGCGGCTTCGCCGGAAAGCTCGGCCTGCTCGGTCGCCAGGTTGACCGTCACGGCGCGGACGCCGGGGACCTTGGCCAGCAGCCGCTCGACGCGCTTCACGCAGGAGGCGCAGCTCATACCCGTGATGGGCAGGTTCAGGGGGGCAGGGGTGTTCATGGCCTCAGTCTCAAGCTTCACCTGATGGTAAGGTCAAGCCGTGCGCGGCGGCCCCTGTCGCCCCCGGGTCAGCGCTTGACCTTGCCATGATGGCAATGAATAAGCTGCGGCGCGGATCAACTTTCAAGGAGCCTTCCATGCGTACCTTCCATCTTCCCGACATGAGCTGCGGCCACTGCGTGGCGGCCATCACCGAAGCCCTGAAGGCGGTCGATCCCGACGTCCGGCTGGAATTCCAGCGCGAAGCCCGGACCGTGCAGGTCGGCAGCGCTGCCGAGGACGAGCGGCTGGTGGCGGCCCTTACCGAGGCGGGCTACCCGCCGAAAGTGGTGTAAACCCCTGCCGCGCCGCGCACCGGCGCCGCAGCCGCCCGATTTGTGTGCAGCTGCTCACGGTGCGGGGGGATTCCGGGGGGCCGCGGCGGCCGTGACGGGGGCTTGCGGCGGGCGCTGCGCGTGCACGCCGTCGCCCCCCGACCGGTTCTGTGGCATTCCTGCATCACTTGCCCGCAGACTTGGTGGAGTTCCCAGATACGTTTCTACACACGGATGAAACAATCAGCCCGCGCTGTCAGGTGTACCGCACGTCGGGGACTTGGCAGCGGGCAACTACTAGATCAGAGCTACGGCTCCGCCACAAGTGGCGCCATGTCAGAGGGCTTTCCAATGTCTCGAATCATCATCAGCCAGCGCAAGCTTGCGCTGTCCACGCTGGCCATCGCCAGCAGCGTCGCCTGCCTGTCGGCTCACGCCCAGGCCCAGTCGGAACCCGTGCAACTGCAGCGCGTGGAAATCACTGGCTCCAACATCAAGCGCCTGGCCGCCGAGACCGCTTCCCCGGTCCAGGTGATCACCCGCAATGAAGTCAAGCAGACCGGCGCCAACACCGTGCGTCAGGTGCTGGACACCATCACCGCCACGAACACCGGCGAACTGCGTGACGACGGCAGCAGCACCAGCTTCGCCGCTGGCGCTTCCGGCGTGGGCATGCGCGGTCTGGGCAAGGGTGCGACGCTGGTGCTGCTGAACGGCCGCCGCATCGCCAACTTCGGTCTGGCCGACGGCGCCAAGGAAACCTTCGTCAACATCGACTCCATCCCGGCCGACGTGATCGACCGCGTGGAAATCCTGAAGGACGGCGCCTCCGCCATCTACGGCTCCGACGCCATGGCCGGCGTGATCAACATCATCACCCGCCGCGACTACAACGGCGTGGGCCTGTCCGCCAGCTACCAGCAGGGCACCTCGCCCAGCATCGGCAAGCAGACCACCGCTGGCATCGTGGCCGGCATGGGCGACATGGCCCGTGACCGCTACAACGTGCTGGCCAACCTCGAGCTGTACAAGCGCGAAGGTTATGTGCAAGCCGACGTGGTGCCCTACTACCCGTCGTGGCACAAGCAGTTCGTGAGCCCGGCTTTCGGCGATCCCGTGCTGACCTCCTGGCCCGGCAACCTGCTGAAGGGTTCGAAGGACAAGAACGGCAACTTCATCGCGACCGCTCGCGTGGCCAGCCCCCTGTGCCCGGCCAACCAGCTGAACAGCGCCAAGGCCTGCACGAGCGATCTGACCGGCATCAACCCCTACTCGGATCCCGCCAAGCGCGTGAACCTGTACACGGCTGGCCGCTACGCCGTGAACGAAAACGTGGAAGCCTTCGCCGAGGTGAGCCTGTCGCACACCGAGACCAAGTACCGCGACCTGCCGTTCTCGACCTCGAGCCCCGGCACCCCCTCGCGCTGGTTCGATGGCAACAGCAAGACCATCCAGACCGTCAACAAGCCCCTGCTGGCCGCCAACAACCCGGCCAACAACACCGGTGGCATCGCTGGCCTGGAATACCGCTTCATGGACAACGTGGACATGTGGGAGGCTCCGGCCACCGCTGACCAGTACCGTGTGATGGCCGGTGCCCGTGGCACCTATGGCAACTGGGACTGGGAAACCGCCGTCGGCCAGATCGGCGCCGAAGCCAAGAAGGGTGGCCGTGGCGCTCACCGCACCGCCTACACCAACGCCGTCGAAAGCGGCGAGTACAAGATCGGTGGCCAGAACAGCCAGGAACTGCTGGACCGCATGTTCCCGGAACTGGACATGAAGGGTGAGAACCGCACCCGCTTCATCGACGCCAAGGTCAGCGGCGAAGTCGCCAAGCTGCCCGCCGGCGCGCTGCAGATGGCCGTGGGCGTGGACCTGCGTGACGAGCACGTGAAGATCAAGTCCAGCGACAACGTCATGAACGCCGAGCTGATCGGCCGTGGCTCCGTCTGGGTGGAAGGCGACCGCAAGCTGACCGCTGCCTTCGTCGAGCTGGAAGGTCCGGTCGTCAAGGGCCTGACCGCCAACGGCGCTCTGCGCTTCGACAAGGCCTCGGGCTTCGACGGCCGCGTGTCCCCCAAGCTGGGCCTGCGCTGGGAAGCCAGCCCGCAGTTCCTGCTGCGCGGCACGATCGCTGGTGGCTTCCGCGCCCCCAACATCCCGGAAACGCTGGGCAAGGTCGGCCTGACCGGCTTCTTCAACGGCACCTACGATCCGAAGCGCTGCGACGCCGCCACGGCCATCCGTGACGCGCTGAAGCTGGGTGACGCCAACGACCGTGCTGACGCCACCGTGGCCTACAACTCGGGCTGCTCGGTGTCGGTGCCGGCCATGATCTCGGCCAACGCCAAGCTGAAGCCTGAGCTGTCCACCAGCAAGACCGTCGGTTTCGTGTTCGAGCCGGTGCGTGACTTCTCCGTCGCCGTGGATTACTTCCACATCGAGCGTCGTGACGAAATCTCCTACCGCGATCCGGACTACGTCCTGGCCCGTGAAGACAAGGCTGACTATGCATCCCTGATCGCCCGTCAGCCGATCTCCTCGCAGGACCAGCTGTGGGCCAACCGCGCCAACGCGCTGAAGCCCGGTGCCAACCTGAAGTGGGACGCTGGTCAGCTGATCACGCTGCTGCTGCAGTACGAGAACTTCGGCAAGACCGAATCCTCGGGCATCGACGTGGACCTGAAGGCTCGCTTCAAGGTGAGCGACGTCGGCACGTTCACCCTCGGCTGGCAGACCACCTACGCGCTGAAGTCGCGCGGCTGGGACATCGACGCCAACGAATGGCGTCCGAACACCGTCGGCCTGCGTGGCACGCCGCGTGTGCGTTCCATCCTGGCGACCCAGTGGACGCGTGGCGACTGGAGCGCTGGCCTGCGCTTCAACTACACCTCGCGTACCGAGCTGAACGGCGACGAGACGACGGAAGGCACCTGGGGCGAGTCCGCCTGCCGTGCCAGCCTGAAGCCCGGCAGCCTGCCTTGCTACTACGGCAAGGACATCGTGACCAGCTTCAACATGGCCTACAGCGGCATCAAGAACCTGCGTCTGAGCATGAACATCGGCAACCTGTTCCACGACGACTTCCCGGTCGACCTGCGTGGCGGTTACGGTGTGCGTCCTCGCACCATCAAGGTGGGTGCCGAGTACAAGTTCTAAGCTTGTCTCGATCCAGCGGGCGTCCGACGGGCGCCCGCCCAGAACAAGGCCGGGCCATGCCCGGCCTTTTTTCTTTCCCGCGTCGCGCGTGGGGCAGGCCTCATGCGTGACCGTCCGCGGCCGAGGGGCGGCGGGTCGTGAGCGGCGTAGCGCTTGTCGCAGTCCAGGTGGCAGACGCTGGTGGGTCGGCGGGCAAGAAAAAAGGGGATCGGCTCGGCCGATCCCCTTTGTGTGTCTGCGGGGCCTGGTTCCAGGCCCGCGGCATCAATCCAGGCGCAGATTCAGGCGCACCCAGGCGGTGGTGCCTTCCGGGCGGTTGCGCACGCTGAACTCCTTGGCGACCTTGAACTCGGCCGACCACACGCCGTCTTCCGACACGTAGGCGACCATCGGGCCCAGGGAGCGCACGCGTGCCTTGTTGCCGTTGGCGGCGACGCCCGGGCCGTTGTCGCGGGTGGTCTGCTCGACCAGATAGCCCTGCAGGCCGGTGCGCCATTCATCGTTGATGCGGTACATGGCGGCGTAGTCGGCGTGCAGGTACTGGCCGGAGCGCACGTCCGTCGCGGTGTTGCGGGTGTTGACGGAGTAGGTGGCGCGCAGGCCCAGCTCCACGCCGTTCTCCCAGACCTTCGAGGCGATCACCAGCGGGCGCACCGTCCAGAACTTGCCGGCGCCCGGGTTCACGGCGCGCTGTGCGTCGTAGGCGCCCGTCGGGGCGACCACGCTCAGGCCCAGCACCAGACGGCTGTCATCGTTCTGCCAGTCCACGAAGCCGGCGATGTCCAGGTCGCCCTGGCCGGTCTTGCTGCCCGAGCGGGCGGCGCTCTGCTGGTCCAGCAGGTTCTGGATGGCGGCGGCGGAGCCGGCCGGCACGCCGGCAGGCAGCGTGGCACTCAGGCGGATGTCATTGCGCTGGCGGATGATGGGCAGCGTAGCGGAGAAGCCCAGGCGCCCTTCGGCGACCAGTTTCTCGGTGACCCAGGTGCCGCGCGTCACGAAGACATCGGCATCGATCTCGCCCTGGACCTGCACGGGCAGCGTGCCCAGCGGCGTGGCGGCCTGCATCTGCAGGTCCTGGCCATCGTCGCCCTTCAGGCGCTTGGCGCTGTAGTGCTGCAGCCAGAGCTGGCCGTACCAGCCGGGGAACTGCGGCGAGGCCAGCTCGTAGCTCGGCGCGCCGAGCAGGGCGCGCAACTGGCCGTTTTCGGTGGCATGGGCCGTGCCGAGGGCGGCAGTGGCAGCGAGGAGGGCCAGGGTGTACTTCTTCATGGTGGTCCTGATTGCTGGAGAAAGGGAAGGCGCAAGACGCCGCCGTGCGGTCGGCGCGGCAGCGTTGCGGGCGGGCCCGGCAGCGCCGGGACGGGGAGTGGGGCGGATGCTGCCAGTGTTGGCGTGAAATGCACAGCAATCCAGCTAGAGGCGCCTGCCGAATCCGCGCCAGCTGCGTAATCTTGCCGGACTGCGCTGCTGCGTCGGCGCGCGCACTTCTCTATGATCCGCCCCCTGGCAGTACCTTCATGATGTGGCACTGCCGCATGTCAAGGGGACAAGATGCTGCGATTCCTGCGACCCCTCGCGATGGGCCTGCTCGTGCTGGCCGGCTCGGCACAGGCCACGGACGTCAAGTTCGAGGGCTTCGACTTCCCGACCACGGCCGCCGTGGGCAACCAGAACCTCGTGCTGAACGGCATCGCGGCGTCGAGCATTCTCTCGACCCGCTCCACCGTCGTGGCCTTCTACCTGCCCAGCAAGCAGACGACCATGGAAGGCGCCACGGGCGTCAAGGGCCCCAAGCGCATCCAGTTCTACATGCTGCGTGCCGTGTCCGCCAAGGACCTGGCCAATGCCATGCTGGACCGCATCCGCCAGAACGTGACGACCGAGGAGTTCTCGGCCAACATCATCGCCACCTCGCAGCTCGGCGCCGTCTTCGGCCAGCGCAGCAAGGTCAACAAGGGCGATCTGGTGGTCATCGACTACAACCCCGTCGAGAAGAACACCGAGTTCTCGCTCAATGGCAAGCGCCTGGGCGACCCGATCGCCGGCGAAGCCTTCTTCCCGATGATGATGAAGGTGTGGATCGGCCCGAAGGTGCGCGACTCCACGCGTGACGGCCTGCTGGGGCTGGTCAAGCTCGAGGGCTGAGCGGTCCTTCGTTTACTGGTGAACGCCCCGCGACGTCGGGGCGTTTTCCATGGTGCCTGCCCCGCGACGCCGGGGCGTTTTCCATGGTGCCTGCCCCGCGACGTCGGGGCGTTTTTCATGGCGCGCCCGGCGTGACCTGCACTCAGGCCTGCCCGAGCGCCTGCTGCAGCGTCGCCTTCAGCGCGCGCAGGCGCTGCAGCTCGGCGTCCGGCGCCTGCAGAGCCGGCCACAGCAGGGCGACGAGGTCACGGGCGCTCTGGTCGACGTTGATCTGGCGGCCCGCGATGATCACCTCCCACAGCATGTGCTCCATCGGCCCGAAGACCAGCGAGCGCAGCATGCGCAGCGGGATGTCCTGGCGCACCTGACCGAGCTGCTGCCCGCGCGAGAGCAGCTCCATCAGCGGCGCGGTGTAGCGGCGCTGCAGCTCGATGAAGGCCTCGCCGAACTCGGCGGAGCTGCCGCTGCCGCCGGTGATGTCGGCCTCGCGCTTGCGGCCTTCCGAGAGCACCAGCTCGCACAGCCCCGTGCCCTGGATCAGGAACAGCCGCAGGTGCGTGTGCACCACGAACTCCAGTTGCTCACGGATGGGCGCCTCGCGGGGCAGGCCCTGCTCGATGGCGTCGATGATCTCGTCGTACCAGTCGGCGATCACCCGCATGCACAGCTCGCGCTTGCCGCGGAAGTAGGTGAACACCGTCGCCTCCGAAATGCCCAGGCGCTTGGCGATCTCGGTGGTCGTGGCGCGCTCGTAGCCCTTGGCGGCGAAGACCTCGCGGCCCACGCGCAGGAGGTCCCGCACGCGCTGCTCCGCCTTGGCGCCCGCCGGCGCGCGGCGCTGCAGGGCAGGGGGCGAGACGGCGGGAGGATCGGCAGGCAGGCTCATGCGGGCGATTCTCCCTGAAATTCTGAGTCAAGCTCAAGTCTTGCTTGCTGGGGCATTGCCGCATGTCGTATCCTCACGGCTTCGCGAGCCCTGCGAACACGATTCAATGGGTTTCACATGATGAATTGAGCTTGACTCAGATCAGGCTCCGCACCTCGCCCGCCAGGAGACACCATGTCCGTGCTGCACAGCAAGCTCAACGCGCGCTCGGCCGATTTCAAGGCCAATGCCGAGGCCATGCAGGCCCTGATCGCCGATCTCAACGCCCGTCTGGCCAAGATTGCCGAGGGCGGCGGCGAGGCGGCCCGCGCCAAGCACACGGCCCGCGGCAAGCTGCTGCCGCGCGACCGCGTGGAAATGCTGCTGGACCCCGGCACGCCTTTCCTGGAAATTGCGCCGCTGGCCGGCCTCGACATGTACGACAACGCCGCGCCGGGCGGCGGCATGATCGCCGGCATCGGCCGCGTCAATGGCGTGGAGTGCGTCATCGTCTGCAATGACGCCACCGTCAAGGGCGGCACCTACTACCCGGTCACCGTCAAGAAGCACCTGCGCGCCCAGGAAGTGGCCGATCAGAACAACCTGCCCTGCGTCTACCTCGTGGACTCCGGCGGCGCCAACCTGCCCAACCAGGACGAGGTCTTCCCGGATCGCGACCACTTCGGCCGCATCTTCTACAACCAGGCCAACCTCTCCGCCAAGGGCATTCCGCAGATCGCCGTGGTGATGGGCTCCTGCACCGCCGGCGGCGCCTATGTGCCGGCCATGAGCGACGAGACCATCATCGTCAAGAACCAGGGCACCATCTTCCTGGGCGGCCCGCCCCTGGTGAAGGCCGCCACCGGCGAGGTGGTGAGCGCCGAGGACCTGGGCGGTGGTGACGTCCACACCCGCCTCTCGGGCGTGGCCGACCACCTGGCCGAGAACGATACCCACGCCCTGGCCCTGGCCCGCAACGTGGTCGCCAGCCTGAACCGCACCAAGCCCCAGCCGCTGCGCGTGCAGCCGCCCGTGGCCCCGCTGTTCGACCCCGCCGAGCTGCACGGCGTGATCCCCACGGACACCCGCAAGCCCTTCGACGTGCGCGAGGTCATCGCCCGCATCGTGGACGGCTCCGCCTTCGACGAGTTCAAGGCCCGCTACGGCAACACCCTGGTCTGCGGCTTCGCCCACATCGAGGGCATGCCCGTGGGCATCGTGGCCAACAACGGCATCCTCTTCGCCGAGAGCGCCAACAAGGGCGCCCACTTCATCGAGCTGTGCTGCCAGCGCAAGATCCCGCTGGTCTTCCTGCAGAACATCACCGGCTTCATGGTGGGCCGCAAGTACGAGAACGAAGGTATCGCCCGCGCCGGCGCCAAGATGGTGACGGCCGTGGCCTGCGCCAACGTGCCCAAGTTCACCGTCATCATCGGCGGCAGCTTCGGGGCCGGGAACTACGGCATGTGCGGCCGCGCCTACAGCCCGCGCTTCCTTTGGATGTGGCCCAACGCCCGCATCTCGGTGATGGGTGGCGAGCAGGCGGCGAGCGTGCTGGCCACCGTCAAGCGCGACGGCATCGAGGCCAAGGGCGGCCAGTGGAGTGCGCAGGAAGAGGAGGCCTTCAAGGCGCCCATCCGCCAGCAGTACGAGGACCAGGGCCACCCCTATTACGCCAGCGCCCGCCTGTGGGACGACGGCGTGATCGACCCGGCCGACACCCGTCGCGTGCTGGCCCTGGGCCTGTCGGCCTCGCTGAATGCCCCCATTCCGGACGCCAAGTTCGGCGTTTTCCGCATGTGATGCATACAATGTGCGTCACGAAGGGAAATCATACACATCATGCGCACCAATATCGACATCGATGACGAGCTGATGGCGAAGGCCCTGCAGGCCGGTCCCTTCAAGACCAAGAAGGAGGCGGTCGAGGCCGGGCTGAAGCTGCTGGCGCGCCAGGCGGCCTACCGCGAGCTGCTCAAGTGGCGCGGCAAGCTCAAGTGGGAAGGTGGCGAGGACGTGGACTGGGCCGCCGCGCCCGACGCCGCGCCGCTGGCCGTCCACGAACCGGCCCCGGGGGAGCGCCGTGCTCGTCGTTGATTCCAGTGTCTGGATCGACTTCTTTTCGGGTGCGTCGCATCCGGCCGTCGATCAGCTGGCCGCGCTGCTGGAGCAAGGCGAGCTGCGCCTCGTCGTGCCGGACCTCGTGCTGTTCGAGGTCCTGCGCGGCTTCCGCCACCCGCGCGAGCTGCGGCAGGCCACGCTGCTGATGCAGAGCCTGGCCGTCGAGGCGACCGGCGGCGAGGCTCTGGCCATGGCCGCCGTCGACCATGACCGCAGCCTGCGGGCGCAGGGCTACACGGTGCGCAGCCCCATCGATGTCCTGCTGGCCACCTTCTGCATCGAAAACGACTACGCCCTGCTGCACAAGGATCGCGACTTCGACGCCCTGGAGGTCCACCGCGGCCTCAAGGTCTGGAAGCACTGACAAGAGAACCCCATGACGAGCACGCTCAAGATCGAACGCGGAGGCCCCCATCACTGTGTGGCACGCGTCACCCTCAACCGCCCCGATGTCCGCAACGCCTTCAACGAAGGCGTCATCGCCGAGCTGACCGAGGCTTTCGCCACGCTGGGGCAAGACCTGACCCTGCGCGCCATCGTGCTCGCGGCCGAGGGCAAGGCCTTCTGCGCCGGGGCTGATCTCAACTGGATGAAGGCCATGGCCGGCTACAGCTGGGACGAGAACCACGCCGACGCCAGCCGCCTGGCCGACATGCTCTGGACGATCTACAGCTGCCCCGTGCCCGTGATCGCCCGCGTGCAGGGCGATGTCTACGCCGGCGGCGTGGGCCTGGTCTCGGTGTGCGACATGGTCGTGGCGGTGGAGGGCGCGGGCTTCTGCCTGTCCGAGGCCAAGCTGGGCCTGCTGCCGGCCACCATCGGCCCCTACGTCGTGCGCGCGCTGGGCGAGCAGGCGTCGCGCCGCTACTTCATCACCGCTGAGCGCTTCAGCGCCGCCGAGGCCCACCGCCTGGGCCTGGTCCATGAGCTGGCCACGCCTGAGACGCTGGACGCCAAGGTACAGGGCCTGGTCGACGCGCTGTGCGCCAACGGCCCCGCCGCCGTGCGCGCCTGCAAGCAGCTGGTCCAGGACGTGGCGCACCACGAGATCACGCCGGCGCTGCGTGATGACACGGCGCGCCGCATCGCTGACATCCGCGCTTCTGCCGAAGGCCGCGAGGGCGTGCAGAGCTTCCTGAACAAGAGCAAGCCGTCCTGGTTGAGCTGATGGACCACCCCGTACGCGCTGCGCGCGCCCCCTCGAGGGGGCCAGCCCGAGAGCCCGGCGGAGCCGGATCTCCGGGCTGCGCGCGGGCGGAATGCCGCGGGATGGAGAGATGCGCATGAACCCAAGCCAGACACAGTTGCTCCAACGCCGCAGCCTCGACGCGGTGTGGCACCCCTGCACGCAGATGGCGCGCGCCGAACGCGTGCCGCCGCTGCCCATCGCACGCGGCGAGGGCCCGTGGCTCTTCGACTTCGATGGCCACCGCTACTTCGACGCCAACAGCTCCTGGTGGGTCAACCTCTTCGGCCACGCGGATGCCGGCATCAATGCCGCCATCAAGCAGCAGCTGGACACCCTGCCGCACGTGATGCTGGCCGGCTGCACGCACGAGCCCGCCATCCGCCTCGGCGAACGCCTGAGTGCGCGCACCGGCGGCGCGCTGGGGCATGTCTTCTTCGGCAGCGACGGCGCCAGCGCCGTGGAGATCGCGCTCAAGCAGAGCTTCCACAGCTGGCGCAACCTCGGCCAGCGCGAGAAGCGCGAGTTCGTGTGCCTGCGCAACGGCTACCACGGCGAGACCATCGGCGCGCTGGCCGTCACTGACGTCGCCATCTTCCGCGATGCCTACGACCCGCTGCTGATGCGCGCCCACATCGTGGACTCGCCCGACAGCCGCCTGGGCAACGAGGCCGAGGCCCTGGCGGCGCTGCGCACCTTGCTGGCCGAGCGCCACGCCCACATCGCCGCCGTGATCCTGGAGCCGCTCGTGCAGGGGGCGGCCGGCATGGTGATGCACTCGCCGGACTACCTGCGCCAGGTGCGGGCGATGACGCGCGAGTTCGGCGTGCACCTCATCGCCGACGAGATCGCCGTGGGCTGCGGCCGCACGGGGCGGTTCTTTGCGTGGGAGCACACGCTGGTGGACGAGGCCGTCGCCAGCGCCGGGCCGTCCCAAGCTGGCGAAGCCCCCGCGGGGGGCAGCTCGCGTACTCGCGAGCGTGGGGGCTCAGAGAGCATATCCAGCGCCGGGCCGTCCCAAGCTGGCGAAGCCCCCGCGGGGGGCAGCTCGCGTACTCGCGAGCGTGGGGGCCAACAATCCCTATGGCCTGACTTCGTTTTGCTGTCCAAGGGCATCACGGCCGGCACGCTGCCCCTGTCGCTCGTGCTCACCACCGACGCCGTCTACCGCGCCTTCTGGTCCGAGGACGTCACCCGCGGCTTCCTGCATTCGCATTCGTACACCGGCAACGCACTCGCCTGCGCCGCGGCCAACGCCGTGCTGGACCGCTTCGATGCCGGCCAGGTCAAGCGCAACGCAGAACAGGCTTCGCAATTGGCCGAGGCCTTCACCCCGCTGGCGAAGCATGCCCGCGTGGCCCATCTGCGGCAGCAGGGCATGATCCTGGCCTTTGACGTGGTGGACGCCCCGGCGGGCTTTGCCGAAGCCTTCCATCTGGCCGCACGGCGGCACGAGCTGCTGATCCGCCCCATCGGGCGCACGGTCTACCTGATGCCGCCCTATGTGCTGGACGCCGAGGTGGCGCGCTGGCTGGCCCTGGCGGTGCGTCGCACCCTGGCCGATCTCTTCCCTGAATCCGATGTTGATTGATCACCTGCAATCCAAGCTGCGCGCCATCGAAGCGCAGTCCCTGACCCGCTTCCTGCGCGAGGCGGAGAGCCCCACCGCGCCGCACCAGACCGTGCGCGGTGCCGACGGCCTCTCGCGCGAGCTGCTGATGTTCTGCAGCAATGACTACCTGGGCCTCGCCGCCCACCCGCGCATCGCGGAAGCCCTGGCCGAGGGCGCGCGGCTCTATGGCGGCGGCAGTGGCGCCTCGCCCCTCGTGAGCGGTCATTCGGTGGCCCACCGGCGGGTCACGGACACCCTGGCCGACTGGTTCTCGCCGCACATCCCCAAGGCCCGCGCGCTGGGCTTCTGTACGGGCTACATGGCCAATCTGGCCGTCGTGACGGCACTGGGCGACGTCGAGACGGAAATCTTCTCCGAGACGCTCAACCACGCCTCGCTGATCGACGGCTCGCGCCTCGCCCGCGCCCGGACCACGCGCTACGGCCATGCCGACGTCGCGGGCCTGCGCACGCTGCTGGCGGCGAGCACGGCCAAGGTCAAGCTGATCGTCACCGACGCCGTCTTCAGCATGGACGGCGACATCGCGCCGCTGCCCGCGCTGCTGGCCCTGGCCGAGGAGTTCGATGCCTGGCTGATCGTCGATGACGCCCATGGCTTCGGCGTGCTGGGCCGCAAGGGGCGGGGCTCGCTGGAGCACTTCGACCTCTGCAGCGAACGCCTGATCCTCGTGGGTACGCTGGGCAAGGCCGCCGGCCTGGCCGGGGCCTTCGTCGTCGCGCACGAGACCATCACCGAGTACCTGCTGCAGGCGGCGCGCAACTACATCTTCTCGACGGCCTCGCCGCCGGCCGTGGAGCACGCGCTGCTGACGAGCTTCGACCTGATCGAGAGCGAGGTCGGCCAGCAGCGTCGCGAGCACCTCAAGGCGCTGCAGCAGCAGCTGGCGCAGGGCATCAAGGCCCTGCTCAAGCGCCATCGTGGCCTGCCCTGGCGCCTGGCCCCCAGCGAGACCCCCGTGCGCCCGCTGATCGTGGGCGGCAATGCCGAAGTGATGCAGCTGGCCGCGCGCCTGGAGCGCGAGGGCCTGCGCGTGCCGGGCATCCGCCCGCCGACCGTCGCCGTGGGCGAAGCGCGCCTGCGCATCACGCTGTGCGCGACGCACACCACCGCCGATGTCGACCGCCTGCTGGCTGCGCTCGAGACGGCGGCGGCCGACATGGAACGGGCGGCCGCATGAACGCCCGTCTGCAAGGCCTGTTCATCACGGGCACCGATACCGAGATCGGCAAGACCTGCATCACCGCCGGCCTGACCCACGCTCTGGCCGAGGCCGGGGCCCGCGTCGTGCCGGTGAAGTCGCTGGCGGCCGGCCAAGTGCAGGACGCCAGCGGCCAGTGGGTCAACGAGGACGTGCTGCAGCTCCATGCCGCCCAGCGCCTGGGGATGACGCCCGCGCAGGTCGGCCCGGTGCAGTTCCGCGAGCCCTGCGCGCCGCACATCGCCGCACGGCTCGAAGGCCGGACGCTGGAGCGCGAGCCGCTGCTGGCGGCCATCCGCGCCAGCGCGCAGCTTGGCGAGCTGGCCCTGGTCGAGGGCGTGGGCGGATTCCGTGTGCCGCTCAATGACACGTACGACACCGCCGACCTCGCCGTCGACCTCGCGCTGCCCGTGCTGCTGGTTGTTGGCCTGCGCCTCGGCTGCATCAACCATGCGCTGCTGACGGCCGAGGCCATCCGCGCCCGCGGACTGCGCCTGGCGGGCTGGGTGGCCAATGTCGCCGACCCGCGCCAGACCCATGTGGCCGACAATGTCGCCGCGCTGGCCGCCCATTTCGACCGGATGGGCGCGCCTTGCTGGGGCCAGGTGCCCCGTCTCGCCGATCCTTCGCCTGCGGCCGTGGCCGCCCATTTCTCCCTGATGCCTGCCTCCTTGCTGCAGGCCGTGCGACAAGTCCAGGAACCCTGACCATGAAGCAGACCACCAACCAAGTCCAGACGCTTACGCCCACCACCGACGCCGAGCGCCGCAATGCCAAGGCCTGGACGGTCAACGAAGTCGCCGCCCTGTTCGAGCTGCCCTTCAACGACCTGATCTTCCGCGCCCAGCAGGTGCACCGCGAGCACTTCGATGCCAACGCGATCCAGCTCTCCACGCTGCTATCCATCAAGACCGGCGGCTGCGAGGAGGACTGCGCCTACTGCCCGCAGTCGGCCCACTTCGACACCGGCCTCAAGGCCGAGAAGCTGATCCCGCTGCAGGAGGTGATGGAGGCCGCGCGCGCCGCCAAGGCCAATGGCGCGACCCGCTTCTGCATGGGCGCCGCCTGGCGCTCGCCCAAGGAGCGCCACATCGAGGCCATCGGCGAGATGATCTCCGAGGTCAAGGCGCTGGGCCTGGAAACCTGCCTGACTGCCGGCATGCTGGCGGAGGGGCAGGCTGAGAAGCTCAAGGATGCGGGCCTGGACTACTACAACCACAACCTCGACACCTCTCCCGAGTTCTACGGCCAGATCATCACCACCCGCACCTACCAGGACCGCCTGGACACGCTGGACCGCGTGCGTGCGCAGGGCCTGAAGGTCTGCTCCGGCGGCATCGTGGGCCTGGGCGAGACCCGCCGCGAGCGGGCCGGCCTGCTGGTGCAGCTGGCCAACCTGAATCCGTATCCGGAGTCGGTGCCCATCAACAACCTGGTGCAGGTCGAGGGCACGCCGCTGTCCGGCACCGCGCAGCTCGACCCCTTCGAGTTCGTGCGCACCATCGCCGTCGCCCGCATCATCATGCCGCGCGCCATGGTCCGCCTCTCCGCCGGCCGCGAAGAGATGCCCGAGAGCCTGCAGGCCCTGTGCTTCCTGGCCGGCGCCAACAGCATGTTCTACGGCGACAAGCTGCTCACCACGTCCAACCCGCAGGCCGAGAAGGACCGCGCGCTGCTGGATCGTCTGGGCATGCACTGCGCCACGGAAGCCGAGCTGTCGGACGGCCACGGCAAGGAGGCCAAGATCCGCTTGAACGCGGCGGAGCCGGCGCCTGTCGGCACGCTGCGCGGCTGCAGCCAAGCGGCTTGACCCACCCCCTACCGGCTTCGCCGGCCCCGTCGAAGGGGCGCGCCCGTCGGCCCGGTGAAGCCGGATCCTCGGGCGCTGCTGGGATCAGGCCAGCGCTTTGCAAGCCGCCCTTCCATTCGAACTGAGTCTTTGGATCCAAAAGGGCCACCCAGCCCTCCAGATGCCTACTGCGGCTTACCGGCCGCTCGCTGATCACAAGAAAACCGGAGTCATCGCCATGTTCAAGAAGATCCTCATCGCCAACCGTGGCGAAATCGCCTGCCGCGTCGCGGCGACCGCGCGCCGGCTGGGCGTCAAGACCGTGGCGGTCTATTCCGAGGCCGATGCGCGCGCCCGCCATGTGCAGGCCTGTGACGAAGCCGTGCTGATCGGCGGCCCCGCGCCCCGGGACTCCTACCTGCAGTGGCAGCGCATCATCGAGGCGGCGAAGGCCACGGGTGCCGAGGCCGTCCACCCGGGCTACGGCTTCCTGTCGGAGAACGAGGACTTCGCCAACGCCTGCGCGGCCGCCGGCCTCGTGTTCATCGGCCCGCCGGCCTCGGCCATCCTCGCCATGGGCCTCAAGGCCGAGTCCAAGCGTCTCATGGAAAAGGCCGGCGTGCCCCTGGTGCCGGGCTACCACGGTGCGGACCAGGACCCGGCCCTGCTGAAGAAGGAAGCGGACCGCATCGGCTATCCGGTGCTGATCAAGGCCAGCGCCGGCGGCGGCGGCAAGGGCATGCGGGCGGTCTACGCGGCCGAGGAATTCGACGCCGCGCTGGCCTCGTGCAAGCGCGAGGCCATCAACAGCTTCGGCGACGATGCCGTGCTGATCGAACGCTACGTGCAGAAGCCGCGCCACATCGAGATCCAGGTCTTCGGCGACACCCAGGGCGACTGCGTCTACCTCTTCGAGCGCGACTGCTCCGTGCAGCGCCGCCACCAGAAGGTGCTGGAGGAAGCGCCGGCGCCCGGCATGACCGAGGCTCGCCGCCGCGAGATGGGCGAGGCGGCCGTGGCCGCGGCCAAGGCCGTGGGCTATGTGGGCGCGGGCACCGTCGAGTTCATCGCGGAGCAGGACGGCCGCTTCTATTTCATGGAGATGAACACCCGCCTGCAGGTGGAGCATCCCGTCACCGAGGCCATCACCGGCCAGGACCTGGTCGAGTGGCAGCTGCGCGTGGCCGCGGGCGAGCCGCTGCCGCTGAAGCAGCACGAGCTGCGCATGTACGGCCACGCGATCGAGGCCCGCATCTGCGCCGAGAACCCCGAAGCCGGCTTCCTGCCCGCCACCGGCCGCCTGGACGTGGCCCGCTGGCCCGCCCATGTGAAGTTCCAGCGCGGTGACGTGCGCATCGACTCGGGCGTGGACGAGGGCGACGAGATCAGCCCCTTCTACGACTCCATGGTCGCCAAGCTGATCGTCTGGGGCGAGACGCGCGAGCAGGCCCTGGCCCGCCTGGATGCCAGCCTGCGCGACACCCACATCGTCGGCCTGCAGACCAATGTCGCCTTCCTGCGCCGCTGCGCGGCCACCGCCTCCTTCGCCGGAGCGGACCTCGACACTGCGCTGATCGAGCGCGAGAAGGCCGCCCTGTTCGGCCAGCCCGGCCTGTCCCTGCGCGTGGCCGCTGCGGCGGTCGTGGCTCACACGCTGGCCGAGGAAGCCGCGACGGTGGGCAGCGACCCCTGGAGCCGCCGTGACGGCTGGCGCCTCTTCGGTGCCTCGGCGCGCCGCTTCGACCTGGCCGAGGGCGAGTCGCATCACGAGCTGCTGCTGTCGCGCCACCATCAGGGCGGCATGGCGCTGACGGTGGGCGGCGAGTCGATCGCCTTTGCCGTGCGCTCCACCGGCACCGAGGTGCACGAGCTGCTGCTGGGCGAGGGCCTGGGCCTGCAGCGCGTGACGGTGAAGACCTACAAGCAAGGCGAGCGGGTCGCGGTGTTCGCCGATGCCGGCTCCGCCCTGCTGACCGAGGTCGACGTGATCGCCCACGCGGGCGAAGGGCAGGGCGAGGGCGGTCGTCTGACGGCGCCCATGCCCGGCAAGCTGGTGGCCTTCCTGGCCCAGCCCGGCGATGCCGTCACCCAGGGCCAGCCGCTGGCCGTGATGGAGGCCATGAAGATGGAGCACACCATCACCGCCCCGCGTGACGGCGTGGTGGCCGAGCTGCTGTTCGCCATCGGCGACCAGGTGGGGGATGGCGCCGAGCTGCTGAAGCTCAAGGCCGCCGAGTGACCCAGGCCTCACGAAGGAGATCCGCATGAGCACCTTGCCCTCGCACGTCACCCTCGTCGACGTCGGCCCCCGTGACGGGCTGCAGAACGAGAAGCAGCCCGTCGCCACCGAGCACAAGGCCCGGCTGGTCTCGATGCTGCAGGACGCCGGCCTGCGCAACATCGAGGTCACCAGCTTCGTCAGCCCCAAGTGGGTGCCGCAGATGGGGGACAACACGGCGGTGATGGCTGCCATCGAGCGCCGCCCCGGCGTGCGCTACAGCGTGCTGACGCCCAATATGAAGGGGCTGGAGTCGGCCCTGGCCACGAAGCCCGATGAGATCGTGGTGTTCGGGGCGGCCTCGGAGGCCTTCAGCCAGAAGAACATCAATTGCAGCGTGGCCGAGAGCATCGAGCGCTTCGCGCCAGTGGTCGAGGCGGCGCACGCCGCCGGACTCAAGGTGCGCGGCGCGCTGTCCTGCGCCGTGGGCTGCCCCTACGAAGGGGACATCTCGCCTGACCAGGTCGAGCGGGTCGTGCGGCTGATGAAGGGCATCGGCGTGGATCACCTGGGCGTTGCCGACACCATCGGCGTGGGCACGCCTCGCCGCATCCAGGCCGCCATGGAGCGGGCCCTGAAGCATTACCCGCTGCACGAGGTCAGCGGCCATTTCCATGACACCTACGGCCAGGCGCTGTCCAACATCTACGCCTGCCTGGAGATGGGCATCCACACCTTCGACGCCAGCGTCGCGGGCCTGGGCGGCTGCCCCTACGCCAAGGGCGCCACCGGCAATGTGGCCACCGAGGACGTGGTGTTCCTGCTCAATGGTCTGGGCATCGAGACGGGCATCGACCTCGACCGCCTCGTCGACGCCGGCGCCTTCATCTCCGAGCAGCTCGGCCGCCCGCCGGTGTCCCGCGTCGCCCGCGCCCTGCTGGCAAAGCGCCAGGGCTGAGGCGCCGGCTCGCTCGGCTCGTCTGCTCAGTTCGTCTGTTCAGTTCGTCCGTTCAGTTCGGCTGCTCGGCTCGTTTGCCTCGGACGCCGAGTTGGGGCGCTGAGGTGGGACGCCGAATTTGGACGCCGAATTTGGACAATGAGCGCTGACGTCCGCAAGTCCATTCATCGAGCCGGGCCGACCTGCCCGTTCAGCGGGCCCGTCCAGGGCGCTCGTTCGGCGAGCCCGGTGCGCAGGCCCGGTGCGCGAGCCCCTTGGGCGAGTCCGGCAGCGCGGCGTGTGCAGCGGTTTCGATCCGGGCACCTGCCTCAGACCAGGGCCGAGGCCAGCCCCAGCTCCTCCAGCACTCGCTGCCTGAAACGCTCCGAGCGCTCCTCTCCGGCGCGTTCGCGCAGGTGCTGCGCGGCGACTTCGATCCACAGCAGCAGGCCTTCCTCGTTGTCGATGTGGCGGGCGAGGGCCCGCAGATCGCCGTCCTGGCCCGCCAGCATGCGGGCGACGAGGTCCAGCGCGTAGACCTTGGCGCGCAAGAGGCGACGCGCCTGGGCGCCCGCGGCTTCCTGTGCGGCGATGAGCGCCTGCCGTGCCTGCTCATGGCCCGTGGCGGCCTGGGCGCCGGCCGCGGCCACCGAGACATCCGATGGCGTGGCCGACGGCGTTTGTGGTGAGCTTGAGGAGCGCTGCACCCGCGGGGCATTGACCCCTGCCCGGTGAGCCGACCCCATGCCGGGGCCCGCCGCAGGGGCGATCGTCTTGCCGGCTCCGTCCATGCCACTCGCATGACCCGCCTGACCTGCACTGTCCCGGGTTCCCGTAATGTTCCGGGTGCCGGCGCGCCCTTGGGTCACCGGGCCTTGGGGCGCCGTGACGCCGTCGACCCCGGGCGCTTCAGCCGCCACTGGCGCGATCAGGCCCCGGCCATAGAGCGTCTCCACCACCGCGGGGTCGAGGCCCAGGTTGCGGGCCAGCTCGCGCAGTTGGGGGAGGTCCCGGCGGCCGTCCACGGTGATCAGCAGCATGCGCTCGCCGGCCGGCAGGTCGCGGCGGGGGCTGCGCAGCAGCTCGCGGGCAAGATCCGTCTTTTGCAGTTTCATGGGCGCGTTCCACGTGGGGTGCTGCTGGCGATCCCGTGAACTGCGGACCGTACGTGCGCCGCATCATGCGGCGGGACTTTGATGCCGTCATGACAGGGGCCGTGCCGTTCAGGCGGGATCGCGCACGCGCTCGCAGAACCACCACAGATGGCCGTCGAGGTCGAGCGCACCGTAGCAGCGGTCGGCCCAATAGTCGGGGCCGTAGTCCTGCACGGCGGGCTCCATCACGATGCGGGCGCCCTCGGCGCGGGCGCGGGCGCAATGGGCCTCGGCGTCGTCCACGAAGACCATCAGCGCCTGGGTGTTGGTGCCGTCACAGGCGAGCGGGCTGCGCAGGGGCACGCCGAAGCGCTGCGTGCGGTCGGCGCGGCCCTCGCCGACCATGACCAGCCCCTCGCCGTAGCTCAGCTGGCTGTGCAGCACGGTGCCGTCGGGGCCGTCCACCTTGAGCTGCACGGTGAAACCGAAGGCCCGGACAAGCCAGGCGATGGCGGCGTTGGCATCGTTGTAGAAGAGGCTGCTGGCGATGCGGGGCCAGCCTTGGGGAGGCGCTTTCATCGAGGTTCCTTGAGGCTTCATGCGGGAGCCCGCAGCGTAGGCGGGATGCCGCCCACTGTCGTCCCAAGAATGAATGAACTAGGGAGAGGCCCTTGTCCTGGCGCGGGAACGGCCGCAACAATGCGCCCTTCGACGCACGCCAACGCATTTCAACGCACTTTGAAGCACGGGGAGTTCACGGCATGGACAAGTTGATCCTGCGCCACGGCGCCGCCCTGATGGGCAAGTACGGCAAGGCCGGGCTGGGCCGCATCGACGCGGCGCTCAAGGCCCTCGTGACGGCGGACCGCCGCCGCGGCATCGCCACGCAGGTGCTGAGCGTGGACGATGCGGCGGCCATGAAGCGCCTCGGTCTGGCGGCCGTGCCCCGCGCGAACCCGAAGGCGCTGAAGGCCGCGATCGACGGCCTCGCCACGGCGCTGGCGCCCCACTACTTCCTGCTGCTGGGCGCGCAGGATGTGCTGCCCTTCGTGCCGCTCGTCAACCCGGCCTTCACCGGCGACGACGGCGACTGCGACAAGACGGTGCCCAGCGACCTGCCCTATGCCTGCGAGGCGCCCTACAGCACCGATGCGGCGCGCTTCCAGGGCCCCAGCCGGGTGGTGGGGCGGCTGCCCGACGTGCCAGGCGCCTCGAAGCCGGATCTGCTGCTGCAGCTCATCAACGCCGCCGCACGTGCCAAGCCGCTGGACCGCACCCTGTTCCAGCAGAGCTTCGGCCTCAGCGCCGCCGAGTGGCAGGCCTCCACGCGCCTGAGCCTGAGCAATCTGTTCGGGCAGGCCGAGCAGCTCAAGCTGGCCCCGCCGGAGGGGCCGCGCTGGAGCAAGGCCGAGCTCGCCCCGCGCGTGCACTTCATCAACTGCCACGGCGGCGACACCAGTCCCGAGTATCTCGGGCAGAAGGGGGACGACTACCCCGTCGCGCACCGGGCCAGCCACCTGCGCGGCCGTGTCAGCGCGGGCACGGTGATTGCCGCGGAGTGCTGCTATGGCGCGCAGCTCTACGACCCCGAGGACGCAGGAGGCCAGATGGGCATCGCCCTGAGCTACCTGGCCGACGGCGCGTGGGGCTTCTTCGGCAGCACCACCATCGCCTACGGCCCGAGCGAGGGCAACGGCTCGGCCGACCTCGTCTGCCAGTACTTCCTGCGGAGCGTGCTCGCAGGGGCCTCGCTGGGCCGCGCGGCGCTCGAGGCGCGGCAGAAGTTCGCGGGCGAGCGCACCCACCTGGATCCCGTGGACCTCAAGACCCTGGCGCAGTTCTACCTGCTCGGGGATCCGTCGGTGCAGCCCGTGGGCTTCATCGGCCACGCCCTCACCAAGACGAAGGCGTTCAAGACGGCCTTCTCCAAGGTGCAGGACCGCGGCGTGCGGGGCCTGCGTCGCGAGCGCCTGGAGCGCGAGGGCCTGAACCTCGGCCGCTCGCTGCCGCTGCTGCGGCCCAGCGAACAGGCCGCCGCAGCGCCGGTCGAGAAGGTGCTGCGCTCGATGGCGAAGGAAAGCGGCCTCGATCTGAAGGCTGCGCAGCGGAGAAGTTATGTGCTGCAGGCCAGCCGCCTAGGGCCGAAGATCCCGCCGCGCAGCATCCATGTGCTCAAGGGCCGCAAGCCCAACGGCCAGCTCGTGACGCTGGTGGCCACCGAGCAAGACGGCGAGCTGCTGCACGTGCGTCGCCTGCACGCCCGCAGCGCGTGAGAGGCAGGTCATCGGCATGGGGCATCCCGTCAAGACCTGGACCGGCGTGATCGAGCGCCGCCTGCTCGCCGCGGGCAGCAAGAGCGAACGGCAGGGCCTGGTGCTGCGGCTGGACGGGGGCCAGGTCTTGCCCGTCCGCCGCCTGGGCGGCCACGATTTCCGCGACGAGATCCTGGAGGGCCTGCTCGGTCAGCGGCTCACCGTGCAGGCGCGCCAGCTCGACAGCGGCGTGCTGCAGATCGAGTCCTGGGTGGACGCCTGAGCGCGGCGCACCATGCTGCGCTGCGCCATAAGCGCGGCTAATGAGGGGCGAGATCGGTGAATGGCGCTTGCGGCGCGCGGGGCGGCGGTCGTACAACCGACGGCTTCAGAATCCCGGCCCGCGAGGCCCTCAGGAGACAAGCCATGAAGATCGGATGCCCCAAGGAAATCAAGAACCATGAGTACCGCGTCGGCCTGACGCCCGCCAGCGTGCGCGAGCTCACCAGCCGCGGCCACAGCGTGCTGGTGCAGACGCAGGCCGGCGCCGCCATCGGCCTGAGCGACGAGCAGTACGTCGCCGCCGGCGCCCAGATCGCGCCGGACGCCGCCACGGTCTTCGCCCAGAGCGACATGATCGTCAAGGTCAAGGAGCCGCAGCCGCAGGAATGCGCGATGCTGCGCGAGGGCCAGATCCTCTACACCTACCTGCACCTGGCGCCGGACCCCGAGCAGACCGCGGCCCTGGTCAAGAGCGGCGCCATCTGCATCGCCTACGAGACCATCACCGGCCCGGGCGGCGGCCTGCCGCTGCTGGCGCCGATGAGCGAGGTCGCCGGCCGCATGTCCATCCAGGCGGGTGCGGCCCACCTCGAGAAGAGCAAGGGCGGCATGGGCGTGCTGCTGGGCGGCGTGCCCGGCGTGGCGCCCGCGCAGGTGGCCATCATCGGCGCCGGTGTGGTCGGCACGCATGCGCTGCAGATGGCCGTGGGCCTGGGCGCCCGCGTCACGGTGCTCGACAAGAGCGTGGACCGGCTGCGCCAGCTGGACCTGGTCTTCGGCAACCGCATCACCACGCTGTACTCCAACGCCCAGAGCGTCGAGGAGTCCGTGCTGGCGGCCGACCTCGTGATCGGTGGCGTGCTGATCCCCGGCGCCGCGGCGCCGAAGCTGGTGACGCGCGACATGGTCTCGCGCATGAAGAAGGGCGCCGTGGTGGTGGACGTCGCCATCGACCAGGGCGGCTGCTTCGAGACCTCGCATGCCACGACCCACGCTGAGCCCACCTACCTGGTGGATGGGGTGGTGCATTACTGCGTCGCCAACATGCCGGGCGCAGTGGCCCGCACCTCCACCTTCGCCCTGAACAACGCCACCATCGGCCATGCCGTGGCGCTGGCGGACAAGGGCTGGCGCCAGGCCCTCAAGGACAACGCCCACCTCAAGGCCGGGCTGAACGTGGCGCAAGGCAAGGTGACGTACGAGGCCGTGGCCCGCGATCTGGGCTACGACTACCTGGCCGCGGATGCCCTGCTTGCCTGAGCAGCTTGCCGCCCCACCAGCACAGCCGGGTTCGCCCGGCTTTTTTCATGGCGAGGACGGGCGTCGTCCGCACAGCCCCGACGAACAGGCGCCGGGCCCGCCAGACGCTGCTGCGGCGCGTTCCGGCATCAAGTGTGCAAGCCTGCACGAATCACGGTCCCCCTGAATGGAGGGCAGGGGCGTCAGACTGCTCCGAACCCCCCCCGAGGGCACCTATCATCGCGCCGCTGTCCAGACGTTTCAGTTTGTTTCCGATGCGTCGTGACGGTGTCGTCCCTGCGGAAGTCGAGCCTCCGGTTCGCCGACGCGGCGGGACGACCGGACCCAACGGGGGAAGGCGCCGACCGACCGAAAGCGGTGGGCTGGCGAGCAGATGAATCAACGGGTATGGCAACGGTGCTGAAACAGGTCGACATGTCATGGGCGCAAGCCGGCACTTCGGTGTGCCGCGCGGACGCGCCTGCGCAGGCCGTCCCGGCGCCGTCCGGGCGACGCCAGCCGGCCTCGGGCGAGGTCCTGGGGCTGCAGCATCACCGGGTGCAGTGGGAGACCGACCGCGAGCGGGATCCGGCCTTCATCGAGGAATGGCAGGCGCTGCTGGCCGAGAGCCGCGGCCCCGAGCCCATCTACCAGTCCCCGGCATTCCTCCAGTACATCCGGGCGACCAGCCAGGATCCCAGGGAAGTGGAGATCCTCACCGTCCGGGATGCCGCCGATGGCCGCCTTCTGGCACTGACGCCGATCCGCTACCGCGATCTCGCCATGGGGCTGCAGGTGCGGCACTGGCGCCTGAAGCTGGGCACCCTGCACGTGGGCACGGTGATGGGCAGCGCGGTGCTGGGGGACGAGTCCCCGGCGGTGCTCGAGAGCATGGTGCGCTTCCTCTTCGCGGAGCGTCCGCACGTGAGGGCGCTGTCCCTGCCGGCGCTGTCCCAGGAGGGCAGCAGCTGGGTGGGCCTGCAGGCGGTGACCCGCCAGGCCCGGGGGCTGGGCGCCTGTGTGCTGCATGGCTGGCGCGAATGCCACAAGATCCCGCTGCCGGGTGACTTCAATGCCTACCTGGCGCAGTTCGGCAGCAAGCATCGCTGCAACCTCAAGCGTCAGATCCGCCTGCTGCGCGAGCACGCGCCGCTGGAGCTCACGCGTATCGACTCGCCCGAGCGCATGGACGTGCTGATGGCGGCCATCGAGCGCATGGCCACGGCCGAAGTCCGCTCCGTCCTGATCTCTCCCGAGAAGTTCCTGGCCATGGCGCGCCTGGGGCTGCTGCGCTGCTATGTGCTGCAGTCCGACGGCGTGCCGGTGGCGGCGCTGGTGGCCACGCAGTTCGGCGCCACGCTGCATCTGCACAACGTGCTGACGGATCCGGCGATGCTGCGCTTCTCGGTGGGTACGTCCATCCTGTACATGGCCATCGAGGACCTGAGCAGCGAAGGGCGCTTCACGGCCATCGACCTGGGCTACAGCTCGCCCACGCACAGCCATCAGTCGTCCAACCGCATCGAGAACCGGGGCCACCTGCTGATGTACCGGTCGAGCCTGCGGACGTGGGCGCTGTGCACGGCCGAGCGTGTCTTCGGCGAATGGCTGGAGCGCGCCAAGGACTGCCAGCAGGCCGTGAAGGCCTGGCGCGCCCGCCGCACCGCGGCCGCCCGGGCCGCCAAGGACGCCAAGGACGCTGGCAAGGCCACGCCGGGCGCCTGAGCCGCATTCGGCGCCGCTCGCCTGCCCGTCACCCGCACTGCCTGCGGAATCCGCGATATCCGGCACAGCCCGCGCGAAGGGCCCGCCGGGCCCCTCGCCGAGCGCGTCTCCCGGCCGTCAGAGTGAGGTCCCGGTGGCGGGGGCTGCCGTCGGGTAGCCGTCGCTGAGGGTCTTCAGGAAGCTGACGATGTCATTCACGTCCTGCGGGCTGAGCGCCGGCAGCTGACCGGGCCGGCGATCGAAGGGCGCGCCGCGGTGCACATTGCCCTGGTACGCCGCCGGCAGGTCGTTGTAGCGCTGCACCTGGCCGTTGACGACGGGATACCAGCGCGCCGGGTCGACATCGCGGGTCGCGTAGAAGCCGACCACCTCCTCCAGCGTCTGGAAGCGGGCGTTGTGGAAGTAGGGCGCGCTCAGCGCCACATTGCGCAGGCTGGGCACGCGGAAGCGGCCGCACTGCGTCGCTTGCGTGGCGAGGTCGGTGCGCTGCGGGCCGCACAGGCCCAGGTCGAAGAAGGCGGGGTTCTGCGTGGCCGTGCTCTGGTTGCGCGGCACGCCCAGCGCGAAGTAGGCGTGGTTGGTGAAGAGCGCCCGTGCGCCGGCCGGGGCGTTCGCCGGCGGCGTGGCGCTGTGGCAGGCGGCGCAGTTGCCCCGGCGTGGGTCGGTGAAGGCGGCGAAGCCACGCGCCTCCTGGGCAGTGAACGTGGCGCGACCGTCCTGCACAGCGTCGAACTTGCTGGTGAAGGGCGCGAAGTCCGGGTCCTGCTGCTGATAGCGGGCCAGGGCCTGCAGGCTGGCGTCCAGCAGCTGGGCATCCGTTGCCGCGGCGGTGAGCCCGCTGGCCTGCAGCAGCGCCGGGAAGGCGCTCGTCGTGCGCAGGCGCCGCACATAGCTCGGCACATCGGCATTGGCCATCTCGTTCGCGGCAAAGAGCGGGCCGCGCGCCTGTGCCACCCGGTCATTGGCGCGCCCGTCCCAGAAGAGGCCGCCGTGCGCCCGGCCCTGCGCGTCGATGCTGAAGGCCGGCGTCCCGTTGAGGTAGCGCAGGCTGGGGCTGCTGCGCAGGCCCTGCTGGTTCATGAGGGCACCGCCGACGGGCAGGAAGGTGCCGGCCTTGTCGGCATGGGCCTGGGCCGCCGCATGGCAGCCGGCGCAGGCCAACTGGCCGCTGGCCGACAGCCGCGGCTCGTTGAAGAGCTGCTGGCCCACGCTGGCGAGGGTTGGCGGCGGCGGCGGGCGCACGGCCGTGGCCTGCGTCAGCGCGGGGGTGCCGGCGACGCTGCTAGTGACGGCGCTGGTGCTCACGTCCGGCGTGCCGGCGCCGCCCGAGCCGCCCCCGCAGCCGGCCAGCAGGGCGGTGCTCAGTGTCAGCCAGGTCAGCAGGGCGGGATGAAGGCGGGCAGAGGGGATGGGGAAGGGGCGCATGGCGGTCTCCTGTCGTGGTGCCACGGGATTCAGCGGGGAAGGCTCAGCGGGCGGGTTGCGAGGCCGCGTGAGGCGAGGATCCGGGGCGTGCGCAGCCGGGGCCGCTCTGCGGCTCATGGCCGGGCGGCTGGGGCGGGCGCTCCGGTCGCGGCGGTTGCATCGCGCGCAGGCGCTGGCGCTGCTCGGGCGTCAGCAGCTTGGCCAGCGCGGCCTCATCGGGCGGCTGGTGCTGTTCATGGGCCTGATGCAGCAGGGCCCCGAGCTGGCGCGCCTGCTCCGCAGTCAAGGACAGCGCGTCCTGCAGATGCTGCTGGTGCTGCGCCGGCGACAGCCGCGGCGGCTGGGGCGGCTGGGGCACCTCCGGGGGCGGGCCGCAGCGCCGGGCGGGGGGCTGGGGCAGTGAGCCTTGCTGGGGCGACGGCTGGGGCGACGGCGGGGTCGGCTGCGGTGCTGGGGCCGCCGGCTGAGCCCGCAGCATCAGGGGGGACGTGAGGGCGAGCAGCAGGGCTAGCGCAGGGAGGCGGCGCGACGGCCGGGAGACGGGGGCGGACATGGGCGCTCCTGGAGTGATGCAAGGCCTCCAGCCTGCGCGCCGATTGGGCAGCGAGCATGGAGAAACTGTGGAGGCCGCCTCCACATTTCGCCGCCATCGCGCGCCTAAGATCGCGCCATGCTTCCGCCCCTGCGTCTGCGACTCGTGCACCAGCTGGCCCTGCTGATGGCGCTGACCGTGCTGCTGGCCGTGGGCGCCATGGCCAGCCTGCAGGTCTGGAACCTGCGCCGCGGTTTCAGCGACTACCTGCGCGTGCAGGACGGCCTGGTGCTCGACCGGCTGATGGGCGTCGCCGAGGCGGACCTCCACCGTCTGCCCGGCCGCTCGCACCGGGAGCTGCGCCTGTACCTGCACCAGTGGCTGGAGAGCACGAATCCGCAGTTCGACCTTGAGCCGCCAGCCGAGGAGCCGCCCCGGCGTGATCCCGCTGCCCCGGTGCCACAGCCGGGCGAACCCCCGGGTGCGGAGCGGCAGGGCCTGCGCCCACGCCCGCCTCAGGCTCTGCCGGCGCCACCCCGACCACCGCGGCCGCCGCGGGATCCGGCGCGGCTGGGGCAGCGGCTGGTCCTGCTGGATGCCCAGGGCGCCTGGCTGGCGGGCCGTCCGGAAGCCCTGCAGCAGCCCGGTCAGCGCCGGGCCCTGAAGCGCGACGGCGAGACGCAGGCCTACCTCTTCCTGGCCGACCGCAGCGAGGTCAATGACGGGCTCGACCTGCAGTTCCTGCGGCGCCAGACCCTGGGCATCGCGACTGTCGCCGGGGTGAGCCTGCTCGTCGCCCTGGCCCTGGCCTACGGCGTGGCGCAGCGCTGGCTGCGGCCGTTGCAGCAGGCCCAGCGCGCTGCACGGCGCATGGCCCGGGGCGAGCTGGCCGTGCGGGTGCCGCAGGACCGCGAGGACGAGATCGGCGCCCTGATGTGCGACCTCAACGCGATGGCCGCGTCCCTGCAGCAGACCGACACCGAGCGCCGCCGCTGGATCGCCCAGCTCTCCCACGAGCTGCGCACGCCGCTGGCCATCCTGCGCGGCGAGCTGGAGGCGTTAGCCGACGGCGTGCGCCCCTGGAGCCCCGGCGCGCTCGCCTCGCTGCAGGACGAGGTGCAGCGCCTGCACCGGCTCATCGAGGACTTCCACCTGCTCGCGGTGTCGGACATGCGGCGCCTGCCCTGCCAGTTCCAGCCGGTCGACGTGAGCGCGCTGCTGCGCCAGGCCGCCCAGCGCGTGGACGAGCGCCTGCGTGCGAAGGGCCTGCAGCTGCTGCTGGACCTGGACGAAGGGCTGGGCACGGCGCACTGGGACGCGGACCGGATCGCCCAGCTGCTCGGCAATCTGCTGGAGAACAGCCTGCGCTACACCGATGCGCCGGGGCGCGTGCTGCTGCGCGCGCGCCGCCGCGGGGATGCCGTTCAGATCGTCGTCGAGGACAGCGCCCCGGGGCTGCCGCCCGAGCAGCGGCGCCAGCTCTTCGATCCGCTCTTCCGGGCCGAGGCCTCTCGCAGCCGCGCCAGCGGGGGCAGCGGCCTGGGGCTGAGCATCGCCCGCGCGCTGGCGCAGAGCCATGGCGGCAGTCTGCAGGCCGAGGCCTCGCCGCTGGGCGGTCTGGCGCAGTGCCTGAGCCTCCCCGTGGCGCCCCAGCTGAAGGACCCCGCATGAGTGCCCCGATCCCGAACCCCGGCGCCGCCCGCATTCTCATCGTCGAGGACGAGGCCAAGATTGCCGCGCTCCTGGCCGATTACCTGCAGGCCGCGGGCCACGTCACCGAGATCCTCGGCGACGGCGCACAAGCGCTCGAGCGGCTGCGGCAGGCGCCGCCCGACCTGCTGGTGCTGGACCTCATGCTCCCGGGCCTGGACGGGCTCAGCCTGTGCCGCGAGCTGCGGCAGTTCTCGGCCCTGCCCGTGCTGATGATCAGCGCGCGGGTGGACGAGCTGGACCGCCTGCTCGGCCTGGAGCTCGGGGCGGACGACTACCTGTGCAAGCCCTTCAGCCCGCGCGAGGCCGTGGCCCGCGTGAAGGCGCTGCTGCGCCGTGCGCAGGGGCGCCTGCCCGGCCTGGCCCCCAGCGGGCCGCAGGCGCTGGACGGTGGCTACGCGGTGGACGAGGCCGGCCAGCGCCTCTACTGGCAGGGCCAGCTGCTGCCGCTGACGCCGCTGGAGTTCCGCCTGCTGCGCCTGCTGCTGCGCCAGCCCGGGCGCGTCTTCAGCCGCGCGCAGCTGCTCGAGCAGCTTCACGAGGACTTCCGGGATGTCAGCGACCGCGTGGTCGACAGCCACATCAAGAACATCCGCCGCAAGCTCGCCCAGCTCACGCCGCCGCAGGAGCCGCTGAGCGCGGTCTACGGCGTCGGCTACCGCCTGGATCTCTGACGGCCGGCAGCGGCCTTGCGTCAGGACAAGAAGCCCTGATGCCGCAGCGGCAGGGGGCTGACGCCCGGCCGCCGGCGGGTGTAAAAACACGGTCCCACGGGATTCACGAGGAGCTGACGATGAGCGACATGAGTCAAGGCCAGAAGGACCGCCTGATGGCGGATCTGCATGCGGTCGTGGCGGAGGCCGAGTCCCTGCTGCGGGCCACGGCGGAGCAGGGCGGCGCGGGCTCGGCGGAGCTGCGGGCAAAGGCCCAGGCCACGCTGGAGCGGGCCCGGCGCGGGCTGCAGGAGCTGCAGGCGAGCGCCGTCGAGAAGGCCAAGGCGGCCGATGCCTATGTGCATGAGAAGCCCTGGCAGGCGATTGGCGTGGCGGCCGGCATCGGCCTGCTGCTGGGCATGCTGATCGCGAGACGCTGAACCGGGCCGTCAGGCCTGCCGGCCCCCGGTGCACGCCGGGGGCGCTTCCGCGGCCCCGCGCGGGCTCAGCGGGGCTCGCTCAACCAGCGCTCAAGGTCGTCCGAGAGCATGGGCTTGGCGAACAGCCAGCCCTGGCCTTCATGGCAGCCCAGGGCCAGCAGCTGCTGGCGCTGTTCCTCGGTCTCGATGCCCTCGGCGATCACGCGCATGCCGAGGCCGCAGCCCAGGTTGACCACCATCTGCGCGATGGTGCTGCCGGCGCTGGAATGCTGGGCCTCGCGCACGAAGGCGCGGTCGATCTTGAGGCGCTCCACCTGCAGCTGGCGCAGCTGGCTCAGGGAGGAGAAGCCCGTGCCGAAGTCGTCGATGGCCACCGAGGCGCCCGTCTCGCGGATGTCTGCCAGGACGCGCAGCACGGTGCCGATGTCTTCCATGGCCATCGATTCCGTGATCTCCAGCTCCAGGCTGCTGCCCTTGATGCCGGCGTCGGCCAGCGCGGCCTTCAGCGTGTCGATGAAGCTCGGGTGGCGGAACTGCGCCAGCGAGATGTTCACCGCGATGCGGAAGTCCAGGTGCCCCTGGTCGATCAGACGCCGGACCTGGTGGCAGGACGTGCGCAGCACGAAGTCGCCGATGCTGATGATCAGCCCCGACTGCTCGGCCAGCGGGATGAACTGGTCCGGGGGCACGAACTGACCCTCCGCCGTGCGCCAGCGCAGCAGCGCCTCCGCGGCGATGGGGCGGCCCGTGGCCAGATCCACCTGCGGCTGATAGACGACGAACAGGCGCCGCTCCTCGAAGCTGGCGCGCAGGCCCTTGAGCAGCTTGAAGCGCTCGCGCGCATCGACGCCCATGGCCGACGAGAAGTACTGCGAGGAGCCGCGATGCTGGACCTTCGCCCGCTTGAGCGCGATCTGGGCATCGAGCAGCAGCTCGGAGCCAATGGATTCGGAATCGGTCAGCCGCACGAGGCCCGTGGTGGCCGAGAGCTGCAGGCGCTCGCCCGCCACCATGAAGGGCTCCACGAACAGCGTGCGGATGCGGTCGCCGTTGACCAGCGCCTCGGGGCCCAGCAGGCCGAAGGCGTCGGAGGAGATGCGGGCCATGGAGGTGTTGAAGCCGAGCTGGTCGCTCATGCGCTGCACCACGGCCTGCAGGACCTGGTCGCCGAAGCGGTGGCCGAAGGCGTCGTTGATCTCGGCGAAGTCGTCGAGGTCGATCAGCGCCAGCGTCACGCCCTCCGGCGCCTTGAGGTTCTGCTCCAGCACCTCGATGAAGCGGGTGCGGTTGGGCAGGTGCAGGAGCTGGTCGTTGTAGGCGTGGTCCAGCAGCTGGCCATAGAGCACGACGTTCTCGAAGCCCACGGCGATGTTGGAGCAGAAGGCCCGCAGCAGCTGCTGGTCCAGCTCCTCCAGCGGCCGGCCGACATCGACCATGGCCGCCATGGCCCGGCCGTCGCTCAGGCCGAAGTAGAGGCAGGTGACGTCTTCATAGAGGCTGCGCTTCTCCTGGAGGCAGCGCTCGAGCATCTCGCGGATGCGGGTGACCTTGACCGCGCTGAGCGGCGAGTTGATCAGGCTGCTGTACTGGCCGGCGGCACCGATGACGCGCGGCGGCTGGCGCTCGTCGCTGCTCATGTGAGCGCAGACCAGGCCCTCGGGCAGGATGCCCAGCAGAGCGCACAGCTGCGTGACGACGCCCTCGGCGAAGCGGTTGATGCCGTGCATGCGGCTCAGCTCGGTGCTGGCCTCGACGATCAGCTCAAGCCCCTTGCGGTTGGACTCGAGCGCGCGGATCTGGCGGTAGGAACGGATGGCGGCCGTCAGCACGGTGTACAGCCGTGTGCGGGTCAGCTCGGACTTGGTCTTGTAGTCGTTGATGTCGTAGGACTGGACCGTCTCGATCTCGGGCGCGTAGCCCGGCTGGCCAGTGCGCAGCACGATGCGCACGGCGCGCAGCTTGAGCTCGTCGCGGATGAATCGGACCAGCTGCAGGCCGGCGTCCTCGGACTCCATCACCACGTCCAGCAGCACCACGGCGAGGTCGGGCTCGCGGGAGAGCATGTCGCGGGCGGCCGCGGCGGAGTCGGCGTGCAGGAAGCTCAGCGGCACGCCCTCGACCCGCAGACCCTGCATGGCGAGCTCGGTGGCCTTGTGGACGTCGGCGTCGTCGTCGACGATCAGGATGCGCCAGGGCGGCAGGTCGCCGGCACCCTCGTGCTCGTCGTGGTGTTCGGGGCCGTCCAGAAACTCGAGCAGGTCATCGTCGTCCTCGGGGACGCCGGATGCAGGTGCCAGGCTGTGGTTCTCAGGCATGAAGCGGATCCTGTACGACGGAGACGATGTCGCTGAGCTGCCCGCCCCGAGTCCCGGCAAGGACAGAGCAGCCTGGTTGGGCAGCATGCAGCGACGGCTGGCCTGAGCTTACACGCGAAGGCCTCGCTTCCGGCGCCCGTGGCGCGTGGAGTTGTGCCGCATTCGGCAAGGTGTCGACAGACCGCATAGGCCGGACTATGTCGTAAAGGCCCGGGGCTGCAAAGCGGATTGGGCCCCGGGATCGTCCCAGGGTCAGGGGTGCTTCAGGGTTTGTCCGGGCCGCAGCGATGGCGGGCTGCGTCGTGCACGCCACAGCCTTCGAGCCCTGGGCTTCCCGGCGCCGCCTCTGTGCGGCGCACAATGCAGGGCCTGCCCACCCCGCGGCCGCCGCCGGCCCGAATCGACCATGACCGTGGACGCCGATCCCTCGACCCCACCCCCGCAGCCCGGCCTGGAGGCGCAGGTGCGCCGCAGCCTCGACCGCGTCCTGGAGAGCCTGCAACTGCGCCTGGCGCTGCTGGGCACCGAGTGGGAGGCCGAGAAGCTGCGCCTGTTCTCCGGCCTGGCCGGCCTGCTGCTGTGCCTGGTGCTCGGGGCCGTCGGCCTCGGCCTGCTGAGCCTGGCCCTGGTCTGGCTGATGCCGGCGCCCTGGCAGTGGTGCGTGGCCCTTGCCCTGGCGCTGGCCTATGGCGCCGGCGCTTTCCTGGCCTGGCGCTGGGCCCTGGCGAAGCTGACGGCCCCGAGCGGGCTCTTCGAGCAGAGCCTCGCGGAGTTGCAGCGGGACCGCGCGCTGCTGCGCGGAGGGCCGGATGCTTGAGTCGCGCCAACTGGCCCTGAAGCAGCGCCAGCTCGAGCTGCGCCTGCGGCAGGCTGAACTGCGAGCGGAGCTCGCCGCCGACGCCGCGCGCCTGCGGCCCGTGCTGGCGGCTGGCGACCTCGGCCTCGGGGCCTGGCGGCGCTGGCGGGCCTGGACCGAGGCGCCGGCGGGACGATGGACGTCCCTGGGGCTCGGCATGCTGGCCGGGCTGGCGGGCCGCTCGGTCGGCCGCCGCTGGCGTCGATGGTTGCCGGTGCTCAAGCTGGCCCGCAGCGCCTACGGCCTGTGGCAGGCCTGGCCTCGAGGGGCCTCATCGGCGACAGCAACGACGGCCGCAACGCCGTCAGCCTCCTCGGCTGAAGCCCCCATGGAAACGAGTGCGGCCCCGGACGCCACGACCGCGACGCCCGACGAGACCATGCCCCGCCAGCCTTGAGCCCGCGGCGCGCAACGGCGGCAATACCGCCGCGCGTGCTCAGCGAGGCTTCTTGCTTCCCGGGCGGGCGCTGCCCGGTGCCGGCGGACGGCCGCCGGCCTTGGCCGCGGGCCGTGCCGCAGGCCTGGCGCCCGCGTGCCCCTGGGGCGCGGCGGCCTTGACGCCGGCCGTGCGGCTCACGCCCGGCTTCGCGCTGCCCGTCACGCGCGGCGGCAGGCCGGTGTGCTGGGTCAGGATCTGGCCCTTGCGCGGGGCCGAGCCCGCCGTGCCCGCACGCCCGCTGGCACTCGCATGGGCCGCGGCCTTGGCCAGTGGCTTGGCCACCGAGGTCTTCACCCCCATGGGCGTCGAGTTCTTGCGGCGCGCGCTCTGGTAGCTGCCGTCCGTCGCGGGCTGGTAGGTCGGGATCAGGTGATGCTTGCCGTTGCCGATGAGGTCGGCCCGGCCCATCTCCTGCAGCGCCTCGCGCAGCAGCGGCCAGTTGTTGGGATCGTGGTAGCGCAGGAAGGCCTTGTGCAGGCGGCGGCGGCGCTCGCCGCGCACGATGTCCACGGCTTCGCTGTCCCGCGTGACCTTCTTCAGCGGATTCTTGCTGGAGTGGTACATCGCCGTCGCCGTCGCCATGGGGCTCGGGTAGAAGGTCTGGACCTGGTCGGCGCGGAAGCCGTTGCGCTTGAGCCAGACGGCGAGGTTCATCATGTCCTCGTCCGCCGTGCCGGGGTGGGCGGCGATGAAGTAGGGGATGAGGAACTGCTTCTTGCCCGCGGCCTCGCTGGCGGCCTCGAAGAGCTGCTTGAAGCGGTCGTAGGTGCCGATGCCCGGCTTCATCATCTTGGACAGCGGGCCGGACTCGGTGTGCTCCGGCGCGATCTTGAGGTAGCCGCCGACGTGGTGCGTGACCAGCTCCTGGATGTACTCGGGGCTCTGGATGGCGAGGTCGTAGCGCAGGCCCGAGCCGATGAGGATCTTCTTGACGCCCGGCAGCGCGCGGGCGCGGCGGTACATCTTGATCAGCGGGTCGTGGTCCGTGTGCAGGTTCTGGCAGATGCCCGGGAACACGCAGCTCGGCTTGCGGCAGGCGGCCTCGATCTCGGGGGACTTGCAGCCCAGGCGGTACATATTGGCCGTGGGGCCGCCGAGGTCGGAGACGATGCCGGTGAAGCCCTTGACCTTGTCGCGCATCTCCTCGATCTCGCGGATCACGGAGTCTTCCGAGCGGCTCTGGATGATGCGGCCCTCGTGCTCGGTGATCGAGCAGAAGGTGCAGCCGCCGAAGCAGCCGCGCATGATGTTCACGCTGAAGCGGATCATCTCCCAGGCGGGGATCTTGGTGCTGTGGTCGTGGCTGCCGTTCTCGTCGGCATAGCGCGGGTGCGGGCTGCGGGCGTAGGGCAGGTCGAAGACCAGGTCCATCTCGGGCGTCGAGAGGGGCAGGGGCGGCGGGTTCAGCCAGACGTCGCGCTCGCCATGGCGCTGCACGAGCGCGCGGGCGTTGCCGGGGTTGGTCTCGAGGTGCAGCACGCGGTTGGCGTGGGCGTAGAGCACCGGGTCGCTCTTGACCTGCTCGAACGCCGGCAGGCGGATCACGGTGCGCTCGCGCGGGGTGGTGACGGCGCGGCCGTCATCCCGCGAGACGGTGCGGCGCACGATCTGGATGGGCTGCACGGCCGGGACGGCGGCATCCGGCTTGGCACCGGCCCCGCCCTCGGCCTTGGCACAGCTCGCGCCCTTGGCCTCGGCCGTCTCTTCGGTCGTGGCGTAGGGGTTGAGGATCTCGTCGATGCGCCCCGGGGCGTCCACATTGGTGGAGTCCAGCTCGAACCAGCCGGCCAGCGCCGGGTCGTCCGGGTGACGCATGAAGGCCGTGCCGCGCACATCGGTGATGGACTCGATGGGCTGGCGGCGCGCCAGGCGGTGGGCGATCTCGACGATGGCGCGCTCGGCATTGCCATAGACCAGCAGATCGGCCTTGGAGTCGACCAGCACCGAGCGGCGGACCTTGTCCTGCCAGTAGTCGTAGTGGGCGATGCGGCGCAGCGAGGCCTCGATGCCGCCGATCACCACGGGCACGTCCTTGTAGGCCTCACGGCAGCGCTGCGTGTAGACCAGGCTGGCGCGGTCGGGCCGCTTGCCGGCCTCGCCGCCGGGCGTGTAGGCGTCGTCACTGCGGATCTTCCGGTCCGCGGTGTAGTGGTTGATCATGGAATCCATGTTCCCGGCGGCCACGCCGAAGAACAGGTTGGGCTTGCCCAGGGCCTTGAAGGGCTCGGCCGAGTTCCATTCGGGCTGGGCGATGATGCCCACGCGGAAGCCCTGCGCCTCGAGCGTGCGCCCGATCACCGCCATGCCGAAGCTGGGGTGGTCCACGTAGGCGTCGCCGGTGACGATGATGATGTCGCAGGAATCCCAGCCGAGCTGCTCCATCTCCTGCCGGCTCATGGGCAAGAAGGGGGCCGGGCCGAAGCGCTTGGCCCAGAAGGGCTTGTAGCCGCTCAAGGTCTTGGCGGGCTTCGGCGGGGTGACGGTGGCGTGGGAGGACATCGGGAATTCGAATGCAGGCAACCCGCTATTGTCGTGGGTCAATACCGGATGCGGTACATGGCCCCATGTCCTGCGGGAGATTCGGGGCGTGAATCTGGCTCGGTCGCCGGCGTTTCAGCGGCGCTTTCCGGCTTCAGAGGTCCGGGGTGGCGATGTTCAGGCCGTTGTCCGTCGGGCGGCAGATGGCCTGGGTGCCCAGCCGGGCGCGTTCCTCGGGGCTCACGGGCGGCAGCAGCGGGGCGCCGTCCTGGATCAGGCTGTTCATGAACACCTCGATGGCGGCCTCGCCCATGGCCATGAGGTCGAAGGCGCTGGGGTCCATGATCCACTGGTGGATCAGCCCGTCCACCAGGGCCACGAGGGCGATGGCGGCGGCGGCGGTGTCCATCGTGGTGGGCAGCTGGCCGGCCTTCTGGGCGGCCTGGAAGCAGGCCTCGTTCTGGCTGCGCCAGGCGCGATGGTTGGCCAGCTTGCGGGCATGCAGGACCTGCATCTCGCCGCTGAATTCCACCTTCTTCATCGCGATCTCGAAGACGCGGCGGGTGCGCTCGCTGTGGCTGCAGGTGTGGAAGACGTTCAGCAGGCCCCAGCGCAGGTCGGCCAGTGTGGGCGGGACGTCCGCGCCCTCGCGGGGCAGCAGGCCCTCCTCGAGCGGCATGGTGGCGCGGTCCATCATGGCCGTGAAGAGCTCGACCTTGTCCTCGAAGTGCCAGTAGACCGCCCCGCGGGTGACGCCCGCGGCCGTGGCGATGTCCTGCAGCGAGGTGCGGGACACGCCGCGCTCATGGAAGAGCTGCTCCGCCGCATCGAGCAGGCGATGGCGGGTTTCGAGGGCTTCTTGCTTGGTTTTGCGGACCATGATGGGCGGATTGTAAATCAGGCTTTGCAAACATACATACACGAATGTATGTATACTGCGCCGCACTGTTGTCGAAGTGGCCCCGCCTTTTTCGTCGTGGCCATGAGGCTTGATCTGCAGCAAGATGCTGCGGCATGCCGCCTGCCGTGATGGCGCCCGCTGCGCCGTCAGCACTCCTGACAGTTTTGTGTTTGCTGCCTCCGACACTGGGGGCTGTGATTGCCCCAGAAAGGACTGCCCGTGATGTCCCATAACAAGACGGCCGCCGTGACGGCCTCCCATTTGTCGATTTCCCCCGGGGCGCGTGCCCTGTACCTGCTGCCCCTCGCGGTGGCGCTCGCGGCGGCCCTGGTGGGCTGCGGCGGCGGCCAGGCGGGCGCCCAGGGTGGGCCCGGCGGCATGCCGCCCCCGCAGGTCGGCGTGATCAAGGCCGAGCCGCAGGCGGTGACGCTGCAGGTCGAGCTGCCCGGCCGTGTCGAGGCCATTCGCACCGCCCAGGTCCGGGCCCGCGTCAATGGCGTGGTGCTCAAGCGCCTGTTCACCGAGGGCGCCCTCGTGAAGGAAGGCCAGTCGCTGTTCCAGATCGACCCCGCGCCCTATCAGGCCGCCCTGGACAGCGCCACCGCGCAGCTCGCCAAGGCCCAGGCCAACGTCAGCCAGGCGGCGGCCCAGGCCGAGCGCAACAAGCCGCTGGTCGAGGCCAAGGCCATCAGCCAGCAGGAATACCTGAGCTCGGTCGCCGCGGCCAAGGCCGCCGAGGCCGATGTCGCTGCCGCCAAGGCCGCCGTGCAGACCGCCCGCCTGAACCTGGACTACGCCAGCGTGCGCGCCCCCATCTCGGGTCGCATCGGCCGTGCGCTCGTGACGGAAGGCGCGCTGGTGAGCGCTGCCGAGGCCACGCAGCTGGCCCTGATCCAGCAGACCGACAAGGTCTACGTCAACTTCACCCAGAGCGCCAATGAGGTGCAGGGCCTGCGCCGCGCGCTCGCGACCGGCCAGCTGCGCGCCGCGGGCAAGGACGGCGCCGCCGCCCAGGTCCGTGCCGTGCTGGATGACGGCACCGAGTCCGCCAAGCCCGGCAAGCTGCTGTTCACGGACCTGAGCGTCGACCCGACCTCCGGCCAGGTACTGCTGCGCGCCGAGATGCCCAACGAGCAGGGCCAGCTCCTGCCCGGTCAGTACGTGCGCGTGCGCCTCGCCCAGGGCGAGATGCCGGCCGGCATGCTGGTGCCCCAGCAGGGCGTCAAGCGTGGCACGCAGGGCGACACCGTCATGGTCGTGGGCGAGGGCAACAAGCCCGAGAACCGCCCCGTCAAGCTCGGCGGCGCCCAGGGCAGCAGCTGGGTGGTGCTCGACGGCCTGAAGCCGGGCGAGCAGGTCATCGTCGACGGCTTCCAGAAGATGTTCGTGCCGGGCGCGCCCGTGTCGCCGGTGCCCTGGGCGCCGAGCGGTGCCGCCTCGGCCCCTGCTGCCGCGGCAGCGCCGGCCTCGTCGGCTTCCGCTGCGGCCCACTGATCCCAAGGAGAAGGCATGTCACGCTTCTTCATCGACCGGCCGATCTTTGCCTGGGTGATCGCACTGTTCATCCTGGTGTTCGGCGCGGTGTCCATCACCAAGCTGCCGGTGGCGCAGTACCCCACGGTGGCGCCGCCCTCCCTGGTGGTCAGCGCCGCCTATCCCGGCGCCTCCGCCCAGACCCTGGACGAAAGCGTCATCTCCGTGCTGGAGCAGGAGCTCAACGGCTCGCCCAACCTGGCCTACATCGAGTCCGTCTCGCAGGCCAACGGCACCGGCGCCATCACGGTGACCTTCGAGCCCGGCACCAACATCGACCTCGCGCAGGTCGAGGTGCAGAACCGGCTCTCGCGCGCCACCCCGCGCCTGCCCACCTCGGTGGTGCAGCAGGGCGTGCGCGTGGACAAGGCCCGCAACAACTTCCTGCTCTTCGTCACGCTGTCCAGCAAGAACGGCAGCATGGACCCGATCGCGCTGGGTGACTACGCCTCGCGCTCGATCATCCCCGAGCTGCAGCGCCTGCCCGGCATCGGCCAGGCCCAGCTGTTCGGCACCGAGCGGGCCATGCGCATCTGGCTGGATCCGGCCAAGCTGCAGTCCTTCAACATCAGCCCCGCCGAGGTCAATGCCGCCATCCGCGCGCAGAACGCCCTGGTGCCGGCCGGCTCGATCGGCGAGCTGCCCAACCTCAGCACGCAGACCATGTCCGCCACCGTGGTGGTCAAGGGCCAGCTGGAGTCGGTGGAGCAGTTCAAGTCCATCGTGCTGCGCGCCAGCGCCGACGGCTCGACCGTGCGCCTGAAGGACGTCGCCCGCGTGGAGCTGGGCGGGCAGGGCTACGGCTCCTACTCGCGCCTGAACGGCAAGCCCAGCACCGGCATCGGCATCCAGCTCTCGCCCAGCGGCAACGCGCTTGCCTCCGCGCAGGCCGTCAAGGACCGCATGGTCGAGCTGCAGCGCTTCTTCCCCGAAGGCGTGGTCTACGAGATCCCCTACGACTCCTCGAAGTTCGTGAAGATCTCCATCGAGCAGGTCGTCGAGACGCTGATCGAGGCCATCGTGCTGGTGTTCCTGGTGATGTTCCTGTTCCTGCAGAACTGGCGCTACACCCTCATCCCGACCATCGTCGTGCCGATCGCCCTGCTGGGCACCTTCGCGATCATGTTGTGGATGGGCTTCTCGATCAACGTGCTGACGCTGTTCGGCATGGTGCTCGCCATCGGCATCCTGGTCGATGACGCCATCGTGGTGGTCGAGAACGTCGAGCGCATCATGAACGAGGAAGGGCGCTCGCCGCTGGAGGCCACGAAGAAGGCCATGGGCCAGATCTCCGGCGCCATCATCGGCATCACCGTGGTGCTGGTCTCGGTCTTCGTGCCGATGGCCTTCTTCTCAGGCTCCGTGGGCAACATCTACCGCCAGTTCTCGCTGGCGATGGTGGCGTCCATGCTGCTGTCGGCCTTCATGGCACTGAGCCTGACGCCCGCGCTGTGCGCCACGCTGCTGCGCCCCGTCAAGCAGGGCGAGGCGCATTCGAAGAGCGGCTTCTTCGGCTGGTTCAACCGCGGCTTCTCGGCCACGGCCAAGGGCTACGAGAGCTGGGTGGGCAAGCTGCTCAAGCGCAGCGGCCGCATGCTGATCGCCTACGTGGCCGTCATCGCCGCGGTGGGCTGGGTGTATGTGCGCATGCCCACCTCCTTCCTGCCCAACGAAGACCAGGGCTACCTGATCGTCAATGTGCAGCTGCCCCCGGGTGCCACGGCCAATCGCACCGAGGCCGCCGTGAAGCAGGTCGAGGACTTCATGCTCAAGCAGCCCGAGGTGCAGAACACCGTGGGCGTGATCGGCTTCTCCTTCTCGGGTCAGGGCCAGAACGCCGCGCTGGTGTTCGTGCCGCTCAAGCCGTGGGAGGAACGCAAGGGCCCGCAGCACAGCGCGCAGGCCGTCGCCGGCCGGGCGTTCGGCGCCTTCATGGCTGTGCGTGACGCCTTCATCTTCCCGCTCTCGCCCCCGCCCATCCCCGAGCTGGGCACGGCCACCGGCTTCGCCCTGCGCCTGCAGGACCGCGGCGGCCTGGGCCATGAGGCGCTGCTGAACGCCCGCAACCAGCTGATGGGCATGGCCAGCAAGAGCAAGATCATCACGGGCATGCGCCCGGACGGTCTGGAAGACGCGCCGCAGCTGCAGCTCGACATCGACCGCGACAAGGCCAACGCCCTGGGCGTGAGCTTCGACAACCTGGGCACCGTCATCGGCACCCAGCTCGGTTCGGCCTATGTGAACGACTTCCCGAGCAACGGCCGCCTGCAGCGTGTCGTGGTGCAGGCCGAGGCGGCGGCGCGCATGCAACCGGATGACCTGCTGCGCCTGAACGTGGTCAACAACAAGGGCCAGAGCGTGCCGCTGTCCAGCTTCGCGAGCACCAAGTGGATCACGGGCCAGATGCAGGCCGTGCGCTACAACGGCTATCCCGCGATGCGCCTGGCCGGTGATGCGGCCCCGGGTGCCTCGACCGGCGCGGCCATGGCCGAGCTGGAGAAGATGGTGGCGCAGCTGCCGCCGGGCATCGGCTACGAGTGGACGGGCATGTCCCGCGAGGAGAAGCTCTCCGGCTCGCAGGCGACCGTGCTGCTGGTGTTCTCGCTGCTGGCCGTGTTCCTGTGCCTGGCCGCGCTGTACGAGAGCTGGTCGATCCCCTTCGCCGTGCTGCTGGTGGTGCCCCTGGGCCTGCTGGGCGCGCTGCTGGGGGCGACGATGCGCGGCATGCCCAACGACGTCTTCTTCAAGGTGGGCCTGATCACCATCATCGGCCTGTCCGCGAAGAACGCCATCCTGATCATCGAGTTCGCGAAGGATCTGCAGGCCGAAGGCCGCGGCCTGGTCGAGGCCATCCTCGAGGCCTGCCACCTGCGCTTCCGCCCGATCATCATGACCTCCATGGCCTTCATCCTGGGCGTGCTGCCCCTGGTGTTCGCCAGCGGCGCCGGTTCCGCCAGCCAGCGGGCCATCGGCACGGGCGTGATGTCCGGGATGATCTCGGCCACGGTGCTCGCGGTGCTCTTCGTGCCGGTGTTCTTCCTGGTCGTGCGCAAGCTGGTCAAGCCGAGCGAGCGACAGAAGGCCTTTGATGCACAACATGCCCATGGCATCGGTCATGCTGCCGAAGGGCATTAACAGTCCACCCCCTACCGGCTTCGCCGGCCCCCTCGAGGGGGCGCGCTCGACGGCCCGGCAAAGCCGGATCCGCGAGCGCCGCTTGGGGAATGAGACGAGTTGCGCGAGCAACGGAGCAAGCGATATGAATCAGACACATGTTTCTCGACTGCGCCTCGGCCTCAGCGTCGTGGCCCTGGCCGCGCTGACGGCCTGCGTGAACCTCGCGCCCCAGCATGAACGCCCGGCGCTGCCGGTGGCGGAGCAGCTGGGCGCGGCAGGCGCGCAAGACCTGACCCTGCCGGCCTGGCGGGACTTCTATGCCGATGCCCGCCTGCAGTCGCTGGTGGACATCGCCCTGCGCAACAACCGCGACCTGCGCGTGGCGCTGCGCAGCGTGGACCAGGCCGCTGCGCTGGCCCGCGTCAGCGACGCGAACCGCTGGCCCACCGTGGCCGCCGGCTTCACGAGCAGCCGCGTGCCCAACGCCAAGGACGACACCATCACCGCCAACTACCAGGCGGGCCTGCAGGTGACGGCCTACGAGCTGGACCTGTGGGGCAAGCTGCGCAACCAGAGCGACGCCGCCCAGGCGCGCTACCTGGCGAGCGAGGACGGTGCCCGCGCCGCCCAGCTGAGCCTGATCGCCGGTGTGGCCTCGGCCCACTACGCGCTGCAGGTGGACGATGCGCTGCTCGACTACGCCCGCAAGACGCTGGCCAGCCGCGAGGACAGCCATCGCCTGACGCGCCTGCGCTTCGACCAGGGCGCGGCCTCGAGCCTGGAACTGCAGGGCGCCATCTCGGCGCTGGAGGCGGCCCGCGCGGCCGTCGCGCAAGCCCAGCGCCAGCGCAGCCAGGACGAGAACGCCCTCGTGCTGCTGCTCGGCCAGCCCCTGCCGCAGGACCTGCCGGCCGGCGCGCCGTTGGCCAGCCAGGCGCTGGCGCCGCTTGCGGCCGGCCTGAAGTCCAGCGTGCTGCTGGAGCGTCCGGACGTGCGCCAGGCCGAGGCCCAGCTGGTGGCGGCGGAGGCCAATGTGGGCGCCGCGCGCGCCGCGTTCTTCCCCAGCATCACGCTGAGCACGAGCATCGGCAGCGCCAGCTCCGAGCTGTCTGGCCTGTTCAAGAACACGGCCTGGAGCTTCGCCAGCCAGGCGCTGATGCCGATCTTCGACGCCGGCCGCAACAGCGCGAACCTCAAGGCGACGCAGGCCGCCCGCGAGATCGCGGTGGCGCAGTACGAGAAGGCCATCCAGCAGGCCTTCCGTGAAGTGGCCGATGCGCTGAGCGCCCGCGGCACGCTGACCGAGCAACTGCGCGCCCAGGAAGCGCAGGCCGCCGCGGAGGCCGAGCGCCTGCGCCTGGTCGAGCTGCGTTTCGCCAACGGTGCCTCGAGCAGCCTTGAGCTGCTGGATGCGCAGCGTGCGAGCTTCGCCGCACAGCAGGCTGCGCTGCAGGTGCGCCTGGCGGCGCTGCAGTCGGGCGTGCAGCTGTACAAGACATTGGGCGGTGGTGCCGCGGCCGAGCTGCGCGCACAGCGCTGACGGCGACCCTGCCCCCCGGCGCGAGCCGGGCATGACAGGACCATGACGGGGGGCAGGCCAGGCGGTCTGCCCCTTTTTCATGTCCGCGCCATGGCTGGGCGATCCTCGCCTCATATCGGGGTTGGCACTGAGGAATAACGGTTATCAAGGACGGCATGGCCTTCTATGATGCGCAGCGGCTGCCACGCCGGGATCGGGAGGTCCTGTGGCGGCTGCTGAATCAGCAACCGATGGAGGAATGACCCATGTCCGAAAAACTGCCCTTCTTTGCCCGTTTCCTGGAAGCCCAGGAGCTGGAAGCCGTCAGCGGTGGCGCCTCTGCCACGTCCAAGACCCTGGACGAGCCGCAGCACACGCTGAAGTACCCCTCCGACGGGGATGACCACCTGCCCGAGACCGTCGCGGCCTCGGACACCAGCACCAGCCCCCTCAAGGACGACATCGCCGTCACCATGAAGTACCCGTCCGACGGCGACGACCACCTCGGCAACGAAGTCTGAACCCCCGGAGCACCGCGCCTTCGGGCGTGGTGCCCGCGTTCGATGCCCGCCTCGCTTGCCCTCGGGTGAGCGGGGCGGTGTTGCTGGCCTGCCTGGAATCGATGTGCCGCCTCTTGTTCTACTGCTGACCCACGCGGCCGACCACACGACCGTGGACTGGGTCGCCGACGCCCTGCGGCAGCGCGGCGCTCAGCCGCTGCGCGTGGACACCGACCGCTTTCCGCTGGACTGGCAGCTGGGACTGCGCCAGTCGCGTGACGAAGACACGGGCTTTATTCGCGTACACGGCCGGACGCATGCCCTCGAGGCGGTGCAGGCCGTGTGGCTGCGCCAGCTGCAGCCGCCGGCCCTGGGCGACGCCGTGGAGGCGCGTTTCCAGGCCCCATGCATCCAGGAGTGCCGCCACGTCCTGCGTGCGCTGTGGGACCGGCTGGAGCGCGCCCGCTGGGTCAATGGCCTGGCGGCGGTCGAGCGCGCCGGGGCCAAGCTGCGCCAGCTGCGCCTGGCCCGTGAGGCCGGCCTGCGCGTGCCGGACACGCTGTGCAGCAACGACCCCGACGAAGTGCGCGCCTTCCATGCCCGCCAGCCGCAGGGCGTGGTGATGAAGATGCAGACCGTGCTGGCGCCCGGCATGGGCGGCGGGTCGGGCAATCTCTACACCACCGTCATCGAGGCGGCGGACCTCCAGGACGACCGCGGCCTGACGCTGTGCCCGCCGCTGTTCCAGGAGCGCATCCCCAAGGCCGAGGAGCTGCGGGTGATTGCCGTCGACGACCACCTGTTCTGCGGTGCGGTCCGTCCACAGGCTGGCACCGGTCGCGTGGACGACTGGCGCCCTCAGGCCGGGCTGGCCTGGACGCCGGCCCAACTCCCAGAAGCGGTGGCCACACGGCTGCTGGCTCTGATGCGCCGTCTGGGGCTCCGCTATGGCGCCGCCGATTTCATCCACACCCCGGATGACGACTGGGTCTTCCTGGAGGTCAATGCCTGCGGGGAGTGGGGCATGCTGCAGCGCGACCTGGGCCTGCCCATTGCCGATGCCCTGGCCGAGGCTCTGTTGACCAATGTCCCTCCGAATTCCACGAGCGCGCCGGGGGCCTGATCCCTGCGTCCTTGCCTGATGCCTTGATGCCTGATGCCATGAATGTCCTGATCGTCACCCATTCCCGCGACCACCACTGCACGCCCCTGATCACGCGGGCCCTGATGGCGCGTGGCGCCACGGCCTGGTGCTTTGACACCGACCTCTTCCCTTCCTCCGTGCAGCTGAGCCTGCACGCCGACAGCCGGCAGCAGACCCTGCTGCTGAAGACGCCCCTCGGGGAGCTGGACATGGCCGAGCTGCAGGCCTGCTACTACCGCCGGCTGCGCATTGGCGGCGGCATTCCGGACACCGTGCCCGCCGCCTACCGCGAAGCCGCGCAGAAGGAGAGCCGCGCCCAGGTGCTGGGGCTGCTGCACAGCCTGGACTGCTTCCAGCTCGATGGCTACGAGAAGGTGCGCCGGGCCGACCACAAGCAACTGCAGCTCAAGACCGCCGCCCACCTCGGCCTCGAGATTCCCGACAGCCTCTCCACCAATGACCCGGCTGCCGTGCGCGAGTTCTTCGCGGCGCATCCGCAGGGCATCGTCGGCAAGATGCTCAGCTCCTTCGCCATCTACGAGCAGGGGCAGGAGAAGGTGATGTTCACCAACCGCATCCGCCCGGAGGACCTCAACCACCTGGACGCCCTGCGGCACGGCCCGATGACCTTCCAGGCCCTGGTGCCCAAGGCCCTCGAGCTGCGCGTGACGATCGTGGGCGAGCGGGTCTTTGCCGCCGCCATCGATTCCCAGGCCCACGAGCGCGCCCGGACGGATTGGCGGCGCGACGGCCGGCGCATGCTGCAGGACTGGCAGCATCACACGCTGCCCGCTGACATCCAGTCCCGCCTGCTGGCGCTGATGGACGCCTTCGGCCTCAACTACGGCGCCATCGACCTCATCCTGACCCCGGATGGCCGCCATGTCTTCCTGGAGCTCAATCCGGCCGGCGAGTTCATGTGGCTCGAGCAGCACGCCGGCCTGCCCATCGCCGATGCCCTGGCCGACGTGCTGATCGGCAACGCCCCGCGCCGGGGCGCCCCGGGCCTGCTGAACCCGGACTTCTTTGCCCGCGGCACGCCGCCCCGGGAAGCCCAGGCGGCCTGAGCGCCAGGAAAGGCGGGCCGCCCCTCGGGCTTGTCACGACGCATGGTCGCGCCATGGCGCTGTGCCGTGCTGGGCAGCTTTCTTTGCGAGGAGCCTCGTGAGGGGGCGGCGCGCCTGCGGGCTTCGCCACGCGCGACTGTCGAGCGCTCGGCGGTGACGCCATTGGCAAAGTCCGAACGCGGAAGTTCGGAAGCGCACGCGGCGCACGCGGCGAAGCGGTCGCGGCCACGTGGCCACTCAACCAAGCCCACAAAAAAGAAGCCCACCGCTGCAAGCCGGTGGGCTTCGCCCTGCGCGACGACTGCGGGTCCGGCGGTGCCGGCCCGTCGGTCGTGCCCCCTGGAGGGGGCGCGCGAAGCGCGCAGGGGGTGGTCGTGTTACGCCTGTGCGGTGGCCCAGGCCTGCCCTTGCGCGCGAGCGTAGTTCAGCGCCTGGCGGCGGCCGGTGAAGCGCGGGGTGAAGCGCATCACGCGGTCATGGTTGGCCGAGCCGTGGCCCGAGCGGATGGAAACGCTGGCGTAGAAGCCACCGTCGTCGGAAGTCTTGATGAAAGGTGAGACAAGGAAACGCCCCACCTCGATGCAGTTCTTTTGCATGGTTTTCTCGAGGTGTGCGCCTTGAGGGAGCCGTCCCTGTATGGAGGTCCGAAGAGCCGTCTTGGCGCGGATGGTGTGAGAGTTCGGGCCACGTGTCGTGGTGAACTCGAGGAACGAGCGCCCATTGACGGTGGGCGCCAGGGCCGTGATCCGCGGGGACCACGGCACAGGGGGTGGGCCATCCACGTGGATGGCCCGGGCCTTCCCAGGCCTGGAGGAAGCTTTACAGGGGCTTGATGTTCGAAGCCTGCAGACCCTTGGGGCCTTGCTTGACTTCGAATTCGACCTGCTGGCCTTCTGCCAGGGTGCGGAAGCCGCCACCGTTGCGGATTTCGCTGTGGTGGGCGAAGAGGTCCTTGCTGCCGTCAGCCGGGGTGATGAAACCGAAGCCCTTGCCGTCGTCGAACCACTTGACGATGCCGTTCTGGATGCTGCTCATGGTGTTTTCTTTCAGAAATGAAGAAGGAAACCGTGCGCGCGAGCCGCGACACACGGTGGGGTAGTACAGACACGCAAGAGAGATCAAGCCGGTGATTGAGCCGCCCAGCGAGTCGCTTGGGGGCAGGCGCTTCGGGCGGGGCCCGTAGGCGGAATCCGTGGGATCCCGAGAGATGGCGCTGGAGGCTGAAGGGCGGGCCGGTGTCGGTGAGATCTGAAACCGGAACGCTTGCAAAGACCTTGAAGAAACGGTCTTGAGCGAATGTATGGGGGCAGAGTGTAGCACGACTGCCCGTGGCGGCCCCGCGAGCCCGGTGGGCCTTGTTGGCGCGCAAGACGGCACGGGGTCCGGCGCGGCAAGATCGGCGCCTCGCCGGCTCCCGATTTGACCTCCGTGCCACGCCGAACCACGCCCCCTGTTGCCCCGCCGATGCGCAAGCCGCCTGGCGAGGCGCGGCCGCATCAGCGGCTGTTCATGCTGGGCCTGGCGCTGGCGGCGTTGTCGAGCCTGTGGTGGGCGGTGGTCCTGCTGGCGGGCGCCCGCGGGCTGGCCGTGCCGTTTGCCGTGCCAGCCGGGCTGGCGCACGGGCTGCTGTTCGGTCTGGGGGCGATGCCCGCCTTCATCGCCGGCTTCTTCTTCACCGCCGGGCCACGCTGGCTTCAGGTGGCGCCGGATCGGGTCCAGGTGGCGCGCCTGCACCGGGCCGCCGGCCTGATGACCCTGGGCTGGGCCTGCGCCTGGCCGGGCCTGCACCTGAGCGCGACGCTCGCAGGCGCCGGCGTGGTGATGGCGGCGGCGGGGTGGGGCGTGCTGTGGCAACAGGCCGGGCGGCTGCTGCGGGCCTCGCGGGCGCCAGACCGCCTGCACCTGCGGGGCGTGCATGGCGCGTGGCTGATCGGGGTGGCGAGCCTGGGCATGACGGGGCTGGCGCTGCTCGGCGGGCAGCACGCGGTCGCCCGACTCGGGCTTCAGGCCGCCTTGTGGTGGAGCTTGCTGCCCATCTTCCTGATGGCCTTGCACCGCATGGTGCCGATGTTTGCCGAATTCGCGCCCTGGCCCGTGCCGGAGCGTCGGCTCTTCTGGGCGGCCCTGGCGGCCTGCGCCTGGGGCGGGGCCTGGGCACTGCTGGAGGTCCGGCCGACACCGCTGGCCCTGCCCGCATCGGCGCTGCTCGGGCGGGCCGGCATCGAGGCCCTGGCCGCCGCGTTGCTGCTGGCGCAGGCCTGGCGCTGGCGCCGCATGGCACGCCTGCCGCTGATGGCCCTGATGCTGGGCGGGGGGCTGTGGCTGGCCGTGGGCGTGGGGCTGTCGGCGGTGTCCGCGGCGGCCCGCGGGCTGGGTGGCGCGGGCCTCGGCCTGGCGCCGCTGCATGCCGTCTTTGCAGGCGGGCTGGCGAGCCTGATGCTGGCCCAGGTCACGCGCGTGAGCAGCGCCCACGCCGGGCGCGCCGTGGCGGTGGATCGGGGCCTGGGCGCGCTCGTGGCGATCCTGCAGCTGGCGGTGGCGCTGCGCTTGTGGGCGGCCCTGGCGTCGCCTGCGCCGCCCTGGGTGCTGCCGCTCGCTGGCGGGCTGTGGGCGCTTGCATTGACGGGCTGGAGCCTGCGTCTGAGGGGCTGGTTGCACCCCTCGGGCTGAGGCGGTGAGGGCGTGTTGACGCCGCGCCCTGTCCAACATTCAGCCATTGCCTGAACCTTGGACAGGGCGATGCGGTGCGCTGCTCGACAAACAGACAGCGACCCGCGCCAGCCGAGGTCCCGAGCCGCGCTGCGCCGGGTCACCAGCGCGATGCCGAGGGCGCGCGGCCCCCCGCGCCTCATGGTTTGCACGTAGAAAAGGCGGCCGGCACCGGTCTGGGCATGGCACTTGCACTCCGCTGGGGCGACGTCCGCGTCGACACCTCAAAGAATCACGGAGACAACGCATGACCCTGACCTCTCTTGCCGCTGCCACGCCCGGCGCGGCCCAGCGCCGCACGCCCCTGACCCTGGCCCTGCTGGCGGCCTTCGCCGCCTCGGCCGCCTCGATGCCCGCCTGGGCCGATCCCTCGCCGGCTCCGGCCGCCGCCGCCGAGGACGCCCAGCCCGGCGCCGACAAGCAGAAGCTGGAGGCCGTGACCGTCACCGCCCGACGCCGCGAAGAGACGCTGCAGGACGTGCCCGTCGCCGTGACGGCCTTCGGCGCTGGTGCCCTGGAGAGCCTGAACATCCGCAACCTCGGCGACCTGCAGTCCCAGGTCCCCAACCTGACGATCTACGCCGCGCGCGGCAGCAACTCCACCATCACCACCTTCATCCGTGGCGTGGGCCAGGCCGATCCGCTGTGGGGCGTGGACCCGGGCGTCGGCATCTACCTCGACGATGTGTACGTGGCCCGTCCGCAGGGCGCGCTGCTGGATGTGTTCGACACCCAGCGCATCGAGGTGCTGCGCGGCCCGCAGGGCACGCTGTACGGCAAGAACACCATCGGCGGCGCGGTGAAGTACGTGTCCCGCCCGCTGGGCACCAAGACCGAGGGCAGCGCCAGCGTGACCGTGGGCAGCTACGGCCAGGCGGACGTCAAGGGCTCCGTGGGCGGTGCCAGCGCTGACGGGCAGTTCCGCGCGCGACTGGCCCTGGCCACGCTCAACCGCGACGGCTACGGCAAGAACACCACCGACGGCAGCGACGTCAGCAACCAGAAGACGCGCGCCGCGCGCCTCACGGTGGGCTTCTTCCCGGACGGCCAGCCCTTCAACGTCCAGTTCAGCACGGACAAGACCTTCGACGAGTCCAATATGCGCGGCTTCCAGCGCCTGGACGTCAACAAGTTCGACCCGGCCAAGACGCCGGTCGGCGAGAGCCGCTACGACATCGCCAGCGGCATGCCCAACCGCAACCGCACCGAGACCGGCGGCAATGCGCTGACCCTGAACTGGAACGTGGACTCGCGCTGGACGGCCAAGTTCATCGCCGCCCACCGCAGCAACGACACCAGCACCGGCATCGACTTCGACGGCCTGCCCGCCAAGATCGCCGACGTGCTGGCCGTCTACCAGGACACGCAGAACAGCGCCGAGGCCCAGCTGGCCTTCGATGGCGCCGACTCCTCCGGCGTGATGGGCGTCTATGCCTTCAACGGCGACGCTGGCGGCAAGGTCTCGAACAACTTCTTCAACCTCTCCTTCGGCACGACCAATGGCACCGTGACCACGCGCGGCAAGGCGGCCTATGTCGACTGGAGCTGGCGCCTGGCCCAGGGCTTCGGCGTCAGTGCCGGTGTGCGCTACACCAAGGAGAGCAAGCGCGCCGTCGTGCTGAACCAGGCCTTCAGCGACGCCACCTTCACCAAGCCCATCGCCACGCTCGCTGACTTCGACAAGACCCGTGAGGTCAGCAACACCTCGCCCAAGGTCTCGCTCGACTACAAGCTCTCGCGCACGACCTCACTCTATGCCAGTGCCTCGCGCGGCTTCAAGTCGGGCGGCTTCAACATCCGCGCCAACACCGCGGCGGTGCCTATCTCCAGCAAGCCCTTCGAGGACGAGGTGCTCGATTCCATCGAGGGCGGCGCCAAGATGCTGCTGGACGACGGGCGGCTCGAGCTCAACACGGCCGTCTTCCACAACAAGTACAAGAACGTGCAGCTCTCGGTCTTCACGTCGTACACGCAGGCCAACGGCACGCCGGGCTTCTTCGGCGACTTCACCAATGCCGGGCGCGCGACGGTGGATGGCGCCGAGGTCGAATTCGCCTGGCGCCCCAGCAGCAGCTGGACGATCAGCGGCAATGCCTCCGCCCTGCATGCCCGCTATGACGAGTACCTGGACAAGGGCGTGAACGTGGCCGACCAGAAGAAGTTCACCAACGCCCCGAAGTTCCAGGCGGCCTTCAACGTCGAGCGCCGCACGCCGATGGGCAGCGGCACGCTGCGCACGCGCGTGGGCGTGAGCTACCGCACCAAGGTCTACCCGACGACGGACCTGAGCGAGGCCATCGCGCAGGACGCCTATGCGCTGGTCAACGCCGGCCTGATCTGGGAGCGTGACGAGCGCCTGAGCTTCTCGCTGCAGGCCAGCAATCTCACGAACAAGGCCTACCGCACCGACGGCTACAACATCGCCGCGCTGGGCGTGCTGACGGGCTTCTACGGCGCGCCGCGCACCTACAGCCTGGGCGCCAGCTACAAGTTCTGAGCGAGGACCGATCTTCTCCTCCCCGGCGTGATCCTTGCGATCGCCGGCTTCACGACCGGCACCGCCTCGCGGTGGCCGGTCTTTTTCATGCCGGCCGCGGGTTCAGGCCGGCAGCGCCTCGAGCCTCACGGCCTGACCGGACAGCACCGCGTTGCCCGAGAGCGGGTCCCGCACGCCATCGTCCAGCAGCGCGTTGAGGTTGGCGCCGGGACGCAGCCGGGCGACGCTCAGCTGCGTGTCCGGCAGGTCATGGCCCCAGCCATGCGGCAGGCTGGCCACGCCGGGCATCATTTCGTCGCTGCAATGCAGCAGCACCTCCACCGTCGCGCCGGCCGCATTGCGAAGCAGGGCGCGTTCGCCGTCGCGCAGGCCGCGCTGGCGGGCGTCCTCGGGATGCACGATCAGCGCGCTGCGGTCCGGTCCTTTGGCGAGCACGGGCAGGTTGTGCATCCAGCTGTTGCCCGAGCGCAGGTCGCGCCGGCCGATGAGCAGCAGCTCGCCGTCCCCCGCGGCGGGCGGCGCCTGCGCGGGCAGGGCGGCCAGCGCTTCGAGGAAGAGGGCCGGGGCCAGCTCGATGCGGCCGGAGGGCGTGCGCAGCAGTTCGGGGATGCGCGGCTGCAGCTCGCCGAGGTCCAGGCCATGGGGCGCGGCCTGCACGCGGTCCAGCGTGAGCCCGTCGGGCCGGCGGCCGAACTGGTCGCCATAAGGGCCGCCTCGCAGGGCCAGATCGACGAGGCGGGCCGGGCCCACGCGCGGGGCGAGGGCGCCCAGCAGCGCCTCGATCTGGGCGCCCTCGCTGTCCTTGAGCTGGTGGCGCAGCTCCTGGCGCAGCGCGGCGGTGTCGAGGGCCGCCGCGTCCTGGCGCCAGTCCGCGCCGCTCACGAGCGCGGCCAGCCGCGTGATCGTCTCCCATTCCTCGGGCATGCCGGCGGGCGGCGCGAACACCGGCTCGCTGTAGCGCGCATGGTTGCGCCAGGAGAGCTGCCCGAAGGCGATGTCGTAGTGCAGATCCTCCAGCGGCGAGGGCGCCGGCAGGATGAGGTCGGCGTGGCGCGAGGTCTCGTTGAGATAGATGTCGAGGCTCAGCATGAAGTCGAGCCCGTCGAGCGCGCGCGCCAGTCGCGGGCCGTTGGGCGCCGAGAGCACCGGGTTGCTGGCCACCGTGATCAGGGCGCGCACCTGGCCCTCGCCGGGCGTCTCGATCTCCTCGGCCAGGCACACCATCGGCAGCTCGCCGAAGACCTCGGGTGCGCCACTCACCCGGCTGCGGCGCCGCCCCAGCGTCACGCCCCGTCCGCTGCCCGGGCGGCCCTGCGTGTTGACGGCAAAGGCCGCGGCCTTGGGGAACATCGCGCCGCCGGGCTGGTCCAGCTGGCCGCAAAGGATGTTGACCACGTCCACCAGCCAGCTGTTGAGCGTGCCATGTCGCTGCGTGCAGCTGCCGATGCGGGCATAGAGCGAGGCCCGCGGTGTCGTGGCCAGCAGGCGCGCGAGGCGGCGCTGCTTGGCGGCGGGAATGCCGCAGTGGGCGGCCGTTGATTCAGGCGGGTAGGAGGCGACGGCGGCGCGCACGGCGTCCAGCCCCTCGATCCATTCGCCCAACGCGCCGGTGCGCACCAGCGCCTCGTCGAAGAGCGTGTGGACGATCCCCAGCAGCAGCCACACATCGCTGCCCGGGCGGATGAAGTGGTGCTCGTCCGCCACTGCCGCGGTCTCGGTGCGGCGCGGGTCGATCACGATGAGCTTGCCGCCGCGCTCGCGAAGGGCGCGGGCCTTGCCGCGGAAGTCCGGCACGGTCCAGAGGCTGCCGTTGCTGACCATGGGGTTCGCGCCCAGCACCACGAGCAGGTCCGTGCGGGGCAGGTCCGGCACGGGGATGCTCAGCCAGTGGCCGTACATCAGGGCACTGGAGAGCTGCTTGGGCATCTGGTCCAGCGTCGAGGCCGAGAAGACATTGCGCGTGCCCAGCGCGCGGGCCAGGCGCGGCGTGTAGGCCAGCAGGCCGACCTTGTGGGCCGCCGGATTGCCGAAGCTCAGCGCGACCGCGTCCGGGCCGTGCGTCTCGATCAGGGGCCGCAACCTGCGCTCGATCTCCTCGAAGGCCTCGTCCCAGCCGATGGGCTCGTGACGACCGTTGCGCCGGATCAGCGGCTGGCGCAGGCGGTCGGGGTCCTCGTGCAGGTCCTTCAGCGACACGCCCTTGGGGCACAGAAAGCCGTGGCTGAACGGGTCGTCCTGGGCGCCGCGGATGCTCACCACTCGTTCGCCGGAGGTCTGCACCTCCAGACCGCAGCAGGCCTCGCACAGCGGGCAGATGCGGTAGTGGACGCGGGGCGCTTGGGGATCCGTCGTGCTCATCGGGGTTTCCTCGGGGGCTGTCATCGGGGAGGGGCCTGCGCGCATTGTGGTCAGCGCAGGCCGCAGCAGCGTCATCCAGGCGACAGCCGCGGCTTGGTATCAACCATGAGAGGACCGGGGGCGGAATGCAAGAAGATGTAAGAGCTGCGGCCCTGGCGGCATGACCACCGGCCGGCTGGCCAGAACTTGCATAGACTCCCGCCCCCGCAGGAGTAGGAGAAACATGAGAATCGAGATTGAGCCCGGCGTCCGGCTGTTCGTGGACATCGAGGGTGAGGGCCTGGTGCCGCAGGGCGCCGGGATGCAGGAGAAACCGACGCTGCTCCTGCTGCATGGCGGGCCGGGCTTCGACCACAGCTCGTTCAAGCCGGCCTTCAGTGCGCTGGCGGACGTGGCGCAGATCGTCTACTACGACCATCGCGGCCATGGCCGCAGCGATCCCCGTCCGGCGAGCGAATGGACGCTGGACACCTGGGCCGATGACGTCGTGCGGCTGTGCGATGCGCTGGGCATCGTCAAGCCCATCGTGCTCGGCCAGAGCTTCGGCGGCTTCGTGGCGCAGCGCTACCTTGAGCGCCACCCGGAGCATCCGGGCAAGGTGATCCTGTCCAGCACCTCGCACCACACGGGGCTGGAGCGCAAGATCGAGGGCTTTGCGCGCCGTGCGCCCGAGCCGATGCGGGACGCCGTGCGCGAGAAGGTCCGGGCGTTCTGGACCGAGCCCACGCCGCTGAGCTTCGCGGCCTACTGGGAAGCGTGCCGGGACCTCTACACCGCCACGCCGCAGACCGACCCTGCCGCGGCGCAGCGCACGCTGCTCAAGCTGGACATCCTCCTGCACTTCGTCCGTGGCGAGAAGCAGGAGATGCGGCTGCTGCCGGGCCTCGCCCGTGCACGCTGCCCGGTGCTGGTGATGGTGGGGGAGGACGATCCGGTCTGCCCGATCGAGGACGCGCTGGAGATCGCGGCGGCGCTGCCTTCGCGCTGCATGCAGCTGGCCCGATTCCCCGGCTGCGGCCACGGCGTGTGGCGCGACGACCCGAAGGCCGCCTTCGAGCGGCTGCGGCGCTTCATCCTGGAGTAAGGGCGCTGCTCAGCTGCCGAAGGGCTCCCCGGGCCAGAACGCGGGGGGTGGAAAGGCGTCGAAGCGAGGCAGGCCGTCCTCCGGCAGTGCGTACCAGGGGGCCTGGGAGGCGCAGTGGAGGTGCACCAGCGGGCGCAGCCCAGGGTCGTCATCCAGGCTTCCGGCCGGGATGATGGCGTGGCGACCGTTGTCCTCCAGCACGGGCATCAGGCTGCCGCAGACGGTGCAGAACGCGCGCCCATTGCCGGGCGAGGAGTCATAGCGGCGCACGAGCGCCTCGCCCGCGAGCCAGCGCAGCCCGCGGCCGTCCGCATGCAGGAAGCTGCCGAAGGCGCTGCCGCTGAGCTTGCGGCACAGGCTGCAATGGCAGAAGTTGATGAAGCGCGGCGGGCTGTCGAGTGCGTAGCGCACACCCTGGCAGAGGCAGGAGCCGTGAAGCGCCATGGCCGTGGCCGCTCAGGCGGCCAGCAAGGCCTTGAGCTCGCGTTCGAGCAGGTGGGCCTCGCCGAGGTTGACCTCGATGAGCCGGCGCAGGTGCGTGACGCTTTCGATGTCGATGCTGCGCAAGATCAGCCCGGCGCGATCGCCGTCCAGGTGCGCGACCTCGGCGCCCATCATGATGCGCTGCTCCGCACCGTCGAGGCGGATGCACAGCAGGCAGGGCTCGCCCATCGAGACGCGCGCGGCGGCCGGGAGCTTCAGCAGCGCGCCCTTCAGCGAGAGGTCCAGCACGCCCACGTGGAGACGCGCATCCACGGTGATCAGCTCGGCGGGCGCATCGAAGCTGACGCGGGCGAACTGGCGGCGTTCCTGGGACTTGTCCATGGCGGACTCCGATGGTGAGACGGTGATCGTTCGATGCTAGCAGGGCAGGGCGCCCGCAATCGTGGCCGGATCAATAGTCCTGCGCGTAGATCGTGCTCATTTCAATGGCTTCCTGCAGGCGATTGGGGGCGACGGCCTCCAGGCCCAGGGACTCGAGCGTGTACCAGCAGGCGCGCAGCAGGGCGCTCGTCTCCTGGCGGGCCTCGTTGTCCAGCAGGGCGCCGAGCTCGCTGACGCGGTCCAGTGAGGGCTGACGGCTGCGCGAGGCGCCATGGCTGTAGGGCAGCTCCTCGGGCGCCTCGTGGCCCAGGGCGATCTCGGTCAGCAGGTGCTGGACCTCGTCCTTGGGCGGCAGGGACAGGATCAGCCGGCCGAGGTCACCCAGCAGCTTTTCCGCGGCACCGGCCAGCAGGCGCGCTGCGTGGTCGCTGCCGCCGTCGATGTAGAGGCCGGCCGCGATGTCCGCATATTCCAGCGCCAGGGCCAGCTTGGGCATGTCTGCGTTCATGGTGCGTCCGCGCGGTGGGGGGGCCGAGGGCGTGACCGGGGGAAGGATGGTCGTGCGCTCGGCAAGCAGTGGTCCTCCAGACATCTGGCGCCCTCTCTCCTGTACTTTTGTGCACGGAAGTGTAGGTGCGCGTCTTGCCGGGCCGGGAGTGCCGACGCTGGTGCTTTGTCACGGTTTGTGTGGAGCACGGCTGATGGTTTTCCCGGCGCTTCAGACTGCGCTATTGTTGCGCATCCCCGATCCCAGAGGAGGCCCTCATGACGAATCATCGACTCCCCCACCTGCCGCAGGACCTGCCCACGATGCCGCGCCGCGACGCCCTCCAGGGGCTGGGCGCGCTGGGCGCCGGCCTCCTGGTGCCCGGCCTCGCGCTGGCCGCCGACAAGAAGGAGGACACCTATGACGAGGATTCCATCCTGAAGGCCGCCACGGACTTCTTCGGCAGCACCACGGAAGGCCTGGCCAAGGTCATCGAGAAGGCCTTCAAGGAGCAGGGCCGTCCCAATGCCTACGTCAAGGGTGAGGAGGCCGGGGCGGCCGTCACCGTGGGCCTGCGCTACGGCGATGGCCAGCTCGTGATGAAGGGCGGCGGCGGCGCGCGCGTCTACTGGGCCGGCCCCTCCATCGGTTTCGACTTCGGGGCCAATGCCTCCAAGGTCTTCACGCTGTGCTACCACCTGCCCAGCACCGCGGCCATCTTCCAGCGCTTCCCCGGCGTGGACGGCAGCCTGTACTACATCGGCGGGGCCGGCATCAACTACCAGCGGCTCAACGGCATCACCCTGGCGCCGATCCGCCTGGGCGTGGGCCTGCGCACGGGCGCGAGCGTCGGTTACGTCCACTACCGCCGCGAGAAGTCCTACAACCCGTTCTGACGCCCGGGTCGTTAGGCCGGGGGGGGCGCCGGCCGTGCACGCCGTTTTGGCGGTATGCGCTCAGTCCTCGATCGGCATATCAGCCGGCACCGAGCCGGGTGCCGCTGCCGCCCCGGTGAGGGCCCGCCGTCAAGTCCTCCATCCTCGGGGTTTTCGATGAGCGCCGGGCCGGCAACGCGCGGCGCGCTAGTGGTCACTCACAAGCACTTTTTGGGGCTTGCCCGGCCCCGTGGCGGGATGCATGCTCAGTGATCAGGGTCAAAACCCGAGGCAGCCCCTGCGACGAGCATTCGCTGCCACATTCCAACGATCGACGATCAGAAATCCGGAGAGATTCCATGCCCCCGCCCAACCAGGCTTCCCTCGACCTGCCCACCACCTCCCTCGTGCCCCTGGCGGCTGCGGCGTCGCTGCCGGCCCAGGACATCAGCGCCGAGGTGCTGCTGGAGAAATACGCCAAGGGCGAGGAGCAGACGCTGGAGGAGCTGCGTGCCCGCGTGGCCCGCGCCCTGGCCGAAGCCGAGCTGCCCGAGGCCCGCGCCCACTGGGAAGCGAAGTTCCTGGATGCCCAGCGCCGCGGCTTCGTGCCCGCCGGCCGCATCAATTCCGCCGCCGGCACCGAGCTCAGCGCCACGCTGATCAACTGCTTCGTCCAGCCCGTGGGGGACTCCATCGCCCTGGCTGATGACGGCGTGCCCGGCATCTACACCGCGCTGACCGAAGCCGCCGAGACCATGCGCCGCGGTGGCGGCGTGGGCTACGACTTCTCGCGCATCCGCCCCAAGGGCGCCTGGGTGGGCTCGACGCAGAGCAGCGCCTCCGGCCCGGTGAGCTACATGCGCGTCTTCGACCGCTCCTGCGAGACGGTCGAGTCCGCCGGCGCCCGACGCGGCGCGCAGATGGGCGTGCTGCGCTGCGACCATCCGGACATCGAGGAGTTCATCCACGCCAAGGACCAGGGCGACCTGCGCAACTTCAACATCTCCATCGGCGTGACCGACGCCTTCATGGAGGCCGTCGAAGCCGATGCCGAGGTCGAGCTCACGCACAAGGCCGAGCCCGGCAAGAAGCTCAAGAAGGCCGGCGCCTACCAGCGCGGCGACGGCCTGTGGGTCTACCGCAAGCTGCGCGCTCGCGAGCTGTGGGACCAGGTCATGCAGTCCACCTATGACCACGCCGAGCCGGGCGTGCTCTTCCTGGACCGCATCAACAACGACAACAACCTCTACTACTGCGAGCGCATCGACGCCACCAACCCCTGCGCCGAGCAGCCGCTGCCGCCCTATGGCTGCTGCTGCCTGGGTTCGGTGAACCTCACGCTCTTCGTGCAGGACGCGTTCAGCCCGGCCGCCCGCTTCGACGAGGAAGGCTTCGCCGAGGTCTGCCGCACGGCCACGCGCATGCTCGACAACGTCCTGGACGTGACGCCCTGGCCGCTGCCCGCGCAGGCCCACGAGGCCAGCAACAAGCGCCGCGTGGGCCTCGGCTTCACCGGCCTGGGCGACACGCTCGTGATGCTCAACCTGCGCTATGACACCGAGGCTGCCCGCGACATGGCCCGCCGCATCAGCGAGGTCATGCGCAATGCCGCCTACGACGCCAGCGCCGATCTGGCCGTCGAGCGCGGGGCTTTCCCGCTGTTCAATGCCGACCTGTACCTCTCCGGCGGCAACTTCGCCTCGCGCCTGCCGCAAGGGCTGAAGGACAAGATCCGCGCCCAAGGCCTGCGCAACTCGCACCTGCTGTCCATCGCGCCGACCGGCACCATCAGCCTGGCCTTCGCGGACAACGCCTCCAATGGCATCGAGCCCGCCTTCAGCTGGAGCTACACCCGCAAGAAGCGCATGCCCGACGGCAGCTTCAAGGAATACGCCGTCGAGGACCATGCCTGGCGCCTCTACCGCCACCTGTTCGGCAAGGACGCCCCGCTGTCCGACGCCTTCGTGACCGCGCTGGAACTCTCGGCCTCGGATCACGCGTCCATGGTGGCTGCTGTGGCGCCCTATGTGGACACGGCCATCTCCAAGACGGTCAACGTGCCGGCGGACTACCCCTACGCTGACTTCCAGGACCTCTACACCCAGGCCTGGAAGAGCGGGCTCAAGGGCCTGGCCACCTACCGGCCCAACAGCGTGCTGGGCTCGGTGCTGAGCGTCGAACCCACGGCCACGCCGGAGCCGCTCAAGCCCGTCGTGGTGGAGGAGGACGGCACCAACCGCCGCCTGCGCCTGGAGCGTCTGCCCAATGCCGTGCTGGCATCGCTGCGCTGGCCGAGCCGCCCCGAGCTGCCCAATGGCAATCCGGCCTGGAGCTACATGATCCGCCACCCGCACGGCGACTTCGCGCTCTTCGTGGGCGAGCTGCCCGCGGAAGGGCCGGACGCCGGCCTCTTCGGCAAGAACCTGCCCTTCGAGGTGTGGGTGAACGGCGCCGAGCAGCCGCGCGGTCTGTCCGCCGTGGCCAAGACGCTGTCCATGGATCTGCGTACGAATGACGCCGCCTGGCTGCGCCTGAAGCTCGACGCGCTGGCCACCGTCGCCGAGGAGCGCGCCTTCGAGATGCCCGTGCCCCCGGGCGGCGAGCGTCGTCTGTTCCCGGGCGTCGTCGCTGCGACCGCCGCCGTCATCCGCTGGCGCTGCGAGCAGCTCGGCGCCCTGCAGGAAGGCGGCCCGACGCCCGTGCTGGACGCCATGTTCAGCCGCGAGGAGCCACGCACCAGCACCATGGGCACGCTGGCTTGGGCGGTGGACGTGGACAACCCCGCCACGGGCGAGCAGTTCACGCTCACGCTCAAGGAAGTGACGCTGCCCACGCCGGACGGCGGCCACATCACCCGCCCCTGTGCGATGGGCTTCTCGGGCAACTACCCGAAGGCACTCGACGGCATGGCCCGCCTGCTGTCCCTCGACATGCGCGTGATGGACCCGGCCTGGATCGGCATGAAGCTGCGCAAGCTGCTGAACGTGGGCGAGCCCCTGGGCCACTTCATGGCGCCGGTGCCGACCTTGAGCGGCGAGCGTCGCCAGCAGATCTGGCCGTCGACCGTCGCCTATGTGGCGCGCCTCGTGATCCACCGTTACGCCATGCTGGGCATCCTGGACGAGCAGGGCATGCCCCTGGTCGAGATGGGCCTGCTGCAGGCCCCGGCGCCCAAGCTCAGCGGCGGTGCCAACAGCATCCCGGCCATGGCCGGCAAGCCCTGCCCGGAGTGCGGCAACGCGACCATGATCCACAAGGACGGCTGCGACTTCTGCACGGCCTGCGGGTACGTGGGGCAGTGCGGGTGAGGGGCGCGGCCGCACGACCTGAAAGTGCCGGCCCCGTCAGCTGAAAGTGGTGGGAGGCATTCAATGCCTCCCGCGTCAGCCGACGAGACGGATCTTTCCGGAGTCAAACGCCTTGGCGTCTCCAGCAGCCCCGGTTTTCCGGGGCTGTTCCTTTTGTCGATGGGCACTCACAGCGAGAACGCCAACCTGCGTGGTCGAGCTCGATGAGCCGACGCGAAGCGTAGGGGCTGGCCGACGAGCCCGATCCGGCGTCACCTCTGGCGACACCGGGGAAGCCCATGATCGGCACCTCAGCCCCATGGATCAGGCATGCCGCCTCGGTCAAGGCCCCTGTGCCTCGCACAGCGCCGTGACGTGGTCTTGCGGTGCCCGCTTGACACCTGCGAGGTGCATCCTGCCATCGGGCGTGCGCACCGCCGTCGCCCCCGAGGATGAGGGTCATCGCTTCGGCAAGCGAGGATGGCCGGGCGCTATAGTCCGGCCGCATTCACGAGCGGTTACATCCGTCCGCCCGCCCTCCTACCCCGTCACTTCCATGCCCCGATGAACCGCTCTGCTCGCCCCTTCTCACTCGCTCTGGCCGCGCTGATGCTGCTGTGGGCCGCCCTTGCCCCCGCATGGGCGCAGTCGGGTGGCAAGGCGCCGGAGGTCTACCGCTGCGTGAACGAGCGCGGTGAGGCCTACTTCCAGGTGGGCGAGTGCCCGAAGAGCGCGCTCATCTACCGCGAGGCGGCCAGCGCGCCTCGGGACGGCACGCCCCGCCGGGACGTCACGCCGGGCCGGGACGTGGCACCCACCACCCCGGGTCTGGTGGAGGCGGTGCCCGGCGTGAACGGGCTGCCCGCCGGGGGTGCCCCGGCGCTGGGCCCGGACCGCGAGGAGCAGCTTCGTCGCCGTGCCAGTCTCAAGATGCTCCGCACCTTCATGTTCGGCCTGGTCTTCGGCGTGGTGGCGAAGTTCAGGGACCGCTCGTTCTTCGTCTGGTTCCTGATCGGGGTCGCCGTCGAGTTCGCCCTGGTCGGCGCCGCCGTCTTCAACTGACCCTCGCGGGGCGCCCGTGTTCCACGGGTCCCGTGCTGTCGCGCCTCCTGGCCGTCGCGAAGGATGCCTCGGACTGATGTGACACGGACTGCGTATGGGCAACGGGCCTGCGGCATCCATCATCGACGTCGCCGTCAAGCCGGCGTCGTGTCAGGACCGACTGCCGAGTGCTCGGGCAGGTGCGTGGCGGACATGCCGGGGACGCGTGGCCAGGTGTTCAGGAACTCGCGGTTCTGAACTGCTGCGCCCACGCCGTCTGCGTCGACTGGGTGAGGATCTGCGGATCCTACGGCTGCAGGGGCCTCAGGCAATCCCATCTGGCATTAAGCCGAAGGCAGCAGCACTCGCCTTGGCCTCGAGCGTGTTACCCACGAAAAGAGCCCGCATCAGCGGGCTCTTTGCTTGAGGCAGGCAGCGAACGATCAGGCGCGCTTGCGGCTGCGGCGGGCCAGACCGGCGGCAGCCACGGCCACAGCCAGCAGGCTCAGGGCGGCGGGTTCCGGCACGGCCTGGCCGGCGGTGCCGATCTGCACGTTGTCCACCAGGCCTTCAGTCACATCGGCCGTGACGCGGATGGCGTCGAAGGCAATGCCGCTGAAGCCCAGGAAGGCGGTGTTGGCGTTGTCGTAGGTCACGGCCTGGGAGAACGATTCCACGACGGTGTTGCCCAGCAGTGCTTCCACCAGCACGGTGGTCGGGTTCTTGGCGTAGCCGAAGGCCGCGGCCGTGACCACCTTGCTGAAGCTCAGCACGAAGGGGACGGTGGTCGACACGCCGATGTAGTCGCCATTGATGCCGGGGAAGGGCGAGTTGCCCTGGCTGTTGTAGTGGTGGCCGCTGGTGGTCACGCCGAAGCCGGCGAACTGGTTCGTGATCAGCGTGCCGGCAGAGAAGGACACCTCGCTGAAAGTGATCGTGGTCTCGGGCGCGGTGAGGCCGAAGCTGTTCACGATGGGCGTTGCCTGGGTGCCTGCTGCCAGCAGACCCAGGGCGAGGGCGGAAAGAATGCGTTTCATGGTGATTCCAGGGAGAGGCCGAAATGATGCCAGGGGGCGACTGTAGGAAGCCGGCTGGCAGTCGTCCACCGACCACTCCCCCACACTCGTGGGGGCTCACCCTGCCGTGTGTACGGCGCCGCCCAGGCCGGCCCTGCGAGGCGGGACCGCCGCGTCCCTTGCACGCGCGACGGCGGCCCACCTCGATGTGTGGCGGGGAAATATCTCGATACCTTTTGGCCTTGCGCGCCTCAGGCCGCTTGTGCTTGCAGGGTTTTGATGTGGCTGGCGATGAAAGACCGAGGGAGGGCGCAGGCATCGCCACCGACGTCGCTATCATCGTGCGGCTTTCGAACGCTAACCTGCCAATACCGTGTGCCCGCGCTTGCGCGAAGCCGGGGGGCGGCCGGCGGCGCTCGACATCCAGCATCGCCACAGGGAGCTTCTGAGGAGGGGCTCGTGGCGGTGACGATCCCAGACACCGAGGACGCCATGCCACTGCGATTCATCCGGGCCGCCCTGCTGGGCGGCGTCATGCCCTTGCTGGCGGCCTGCGCCGCGAATCCGGCGGACCAGGCCCGCCAGCTCCAGGCGGATCCCCGCTGCTGCACCGCCTGGCCAGCCCTGGCCGCAGAGCACCTGCTCGGTCCGGCCCCGATGAAGGGGGAGCTGCGCTCCGGCAGCGCCCTCGTGTCGCTTCCGGCGGGCCGAAGCGCGGCGGACGCCTACCTGCTGCCGGCCGAGGCTCCCGGCCGCGTGCTGGAGCTGACCGCCCTGGTCGGCCCCGGTCTGCTGGGCGCCGCGGACACGGCCGTCGTCGCGCCGCTGGCGGCCACTTTTCTCGACCGCAACGGGCAACCCATCGTCGCCGCTGCCGACAGCGGCTACCTGGCCGCGAACGGCGGCCTCGCCGACGCCTTCCTCGTGAGCCGCCAGTACCGCGTGCCGGCCGGGGCGAGCCGCGTGGTCGTGCACGCCGACCCGGCGAAGTTCGGCACCGTCCAGGTCCTGGACTACGGCGCGCCGAACCTCATGCGACCCGCCAGCGGCGTCTACGTATCCTTCAAGGGCCGTGAGACCGTCAAGGCGCAGTGGACGGTGTTCGGCGCCTATACCGTGGCCCTGCGGGGCGCGGCCGCGGGCGCGGGGCGCTGATGCCCGCGGGCTCGGTGGTGGCATGGCGGGCGCCGATGGGCGTCGGCCCCCTGGCGCGCGGCAGTTCCCGGGCGGTGGCGGTCCTGCGGCGGTTGATGGGCGGCCTGCTTCTGGCTGCGGCCGTGTGGCCCGCCGGCGCGTGGGCGGAACAGCTCATTGCCTACGAACCTGCCGTGACCACCCTGACCGGCACGCTGGCGGGCGGGTGGTTCGCCCATCCCAACGGCCAGCGCGTGCGCTTCTGGTTCGTGAAGCTGCGCGAACCCGTGGGCGTGCGGGCCGATCCCGCCAATCCCGTCAATGGGGATGCCAACGGCGTCCGCGAGATCCAGCTCTACTCGGCGGACGCCGCCCTGCGCCGCCAGCTCGACCGCCGGCTGGGCCAGCGCGTGGCGCTCGCCGGGGCGGTGTTCCACGGCCACACTGCCTGGCATGTGCGGACCCTGGTGATGGCCGTGTCGAGCGTCCGGCGTTCGGGCTGATGGCCTCCCCGCGGTTCGCCTGCGCAGCGGCGTGCCGTGAGGTGCCATTCGTGGAAAACGCCCAGCCCTCTCCCCCAAGGGTAGGGACTTGCCTCAGGGAATCAGCTGCGGATCCGCGTGACAATCCGCCCTCATGAAACGCGGCTGGCCACGCCATGGCCGGGCGTCTTTGCTGTTCCTATGCTGCCTACCTCTCTCCCCTTCCTGACCCGGCGCGTGGCCGGCCTGGCCGCTCAGGCCGCCCTGCTGCTGGCCGGGGCCCTGCTGTCGTCCGGCGCGAGCGCCCAGGTCTACAAGTGCACCGATGCCAGCGGGAAGACGGCCTACCAGTCCCAGCCCTGCCCGGACACGACCAAGAGTGCCCAGCTCGACCTGCGCTGGACCGCGGCGGCCATGCCGACGTTCTCGGAGTCGTCCTTCAAGTCCGGCAACGTGTCCGTGCCGGAGCTTCGCCAGGCGCTCATCTCCAGTTGCACGAACAGTGTGAACACCCGAGGGGACGCCACGCTGCGCCGCCTGGCGTCCACGCAGCCGGGCAAGTTCCGCAGCTTCTGTGACTGCGTGGCGGACCAGTCGCTGAGCAATGTCGAGCAGCTCAAGAGCATGGCCCTGCGCGGTGACCGTTCGGGACTGGAGCAGCTCGGCCTGCGCGCCGGCCTCAGCTGCGCGTCGCGCCTGCAGTGACGCGAAAGATGCCGGGGGCTCCTCGCACGTCCGCCTGAGACACGCGTGTGAGCCACCATGGCGGGGCGCCGGGAAGGCGCCGCCGCTTCAGCCCCCCAGGCCGCGAAGGCAGGTGCGCACCAGCCAGTCCACGATCTGCGCGTCGGTGTGCGCGCCGCTGGCTCGCATGACGCCGAGCACCGGATCACAGGCCCGGGCGAAGAGGGTGTAGAGCACCAGCTCCGACGGCAGTGCGGCATCGAGCTGCCCCTGCTGCTGCGCCTCCTCGATCCATGCGCCGAGCAGGTCGGACAGCGTGTTCAGGCGGTCCATGTAGGCCGTATCCACGAGCAGCGCCGCCCTCAGGCTCGAGTTCTGCGAGGGCAGGGCAGGCATGCGGCCGCCGAGCTGCTCGGCATACGTCCAGCGCACGAGGGCCTCCAGCCGTGCCCGCGGCGCCAGCGGCTCCGCCTGCAGGCGCCGCGCCTCCTCGATGGCCCGGTCCAGCACACGCACCATGGCCGCCGCGGCCAGTTCTTCCTTCGACGTGAAGTGCTTGTAGAGGCTCGCCTTCGCGATGCCGACCTCCGCCACCACCTCGTCCACCGTCATGGCCTCGAAGCCTTTCTCGGCGAGCAGGCGGTTGACGGACGCCATGATGGCCTCTTCGCGGGCCTGAAGCACCTGATCTCGAAAGCGTGGACGTTGCATGCGCCGGATTCTATGCAGCGCGCCGCCATGCAGACCTTGCCGTGTGTAAATGAAACGAATGGTTCATGTAAGAACTGACGTGTTGACAACGTGAACTGATGAGTTCACATTGCGGCCTGTTCAGTTTTGCATCCGCCGGCGGGACACGTCGCCGGCAGGGGCAGGGCGGAACCCGGCGCCTCGGGCGGCCGGCACTTCTCATCCACGTCGGACATTCAGGATCAAGGAGAACACGATGCGTAGAACCTCTTGGTGGCACTGGCTGGCCACCGTGTGCATGGCCGCACTGCTGAGTGCCTGCGGCAGCGGCAGCGACGACAAGGACCCCACGGTGGTGGAGGTCGCTCAGGGCGACCCGCAATTCAGCATCCTGGCGGAGGCGGTGGTGGCGGCTGATCTGGCCGGCACGCTCTCCGGCACCGGGCCCTTCACCGTCTTCGCTCCGACCAACGACGCCTTCGCCTCGCTGCTGACCGAGCTGGGCGTCACCAAGCAGCAGCTGCTGGCCGACAAGACGCTGCTGCGCGCGGTGCTGCAGTACCACGTGCTCGGCGCACAGGTGCCCAAGGCCAGCGTGCCGGTGGGCAAGGCCATCACGCCGTTGCAGGGCGGTATCTTCAAGATCGACAGCACGGCCGGTGGCCTGGTCGTGACGGACGGCCGCAACCGGCAGGCCCGGATCCTCGCCACGGACGTCATGGCCTCCAACGGCGTGGTGCACGTGATCGACAAGGTGCTGCTGCCGGCCAACAAGACCCTCGTGGCCACGGCGCAGTCCCTGCCGGACTTCAGCATCCTGGTTGAGGCGGTGGTCGCGGCGGGCCTGGTCGACACCCTCAATGGCAACGGCCCCTTCACCGTCTTCGCGCCCACCAATGCCGCCTTTGCCAAGCTGCTGGCGGAGCTGGGGGTGAGCAAGGAGCAGCTCCTGGCTGACAAGGCGTTGCTGACCCAGGTGTTGACCTATCACGTGCTGCCGGGGCGCGTGTTGAAGGCGGACGTGCCGGTCGGCAGTGCCATCACCACGGTGCAGGGCCAGACCTTCACGATCGACAGCACGCTGACCGTCACCGACGGGCGCGGTCGCAAGGCCCGGATTACCGGCACCGATGTGCTGGCCAGCAACGGCGTGGTCCACGTGCTGGACACCGTCATCCTGCCCAAGCCCTGAGCGCGGCTCGGCCCGGAGCGGAGGTGGCGAGGTTGCTCGCCGCGCCGCGTCCGGGCCGACCAGCAGGTCCGCCGGGATGGCGGATGTGCTGCGCCGGCTTGTCCCACAAACAGGGGCGTGTGGCGAGGAGCGAGCCGGCACAATCGTTGCCGGCGCCTGCCGAGGCCGCCGGCTGCGTCACCCGACGTGGGCCGCGGTCGCGCAGGCTCGGTGCATTCCGAAGACTGACGAGACAGACTGAGCGACCGGCATGGACCCCAGCGATCCGACCTCTCCGTCGCCCTGCCGCCTGGGCCGGGCCGCGGCGCGGTCGCGCCCGTCACGCAAGACCTGGCCCCAGCGTCTGCGGGCGGCCTGGAACGGAGGCGTGCCGGCCGTGCTGCTGCTGGCCGCCTGGATGCTGAACCCGGACGAGGGGCAGCACCGGGATACCTTGCGGGCGGCTGTCGAGGCCGGCCACCCGGTTAGCGCGGGCTTTGCGGCCCACGAGCGCGCGGCGCCTCCGGTGCGTTACCAGAGCCTCGTCGTGTGTTCGGTCACCCAGCACCGCCAGGGGCTCACGACGCTCGGCGCCTTCGGGCATGTCGTGCCCTTCGGGAAGCGCCGGCACGGCGCGGCGGCCGCGAGTTCCGCGGCGCCGTAGCGCCCTGACACGGGCCGCCCCAGGGAGGCGGCCCCGCAGCCGGGCTCGCCGATCACGCCGCGCTCAGCGCACGAAGCGCGCATCCACGCTGATGATGGAGAGGTCCGCAAAATCGAGCCCGCTGTGGTCCGTGGGGCTGTAGCTGAGCTCCAGGCCACCGAGGTCCACCTTGCGCAGGCCCTCGAGTGCGGCGGCAATCTTGTCGCGGGTGAAGTTGGGGGCCGCCTGACGCAGGGCCTCGGTCAGCACCTTGGCCGCCGCGAAGCCCTCCAGCACCGCGGGAGAGAGCTCGTCCAGCCCCTTGGCCTTGCCAAGCTTGAGCGCCTCCTGCACCAGGGGGTACTTCACGGCCCGCTCGCCCGGGAACACCTGCGTCACGATGACGCCCCGGCTGGACTCCCCGAGCTGCTTGATGAAGCCGGCGGAGGCGTTGTTGGAGAGCGTGATCACCTGCGCGCTGGAGCCGGCCGCGCGCAGCGCCTTGACGCCCTCGGCGACGACGACGCTCGAGCCGATCCACATCACCGCCTGGGCCTCGGCCTTCATGATCGCCGGCACCAGCGTGGCGTAGGCCGGCTTCTCGCGGTCGGCCTTGAGCACGGCCGCCGGCTGCAGCTTCGCCTTGGCGAAGGCCTTGTTGGCGCCCTCGAGCGCGTCGCGGCCGAAGGAGTCGTCCACATGCACGACGGCGATGCGCGTGGTGCCCATGGAGTGCAGGTGCTCGATGCCCTTCTCGGCCTCGCGCTGGTAGGGGGCGCGCACGTTGAACACATAACGCTGCACGGGGTTGTGCAGCAGCATGGCGCCGGTGGAGGGCGCCACCAGCGCGATGCCGTTCTGCTGCAGCAGCGGCAGGATGGCCTCGGTGTGCGGCGTGCCGCGGTTCATGAAGAGCACCGCCGCCTTCTTCTGCTCGATCAGCACCTTGGCGTTGGCGGCGGCCTTCTGGACGTCGAACTCGTCATCGAGCGTGATCAGCTGGATCTTCTCGCCCTTGATGCCGCCCTGGGCATTGACGTGGTCGATCCACAGTCGGGCACCCGTGAGCGCCTCCTTCACCGTGGCGGCCGCCGGACCCGTGACGCCGATGGTCTGCCCGACCACGATGTCCGCCCGGGCCGGCTGGGCCAGCGCACCCACCAGCGTGAGGCACAGGGCGCCGCAGACGGCGCTCGTCATCGCGCCCAGGCGAGCGGTGGCCGAGGCAAGGGCAGGGGCCCGGGGGCGGGATAGCTTCATGGTGTGTCTCCGTCGTGGCGCCGCGGCTCGGGTGGGGCGGCTGCTGGGTCAGGGGTGCGCAGGGCAGGCCGGGGGCGCCGGGCCGCTCGTGGGGGCCGCGCTGTCGGCATGTGCCGGGCATCCTAGCGTGGCAGACACACAGTGACACGGGTTTTCCATGAGACGCGTCCTCACAGGGCGGGAGATTGCGAGGTATTCCGCTGAAGTCACCGACTGTTACCAGGGCGGCCTCCCGTGAGCGCGGTGACGACGGGACTTGGCGAGGCGGTGGGGGAGCGCCGGGCCGCCTCAGCGGACCGATGCTGGCGCGGACATCGCGGACGTTGCGGAAGGTGGCGGCGGTGGGGAGGGTGAAGAAGGCGCGGCGCTGGCCGGCGCTGCCGCGGGCGCTGGGGCCAGGATTACCTCGGGGGGCTCCAGCAGGCGCAGGCAGTCCCGCGAGCGGTGCGTCTTGCGGCACGCCTCCCACCGCGCATCCGCCGCGCGGGTGGTGGGGGCGTCGCAATGGGGGCCCCGCTGCCGTGCGCAGGCCTCCCGGCCCGCCCGGTAGACGAGGTCGATCCAACGACCGGTGGCCGCGATGTCCCGGGCGCGGGCCACGCGCCCGGCCTCGAACAAGAGCGGCTCGGGCGCTGTCTCCGGCGGCGCCCAATGCTGGCCCTGGTCACTGGACCGGAAGACGAGGAACTGCTCGTAGCCATTGGGCTGGCCAAACTCCATGAGGTAGTGGCCGTCCTGCACGCCGAAGCGGGCTTCGCTGGGCACGACGAGCTGGTCGACCACCCGCGCCGACCGGGGCGGATCGCGGTAGGGGTGGCGGTTGTCGGAGAAGGTGCGCCCGTCGTCCTCGCTGGTGACGAGCCAGTGCTGCGACCAGCGCGACGGGCCCTCGACGCGGCCGTAGGCGGTGCTGCCGTAGAGCGTGGTGCCCGAGCGGCCATAGCGCTCGCAGCGAGGCTGGTCGTCGCGGAAGGGCAGCACCGAGGTGCGGCCGTCGCGGTGCCGGTACGTCACCTGATAGGCCCAGCGAAGGGTGTTCGGCGGCGTCGTGCTGTGGAACATGAACAGCTTGTGCAGCTGCACGCCCCCATGCCGGCCGTCGAACTCGAACGAGCCGCCGTCGGGCAAGGGGCAGCGAAGCTGTTCCCCGGCGGGTGCCGGGACCGTGGTGCCGAGCAGCAGGGCCGCCGCGGCGAGACGGGCCAGAGGCGCTCGCAGGCGCGGCGTCCCCCTTGTTTCCAGGCCCGCCATGATCAGACCCCCGCCCCGGCGCCGGTTGCCACTGCCCCGGCTCCGGCTCCGGCTCCGGCTCCGGCTCCGGCGCGAGGGTCCGGGCGCGGGGTCAGCAGGGCCAGCTCGTCGAGCCGGCGGCGCACGAGCTGGATGCCGTGCAGCAGCTCGAAGAACAGATCGGAGTGGCGGATGGGCACCTGCAGCTGCCGCACGGCGCGGTGCAGGGCCTCGAGCTCGTCCCGCACGCTGTGCTGGGTGATGGGGCCCGGCAGGCCGTCGAGCTGCGACTCCAGGCCGCGCAGGCGCTTGTAGAGCCCGCGCATGCGTTCGCGCAGGTACCAGCGGTACAGGCGGGGGCCCTGGCTCACCAGCGGCAGCAGCGCGGCGGCGGCGGCCAGCAGCGTGAGCAGGCGTTCGGCGTGGGCGGTCAGCCAGTAGGGCAGCAGCCGCTGCAGCAGGCTCGGGCCCTGGCGGTAGTAGCGCTGGGCGGCGCCCGAGACGGGGTACTCGGGATCGCTGGCCTTGGGGAAGTCGCCCGGGCGGTCGAGCCAGCTCGGCTGACCGTGCTCACGGCGCAGGACCTCCACGAGCTCCTGCACGAGGTCGGGGTGGAGGTCCTCGCGCACGAGCACGGCATTGCTCGTGGACAGCAGCTCGATGTCCCGCGGCGGCAGCGAGGCGCCGAGGTCGACGACGCCCTGGGGCAGGGTCACGCGTTCCAGGAAGGGCAGCCGCCGGCTGATGGCCTCGGCCTGCGGCACGCTCATCAGTGTGACGCCGGACTGGTGCAGCAGGCGCTGGACGACCGGCGCATCGGCCGCGAAGGCCATGAAGACCACGTCCGCGCGCCCGTCGAGCAGGGCCCGGGCGGCCTCGTCGCCGGCCAGGGGCAGCAGGCGGGTGTGCTGGCCGTCGAGGTCGTAGAGGGCCAGCAGGCGCTCGGCGACGAGCCGCGTGCCGCTGCCGGCCGGGCCCAGCGCCAGGCGCAGGCCGGCGAGGTCCTGCAGGCGCTGCACGGCCAGCCCGGGGCGCTGGAAGATCCACAGCACCTGGCGGTTGATGCGACCGAGCGAGACGAGGCCCGGGTAGGCCGCGGCGTCGCCCACGCCGCCCTGCACGAAGGCCGCCTGGACGGGCGCATCGGCCCGCGAGAGCAGGGCGAGGTTCTCCAGCGAGCCCTGCGTCGGCCGCAGCGTGACCGTCACCTTGGAGGCCGCGAGCGCCTGCGCGTAGCGCTGGCCGAAGTGCTCGTAGGCGCCGCCGGGGAAGCCGGTGGCGAGGGTGAGGCGCGAGGGCGGCGCCGGGATCGCCCAGACCAGCAGGGCCGCGACGAGCCCCAGAGCCAGCAGCACGAGCAGCACCCGGTGCCCGCGGCGAGGCCAGGCGGAGCGCGGAGGCTGACCAGGAGGAGCGCGGTGGGCAGGGGCGGATTCGGCGGTCGCGGTCATGGGGCAGGCCCCATCGCGGGCGGTGCGAGGGGCGGATGGCAATGAGCGCGCAGTTTAGGCGTCAGGCCGACCCGCGACGGAGGTCACCGGGCAGGGATCTCCCCAGGGCGCAGGAGGGCAGCGGGCCGTGGCATGCGGATGCCGGCCACGCCGCCTGCCGCCTGCCGCGACGGGCGGATCAGGGCGCCAGCGCGCCGCGCAGGTACTCGGTCAGCGCGGCCTTGAGCTCTGCCTGGAACGGCGGGCGGATGGGCGCGAAGACCGGCTCCGCCAGCAGCGCGCGCAGCGGGGGCGGGTAGTCGAGCGTCTGCCACAGGCCGCGGGTGAGGGCGTAGCTGCGCAGCAGCAGCGCCACGCCGCGGCCGGCACTCAGGCCCAGCGCCGCCTCGAGGACGGCGCCGGCCTCCCCGAGACCCCGCACGAGGTCGAGCTTGAAGCGGCGCAGGTGCTCGTCGCCCAGGTTCTGCTCGAGCACGCTGTAGGCCATGGCGTCGAGGCGCAGCAGCTCGGGGCGCGCGTCCAGGTAGGCCGCGAAGCGGTCCACGAAGCGCGGCAGGGCCTGCGCCGGATCGCCCTCCCGGAAGGCCTCGCGCACGGCCTGCAGCAGGCCGGCGAAGTCCTCGGCCAGCAGGGCGACGAAGATTTCTTCCTTGGTCTTGAAGTAGAGATAGACCGTGCCCTTGGCGAGCCCGGCCGCCTGCGCGATCTGGGCCGCGGAGGGCAGCTGGCGGCCGTCCTCGATGAAGAGGGCGCGGGCGGCAGCAAGGATGTCGGCGCGGCGGGCGGCCTTGTCCTGCCCGTCGACGGCGCGGCTCTTGAGCAGGCGCACCGGCGGCAGCGTGACGCGGGGCGGCATCTTGCTGCGGCTCATGGCTGGAGGGCCTCGGACAGCCGCACGTGATGGCCGGGCACCGACGCGTGGGAGGCGTCCAGCAGGGCGCGGGCCACGTGCTCGGTGCGGACGGGCCGCCAGCGGCGCGGAACGAGGGCGCCGAGGCCGCGGCCCAGCGCGAGCGCGAGCGCCTCGCCGGGGCGCGCGTCCGGCCGCGGTCCGCCGTCCAACAGCGAAGGGCGCAGGCAGGTCAGCGACGCGAAGCCGAGCGCGGCGAGGTCGCGCTCGGTCTCGCCCTTGACGCGCAGATAGAGCCCGCCGCTGGCCGCGTCCGCGCCCAGCGAGGAGACGTAGGCGCAGGTGGGCGTGCCGGCCTCGCGTGCCAGCCGGCAGGCGGCCAGCACGTAGTCGTGGTCCACATGCCGGAAGGCCTCGGCCGAGCCGGCCTGCCGCCGCGTGGTCCCGAGGGCGCAGAGCACGGCATCGGCACGCCACCAGGGCGCGTCGGCGGGCAGCTGCTCGAAGTCGACCTGCGGATTGAGCAGGCGCTCGTGGGCGGGCAGGGGCCGGCGGGTGGGCGCGACGACGCGCGTCACGCGGGCGTCCGCCAGCGCGAGGGCCAGGGCCTGCTGCCCGACGAGGCCGGTGCTGCCAAGGATGAGAAGCGTGCTCATGGACGTGCGGGGAGGCGACGGCGGCGGCGTGTCGCGAGGACGAGGGGTCCGGTCCGGCGCGTGCCGGCTGCCGGGGGCAGGGAGGCCCGATGGTAGCCCGCTCCCGCCACGTCCCAGGCTTGCGACGCGCTCTCGGCGCCTGGCCTGGCCTCAGTTGGCCATCAGCCGCGCCGCCATCCAGGTCTGAAGGCGGCGCGGCGCGAGCCGGGCGCTCCAGACGGTGAGCTTGTTCCCGAGGCCCGGCACCACGCTCGGTGTGCCGGCCTTCAGCGCGCGCAAGCCCAGGGCCGCCACCGGGCGCGACTTCATCATCAGCAGGCGTTGGTACAGCGTGGGCCGCTGACCGGACACGGCCAGGAAGTTGGTCGCCGTGATGCCGGGCGACAGCACGCTCACCTTCACGCCCTGCGAGGCCAGCTCGGCATTGAGCGCCTCGCCAAAGAGCAGCACATAGGCCTTGCTTGCCGCGTAGGCCGCGTAGGTGGGCGTGGCCTGGTAGCCGCCGATGCTCGCCACCAGCAGGATGTGGCCGCGGCCGCGAGCGGCCATCGCGGTGCCGAAGACATGCGTCAGCTCCGTGAGGCTGGCCGTGTTCAGCTGGAGCATGTCCAGCGTGCGGTCCAGGGGCTGGCCGAGCAGCGGCCCGTAGAGCCCGTAGCCGGCGTTGTTGATGAGGATGTCGATGGCGAGGCCTTGCGCGTCCAGGCGCGACTTGAGCGCCACGCCGGCCCCGGCGCGGGCCAGGTCGATGCCCTCCACCCGCACCTGCACGCCATGCCTCGACCGCAGTTCGGCCGCCAGGGCTTCCATGGGCTCGGTGCGGCGGGCCGCCAGCACCAGGTTCACGCCCTGCTCGGCCAGCAGCGTGGCGAAGTCCACGCCGAAGCCGCTGGAGGCGCCCGTCACGAGGGCCCACTGGCCGGTCCAATCGCGGTTCGAGGTCATTCCATGCTCCTGAGAATTAAATGACCGGCGGTCATTTGATGGGTGAATTTGAAATGACCGTTGGTCAGTTGTCAAGCGGGCGCCCGCATTGGCGGGTCGAGGCGTGAAGAATTTCGGAAGGGGCCTGCGCGCGGCCTCGTCTCCCGACGAGGGGCGCGGGGCCGGCCGGGGAGCGGCCGATCCCCGGCCGGCCGGGGTGGATCAGGGCAGGCGCAGCGTCTCGCGCTCTTCGACGCGCACTTCCTGCGCGGGGCCGTTGCCGAAGCTGTAGGTCACGATGAGGATCTTGCGCTGGCCGGGGTAGGGGTCGCCGCCGCCCAGCTTGTTGTCGGCATAGACCTCGAGGCTCTGGCCGTCGCGGACCAGGCGGCGGATGCGGTCGGTGATGTCCCAGTCGCGGCCGCTGGCGCCGTAGGTGGCGCGCAGGATGCGCAGCTGCCCGCGCTCCTCGCGGCCGTGCCAGCCGCCGCGCCAGTTGCGGTCGCCCCAGTTGCCGCCGCCCCACCCGGTGAACTGGTTGCCGTCGATGTGGCTGAACTCCTCGTACTCGAAGGTGCGGACGTCGCCACCGCGGCCGCGGGCGTAGATGCGCAGGGTCTTGCGGCGGCCCGGGTCGGGGTCGACGCCGAAGAGGTCGTTGGTAATGCGCACGCGGGCATCGCGGCGGGCCAGGTCCTTCAGGCGGTCCGTCACGTCCACGTTGCGACCTTCGGTGCCGTAGCGGGCCTGGAGGATCTGGTAGTCGCCGTCGTCGTTGCGGCGCGGCACCTCCGGGTCGCGGCGGTCGTTGCCGCCGTTCCACCCGCCGTTCCAGTTGTCGTGGCCCCAGTTGCCCCGGCCCCAGCCGATGAACTGGTTGCCGTCGATGTGGCTGAATTCCTCGTAGTCGAAGGTGCGCACCTGGCCGTCGCGGCCCTGGGCGATGATGCGCAGCGTCTTGCGATGGCCCGGGGCCGGGTCCACGCCGAAGAGGTCGTTGGTGATGCGCACGCGGCGGTCCTCGCGGGCGAGCTCGCGCAGGCGCGGCGTGACGTCCACGTTGCGGTCCCCGGTGCCGTAGCGGGCCTGCAGGATCTTGTAGTCGCCGTCATCGCGGTCGTCGCGGTCGGCCAGGGCCAGGCCGGCGAGGCTGCCCAGCAGGGCGGTCGCGATGCCGGATCGCAGCAGGTGTCTTCTGTGGTTCATGAGGTCTCCAGGGCTGAGGCGCGGGGCCGGGCGGCGGACCGCCCCTTCACGGCCCCGTGCGCCCGACCACAACGGATCAGGGCAGCCATCGGTGGACCGGTGCACGCCGGGGCGGGAGTATCGCGCCGGCCGGGCGGCCCAGGGGGCGGCCGAGCCCTCGGCGCGGTGGCGAGTTGCATCCGATTGTGAACCGCCGCAACGCCCGGCGGCGGGCGGCGGGCGGGCTTCGCCGCATAATCCGCCAGCGCTTCGCGTACGGCCGGGACAAGGCCGGCGCGGGCTTCAACGACGCGGGGAGGCGTTCTTCGATGGGGACTTTCGTGCTCTTGCTGCTGCTGGTCGGCTTCGGCGGGCTCTGCTGGCGGCTGTGGCATTCCCGCTATCGCCGCGCGGCCCTGCGCGGGCTCGCGGCCGGCGTGGCGCTCACGCTGGGCCTGCCCTTCGTCCACGGCCTGCTGTTCGGGATCACCTTCTGGCATGCGTCCTCACCGCCGGGTCTCGAGGGCGGGCTGTTCGCCGCCCTGCTCTATGGCTGCCTGCTGATGCCGCTCGGGCTGCCCCTGGGCCTGCTGGCGGGTGTCGCCTGGCAGTGGGCCCTGCAGCGCCGCCGCGAGGCGTCGACCCCCTCGACCTCCACCACCGAATCCGCACGCCCATGACCCAGCCCTCCGACTCCACCCCGATTGACAACGCTCCGATCGAGCCCACACCGATCAATCCCATCCCGAACGAGGTGCCTCCGCCGCCGGCCGGCCCGCGGCTGTGGAACCCCAATGCCGCGGCGCTCTGGGGCCTGCTCCTGAGCCCGGTCTTCAGCGCCGTCCTGCACCTGATGAATTGGCAGGCCCTGGGCGAGGCCGAGAAGGCGCACGAGGCGAAGCAGTGGGTGATCGCCCTCGTGGCCGTCATGCTGGGGTCCACGCTGGTGCTTGTCTTCTGGCCCGAAAGCCAGCTGCTGGACACCCTGAGCCGCGCCGTGGGCGTGGCCCTGCTGGTGGCCTGGTACTACGGCGCGGGCAAGGCACAGGCGACGCGCGTGGCCGCGCTGTATGGCCGCGGCTACGCGCGCCGTGGCTGGATCGCGCCGGTGCTGATCGCGCTGGGCCTCATCGTCGCGCTGAGCTTCCTGTTCAGCGGCCTCGACTATCTGTGGCAGTACCGGCCACGCTGAACACCGGATCCACCGCGTCCGGTCAGGGAGCTTCCATGCCTTCGCACATCCTGCAGTTCTGGTTCCACGAGATCGAGCCCCGCCAGTGGTGGGCGGTCGACCCCGCCTTCGACGCCCTGCTGCGCGAGCGTTTCCTGCCCCTGCTCCAACAGGCCGCGCAGGGCGAGCTCGCGGCCTGGCGCGGCACGGCGCAGGGGCGTCTGGCCGAGGTCATCGTGCTGGATCAGTTCTCGCGCAACATCTTCCGCGGCACGCCGCGCGCCTTCGCCCAGGACCCCATGGCCCTGGCGCTGTCGCAGGAGGCCGTCGCCGCCGGCGCGCTGGACGCGCTGCAGCCCGAGGAGCGCCCCTTCCTGCTGATGCCCTTCATGCACAGCGAATCTCGCGCCGTGCACGTCGAGGCCGAGCGGCTCTTCGCGCAGTGGGCGCCGGGCAGCAGCCATGACTTCGAGCGCCGTCACCAGGCCATCATCGAGCGCTTCGGCCGCTACCCGCACCGCAATGCCATCCTCGGGCGCGAGTCCACGGCCGAGGAGCTGGCCTTCCTGCAGCAGCCGGGCTCGAGCTTCTGAGCCGGTGCCCCTTGCCATGACGAGGCGCGCTCCATGAGTCCCATGAGCGCCACCCCGATGTTCCCCACCTCAAGGATGCCCTTGACTCGACTGCCTGCCTTTCTTCGATGGGTTCGATGGGTTCGATGGCCGCTGTCGGCCCTGGCCCTGACCCTGCTCACGGCCTGCGCCTCGACCACCACGCTGCGGCCCTTCAGCACCGACGGCTGCTCGCTGTACCCCGACCGCTCGGCGAGCACGGGGCAGGACTGGTGCGTCTGCTGCGTCGCGCATGACCGGGCCTACTGGCGCGGCGGCACCGAAGACGAGCGCCGCCAGGCCGACGACGCGCTGCGGGCCTGCGTTCAGGCCCAGACGGGGGACGACGCCCGCGCCGCGCTGATGCACAGCGGCGTGCGCCTGGGCGGCAGCGCCCTGTGGCCGACGTGGTTCCGCTGGGGCTACGGCTGGGGCTACGGCCGCGCCTACCGCCCCCTGAGCCCCGCGGAGGCCGCCGAGGCGGACCGCCTCGAGGCCCAGTACGCGGCGGAGGTCGGCTTCGACCACTGCCCAGGCCAGCCGCGCCTGAGCCTGCTGCGTGCGCCCGCGGTTCCGTCCGCCATGCCCGCCATGCCCGCCACCCCGTCCGCTTCCACTCCTTCCTCCGCGCAGGACAATCCTTCTCATGGCACCCGCTGACACCGACTGGATGACGCAACGCACGCTGCAGGCCCGCACGGCCGAGGGGTGCTGCTTCGACCTGCACCTGGGCATCGGCCGACCACAGCCGGCGGCGCAGGACTGGAGCTGCGCCGTGACGCTCAGCCACTACCTGGACACGCCCGCCCAAGTCGTGGGCGTCGATGCCTGGCAGGCCCTGCAACTGGCTCAGCAGCTGGCCTCGGACCTCCTGGCGGACTTCATGGCAAAGGGCGGCGAGCTCGCCTGGGAGGGCGTGCCGCTCGACCCTGCCACACTGTTCGTCCGCCCGGCGCCCGCCGCGCGGAGTGCCTGAACGGGAGACCCGCATGCAGATCCACGGCAGCTGCCATTGCCAGAACCTGCGCTTTCGGCTGCACTGGCCGGACGACGCCCTGCCCATCCCCGCCCGCGCCTGCGCTTGCCGCTTCTGCCGCAAGCACGGCGGCGTCTGGACGGCGCATCCGGCGGCGCGGCTCGAGCTCGAGGTCAGCGACCCGGCGGCCGTCATCGCCTATGCCTTCGAGACCCGCACGGCGGACTTCCAGGTGTGCGCGCGCTGCGGCGCCGTGCCCTGGGTGCGCAGTGAGATCGAGGGCCGCGCCTATGCCGTCGTCAGCGTGAATGCCTTCGACGACGTGGATGCCGCGCTGCTGCAGCGCTCCGAGGTCAGCTTCGAGGGCGAGGCGCCGGCCGAGCGCCTGCAGCGGCGCGCGGCGCGCTGGATCCCGCTGGACGCCACCGGGCCGGCGACCGCGCGATGAAGCCGCTGCCCAACACCCGCTGCCCGCTGTGCGGCGGCAGCAACCAGTGCCAGCCGGCGATGACCGGCAGCTTCGAGGGCGACTGCTGGTGCCGCACCGCGCCCGTCAGCCCCGAGGCCCTCGCGCGCGTGCCGCCCGAGCAGCGTGGGCTGGCCTGCCTGTGCCCGCGCTGTGCGCAGGGCCTCACCCCGGCTGCGCCGCGCACGCCGGACTGAGCGGCCCGGCCCCGGAGCCGCTACCATGCGGGCCCGACGAGGCGCCGCGGCGTTCGGCACGTCTCGCAACCCCACACATGACGCTCGAAGGAAGGGATTCCCTTGAAACTGCTGATTTGGCCTCTGCTGCTCGTCGCTGCCTGGATCGGGCACGGCCGTCTGATGTTCACCGAGTCGCGCGTCATGCCGCTGGTCACTCAGAACACGATGCAGGTCTTCTCGGGCGACAACAAGGCCTGCGACTTCTACACCGATGACGTGCAGGTGGACCTCGAATCGGACCAGCGCGCCGGGCGCTGGGAAGTCGAGGGCGGCAAGGACGAGCTGTGCGGCTACCTGCGCAAGGCCGCGGCCGCCTTCGTGCTGCTGGACGCCCAGGTGCACACGGAGTACAGCGACGTGAAGCTGGAGCGCAAGGGCTTCCCCTGGACGGAGGCGACGCTGCACTACACCGAGCACGTGACCGTCCAGACGGACAAGCTCCCGACGATGACCTTCACATCCGACGACGAGCTCATCCTGGTGCGCACGCTCACGGGCGTGAAGGTGCGCTCGGTGCACTCCCGCGGCACGCAGCGCTGATCTCCGCTCGCACGATGACACGGGCCTGGCTGCTCGAGTTCTGGCACTTCACCCGCAAGGAGGCGCAGGCCTGCCTGTTCGCGGGGCTCTTCTTCCTGGCCGTCTTCCTGGTGCCCCGCGCCGGCGTGCTCGGGCTGCCGCGCTACGACGTGCTGCTCGTGATCGCGCTGGGGCTGCAGTGGATCCTCTGGCGCGCGGGCCTGGAGAGCCTGGACGAGATCAAGGCCATCACGGCCTTCCACCTGCTGGGGCTCGCGCTGGAGCTGTTCAAGACGTCCGCGGCCATCGGCTCGTGGAGCTACCCCGATCCCGCCTACACCAAGGTCTTCGGCGTGCCGCTGTTCTCGGGCTTCATGTACGCGGCCGTGGGCAGCTACATCATCCAGGCCTGGCGTCTCTTCGACCTGCGCATCCTGCACCACCCGCCCTACTGGATGGCCGGGCTGGTGGCGGGCGCGCTCTACCTGAACTTCTTCACGCAGCACTACATCGGCGACTGGCGCTGGTACCTCGCGGCCGGCGCGCTGGGCCTCTACGCGCGCTCGACCGTCGTGTTCCGCCCCTGGCAGCGGGACCTGCGCATGCCGCTGCCGCTGGCGCTCGTGCTGATCGGCTTCTTCATCTGGCTGGCCGAGAACCTGGGCACCTTCCTCGGCCTGTGGCGCTACCCGAACCAGCTGGGCGCCTGGGCCAGCGTGCACGTGAGCAAGTGGAGCGCCTGGAGCCTGCTGGTGCTGATGAGCTTCACGCTCGTGGCGCAGCTCAAGCACATCAAGGCGCGCATCCACGTGCCGGCCGATCCCGCCCCGGGGTGGCCGCAGGCCCAGCGCGACTGAGCGCCGGCGTTAGCGCTGCTGCGCCCGCCAGGCCGCGGGCGAGGCGCCGAACCACAGCTTGAAGGCGTGGTTGAAGCTGCTCTGCTCGCTGAAGCCGAGCAGGAAGGCCACGTCCGTCAATGAGAGCTCGGGCTGGCGCAGGTAGCGCCGCGCGAGCTCCTGCCGCACTTCGTCCAGCAGCTGGCTGAAGCTGTGGCCCGAATCCGCCAGCCGCCGCTGCAGGCTGCGCGCCGAGAGCTGCCGGCTCTCTGCCAGCAGGGCCAGCGTGGCCCGGCCCTGCATGAGCTGCGCGGCGATGTCCTGGCGCAGGGCCTGCACCAGCGGCGGCTCCTGGGTTTCGCGCAGGCGGGCGCTGAGGCGGGCCTCGGCCGCCTGCGACAGCGCGGGGAACATGCTCGCGTCGGCATTGGCCAGGGGCAGGTCCAGGAGCGCGGCCGGGAAGCGGGCCTCGGTGACGGGCGCGCCGAACTCGACGGGCACGCCCAGCAGCCGGCTGTAGGCCTCGCCCGTGGCGGCGTCAGCGGGCACATGGGCGAAGCGCAGATGGCTCAGGGGCAACTGGCGGCCCACCAGCCAGTGGCCGAAGCTGTGGATGCCCATCATCACGCTCTCCACCAGCTGGTCCGCGCCGGGGCGGTCCAGCCAGGGGCTGTGCCAGCGGTAGACGGCCGTGTCGCCGTCCACGTGCAGCTCGCTGCGGCCGAGGTCGTGGGCGAGGCCCTCGAAGCGCTGCGTCTGGACCAGCGCGGCGCGCACGTCCGGGCAGGCGCACAGCACGAGGCCGTAGCTGGCAAAGGTCGAGAGCTGCATGCGCCGGCCCACCTCCAGCCCGAAGCCGCGGTGGCCCAGCAGGCCGGCGGCCTCGTGCAGGAAGCGGATGTAGCGGTCGACCGGCAGGGCCTCCGGCAGCATGAGCGGCGCCGTGGCGAGGGCCGGCCAGTCGCAGGCCTGCGCCAGCACGCCGAGGTCGAGGCCCAGCGACTGCGCCGTCTCGACCGCTGTGCGCGCATAGGCGCCCACCACGCGCGCATGGGCGGCGGACGGCAGGCGTTGCAGCGGATGGGGCTCCGCGGTGGCGGCGGGCGGACGGTCAAGCATGGGCCGAAGTGTGCCGCAAGCGCGGCGCCCCTCGGCCCGTCCCGGCCTCAGCGCGGGTGCAGGATGTCCTGCAGCTCCGCGTACAGCGGCCGCAGCGGCTCGTACATGCGCTTGTAGACGCGTTGGTAGAGCGCCTCGTAGCGCACGGCGTGCGCCGGCACGGGCTCGAAGGTCTGCCCCAGGCGCGTCATGGCCGCCACGGCGCTGACGTGGTCGCGGTGGAAGCCCAGGCCCACCGCGCCGGCGATGGCGGCCCCGAGGCCCGAGGTCTCGTAGGTGTGCGGGCGCGAGGTCGGCAGGTTGAAGATGTCGGCCGTGAGTTGCAGGGCGGCGTCGGACTGCGAGCCGCCGCCCGACACGCGCAGGCTGCGGATCGTCGTGCCGCCGCGGCGCTGGATGCGCTCGGCGCCCTCGCGCAGCGCGTAGGCCAGGCCCTCGAGGATGGCGCGGTACAGGTGGGCCCGCGTGTGCACATCCGAGAAGCCGATCACCGCGCCACGCGCGTCCGGTCCCGGGTGCCGGATGCCCGGCGTCCAGTAGGGCTGCAGCATCAGGCCCTCGCTGCCCGGCGGCACGGCGCGCACCAGCTGGTCGAACAGCACCTCGGGCACCACGCCCTGCTCGCCGGCCGCCGCGCATTCGGGGTGGCCGAACTGCTCCTTGAACCAGCTGACCATCCAGTAGCCGCGGAAGATCTGCACCTCGGTGTTGTACTGGCCGGGCAGCAGCGCGGGATAGGGCGGGATGAAGGGCAGCGCCTCGACATAGCGCGGCGTGGTGATGTCGATGGTGGCCGTGGTGCCGTAGCTCAGCGCGCCGACGTCGGGCGCGATGGCCCCGGCGCCGACGATCTCGCAGGCCTTGTCCGCGGCGCCCGCGATCACCGGCAGGCCCTCCGGCAGGCCGCAGGCCGCGGCCGCCTCGCGCGTCAGGCCGCCGAGGGTGCTGCCCACGGGCAGCAGCTCGGGCATCTGCTCCCGCGTGGTGGCCAGCGCCTGCCATTTCCAGTCCCAGCTCGCGGCCCAGTCCTGGCGCTTGAAGTCGAAGGGCAGGTAGCCCACCTGGCAGGCGATGGAGTCGGCGAAGCGGCCGGTGAGCTTGTAGTTGAACCAGCCCGAGAGCAGCAGCAGCTTGTGCGTGCGCCGCGCGACCTCGGGCTCGTGCTCGGCGATCCAGTTGATCTCGGCCTCGCGGCTGAAGTAGTCGATCGTGCCGTCCACCCGCGCGGCCTTGAAGGCCAGGCGCCACCAGGGCGCGACGGGGCGGGCCTTGCTCGCGCGGCGCTGGTCCAGCCAGATGATGAAGGGACGCAAGGCCTGACCCTGCGCATCGACGGGCACGAGCGTGCCGCGCTGCGTGGTGACCACCAGCCCCTTCACCGCGGAGCGCAGGTGGGCGTGCGTCTGCCACAGGCCCCGGCACACGCCGGCAGCGGCCTGCCAGAAGGCCTCGGCGTCGTGCTCCAGCCAGCCGTCCTGGTGGCTCACGTAGTCGTCCAGCGACTGCTGGCACTTGGCGAGCAGCCGGCCCTGCAGATCGAAGAGCAGGGCGCGGACGCTCTGCGTGCCGCAGTCCAGGCTCAGGATCAGCTCGTCCGGGCGGGCGGGGGAGGAGGTCTCAGCATTCATGGGCGCCATTCTCTGGGAATCCCGTGGCAGCGCAGCACGCGTTCACGGTAGCGGTGGCATTCGTCGTCCCAGCGTTCGTCGCTCCAGGCGAGCGTCTCCTGCACGAGGGGGCGCAGCGCGGGCAGCAGGGCCGCGCCGCCGTCGCGCAGTAGCAGGCCGATGCGGCTGCGGCGCAGCAGCAGGTCGTCCAGGTGCAGCACGGCCTCGTGGCGCAGCGCATGGCGCAGTTCGGCCCAGCAGCACTCGGCATGCGGGATCTCGCGCAGCTCGTCGGGCGAGGCTTCGGCCAGCAGCACGGACGCGGCGTCGCCGTAGCGGGCCAGCAGGCGCTGCCGCAGCGGCGCGGGCAGCGCCTGGGTCGCGTGGAGGCTGGCGATGCCGGGGGCGCGCAGCAGCGCGGCATCCGGCTGCAGGCGCCGCAGGGCCGGCACGCGCGACTGCACGCGGCGCAGGGCCTGGATGGCGGAGGAGCGGAAGGTCGTGAGCTTGCCGCCACTGACCGTCAGCAGCCCGCGCTCGTCGAGGATGAGGTGCTCGCGCGCCTCCTTCGACGGATCGCGCTGGTCCCCCGAATCCAGCACGGGCCGCACGCCCGAGTACGTCGAGACGACGTCCTCGGCATCGAGCGAAAGGCTCGGGAAGGCGGCGCGAACGGCCTGCATCAGGTAGTCGAACTCCGCGGCCGTGATGCCCGGCTCGCGGTCCAGCGGATCGCGGTGGTCCAGGTCGGTCGTGCCGAGCAGGGTGCGGCCCTCCCAGGGCAGCGCGAACACGGGCCGGCCGTCCTGCGGATGGAAGAAGGCCACGGCCTGCGCGACGGGCAGGCGCCAGGCCTCGAAGAGCAGGTGGCTGCCCCGCAGCGGGCGCAGCAGGGGCCGCGCGCCGAGGTCCTGGCGCAGCTGGTCCGCCCAGGCGCCGGTGGCGTTCACCACGACCCGTGCCTGCACGGCGAGCCGCTCGCCGCTGTCGTCATTGCGCAGCACGGCGCCGCGCACCTGGCCGTCGGTCTCGGTCAGCCGTTCGGCGGCCACGTGGTTGAGCGTGATCGCCCCGAGCTGCCGCGCCTCGGCCAGCACGCGCAGCACGAGGCGCGCGTCGTCGGTCTGCGCATCGAGGTAGGACCAGCCGCCCGCGAGGCCCGCCGCCGCGAGGTGCGGCGCCTGCGCGAGCACGGCGTCCGGCGCGTGCCACTGGCGGGTGCGGCGGCCAGCGAAGAAGTCGTACATCGCCAGGCCGGCGCCGAGGATGCGCCGCCCCTTGCGGTCGGCGTGACGCACCGGCAGCAGGAAGCGCAGGGGCGTGACGAGGCCCGGCATGTCGCGCAGCAGCGCCTTGCGCTCGCGCACGGATTCGCGCGTCAGCCCGATCCGGCCCTGCGCCAGGTAGCGCAGGCCGCCATGCACGAGCTTGGAGGACTTGGACGAGGTGCCGCTGGCGAAGTCCCGGGCCTCGACCAGCGCCACGCGGGCGCCGCAGCGCGCGGCCTCCAGGGCCACGCCGGCCCCGGCGATGCCGCCGCCGATGACGAGCAGGTCCAGCGGCTCGCGCTCGTGTGCGCGCAACGCGGCCCAGGCCTCGGCGCGCTTCATGGCCGGGCGGCGGCCGGCGCAGGCCGCAGATTGCCGGAGTCCAGCAGGCCGGACGGGTCCGCCTCGCGGATCAGGCCGTCGATCAGGCGCAGGCCCGTCGCGCCCTTCTCGGCGCCGAGGTAGGGCGCGTGGTCCTTGCCCACGCCGTGCTGGTGGCTGATGGTGCCGCCCTCGCGCACGATGGCCTCGCTGACCGCCGCCTTGAGCGACTGCCAGCGCGCCCAGGCGCCGTCGAAGTCCGGCCCGATGCGGAACACGAAGGTGCTGTAGACGCTGGAGCCCTGCGGATAGACGTGCGAGAGGTGCGTGTAGGCATGGCAGCGCTCGCCATGGCCCGCCAGCGCGCTGCGGCCGGCGTGTTCCATGGCCTGCATCATGGGCGTGACGCGCGGCCAGTCGCAGGCCGTCTCCATGGTGTCGACGGCGAAGCCGGCCTCCCACAGCGCGTTGCGCAGGTAGACGCCGCGGAATCGCTTGGCGGCCCATTTGCGGCCGAGCACGGTGCCCGTGGAGACCCCGCCCTGCGCCCGCAGCAGCGGCTTCGCCAACGCCTGCATGGCACGCACCTGCGCGGCGCCGCCGGTGAAGCCCAGCATCAGCATCACCTTGCCTTCGCCGCAGCCGCGCAGGGCGAGGTAGCGCTCCAGCCAGGCGATGGCGCCGGCGTGGCCGGCCAGCTTGAGCGTGGTGAGCGTCTCGGTGGCATTGGCCAGCCGCATCATCGAGAGCCCGAGCCGGGCCTGGGCCAGCTCGCGGACGGCGGCCTGGCCGCGTTCCCAGCTCGGGAGGAACCAGGCGACGAAGTCCTCGCGCTCGGGCACGCGGCTGATGCGCACGCTGGCCTCGGTGATCACGCCCAGGCGGCCCTCGGAGCCCAGCACCCATTCGCGCAGGTCCGGGCCGGCGGCGGAGGCGGGCAGGGTGGGGATGTCCAGCGTGCCCTCGGGCAGCTCGACGCGCCCGCCGGCAAAGAGGCTCTCGATGCGCCCGTAGCGGGCCGACTGCTGGCCGGACGAGCGCGTGGCGATCCAGCCGCCCAGCGAGGCGTACTCGAAGCTCTGCGGGTAGTGGCCCAGCATCCAGCCCTCGGCCCGCAGCTGCGCCTCGAGATCGGGGCCGAGCACGCCGGCCTCGAAACGGGCCAGCTGCGACTGCGGATCCAGCGTCAGCAGGCGGCGCAGGCGCTGCATCGAGAGCATCAGCACCGGCCGCTCGCCCGCGGGCGGCGTGAGGTGGCCGACCACGCTCGTGGCGCCGCCGACGGGGATCACCACGAGGCCCTGTTGGCGGGCCCAGTCGAGCAGGTGGCGGACGTCGTCGCCCGTCTCCGGGAAGGCCACGGCATCGCACACGGGGCCGATGCGACCGAAGCGCAGGCGCAGCCAGTCCCCGAGGCTCTGGCCGAAGCTCGCCTGCAGCCGCGCCGCGGCGTCGGTCTGCAGCGGCAGCGGTGCGCCGTGCAGCTGGGCGGCCGTCAGCCGCGTGGGCGGCAGCTGCGCCAGCGCCGCCGCCAGACTTGCGTCCTGCGGCGGCGCGCCCAGCCCCAGCGCTTCCTCCAGAAAGCGCCGGGCTCCCTCGTCAATCGTCGCGTGGATGGATTCGTCGCCCCAGCCGTTCCAGCGTCGCATCGCGTCTTCCCCTCATGATCAGATGAGGTCGAAGCTTAGGGAGCGGCCGGCCGGCTGGCTTGGTCGATGGCGACGCCGGGCTTGTGATTTGGCGTCAGGCGGCGGCGCCCAGCGCGACGTCCCGCCCGCCCAGCGTGCGCGCGAGGGCGACGGACAGCCGGGTCGCCTGCCCGTAGATCGAGAGCTGCGGATTGGCGCCGATGCTGGTCGGGAAGATCGAGCCGTCGTGCACCGAGAGATTGCGCAGCTGCCAGTGCCGCCCGTCCGGGCGGACGACCCCGCGCGAGGCGTCCGCCGCCATGCCGCAGCCGCCCATGACGTGCGCGCTGACGAGCCGCAGCTGCTGCGGCCCGAGCGGCAGGGCCTCGATCTGCGCCCGGGCCTCCGCCCAGCTCTTCACGAATCGGCCGGCCTCGTGCAGCGGCATGACGGTGCGCGCACCGGCGGCGAACTGCAGCTCGGCCATGGCCAGCAGGGCGCGGCGGGCGCCGTCCAGCAGCACCGCGTTGATGGGGTAGTCCAGCACCGGGCTGCCGTCGCCGCGCAGCTGCACGCGGCCGCCGGGGGACTCCGGATGGAAGCCGTCCCGCAGCAGGGCCAGCACGGCCTGCGCGTGGGGGAACTGCCTCAGCGTCTGCACATAGCCGGCGCCCATGCCCACGAGGGTCGAGGCCATCAGCGCCGGGTGCAGCGGCGGCACCTCCAGCTTGAAGCCGAGCGGGCCGTCGATCGGGTCGGTGTGCAGGAAGTGGTCGGTGTAGACGCTCTGCGGCGCGCCCGCCCAGCCGTCGATGCGCTCGTCGAACAGCGCGGCTGAGATGACGACCGGATGCAGGAAGGTGCGGCGGCCCAGGCGCTGGTGCGGGTCCGGCGCGTTCGAGCGCAGCAGCAGGGCGGGGGAGTTGATCGCGCCGCCGGCCACGAGGAAGTGGCGGGCCTTGACGCGCAGCTCCGGGCCGGCCGGGGCGTCGTTGAGCGTCACCGGGCGGCAGATGAGCGCCTGCACCGTGTCGCCCGACCACTCCAGGCGCTCGGCACGCGTCTGCACCAGCATCGTCGCGCCGCCGGCCAGGGCGGCGGGGATCGTCGTCAGCAGCATCGACTGCTTGGCGTTCGTCGGGCAACCCAGGCCGCAGGAGCCCAGGTTCCAGCAGCCCTTGACGTTGCGCGGGATGCGCTTGGCCTCCAGCTTGAGCACCTGCAGGCCGCGTTCCAGCGCGCTGTTGTTGGCGTTGGGCGTGCCTTCCCAGTCGTGCACGTTCAGCCGGGCCTCGGCCTGGGCGAACCACGGCGCCATCGCGGCCTCGTTCAGGTCCGAGAGGCCGAACTCGCGGCCCCAGAAGGCCAGGGTGTCGGCCGGCGTGCGGAAGCTGCTGGTCCAGTTGATGGTGGTGGAGCCGCCCACGCAGCGGCCCTGCAGGATGTTGAAGGCCTTGTCGGCCGTCTTGCGGGCGGCGCCTTCCTGGTAAAGCCCGGTGTAGGCCTCGGCCTCGCGCTGCTTGAAGTCGCTGCTGGAGCGCAGCGGGCCGGCCTCGATGATGAGCACCTTCAGCCCGGCCTTCACCAGCAGCTCGGCGCTGACGCCGGCCCCGGCGCCGCTGCCGACGATGGCGACGTCGCAGTCCAGCTCGGCCGGGAGCGGCGCGATGCCGCCTCCCAGCACACGCCAGCCCTGGGCCAGGCCCTCGCGGATCGGGTCTTGGAACATGCTCATGCTCGGCCTCGCTGAATGCTCATTGGAAGGACTGCGGGCCCGGATAGCCCATCTGGGACCAGTGCCCGGGCGAGCTGAAGAAGACGGCGCAATGCAGGTCGCGCAGCGCCTGGTAGGCCTGGGCGCGCAGGCTCACGCGCGAGCTGCGCATGCCCTGCAGCGCGGCCTGCACGGCGGCGGTGCCGGCCTCGGCCCAGTCGGTGCGCAGGCCGGCGAGGCCCAGGCGGCCGGCGGCGCTGCTCAGCACGGTCAGCAGCTGGCCCAGCTCGGCCTGCAGGGCGGGCGGGAAACCGGCGATGGCGCCGTCCATCTGGTCGAGGTGGGCCTGCAGGGACTGCGCGCGCTCGGCGGCGTCGTCCGGCCAGGCGCCTTCGAGCACGGCTAGGGCGACGGCGCCCATCACCGCGCGGGCCCGCGGGCTCTGGCGCGGCGTGCCGCCGTCGCCGGCCTGCAGTCCGGGCTCGGCGCCGCGCAGGCCGAAGCCGGCCAGCGCCAGCAGGAGGCCGCTGCCCAGGCCCAGCTTCATGAGAGTTCGACGTTGCATGCGGGAGATCAGGAAATCAGGAATTGAGAACGGGGACATCCAGGGCGGCGGGCCGGGTGCACCGCGGTGGCGCGCCGGCGCGGGCCGGATGATTCAAAGCTGGGCGCAGCCTAGTCGCAAGTGGCGCGGCACACCAAGAGGGTGCACGCCTAGATAGAGTCGCCCGCCTAAATCCATGGGCAGGGGACGGGGCGGGCGGCGAGGCCACAATCGGCGCATGAACACCCTGCCTGCCTTGCCCGAATCGACCCGACCCTGGACCGAGGCGCTGCTGGACCTCGTGGCGCAGCGGCCGGCCTCCGGCGAGGCCGAG
>JAYRJQ010000041.1:0-3370 GCA_041906185.1 Burkholderiaceae bacterium
AGCTCGGCGGCCACTCGCTGCTGGCCGTCAAGCTGATCGAGCGGCTGCGTTCCGCTGGCCTGGCCGTCGACGTGCGCACGCTGTTCTCTACGCCCACCGTCGCGGCGTTGGCGCAAGCCCTGCAGGAGACCGATGCCATCGCCCCGGCCATCGTCGTCCCGCCCAACCTGATCCCTGATGGCTGCACCGCCATCACGCCCGAGCTGCTGCCCCTGGTCGAGCTGACCCAGGCCGACATCGACCGCATCGCCCAGGCCGTGCCCGGCGGCATGCCCAACATCCAGGACATCTACCCCCTGGCCCCGTTGCAGGAAGGCGTGCTGTTCCACCACCTGCTCGCCCGCCAGGGCGACCCCTACGTGCTGCCCGTGCTCGTCGGCTTCGACACCCGCGAGCGCCTGGACGCCTTCCTCGGCGCCTTGCAGCAAGCCGTCGACCGCCACGACATCCTGCGCACCGCCGTGCTCTGGCAGAGCCTGCCCCAGCCCGTGCAGGTCGTCTGGCGCCAGGCGCCCCTGCAGATCGAGCACGTCACCTTCGACGCCGACACCGCCGATGTGTCCACCGCGCTGTGCGAGCGCTTCGACCCCAGCCACTTCCGCATCGACGTGCGCCACGCCCCGATGCTGCGCGGCTTCGTCGCCCATGACCCGGCTTCAGGCCGCTGGCTGCTGCGCCTGCTGGCCCACCACCTGGCCTGCGACCACGCCACCCTGGCCCTGCTGATCGAGGAGATCCGCACCCTGCTCGACGGCCAGGCCCACCTGCTGCCCGCCGCGCTGCCCTTCCGCCACTTCGTCGCCCAGGCCCGCCTCGGTGTCAGCCAGGCCGAACACGACGCCTTCTTCCGCACCATGCTCGCCGACGTCGACGAGCCCACCGCCCCCTTCGGCCTGCTCGATGTCCGCGGCGACGGCACCGACGTGCATGAGGCCCGCCTGCCCGTGGACCCCGCGCTCGCGCTGGCCCTGCGTGCCCAGGCCCGCCGCCTGGGTGTCAGCGCCGCTTCGCTCGTCCACCTCGCCTGGGCCCAGGTCCTGGCCCGCACCACCGGCCGCGACGACGTCGTCTTCGGCACCGTGCTGTTCGGCCGCATGAGCGGCGGTGCCGGCGCCGACCGTGTGCTGGGCATGTTCATCAACACCTTGCCGCTGCGCCTGCGTGTCGATGCCACCCCGGTCGACCAGGCCGTGCGCCAGGCGCACGCCCTGCTCACCGAGCTGCTGCACCACGAGCACGCCTCGCTCGCACAGGCCCAGCGCTGCAGCAGCGTCGTCGCTCCGGCTCCGCTGTTCTCCTCGCTGCTGAACTACCGCTTCAGCGGCAAGGGCAACGACGCCGATGCCAAGCTCAAGGAACGCCTGGCCTGGGGCGGCGTGGAGATCCTGGCCGCCGGCGAGCGCACCAACTACCCGGTGCTGATGTCGGTGGACGATCTCGGCGACGACTTCGCGCTGACAGCGCAGACCGTCGAGCCCCTGGCGCCCGCACGCGTGTGCGCCTATCTGCATGCGTCGCTGCAGGCGCTGGTGGAGGCGCTCGCCGGTGCGCCGGCCACGCCGATGCAGCAACTGCCGCTGCTGGACGAAGCCGAACGCGAGCAAGTGCTGTACGGCTGGAACGACACCGCGATGCAGGTGCCCGAGACGGCGGCGATGCACGCGCTGTTCGAAGCGCAGGTGCGTGCCACGCCCGACGCGCTGGCCCTGGCGCAGGGCGAGCAGCGCCTGAGCTATGCCGAGCTGGACGCACAGGCCAACCGCATCGCCCATCGCCTGCGCGCGCTGGGCGTCGGGCCGGAGGTGCTGGTCGGGCTGTGCGCGCCGCGCACCCCCGAGCTGCTCGCCGGCGCCTTGGGCGTACTCAAGGCCGGCGGCGCCTACCTGCCGCTGGACCCGCTGTACCCCGCCGACCGCCTGGCCTTCATGCTCGACGACGCCCGCCCCAAGGTGCTGCTCACGCACGCCTCGGTGCTGTCGCGCCTGCCCGCGCATGCGGCCACCGTGCTGTGCCTGGACGACGCGTCCTTGCTCGACGAGAGCGCCGTCGCTCCCTCGCCGTGCACCCAGCCGTCGCACCTGGCCTACGTCATCTACACCTCCGGCTCCACCGGTCGCCCCAAGGGCATCGCCATCCAGCACCACAGCGCCATCGTCTTCCTGCACTGGGCGCTGCGCACCTTCGACCGCCAGGACCTGGCCCACGTGCTGGCCGCCACCTCGGTGTGCTTCGACCTGTCCATCTTCGAGCTGTTCGCCCCGCTGAGCTGCGGCGGCGCCGTCTGGCTCGCCGATGACGCGCTGCACCTCGTGCGCGAGCCCGCTCGCTGGTCCGCCGTCACCCTGGTCAACACCGTCCCCTCCGCCATCGCCGAGGTCCACCGCACCGCCAGCCTGCCGCCGGCCGTGCGCGTGATCAACCTGGCCGGCGAGGCGCTGTCGCCCACCCTGGTGCAGGCCCTGTATGCGCAGACCCCGCACCTGCGCGTGTACAACCTGTACGGCCCCACCGAGGACACCACCTACTCCACCTTCACGCTGACCGATGCGCAGCGTCCCTCGGCCTCCGTCGGCCGCCCCGTGGCCAACACCCAGGTCTACGTGCTGGACACCCACGGCCAGCCCGTGCCCGCCGGCGTGGCCGGCGAGATCTGCATCGCCGGCGATGGCCTGGCCCGCGGCTACCTCGGCCGCCCGGGCCTGACCGCCGAGCGCTTCGTGCCCGATGCCTTCGGTGCACCGGGTACCCGCATGTACCGCACCGGCGACCTCGGCCGCCATCTGCCCGACGGCCAGATCGAGTACCTCGGCCGCCTGGACCACCAGGTCAAGATCCGCGGCTTCCGCATCGAGCTCGGCGAGATCGATGCCGCGCTGCAGGCCCTGCCTCAGCTGCGTGACGCGGTCGTGCTGGCTCGCGAGGATTCCCCCGGCGACAAGCGCCTGGTGGCCTATGTGGTCGCTCGCGAAGAGGCTGACGAAGAAGCGGTGTCGAACGCTGTCCTGCGCGCCGCGCTGCTGCGCACGCTGCCCGACTACATGGTGCCCTCGCACTTCGTGCAGCTCGAACGCCTGCCGCTGACGCCCAACGGCAAGATCGACCGCCATGCCCTGCCCGCACCGGACCTGTCCGAGCTGCAGGCCGGCCACGTCGCTCCGCGCACCCCGCTTGAGCAGACCATCGCCGACGCCTGGGCCGACGTCCTCGCCCGTCCCGCCATCGGCGTGCACGACAACTTCTTCGAGCTCGGCGGCCACTCGCTGCTGGCCGTCAAGCTGATCGAGCGGCTGCGTTCCGCTGGCCTGGCCGTCGACGTGCGCACGCTGTTCTCTACGCCCACCGTCGCGGCGTTGGCGCAAGCCCTGCAGGA
>JAYRJQ010000014.1:0-158289 GCA_041906185.1 Burkholderiaceae bacterium
GGGGACTGGATCCACTTCTACAACCACCGGCGTCCGCATCAGGCGCTGAACATGAGAACACCCGCTGAGGCATTTGCATTAGCGGCATGACCTGAGCAGGATTTGCTGGGTCAATACAGAAGCGCGTTGTGCGGCTGGTGGTGTTGCCCGAGAAGGCCACCGATTATGCGGAAAAGCCGCTGATCGGTGAGTCGCCTGAACAGGCACTGCAGCGTGTCAAGGCGGCGCTGAAAACGGCTCAGTCCTACGCCGACATCTGAGCCCTGCGCCAGCGCAACAGCGAGCAGGCCTTGCGCCACTCCCTGGTGCTGGGTGGCTGGGGCGCATGCCGGCCCGCAGTGCGGGCGTGGAGCGCCGCCGCCAGTGTGAGCCCGGCGCTGTTAAGCTGCCGGCCCACCCCAGGCTGGATCACGTTGCGCATCTCCCCCATTCAAATCGTTGCCGCGCTGGCGGCTGCCGGCCTCGCCCTGGCCTGTCTGTACTACGGCTCTCAGGCGCGCGGCACGGTGGCGCACATCATGTCTCTGCCGCGCGCAGCCTCTGCCCCGCAATGCCCGCTTGGTGTTGCACACCGTGAGTTCAGGGCTGAGGGGTGATTGACTGCTCCCGCTGCATTGCTGCCGTTAGGATGGCAGAGTCAGCATTAGGCTGATCTGTGTCGTTCGCGGATTAGGGCGCTAGCGACTGTTCCATCCAATACCGGTCACTGAGCCTCGCGCCACTCACGTTGTTCAGCCTTCGCGACTTTGGCAATAGACCGGTGGATGTGGGCCAGGTCCATCGCGCTGTGCCGGCTGAAACTTCCATTCAACGACCGTAGTGTTGCGAAGGCAATGGCGCAGATAGTCAACAAGCTCCCGACAATCCTCACAAACTTCGTTCCAGTAGTCGCGATACTCGACGATCACAAACTCGTTGGGCAACCTGTCCATCAGGGCCAATGCGAGCGCCGATTTCGTTTGTGCTGCCGTCCAACCATAGGCCCGGATGCTGTTGCTCAGAATCCGAACGAGTTGATGCGGTGCGGTCGTCATGCCCATGTCGGCCTCGAACCGCTGCACTTCGTTGACGCCATCGGTCCGCGTTGAAGGCGGAGGCTGAAATACGCCCAATGAACTGCGCTGCAGCGAGCGGAAGACCTTGAGCGGCGACGTGCGGATTTGCTCGCGATGCAGCTCCTGGGCGCGCTGCTCCGCCCGCTCGCGCTGCTGCAGGCGCAACGCTTCCCTATCGGGCGCATCCGGCGCGGCGGCGCGAGCCTGTGCGATCGTGTACCGCCCATCGTTGCGCTCATGTGCCAACACCCACTGGAAGTGCAGCATGTCGCGCACGACCTCCGCCTCCTCCGCAGCGCCAATCCGCGTCAGTCCCGTCGCGGCCATGTTCGCCGCATCGTCATAGCGCTGCGCCCGGCGCAGCACGTCGGCCAGAACCGCCTGGGCGAGCCCGGGCTCCCGGTACGGCGGCTCTCCGGCCAACAGGCAGACATCGAATGCTTCGGCAGCCTGGTTGCGGATGTCCAGGGCCATGCGCACCGCGGCCATGTCACCACCTCGCGCCGCGTCGTCGCAGACCCAGGCCGCCTTCAACATGGCCAGCGCCGCCGCGGCCCGCATGCCACAGGTGTCGGCCAGCCAGGCCCATGCCATCAGGCGTCGCGCGAGTTCCGGGTGCCCCGGATGCACAAGCCTGGCCTGATAGCCCTTGTCCTGCACCAGCAGTCGCGGCGACACCTTGCCCAGGTCGATGTCTAACTCAGGCGCACAAAAACGGCAGACCAGACATTCATGGATGTCAGTTGCATCGATTGAGGCTCGCGCCGAGGGCCGCAGATCCAGGTCCTGCCCGCCACGGGTGGTGTGGCTGAGAAGAGTCTGTACGTTCGATGTCGCACCGCAACTGACGCATGCGACGGAACGGAGAGCGTATAGGGTCATCTGGAGGTGAGCGAGCGCGGAGTTGTACCCAAGCCTGTAGACGTTAGTTTTTGGCAGCGTCTACCGGACGCACAGGGCCCTAGCACCATACGGCTCAGTCATATCGACTGAGTACTTCTTGCCATTCGTTAAGCTGACACGCCACACCTCAGCAGCGCCGTTACGCTCAGAACTCCATGGCGCGGATGTCTCTAGATCAAGTAAAGGGGAGACATTGCACAGATGAAAAACGAATAGCGCGTTCCAACAAACTTTGCCCGGCAATTCCGGCGCATAAAGTGACTGCAATTCCGATGATGTCGGCAACCGCCAACCATTCCCCTTCCGTTGACAGTAGGCGTTGGCCTCGTGCCAATCGACGTCATCACCATTGTCGGACTGTGTCCAATCGAGACCGCTGTCGCACTGTTTCAACACACCATTTCCAGCAGCGATCAGGCCCCCCTTGGTGGCAGCGCACGCTACTTTCATCTCCCTCTCCTTGCGCGAACGCTCCTCAATGGCGGCCAGTCTTTCCCGCTCCATACGCTGGCGTTCAGCCGCCTCGGCCAATTGCTGACGCTCCCTGCGCATTCGGGCATCTGCTTCCTGCTGCAGCCGCCGTTGATTCCACTGCGCCACAGCCTCCAAGTTCTCCTGCGAACTCACCAGCAGTTCGACGATCTCGGCCCGATTCGGCTCGCTGCCGGGCACCACACCCATCCAGGCGACCAGGACCTGTCTGGCACGCGCAAGGTCATTCAAGGTCGCCAGCGCGCGCGCCTGGGTCAGCAACAACGCCGGCCAGTCGCCCAGCAGCCTGCGGGCCTCTTCAACCTGGGCCAGATGCCGCGCGGCGCTCTCGGGCTTCATGCCGCTGCCGTCGTAGCGCTTGGCCGCCGCAGCCCGCTTCACTACATCCAGCAACTCCCGAAAAGGCCCATAACGCTGCACGTAAGATGCCGCCTGCGCCCCGACCTCCAAGCTCGGTTCGGCGGCCTTCTGCGCCGGCAGGCTCAGCCAATCGGCCAGCGTGATGCCACTGTCGAGCTGCACATCGTGCACGGTCTTTTGCGGCGCCTGCGCTAGTGCGCTGCCCGCGAGAACCGCCCACACCAGCGCTTGCGCCATCCATCTAAGAATCATCCCTGCTCCTTGGATGCATAAAGTTCGCTTGCCGTCATTGGGGCCTCTTGGCACACATGGCCGCGCCGCGCAGACCATCCAGGTGCAGCGCGAACTGGCGACATCTACCGGCTGCATCGGGCAGCCACGGGCAACAGATCGGGAGCCCGACTCACCAGTCGATCGGCCAAGTCCGGCGCTTTGGCCGCGAGGTGTTTCGAGGCCATCGCCGTGTTCTGCTTGAACTGCCACTGCAACTGTTTTCCTGGGACGCCAAGCGTGATGTCCCCAAAGTACGCCACCTTGCCTGGCTCCTGCAACTTGAACACCACGGTCCGCTGGGCACCACAAGGGCTGAAGTCCGACAAGGCCGTGGCGCCGGTACGAACGACCGTCACCGCCAGCACATCACCGGGCTTGGCCTTGCCCATGACGTAGCCATCGCTGGGGCCGCCATAGAACACCGGGACTTGGCTCAGGAAGCTCTGCTTGAAAACGCCGTTTTCAATGCTGCCCGAGAAGATGGCAATTCGATATTGGTCCGGCTGGAGCCCGAAGAGGAAGAACGCCTCTGTCTGGGTCGGCGTGAAGGTGCCTGGATCGACGCTGCCGATGGAGGTGCAGCCAACCGTGAGCCAGGCTGCGAATAGCGTGGCGAGAAACTTTTTTGTCAATGAGTAAGCGAAGTTCATGGTTTTGTTCTTCCCATATAGCGAGCTCCTTGGATCTCAAGAGATGCAGGGAGCAGAACAGGAGAATCAAAAATCAGAGACGACGAACACACAAGGCACGCAAGTCACTGTCGCTGTCGCCGACGCGCATCGAATTCCTGTGGCCTAGGTAGAGAGATACAACCCAGGCGCGCGAGGAACCATCGGAATCGGAACTCCAGTACCAACCATAGGCGCTGGATAAGTTGAACTGATTCGATACCTTGCAGGTGTAGCTGCCGCAACTAACGCCGGGCAAACTGGATTTGTAGAGCGACTGTAACTGCGCCACCGTCGGTAAGCTCCAGCCGTCGCCCTGCCCTTGGCAATAGGCTTGTGCCTGGCTCCAGTTCACGTTTGTGCGGCTGTCTCTCTGAGTCCAATCCAAGCCAGTGCCACATTGCCTGAGCGTTCCGGAAGTACTGCCAACCTCTAGCACGTCAGTTGCCCCAAGGTCGCAGGCCTCGCGAACACGGCGGTCTTCACGCCTCATTTGATCCTGCCCTTCAACGTCCGCCCGGCTTTGCCGTTGGTGCCACAGCGTCACCAGTGTTACGTCTTGCTCCGAGTTCACTAGCAAGTCAACGATCTGCGGTCGTTTGGGCTCGTTCGCAGGTACCACCCCTACCCAGGCAACTAGCGCCTTCCTGGCACGAGTGTTGTCAAGCAACGTCACATGAGCTCTAGCCTGAGCCCATAAGAGATTTGGCCAATCGCCCAATTGTTTGCGCGCCAGCTCGACAGCCGCTAGACGCTGCGCCGCGTTGTCAGCAGTCATACCGGTGTCGGCGTATAGCTTGGCGGCTGCAGCTCGCCTGACCACATCCAGCAGTTCCCGAAAAGGGCCATACCGTTGAACGTACGAGGCCGCCTGCGCACCGACCCCCAAGCTCGGCTCTGCGGCCTTCTGCGCCGGCAGGCTTAGCCAATCCGCCAGCGTGATGCCACTGTCGAGTTGCACGTCGTGTACCGTCTTTTGCGGAGCTTGTGCCCATGCAGCGGGAGTCGCCAGCATCGCCAAAGTCACCCATATCGACTTCAATTGCATCCCTGCGCCCTCATGGTGGCCTGAGCTCTGGCCCTCTCCGATCGAGCGCGTTCAAGGTCCGCGGCGTAGCGTGGGTTGATGCCGCCAGTGGTGGTGCTGGCGCGAGCAAAGCGCTCGAACTCGGCCAATTGCTGCTCCATCGCGGTGAGCCGAATGCGCATGTTGGCGCAGTCCTGCGCATTGCCCGCCGCCGCGTTGCGGCCACCGTTGCCGGAGGCTCTGCCACCATTCCAGCCTCCGGCATCAGGCTGCTCCTGCCGCTGTTGCTGCAACTGCCGCTGCTGCATTTGGAGCTGCTGCTCTTGCTGGCGCAGCCCGGCTTGGTCTTCGCGCAGCCGTTGGCCGGTGCTGGACTGGCCCATCAGCGACGGCACGGCACCACCTGAGCGCCCGCCGGAACCCGCTTGATCGTCGTCTTGTGGCTGATTGACCTGATTGCTGAAGCGGGAGCCCTCGACTTCCTGAGCCGTCGGGATCCCAGCCACCGTGCAAGGGCCGATGACGTCCCAGCCCGTCTCGGTGCAGCGTTGGATCTTTTCTTCGAAGCAGACAGTGGACCCCACGGCGTGCCGGTTGAGTCCGCCGCCATCCGCGCGCATCATGGGCTTTGTCAGGTAGGAGCATCCGGTTTCATTGCTGAAACGCCTGGGACGCTCGACAGCAGCGGCACCCGTGTTGCCTCCCTGCAAGCGGTCCTTGGCGGCAGACGGCGGCTTAGCAGCCTGAGCCGATTGCTCGGTGGCGAGAGGTCTGACCGCCAGGCTGCGCGCAGCCACTGGAGACAGAGTTCGGTTGAACTCTTCGACGGCCTGGCTTGTAGCAGCCGGTGAATCAATGACAACTGCACCGGCCGACATCGCGCCAGACCAGAGCAGTGCCATGGCGGCCTTCGGCAAAGCTCCGCTCAAAAGCATCCCGCAGCGTCTCATCGCAGTGCTTCGCAGTTGGCCGAGCGACGGCACTGGCGCTCGCATTCGTCACTTTCCGTCATCGCACCCAGCACCCCGAGGGCAGCACCCAGCTTGCTCGTGGCGGACGAGCCCATCATGGCGCTGCTGTAGCGCTGCACGCAACTGGATTGGCATTCGCTGACCTGACTCACGCAGCTGTTGTATTGCTGCGCCTTCAGCACTTCTTGCTGAAGCCTTGCTGCTTCCTGCTGACCCTTGATCTGGGCAGCTTGCGCCTGGGTGGCTGCGGTTTGCGCGGCCACGGCTTCACGCCGCGCAGTCAGTTGGGCTTCTTCGGCCAGATAGGCCCTTATTACAGAAGCAGGCACACCGGTAGCGGGAGGAGACGCTGCTGCGACCAACACCGGAGCAGCCGAACCTGCATTGGCGGGAGACGATGCCCCAGGCGACGGGGCAGAGGCCACAGGCCGCCATTTGGCCAGTACGGCAGCGATATCGCGCCGACCGCGGGCGAGGGCGAACTGCTCAAGGGGCTGCCCTTCTGGCGACTTCGAGCCTGGGGATGCACCAGACTCCAGCAGCGCCACGACGCTCAAGGTACTGCCGGATGAGACGGCGGCGTACAGCGGAGACTTGCGATCGTAGGTACCAAGGTTGGGATCGGCGCCTCGTTTCAGCAGTTCTCGAACGAGATCATCGTGCCCCATGGCGCTGGCAAACATGAGGGCGGTCCAACCCTCAGCGTCCCTTGCATTGACCTTGGCCCCCTTCTTGAGAGCGAGCCCTGCCGCAACGGTGTTGCCCCGCTCAGCCGCCGCCCATAAGTCTTCTTGTGGGCCGGCCAACAGTTGAGTCGGCAGGACGCCGACGAACACCAACACGAGCACCCAAAACTGACGGCGCCACTGATGAATTGGCATATCGCCCCCCGATTGAAATCAGCCACACCGGAAACATGCAAAAGCTGAGCTTTGCTGCGTTCGTGAGTAGTTTTCCATGCTGCACCGATGTTGGCAATCTCTCTAGCTGCCGGCCTGCGGAGATGGCCGTCTACCTCCTGAGTCGCTGAAGAGCTCATCAATCCTGATGAAGCTCACGAGACAGGATTCCCCTTGGGCGTGGCAACAGGACGTCTCGTCAATCTCATTGGCAAGAGGGTGCATTCGACTGGCCTGGACGAAGCAAGTCAGTGCCCGGAATGCAGCTGAAAGCGTGTGTTCTTTCGTGGCGACTGAAGGACTGGAGACGCTGCATTGCGGTCCTCCACAAGGAGGTCATCCTCGCCGAGTTCTAAAAGTGCAGCATCTCAGCTCGTGGAGCCTGACGTGGTTGTTGCATGCATCTACAAAGCTGGCAGCCAGACCGCCTCCTGCTCCAATGCCATCCCTAGGTGTTGCATCTGCTCAGTCAGGTCGCGCAAAGACGCCGGCATTTGCCCGACAGCGGCAGTGAAGTGGCGCAAGGTGTCCCGCCATACCTGTACGCTGCCATAGCGCGCCAGCTTGCGTTCCCACTGCGGCATCAGCCAGAACTCGCAAGAGTCTCCCAGCACCTCGTGAAGCCGCACGAAGTTGCTCAGGCCCACGCCGTCATAGTCGGCGAAGAGGATCACCCGGCTGGCACGGGGACGGCGACTCAGCCATGACAGCAGCCTGCCGTCGAGCTGCCCGCCGTAGTACAGCAGCGAGGCCTGCGTGCCTTCGGGCAGCCAGTCCGTGCGATCAAACAAGGCTTGGTTCTCGACGAGCCAGAGCGCTTGCTCGGAGTGCCAGGTGTCACCTGACTGAATGCAGAGTGAGGCCGCACCGAAGTCGCGTGTGGCAGCACTCAGTGTCAACTCCACGCCCCTTTCGGCCTCATGCCAGCTGACCGCGTCGCCGACCGCCTTGAGCAGCGGGTAGTAGCTGCCGTGTTGATGACGCCGGGCCTTGCTGTCGCGGGCATGGGCCACGTGCTGTGCGCGCAGAGGCAGTTGTTCGGCGATAGACGGCTCAAGCCGAGGGGAGAGCTGCGTCACGTGAGCGTCGAACACCGCCTGATCGCAAACGCTGTACACGTCTCCTCGGCCTTGGCGCAGACAGTTCACGGCACCTGTTCGCCGGGCAAATTGATCCAGAGCCATGCGCTGTGCAGCGGTGAACTGGCTGGCGGGTAAGGTGCTTTTGCCTTGCAGCTTGAGCAACGCTGCGCGCAGGGCCTGCTCCGTCATCAGGCCTCCACGGGTTCGATGATCTGCCAGCTGAAGCGGCTGATCTGGTTGCTGCCCTGCCGCTGATGAATGGGCACGCAGTAGCGCACGGTGGTCAGTGGCGCTGGGGAGGCGAAGATCAGCGAGAAGCCGAACTCGGCAGCGGTCTCGATCAGACTGCGCTGGTTGCGCGCATCCAGTGCCAGGGCTTCGTCCAGATAGCAAATGCCTTGGATCGGGCGCCGCTGATCCTGCATCAAGTGCAGCATCGCCAAGCCCGTCACCAGCTTGGCCATCAGCACCGTCCCGTTCGAGGCGGCGCTGTCGAGGTCATCGAAGGCTTCCGGCTCGCGACCCGCCTTGCCCACCCAGAAACGCAGGCGGAACAGGTCGGCCACGCGCAAACCGTGGCGGGCGTTGCCTTCCTCGATGAGCAGGGTCTTGGCCCGGTTGAGCTGGTCATCATCCAGCACGCTCTGCTGGTTGAAGAGTTCGAAGGTCTCGCCATTGCCGACTGTGGCCGCCGTGCTGATGAGCAGCTCGATGGCCTCGACGAGCGCGGTTTCGTCTTCGGGTTCGATCTTGAAGACCGCCAGATCGGAGAGCTGGCGCCCGCTGATCTTGCGGTTGAACTCGCGCATCCGGCGTTTGAAGGCGGCCAAGCCATCGCGCAGTTCGCGCAGGCAAGCGGCCACATTCACCACCGCCGACCGCACCTTCTTTTCCAGGGCCTCAGCCTCCTGAGGCAGGTGATGGGCGAACTCCACCAGGCGCGCGATTTCTGCCTCGGGCTCACCGACGAACTGGTACTTGGTGAGCCCGCCCGTGTGGATTTCGCCCATCAGTCGGCGGATCTGGTCGTCCAGTTCCAGCAACTGGCGGCAGTCAACCTGATAGGTCTGCAGGCGCTCGGCCAGCTGGTCCAGCGCGAACTCTGGCTGTGCCAACCAGGGGTGGTGGGGTGAGTCGGACAGCCAAGTGAACGGGCCTTCCTGATCGATGCGTTGGTTGCGGCGTTGCTCGATCTGCCGGTGTTGTTGCCCGAGTGAATCCAGATCCTTCTGCCTCTGTTGACGCTGCTGATCCAGCGCCCGGTACCGGGCAGCCGATTGCGCCAATCTGGTGGCCAGTTCGTTGAGCGTTTGGTCGAGTGCCACAAGCTGGGTTTGGCGCGCGGTTTCGCCCTCCAGCAGCGCCTGCATCTGGGTGTAGTCACGCAGCTCGGCATCCCTTTCCACCAGTTCGTCTTCCAGCGCTTGCCGTTCACGCTGCACGATTTCCAGCGCTTGCGCCGTCGACAGCTGCTCTTTCAGCTGTGCTCGCTGATGCTCGAGATCCCGAATCGACTCATCCAACTCGGAGAGACTGCGCTCTTGGTGCTGCTCCGGCAGTGCTGCTATGCGCAGCTGCAGGCCCGGCAGGGCTAGATGCGCACCGTCAGCATCCACCAGAGCTTTGGAGAGCACCTGGCCGTCGATGCGGTAATCCTCGGCACCCAGCGTCAGCACGTGCCTAGCCAGCACCTTGTTCAGTGCCTCCAACTTGGCGGGTGGCAACTCAGTGGCCAGCTGCTGGTGGAGGTTGTTGCCTCGGGTGCGCAACTCCTGTGCCAGTTGGGCCAGCTCCTTGTCCACGCGGATGAGCTCGCGCTCGATGGTTGCAGGTGGCCTGCTTTGCGCCTGGCTCAAGCGCACTACCAGCGCATCGCGCGCATCTTGCACTTTGCGGCGGCCCGCCTCAAGAAACCTCCGGCTTTCCACCAGGGCGAATCGCTGTTGAAGCGCCTGCAGCTGCTGGCTCTCCTGGCGAAGCTGCCTCTGTTCTAGCTCGTGCTCTCTCTTCTCGCCTGCATCCTGAATTTCTTGCGTGCGCAAGCGGTCCAGCTCGCCATCGCACTGCTGTAGCTCGTGCTGAAGGGCTTGCTGGCGTGAATCGAAGTGCTGCTGCCACTGGCCCAGGGCCTCGTCGATCATGGGGCGCCAGCACAGCAGCTTGCCGCGCAAGGTCAGTCGAGCATCTTGCTTGCGCTCCAGTTCAGCGAGGCTGCCTTTGAGGCGTTCGGCGGCCAGGTATTGACTGCGCTCCGCGTTGAGGTCAGCAAAGGCCTTGTCCCACTCCGCCTTGAAGTCGATGCTGGCGTCTGGAAGATCACGCCGGAAGATTTGCAGCAGGTAGTCTTTCACCTCGCTGGACCGCAGCTTGTCCAGCCGCAGCGTCCGGGTGAGCACACGCTGGAAGACGCTGGCGTCACTGGCGTGCTCCAGGCGGAACACGCAGAAGTCTTGTGATCCGCTGAGCTTGCGATTCCGGCCGCCGTACACCATGTCTGCGAACTCGCTGCCGCTGTAGCTGAACACGCGGCGCCCATGGGTGGCCAAATGGCTGGCCAGCTTGGGCTGTGCCACGAGCGAACCATCGGGCAGGCAGAACTCTTCCACCTTGAGCGGTCCGGCGTAGGCAAAGTACTCGTACTCGAAGCTCACCCCCTTGCCGACGCAACCGAGCACCACGGTGCCGGATTCCGGCAACGACACCTCCAGCAGCACATAGGCGCTGTTGCTGGGGAAGTAAAACCTCCTGCTCTTCTCCACGTCGTGCGCGCCAAAGTCCATGCGGCGCCGGTCGATGATCAGCAGGAACTGCAGGGCATTGATCAGGCTGGTCTTGCCCGTGTTGTTGGGCGCCACCAGGGAGACTGCGCCATCCAGCGGAAGCTCGGCGCGGGAGTAGCCCGCGCTGCCAAGCAAAACCAGGCGTTGAAAGCCGTGCTGCATCAGTCGCCCTCCTCGTCGTTCAGCACGTCGTCGCCGCTCTCCTCAGGGGCAGCGTCCGCCTCGTTGTCGTCATCTCGGGAGGCTGCGGCCAGGCCCTCAAAGTGGTCCAGGTAGCGGCAGACGGCGGGCAACAGCCGCCAGCCTGCCGGCTCCGCCGCTGCGAATCCCAGCGTGCAGGCGCGGCCCAGCAGATCGATCAGCCCATCGGGAGACAGCCCTTCGGCGTCCAGTAGGTCTTTCTGCTGTTCGTGCACCTCGGCCAGCCATTCCCGATCAATGAGCCAGTCCGTGAAGCGTTGTAGCGCTTTGCCGGCATTGGCCTGGGCGTCGAAGATGACCATGAACAGCAGGGCCAGTTGACGGCTGATCTTGCCGATGTTGCTGCTGGCATCGGTGCTGTGGAACCAAGCAAAGCCTCGCGCGTCCACGCGCAGCTCAAAGCCCAGCGCTGCGAAAAGTCCTGCGTAGGTCGGTTCGTGCTGCTCAAGTTCGGCCCAAAGTGCAGGCTCGGCCTTGCGGTTCAGGTGCTTGCCGGACAGGAACAAGCGGAAGAGTTCGGCCAGCGCTGGCATCTGCGCCAGTTGCGGCGTCAGTGGATGAGGCGTCGTCATTCCGGAATGCTCACTCGGTGAGGATGGTGCAGCACGCGGATGGCCTGCAAAGTGGTGGTCTCAGGATGCTCGCTTGCTTCGATCTGCCAACTGCTCTCGTGCTGCAGCTCATGGAACAGTCGCAGCAGCGTCGCATCCTGCAGATGACTGTGATGGGTATGCAGCCAGTCCAGCAGGCTGTCCACCGGGAGGCTGCTTCTGAGCTGCTGCCGGATTGCCGCCTCGTCCACGTGCTCCAGCAGCGGCGGGGCGTCGCCGGGATCGTCTTGCGGGAAGGCCACCGACTGCGGTTGGTACTGCTGCGCTGCGGCCATCACGGCGCGCACCTCATCGCCCAGCTGCAAGCGGAATCCCCGCTCATTACGCCAAACGGGCATCTCGGTGCTGACGTTATGCCGTGACAATGCTCTGCGCAGACCCCGTTTGCGCACTTGGCCCAGCAGCAGGCTGACGGCACTGGTCAGCGCATTGTGTTGACGCATTTCCTCGCGCAACGGCAGCACCGTGTCGGCGCACTGTTGAGCGATCAGGCGGCCGAATCGCCGCAGCTCCTTGGCCTGGTGCGCCACCTGCCTGAGCTGCAGGCGATGCGAGTACAGCCCGCCTTGAACCGACAGCTGTTCAAAGGAGAGATCCAGCGAGCGCTCGGCGTCTTCCAAGTAACGGTAAAACGTGCCTTGGGGGCCGGTGTCCATCATCTGGTTCATAGGCTCCACGTAGTGGTCATAGGCCTCCAGCACACGCCGGTAGCGCTGGGCGATGGGCATGCTGGCGTCGGCGCTCTTGGCGTCTTCGGCAAGTTCCAGCAGTGCGTGGCGGTCTTGATCCAGTTGCAGGCTGATCTGGCGGAAGAGTTCAGCGAGCTTGTTGGCAGCCCCCCGCGCCCGATCCATGTCGGCAGCTTGCATGCCCTCGTTGAGGCCCTCCGTGGCCTCGCGGATGGCGGCAACACGTGCTTGAAGCACGGCAGCCAGACCGAGCTCGTGCTCGCGAGTCAGCCCGCGCACGAAGTCGAGCACGTAGGCATTGAGCTGCAGGTCGTTGCTGCGGGCGCATGGTTGGAGAACGTCTGCATTCACCATGGCGCGAAGGGCTGCCCCCTGGGCCTCGGCATCCATCTGCGGAGCCACCTTGGCGATGCAGCCCAGCACTTGTTCGGTGGTGAGCACCGCAAACTCGCGGGACAGCCTCACCAAGACCTCAACGGTGTCCCAATGGTTGTACAACGCGTAGACCAACGAGCGTGGATTGGCCATGTCAGCTCCACCTCCCGCCATGGCGAGCATCGTGCTCGGTGCGCGACTCCAGACCATTTGGTGTCGCCCACTGCCGCGCATGGCGGCACACCGGCCCGTGGCCGCAGCGAGGACTCAACCTGGTGCCTGATCTGGACGCATCTCGCCCCTGCACTGTCCCCAGCTGCCGCTGCCCACCAAACCTGTCGGCTTGGTGCCCAGCGGCCACATTCTTTGAGCTCGAAGAAGCGAACTCAAAGAATGTGCCGAATGCGGTGGGGACAGCCTGCTTGTGAACGTGCGTCCAACAGGAGTGTGCGACAGACGGTGCCAACCCTTGCGCGAAGACCGGTGCCTGCTTTGTGCGAAGCAGGTGGGGGCCATGTGTGAACTCTGTGCGAAGAGGTCTCCGCCCAATGTGGCAGCAGTGTGCTAACACCCCGCCGCGCAGTGTGGCGTCATGTCGCCCAACAGTGTGGCGACCAAGGGAAGGGAGCGGCCAGGAGCGCATCAGCACGGCACCTCGACGCACGTCAGCAACTGCGCACGAATCTCTGCAGGCTTCGCTGCCAAGTCCACGGTCGCAAAGCGGAGCTGATGACCCTGGATGACGACTGTCTCATCGACCTTCGTTCCAACAGCGGGGTGCAACAACAGGCCGCTTGCCGAGTCTGCCAGCACATCGCCACAGCCGACCTGTGACCTCAGATAGGCATACATCTGGTAGATGTAGCCGCTGCGCAGGCTTTGCTCTCGATACCACCCTGCCGTGACGATGGAGGTGAACTTGGTGTCGATGACGATACGTCGCCCCGAGCAACCATGGTCGAGCACCACGTCGGTCCGCATGGCAGGCAAGATGTCATCAATACCTTCCGTCTTGGACGAGATTTGCCACTGCAGCGTCGCGCCGCAACGAACATGCCACCCGAGTGGACTGAGCACCACGGCATACAAGCCGCCAACGGCGCGCTCAAATAGACGACGAACCCAAGCCTCCTCCCGGCCAGGCATCGCCAGCACGTTGCCGCCGGCGGATTCCGTGGGTAGCGCCAGGTCATAGGCAAGCTTGGCTGCTGCCACCATGAACTGGTCGTCCGCATCATGGCGTCCGAATCGATCAGCGCTCATCTGGGCGCGGGTCGGCGGCTGGCCTGCGACGCCTCGGGACCACATCGCAGCAGCAAGAGATCGGCACCGATGGGCGACAACTGGCTTCTTGACCAAGCGGGCGACGGACTCCAATGCAGCGCGGACGAAACGATTCCGTGGCGTGTCGATGGTGAGCTCCGCAAAGCGGCAGGCCACCAAGCCGCGATCCAGCAACTGGCGCCGCTCAGTGGTCAGCACATCGATGCGCCCGCGAACGCGGCTGAGCCACTCTTCCCGAGATCGGTAGCCCAGGCTCAGTTGACGATGCAGCCGAGTCTCAACGGCATGGGCCAAAATTTCTGCCACCAGATCGGGCAACTCATCTGGGCTTTCTTCGACCGCCACATGGGCGGTGCCACCAGTCCGAAATAGGTCCGACGCATACAGCATCAACAGCCACAGGTTCCGCACAGGAATGCGCCCCACGAATCCGGGCGTGAACCCTGACTCGGCGGAAATCGGTGGCGCGATCAGACCCATCACCAGCCCTGCAGCAACCGTGCGGTGGCCTGACGCGCCTCCTCTGGGGAGTCAAACCAATACTCTTCCAGCAGGGGGCCGATTTCTGTGTCCACGACTTGCTGGAACCATCGCCGGGTGCTGCCCGCATCCAGCCGATGCACGGGCGTGACATAGCTGTGACCGATTCGGAACTGCTGGCCCAGGCGTGCATCCGCTGCAATCTGCTCGTTCAGCTCGGCCATGCGTCGCTCAATGTCTGACGCCAGTGCTTCATCCACACCGCAGGCTGAAACCACCCAGTTCCGCCATGCTGGGCCGAGGCGCGGCTCAAGGCTTACAAACGCAAAGCGGCGCCGCAACGCCAGATCGACCAGCGCCAACGACCGATCCGCAATGTTCATGGTGCCGATGACATGAAGGTTCTCGGGGATGTGGACCGGCCGCCGTACGCCGTCAGCATCCGGGTAGCACAGCTCCAACGCCTCGCTGGGGGTGCGCTTGCCAGCCTCCAGCAGCGTCAGCAATTCACCGAACACCTGGGCCGGATTGCCTCGGTTGATCTCCTCGATGACGACGACGAACTTGGCTGCGGGCGCCTTCTTCGCAGCCTTGATCGCCTCCATGAAGACGCCATCGGCAAGCGTCAGCTTGCCTTCACCAGTAGGCCGCCATCCGCGCACGAAGTCCTCGTACGAAAGGTTCGGGTGGAACTGGACGGCTCTGACCTTGCTCTCGTCCTTTTGCCCCATCAAGGCAAAGGCCAATCGCTTGGCCAGCCATGTCTTGCCGGTGCCGGGTGGCCCTTGCAGGATCAGATTCTTCTTGGTGCGCAGCCGGTCCAGTAGCTGCTCAAGCTCTGGCTCCGACATGAAGCAGCCGTCACGCGTGATGTCGGCGAGAGAGTAGGGAACGATGGGGGCCTGAGACTGGACGACTTCGGCTGCAAGCTCATTGCCTGAGTCATCGTCGGCCATGTCCGGCGTGACTTCGTCCTCCTGAGGCGCAGGCGTCGCATCCTTGAACTGCCACGATGCCAGCGACAACTCCGGGAAGCTGTGCACGGGGTAGTCTTCCTCCGCGAACCGCGTACGCAGGTCGTCGGCAAGTTGCAAATACGTGGCCGCATCACATGGCGCTTGCGGTGCTGGGGTGGTGATCGGAACGCCCAGGCGCTTCTGGATGTAGTGTCGCGACTGGCTGTCCAACGTCGGAAACTCCCAGGGGGCAGTCCAATACAGGCCAGTGGACAGATTCCACGCCACACCCCAGACCTGTGTGGCGGCGTCATAGGCCTCGATGAACTCGTCGCGGGTGCCCGGCCCGTCGTCTTCAACCAGCACCTGCGCTGCGGCAAAGACGCGCCAAAGGGCATCAATGTCTCCCGCCCCTCGCTTGTCCGCGTAACGGAAGAACCAGGAGCGCTGGTTGTTGAGTACGGGGATGCCTTCGAACGTCGCGGGCACAGGCACGGTGACGCCGAGCAGCTTCGCCAGCTCTGCCGCAATCAGCTTGCGGTTGGCGTCCGTCATGCCTCGGTTGAAAGTGCCCATTACTGTGAACGGGCAGATGTCCTGCAGTGGGCCGCTGCTTCCATCTGGGAATTTGTCCTGCAGATAGCCCAGGCCCTGCACACGCTGCGCAATCTGGTGGATGCCTTGAATGAGCGGCGTTCGGTTCCTTGCGTACGCCAGCAGCTTCTCGGCAATGGCCTCGTAGAAGTCCGCCCACTGGAAGAGGGTGCCGAAGCGGTCCTTCCAGTACGGCGCATTGCGGAATCGCTCGATGTCTTGGGGCTTGCCGTTGAATGCAAACTCGATCAGCGCATCCGCATTCCATTCGCCGGGCACAACGCGCCAGATGGTGGGGCGGTAGGTGTAGAAGTACCACTCGCGCACGCCATCGGCGGGCTGCCACTGCACTTTGACGCGCTCACCGTCCTGTGGGTTCTCGGTGATGACGCCGATGGCCTTGATGCCCATGACCGACACCGTCTGCTGACGGTTGTCGAAAGGCAGACCGTGCTTGCGCACATACGCGGCCTTGATGGCAATGCGCTCACCAGGCCGCATGGAGCGAACCAGCGCCTGCTCCTTCTGGCTGGGGCTGCTGATCTCCCAGATACCTTCGTCGAGGAAGCGGGCGCTTTGGTCATCGGTGTGACCAAAGCTGGCCCCGACGAACCAGGTGGTGCCGGACGACAGGCTGCTGATTTGTTCTGTCATTTTTCTCCCATCTTCATCCCTGTATGCGCTCGGCCTTGCTATCGTCATTGCGATGCCAGGCTAGCCTGATTGGTACTGACATCAACACAGACCACTGGTGCTGCGGCTTCCTCGCTGTCAACGAGTAGTGAGGGCGAGCGCCGACTGCTTCACTGCAATCTCACGAACGTGACGTTGAACTCCTTGCATTGCCGGTGCTGCTGCATGCGGTTGGCGAAGCTGAAGGCATCGTTGAGCTCACAGCGCTGAAACACGTCGAGTCCACGGCTGAGCACGATCTTCCAGCCATGGTCCGTCGTGATGTCGCGGTCATGCTTGGTGCCTGACGTGTCGTATGCCCAGGAAAACTGGATGCCGACAGACGTGCACGCTGCTGCCATCTTCTCGAAGTTCTCGGTCTGTCGGTCGCCGCTGAATTCGTCTTCCACCGTGACCACGTGCACAGCCACTTCGTCTTCGGGTTTGGAGTTCCTGCTGATCGTCTCCAGGAGTTCCATCAGATTCCGCTGCTGGTGGAACATGCGCAGGTACGGGTCCGTCACGATGATCCGTTTGGCGCCGACCAAGTAGGGTCCGAACAGCTTGTCAAAAGCCACACCGCGCTGGTTCTCTTGGAAGACCAAGTGCTGTTCCTTCAACGTTGGTGTGGTCGGAGGAGCCGTTGTGGAGACCGCATTCACCGGCTCTGGCTTCAGCGCAGCGGTTGGAGAATCCGCAGCTTGCACCGATGCGACCACTTCCGAGACTGGGTCAGCGGCGGCTTCCGCCGTGATGCGCTGGTGGTAGGCCGCTGGGTACTCCTCCTCCTCCAGTGTCGTCACCGCACGCTCGTTGCCTTGCTGGTCGATGTACGTGAACCGGACGGCAGGGTAGGTTGAATCGATTCGTAGCAGTTGATCCTTGACTCGCTTTCTCCCTTCGATCGCTGCGCGCAGCAGCGCTTCGATTTCCTCTGCGCTTGCCTCACCGTGCGGATAGATCACTTTCATCAAGCCCGAGAAGGTCTTGTTGATGCCATCGCGGTCACGGGTCGAGATGTCATCGGACAGTTTGAAGTGAGCCTTGTAGCGGTCAGAAAAATCGTGGTTGCGCAGTGCGCGCAAGATCTCCGCCAGGTAGTCCACGACGAATCCGTAGCCGCTGGAGAACATCTCCCCCCGGATCACATCGACTTCCCAGCCGGGGATGTAGCTGTGAATGCGATCCAGGAATGCCGAGTCATGGAACTTCTCGGGCAGCGGATCGAACAAGTCGGAGTGCTTCAGCATGTAGGGCACCGTGTGGTCGGTGTTGCCCACAAACACCATGCTGGCCTCGGCGCCCAGCGTTTCCACACCACGTGAGAACGACTTGTTCGCCATGTAGTTCTTCATGATGTCCACCAGCGCTTTGTCCACGCGCTTTTGCTTGCCGGCGAACTCGTCGAAGGCGACCACATCCCAATAGCCCACCAAGCCCAGCTTGCCGGTTCCGTTGTGGACGAAGAGCTTGGGTACCGTCACTTCACCGCCAGAGATCAGGATGCCGTGCGGTGAAAACTCCGAGAAGATGTGCGACTTGCCCGTGCCTTTCGGCCCGAGCTCGATCAGGTTGAAGTTGCGCTCACAGAAAGGGATCAAGCGCACCAGTTGGCTCAGCTTGTTGCGCTTGCCGAACATCTGCGGATTGAAGCCAACGCTCTGGATGAGCAGGTCGATCCACTCCTCGGTGCTGAACTGCTTGCGCGCAGCCAGGTAAGCATCGAAGTCGAAGTGCGAGAGCTGAATGGGCTTGATGGATGCCAATACCCAAGGCGCTGCGTTCTTGTCCTCCGTGAACATGTACTCCAGGTCAGCGATGCACCACACGCCTCCCACCAGCAGCTTTGGGTGGGCCTTCACCGTGGCGGAGTCGATGATGACCTTTTTGATGCCGAGGTTCGCGAACTCGGCCTCGTAGGCATCGGACTTGTCGTTCAGCGCCACGCTGATGCGGTCAATGACCTTGTGCCGGCCTTTTTCCTTGATGGTGGAGCGCACAAGCCCAGCTTCATTGCGATGTACGTAGTGCTTGCGCAGGATCTCGCGCACCGTGTCGATGCCCGCCTGGATGGTGGCCTCGTCGTTGGTCGCGCAGTACTGGCCCAGCAGGTACTCCAGCACGTAGGTCGGCACGATGGCGTTGCCCTTCACCGTCTTGACCAGGTCCTTGCGAACCACCAGCCCGGCGAAGTGTTGATTGATCTTGTCGTCCAGTTGGCTCATCGGTGCCTCCTCGCCGTGTCTCAGAAATCAAACTCGCTGGTGAACGAGCGACGGATCGTGTACCGCACCGACTGATAGCGCGTGTGGTGTGACGTCCCGTCCACGGGTTCTTCCATGCGCAGCTCCACCTGCTGGTTGTTGTAGTTGTCGGCCTTGCGGCTGAGGATGAAGCGCACCGCAACTTCACGTTCACGTGGGTTGTCAGATGCCATGTCGAAGCTCAGTTCCTGAATGTCCGAGATCGGCTCTCCATCAAGGGCGTGCAGGCCGACTCGCAGGCGGCGTGGTTGGCGTTTGTCCGTCACCGGTTCTGTCTGGTAGAGCACCACGGCGAGCTGCCCCGTCGTGATGGTCTTGCCACCGCCGCCGATCAGTTCCACCTCCACCTTGCCCACATCGCTCTGGCGCTTCTTGTTGATGCTGATGACCGGAATCACCACCTCTTGCAGGGTGGCGCCGCCATGCACAAAGCGGCTGCCAGAGCCCTTCAGGCGCAAGCGATTGATCGACTTTGGGATCTGCACCTGCAAGCTGCCCGCCAAACCCAGCTGTTGGGGCTGAAAGGTCTTGAAGCTGCTGTGTTCGCGCAGGCCGCGCCCAAGCACGAACCGCCGGTCGGTGTACAAGATTTCCTCGCCTGTGGGCTCGGCGCTGAGGAAGTCGCTGTCTTGCAGCGGGTGGTGCTGGTAGATGAATCCGTGATCTGCCGTCACCACGATGTTGCTGGCATTGGCATTGGCCAGCTTCTTGATCACGCGCAGCAGCTCTTCCAACGTTTCTTCAGCGGCGCCAAACACGCGTTCTTCGGTGTCCCTGGTGTCGCCCGTCTTGTCGATCAGGTTGTGATAGACGTACACCACATCATGGTCTCGCACCAAGGCTCGCGAGTCTTCCTTGCCCATGGCCAGCACATCTTTCGCCAGCACGGCAGTGGATGCAGCCACGGTCTGCGCCAAGATGCGGGCTCGGTTGGCCGTGCCCGTAGCGCTGATGCCATCGGCCACCACCTCGCCACTGCTGTCCTCCACGATCTGCAACGTCTTGTGCGGCAGTAGCGAGGCCATCCCCAGTTGTGTGTAGCTGGGCAGGCATGACAGCGCTGGGTTCAGCTCAGCGTCAAATCGGTCCTCGCGCCGAATCAGGCTCTGCAGCTCCTCACCCACTTCGTAGCGGAAGGCATCTGAGATCAGTACGCAGACCTTGCCCTTCCGGCTCAGCGTGGGCTGCACAAAGCGCTCAAAGAAGTTGGCTTGGCTGGCAACTGGTGCGGCCTCCCACAGCTGGCACGCATCCACGAATTGCTGCCAGCGCACATTCAAGTGCGACAGGAAATTGTTGGTGTACAGGTTCTCCACCTCCTGGCTCAGTGCTTGCAGCAGCGAGGCCTGGCCTGACTCCCGTGCATGGAAGATGAACTTGCGGTAGCGCTGGTCGAGCCGGAACCAGCTCTGCGTGTACTTGTGGACGCCGTCGGCCAGCGAGTCCATTTCCAGCTGCGTCAGTTCCAATGTCTGCATGAATTGAGCTGCATGCTCAATGGCCTGATAGACATGCTGGTAGCTGTCGAACCAATGCCCCTGTCGGCGCTGACGAACCCATTGCTCGACCTCCTGAGCGCTGACCGTGCGTGCTGCGACCTCGCGCACCAAATCGCTCAGGATCTTCCGGTCGATGGCCTCGAATTCATCCACCGACATCAATGCGCGGTACTCAAGGCCCTGGAGCTTGTCCTCGATTTGCAAGATGTCGGCACACTGGGCGGACAGCATCTCGAAAGCCTGCGCATTCAAGCGGCTGTCTTTCCAGCGCTGGATGAAGACCTTCGCGTCGGACGTCAGCCGCGGCTTGTACCCAGCGTCCACCTCGCTGAGGAAGCAGCTCTTGAACAGCTCAATTACGAAGTCCTGCAGGCCTGGCGTTTCGCTGTCGTAGCCGTAGGCTCGCTTCATCTGTTCCCAGAAGTGCGACTGCAGGCCACTGCGCTCCACCAGCTTCCACTTCGCATCGGCGCCGCTGGCCAGCTCCGCCAGCAAGGTTTCCAGCATGGCATCTGTTCGAGGGCTGTCGCTGCCCACGCAGACGGCCAGCATCTTCTTGCGCAAGGTGCTGTCGCTGTCGCTGGGCTCCAGCAACGCCTTGAGCTTTTCGCGGCGCTTCGCGGCCTCGAAGAAGGCCAGATGCGACTCCAGCAGGGGGTAGGTGTCGGGCCCCAGCTCCAGTTCAGCCAGCCACAGGGCCACTTGGTCGGTGCGGAAGGTGCTGCCGCTGGCCAGCTGCACGTCCAGCAACCAGTTGGCCAGGTATTCCGGCTCTGGCCCGTCCCTGAACAGCAGGAACTTCTGCTCTGGCTGCTCGCGCAGGACACGGTACTTCACGCCAAACTCGTTGTTGGCCAGTTCGATCTTCTCTACACCGGGCAGGCTCAGCGCCTCAAAGTCGGCACGAAACTCGCGCCGCGTGTCGTACCAGAACACGATGCGCTGCTTGTCAAACAGATTGCCCAGCGCTTGCTGGATCTTGGCATTGCTCATTTTTCTATTCCCTCCAGCAGCGCGGCAATGGCCTCGGGCGGGGGCAGTTGCCCGGCCAGGTTTTGCGGCAGCGTGCTGGTGATCTGGTAAGTGGCCACGCCGATGGGCTTGTTGGCATCGTGCAGGGCGTATTCCACGATGGTGCGGCTCTTTTCCTTGCACAGGATGATGCCGATCGAGGGGTTTTCATCCGTCTGGCGGACTTGCCTGTCGAGTGCGGCCAGATAGAACTGCATCTTGCCCACGAACTCGGGCTGGAACTCTCCCACCTTCAGCTCAATGGCTACCAGGCAGCGCAGGCGGCGATGGAACAGCAGCAGGTCGATGAAGAACTCCCGCCCATCCACCTCCAGCCGGTACTGGCTGCCCATGAAGGCAAACATGCTGCCCATGGCGCGCAGAAAATCCTCGATTCGGCCAATCAGCGCCCGCTCCAACTCGCGCTCGCTGTGCTCCTCGCCCAGCTCCAGAAAATCGAAGGTGTATTCATCCTTCACCGCCAGCTTGGCCTGGGCGCGCAGCTCGGGCGTCAGCGCCTGGTCAAAGTTGGTCTGGCCGAGTAGCGATTTCTCGTAGCTCTGGTTGTCGATCTGGTGGATCAGCACGTTCTTGGACCAGCCCAGCTTGCGCGTCATGCGCAGGTAGAACTCGCGCTGCAGCGCGTCGCTGCAGCGCTCCAAGATCACCAGGTTGTGGCTCCAGCCCACTTCTCGCACCAGTGGTGCGAGTTTTTCCTGGCCCTGGTATGCCTCAAAAAACGCCCGCATCCGCCACAGGTTGGAGGCGGAAAATCCCCCCACACCGGGAAACGCCTGCTGCAGGTCGGTTGCCAGCTGTTGCACCACGCCCTTGCCCCAGGTGTCGCCGGCCTGCCGCTCCACCAGCAGGCGGCCGATGTCCCAGTACAAACCCACCAGCTCGGTGTTGACGGCCTTCAGCGCCGCGTATTGCGCTGCACGAACGCGCTCTTTAAGGGCGTTCAGCAGCGGGGCATAGTCGGCGGGCAGGGGCGGCAGGCTCATGCTCAATCCTCTTCCTTCGCGTCCAGCCCGGTGATTTTCTTCAGCGCAGCGCCGAACTTCAGGTAGTTCACCTTCACGCCGTCGTCGAGGTCGATGGCGATTTGCTCGGTGGCTTTCGGGTAAAGCACGTCACGCTCGTAGTCCTCCAGCTCGGTCAACACCTTGGCCAGGCGATCCGCTTCTTTCAAGGCACGCGTCTTGTCGCCCTGGCTGGTGGCCGGGTTGATGCTCACCGCCGCTTGGCGCTCCTTCTCGGTGCTGAGCTTCTCGCGATAGTCGCGCAGGTACTTCAGCACCACGCTCACCGTGTCCGGGCGGTAGCGGTGCATGTAAATCAGCGCGTTGAAGCTGCCCTTGGGGCTGCTGAACAGCCAGTAGATGGGGCGCTTCTTGTAGCGCTTCACATGGTCGGCATAAAACTCGCTCAGGAAGTAGTCGCGCAGGTTGTAGTTGCGCTTGCCCTTCACGTTCAGCGCCTGCTCGATGAAAGCCAGGTTCTCGTCGTAGTGCTCATCGCCGAACGCCACACGCAGGAACTGCCGGAAGCGCAGGGTGATGTCGTCGGCAAACCAATCGCCGTCCAGCACCGGGATCACGTTGTCGTCATCGGCCGGGAAGCTGGGCTGCGGCACCTGGGCCAGATAGTCGGCCAGCGTCTCACCCTGGTTGGCCAGGATCAGCCCCGGCTTGTCCAGGCTGTAGCGACCCAGCATGCAGCCCACGGCATAGCTCACCAGCTCACGCATGGTGTCGGCCAGCAGCAGGGCTTCCAGCTCTTCTTCGCTCTTGTCGCCGCCGTAGCGGTAATGCGGGTTGCAGGTGAGCGTGATCTCGTTCAGGGGTACCTCGGGCGTCAGCTCATCCTGCAGGCCATAGGCGTCGATGAAGATGCGGTTGTTCTCTTCTTCCAGGCGCTGCATTTCCAGCGTCATCTCGCACCAGTGGGTGCGGAGCTTCTGGTAGCTGGCCTTGAGCGTAGGCTGGCGATAGTCGGCTTGCAGCAGAGGGAGGCAAGAGAAGTCCCAAGAGACTTCATAGGAGTCCCAATCTCGCTGTGAATAAGCTGTTATTGATTCGACGGTCTTGGAGACATCAATTTTTTTGTCGGTCAGAGGGATTTTTCCAATATCTCCGGGGTTGGCATTTAAGGTCGGATTTATTGCCTTTCCCAGAATGACATGCGCCTTTGAATTTAGAAGTCCTGCATATAGGCTTGAGTCGCCATCGCAGAACATGGCATTCGACGCTGAGCTAAACAGGAATCCCTTGGGGAGCTTCCTTATCGAAAAAGCACCGCTGGTAATTGAAGTCCAGGAAAGGCCTGGCTTAAAGATGAATTCCAAATTTAAGTTGACAGCACGAATTCGCCCGCTCTCATGCTCCTCAGTCTGTAGTCGATGCCCGTCATTTTCCCAGTTGACAACATCATCAAAGTTCCCATACCACTTTCTGTATTCACCTCCATTGGCATATGGGAACCACCGAAGGAGTGACTTTTGTGCTTCTAGTCGGGATTTATTGAATCCAATTTCTTTCATCGAGACTTCGTGCCACCCGCGAACGAAAACTGCATTAAGTCCAGTTGCCATTCCCTTTCGAGTGGCGCAGTGGCTTGAAATCAAATCCCCTCTCTCAAAGGATTTGATAATCGCGTCTGATAGCCAGTAAGCAACCGGGCTGCCGGGAATTTTTCTAAATTCCGCTGCGGAGGCCCGAAAGAAATACTTCTCCATGCCCTGCTTGGCCTGGCTTGTTGGGCTGTTACTCATCGTAGTTCTCCAAATCTTGCTCTTGCGCTGGGGCACCGATCTGCTGCCAGTCGTCGGCAACCGACTTCCAGTCCACTGGGCGCTCGACGGTCTGGCCTTTGCCGCCCTGGCCTGACCAAACCGCCCAGAAGTCTGGGTCATCCGATTTCGGACGGTGCTGCTCAGGCAGCGCGTTCATCTGTACTAATACCGGCAGCTCAGACGCCCAACCGAGCAGGATGGCGTGACGGGATGGCAGAGATGGCAAATCACGCAGCAGGCCGCGCAGGTTGTCGGGAACCAGTTTGTGGACCAGCTCTTGGTCCCGGTCGTTGCTGATTCGGTGCAGCAAGTAGCTGTTGCACTGGGACAGAACCGTGGGCGACAGCTCGCTGGGGCGCTGCGAGGACAACACGAGGCCTAGCCCAAATTTTCGGCCCTCGCGGGCGATCTTCTCGAACACTTGGCAGCAGATGGCGGCCGAGTTTTGGTTCTCCGCGTCGTCGTGGTAACGCTTGATGAAGGTGTGCGCCTCTTCCATCACCAGCACGGTGGGCAAGGTCTTGCCGTGCTGCAGCTTGCGGTAACGCTGCAGTGCTTCCAGCGTCATGCGGGCGATCACGGCTGTGATGATGTGCACCACCTCGGCAGGCACCAGCGAGAGGTCGATGACGGTAACCGAACCGTTCGATGCCTCGTTGTCGCCGATGTAGCTTCGCAGCCAGTCGTCCAGCGTCAGATCTTGGGCGCTGCCCGAGACGATCTTCATGCGGCTGTCCGACAGCAGGGTGCGAATGCGCATCTGCATGGTCTCGACGTACTCGGAGACGCCGAGTAGTTCGGCATTGGCCTCGACGCTGCGGAGAAGCTGGTCGCCGGTGAATGGGCGCGGCACGTCTGCGTCGATGGGCAAGATGTCGGTATCGCTGCCGCCGAACGTAGCGTGTGCTGACTGGATCAGCGACAGCAGTTCGTCAACGTCGCCACGCGTGAACTCGTAGGTTGGGTATTGACCGAGGCGAGCATTGATCAAGCCTGTGATCTTGTCGCGGGTAGCACCGAGTGCCGCCTCTTCGTCGTCTGAGAAGGAGTCCTGGTTCGCCAGACCTTCCTGCCACTTCTTCAGCTTTTCAAAGAAGGCTTTTGGCTGGGGGAACTTACCCCACGGACTACCGGCATTGCGCTCCAGTTGCAGGATGCTGACCAGGGTGCGCAGATAGCGGCGCATCTCATGGCTAGGCGGCACCGTCGTTCCGAACACGCCGTCGCGAACTGATCGAAGCGCCTGCACCAAGGTCGGCCGCTGCGTCCTGGCGCTCGCCTGGGTGAAAGCCCCCCATTCCGCGCTGTTCCAGAACCAGAGCGGGATCTGCAGCTGTTCTACGCCTTCGCCTGGCTCGACAGCAAACACCCGCACCTTGCTCATATCGCGGAAGGTGTTGGCGTACTCGCCATTGGGGTCGAGCACGATGAAGCGGGCGTTGGGGTCCGCGCCCCCTCGGGCTTTTCGGGCCTCATCCATTGACCAGCGGATCAAGCCTGCGACCGAGCATGACTTGCCGCTGCCAGTGTTCCCCAGCACGGCCAGATGGCGGCCGAACAGGCGGTCTGGGTCGATCTTGACTTCGGCATTGGCGGCAAGCGGGCTGGTACCGATCAGCACATGCCTGTTGTCGCCAGACTCGACGATGGCGCGTAGCTGGCTTTGCGTTGGCAGTAGCACTGCATCGCCGACGGTGGGGTAACTTTCGACGCCGCGCCGGAAGCGATAGACGTCATCCCCGTTTGCGTCTTTGCTCTCGTAAGCGAGCACCCCCAGCGGGTTGAGGCTCATCTTGCGCAAGGGATAGGGCAAATCCACCAGACCGAAGTCCTGCATGCCCTTGCGCTTGGGGTATTGCGAACGCTCGATGGTGATCCACTCGACCTGGGCGACCAGATGCCCGTCGTCGCTGGGAATCAGCACATAGCCGTTGATGCGCGGGAAGGGTCGCGGTGTGCCGGTATTGAGGGCCAGGCCATCGGGTGCCTCGATGTCGAGCAGCACCTTGATTTCGTCGGGTGAGACGAAGTCGATGGTGCCGATGCGCAAGGAGTCGGCATAAGCCAGGGGGGACATGCTCATACAAGGTCACTCCCATCAGAAGCGCCAGCTTCTGGGGCCGCAGCTTTGGCAGGTTGCGGGTCCGTCCCCATGCGCTGCTTGAGCAGTTCGCTCATGCGGAAGGTGGTCTTGTCGATGGCGGGCTTGGGCAGGTAGTGCTCGGTCAGCGTCGTCAGGTCTGCCAAGGCCGGACCGATCAACAGGCTGATTTGTGAGGGCCGGCCCAGCTCTTGGTAGGTCTGCATGACCCGACCCAATGGGTCGTCATACGAGATCACTACCAGATGTGTCGAGGGGATGGTGAGCATGTCGCGGATGACGCGGTTGATGTGCTCATCGCCAAAGCTGTAGCCGTAAGTCACCAGCGTGCTGTTCGGGCGGCACACCGCTGCCGCAAGGTCGCGGAACAGCTCGACATAGGGGTAGTCCGCCGTTTCCCTGTCTTTGGCCGCGTTGGGGTAGATCATCAGCCCGTGCGCCGAGGCTTTGCTCAGGCCCGGCGCCTGCAGATAGGGGTCAACGCTGGCGGCTCCAAACGGCAAACCGATGCGGCGGATGTCTTTGCCTGTCTGCACCCAATCCACCGACCCATGCAGCTTGGTGTAGCGGGCCACGCCTTCCAGGTAGCGTGGCTCGCCACGGATGCCGGGCGGGTTGTAATGCATGTCCAGATCCAGCCGAGAAGACCGGAAGATGGGCATCAGCTTGCCCAGAAAACGGTCAAGCAGGTGCAGCCCGGCCAACTCCGCCCCCGCCTCGATCAGCCGGTCGTAGTTGGTGGTAAAGATGTTCAGCCGGTCTCGCACCCCGGTGCGGCTGGCAAAGCTCATCAGGAAGGTGACGAGGGTGTTGAACGCTTCCTCGCGCTTGTCCTCCGCAGCACTGGCAATTCCTTCTTCGCTCTTCAGGATCGACTTCGCGAAATCCTGCATGCCGGTCTGAAGCTCAGTGCGCAGAGCTTCGGCTGCTGTCTTCTGCTGCAGGATCTCCAGACCACGCAGCAGCTCGTTAGCAACGCGTAGCTGGTCCTCTAAATTGCCCTTCTCACGCCCGGCGGCCTCTGCTGCTGTCTCGGCAGCCTGATTGATTTCGGTTTGATGGTGACTCAGCGCCAAAGTGCCCATGCCTGCGGCACCCTTGCCGGCTGCCAGGTAATGCACTGCGTGGGTGAGACCCGAACCAGCGAGCAGAGACAGATGCTCTGACTGGAACAACGATGTCAGCCACGGCTCGATACGGTTGCGAAGCTCCTTGCGCCCGAATGTCTTGCCGGTAAGCCATGCGGCTTGCGAGCTGTCTTCAAGCTTGAACGCGTCACCTTCTGCCGTGAACCTCAGCGGCTGATGGTCATCGCGAATCTTGAGCGTGTTGGCGGTCATTTTTCTCTCCCCTGAGCATGATTCGTTGCTATGCCATTGCGACGCGCGCTGCCGGCCATTTCGGAAAGCTCGCGTTCCAAAGCTCGATGTTGAACACCTGGCAGTTCTCCACCAGCTGGCGTTTCCAGCGCGGCACAGACTTGCCCATCGGTGGAAGCTTCTTGGCGATCTCGTCCGAGAAGTTCGGCAGCAGCTCGTTGTCTTCGAGCGTGACCAAGCTGATGTAGTGAACCGGCTTTTGCAGGCAATCCTCGGCCCAGCGGTACAGGAAGGTGTCAATGAACTTGGCGGCAAAGGTATCGCTGAGCGTTCCGTCTTGCAGCTCGCCATGAAACTTCGCCAACCCCTCAGCCTTTGCCTTGGGGTTGCCCGGGTCTTTCACCTCAACAAAGAGAATCGCCTCCTCAAGCTCGACCACGAAATCGACGCGATGCATCTGCCCGATACCGTGGTAGCCCGGTTGGTCGGCCTTCATCTGATCGAAAACAATGGCGTCGATCGCATTTGTAAAGTCGATCTCCAGGTCGCGCTCGCGCAGTTTCATTTCCCCAAGGCCCCCATCTTGCGAGCCACCTGTTCCTTGGTCAGCTCGTTGAAGGTGTCGGCAATGGCGTTCGGCTCGATGGCGCGGTAGTCGTCCATGCTGTCCCGACGTACCTGACCAGAGTCGGCATCACGGGAAAGCACGTGGAAGCGCACCTGATCCCCCTGGCCCTTGTCCATCAGCAGGTCGAACCACTTGAGCAGCACGTAGTCGTGTGTGGCAAGGATGATTTGCTGTCCGTTGCGGGCGAGTTCCAGCAGGGCCTGCACCAGATCCCGCATCAGCTTGGGGTTGAGGTTGGATTCAGGCTCGTCCCAAAGCAGAGGGCCAGTGGTGCCAGGGTTGAGGCTGCCGTTGCTGAGCAGGCGCTGCAGCACGCCGATCTTGCGGAAGCCTTCGGCCGTCATGCCGCTGGAAAGGCGGTGTTTGCCACTGGGCACGAACTTCCATTGCGTGCTGTCCTGGTACATCTGCGCATGCTTGGCTCTGGTGCGCGATGCTGAGCTTTTCTCCTCATACCGTCCTGGCTCAAACACGAATCGCCCGTTTTCCAGCAGGTACTGGCCTCCGATCAAGTTGGCCAGGCGGGGAACAATGCTGGCGAACTTCGGATCGAGTTGAACCTTGGCGTCGAGGTCGTTGGCGCCCTCTCTGACCAACTTGCGGGCCAGATCCAGATAGCCGTCGTCGAAGATGCGCTCGATGGTGGGCAGGTCTGGCTGCTCGGCTGTCAGGCCACGTACCAACGACAGTACCTCCTTGGTCGGAATGAAGATGGCGGGTAAAGCCTCGCCAACTGATGCCGGCGTGACCTTGACCACTTCGGCGCTACCGTTGAACTTGGCAGTGATGAACTGGCCGGACGCAGAGGTCGTGCTCAGCTGCGCATCGCCACGTGTACCTGCACGACGCAGTTCGCCCACGTTCCCGCTGAGTGGTTGATAGAGGCGGCACAGCTTGCGGGCCAGTTGTTCATCAGCCTGCTCCCCGCTGGCCTCCGGTCCGCTCATGGCCAGTACGGCCTTGAGCAGCTGGGTTTTGCCAGTGCCGTTCTCGCCAATGATGATGTTGATGCCGGGCGAGAAGTCGATGGCCAACTCGGTGAAGGCGGTGAAGTTCTTGAGCTGCAGTTGGGTGATCATGCAACCCCCTGTCGCTTCGCAGCTTTCAGATTCCGCTCATTGCGCGGGGGAAACTCCACGGGCTTGTTGCCCTCGCCGATGTCCTCGTACTCGACATAGCAGTAGGCCCCTCTAGTCTCAGGGCTGCCACCCTTCTTGAGCACCGTTGCAGCGGTACCAAACGCGATGCCCATGACCATGTTGGCCATGTGAGCCATGCATTCAATGGATGTCTCACTGAGGATGCGCTCACGTAACGCTTCATAAGACGACAGGAACATCCAGCTTTGCATGGTGACCATGGCGCTGTAGCCGTACTTCGGGGTCAGATCAAAGCCGCGCTCGATGAACATGGCAAACAGGTCGGACTTGCTGTTCGGGTAGTTCTCCTTGGCCCACGTGCTCAGCCGCCCGTTCATCCCTTTGCCGCCCATGTAGGGCGGGTTGGCCACCACCACCGCATAGCGTGGGCTCAGGGCTTCGGCCATGCGCAGCACGCTAAGCACGCGTTGGTGCGTGTCGGCCAGGAAGAGGTTGCCGGCCATGTCCTTGGCTTCGAGCGTGGCCAGCACATCGGCCACATTACCGACCTTGGGCACGATCAGCGAGCCGAAGTTGTCGGCCTCGCTGAACTGCTGCAAGGTTTCGCGCAGGCCGTAGGTGAACAGGTCACGGCCAACAAAGTCCATGTACTCGTCCAGCTCTTCGCGGCTGAAACTCACTTTCTCCAGCACGGTGATGTTTGGTCTGACGCGCTTGTTAAAGAAACGGCGCTGGCGCGCGCGGGCCTTCATAGTCAGTGCGAAGGCGGCCAATTCGCCGGCGCGTTCGTCGAGTTCGACGCCGTAGAGGTTGTGCGTCAGGATCTTTTCCGGGATCTCCGCTGCGTCGTAGCCTTCTTCTTCGTAGATGGCGTAAAGCAGGTCGAAGGCATAGGTGAGCATGTGGCCCGAACCGCAGGCTGGGTCGCAAACCTTGATGTCTTCAGGCCCGTTGATGCGCAGGAAGTCGGTCTCCGGCTTCTCGGGCGGAATGTAGTAAGCCATCTGCTCGGCCAGCTTGGAGCTGGGCCGATTGAGCAGCCACAGGCGCCCCAGCGAGTTGTCTACCAGGTAGCGGACGATCCAGTGCGGGGTGAACAGCTGGGTGGCGGCCGGGATGTTGTCAGGGGTGATCTTCTGGTTCTTCTTCAGCCCCTCGAAGACGGCATCCTTCTTCTCGGAGATGTAGAACTGGTACAGCCAGCCGATGACTTCCACGTCCTCGCAGGCGTCCGGCGTCATGGCCTCGCGGGTGTAGGCCAAGATGGAGTTGCCCGAGAGCAGGTCGTCGGGCATCAACAGCTCGGTGTAGTCGTCGATGCGCTCGAACAAGAAGGGCATGGCTTGATGCCAGGCGTTGCAGGCAGCCACCACCAGCAGGCGGTAGGCCTCGCCTTGCGGATCATGGCTGGGGCTCTTGCCCGCCAGCAGATCGGCCACGAGCTGCTGCGTCTTGGCTGGCACCATCTCTTCGTCGATGTGGCCCATCTTGGCTTCCAGCAGGATTTCGGGCTGGAACTGGCCTTCGGCGGGTGACACGATGCCGATGCGCGTGTAGCGGTTCACGTCCATGAAACGCAGCGCGCAAAAACGGTTGAACCAGATGTAGGCCACCCGTTCAGTGACCCAGGCCTTGCCGTGGTCCTTGATGGCCTCTTCCAGCTTCTTGACAGCCGCTGGGCTCTCGCGCCGAGCGGCACTGCCTTCGGACAACACCAAGGCCAGCTTGGCACCGACCTGCTCGCCCAGCGCACGACGGGCGAACTGGGCGAATTTTTTGAGTTTGCTGGTGTCCATGGTGGGGCTCAAATCTGCACGCGGTTGCCGGCCTGGATTTCCTTCAGCCAGGCCTCACGCTGTTTGTTCAGGTAATCGTCGAGCTCGGCCTCGCTGGTCAGCCAGGCTTTGGCGTAATCGACTCGGATGGTGCGAGCAGGCACGACTTTGGGCTCCGGCGTGGCGGGCTTGGGGGCGCCCGTGGCAGTAGCCTTCGGCTCACCTGCTGCCGATGCTCCAGCGGCTGGCTGAGCCGCCGGTGCGGGTGCCGGCTGGGCGGGCTTGCCCCATTGCTCCAGTTGCACCAGGAGCTGCGAGAACCGGGACTCTTCGAAGTGCCGCAGTTGGTCGCGAATCATGGCGATGCGCTTTTGGCCCTGCAGCGCGCGGCGAGCCTCCGCGAAGGGCTCTGTCAGCTGTGACTGCCGCGCAGTGTCGATTCGACCGAACTCGTCGGTCGCACGCAGCCGCTGCTCCAGCTCCGCCAGGCGGTGAGCCGCAGCATCCCGTTCGATGGCCAGCTGTTGTGCGATGGCTTGCTCCAGCGCATCCAGCTGAGGCTTGAGTTGCTGCAGACGGTTGCCTTGCCAGGGCTTGCTGTCAGTCAGCAGGCCGCGAACGGCCTCAACTTCTGAAGCCACCACATAGGCGAAGTTGTCTTCCTGCTCGGCCACCAACGTCCGTGCTTGCTCGAAAATCGCTCGCTGCGGACTGTTCATGAAACGACGCAGCGGATCAAGGATGTTCTCCTTGGTGTCCAGCAGCGCATCTTCAGCGCGTGTCAGTTCAGTCAGGAACCAATTGGGATTCTTGCTGGCGATGTCCTTCAAGGTGGCCAGCACGGGCTTGAGCACGCTCAAGAACGGCAACTGTGCCTTCTGGCCATGCAGGGTGGCCAGTTCGATTTCAAGCTCTTTCAGCGCGTCAATCGTCTCGCGAGCGAGTGCCCGGGCCTCGTTGCTGCTGGCGGGCTTGTCAAAGAAGTCTGCAAAGAAGTCCTTCAACGCACGCACTTGCGAGGCGCTGAACTCCACCTGAGGCTCCAGCACCAGGGACGCATGGGCGTTGGTGTTGCGCAGGCTGCGCTCCAGCGCGTCTCGCTCCAGCGAGTTGCTGTCTTGTCGCACCTCCACCTTGCCCCGGGCACACAGCAGCGCCAAGTTGCACAGGATGGCGGCGTAGTACCAGCCATAGTTCTTGCGCTCGAAACGCTCGATCAGGCTCTTGACCGTGGTGCGCACGCCGCCTCGTGCGTTGCCTTGAATGAAGGCGAGCAGCTCTTGCTCGGCCTCGGTGAGGCTGGTGGCGTCATTGGCAATCAGCCCGTCTTCCATCCTTCGCAGATGGCTGCCGATGTCCGCCTCGTTGAAAGGCACATCGCGCAGCATGCGCAGGTTGGGATAGGTGCTCTGCAGCAGGTGCTCAAACCCTTTGAGCACTCGCGTTTGGCCGTCTTCGGAACTGACGTCCACGTCCGCCGCATTGATGATCAGCGTGGCCTTGCCCAGCAACCCTTTGGCGCGCACTTGCAGGTCGTTCAAGCGCTCGGTGTTCTGGAAACCCTTGGCATCCAGAATGCGCTTGACAGCCTCTTGCGGGGTGTTGCTGTTCTGGCGGATGTACTTCTCGGTGCGCTTGTACATCGTCAGGTCTTGCATGAAACGCACGTCAGCTGGCAACACGACACGCAGCTCGTCGCGACCCATGCTCTGCATGCGCTGCAGGGTGATGTTGTCGAAGTTGTCCGAAAGCGGTGTGACGATGTGGATGGCCAGCTCGTGCTCGCGGCTCAGCGCACGGTCATCCATCTTGCGGGTGTAGGCGTAGTCCTGGCCATTGCTGTGGCGGATCTTGCGCTGCTTGATGACGCCATCGAAAAGCAGCGACTCCAGCTCCTTCAGGATGTCCGTGCTTTCAACTTCCGTCCCCTTGATTTCCTCCTCGACGTCCTTTTCTTCGTCGGTCAGGTACTCATACAGGTCGCCGTTGCGCTGGATGTAGGTCTGCTGCTCCAGCTTGTTGAGTGCAGCCTCCAAACGCTTGCGCTGGGCCGGAAGGTCGTCACCGAAGCGCTCCAGCATCAACACGCTCAGGTTGCGCAGCGTGGCCTTGAACTCCTTGACGTACTTGACCAGGAAGAGCGCCTTGAGCACGCGCACGGCGTATTCGTCGCCCAGGTGGCGTTCGGCGTTGTTGATGGCGCTTTGAATGGCGCTTTTGAGCGCACCACGGATGCCTTCGAACATGCGGTCGAAGGTCGCCAACTGCCCGACCGGCTCGTTGTCAATCGCAATGGCCACATCCCGGAACACGCCGAGCATGGAGCGCTCGCCCACAGAATTGGCCTTGCCCTCAAAGCCGTTGTGCTGCGAGAGGCCCCGAATGGCCGCCTGGAACAGAGGGAACTGGTAGGGAACGAAGGGGTAGCAGTAGGTGAAGTGCTCCGCATCGCGGAAGTTCGAGTACTGCTGCCCCCCGTCTGCGAACTCGAACAGGGTCTTGAAGTTGTTGAACTGCTGTTCGTACGTGGTGGCCAGCAGCGCAGCACCGGTGTCGTTCTTGGTGAGCAGGCGCTTCTGGATGACCTCGGCCACGTCAGCGCTGGTGAGCTTGAGGCGGTTGGCAAAGCGAGCTTGGATCTTTGAAAAGTCGTTGCTCTGCTGCTTGTTCATATCGCCCAGAACGGAGTTCATGTCCTCTTGGGCGGTGACGATGATCCAGGCGCGGCCTTGGCATTTGGTGGCCAAGCTCTCGGCGACCGTCTGCAGGTTGGTCATCAGCTTGGTGTTGTCGGCGATGTACTGGCCCACCTCGTCCACGAAGAAGTTCAGGCGGAAGTTGGCCGGCTTCTTGTCCAGCCAGGCCTTGACCTGCTCACTGAAGTCTTCGATGGAGACGCTGTACTGCGCGCGGTACTTGTCCAGGATGCCTTTGGCCAGTGCCGGGTCTTCACCTGTGATTTCCGCATAGGCGCGGGCGATGTTGCCGGACTCCAGCAAGGCCTGTTCTCGGCCTCGCTCCCAGGGCTTGTTGGCGTGCTGCTGGTAGCTGGCCTTGAAGGCGTCTAGCTGGTTCCGGCTGTCGAGATCTCGTTCGAAGTGAGCGATGTAGCCCTGCTTGCCGAAGTAGCCGCACATCTCATTGAAGACCTTCACGAACACCGAGAGCAGGGCGTCCGTCTGGCTCTTGCTGATGATGTCGGCCTTCTGGTCGATGTTGAACAGAATGCTCTTCGAAGGGATGGCCACGGCCTTTTTCAGGGCGGCGCGCAGCAGCTCGTCTTCCTTGGGAATTTTGGGCAAGAAGATGTCGAGCGCTGTGCTGCCATCGACGCTGCGGTTCTCCATGATCAAGGCCAGCATCTTCAAGAGGTGCGACTTACCCGAACCGAAGAAGCCGGAGACCCAGACGCCGTTCGCGCCGTGGTAGTCGTTGTAGGCATCGAGGAAGTGTTCGAGCCGCTTGGCGACCTCGTCTGTCAGCACGTACTCGTTCAGCTCCACGTACAGGCTCGACTCGTCGTCGGCCTTAATGACGCCTTCTATGGGGCGACTGACGGGCTGCTTGAAAATGCGGTTGAGTTCCATGGGGTCCCTCCTCAAACCTGTGTCTCGTAGATGTTGAATGCGCGGTAGTACTTGTCGTCGTGCAACAGTCCGAACAGTTCCAGCGAAGCCCCTTGCTCCAGAGAATGGCGGTACTCGCCAGGAAAGAACATCACGGTGGGCTTGTCTTTCGCAGTGCTTTGCAGGTTGTTGAGCACGTTGTGCGACCGGATGTAGGGAAAGACTTCTCCGATGCCTGTCAAGAAGAGCACATCGAATTCCGTCTGTTGCAGTCGTTCGCCAATCGCAGGGATCAGGTAGTCCTCGATGCCCAGAACGTTCTGCAGCAGTTCAAGCAGGTTGTCCTTATCCGCGTCGGGCTCAATCGCCAGGACCTCGTCCCAGAGCCTGCCCCCATCACTGCTGCCCTCTCGCGCTTGCAGCAGCTCGACGCAGAGGTCATATAAATTGATCTCAAGCACCTGGACGCCGCGTCCACCGAGACAGGGGACTTGGAGGTTGGCCAGCGAGCTGATGAGCTGGCGTTGCATCCGCTGCATCTCGAAAGCTTCGTTCGCCCGGAATTCGCAGATGTAGAACGGCAGATCGTTGTTCAGCCCGCGCATCTGCAAGAAGCGCTCGCCACCGATCACCTGGATCAAGTGATCGAAGCGGTTGGCGAGTGGTTGGTGGCTGATCTTCGAGGTCATTGAAGCCATCGTTGAATGTCGTTGTCAGTGGCCGGGAAGACCAGGAAAACCTGTCGCCCCTGCCGGGCCAGGAGCTGTGCGAGATAGGAGCTGAGTTGCGCGGGGTGGATCTCGTACTGGTCAGACAGGAGATCCGCTTCTCGCAACATGCGAAACAGGTTCTGGCGCAACTTCAGCTGCGTTGACTTGGCGATGTCGTCCAACTCAGCATGCCAAAGTGCCTTGGAGTTGAGAAAGTGGTCGAAGTCCGCGAACACCAATCGGCGGCGAAGCACCAGGAAGTGTTCTCGCAGCACCTCAGTCGCGAATTCTCGAATGAACGGGTATCGGCGGCAGACCGCTACCCAGAGCAGGTTGGCTTGATCACGCAGGCTGAGGTCCAGCAGTGCCGAAAGCTCTTCTGAACTCAGCTCTTGCAGTCGTGCGGTAACTTCCTTGCTGATGCGGGTTGCCGCAGCCGATGTGCGTACCTGCAGCAGGTTCTCAACCCGGAGTTGAGCGCGCGTAGCTGTCCAGTCACCCAGCTGCAAAAAGGACGCAGCGGCGATGGCGGACTCTTGCAAGAAGAGTCCGCCAGTTGTGAAGGACAGCCGGTAGCGCTCGGTCATGTGGCGCTGCCTTTGCTGCTGGGATAGCCAGGCGCCAGCACAGCGGTCTCGACGCCGTACAAGGCAAGGTGGTCCTTCAACCAGAGGCGGTACTCGGGCCCTCTCAGGCTATGACCCGGGGAGCAGTCCACGCTCCATTTGCGGAGGGCATAGCCAGCCAATGCTGCTCGCAATTTCAGCCGCAACACGCCCTCTGGCATGTCGTAGTCCATGTGCGTGACTTCGGGATGAGGTTGATCCGGGTGAGGCACCAAGTCCAACTCGACGATGCGTGTCCACTGAACGTCTTGCTCTGGGAGCTCATGGCGCGCTGCCTCGTCGCCCAGCTTTGGAGTGGGCTTGCTGATACGGGTCAGAACAAAGTCTCGGAAAGTCTGCGACTTGCGATCGAACGCGCGCACATGCCATCGAAGGCCCGTGTCCAGCAGCGCAAAGGGCACGATTTCACGTGAAGACTCGCCGCTGCTCACCGAGTGGTAGTCGATGCTGAGCACCTGCCCCATGTGAATGGCGCGCGTGATGCAGGCCAGGGTTTCCAGCCCCGGGTAGGAGAGCCTGGAGGGCATGAGGCACGGCAGCAGGGCCTCAGACGAGGGAGCGGTAGCGTCCCCCAGCTGCTCAGTCAGCCAGCCTAGAACTTGGGCCGATGGCACGGCAAACAGTGGCGAGAACCCGGCCCCTAGGAGGTAGCGTTTGCCACGGCTTTCGTAGTCAACGTTCTCTGGTGCCAGCTCTTTGTACAGCGCCAGATCCCGCGAAGCTGCCGCCGACTGGATGCCGAAGCGCTGCATCAAGTCAGGCCGTCGAACTTCGCCCAAGAAGCGTAACCGCAGCTCGATGTGCTTGAGCCGGTCCCTTTGGGATTGGGGTAGTTCGGCTGTCGGATCAGCTTGCATGGTGGGGAGGCGACGCTGCGGATAGAAGATGCTGACATTCTATCGAAAAAACGCCGCATACGAATCAAAAAGATACGAACCCAGTGACGGGATGGTGTCAGTCAGGGCTTGTGTTCTCGAACCATGCCTGGCCTGGTTTTTGGAGGCGAGCCGGTGCGTGCATGGCGCCAGACCGGGAATGGGGTATCCGGCTGCGGCTTTGCCCCAATGGCGCAACGATTGCCCCATTCACTCCTCCCGAATCAGTTTGCGGACTCCGGTTCGTCGGGGTCGGTAGGCGCCACTTCAGGCGCTGCGCCCTTGACCGGCCTCTCTGCCTCGATACGCAGCGGCTTCAGCCTGTGCGCCGGTTTGCCTTGTGATGCGGTGCCGTAGACCCTCTGAGTCTTTCGGGATAGGTGGCCCAGCCCCCGGCTGACCGCGTCTGCGTCTCCGTTCCGCTTGGCATCCGCCCCCCACTGGTGCCTGAGGCAATACGCCGTCACGGTGTCCGGGTGCGAAGGCCACAAGCAGCCAGCTAAGCGCTGTACCTCTGCAGAGAAGTTCATGGCGCTCGCGACCTGAACGACGACAGGGGTCTCGGCCGTGCCGGGCAACAGCGCCTTGATCATCGACAACAACGGATGCGTGTCTCCCGCCGCGTACGTCAGGCGGCGATGCGGCTGCCCTTGTTCCCGTTTGACCTTCGCACCAGCGACCTCAAAGTGGATCTCGATCTCCTGCGTCGCTGCATCCTGCGTTTGCCAAACCTTGACGCCTCTCTCCAGTTCGCCGGGGCGGCATCCCGTCAGCGCTGCGACCAACAATGCAGCGCCGTACCGTCCCGCGCGGCCGCGCTTGCAGAGTTGGACGCGCCAGTCAGGGGGGAGCCCGCTGAGGGCTCGCCGTTTGCTGTTGCGTAGCGCTCGCAAACCGCCCAGGCCTCTTCGCCTAAGTTCGAGCAGGGCCTGCACGCACGCGATTTGTTCGTCGAACGCAGCGATGTGTCTTTGTGCCTGCTCATCCGAAACGGGTTCGATGATGCTGCCCAGCAGTTCCAGCTGCCTTTGTTGCAGGGTGAACCGCAGGGCGGACATGCGCTTCTGAAACGTGGAGGGGCGTCGGGTGTTAGACACCACGCCAATCAACCCGTCCTGCGCCACCTTGGCTCGGGTGAGCAACGATTGCCCGAGCCGCAGGTAGTCGTGCTCCGTGTCGGGCGAGCGACCGGCATTGCGCGAGCGGTCGGACGCAAGCTGCTGTAGAAGGTTGGTGCTTTGAAGCATCTTGGCCTTTAGGCTTTGTATGAGCTTGCTCATGCACCGCTCCTTTCGCATCGCGGACGGCGGGGCGGACTCATCCCAAAGACTCGTGGTTGCACGGGCGGAGGCGAGGCGTGCAGCTTCAGGCCGCCTGGGTATCGGGTGACTTTCGCTTGCGGGTATTCCGCCAGCACTTTGGGTAGGGCAAGCAAGAAACTCGTGCGGAAATCGTCCTCGGCACGAACGCCGCAGTACTCTTGCCCGAATTGCAGGCGCAGCGCCGCCCACGGGACGGTCACGGGTGGCCCCTTGATGAGGTGAAGCCGGTAGGCCAGCCATGTGTAGATGTCGATGCACAGGGCGGACCCGGTCAAAGCGTGAAGCGCACGACGATCCAGTGGAACGCCGTGTGCGCGCAACTCTTTGTAGAAGTCGTCGGTGAGAACAAGAACATTGGGCCACTTGTTGAGTTCACCGGCAGAACGCGGCAGCCAAGCTTCGTACTGCTTCACAGCCATGCTGTTGAAGGTATGGTCGGCGAAGCCCATCTGAAGCCGACAGGCAGCCATGGCGTTGAGCTGGCAGCGCAGAGTCTTGTAGCGACCCCCTTGCGTGTCAGCGAGGCCAATCAAGCGCATGAAGTCAGCGGGCGTGCGACCAATTTCGATGGCCGGCGAACTGCTTCGCAGGGCCAACGTGGCGATACATGCCAAAGCAAGGCGCGGGGTAGCGCCGTACGGGATGGGCTGAGGAACCGGGACGCCGGCAATGCTGAGGATGCCTGCCTGCACGTGCAGCCATGCCGAACCGACACGACGCTGGAACTCCCGCTCCTTCACTTTCCGACGCGGCAGGCCGGTCTGACAAAGGATGGAGTGATGGAAGATCAACTCGTTCCAATCTGGTGGGTCTTGCGCGATGGCGACCCCTGCTTCAAGCAGCTTGGCGTCACGAGCGCTTAGCGCCTTTGGTGGCGTATCTGGTAACAGAAGGCCATCTGCTCGCGGCGTGGGCTTTGCCGCCCGAGCCGCTTGCGGCAAGTACTGCGTTCTAGCCGCAAGCGCCTGAGCATCTTCTCTGGAGACGCCGCGTGCGATCAACGCGGCGGCATACTGGGCACGGAGGGTCGCGTCGCCGTCGATAGGGGAGCCGTCAAGGGAGCTCATTGCTCACCTCCCTTGGCTGACAGCTGCGCTGTGTTGTTTTGCGCCCATCGAGCCCGCGACAGCTGCTCGGCTTTCGTTGGGCGGCCACGGGGGCGGCGCGGCGGTGGTGGCTCGGCGGGGCGGGTGGACTCGATCCACTTAAGAACATCGCGCTCGTACCAGCACAGACGGCGGCTATTCGGAAGCTTGAATGGCCGGGGGATCAGGTGCGCGTACTTGGCGTTGGTCGCGCACGTCCTGATGGTCGTTTCTGTCTTGCCGATGAGGGAGGCAAGTTGCTCGATGAACAGAATCCGTGGCAGATCGGCAGGCGGGGCCACGGGCGGCAACGAAGGAGCGATCCAGACGGGGGCGAATCCCTCTGCTACAGCTTGCGCGACCGGCTTGGTTGCGCTTTTTGACCGTGCGGGGCGTGATGAGTCGCCAGTACGGGCGACCGGAGATGATCTCGGCATAGGGGTCTCACAAGCAAGCGCGCTTGCGAGAGCCGATGCTGTTGGTGGAGGCGCATCAAGTACTGCGACTTGAAGTTGTTTCGCCGCACCTCACGGGGCTTGTTTCACTTGGGCTTGATGACAGGTGTCGGTTGCGCTTACGCACCTGCATCTACACCCCGGCGGGTACACGCCGAGCGTTGAGTTGCTCTCTTGGTTCGGCTATCTCTCGTTCGCCCGAACCGCACCTGCCCGTGACCGTAGCCCACACAGTTTTTACGAGGGTGTCTGGCAGGTCCACTGTGTGCTCACCCGTGAATGACAGTATGGGGAAATTCCCAGCAGCGTCAAGTCGTAAGCTTGGCCTGCGCTACGCGCGGGACGGGTTGCCAGTCAAAACCACATCGACTTGCTGGGCCATTCTTGGGCCATCGAGGGCCGAGATTTACTCTGAATCGTCATTCATGACGATCCAAAGCAAAAAAGCCCAAGTGCTTGAATCATTTGGGCTTTTTCTAAAAATTCCTGGTCGGGGTGAGAGGATTCGAACCTCCGGCCTCTACGTCCCGAACGTAGCGCTCTACCAGGCTAAGCTACACCCCGATTTTTTCTGCTCTCCGGTGTCCGGATCGTTCTGAAAATTTCTCTTCAAGAAGATCTGTTCACCGACAGAAAGGCGAATTCTAGCAGAGCTTCCTGCCACTTGTTAAGGGGTAGCAGAGAAAGTTTTTCGCGGGCGTGTTCGGCCTCGAGGCGTGCGGCCTCGCGGGTGGCTTCCAGGGCGCCGGTGGCGCGCACGATCTCGATGATGTCCGGCAGGCGCTCGACCTCGCCATGCTGGATGGCGTGGCGGATCAGCTCCCGCTGCTCGGTGGTGCCGCGCTCCATGGCGACGAGCAGGGGCAGCGTGGGCTTGCCTTCGCGCAGGTCGTCGCCCACGTTCTTGCCCAGGGACTGGGTGTCGCCTTCGTAGTCGAGCACGTCGTCGATCAGCTGGAATGCAGTGCCCAGTGCGCGGCCATAGGCGGCGCAGGCCTCCTCGACCTCGGCGCTGGCGTCCGCCAGCACGGCACCCAGTCGGGCGCTGGCCTCGAAGAGCTTGGCGGTCTTGTAGCGGATGACGCGCAGGTAGTCCTCGACGGAGATGTCGGGGTCATGCATGTTCATCAGTTGCAGGACCTCGCCCTCGGCAATGATGTTGGTGGCTTCGGCCAGCACGTCCAGCACGCGCATCCGGTTGGTCGAGACCATCATCTGGAAGGCGCGCGAATAGAGGAAGTCGCCCACCAGCACACTGGCGGCGTTGCCGAAGAGGGCGTTGGCGGTCTGCTTGCCGCGGCGCAGGGAGGATTCGTCGACGACGTCGTCATGCAGCAGCGTCGCGGTGTGGATGAATTCCACAACGGCCGCCAGCTCGAAGCGCTCGGGCCCCTGGAAGCCCAGCGCATTGGCGAACAGCAGGACCAGCTTCGGCCGCATGCGCTTGCCGCCGGCGTGGACGATGTAGCCGGCAATCTGGTTGACGAGGGCGACATCGGAGGTCAGGCGACGGCCGATGACGGCATCCACCTCGCGCATGTCCGCGTCCAGCGCGGCAAGAACCTCTTGAAGGGGGGACGAGGCAGACAGGGCGTGCACTCTGGGCTCACTATTGGGCGAAGCTGGGATTATAGGAAGCCTGGCGAGGCTCGACGGCCTTGCGCCCTTGCGAGTGCCGGGTCGTCGGCGGCTGCCCACGTCGACGACAGGGGTCTTGAATCAGGGAAAGCGATCATGTTATAGTCGCCGGCTCTGCGCGCATTGCGTGCGGGATTTGTGCCTGTGCATTCCCAGGCGCCTTCGGGAACCGCTTGCGGTCGCCCTGGGGCGTGATGGTCGAGGTGCCAGGCGGTTTCATTGAAAGGGCTGATATGTACGCGGTCATAAAAACCGGTGGCAAGCAATACAAGGTTGCTGCTGGCGAAAAGATCAAGGTAGAACAGATTGCTGCGGAAGTTGGCCAAGAGATCGTGATCGATCAAGTTCTCGCCGTGGGTAACGGCGCCGAACTGAAGATCGGCACTCCCTTGGTTGCTGGCGCGAGCGTCAAGGCCACTGTCGTGGCCCAGGGCAAGCACGACAAGGTGCGCATCTTCAAGCTGCGCCGTCGCAAGCACTACAAGAAGAGCCAAGGCCATCGCCAGACCTACACCGAGCTGGAAATCAGCGCGGTCAACGGCTGATCCACGCTCTAGCAACAGTTCAAGGAGTAATCCATGGCACAGAAAAAGGGCGGCGGCTCGACCCGAAACGGCCGCGATTCCAAACCGAAGATGCTGGGCGTGAAGGTGTACGGCGGCCAGGCCATCTCGGCCGGCTCCATCATCGTGCGTCAGCGCGGTACCAAGTTCCACGCCGGCACCAATGTCGGCATGGGCAAGGACCACACGCTGTTCGCGCTGATCGACGGCACCGTGTCCTTCACCACCAAGGGCGAAGCCAATCGCTCGACCGTGGTCGTGACGCCGGTCTGAGTCGTCTGACCTGACCGAAAAAAACGATGCGGTGGCAGCAGCCGGCCACATCGTTCTCACTGAGCGTTCAGACTGAGCCCCGGCATGCCCGGGGCTTTGTTTTTTCGGCTGCGATCCAGGTGAGCGCCCGGCAGCGGGCCTGCCTTACCATGGCTCCCTCCGCGAGCCCGAGAAGCAAGACATGAAGTTCGTAGACGAAGCCACCATCGACATCGTGGCCGGCAATGGTGGTGCCGGCTGTGCAAGCTTTCGCCGCGAAAAGTTCATTCCCTTCGGCGGGCCGGACGGTGGCGACGGCGGTCGTGGCGGCAGCGTGTATGCCGTGGGCGACCTGAACCTCAACACCCTCATCGATTACCGTTATGCGCGCCGCCATGAGGCGCGCAATGGCGAGGCCGGCCGTGGCTCCGACCAATACGGCGCGGCCGCCGACGACATCGTGCTGCGCATGCCCGTGGGCACCATCATCACGGACGTCGAGACGGGCGCCGTGATCGCCGAGCTCCTGGAGCCGGGCGAGAAGATCATGATCGCCAAGGGCGGCGACGGCGGCTTCGGCAACCTGCACTTCAAGAGCAGCACGAACCGTGCACCGCGCCAGAAGACGCCGGGCTGGCCTGGCGAGGCCAAGAAGCTGAAGCTGGAACTGCGCGTGCTGGCCGATGTCGGCCTGCTGGGGCAGCCGAACGCCGGCAAGTCCACGCTGATCACGGCGGTGTCGAATGCCCGCCCGAAGATCGCCGACTATCCCTTCACGACGCTGCATCCCAACCTCGGCGTGGTCCGCGTGGCGCCCGAGAAGAGCTTCGTCGTGGCGGACATCCCGGGCCTGATCGAAGGCGCAGCGGAAGGCGCCGGCCTGGGTCACCTCTTCCTGCGCCATCTGCAGCGCACCCGCCTGCTCCTGCACGTCGTGGACCTGGCTCCCTTCGACCCGGAAGTGGATCCCGTGGCCGAGGCCAAGGCCATCGTGGCCGAGCTGAAGAAGTACGACCCCGCGCTGTATGACAAGCCCCGCTGGCTGGTCCTCAACAAGCTGGACATGGTGCCCGAGGAAGAGCGTGCCAAGCGCGTGAAGGACTTCGTCAAGCGCTACAAGTGGAAGGGTCCGGTCTTCGAGATCTCCGCCCTGACGCGCGAGGGCTGCCAGCCGCTGATCCACGCGATCTACGACCACGTGGCTGCCGAGCAGAAGCACCATGTGGAGCCGGACGTGCGCTTCACGGCGGAAGGCGAGGGCGGCGAGGCGAGCGCCTCATGAATGCCGTGCTCCGCGACGCGCGACGCATCGTCGTCAAGGTGGGCTCCAGCCTCGTCACCAACGAGGGCCGGGGCGTGGACGCCGAGGCCATCGGCAACTGGTGCCGCCAGCTGGCCGCGCTGACCCAGCAGGGTCGCGAGGTCGTGATGGTGTCCAGCGGCGCCATCGCGGAAGGCATGAAGCGCCTGGGCTGGGCTTCACGCCCCAAGGAAGTCCATGAGCTGCAGGCCGCGGCGGCCGTCGGCCAGATGGGCCTGGCGCAGATGTACGAGAGCAAGCTGCGCGAGCAGGGCCTCGGCAGCGCGCAGGTGCTGCTGACGCATGCCGACCTCGCCGACCGGGAGCGCTACCTGAACGCGCGCTCCACGCTGCTCACGCTGCTGCAGCACCGCGTGCTGCCCGTGATCAACGAGAACGACACCGTCGTCAACGACGAGATCAAGTTCGGTGACAACGACACGCTCGGGGCGCTCGTGGCCAATCTGGTCGAGGCGGATGCCCTCGTCATCCTGACGGACCAGAAGGGCCTGTACTCGGCCGACCCGCGCAAGGACCCGTCCGCCCGGTTCATCGACGAGGCCATTGCCGGCACGCCCGAGCTCGAGGCCATGGCCGGCGGCGCCGGCTCCAGCATCGGCCGCGGCGGCATGATCACCAAGATCCTGGCCGCGAAGCGGGCCGCTGGCAGCGGGGCCAGCACGGTCATCGCCTGGGGTCGCGAGCCCGATGTGCTGCTGCGCCTGGCAGCCGGCGAGGCCATCGGCACCGCGCTGCTCGCCAGCACGGCCAAGCAGGCTGCGCGCAAGCAGTGGATGCTGGATCACCTCCAGATGCGCGGTGCTGTCATCGTGGATGCCGGCGCGGCGCTGAAGCTGCGCGAGGAGGGCAAGAGCCTCCTGCCCATCGGCGTCCGCGAAGTGCAGGGCGAGTTCCACCGCGGGGACGTGATCGCCGTGCGGGACCCGGCGGGTGCGGAACTCGGCCGCGGGCTCTCCAACTACTCCAGCGCCGAGGCGCGCCTGATTGCCCGCAAGCCGTCCTTCGAAATCGAGACCGTGCTGGGCTATGCCGCAGAGCCGGAGCTGATCCACCGCGACAACCTGGTTCTGCGCTGAACCGCCGGGCGTCGAGCCCGCATGAACAAAGGCCCGTCCGGAAACTGACGGGCCTTTCTCATTGGAGGCGGAGGGATCAGTGTTCCGCGGCGTCCTTCGGGCCGAGTGGCGGCTCGGCGGCGTGCTCGTCATTGGCCGACGAGGGGCCGCGGCCGGGGCCGTGCTCCTGGCGGTGCTGCTGGGGGCGCATGCCGGCGCGCAGGTAGCGGTTGTGGTGGCTGGTGCGCGGCAGGAAGCGTGCGAGTTCCGTTAGCGCCATCTGATAGACGCCTCGCTTGAACTCGATCACGGCGTCGAGCGGCACCCAGTAGTCGTTCCAGCGCCAGGCGTCGAACTCGGGGTGGTCGGTCGCGCGCAGGTTCATGTCGCTGTCGCGGCCGGTGAGCTGCAGCAGGAACCAGATCTGCTTCTGCCCGCGGTAGTGCCCGCGGGCATCGCGGCGGATGTAGTGCTCGGGCACCTCATACCGCAGCCAGTCGCGCGTGCGCGCAATGATGCGCACATGCTCGGACCTCAAGCCCACCTCTTCGTGGAGCTCTCTGAACATCGCCTGCTCGGGCGTTTCGCCATGCTTGATGCCCCCTTGCGGGAACTGCCAGGAGTGCGTGCGAATGCGCTTGCCCCAGAACACTTCGTTCCGGTGGTTGAGCAGGATGATGCCGACGTTGGGCCTGAAGCCTTCACGGTCGAGCATAATCAACCTCAAATCTTTAGTTGGATTGATTATTGCATCGGGCCTCGCCCCTTGCATGATCCTCGCTAACCCCAAGCCCAGGCGCGCCAGCCGGGCGCCCGCTGTCAGGTGGGTGCCAGGAAGGCGCGCTGCCGGTTCTTACCCCCGCAGTCTCCGCGATGAAAGCCACTCAGTTCTTCGTCTCCACGCTCAAGGAAGCGCCTGCCGACGCTGAAGTCGTCAGCCACAAGCTCATGATGCGAGCCGGCATGATCAAGCGCCTGGGCGCCGGCATCTACAACTACATGCCCATGGGTCTGCGCGTGATCCGCAAGGTGGAAGGCATCATCCGCGAGGAGATGAACCGCGCTGGCGCCGTCGAGCTGCTGATGCCCGTGGTGCAGCCGGCCGAGCTGTGGCAGGAGACGGGTCGCTTCGACAAGATGGGCCCCGAGCTGCTGCGCGTGAAGGACCGCCATGGCCGCGACTTCATCATCCAGCCCACCAGCGAAGAGGTGGTGACGGACATCGCGCGCCAGGAGCTGCGCTCCTACAAGCAGCTGCCCAAGAATTTCTATCACATCCAGACCAAGTTCCGTGACGAGCGCCGCCCGCGCTTCGGCGTGATGCGCGGTCGCGAGTTCACGATGAAGGACGCCTACTCCTTCGACCGTGACGTCGAATCCGCGGGCCGCAGCTACGAGAACATGTTCCAGGCCTACCGCCAGATCTTCGATCGCCTGGGCCTGGAGTACCGCGCCGTCGCGGCCGACACCGGTGCCATCGGCGGGGACCGCTCGCACGAGTTCCAGGTGATCGCCGAGACGGGCGAAGACGCCATCGTCTACTGCCCCGACAGTGACTACGCCGCCAACATCGAGCTGGCCGAGGCCCTGCCGCTGCTGGCGAGCCGTGCGGCCGCCGGCCAGGCGCTGGCCAAGACGCCCACGCCGGGCAAGAGCACCTGCGAGGACGTCGCTGCGCTGCTGGGCCTGCCGCTGTCGCAGACGGTCAAGTCCCTGGTGCTGGCCACCGACGAGCTCAACGAGCACGGCGAGGTGGTCAAGACCCAGGTCTGGCTGCTGCTGGTGCGCGGCGATCACGAGCTCAACGAGGTCAAGGCCGGCAAGATCGAAGGCCTGAAGGGCGGCTTCCGCTTCGCCACCGTGGGCGAGATCGACGCGCACTTCGGCTGCAAGCCCGGCTATCTGGGCCCCATCGGCCTGAAGCAGCCGGTGAAGATCGTGGCCGACCGCACCGTCGCGCAGATGGCCGATTTCGTCTGTGGTGCCAACGAGGCGGACTTCCACTTCACGGGCGCCAACTGGGGCCGTGACCTCCCTGAGCCCGACCTCGTGGCCGACATCCGCAACGTCGTGGCCGGCGACCCCTCGCCCGACGGCAAGGGCCAGCTCGCCATCCAGCGTGGCATCGAGGTGGGCCATGTGTTCTACCTGGGCACCAAGTACTCGGCCGCGATGAACGCGACCTTCCTGGACGAGACCGGCAAGCCCAAGCCCTTCGAGATGGGCTGCTACGGCATCGGCGTGACCCGCATCCTCGGCGCCGCCATCGAGCAGAACCACGACGAGCGCGGCATCATCTGGCCGGACTCCATCGCCCCCTTCACCGTGGCGATCTGCCCCATCGGCATGGACCGCAGCGAGGAGGTCAAGGCCGCCGCGCAGCAGCTCTACGAGCAGCTCCAGGCACTGGGCGTCGACGTGCTGCTGGACGACCGCGGCGAGCGCCCGGGCGCCATGTTCGCGGACTGGGAGCTGATCGGCGTGCCGCATCGCGTGGTGCTGTCGGACCGCGGCCTCAAGGAAGGCCAGGTCGAGTACCAGGGCCGCCGGGACGCCGAGGCCACCAAGCTGGCACTGGCCGAGGTGGTCGCGCATCTGCAGGCCCGCCTGAAGGCCTGAGGTGCCGGTGCAGCCAGCATCCCGCGCACGGCGCGGCCTTCTTGCTGCATCGCTGTTGAGTCTGCTGCCCGCGGGGCGCGCCTGGGCGGGCGCCCAGGTCGAGGAACCGCTGGCGGACTCCGTGCGCTCGGCGCTGTCCGCGGCGATTCGCAACGGCGCGCCGCCCCGCCCCCGCTTCGAGAAGATCGACGACCGGCTGGCCTACCTGCGCTGGCTCGGCACGATGAGCGACCGCCTGCGGCCGCGCAAGACCGAGGCGCAGACGCGCATCGAGTTCCTGGAGACGCTCTGGTACGAGGCTACGCGCGCCGGGCTGGAGCCGAGCCTGGTGCTCGGCCTCGTCGAGGTGGAGAGCGGCTTCCGCAAGTACGCCATCAGTGTCGTCGGCGCGCGCGGCTACATGCAGGTGATGCCCTTCTGGGCCCGCCTCATTGGCGACGGGCAGGAATCAAGGCTGTTCCACATGCAGACGAACCTGCGCTTCGGCTGCGTGATCATGCGGCACTACCTGGACCGCGAGAAGGGCGATCTCTTCATGGCGCTCGGCCGCTACAACGGCAGCCGCGGGCGGCCGGAGTATCCCAATGCGGTGCTGGGCGCGCGTCGCAAGTGGCTGATGCCAGGCGAGCGCTGAGGGGCGACGCAAGAGGCGCGTCGCAAGAGCGCGTCGCGGGGTGTCAGCGGGCGTCGCGCAGGCCCTGCCAGCGCTGCGGCTGTGCGCCCGTGATGCCGCAGAGGTCCAGCACGCGCTCGACGCCTTCCGCGACCAACTGCTCGACGCTCTGCGGCTTCAGGTAGAAGGCCGGCAGCGGCGGGAAGATGATGCCGCCCATCTCGGTCACGGCGGTCATGTTGCGCAGGTGGGCCAGGTTGAAGGGCGTCTCGCGCACCATCAGCAGCAGGCGCCGGCGTTCCTTGAGCGTGACGTCGGCGGCACGGGTGAGGAGGTTGTCCCCGAAGCCATGGGCGATGGCCGCGAGCGTCTTCATGGAGCAGGGCGCCACCACCATGGCCGCGGCGTCGAAGCTGCCGCTGGCCACGCAGGCCCCGATGTCCCCCGGCGCATGCGCCTCACTGGCCTCCGCCTCCAGGGCATCACGGCTCAAGCCCAGTTCGTGGTGGACGTTGAGCAGCCCGGCGGGCGTCGCGATGAGGTGCGTGTGAACGCCCAGCTCGCGGCAGCGACGCAGCAACTGCAGCCCGTAGGCCGCGCCGCTGGCGCCGCTGATGCCGACGATCAGACGCTGCATGGGGAGTGGCTCCGGTGCCAGGTTCACTGGCCGCTCAGGACCTGCTGCAGCTCGCCGCTCTCGTACATCTCCATCATGATGTCCGAGCCGCCGATGAACTCGCCGCCAACGTAGAGCTGCGGGATGGTGGGCCAGCTGGCGTATTCCTTGATGCCCTGGCGCACTTCCTCGTCTTCCAGCACGTTGAAGGTCTTGAGATCGTTCACGCCGCAGGCTTTGAGGATCTGCACGGCGCGGCCCGAGAAGCCGCACATCGGGAACTGCGCACTGCCCTTCATGAAGAGCACCACACGGTTGTTCTTCACCAGGTCGTCGATGCGTTGCTGAACGTCGCTCATGTCTTGATTCCTTGCAATGAAAGGGGGCGACCCCGCAATGTGCGGCGTCGTGGTTCAGGTGGCGCGGAGGCCGTCGGCTGCCCGAAGCGGGCGGTGCGGCGGCGGGTGGCCTTGGTGCGATTATCGGGCAGCGCGCATGCCCGGACGGTCTGCAGGGGCGACTGACGCGCAAGGTCCGTCTCGATGGAGGCCGCCGCGGCCCCTCGGGCGGCCTGGTGCGTGGCCGGCTCAGTAGCTGTAGCTGAGGCCGAACTGCACGACGGGCATCAGGCGGTTGTCCCGCAGGGCCTCGTCAACCGAGCCCAGGCTGTTGCCCAGGCGCAGGGAATTGCGGTTGATCAGGCCCAGGTCTGCGCTGAAGCCCCAGCCGCCGCGAGCGGAAATGCCGCTGTAGCCGATGCCAATGTAGGGCAGGGTGGCGCCGGGGTCGGTGCGGTCCGCCAGGGCGCCCACGGCGCGCAGCCCGACCGCCAGCGAATGCCCGAGGCTCATGGACTGCGGGCTCAGTGTCAGCCCGGAGCCGCTCTGGGTGATGCTCAGCGGGCCCATCATCAGGCCGCCGGTGGCGCGCAGGCCACCACGCACGCTGTCACCGAGGCCGGAGCTCGTCAGGTAGTAGTCCCCCAGCAGCGCCGCGCTCAGGGAGCGCGAACTGCGGCCGCTGCTGCTGTCCAGGCTGTCGACCTGGCTGAGTTGCACACGCGCCTGCCAGCGCAGGCCGGGCGACGACGGGGCGCTGCCGTGGCCCAGCGCCAGGCTCGCCCCATTCTGGGCGTGCGCGGGGGCTGTCAGTGCGATGACGCCCGCCACCAGCCAGCCCAGGGCCGGCGGCCAGCAGGATCCAGAAGGGGTGAGCGGGCTGCGCATGAAAGTCTCCTTGCAGCCGAGCGACTCGCAGGAAATCACGCTCGGGGAGTCATGCTACGCCCGCGGCGATATTTTGTGCAGGATCAATTACCGGGTTTTACAGACGCTGACTGTCATTTGCCACGGTGTCGGGCGCCCGGGCGCCGCTGCAGCGGGGCTGGCCACCCAGATCGCGTTCGCAGCCCTGGTAGTCCAAGCCGGCCTGGCGTAGCAGATCCGCCACGGCCGCTTCCTGGTCATACCCATGCTCGAGCAGCAGCAGGCCGCCCGGCTGCAGGTGGGCGGGGGCGCTCGTGATGATCTGGCGCAGGTCGGCCAAGCCCTGCTCCGGCGCCGCCAGGGCGCTCAGGGGCTCGTGGCGCAAGGCCGCCAGATGGGCGTCCTGCGGGTCGATGTAGGGCGGGTTGCTCAGGACCAGGTCGAAGACGGCGGCTCCGACGGCATCCCACCACGCGCCCTGCAGGAACTGCACCTCCAGGCCGAGCCGCTCGGCATTGCCTCGGGCGACGGCCAGGGCCATCGGGCTGAAGTCGGTCGCCGTCACCTGGGCCTGCGGATGGCTGTGCTTGATGGCCAGGGCGATGGCGCCGCTGCCGGTGCCCAGGTCCAGCACGCGGGGTGCCGGTCGGCCACAGGCTGCCAGCCAGCGCAGGGCGCGCTCGACCAGCACCTCGGTGTCGGGACGCGGCACCAGCGTGGCGCCGCTGACCTGCAAGGACAGCCCGTGGAACTCCTTGAAGCCGGTGAGGTAGGCCAGCGGCACGTCGTCCAGCCGCTGCTGCAGCCAGGACTCGAATCGCTCGCCCGTGCCGTCCGGCAGCGGGTCCTCGTCGTGTGCGATCAGCCAGGTGCGATCGCAGGCCAGCAAGGCGCAGAGCATCAGCTGCACTTCCAGGCGTGGCAGGCCCGCCTGGGCACCGCGCAGTTGCAGGGCGCGGACGGTGGCACTCATCCGCGGCCTTCCAGGGCGGCCAGCTGTTCGGCGGCCTGCGCCTGCTGCAGGCCAGCGATGACGTCGCCCAGGTCGCCGTCCATGATGGCGCCGAGCTTGTACAGCGTCAGGTTGATGCGGTGGTCCGTGAGGCGGCCCTGCGGGAAGTTGTAGGTGCGGATGCGGTCGCTGCGGTCGCCGGTGCCGATCAGGCTCTTGCGCGTGGCGGCCTCCTTGGCGGCGCGCTCGCTGCGCTCCTTGTCACGGAGCCGGGCGGCGAGCACGGCCATGGCCTTGGCCTTGTTGCGATGCTGGCTGCGGTCGTCCTGGCACTCGGCCACGAGGCCCGTCGGCAGGTGGGTGATGCGGATGGCGGAGTCGGTCTTGTTGACGTGCTGGCCACCGGCGCCGCTGGCGCGGAAGGTGTCAATGCGCAGGTCCGCCGGGTTGAGCTGGACCTCCTCGGCCTCGTCGGGCTCGGGCATCACGGCCACGGTGCAGGCGCTGGTGTGGATGCGGCCCTGCGACTCGGTCGCCGGCACGCGCTGCACGCGGTGGCCGCCGGACTCGAATTTCAGCCGGCCATAGACCTGCTCGCCCTCGATGCGCAGCACAAGCTCCTTGTAGCCGCCCAGGTCCGATTCGTTGGCCGACAGCGTCTCGCAGCGCCAACCCTGTGCTTCGGCGAAGCGCAGGTACATGCGGGCGAGATCGGCGGCGAACAGCGCGGATTCGTCGCCGCCCGCACCCGCCCGGATCTCGAGGAATGCGGTGCGGACGTCGTCCGGGTCCTTGGGCAGGAGGGCGAGCTGGAGCTCCTCGTGCAGCCGCGCCATGTCGGCCTCGGCGCCGGCGATCTCCTCCTTGGCCATGTCGGCCATCTCGGGGTCGTCCAGCAGCTCGCGGGCGGCGGCGAGGTCCTGCTCGCGCTGCAGGTAGCGCTGATAGCGGGAGACGAGCTCGGACACCTCGGCCTGCTCGCGCGTGAGGGCGCGGTAGCGCTTCATGTCGGCGGCGACGCTGCCGTCGGCGAGCGTGGTGTCGAGCTCGTTCAGGCGATGGCCCAGGCGTTCGAACTGCTGGCGCAGGCTGTCTTTCATGGGAGGGGATTCGCAAGGAGTGCTGGCCATGCGGCCGGGGCCGGGCATGGGCGGTCGGGCCCCGAGGCGGGGCGGCGCGCGGCGGGCGCCGCTAGGACTCGGCCGGGTCCTTGGCGCTCTTGCGAAGGAAGATGCGCGAGACGGTGTGCGCCAGCGCGACGCGATGCTCGCTGTCCGCGGCATGCAGCTCGGCGAGCGCACCGTGCAGCATCTTCTGGGTGAGGCCCTTGGACAGCGCCTCCAGCACGGCCTCGACGTCCTCGCCGCGGGCCAGCAGCTTGCGGGCGCGTTGCAGCTCGGCGCTGCGCCAGTCGTCCGCCTGCGCATGCAGCGCCTGGATCAGCGGCACCGTGTGGCGCTGGCCCAGCCAGTGCACAAAGCTCTGCACGCCGGTCTCGATGATGGCCTCGGCCTGCTGCACGGCGGCCTGGCGCTTCTCGCCGGCCGACTGCACGAGCTGCGCGAGGTCGTCGACGGTGTAGAGGTAGACGTCGTCCAGCTGGGCGACTTCCTGCTCGATGTCCCGCGGCACGGCCAGATCGACCATGAACATGGGCTTGCGGCGGCGCTTCTTGAGGGCGCTCTCCACTGCGCCCAGGCCGATCAGCGGCAGGCTGGAGGCCGTGCAGGAGATGACGGCATCGAATTCATGCAGGCGCTGCGGCAGGTCGCTCAGGCGGATGGCCTCGGCGCCGAGGTGCGACGCCAGCTTCTCGCCGCGCTCCAGCGTGCGGTTCGCCACGGCCATGCCCTGCGGCGTGCGGGCCGCGAAATGGGTGGCGACCAGCTCGATCATCTCGCCGGCCCCGACAAAGAGGACCTTGATCCGGGCCAGGTCCTCAAACAGCTGGCCGGCCAGGCGCACGGCCGCGGCGGCCATGCTGATGGAATGGGCGCCGATCTCGGTGGAGCTGCGCACTTCCTTGGCGACGGAGAAGCTGCGCTGGAACAGCTGGTGCAGCGTCGTGCCCAGCGTGCCGGCCTCGTCGGCCTCGCGCACGGCCTGCTTCATCTGGCCGAGGATCTGGGGCTCGCCCAGCACCATGGAGTCGAGCCCGCTGGCGACGCGGAAGGCGTGGCGCGCGGCGGCGCTGCCTTCCTTCACATAGGCGTGGTTGAGCAGGGCCGGCGCGGCCACGCCGCCCACCTGCGCCAGCCACTCGACCGTGGGCTGCACGAGCTCCCGCCCGCCGGCCACGTAGAGCTCGGTGCGGTTGCAGGTGGACAGCATGGCGGTCTCGGCGCCGATGCGCGTGCGCTGCTTCAGCTGCTCGCGCAGGCCCAGCAGGGCCGGGGCCAGCTGTTCGGCTGAAAGGGCGAACCGTCCGCGCAGATCCAGGGGCGCGGATTCATGGTTCAGGCCGAGAGCGAAGACCGACATGCTGCAATTATAAAATTCCGGCGCCTGCAGGCTGTGTGGCTTGCTGCATCGCCGGCATAGAAATACTTGATAAGCATCAATCCGTGCCGCATTTCCGGCCGGAACCCCCGCGCGGCGGTCCCGTGCGGCTTCATGACAGGCACCCTGTGAGCCCTCTCGACGCCCTCTGGCACTTCAGCAACTTCCTTCTGCCGGCCTGGTTCGTGGCCGCCGTGGTCGCCGCCCTCATGAAGCTGCTCTGGCGCGCCGAGCTGAAGTCCCGCTCCTGGCGCCAGCTCTGGCTGTGGGGCGCCGCCGGCGGCAGCCTGGGCCTCGCCGCCGCCCTGGTGCTGCTGGGGCATGACGGCAAGATGCTGGGCTACGGCCTCATGCTGCTCGCCGTCGCGCTGCCGCAGGCCTGGCTGAGCCTGCGGCGCTGAGGCGGCGTCAGACGTCCGCCGTTTCGCTGGTCAGGACCTCGCCCCGCAGCGAGTGCGGGAAGACGCCCGTGATGCGCACATCGATCAGCTGGTGCATCAGGCGCGCGTGGCCCTTGAAGTTGACGATGCGGTTGCACTCGGTGCGGCCCATCAGCTCGCTCGGGTCCTTCTTGGCATGGCCGCACACGAGGATGCGCTGCGTGCTGCCCATCATCGTCTCGCTGATCCGGATGGCGTTGGCCTCGATGGCCGCCTGCAGCTCGCGCAGGCGCGCCACCTTGGTCTCGTGCGGCGTCGTGTCTTCCAGGTTCGCGGCCGGCGTGCCGGGGCGGGGGCTGTAGATGAAGCTGAACGAGGCGTCGAAGCCGACGTCCTCCACGAGCTTCATCAGCTTGGCGTGGTCGTCCTCGGTCTCGCCGGGGAAGCCCACGATGAAGTCGCTGGCGATGCGGATGTCCGGCCGGATGGCGCGCAGCTTGCGGATGATGCTCTTGAACTCCAGCGCCGTGTAGCCGCGCTTCATGCCCATGAGGATGCGGTCGCTGCCGTGCTGCACGGGCAGGTGCAGATGGTTCACGAGCTGCGGCACCTTGCCGTAGGCCTCGATCAGGCGCGGGCTGAACTCGTTGGGGTGGCTGGTGGTGAAGCGCAGACGCTCGATGCCGGGGATCTCGGCGCAGTACTCGAGCAGCAGGGCCAGGTCGGCGAACTCGCCGCTGTCGCCCATCTGCCCGCGGTAGGCATTGACGTTCTGGCCCAGCAGGTTGATCTCCTTGACGCCCTGGTCGGCCAGGCCGGCGATCTCGGTGAGCACATCCTCGAAGGGGCGGCTCATCTCGGCGCCGCGGGTGTAGGGCACCACGCAGTAGGAGCAGTACTTGGAGCAGCCTTCCATGATGGACACGAAGGCGCTGCCGCCTTCCACCCGGGCCGGCGGCAGGTTGTCGAACTTCTCGATCTCCGGGAAGCTGATGTCCACCTGGGGCTTGGCGGCGTCGCGGCGCGCGGCAAGCATCTGCGGCAGGCGGTGCAGCGTCTGCGGGCCGAAGACCACGTCGACATAGGGCGCGCGCTCGATGATGGCCGCGCCCTCCTGGCTCGCGACGCAGCCGCCGACGCCGATCATCACGCCCTTGGCCTTGAGGTGCTTGATGCGGCCGAGGTCGGAGAACACCTTCTCCTGCGCCTTCTCGCGCACGGAGCAGGTGTTGAAGAGCACGAGGTCCGCCTCGTCGACGTCCGTCGTGGGCTCGTAGCCCTCGGCGGCGCGCAGCACGTCGGCCATCTTGTCCGAGTCGTACTCGTTCATCTGGCAGCCGAAGGTCTTGATGAATACTTTCTTGCTCATGGCGGGCTCCGGCGCCCCACGGTCGGGGCGCGGCAGGTCATTGACGGGAGATCGGGGTGGCGGACCGGGGCGCGGGCAGGGCCGCGCGTCGCTCAGGGCTTGGTCCAGACCTGCGAGGCGAGGTCGAAGGTCCAGGCCGCGGCCTGCTCGCCCGTGCGGGGCCAGGTCTTGTTCGCGAGCTCGGCCTCGTTGAGGATCCAGATGTCGCGCACGAGGCCCGCGAAGTCCCGCGTGTAGTGGACGGTCAGCTTTTGGCCGGTGAGCGCTGAGGCAAAGACCAGCAGGTTGTCGGTGCCGCGGATGCGCGTGGCCGGCGCGAGGCGGGCGTCCTGGCCGTCGAGCTGCAGATCGGGCGGTGTGCTGATGAGCATCTCCGCGCGCAGGGCGTCGGCGGGGAACTGGCGGTGCGTCTGAGCCTGAGCAGCCAGCGAGCACAAGGCAGTGAGGCCGGCCACGCTGAATTGCAGGGCCAGTCGGCGCGAGAGGGAGGCACAGCGGAACATGGTATCAATCCAGTGGCTGCGAGGCAGGGCAAGGCCCGGCCCGGGTTGAACGAGGCCCGCATCATCGCATGCGGCGGGCAAGGTGGCTGACGTGGAGCGCCTGTGCATCTGGACAGTCGGTCGCGAGGGCTCGGCTTGTCCCACTGGCGCCCACCTCCGTTCACCGGCGTATGCACCCATCTGTGAGCCCCATCTGTGAGCCCCATATGTGAGCCCCATCTGTGAGCCCCATCTGTGAGCCCCATCTGTGAGCCGGAAAAGAAAAAACCCAGCAGACTTGTCATCTGCTGGGTTTTCTTGTTTGGTGGCGCTTCAGGGATTCGAACCCCGGACCTGCGGATTATGATTCCGTCGCTCTAACCGGCTGAGCTAAAGCGCCTTGCGAAGACCGCTATTCTAGACAGGTTTTGGGAGACAATGCAAGCGTTGCTCGAAAAAAGTTTTGGCGTCCCCGGCCGGGACGGCGCCCGATCGATTCATGCGAGCCGTCGCCGGGCGTCATCGCGGCCCGACCAACACATCTGCCATGTTCAGTTTTTTCAAGAAGAAGTTCGGGGGCGGAGGCGCAGCCAGCCCGGCGCCCGCGCCGGCTGTCGTGGAAGTGCCCGTCGCGGCACCGGTGCCCGCGCCTGAGACGGCGCCCGAACCTGCACCGCAGCCCCTTGTGCCTCAGCCACTTGCGCCGGCCCCTGCCGTCGCGCATGAGCCCGCGCCTGTCGCCACCCCCGCCGCCACCCCCGCCGCTGCACCCGCGCCCGCGCCGGTCAGCCCGCCGCCCGCCATGGCCGCTGCTGCGCCGGCCGTCGTGGCGCCCGAGCCGGTCCAGGTCCCGGCGCCCGTGGCTGCGCCCCGCAAGAGCTGGCTGGACAAGCTCCGCCAGGGCCTTCGCAAGACCGGCAGCAGCATCGCCCAGGTCTTCACCGGCACGCGCATCGACGATGAGCTGTACGAGGAGCTGGAGGCCGCGCTGCTGATGGCGGACACCGGCGTCAAGGCCACTCAGTTCCTGCTGGAGGACCTCAAGCGTCGCGTCAAGGAGGCCAAGGTCACCGATCCGCAGGCGGTGCGCGGCCTGCTGGTGGCCGCCCTGGCCGAGCTGCTCAAGCCGCTGGAGAAGAGCCTGCAGGTCGGCGAGCACACGCCGACGGTGATGATGGTGGTGGGCGTCAACGGCGCCGGCAAGACCACCAGCATCGGCAAGCTCACCCGCCATCTCGCCGAGGCCGACCAGCGCGTGCTGCTGGCCGCGGCCGACACCTTCCGTGCCGCCGCCCGCGAGCAGCTGGCCGTGTGGGCGGACCGCACGCAGGTCGAGATCGTCAGCCAGGAGGGCGGGGACCCGTCCGCCGTCACCTTCGACGCCGTCGTGGCCGGTCGTGCACGTGGCTGCGACGTGGTCATCGCCGACACCGCGGGCCGCCTGCCGACGCAGCTGCACCTGATGGAAGAGCTGAAGAAGATCCGACGCGTGATCGGCAAGGCCCAGGAGGGCGCGCCGCATGAGGTGCTGCTGGTCGTGGACGGTAACACCGGCCAGAACGCGCTGAACCAGGTCAAGGCCTTCGACGATGCGCTGGGCCTCACGGGCCTGGTGGTGACCAAGCTGGACGGCACGGCCAAGGGCGGTGTGCTGGCGGCCATCGCGCGCGAGCGGCCCATCCCCGTGTACTTCATCGGCGTGGGCGAGAAGCTCGAGGACCTGCAGACCTTCAGCGCGCAGGAGTTCGCGCAGGCACTGCTGGAGTGAGCGCAAACGCCGCCAGGCGATGAAGAAAGGGCCGCTGATCAGCGGCCCTTTTGCTTGGAGCGATGCGTCAACGGCGGCTCAGAGGCCCATGCCCTTCATGCCCTTCATGCCGCCCATGCGCTTCATCATCTTGAAGAGGCCGCCGCCCTTCATCTTCTTCATCATGCCCTGCATCTGGTCGTACTGATTCAGGACGCGGTTGACGTCCTGGATCTGCACGCCGGCGCCCGAGGCGATGCGGCGCTTGCGGCTGGCCTTGCTCTTGTCGTCCAGCAGCAGGCGCGGGTGCGCGCGCTCCTTGGCGCTCATGGCGTTGAGGATGCCCTCCATGCGGCGCATGTCGCGCTCGGCGCGCTCCATGTCGCCCTGGCCGGCCTTGCTGGCGATCTGCGTCGGCAGCTTGTCCATCAGGCTGGAAAGGCCCCCCATCTTCTTCATCTGGGAGATCTGCGCCAGGAAGTCGTTAAGGTCGAAGCCGTCGCCGGACTTGAGCTTCTCGGCCAGTTTCTGGGCCGCGGCCATGTCCACGCCCTTGGTGACTTCCTCCACCAGGGCCACGATGTCGCCCATGCCCAGCACGCGGCCGGCATGGCGCTCGGCGTCGAAGACCTCCAGGCCGTCGATCTTCTCGGAGACGCCCGCGAACTTGATCGGCGCACCGGTGACCTGGCGCACCGACAGCGCCGCACCACCGCGGGAATCGCCGTCGAGCTTGGTCAGGATCACGCCGGTGAGCGGCAGCGCCTCCTTGAAGGCACGGGCGGTGTTGATCGCATCCTGGCCCTGCATGGCGTCGACCACGAACAGCGTCTCGACGGGGTTCAGCGTGGCGTGCAGCTCGCGGATCTCGGCCATCAGCGCTTCGTCGATGGCGAGGCGGCCGGCCGTGTCCACCAGCAGCACGTCGAAGTAGTGGCGCTTGGCGTAGTCGAGCGCGGCCAGCGCGATGTCGCGCGGCTTCTGGTCGGGACTCGAGGCGAACCACTCGCCACCGGCCTGGCCGGTGACGGTCTTGAGCTGCTCGATGGCGGCGGGGCGGTAGACGTCGGCCGAGACCGTCAGCACCTTCTTCTTGCGCTTCTCGATCAGGTGCTTGGTCAGCTTGCCGGTGGTGGTGGTCTTGCCCGCGCCCTGCAGGCCGGCCATCAGGATGACGGCGGGCGGCTGGGCGGCGAGGTTGATGTCGGCCACGCCTTCGCCCATGGTGGCGGCGAGCTCCTTGTGCACCACGGAGACCAGCACCTGCCCGGGGTTCAGCGAGCCCACGACCTCCTGCCCCAGCGCCTTCTCCTTGACCCGGGCGATGAAGTCGCGCACCACCGGCAGCGCGACGTCGGCCTCCAGCAGGGCCATGCGCACTTCGCGCAGCATGTCCTGCACGTTGCTTTCGGTGATGCGGGCCTGGCCTCGCATCGTTTTCACGAGCTGGCTCAGGCGGTCGGTGAGGGTGGATGCCATAAAGACGGCCTCACCGCGGAGGTGAGCGCGCAAATTACACTGTGGAGATGATTTTATCGTCCGTGTCTGCTGCGACTGCGAGCGGGGCCCTGGCGGCCACTTCGGCGGTCGCCCTGCTGAGCTATGCCGTCGTGGCACTTCGCGCACCCGCCGACGCGAACAAGCGGCATCCGCTCCTGCCCCTGGGCTTCGGCGCCCACCTGCTCGCGCTGCTGATCGACATCGCCGGCCTCGGGCTGGACCAGCCCGGCGCGCGCTTCGGCTTCGCGCCGGCGCTGTCGATGACGGCCTGGCTGATTCTCGCGGTCTATCTGGTGGAGAGCCGGCTGCTGCCGCTGCCCCCGCTGCGCCGCGGCCTGTCGCTGCTGGCCGCTGCTGCCGTGGCATTGGCATGGGTCTTCCCGGGCGAGAGCCGCCCGGCCGCGGCCTCGCCCTGGGCGCCCGTGCACTGGGTGCTGGGCCTCGCCTCCTACGGCCTGTTCGGCGTGGCCGTCCTGCACGCCGCCCTGCTGAACCGGGCGGAGCGCCAGATGCGCCAGATGGGGCAGCACAAGGGGCAAGGCCTGACCCTCGGCATGCCGTTGCTGCGTCTCGAGCGCCTGACTTTCCAGTTCGTCGGCGCGGGTGTGGCGGTGTTGTCCCTGGCCATTCTGCTGGGTTGGATCTTCACGCCGCAATGGCGCTGGGACCACAAGACGCTGCTGTCCGTGATGGGCTGGCTGGTGCTCGTCGGGCTGCTGACTGGCCGCCGTGTGCTGGGATGGCGCGGGCGCCGGGCTACGCGCTGGCTCTATCTGGGCGCGGCTCTGCTGCTGCTGTCGTATGCCGGCACCCGCTTCGTGCTGGAGGTCGTGCTGCAGCGACCGGCAGGAGGCTGAATGAAATACCTGCTGCTCCTGCTGGTGCTGATGGCGATCGTGTTCATCAGCGGTGTGCGCAAGGGGCGGGCCGGCGCCGCGTCGCGGGACCGCCGCGAGGACGCCGCCACCCCCGCCGGTCCGGCTGCGGGCAGGGCCCCACCGCCGTCCCCCCTGATGGTGGCCTGTGCGGAATGCGGCACCCACCTGCCCCAGGGCGAGGCGCTGCCCGGCCGGGGCGGCCATTTCTGCTGTGCCGAGCACCGCGCACGGCACGAGGCGCGCCAGGGCCATGGCTGAGCGACGCTCACAGGCGCCCGACACCATCTCCTGGTTCGGTCCGCACCAGGACAGCGGCTGGGACGCCACCGAGGTGGCCGGCTCCGGCGGCGACCCCCACTTCTTCGACCGCCGCGCCGTCTCGGGCAGCAGCACGTTCCAGCGCATGTTGCCGGCCTTCCTGGCTGCACGCACGGCCCTCGGGCTCGCGCTGGTGGCGGCGCTGCTGCTGGGGCATGTGCTGGGGTCGGACGTCTCGATGTCCCTGCTGCGCCTGTGCGCGGTCTATGCGCTGGCGGCCGTCGTCACCTGGTGGCTGATCGGCTGGCGCGCGCAACCGCTGCCCCGTCAGCTGGCCAGCCCGGTGCATCTGCTGTGGTGGAGCAGCGTGGGCCTGGACCTCGTCAGCTTCGGCGCGCTCAACATGCTGGATGGCGGCGCCGGCGTCGGCTTCAGCGCGCTGTTCATCATGCCGGTGCTGATGGCGGGCGTGCTGTCCCCCCGGCGCATGGCGCTGGCCACCGCGGCTGCGGCCTCCTTGCTGCTGCTGGGTCATGGCGGCTGGCGGCTTTGGGAGGGGCAGGACAACGGCATCCGCTTCAGCCAGCTGGGCCTGGTGAGCTGCGGGCTCTTCGTCATCGGCATCCTGGCTTCCGAGCTGGCCGGGCGCCTGGCGCGTGAGGAGCGCGCAGCGCGCGGCAGCCTTGAGTTCGCCCGCCAGCAGGCCGAGCTGAACCGGCTGGTCATCGACGAGATGCAGGAAGGCGTGCTCGTGGTGGACCGCCGTGGCCGCGTGCGGGCCGCCAATCCGGCCGCACAGGCCCTGCTGGCGCATGGCCAGCACGCGCCGGCCGCCCCCTTCCAGCTGCGCAGCGTGCCGGCGTGGTCAGGTCTGGTGGCGGCGGTGGAGGAGGCCTTCACCCGCGGCGGCTGGCCCGAGGGCGGCCAGGACGTGACGCTGACCTTCGACGGCGGCGGCCCCCGCAGCCTGCGCGTGCGCATGCGCTTCACCCGACGCCGCGAGTCGAGCACCGAAGAGGACCTCTGCGTGCTGCTGATCGAGGACAACCGCAAGGTGCTGGCCCGCAATCGCCAGGAGAAGCTGGCGGCCATGGGGCGCGTGTCGGCCGGCATCGCCCATGAGATCCGCAATCCGCTCGCGGCCATCGACCAGGCCAACGCGCTGCTGTCCGAGGACCTGCCGGACCCGCGCGCCCAGCAGCTGACGCGCATGGTGGCGTCCAATGTGCAGCGCCTCAAGCGCATCGTGGATGACGTGATGGAGGTCGCCCCGGGCGTTGCGCCGTCGCCGGTGGCCTTCGACGCCGCCAGCGTGGTGCGGGGCTGCTGCGAGGACTGGGCCAGCACCAACCACCTGCCCATGGGCGGCAGCAGCCCGCTGAAGCTGGACCTGCCGAGCCAGCCCGTCATGGTGCTCTTCGAGCCCGAGCACCTGCGCCGCGTGCTGGTGAACCTGCTGGACAACGGCCTGCGCCACGCGCCCGCCGGCGCCGACACGGTGCGGGTGCGCCTGGATGCGCATCCCGGCGATGGCGATCGCCCCGTGCTGCTGAGCGTCTTCAGCCTCGGCGAGCCGATCCCCGCCGACATCGAGCGCCATCTCTTCGAGCCCTTCTTCTCGACCCGCAGCCGCGGCTCGGGCCTGGGTCTGTACATCTGCCGCGAGCTGTGCGAGCGCTACGGCGCCCGCATCGATTACCGCAGCCACCGCGGCGGCGAGCGAGGCGGCAACGAATTCCGCGTCCAGCTCCGCCGGCCCAGCGCCGACGATGGCACGATTCCCTCTGACCTCTTCTCCCTGCCCGCATGAGTGCATCCACGCCCTACAGCCTGCTGGTCATCGATGACGAGCCGGACCTGCGCACCCTGTACGAGCTGACCCTGGTCCGCGAAGGCTATGAGCTGGAGACGGCGGGTTCGGTCGAGGAGGCCCTGCAGCGACTGCAGCTGCGGCGCTACAGCGCGGTCATCACCGACATGCGCCTGCCCGACGGCAGCGGCCTCGACGTCCTCGCCTGGCTGGAAGAGCAGGGGCGGCGCGAGAAGGCCATCGTGATCACGGCCTTCGGGTCCTCCGAGAACGCCGTCGAGGCGCTCAAGGCGGGGGCCTTCGACTACCTCACCAAGCCGGTGGACCTGCGGCAGTTCCGCATGGTCGTGGCCTCGGCGCTTGGCCGCGTGCCGCAGCAGCCGCCCTCCGTCGTGCCGTCCCGCCTGCCCTCGGAGCGTGCCGAGAGCGTGGGCCTGCCCGCGGTGGCGATGCCCCGACCCCTGGCGGGCACGCGGACCGCGCCCGAGGCCGTCACGCCGCGGCGGGTGGCCGAGCGCCTCGCCGGCGACTCCGTCGCCATGCAGCAGGTGCGCGACCTCATCGAGAAGGTGGCGCGCAGCATGGCGCCGGTCCTGCTCCAGGGCGAGTCGGGCACCGGCAAGGAGCTGGTCGCGCGCTCCATCCACGAGGCCGGCTCCCGCGCTGGCGAGAAGTTCATCGCCGTCAACTGCGGGGCCATTCCCGAGCAGCTGCTGGAGGCGGAGTTCTTCGGCTACCGAAAGGGCGCCTTCACCGGGGCCAACGAGGACCGCGAAGGCTTCTTCCAGGCGGCCCATGGCGGCACGCTGTTCCTGGACGAGATCGGCGACCTGCCGCTGGCGATGCAGTCCAAGCTGCTGCGGGCCATCCAGGAACGGTCGGTCCGGCCGGTCGGTGCGGTGAGCGAGCAGCCGGTCAACGTCCGCATCCTGAGCGCCACGCACAAGGATCTCGCGAGCGAGGTCGGGGCCGGCCGCTTCCGGCAGGATCTGTTCTACCGCCTCAACGTCATCCAGATCCGCGTGCCGCCGCTGCGCGAGCGCATCGAGGACCTGGGCGCCATCGCCTCGCGCGTGCTGCAGCGCATCGCGCAGGACGCGGGCGTGAGTCCGGCGCCGCAGCTGGACGCGCAGGCCATGCACAAGCTGCGCCGCTACGCCTTCCCTGGCAATGTGCGCGAGCTGGAGAACATGCTGCACCGGGCGGTGGCGCTGTCCGGCGGCGAGTGGATCCATGCCGACGAGCTGGACCTGCCCGACCACGAGCTGGACGCCGCAGCGGGTGACGACGCCGAGGCGGAGGCCGCGCCCGAGCCGCGCACGTCCATCGAGCCCGCCTCGATGCCCGACGTGCCGCTGCCGGCCGACCTGGCCGCCTATCTCGATGCCGTCGAGCGCGACATCCTCGTGCGGGCTCTCGAGCAGCACCGCAACAACCGCACGGCGGCGGGCGCGAGCCTCGGGCTGTCCCTGCGCCAGATGCGCTACCGCATGGCGCGGCTGCAGATCAGCGTGGGTGAGGGCGGTGACTGCGCCTGAGGGGCCGGCGGACGGCTCGGCCTGGTCCGAGGGCTGGCTGCGGGCGGCCCGCGCGGTGCCGTCGCCCAACTTCGGGCCACGACCGGGAGGCGAGCGGCCGTCGCTGGTGGTCCTGCATTCGATCAGCCTGCCGGCCGGCGTGTTCGGCGGCCCCGAGATCGAGGCGCTCTTCACCAACGGCCTGGACTGCAGCGCCCACCCCGACTTCGAGGCCTTGCGAGGGCTCGAGGTCTCCGCGCATTTCCTCATTCGCCGCGATGGCGAGTTGCTGCAGTTCGTCAGCGCCGACGAGCGCGCCTGGCATGCCGGGCGGTCCAGCTTCCGCGGACGCGAGCGCTGCAACGACTTCTCCATCGGCATCGAGCTCGAGGGCCTGGAGGGGGGCGTCTTCGAGGACGTCCAGTACGCGGTGTTGCGGCGCCTGATGCTGGACCTCGGCGAGCGCTATGCCCTGGACGCGGTGGTGGGGCATGAGCACATCGCGCCCGGGCGAAAGGCGGATCCGGGGCCAGGTTTTGACTGGCAGCGGCTGCAGCGGGCGTTGGGCTGGGAAGCTCGGTTGTTTCCGTTTGTGTAGCCCCTGTCCCATGCACGGGGGATAGCTGTTCGGAGGCCGCCCCACGGCCGCGGGCGGCGCCGGCGGCGAGCCCCACCTTGCCTGACCCCGCGCGTCACGGGCGCCGCCGGCCGGACCCCGATCCCATGCGGTGCGGGAGCGCGAATCCTCCGCAAAGCCGCGCCAGTGCTGGCGCGAGAACGGAAAGGCCCCTGTCCATCGGGGTTCTGCGCCGTCGTGGGGACGCTGCCGGGTCGTCTGGCCGCGCTTCGTGGCGGCATTCCTAGTCATTTGCGCCAGCTCGGTCAATGGGGTTTGGACGCTATCCGTAGTGCTTGAAGGGGCCGGGTACCCTAGATATAGTGTCCTTTCATGCTATCCTGCTGACTTGGCAAACCACTGAAATGCCTCGCGTTCGCGCCCTGCCAGACTCCGTGCCGCCTTCCCTCGTGGAAGGCCATCGGGATTCCATTCCAGGGCCTGCAGGATGCCGCCGGAGCTCGCTCCGCGTGGCATCGGCCGGAACGGAAGGCGCAGTGGAGTCCAGTCGCCAGTGGTGGCAGGACGGGCATCCCGGCTGCATGAGCCGGCCCGTCATGGCACCGCTGACGCCCTCTGGGCGCAAGCCATCCAACTCCAAAAAATTCTTGGGAACGCGCCAGCGGGCCCGGGCTTTTTGTTCTCTGCAGTAACGATTTCCAAGACAAGGAACCTTCATGCAAACCGTTGTCGCCAGCACGCTCGCCGAAGGCGCCGTGGCTCACGCCGCCACCGCTGAAACGCCCCGGCAGTCGGCCTACCAGGCCTACCAGATCATCCGCCGCAATGGCGCTGTGGTGTCCTTCGAGCCCAGCAAGATCGCCATCGCCCTGATGAAGGCCTTCCTGGCCGTGCATGGCACCAGCGGTGCGGCCTCGGCCAGCGTGCGCGAGACGGTCGACGCCCTGACCGAAGCCGTGGTGCGCGCGCTGCTGCGCTCGCGTCCGAGCGGCGGCACCTTCCACATCGAGGACGTGCAGGACCACGTCGAGCTGGGCCTGATGCGCGGCGGTCACCATGAAGTGGCCCGCGCCTACGTGCTGTACCGCGAGCGCCGCTCCCAGGAGCGTCTGCGCCAGGGCGAAGTCGCCCAGGCCGCAGCGCCCGAGACCGCCCTGATGGTGCTGGACGGCGGCCACCGCGTGCCCCTGGACCTGCAGAAGCTCGCCAGCCTGATCAGCTCCAGCTGCGAAGGCCTGGGCGCCGACGTCAAGCCCGAGCCCATCATGGCCGAGACCAAGCGCAATCTGTACGACGGCGTGCCCATCGACGAGGTCTACAAGGCCGCCATCCTGGCCTCGCGCACCCTGATCGAGAAGGACCCGGGCTACAGCCAGGCCACGGCCCGCCTGCTGATGCACACGATCCGCAAGGAGATCCTCGGCGAGGAAGTGACCCAGGCCGAGATGCACACGCGCTATGCCGACTACTTCCCCACCTTCATCAAGAAGGGCATCCAGGTCGAGCTGCTGGACGAGAAGCTGGGCCAGTACGACCTCGCCAAGCTGGGCGCCGCCCTGAAGGCCGAGCGTGACTTCCAGTTCGACTACCTGGGCCTGCAGACGCTGTTCGACCGCTACTTCCTGCACACCGAAGGCAAGCGCATCGAGATGCCCCAGGCCTTCTTCATGCGCGTGGCCATGGGCCTGGCGCTGAACGAGATCGACCGCGAGACCCGCGCCATCGAGTTCTATGAAGTGCTGTCCAGCTTCGACTTCATGAGCTCGACCCCGACGCTGTTCAATTCGGGCACCCGTCGCTCGCAGCTCTCCAGCTGCTACCTGACGACCGTGGCCGACGACCTCGACGGCATCTACGAGGCGCTCAAGGAGAACGCGCTGCTGTCCAAGTTCGCCGGCGGCCTGGGCAATGACTGGACTCCCGTGCGCGCCCTGGGCTCGCACATCAAGGGCACCAACGGCAAGAGCCAGGGCGTCGTGCCCTTCCTGAAGGTCGTCAACGACACCGCCGTGGCCGTGAACCAGGGTGGCAAGCGCAAGGGCGCCGTCTGTGCCTACCTGGAGTCCTGGCACCTGGACATCGAGGAGTTCCTTGAGCTGCGCAAGAACACCGGCGACGACCGCCGCCGCACGCACGACATGAACACGGCGAACTGGATTCCCGACCTGTTCATGAAGCGCGTGACCGAAGGCGGGGACTGGACGCTGTTCAGCCCCTCCACCTGCCCGGACCTGCACGACCTCTTCGGCCAGGCCTTCGAGAAGGCCTACGTCGAGTACGAGGCCAAGGCCGACCGCGGCGAGATCAAGCTCTTCAAGCGCATGCCCGCCAAGGACCTGTGGCGCAAGATGCTCTCGATGCTGTTCGAGACCGGCCACCCCTGGATCACGTTCAAGGACGCCTGCAATGTGCGCTCGCCGCAGCAGCACGTGGGCGTGGTGCACTCGTCCAACCTCTGCACCGAGATCACGCTGAACACCAATGACAGCGAGATCGCCGTGTGCAACCTGGGCTCCGTCAACCTGGTCCAGCACCTGAAGGACGGCCCCGATGGCAAGAAGGTCATCGACCACGACAAGCTGAAGAAGACCGTCCGCACCGCCATGCGCATGCTGGACAACGTCATCGACATCAACTACTACGCCGTCAAGAAGGCGCGCGACTCCAACCTGCGCCACCGTCCGGTGGGCCTGGGCCTGATGGGCTTCCAGGACTCCCTGTATGCGCTGCGCACGCCCTACGCCTCCGCCGAGGCTGTGGAGTTCGCCGACCGCTCGATGGAAGCGATCTGCTACTACGCCTACTGGGCCTCGACCGAGCTGGCCGAGGAACGCGGCCGCTACAGCAGCTACCGCGGCTCGCTGTGGGACCGCGGCATCCTGCCGATCGACTCCCTGGACCTGCTGCTGCAGGAGCGCGGCGGCTACGTGGACGTGGACCGCTCGTCCACGATGGACTGGGACAGCCTGCGCCAGCGCATCGCCACGTACGGCATGCGCAACAGCAACTGCGTCGCCATCGCCCCGACGGCCACGATCTCCAACATCATCGGCGTCGACGCCTCGATCGAGCCCTGCTTCGGCAACCTCTCGGTCAAGTCCAACCTGTCGGGCGAGTTCACGGTGATCAACGAGGCGCTGGTCCGCGACCTGAAGAAGCTGGGCCTGTGGGATGACGTGATGGTCATGGACCTCAAGCACTTCGACGGTTCGCTGCGCCGCATCGACCGCGTGCCCGAGGAGCTCAAGGCCCTGTACGCCACCGCCTTCGAGGTGGAGCCGCAGTGGCTGGTCGAGGCCGCCTCGCGCCGCCAGAAGTGGATCGACCAGGCGCAGAGCCTGAACATCTACATGGCCGGCGCCTCGGGCAAGAAGCTGGACGAGACCTACAAGCTGGCCTGGCAGCGTGGCCTCAAGACCACCTACTACCTCCGCACGATCGGCGCCACGCACGCCGAGAAGAGCACGGTCAGCAAGGCGGGGCAGCTCAACGCGGTGCCCGGTGGTTCGTCGGGTCTGAGCGCGGCACCTGTGGCGGCGGCACCGGCCGTGCAGGCGGCGCCCGCTGTCGAGGTGGACAGCACGCCGGCCACGGACATCAAGTTCTGCTCCATCGACAACCCCGACTGCGAGGCCTGCCAGTAAGGCGCCCGCCGCGGCGGCAGCGAGCTCCTGACGAGCCCGCTGCCGCTCGCTCGATTCCCTCGAGTGTTCATCGCTGCCCGCGGCTCGCGGGCATCCATGAATGCTCCGGCATCACGCCCCATCCCCGCTCGCCGCCCCTCGCGGCGAGGCAGGGCGCGTCGATTGCCGCGGCCTGATTTGCGCCTGTTCCGGGCCGCTTTTTGCCACGCACATTTGCGGCGTTAGCGATGCGGTCCAGCAACAGCGCATTTGTGTCGCTGTCAAGAAGTCCTTGGTGTTTTAGACACAACACTCCGATAATCCGCAAGATAGGAAGTCCACCATGTTGGTTTGGGAAGAAGACCGTAAGCCCGCGATCAGCGCCTTGAATAGCGCCACGAATCATGGCCTGAGCGCCACCCCGCACAGCGGCCCGCAAGCGGCCGCGGCGGCATCGACGCCGCCGGCTTCCTCCACCGCCGCCGAGCGCCGCGTCAACATCGCCGACAAGCGCATCATCAACGGCCAGACCGACGTCAACCAGCTGGTCCCCTTCAAGTACAAGTGGGCCTGGGACAAGTACCTCGCCACCTGCGCCAACCACTGGATGCCGCAGGAAGTGAACATGTCCCGCGACATCGCCCTGTGGAAGGACCCCAACGGCCTGACCGAGGACGAGCGCCGCATCATCAAGCGCAACCTCGGCTTCTTCGTGACCGCCGATTCGCTGGCCGCGAACAACATCGTGCTGGGCACCTACCGCCACATCACCGCGCCCGAGTGCCGCCAGTTCCTGCTGCGCCAGGCCTTCGAGGAAGCGATCCACACGCACGCCTACCAGTACATCGTCGAGTCCCTGGGCCTGGATGAGAGCGAGATCTTCAACGCCTATCACGAGGTGGCCTCCATCCGTGACAAGGACGAGTTCCTGATCCCCTTCATCGACGCGATCATGGACCCGAACTTCAAGACGGGCACGCTGGCCGCGGACCAGACCCTGCTGAAGTCGCTGATCGTCTTCGCGTGCCTGATGGAAGGCCTGTTCTTCTACGTCGGCTTCACGCAGATCCTGGCCATGGGCCGCCAGAACAAGATGACCGGTGCCGCCGAGCAGTACCAGTACATCCTGCGCGATGAGTCCATGCACTGCAATTTCGGCATCGACCTGATCAACCAGATCAAGCTCGAGAACCCGCAGCTCTGGACGGCCGAGTTCAAGGCCGAGATCAAGGCCCTGTTCCAGAAGGCCGTGGAGCTCGAGTACCGCTACGCCGAGGACACCATGCCGCGTGGCGTGCTGGGCCTCAACGCCGCGATGTTCAAGGGCTATCTGCGCTACATCGCCAACCGCCGTGCCACCCAGATCGGCCTGGAGGAACTCTTCCCGAACGAAGAGAACCCCTTCCCCTGGATGAGCGAAATGATCGACCTGAAGAAGGAGCGCAACTTCTTCGAAACCCGCGTCATCGAATACCAGTCCGGTGGCGCCCTGTCCTGGGATTGAGCGGGCTGCCTGGTCAGCGGCCTGTGTCCCTTTGAGTGCTCGTCAATGAGATCATGACAAGCGATGCCTTCCAACCGTCAGACGCGAAAAAGCGCGGCGGTGCATCGCGACCCCATTCACCGTACCGTGGCGCTGCTCCAAGGCGACTCTCGGGCGGTGGATAGCTGCGCTGAGGTGGACCGGTCCGCCGCAGGCAGTGCTTTTTTCACTTGATCAAGGAGAAAACCATGGCAACTGCAAAGAAGGCACCGGCCAAGAAGGCCGCTCCCGCCAAGAAGGCCGCCGCGCCGGCCAAGAAGGCCGCTGCTCCGGCAAAGAAGGCCGCTCCGGCCAAGAAGGCTGCTGCTCCGGCGAAGAAGGCCGCTCCGGCCAAGAAGGCTGCTGCTCCGGCGAAGAAGGCCGCTCCGGCCAAGAAGGCTGCTGCTCCGGCGAAGAAGGCCGCTCCGGCCAAGAAGGCTGCTGCTCCGGCAAAGAAGGCCGCTCCGGCCAAGAAGGCTGCTGCTCCGGCGAAGAAGGCTGCTCCGGCCAAGAAGGCTGCTGCGCCCGCCAAGAAGGCCGCTTCCACCAAGAAGCCGCCGATCAAGGCTGCTGCCAAGGCTGCCAAGCCGGCTGCCAAGGCTGCAAAGCCCGCTGCCAAGGCTGCATCGACCAAGAAGCCGCCCATCAAGGCTGCGCCCAAGGCCGCTGCCAAGCCCGCCGCCAAGCCTGCTGCCAAGCCGGCTGCCAAGGCTGCATCGACCAAGAAGCCGCCCATCAAGGCTGCTCCCAAGGCCGCTGCCAAGCCTGCCGCGAAGCCCGCTGCCAAGCCGGCCGCCAAGCCTGCCGCCAAGAAGCCTGCTGCAGCCCCCGCTGCTGCCAAGCCTGCCGCTGCACCGGCTGCCAAGACGGCGCTGAGCCCGCAAGCCGCCTGGCCCTTCCCGACTGGCAACAAGCCCTGAGCCTGGCTGGCGTGATCCCTCTCGGGGGATCACCCGCCCAAGCTGAAAACCCGGCCTCGGCCGGGTTTTTTTATGCCTGCACGCGTGAGGCTGTGGGGGTGGCGGCCGGTGGCGAGCCGGTCCATCGAGAAGCGCCGAGGAGGCCGCGCCTGCGGACCCTCGGGACGCGGCCGCTCACGGGTAGAAGATCTCGACTGTGTAGCCGTTGACGCGCTGGCGCCCGGTGCTGAACACCAGTTGCAGCGCCTGCTCGCTGTTGGCGGCCGTGCTGGGCTGCGCGTTCGCGAAGTCCTCGGGCCGCAGCGCGCGCTTCATCAGCACCTTGCCGTTGCCGTCGTTGAGGCTCAGCTCGACCCAGGGCGTCGCCAGCTCCCAGGGGCTCTTGTTGCGCAGACTGAGGCTGAACTTGTAGTGGTTGCCGCTGGCAGCTTCCGACAGCCCGCTGCTCTCGACGCTGAAGGCATCCAGGCGCTGCCACGGATGCAGCTCGCAGCCCAGGCGCGGACAGGCGGCCGCGAGCCATTCACGGGCCGTCGGGGACTGCGTGGCGAGGGCGTCGCGGTAATGCCAGGTCAGCTGTGCGGCCGCGCCGCACAGGAGCAGCACGGTGCCCAGGCCGAGCGCCAGGCGCACGCCGGGGCGTTGCCAGCGGGCCTCGCCCTCGGCGCGGCGCAGGAAACCGGGCTTGCGTGCAGGCTTGGTGGCGGCGGCTTGGGCGGGCAGCTCGGGCATCGCGGCCTGCGCCGACTGCAGGCTCGGCGACAGCACGACATCCGGGCCCAGGTCCTGGGCCGCCGGGACTGCCGCCGGAGACGGCACGGGCGCCGGTGGTGGCGGCTCGGGCTCGAAGCGCATCCCCTTGGGCTCCGGCATGTCGGCACGGGCATCCACGGGGGCGGCGGCCGTCATGGCGGGATCGGGCGGCGGCTCCCAGAAGGGTTCGCGACGCTCGCCGGCGCGATCGTGACCGCCCGTCCGAGCGGCGTGCATCTCGGCATCGTGCGGAGGCTCGAACGCTTCGGAGGGCTGTGTGAAGGCGGACGCCGGCTGCACGGGCTCGTGCGTCGGCATCGGGCTCGGGGTGTAGGCGGGCGCTGTTGCGGGCGCCGCAGCCGGAGGGGTCGCGGGCGGCGGCACGCTGCGGCGCTCCGCGGCGACGTCGATCGGGCGACGCACGGCATGATGGGCGGCCGGCGCCGGTGCAGGGGGCATCACCGCCGGCGCGGCACGGCTCAGGGCGGGCTGCTCGCGCACGAAGGCGGGTTCGCCGCGCGGGGGCTCGAACTCGCTCTCGGGGCTCGGGGCGGGCCAGGGCGGCGGCGCCTCGCGGTCCAGATCGAAGAGCTGTTCACGGGCATCGAAGACCTCGGCGCAACGGCCGCAGCGCACCCAGCCCTCGGACACGCGCAACTGGTCCTGCACCACGCGGAAGATGGTGCCGCAGGCGGTGCAGCGGGTAGCAAGACTCATGGGGGCAGATCATGCCATGAAGGCCTGTCACCGCCGAGCGCGCTCACCCCTAGAAACATCGATCCTGCCGATGCGGGCGGGGCTTGCGGCGCTGGCGGGGTCAGGCCTTGCCTGGCGAGCCAGCGTGGCGGGGCTCAGGCGGCGCGGCGTGCCGTCATGAGGATCCAGCCCTCCTCGCTGTCGCTGACGTCCAGGGCCAGCCACGGCGCGTAGGCGTCCTTGAGCTCCTGGGCCTGTCGCTCGAGGATGCCGGCCAGCACGAGGTGGCCGCCCGCGCGCACATGGGCGCACAGCAGCGGAGCCAGCAGCTTCAGCGGCGTGGCGAGGATGTTGGCCAGCACCAGCGGGTACTCGCCCGTCGCGGCGTCGGGCAGCGCGGCGTTCAGCGTCACGCGGTTGGCCTCGGCATTGGCCTTGGAGGAGATGATGGCGGCCGGGTCGATGTCGACGGCATCGATGTGCTGCGCGCCATGCAGCGCGGCGCCGATGGCCAGGATGCCCGAGCCGCAGCCGTAGTCCAGCACGCGGTCCCAGCCGGCGGCCTCGGCGCCATGGCGGGCGACCCAGCGCAGGCACATACGGGTGGTCGGGTGCGTGCCGGTGCCGAAGGCGAGACCGGGGTCGAGGCGCATGACCTGCTTGGCCTGCGCCGGGGCCTCGTGCCACGAGGGCACGATCCAGAACTCGGGCGTGATCTCGACGGGCGCGAACTGCGACTGCGTCAGGCGCACCCAGTCCTGCTCTTCCACGGCCTGGATGGTCTGCACATGCACGTCCTGCGCCCAGTCCTGGGCCAGCAGCAGGGTGGCGGCCTCGGTCGCCTCGGCCTCGCTGGCGAACAACGCCTTCACGACGGAACGCTCCCAGCCCGGCTTGGGCGCGGGCATGCCGGGCTCGCCGAACAGGGCCTTCTCGGAGGCCGTGTCGGCATCCGCGTCTTCCACCGAGACGGCGAGCGACTCCACTTCCATCAGCGCATCGCTGACGGTCTCGACGTCGTCCTCGCGGCAGATGAGCACGAGCTCGTGCAGGTCGGGGGTGCTGGGGGTGTTGCTCATGGGGAAACTTTCAAGGGCACTTCAAATGCACAAGCCCTGGGCGGCATGGGCCGCGCCAGGGCTGTGGCGGGTGCGTATGCGTCAGACGCGAATGATAGGGCGTCGTCCGCGATCAGCGCTGTTTCAGCGCTTGTGCTGGTTCATCCAGCCTTCCAGGTAATGGATGGACGTGCCGCCCTCGATGAACTTCGCATCGGCCATCAGCTCGCGGTGCAGCGGGATGTTGGTCTGGATGCCTTCCACCACCGTCTCCGACAGGGCGATGCGCATGCGGGCCAGGGCCTGCTCGCGGGTGTCGCCATGCACGATGATCTTGCCGATCATGGAGTCGTAGTTGGGCGGCACGAAGTAGTTCGTGTAGGCATGCGAGTCCACGCGCACGCCGGGGCCGCCGGGCGGGTGCCACATGGTGATGCGGCCCGGGGAGGGCACGAATTTCACCGGGTCCTCGGCATTGATGCGGCACTCGATGGCGTGGCCGCGCATCTCGATGTTGCGCTGGGTGAAGGGCAGCTTCTCGCCGGCGGCAATGCGGATCTGCATCGCGACGATGTCCACGCCGGTGACCATTTCCGTCACCGGGTGCTCCACCTGCACGCGGGTGTTCATCTCGATGAAGTAGAACTCGCCGTTCTCGAAGAGGAACTCGAAGGTGCCGGCGCCCCGGTAGCCCATCTTCTTGCAGGCGGTCGCGCAGCGGTCGCCGATCTTCTCGATGGTGCGGCGGGGGATGCCGGGTGCCGGCGCTTCCTCGATGATCTTCTGGTGGCGGCGCTGCATGGAGCAGTCGCGCTCGCCGAGCCACACGGCGTTCTTGTGGCCGTCGGCCAGCACCTGGATCTCCACGTGACGCGGGTTCTCCAGGAACTTCTCCATGTAGACCTCGGGATTGCCGAAGGCGGCCGCGGCTTCCGCCTTGGTCATCTGCACGGCATTCACCAGCGCGGCTTCGGTGTGCACCACGCGCATGCCGCGGCCACCGCCGCCGCCGGCGGCCTTGATGATCACCGGGTAGCCCACGGAACGGGCGATGCGGATGATCTCCTTGGGATCGTCGGGCAGGGCGCCGTCCGAGCCGGGCACGCAGGGCACGCCGGCCGCGCGCATGGCCTGCTTGGCGGAGACCTTGTCGCCCATCGTGCGGATGTTGTCCGGCGTCGGGCCAATGAAGGTAAAGCCGCTGCGCTCCACGCGCTCGGCGAAGTCGGCGTTCTCCGACAGGAAGCCGTAGCCCGGGTGGATGGCCTCGGCATCGGTCACCTCGGCGGTGGCGATGATGGCCGGCATGCTCAGGTAGCTCTGGGCGGAGGGGGCCGGGCCGATGCACACGGCCTCATCCGCCAGCTTGACGTACTTGGCGTCGCGGTCGGCCTCGGAGTAGACGACGACCGACTTCACGCCCAGCTCGCGGCAGGCGCGCTGGATTCGAAGGGCAATCTCGCCTCGATTGGCAATCAGGATTTTCTTAAACATGGCAGTTGCTCAGCGCTCAGGGCGCAATGCGGCCAAGGACCCATCCGGCAGCGGTCGCGGATCCGGCTTCGCCGGACCGCCGAGCGCGCCCCCTCGAGGGGGCCGGCGCAGCCGGTAGGGGGTGGGGCGAGTTCACTCGATGATGAACAGCGGCTGGCCGAATTCCACCGGCTGGCCGTTCTCCACCAGGATCTTGGTCACGGTGCCGGCCTTGTCGGCATCGATCTCGTTCATGATCTTCATGGCTTCGATGATGCAGATGGCCTGGCCTTCCTTGACCTGCTGGCCCACCTCCACGAAAGCCTTGGCATTGGGGCCGGAGGCGCGGTAGAAGGTGCCCACCATGGGCGACTTCACCACATGGCCGGTCTCGACGGGGGCCGCGGCAGGCGCGGCAGCGGCAGCGGCGGGCGCAGCGGCCGCCACCGGCGCGGCGGCCACGGGCGCGGCCATCATCGGCATGGCCTGGGCCAGGGGCACGGCCACCGTGCCGTCGGACTTGACGATGCGCACCTTGCCATCGGCTTCGGTGATTTCAAGTTCAGAAATGTTCGACTCGGACACGAGGTCGATCAGGGTCTTGAGCTTGCGCAGATCCATGAGGCTTCTCCAACGGAAAGATTTTGTAGTGCTTGCCAATGCCGCGGTCGCCGGGGCGGCCGCGCCCTCGCTTCAGCCGCCGTCAGCTGCATGCAGCCGGACGTGGTCCAGGGCATGCATCAGGGCGTAGCGGTAACCCTGGGGACCCAGGCCGCAGATCACGCCCACCGCGAGTTCCGACACATAGCTGTGGTGGCGGAAGGCCTCGCGCTTGTGGATATTGGACAGGTGGACCTCGACGAAAGGCAGGGCCACCGCCGCCAGGGCGTCCCGGATGGCCACGCTGGTGTGCGTGTAGGCCGCCGGATTGATGATGATGAAGCGTGTGCCGTCACGGCCAGCCGCCTGGATGCGATCGACCAGGGCACCTTCGTGGTTGCTCTGGAAGCTTTCGAGCGTGGCCCTGGCATTGGCAGCGAATTGCTGCAGATCTGCATCGATCTGCGCCAAAGTCGTTGCGCCATACACCCCGGGCTCCCTGGTGCCAAGGAGGTTGAGGTTGGGGCCGTGAATCACAAGAATCTGCATCAGCGACGTGCCGTGGCGGTTTAGAGCGTAGACACTAGAAGCGCGAAAGGCTGAACTTTAGCTTTTTTAGACCCAGATCCCGGCAGGTAGCCAAAAATAAATGGCTTGACCTTCCACGTTTCTTGAGCTTGCCCAAGAAAGCCCGGGATTCGGGTCTTGACGAGCGTCCAGCCCGGCGAGAGCGCGATTCTGATGCCAGCGAGGGCCGGATCAGGCCCCGGTTTTCCCTGCCTCGGGGGCCGGCTGACCGGCCGCCAGGGCCCGGGCGACGGCGTCGAGCTCGCCGGCCTGCAGGGCACCCAGCCGGCGCCAATAGACCTCGCCGCGGGCATCGAAGACGACGCTGAAGGGCAGTCCGCCCTGGGTGTTGCCGAGCTGGCGACCTAGCTCCAGGCCCTGCACGCCGCCCAGCGCCAGCGGGATCTGCAGCGGCAGCTTGGCGAGGAAATCCTGGACGGCTTCCTTGCGGTCGATGGCGAGGGCCAGGCCTTGCCAGCCCGGCTGGGCGGCCAGGAACTGCTGGATCTCGGGCAGCTCGCGCACGCAGGGCGCACACCAGGTGGCCCAGAAATTCAGCAGCAGCGGCTGGCCCCGCAGCTGGCGGGCGGCCAGCTCGCTGCCGTCCAGGCGCTCGAAGCGGGCCATCCAGAAGGCGTCGGCCGCGGAGGTCGGGCGCGGGGGCAGGGCGGGCATCGGGGCCTCTGCCGGCTGGCCACGCCGGGCCAGCCAGGCGCCGAAGCCTGCGGCGGCCAGGCCGACGGTGCCGAAGAGGGCGTGGCGGCGGTTCATGGGGTGACTCCTTCGTCGCTGCCCGCGTCGGTGTCCGCGTCGGTTTGGTCGAGCAGCCGGCGCAGGGCCGCGAGGTCCCCGCGCTCGGTGCGGCCGCGGCTGTCAGGCTTGAGGGCGCCGCGCAGGTCATCCTTGTCGAGGATGCTCAGCGCGATGGTCACCCATTCATTGAGCGGCCGGCAGCGGTCGGCCACGGTCAGCAGGTCCACCGGGCCGCGCGGGCCCGGCGCCTCGCCGACCTCGTAGTCCACGCCGGCGTTGATCAGCGCGATCTCGGCGGCCTTGCTGTCGTCGCAGTAGAGCTGGAGGTGGATGTTGGACAGGCGCGTCGCCGTGCCGCGCCAGACGGCGCCGCACAGGTGGGGCCGGAACTCGGCCAGCCGCTCCATCCAGACCGCGGCCAGCTCGCGCAGCGCGCGCAGCTCGCCGGGCTGGGTGTCGGCGCAGAAGAGGGCGAGGTAGTCCCGCACCTCGTCTTCCAGCTCGTCGTTGCTGGGGAGCGGCGCGTTGCGGGGCAGGCCCAGCTGCTTGTGGGCCCGGCGCTTGGCGGGGCCGTACTCGAGGCCTTCCTCCACCACCAGGCGGGCGGCGGTGGCGGCGATCTCGGCGGTGAGCGGGTGGTCGGAGGCCATGGTGGGCGGTGTCGGGGGGGATCGGGCGGCGGCGGATCGGGGTCAGGGCAGCGCGACGGCGCCCATGCGGGCCTCGATGGTCGCGGCGCGGCCGACCACATAGGCCGAGCCGGGCCGCTTCTCGAAGCGCTTGGGCGCCGGCAGCATGACGGCAAGGCGCGCCGCCTGCCACGGGGCGAGCTGCGCGGCGTCCACGCGGAAGTAGTGCCGGGCCGCGGCCTGGGCACCAAAGACGCCTTCACCCCACTCGACGTGGTTCAGGTAGATCTCGAGGATGCGCTGCTTGGACAGGAGCGCCTCCAGCATGAAGGTCAGCACGAACTCCTGGCCCTTGCGCAGCAGGTGGCGCTCGCCGCTGAGGAACAGGTTCTTGGCCAGCTGCTGGGTGATGGTCGAGCCGCCGACGATCTTGGCCTGGGGCTTGGGCGTCGTGGGGCGGTCACTGTCCCGGGCCGGCGACCGCGAGGCGGCCTTGGCGCGCTTGTCGGCCTTGGCCTGCTCGCGCTGGTTCTTCTCCCAGGCCTTCTCGAGGGCGTCCCACTCCACGCCGCCATGCTCGGAGAAGCCGGCGTCCTCGCTGGCGATCACGGCCCGCTTCAGCGAGGCCGACAGCCGCGCGTCCGGCACCCAGTCCTGGCTCCACGCGACCTCGTGCTTCTCGGTGGCCAGGCGCCAGATCTCGGAGCGCTGGAAGCTGGTCGACTGCGGGTCCAGCACGTTCATCAGGGCGATGCGCGCCAGGAAGTAGAGCTGCAGCGCCAGCAGCCCGAGGGCAAGCAGGGCGAGCAGGCGCAGGGGCAGCTGGCGCAGCACGGCTCAGCCCTTGTGCTGCAGGCGCTGGCGCAGGTCGGCCAGCACCGGGGCGGTGTCCGGGCGCACGCCACGCCAGAGCTGGAAGGCCTCGGCGGCCTGCTCGACCAGCATGCCCAGGCCGTCCCGCGGGCGGGCACCCTGCGCTTGCACCCAGTCCAGGAAGCCCTGGGCGGCGGGGCCGTACATCATGTCGATGCCCAGGCCGCCGGGGCGCAAGACCTGGCCCCGCACCGGCACGCCCGCCCCCGCGAGGCTGGCGCTGGTGCCGTTGACCAGCACATCGAAGCGCGCCTCGGGCAGGTCGTTGAGCGTGCTGGCCTGCAGGCGCACGCCGTGCTCCTGGGCCCAGCGCGCGTGGCTGCCGACCAGGGCGACGGCCTTGTCGAGGCTGCGGTTGGCCAGCGTCAGCTCCGCCGGGCGCGCGGCGATCAGGCTGCCCATCACGCCGGCCGAGGCGCCACCGGCCCCCAGCAGCAGCACGCGCAGGCCGAGGAGCGGCTGGGCGGCATTGGCCTGGATGTCCCGCACGAGGCCGAGGCCGTCGGTGTTGTCGCCCCACCAGCCCTGCTCGTCGAAGCGCAGGGTGTTGACGGCCCCGGCGAGTTCGGCGCGCGGGCTGCGGCGCCGGGCGGCCGCGAAGGCCTCGAACTTGAAGGGCACCGTCACATTGCAGCCCCTGGCGCCCTCGGCGGCAAAGGCCTTCACCGTGGGCAGGAAGGCGTCGAGCGGGCACAGCAGGCGCTCGTAGACCAGGTCCTGGCCCGTCTGCGCCGCGAACTGCGCATGGATGGCCGGCGACTGGCTGTGTGCGACGGGATTTCCGGCGACGGCGTAGCGGTCCGGCATCACAGCTGCTCCGTCACGGTCGCCTCGAGCCCATCCTCACGGGTGAACTTGAAGCGGGTGGTGATGACCAGCACCTCGGCGCCGCGGCGCATCTCGGTGTTGAAGTCGCCGAAGGGCTGGCAGGCGCGCACGATGGCGATGGCGCGCTTGTCGAGCTGGTTGTTGCCGGAGCTCTGGATGATCTCGGTGTCCACGAGGCGGCCCTTGAAGTCCACGTGGATGTTCATGATCAGCTCGCCGTAGAGCTTGCGGCCCCGGTAGGTGGGGAAGTCGCGGGTGCCGCGTTCCTCGATGCGGCGGCGCAGGGTGTCGTAGTACTGGGCGTAGACGACCTCGCGCGTGGCGGGGCTCACGTAGCGCTTGCGGGGGCGGGCGTTCTCGTCGTTCACCCGCTTCTCGATCTCGGCCAGCAGCTGCACCAGCTGGCGGCGTTTCTCGGCCTGCTCGCGCGCCTCGGGCGAGCTGCGCTCGCGCTTGGGGTCCGGCGGCGGCAGCAGCGCCAGCTCGCGGCGCACCTGGGCGAGCAGCTGCTGCTGCACCTCCTGGAGCTTGGCGATCTGGTTGCGCTGCGTCTCGGTGCTGTCGCCCAGCTCCATGCGGGGCGAGGGCGCCAGTGGCGAGGTGGCGCGCTTCTGCCGGGCCGACTCCCCGCCGCCCGCGAGGTTCGCCTGCGCCAGGGCCTTGGCCTCGGCGGGGGCATCCTTGCTGCGGGCGTTGACCAGCACCACCTCCAGCGGCGTGTCCTGGAACAGGCGCTGGAAGCGCTCCGGATCGGCGATCCGCAGGGCCAGCAGCATCAGGTGCAGGCCCAGCGAGACGATCAGGGCGAGGTGGAGCGGCTGGATCTTGCGCGGCTGCATGGCGGTCGTGCGGGGAGGCCGCTCAGGCGGCCGGGGCCGCGGGGGCGGCGTCGGAGGCGCCTTCCGCGTCGTTCAGGTCGATCGCCAGCGTGAGCGGGCCGCTGCCGGCGGCGTCGTCATCCTCGTCCGAGGCCGGCTCGTCGTCCGGAGCCTGCGCCTCGTCCAGGCGCTCGATCAGCGAGGCGTGGACGTCCAGCGTCATCTCGTCGATGCCGGTGATGCGCACCCGCACATGGCTGCCGCGCGCCAGACCTTCGCAGCCCAGGGCCTTGAAGACGAGGGGCAGGGTGTCCGCGCGCACCAAGCCGTCCTTCATCACGGAGGCCGTGAGCTCGTGGATGGCGTTCTGCTGCAGGTAGCGCAGGGTCCAGTAGCGCTCGATGCCCGACTGGAAACCGTTGTAGGCCGAGTAGGCGGCGTCGAAGCCCGAGATGATCGAGAAGAGCTGGGCGTCCTTGGGCTTGAACGGCGCCACCAGCGCGGCCGTGCGGCCGTGGCGGGCGCAGGCGATGATCTGCCACTGGTTGACCAGGTCGGTGTAGCGGCGCAGTGGCGAGGTGGCCCAGGTGTACTGCGCCACGCCCATGCCGGCGTGCGGCAGGGCCTTGGTGCCCATGCGTACCTTGACGCCCGGCGCCAGGCTGGCCTGGCTGCGGTAGATGCCCGGCAGTCCCAGCTCGCTGAGCCAGCCACCCCAGCTGCTGTTGGCCAGGATCATGGCCTCGGCCACGATCAGGTCCAGCGGCGCGCCGCGCTGGCGCGTGCCGATGCTGACGGTCTCGTGGCCCTCGGGCTCGCGCTCGCCGTTGCTGTCCAGGCGGAAGGTGTAGTCCGGGCGGTTGAAGGTCTCGGGCTTGCCGCGCACGATCTCGCGCTGGGCCTTGAGATGCTTCGCCAGGCGGAAGCAGAAGCGCAGTTCGGCGCCGAAGGCGTAGTCGGCCGGCACCTCGCCGGTCAGCGAGGCCTCGGTGACCGTGCTGTCCAGCTTGTCATGGCGCAGGTTGGCCGCGATGGGCACGCGCTCGAGCTTGGTCTCGCGGCTGCGGATCTCGAGCGTGGCCTCGTCCATCGTCACATACAGCGACACGGCCGGGCACTCGCGCCCCTCGGCCAGCGTGTAGTGCTGCACCACCTCGTCCGGCAGCATGGTCAGCTTCCAGCCGGGCATGTAGACGGTCGAGAGGCGCTCGCGGGCGACCTTGTCCACGGGCGAGTCCGGCTGGATGGCCAGGCCCGGCGCCGCGATGTGCACGCCGAAGACGATGGTGCCGGTGCCGAGGCCCTGCACGGAGAGCGCATCGTCGATTTCCGTGGTGGCGGAGTCGTCGATCGAGAAGGCCTGCACCGGTGCCACGGGCAGCTCGTCGGTGATCTGCGGTGCGGTGAGCGCGGGGAAGCCGGTGCCCTTGGGGAAGTTCTCGAACAGGAAGCGCTTCCAGTGGAACTGGTAAGGGCTGCTGATCGCGCCGGCGCCCTTGAGCAACTCCAGCGGCGCCTGCTGCGAACGCTTGGCGGCTTCGACCACGGCCTTGTACTCGGGGCCGTTCTTGTCGGGCTTGAAGAGAATCTTGTAGATCTGATCGCGGATGCCGTCAGGGCACTGGCCGGCGATCAGCTCGTTCGCCCAGGCCTCGATCTGCAGCGCCTGCTGGCGCTTGCGCTCGATGCCCAGCAGCGCGGCCTTGACCTGCTCCTCCGGCGCCTTCTTGAACAGGCCCTTGCCCATGCGGCGGAAGTAGTGCGGCGCCTCGTACAGGCGGAAGAGCGCGGCGGCCTGCTGCTCGACGCCGGCCTTGGCGTCGAAGTAGTCGCGCGCCAGGTCGGCGAAGCCGAACTCCCCCTCGGTGGCGAACTCCCAGGCGAGATCGAGGTCGATCTCCTGCGCCAGCGCCTGGCCCTGGGCCATCAGCTCGGCCGGGGCGGGCTTGTCGAACTTGAGCAGCACATTGGCCGCCTTCACTTTGACGCGCTTGCCCGAGTCCAGCTCGATCTGCATCGAGCTTTCCGCTTCGGACATCACACGGCCGGCGAGGAATTTTCCGGCGTCATCGAACAGGGCAAACATAGGGTGCGCATTGTCGCCGAAGTACGGCGGCCCCGAGCCGGGCCGGCCGGGGTGGGGCGGCCCGTGCAGAAATCCCGTGCGCCCGCTCGATCCGCCGCCCGCCGGTGGAGGGCGAGCCGGGGCGGTGGATGCCTCGAGCAAAGGGTTACGCTTGTTGCAGCTTCCACGGGCTGGCAAGCGACAGTGACGGCGTGGCCGACCCCGCGGCCCCTCAGCGATCCGAGCGGCCCAGCATGCGCAGCAGGGTGCGGTCACGATCCACGAAGTGGTGCTTCAAGGCTGCCAGGACATGCAGGGCCACGAGGGCCAGCAGCAGGTAGCCGCCCCAGTGGTGCGCCTGCTGGCCCAGCTCGGCCAGACCGGCGTGGTAGGGCAGCACCTCGCCGGGCCGGGACGGGTCGTCCTGGTGCGGCACCAGGGTCAGGCCGAAGACACCGAAGCCATGGCCGCTGGCGCCAGAGAACAGCATGCCGCTCAGGGGCATCAGCAGGGTGAGGCCGAGCAGCACGGCATGGGCCCAGCGCGCCGCGCGATGCAGGGCCGGCGACGTGGGCTGCACCGGCGCCGGCAGGCCCAGGCGCAGACGCTGGACCACGCGGACCGCGATGACCACCAAGGCGAGCACGCCCAGCGACTTGTGCCAGGGGTAGAGGGCCCAGGCCTCGGTGCGGCTCATGTAGAGCCCCGCGCCGGCCAGTCCCAGCATCAGGGCGGCCACGAGCCAATGCAGCCGGCGGCTGGAGGGAGGAAGCGGGTCGCGGTCGGGCATGGGGCGGATGGTGTGGGGCGGGCCAGCGAGTCTAGCGAGGCTCGGCCCTGGGCTGCCCACCGGCCGCTCACGGCTGTGCGGCCCTTGCACACCGGGCGGGTGCGGTCCTTCAGCGAGGGATCTGCGCCAGCCGCGCGGCCTCCGCCGCCTCGAGCCCATGCTCGCTGAAGACCTGGACGCCGTGATGCCGCAACAGGGCGGCGGTCAGCCCCTCCCCGGGCCGCTTGACGCCGTCGAAATGGCCGGAGGCGATGCGCTGGCTGCCACAGGAGGGGCTGCCTTCCTTCAGCACCGCGATCCGCAGGCCGTGGCGCCGCACCAGGGCCAGCGCGGCCTCGGCGCCGGCGCGGAAGGCGGCCGTCGGGTCGCCGCCCTGGGCGTCGTGCAGGCGGGCCTGGCCCAGCCAGACCTGCCAGCCCTGGGCGCCGGGCTCGATCTCGGCGGGCGGCCGCGGCACCGGCAGGCCGCCGGCCAGCTCAGGACACAGGGGCACGACCAGGCCGGCCGCCTGCCAGCGGTCCAGCAGCGCGGAGCGGAGGTCCTGCGCGCGGCCGTCGTAGCGCACCGGCGCGCCCAGCAGGCAGGCGCTGACGAGGATCTGCGGGCCGCCCGCGTGCGCCGCCATGCCGCCTCAGACCGTCAGGCCGCCCGAGACTTCCAGCACGGCGCCGTTCACGTAGCTCGCCTCGTCGCTGGCCAGGAAGGCGTAGACATTGGCCACCTCCGCCGGACTGCCCAGGCGGCGCAGCGGCACCTCCTCCTGCATCTGCCCGAGCACCTTGTCGGGGATGGTGGCGAGGATGGGCGTCTCGATGAAGCCCGGCGCCACGGCGTTCACGCGCACGCCCTTGGGGCCGAGCTCGCGGCTCCAGGTCTTGGTGAAGCCGATCACGCCGAACTTGGCGGCGGCGTAGTTGGTCTGGCCGAAGTTGCCGTAGATGCCCACGACCGAAGACGCGTTGAGGATCACCCCGCGGCCCTGCGCCACCATGGTGTCGACCACGGCCTGCGCGCAGTGGAAGACGCCGCGCAGGTTGACGTCGATGACGGCGTCGAACTGCTCGAGGCTCATCTTCTGCAGGCGGGCGTCCTGCGTGATGCCGGCGTTGTTGACCAGCACGTCGATGCGGCCGAAGCGCGCCTTCACGGCGGCAGCCATGGCGTCCACCTGCGCGCGGTCCGTGACGGAGAACGCGAAGCCCAGCGCCTCGGCGCCGGCGGCCTGGCATTGCGCCACGGCGGCATCGACCGCCTCCTGGCGCAGGTCGCACACGACGACGATGGCGCCTTCCTGCGCGAACTTGAGGGCGGTGGCCAGGCCGATGCCCTGGGCAGCGCCCGTGATGATGGAAACCTGGCCTTCGAGGCGGCGTGCGGGGTTCATAGCTGCAGAAACTCCGTCAGTTCAGAGAGGTAGTCGTCGAAATCCGAGAGGCCGTGGTCGCTGCCTTCGAGCAGCTTGATGCGGCTGCCCTCGTAGCGGGCGTGCATCTCGTGCCAGTCCAGCACCTCGTCGCCCTTGGCGATCACGGCCAGGAGGCGGTCCGGCCGCGCGATGGCGCCCGGGGGCAGGGCCTGGTGCAGGGCCCGCAGCTCGTCGACGAACTCGGGCCGGAAGAAGAAGCGCTCCTGCGGGTCCTGCCAGCAGCTGTGCTCGCCGATGTAGCGGGCGAGGTCACGGGCCGGGTCCACGGCGGGGTTGAGCAGCACGGCGCGGCTGCCCGTGTGCTGCTGCACCCAGGTCGCATAGAAGCCGCCGAGCGAGCTGCCCATCACCGCCAGGGTGTCGCGCGGCCAGTCGGCGATCCGTGCGCGGATCTGGGCGATCGCCTCGGCGGGCGAGGGCGGCAGCTGGGGGGCTTCGAAGACGAGGTCCGGGCGGTGTTCGCCCACCCATCGCGCCATGCGCTGGGCCTTGGCCGAGCGTGGCGACGAGCGGAAGCCGTGCAGGTACAGCAGGTGGGTGGTGCGTCGTGCGGGGTCGGACGACGGGGTGGACGACGTGGCAGACGAAGTGGCAGACATGGCGGCGCAGTCTAGCGGCCCCGGCACCGGCGCGCTGTCGGCTGGGCGTCAGGGCGCGCGGGGGTGCCGGATGCGGTGTGCGATGAAGCACGGTTTGGCAGGGGCGAGTGGGGTGCGCCAGCATTGACGCCCGCGGGCGCCGCAACACAATGGGCGGCTTGTCATCAGCCCGGGGGGCTGCCGGGCCCGACCCGGCAGACCGGATACTCATCAGAAAGCCAATCGAATGACCCAGACTTCATCGCGCCTGCCGGCTCAGCCGCTGAGCCTCCTGACCGCGGCCGCCGTGGCCGCCCTCGCCCTGGCCAGCCAGGCCGCCGTCGCGCAGGGCAACGGCGCCACGCCGCCGGCTGCCGCCGCCAGCGGTGCCTCCGCCCCGGCCGCTGCCGCGAAGCCGCCGGCAGACCCGACGGCCCCCAAGCCCTTCAACGACGTCATCAAGGACGCCAAGAGCCAGGACGGCCTGTTCCCGATCTGGCGCAAGGACGAGAAGGTCTGGCTCGAGATCCCCAAGGCCCAGCTGAACAAGCCCTTCCTCTTCTCCGTCAACGTCGCCAACGGCGTGGGCGAGCGCGGCCTCTACGCCAGCCAGATGGGCCGTGTGCACCTGGCCGAATGGCGCCGCGTGGGCAACCAGCTGCAGCTGATGGCCCTGAACACCAAGTTCCGCGCCGAGGGCGGCAACCGCCTGGCTTCCGAGCAGGCCTTCTCGCCCAGCCTGCTGGCTGCCTCGCCCGTGGCCAGCGCCGAGCACGCCGAGCGCAAGTCCTTCCTCGTGGACGCCAGCCTGCTGCTGACCGACATCCCCGGCCTGTCGACGCGCCTGGAGATGGCCTACCGCCTGCCCTTCGCCCCGGACCGCGCCAACAGCTTCGTCGAGGCCACGCGCGCCGAGGCGGGCCTGAGCACGCTGACCGCCCGCATGCACTTCGCGACGCCGCGCATCCCCGCGCCGCCCCTGACGCCGATGCCGGTGCCGATGCCCAGCGCCCCGCAGGCCACGCCGGATCCGCGCAGCCTGTTCATGAGCTTCGTCTACAGCTTCAAGGCGCTGCCCGAGCAGGCCATGAAGGCCCGTCTGGCCGACCCACGCCTGGGCCACTTCGCCGAGTCCTACACCGACCTCAGCGAGGACTTCAAGCCCAACACCCGCGTCCATGCCATCAAGCGCTGGCGCCTGGAGAAGGCCGACCCGCAGGCGGCGCTGTCCGAGCCGGTCAAGCCCATCACCTACTGGCTGGACAAGAACATCCCGCCGAAGTACCGCAAGGCGGTCGAGGAGGGCATCCTCGAGTGGAACAAGGCCTTCGAGAAGATCGGCTACAAGAACGCCGTCGTTGCCAAGCAGCAGCCGGATGACGCCGACTGGGACAACATGGACGCTGGCCATGCCTCGATCCGCTGGTTCGTCGGCGCCGACGTCGGCTTCGCCATCGGCCCGAGCCATGCGGACCCCCGCACCGGCGAGATCCTGGATGCGGACATCGGCATGAGCGACGTCTTCGCCCGTGGCTCGCGCCGCTTCCTCGTCGAGGACGTGAACCGCGCGCTGGGCCGTGCCGCCCATGCCGGCCACGACGCCGGCGAGGACTGCCGCTACGCCCAGGAGGCCGCCAGCGAGATGGACTTCGCGATGGATGTGCTCGAGGCCCGCGGCGAGATCGCCCCGGACAGCCCCGAGGCCGAGGCCTTCGTGCATGCCGTCATCCGCGACGTGATCATGCATGAGGTGGGTCACACGCTGGGCCTGAAGCACAACTTCAAGGCCTCCACCACCGTGACGCAGGCGCAGCTGCTGGACAAGGCCTGGACCGATGCCCACGGCATCTCCGGCTCGGTGATGGACTACAACGCCTACAACCTCTCGCTCAAGGGCGAGTCGCACGGCGCGCTGACCAACACCACGCTGGGCGCCTACGACTACTGGGCCATCGAGTACGCCTACAAGCCGATGGCGGCCGAGATGGAGGCGCAGGAGCTGGCCAAGATCGCCGCGCGCAGCACCGAGCCGGCGCTGGCCTATGCGGACGACGCCGACGCCGACCTCTTCGGCGGCATCGACCCGCTCGCCAACCGCTTCGACCTCGGCGCCGACCCGCTGGCCTACTACAAGCGCCGCCTGAAGCTCTCGCAGGAGCTGTGGGCCCGCGTGCAGGACCGCAAGCCCCAGATCGGTGACGATCCCCTGCGCCAGCGTCGCGTCCTGATGGGCGGCTTTGCACAGCTGAGCCGTGCGGCCGAGCTGGTCGGCAAGTACGTCGGCGGCATGTACATGCAGCGCGAGCTGCCCGGCGCAGGCGCGCAACCGGCCTTCAAGCCGGTCGAGCCGGCCCGCCAGCGCGAGGCCCTGGACTTCCTGGCCAAGGGCCTGTTCAGCGCTGACAGCTTCCGCTTCAAGCCGGAGTTCCTGAGCACGCTGACGGTGGACTACAACGAGTGGGATCGTGCCGGTCCGGTGGACATCCCCGGTGCCGTCGCCCGCATCCAGAACGTGGCCCTGGACCGTCTCTACAGCGCCGGCACCGCCCAGCGCCTGATGGACCTGCCGGGCTTCGTGCCGGAGAAGGACCGCAAGGGCCTGATCACGCTGAACGAGGTCTTCGCGAGCACGCAGAACGCCGTGTGGAGCGAGCTCAAGACCGGTGGCGAGATCGACCGCCTGCGCCGCAACCTGCAGCGTGAGCACCTGCGCCGTCTGCAGGCCGTGCTGACCCGCGGCAGCGGTCCGGGCGTGATGGCCGATGCCTACGCGCTGGTGCGCCTGCATGCCAACCAGCTGCAGTCCGACCTGCGCACGGCCGTGGCCCGCGGCGGTCAGTCCGTCGAGACCCGCGCCCATCTGGCCGAGTCGCTCGACATGCTGTCCAGCCTGCTCAAGGCCACCATGCAAAGGACGTGAGGGTCCCCCCCCTACCGGCTGCGCCGGCCCCCCCAGGGGGGCGCGCCTGACGGACCGGCGGAGCCGGATTCGCAGGCGCCGTGCGGGGCGAAGCCCACCGGGTTGCACCGGTGGGCTTCTTTTTTGGGGTGGTGCTGGTTGGACGTGGCGAGGCCAGAGGCGATGCGACCTGGCGCGTGGCCGCGCCGGATCAGCAAGCGCCATGCGGAGCGAAGCCCACCGGGTTGCACCGGTGGGCTTCTCTTTTTGCGGCGCGCCAGTGGCCGCCTCGGCGGCCCGTGCCAGTGGCTCGGCCGCTCGGCGATGCTGCCTTTGCCCATCGCGCAGGCGGGCGCATCTCGCGGCTCCTAGAATCAGGCACCTTTTGCGATGACGCCCCGGTGACCGGACGGCGTGCCGAACGATTCATGAGCGCTGCTGATTCCCAACTCCCCGTGGTCATCGTGGGGGCCGGCCTGGCCGGGCTGACCGTGGCCCTGCATCTGGCGGACCAGGTCCCCGTGATCGTGCTGGCCAAGCGCGAGCTCGGCGAGGCCGCCACGGCCTGGGCGCAGGGCGGCATCGTCGGGGTGCTCGGCAGCGACGACAGCATCGACAGCCACGTGCGCGACACCCAGGACGCCGGCGCCGGCCTCGTGGACGAAGCCACCGCGCGCTTCATCGCCGAGCGCAGCGCCGAGGCGGTCGAGTGGCTTGTGCGCCAGGGTGTGCCCTTCACGCCCGAGGCCGGCGGCCCGCTGGGTCTGCACCTCACGCGCGAGGGCGGCCACGCCGTGCGCCGCATCGCCCACGCGGCCGACGCCACCGGCAAGGCCATCCACGAGCAGCTGCTGGCCGCCGCGCAGGCGCATCCCAACATCCAGCTGCGCGAGCGCTGGATGGCGCTGGACCTCATCACCTCGCGCCATGTGCAGCGCGACGAGGAGCCCCGCTGCTACGGCCTCTACGCCCTCGACATCGACCGCCAGCGCGTCGAGACGCTGCCCGCGCGCGCTGTCGTGATGGCCACCGGTGGCGCCGGCAAGGTCTACCGCTACACCACCAACCCCGACACCTCCACGGGCGACGGCATCGCCATGGCCTGGCGCGCGGGCTGCCGGGTCGCGAACATGGAGTTCATCCAGTTCCACCCGACCTGCCTCTACCACCCCGAGGAGCGCAGCTTCCTCATCACCGAGGCCCTGCGCGGCGAGGGCGGCTACCTGACCCTGCCGGACGGTACGCGCTTCATGGCCGCGCATGACGAGCGCATGGAGCTGGCGCCCCGGGACATCGTCGCGCGAGCCATCGACTTCGAGATGAAGAAGCACGGCCTCGACCACGTCTGGCTCGATGCCCGGCACCTGGGCGAGGACTTCCTCAAGAGCCACTTCCCGACCATCCACGCCCGCTGCCTGAAGCTGGGCATCGACATCGCCCGCCAGCCGATCCCGGTGGTGCCGGCGGTGCACTTCACCTGCGGCGGCGTGGTCTCCGATCTGCAGGGCCGCAGCGACCTCCCGGGCCTCTACGCCGTCGGCGAGACCGCCTACACGGGCCTGCACGGCGCCAACCGCCTGGCCAGCAACTCGCTGCTGGAGTGCGTGGTGCTCGGCCGCACCTGCGCCGAGGACATCCAGGCCCTGAGCGAGCCGCTGCCCGCGCCGCTGCCGGCCTGGGACGAGAGCCAGGTCGAGGATGCCGACGAGCAGGTCGTCATCGCCCACAACTGGGACGAGCTGCGCCTGCTGATGTGGAACTACGTGGGCATCGTGCGCACGACCAAGCGCCTGGAGCGCGCGCTGCACCGCATCGCCCTGCTGCGCAGCGAGATCGATGACTACTACGCCAATTTCCGCGTCACGCGGGACCTGCTGGAGCTGCGCAATCTCGTCGACTGCGCGGAGCTGATCGTGCGCTCGGCCCTGCTGCGCCACGAGAGCCGCGGCCTGCATTTCAGCCGCGACTACCCGCGCACGCTGCCGGTGAGCTTCCCCACGGTGCTCATCGCCGAGCGCAGCCGGCGCTGAGCACGGCGCGCGGGCCGGGCCTCAAGCAGCGGCCTGCTTGGCGCGCAGCGCGAGGCGGGCCTGCACGAAGTTGAAGGCGTAGGACACGGCCTCCGCGATGGCGGCATCGGTCTCGAGCCGCTCGGCTTCCGTCAGGTAGAAGCTGAAGTCCACCGCATGCCGGATGTAGCGCGGGGGCAGGCGGTTGAGCGCCACGCAGGCGACGTCGCAGAGCAGCTCGTCGTCCCGGGCCAGCGCCGGGTACCTGGGGGCGCTCGCGACGACGGCGGCGAACACTTCGCGCTCATGGTGGTTGTACAGCGAGGTGAAGTCGACGGAGGACATGCAGGGACCTTTTGCGCAGGTGGTGAACCCGGACGCAGCGCCGGGGCCGGAGGTCTTGTTTATAGCGTCTGGGCCGGCGGCCGGCCAGGGGCTCGTCCCCGGAAAAGCCGCCGGAATCCCGCTGAACCGACCTCGAAAGCGGCCAGTCCCTGCGCCCGGTCAAGCCGGGCCGTCGCGCCTCAGGGCTGCTGCGGCGTGGGGGTCTGGGGCGCGCGGACCGGTCCCACCTCCACCTGGCCCTCGCCGCGCACGGACTTGAAGGCCGCACGCTCGACCAGGCCCACCAGGCGCTCCGCCAGGACGCTCGGGCTGACCTGCTTCGCGGGGTCGACGGCCGTGGATTCCGGGTCGGCGTACTTGGTGTGCTCGAACATGCGCTGGCGCTTGAGGATGTTCAGGGTCTGGGCATCCAGGGTGAGGCGCTCGAAGTAGAAGTAGGGCGCGATGTAGGTGGCGCTGGCGCGCTTGCTGCCGTCGTTCGGATTGACGGTGGTGCGCGTGCCGGCATTGCTGTCCGGGGCGGCCTCGATGTTGCCGTCGGAGGACAGCTGCACCCGCTCGTTGGTCAGGGGCTGGATGTAGATGCCGACGCCGGAGAGGCGGGTGCCCAGGCCGTTGAGCTCCTGGCTCGCGAAGTAGGGCACGACCAGTTCGACGCGGGACCACTTGGCGCGTTCCGGCATGCCCTTCAGGAAGGCCAGCACCTCGGCCAGCAGCAGCTTTTCCCGGTCACTGCCGGCGGCCATCTCCAGGCGCTGGGCGAGTTCCTCGGGCGGGTTCCACGCCATCAGCACGTGCTCGGCGTCCGGTTCTTCCAGTTCGAGGGCCTCGTCGAGACCCTTGAGCACGGCCATGTTGAGGCTGCCGCCGGGCACCTGCATCGAGCGGCGCGAATAGGGCGCGATATGGCTGCCCGTGCTCTTGCGCTGGCGGACCATGCCGATGCGGTCGCCCACGGCGGCCACCACGGCCACGACGGGCTTGGCGGTGGCGTCCGTGGCAGCGGCGGGCGCAAGGGCTGCTGTCGTGGCTGCCGTCGTGGCGAGCGCCGTGCTGGCCGAGGCGGCAGGCGTCCCGCCGGCCGGGCTCTGTGCCCAGGCCGGGGGCAGGTGGGTGGTGATCAGGACGGCGGCGATGGCCGTCAATCCGAGATGGCGGTGGTTCATGAGGAGCTCCCCTTCCCTTTGTTGGTGTAGGGGCGCCACCATAACCGCAAAAGGCGCTGGTCCCGGAGGTCAGGGGCCCACCGAAAACGGCGGGCCGTCCTCAGGCCGCGCCGATGCCGGGCACCAGACCCGAGGCCTGCCGCGCCTTGAGCTGCGCGGTGAAATCCAGCATGCGCGTGATGCAGCCCTGCGCCTTCTGGCGCGTGCCTTCCTCGACGCCGATCTCGCCCGTGCCCTGCTCCAGGCAGTCGATCACGCCCTGCAGGCCGTTCATGGCCATCCAGGGGCAGTGGGCGCAGCTCTTGCAGGTGGCGCTGTTGCCGGCGGTGGGCGCCTCGATCAGCGTCTTGCCCGGCGCCAGCTGGCGCATGCGGTGCAGGATGCCGTTGTCCGTCGCGACGATGTACTCCTGCGCCGTGCCCTCGACCACCGCCTTGATCAGCGCGGAGGTGGAGCCCACGACGTGCGCCTTCTCGACCACGCTGCGGGGGGATTCCGGGTGGACGAGCACCATCGCGTCCGGGTGCTGCTCGCGCAGCAGGTCCAGCTCCAGGCCCTTGAACTCGTCGTGCACGATGCAGGCGCCGTTCCACATGAGCATGTCGGCCCCGGTCTGTTCCTGGATGTAGCGGCCGAGGTGGCGGTCCGGCGCCCAGAGGATCTTCTCGCCGCGGGCCTTGAGCTCGCTGACGATCTCCAGCGCGCAGGAGCTGGTGACCATCCAGTCGGCGCGCGCCTTCACGGCGGCGCTGGTGTTGGCGTAGACGACGACGGTGCGGTCCGGATGGGCGTCGCAGAAGGCGCTGAACGCGTCGGCCGGGCAGCCCAGGTCGAGCGAGCAGGTGGCGTCGAGGTCCGGCATCAGCACGCGCTTCTCGGGGCTGAGGATCTTGGCGCTCTCGCCCATGAAACGCACGCCGGCCACGATGAGGGTCTGCGCGGCGTGGTCGCGGCCGAAGCGGGCCATCTCCAGGGAATCCGCCACGCAGCCGCCGGTCTCCAGCGCCAGGTCCTGCAGGTCGCCGTCCACGTAGTAGTGCGCCACCAGCACGGCGCCGCGGGCCTTGAGCAGCTCGGCCGCGCGGGCCTTGAGCGCGGTGCGCTGGGCGGGCGTCAGGGGGGCCGGCACCTTGGCCCAGGCGTGGGCCGTGCAGCTCGCGCCGGCGGCGTCCTGAAGCGTGTAGTCAAACAGCTGTTGTTCCATGCCGGGATTCTAGGTGGCGGGGCGATGCCCACGCAGGGAGCGGGCTTCCCGGTGCCAGGCAGGTCCGTGCTCAAGCCCGTGGTCAAGCCCGTTCAAAGAATCGACTGGGCGGCATGCCCACGGCGCGCGTGACCATGGCGGAAAAGGCGCTGGCGCTGGCATAGCCCAGCTCCGCCGCGATCAGGTTCATGGGCTTCTTCTGCGCGGCCAGCTGCAGGGCGTGGGCCAGCTGCAGCTGCTGGCGCCACTGGCTGAAGCTCGTGCCCAGCTCCTCGCGGAACAGGCGCGAGAGCGTGCGTGCGCTGGCGCCGCACTCGGTGGCCCAGCCTTCGATGTCGGGGTGGCGGGCGGGCTCGGCCATCATGGTCTCGCAGAGATGGCGCAGGCGCTTGTCGTGCGGCAGGCTCAGGCCCAGGTGCAGGCTGCGGGCGCGGCGGAGCTCGTCGATCAGCAGCTGGCACAGGGCCTGCTCACGGGCCTGGTCCAGCGGGTGAGGGGGCGTGTCGGCCGGCAGGCTGTCGGGCTCGGTGGCCAGGGCCTGCAGCAGCTCGCGCATCAGCGGCGTCACCTCGAGCACGCGGCACTGCTGCCAGGCCTGTGGCCCGCCGGCGAGGCCCAGCTGGGCCACGGCGGACTCGTGCACGTACAGCGCGCGCATGTCGGCCCGCTCGACCGCGCTCACCGCATGCACCGTGTGCGGCGGGATCCACACGGCCCGCGAAGGTGGCACCAGGTAGCTGTGGCTGCGAAGCGGCCCCTCCGCCTGCACCCGCACCGCGCCGACCATGGAGAAGGCCAGCTGCGCCCACTCGTGATGGTGGGGCTGGATGTCCATCTGGTGCTCCATCCAGCGCGCCTTGGCCCGCAGCGGGCGCTCCAGGCTGGGCTTGAAGCGCTGCGGGTCCATGGGCGGAACGCTGCGGCGACGGCTCGGGGGTTTGACCGCGGTCATGGCTGAAATTCGAAAGAATCTGTCGGCCTATCGTAACTGCGCCGCTCCGGCCCTGCCTACATTGAGGGCATGAATTCCGCAGTCCTCCCCAAGAACCCCGCCGACAGCGCGCGGGGCGACCTCGGCACCATCAGCCTGATCGGCCTGGCGCACGGCACCAGCCACTTCTTCCACATGCTGCTGCCGCCGCTGTTCCCCGTCTTCATCCGCGAGTTCGGGCTGAGCTACTCGGAGCTGGGCCTGCTCGTGACCACCTTCTTCGTGATCTCCGGCATCGGCCAGGCGCTGGCGGGCTTTCTCGTGGACCGCACCGGTGCGCGGCCCGTGCTGTTCGCGGCGCTGAGCTGCTTCGTGCTGGCGTCCGTCGCGGCGGGCACCGCGCACGGCTTTGCCGGCCTGATGCTGGCGGCGGCACTCGCCGGCCTGGGCAACTCGCCCTTCCATCCGGTGGACTTCACCATCCTCAACAAGCGCGTCTCGCCGCCGCGCCTGGGGCATGCCTTCTCGGTGCACGGCATCTCGGGCAACCTCGGCTGGGCGGGCGCGCCGGTCTTCCTGATCGGCCTGTCGGAGCTCACCGGTCAGTGGCGCCTGGCCTATGTCGGGACGGCACTGCTGGCGCTGGCCGTGATGGCGCTGCTGCTGTGGCAGCGCGAAGCTATCGACGATCGCCAGGGCAGCTGGTCCCACGAGAAGCCCGGCCACGCCGCCGCCGCGGTCAAGGAGGAGCATCCGCTGGCCTTCCTGCGCCTGCCGTCGGTGTGGCTGTGCTTCTCGTTCTTCTTCTTCACCACCGCCGCGCTGACGGCCATCCAGAGCTTCGCAAGCCCCGCGCTGGCCGCCATGTACGGCATCGCCGTGCGATCCACGGCCTTCGTCGTGACGGGCTACATGCTGGCCGGCGCGGCGGGCATGGTGGTCGGTGGTTTCGTGGTGGCCCGCGGCGGGCGCCTGGAGCGCACCATCGCCTTCGCCATGGCGGGCGCCGCGGCGGCCCTGTGCCTCACGGCCACGGGCTGGCTGCCCGTGGGCCCGGCGCTGGTCGTGGCCTCGCTGGCCGGCTTCGGCACCGGCCTGGCCGGCCCCTCGCGGGACATGCTCATCAAGCGCGCCGCGCCCCCGGGCGCCACGGGGCGGGTCTACGGCATGGTCTATTCGGGCCTGGACATCGGCTTCGCGCTCGCGGCGCCCGTGTTCGGCGCGCTGATGGACCACGGGCAGACCCACGGCATCTTCTACGGCGCGGCGCTCGCGCTGCTGATGGGCATCGGCGCCGCCACGCTGGTCGGGCAGGCGCGGGCCCGCGCCGCCACGGCCTGAACGGGCCGCGCTAGGGAAAGCCCCGAAGCAGCCCTTGCAACAGCGCAAGGCTGCCTTCGTGGGGCGGCGCTACAGTCGCCCAATGACGAACCCCGCATCTCCTCAAGCTGTATCGCGCCTTGCCGGCCACGCGCTGGTCGAGGCCCTGGTCGAACAAGGCGTCACCGATGCCTTCGGCGTGCCGGGCGAGAGCTACCTCGCCGTGCTGGATGGCTTCCACGAGCACCGCGAGCGCATCCGCTTCGTGGCCTGCCGGCAGGAGGGCGGCGCCGCCTTCATGGCCGAGGCGCAGGGCAAGCTGAGTGGGCAGCCGGGCATCTGCTTCGTGACCCGCGGCCCGGGCGCCACCAATGCCAGCATCGGCCTGCACACGGCCTTCCAGGACTCGACGCCGATGATTCTCTTCATCGGCCAGGTGGCCAGTGACCAGCGCGACCGCGAGGCCTTCCAGGAGGTGGACTACCGCCAGATGTTCGGCCCCGGCACGCTGGGCATGGCCAAGTGGGTGGGCGAGGTGCAGGACGCCGAGCGCCTGCCGGAGTACGTGGCCCGCGCCTTCCACACCGCCCTGCAGGGGCGCCCGGGCCCCGTGGTGCTCGTGCTGCCCGAGGACATGCTGACGAAAAAGATCAGCGCCCCGATCCTGCCGCGCGTGCGCGTGGCCGAGGCCGCACCCAGCCCCGCGGCGCTGGCCGAGCTGCGCGAGCGCCTGACGGCAGCCAAGCGCCCCTTCGTGATCGCGGGCGGTGGCGGCTGGACGCCCGAGAGCACCGCAGCGCTGCAGCAGTTCGCCGAGGCCTGGCAGCTGCCCGTGGGCTGCGCCTTCCGCTTCCAGGACCTTTTCGACAACCACCACCCGCTCTATGCCGGCGACGTCGGCATCGGCATCAATCCGAAGCTGGCGCAGCGCGTCCGCGAGGCGGACCTGATCCTCGCCATCGGCCCCCGCCTGGGCGAGATGACCACCGGTGGCTACACGCTGCTGCAGGCGCCGCTGCCGGACCAGGACCTCATCCACATCCACGCCGGCGCCGAGGAGCTGGGGCGCGTCTACGCCGCCGAGCTCATGATCAACGCCAGCATGCGTTGCGCCGCCCCGGCCCTGGCCACGCTGGCGCCCCCGGCCGCCTGCGCCTGGACCGAATGGACGCAGGCCGCCCATGCCGACTACGAGGCCAATCTCGTCGCCCAGCCGGTCGCGCCGCTGGACATGGCCGAGGTCGTCCAGCGCCTCTCCCGCCTGCTGCCCGAGGGCACCGTCTTCACGAACGGCGCGGGCAACTACAGCGGCTGGCTGCACCGCTACCACCGCTACACCGGCCTGCATCGCCATGGCCGCACGCAGCTCGCACCGACCAGCGGCGCCATGGGCTACGGCCTGCCGGCGGCGGTGGCGGCCGCGCTGCTACAGTCGCGCTGGGTGGTCAACATCGCGGGCGACGGCGACTTCCTCATGAACGGCCAGGAGCTGGCCACCGCCACCGGCTACGGGGCCCGCAAGCTGCTGTGCGTGGTGGTGGACAACGGCACCTACGGCACGATCCGCATGCACCAGGAGCGCGAGTACCCGGGGCGCGTCTCGGGCAGCGATCTCTACAACCCCGATTTCGCAGCGCTGGCGCAGGCCTATGGCTGGGCCTCGCACCGCATCGAGAGGACCGAGGACTTCGAGCCCGCGCTGCGCGCTGCCATCGCCGAGGAGCGCCCGACGCTGTTCCACCTGCGCCTCTCGAGCGACGTCTCGACCAGTCGCAGCACGCTCAGCGCGATCCGCGAGGCAGCCCGCCAGCGGCTGGGCCAGGCCTGAGGCCTGCAGCGTCTGGGACAATGCCGGCATGAACGACATCGAATTCCAACTGCGCGGCGACTACATCGAGCTGGACAAGCTGCTGAAGGCCACGGGCATTGCCGGCAGCGGCGGCCAGGCTCGCCAGATGATCACCGAGGGCCTCGTCACCGTGGACGGCCAGCCCGAGTCCCGCAAGACGGCCAAGATCCGTGCCGGCCAGCGCGTCCATGCGCAAGGGCAGGGCGTCCGCGTCGTCGCCTGAAATCCAGCCCCCACCGGAGCCGAGATGGACTTCAGCACCTGTGACATCTGCGACCGCTTCAAGGGCGACAGCAGCGGCGCACTGCGCGTCCTGCCCGGCGGGCGCTATCTGAGCTATGGCGGCCGCGAGCGCTTCGCCGGCCCGATCAGCACCGTGCGCTGCCTGGACGACAACAGCGCCGTGAAGGCGGCCGTGGAGTCGCCGGGGCAGGGGCGCGTGCTGGTGGTCGATGGTGGCGCCTCGATGCAGCGGGCGCTGCTGGGCGGCAATCTGGCCGCCGCCGCCGCGCGCAATGGCTGGGCCGGGCTGCTGATCCATGGCTGCGTGCGGGACCGCGCCGAGCTGCGCGCCGCGGAGGTCGGCATCCTGGCGCTGGGCCATGTGCCGCTGCCCACGGACCGCCAGGGCCAGGGCTCGACCGATGTCCCCCTGCAGCTGCACGGCCTGCTGCTGCGCCCCGGCGAGTGGCTCTACGCCGACGAGGACGGCTGCGTGGTGCTGCCCCAGCGCCTCGCCTGAGCGTCGGCCCCGTTCGCGTGGCGCGGCCCCCGGCCGCTCAGGCCTGGCGTGCGGCGGGGGCGTCCTGCTGCTGCCGCAGCCAGGCGCGCATCGCCGCCGCATCCATGGGCCGGCCGAACAGCCAGCCCTGGCCGATCTGGCAACCCAGGCGCAGCAGCGTCTCGCGCTGTGCCTCGGTTTCCACCCCTTCCGCCACCACACTGAGATCGAGCGCCTGCCCGATGCTGATGACGGCGCTGGCGAGGGCGCGGTCGTCAGGGTCGGTGTCGAGATCGCGCACGAAGCTCTTGTCCAGCTTGACCTCCGACACCGGCAGCCGCTTGAGATAGCCCAGGCTCGAGTAGCCGGTCCCGAAGTCGTCCACCGAGAGGCGCACGCCCATCGCGTCCAGCGCCTGCAGCTGCTCGCGCGGGCGGCCGCTCTCGTCCAGCATCAGGCGTTCGGTGACCTCCAGCGTCAGCTGCGCGGCCTGCAGGCCGTTGCGCTGCAGCTGCTGCTGCACGTGAGCGGCGACGTCGTCCTGCACGAAGCGCAGCGCCGAGACGTTGACCGACACGTTCAGGCCCTGCAGCCCCTCCGCCTGCCAGTCGTGCAGCTGGCGGCAGGCGGCCTCGAGCACCCAGGCATCCAGCGCGTTGATCAGCCCGCATTCCTCGGCGACGGGGATGAAGCGGTCCGGCGGCACCCAGCCTCGCGTCGGGTGCGGCCAGCGCAGCAGCACCTCCATGCCCAGCATCCGGCGATCGGCCAGCGCCATCTTGGGCTGGAAGTGCAGCTCCAGCACGCCCGTGTTGAGGGCCTGACGCAGTTCGGATTCCAGCGTCAGCCGCTCGTCCAGCGACTGGTTCATCGAGGCCAGGAAGTAGCGGCTGCAGTTGCGGCCCGCCTGCTTGGCCTCATACATGGCGATGTCGGCGTTCTTGAGCAGCGGCTCGAAGCTCTGCCCATCGTCGGGGCAGGTGCTGATGCCGATGCTCGCGCTGAGGTTGAGGTGCACGCCGCTGGTCAGCTGCACCGGCGCGGCCAGCGCGGTGTGAAGTTTCTGCGCGACGTGCATCGCGTCCAGCGCGTTGCAGCCGGGGAGCATCAGCACGAACTCGTCACCGCCCAGGCGGGCGAGGGTGTCGGTGTCGCGCAGGGTGCTGCCCAGGCGGCGGGCGGCCTCGCGCAGCACCTCGTCGCCGGCGGTGTGGCCGAGGGAATCGTTGACGGTCTTGAAGCGGTCGAGGTCCAGCAGCAGCAGCGAGGACGGCTGCTCCAGGCGCAGCGACATCTGCAGCGCCTGCTGGGCGCGGTCCGTGAAGAGCGTGCGGTTGGGCAGGCCGGTGACGCTGTCGTAGTAGGCCAGGCGCTCGATCTCGCGCTGGCTCTCCTCGTGCTGCAGCGCGAGCTGGCACAGCTGCGCGCAGGCCTCGACCATGCGGCGATGGAAGGGCGCGACGCAGCGGCTCTCGCGGTAGTAGAGCGCGAAGGTGGCGCCCACATGGCCGTCGGGCAGGAAGATGGGCGTGGACCAGCAGGCCGCCAGGCCGAAGGCCGTCGCCAGGGGACGGAAGGGCTCCCACAGCCAGTCAGTGGCGATGTCCCGCACCTCGACGGGCTCGCGCCGCCAGGCGGCCGTCCCGCAGCTGCCGGCCTGTGGGCCGATGGGCACGCCGTCGATCGCGGCACTGAAGGCGGCGGGCAGGCTCGGCGCGGCCAGCGGATGGACGCGCCCCTCGCGGTCCACGGCCAGCACGCTGCAGATCACGCTGGGATCGAGCGCCTCCACGCGCCGGCACAGCAGGTCCATGACCACCTGCAGCGGCCGGCCCGAGGCCACGGCCTCGAGCACCTCGCGCTGGAGGATGTCGATGGCATGGCGCTCGCGCCGTTCGTCCAGCGGGGTCAGGACCAGCGCCAGCAGCCCGTCGCGGCCGTCGCCCTCCAGCGCACGCAGCTGACCCTCGACCTGCAGGCTCGTGCCGTCGCTCAGCCGCAGCGTCAGCGGGCGCAGGGCCGGGAGGTCATCGAACCAGGCGTGCCACTGGGCGGCATCGAGACCATGCACGCAATCGAGCAGCGAGCGCGCGTCGCCGACCCAGCGCGCGAAGGCGGTGCTGCGGCGTTCGATGCGGGCGTGGGCGTCCACCCAGGCGACCCCGATGCCGGCGGCCTCCAAGGTCCGCTCGAGCAGATGCCCGGACGGCGGCACGGGCTGCACGGTGGCTGTCATGGCGTTTCTCCCTGGCCAATTCAGTCGATTGTGCCGGGAGCGCGCCGGATGCTGGCGTGATGTGAATCAAGCGGCCGCGGCCGCTTCGTGGCTCGCCGCAGACAGGGGAGCCTCCCGTGATCGATCGCACGGCCGGCGGGCCGGCGCCAAGGGGGGTGAGGGCGATTCGCCTGGATCCGATCGCGATCCGTTGGGGATCCGGTATGGATGCGGCACCGATCCGTGCCGGCGCCGTCCGCGGGCTCAGGCGGCCTGCGTCACCAGCAGCCCGCCGCTCGTGAAGAACTGGCCGGCGCCCAGGTGGTGCAGGGCGCGCCGCTGCACCTCGGGCTGGTCCACCCAGCGGCCGTCGACGAAGGCCCAGTCCTCGGCCCAGGCATGGACCACCTCGGCCAGGAAGAGGTCGTAGCGATGCTCGACGTAGGGCTCGGGGTAGACCACGCATTCCAGCCAGGCGAGGCAGCCCTCGATCAGCGGGGCGTCGACCTTCTGGCCCGGGCGGGCCTGGATGCCGTAGCGGGCGAACTTGTCGAGGTCGCGGCCGCTCACATGGCCGACATCGGCGGTCAGCTGGGCCTGGCCGGCGCAGGGGACGGCCAGCACGAACTCGCCGGAGGCATCGACCAGCTCGCGGGTGTAGGTGGCCTTGTCGATCACCACGGCCACCTTGGGCGGGCTGAAGTCCAGGGGCATGTTCCACGCCGCGGCCATGACATCACGATGGCCTTCGTGCTGGCTGGCCACCAGCACGGTGGGCCCGTGGTTGAGGAGACGACTGACTTGGCGGAGATCGACAGGAACGCGCATGAGAAGAAGGAAACAGGCGGTACAGCTCAAGGCCTGCGTCAGGCCAGGCAGCGATTGTCCGCAGCCCTACTTCTGCCGTCAGGATCGAAAAGCAAGAGGATGTAGCAAGGTGTTGCAAAAGGGATCGGGATTTGCCCGGGGTCAAGCCCCTGCTTGGGGGTTTTGGTGGTTTCGTTGCAGATTCGTATCAGACGCGGGCGATCATCGCCCGGCGCCGGATACCACTGCCTGACCGGTCAGGGCGTGCGGGCAGACCGCTCGGGGCCGAGCGCCGCGGCCCATTCGCCGGCCCGGGCGATGGTCTTCAGGGTCTCGCGCTGGCGGGGCTGGGCGTCGCAGGGCTGCTGGTCCCCGCCGGTGCGGAACTGCATCTCCATGAATTGGCGGTAATCCGCGTCGGTGAAGGTCCTCACGAAGGCCTCGCGCGCTTTCCAGGCGGCTTGCTCACCGGCGCCGTTGGCGGCCGCCATGCGCAGGCTGGCCAGCCGGTCGTGCAGTTCCGGATGCGGCGTCGTCCACAGCAGCTCGGCCGCCCGGCGGCAGTCGGCCTGGCGTTGCTCGCTTCGGGCCGGTCCTGACGAGGTGCAGGCATCGACCAGCGGGCTGCTGGCCCCGATGGTCGGCCACGTCTGGCTCAGATGCTCGATCAGGGCGAGGCCTTCCTGCAGCGCCAGGCTTGGCGTCTCCCCTTCCACCAAGGTCAGCAGCAGACCCAGGAAGTCCTCCTGGTAGCTGCGGGCGTAGCGTGCCGCGCGGATGCCGGCCCAGTGGCTCTCGGGGATCTCGGAGGCGTCTCGCAGCAAGGGCAGCCAGGCCAGCAGGTTCTCGGGCTCGATCTCGTGCCAGGGCCTCAGGGTGCGTGGGCCGCAGGGGGCGCCATCAAAGCAGGAGCCACGGGCCTGGCGCCAGAGGTGCCACACCAGGGGGTCTCGGCTGCCTTCGGCCAGTGCGCGCAGGACCGGCATGTGGATGCTGCTGTCCCGGCCATAGTCGATGCGGGCGCCCAGGAACGCGGCAGCGGCCCGGCTGCGGAGGTCTCCGCGCGCCTGGAGTTGCGTCACCCAGCGCTGCATCAGCCGCTGCTTGACCGCCTCGCGAGCCTGCACGCCCACATCCTGCAGCTTGGCTTGGATGCGTGCGCTGATGTCGACTTGGCTGGCGCTGAAGTCCAACGGCGTGGCGCGATCCACGGCGGCCATGGCCTGCTGGTGTGCGACCTGGCCGTGGGGGCACCACTGCTTCTCGATCTCCGCGACCTTCTCGGGTGGCAGACCCCAGGGGCGCCGGGTGTCCACAGCTCCCGAGGGCACGGACGCCGCAGAGACACCGGATGCGGGGGACACTGAAGGCACCGTGGCGACGCCCGGGCGCCGGGCCGCTGATGCCGCCGCCGTCGGTGCTGGCGTCCCGGCTTGAACGGCGCCGCCGGCCTCGCCGCTGCGCTCCATCACCCGCCAGCCGACGCCCGCGCCCACCATCAGCAGGCCGCTCAGCACCACCGCCAGACGCACGCCCGGACGCACCCGCAGCCGCTCGTGATCGCTGCGGCGCCCGCCCTCATCCTTCAATCTTTTCATTGGCGGCATGCTAACGCGCAAAACGCGCGTCCCGGCTTGTCCGAAGCTGGGCGCTGTTGGGGTGCGCCCTCTAGCGCAGCACCTGCAGCAGCTGCTCCAGCCCGCCTTCGTTGATGGCGACCATGGCCTGCTCGCGCACGCGCGGCTTGGCGTGGTAGGCGACCGAGAGGCCGGCCACACCCATCATCGGGAGGTCGTTGGCGCCGTCGCCCACGGCCAGGCACTGCGCCGGCGTCGCGCCGATCTCCGCCGCGCACTGCAGCAGCATGCGTCGCTTCTCCTCGCCGTCGCAGATCTCGCCCCAGGGCTGCATCACGAGGCCGCCCGTGAGCGCGCCGTCCGCGATCTCCAGCTCGTTGCTGCGCACGTAGTCCATGCCCAGTTCGGCGGCCACGTGGCGCGTGAAGAAGGTGAAGCCGCCCGAGACCAGCAGCAGCTTGAGCCCCGCCGCCTGGAGCGCCGCACACAGCTCGCGGGCGCCCGGATTGAACTGCAGGCGCTCGGCCAGCACCTGTTCCAGCGCGCTCACCGGCACGCCCTTGAGCAGCGCGAGGCGGCGGCGCAGGCTGTCCTTGAAGTCCGTGATCTCGCCGCGCATGGCGGCCTCGGTGATGGCCGCCACCTCCGCCTTCTTGCCGGCGGCAGCGGCGATCTCGTCGATGCACTCGATGTTGATCAGCGTCGAGTCCATGTCGAAGGCGGCCAGCCGGAAGTCGGCGAGTCGCAGGGGCGGGGTGAAGCCTTGGGTGACGAGAGCGCTCATGGGAGGGGGCAGTTCAGCGAATGGGGTTCAGTCCTGCTTCAGCGGTGCGCCCAGCAGGCGCAGCACCTCGCGGATGGCCTGCGCGCGGTCCTTGGGATCGCTCAGGGCCTTCTCGATGCGGAGCTTGTCGTTGCCGACGAGCTTGATGTTGCGGTTCTTCTGCACCAGCTCGATCACGCGCATGGCGTCGATGGGCGGGTTGGGGCGGAAGTTGATGTTCATCACCGACGGCGCAGCGTCGATCTTCATCACGCCGTAGGGCTTGGCGAGCACGCGCAGGCGGTGGGTGTCGAAGAGCGTCTGGCCCTGCGCGGGCAGCTTGCCGAAGCGGTCGGTGATCTCCTCGAGCATGGCGTCGATCTGCTCGGCCTTGTCCGCCGTGGCGAGGCGCTTGTAGAGCGACAGCCGCACGTGGACGTCCCCGCAGTAGGCGTCGGGAAGCAGGGCGGGCGCGTGCAGGTTGATCTCGGTGTTCGCGCCGAACACGCCGCCCAGCGGCGAGAGCAGGTCGGGCTCGCGGCCCGCCTTCAGCGAACGCACGGCTTCCGACAGCATGTCGTTGTAGAGCTGGAAGCCCACTTCCATCATGTTGCCGCTCTGGTTCTCGCCCAGCACCTCGCCGCAGCCGCGGATCTCGAGGTCGTGCATGGCGAGGTAGAAGCCCGAGCCCAGCTCCTCCATCTGCTGGATGGCCTCCAGGCGTTGCGCGGCCTGCTTGGTGAGGCCCTCGACGTCCGGCACCATGAGGTAGGCATAGGCCTGGTGGTGCGAGCGGCCCACGCGGCCGCGCAGCTGGTGCAGCTGCGCCAGCCCGAACTTGTCGGCGCGGCTGATGACGATGGTGTTGGCGCTCGGCACGTCGATGCCGGTCTCGATGATGGTCGAGCACAGCAGCACGTTGTGCCTGCCCGTCACGAACTCGCGCATGACGCGCTCGAGCTCGCGCTCCGGCATCTGGCCGTGGGCCACGACGATGCGCGCCTCGGGCAGCAGCTCCTCGAGCTTCTGGCGGCGGTTCTCGATCGTCTCGACCTCGTTGTGCAGGAAGTAGACCTGCCCGCCGCGCTTGAGCTCGCGCAGCACGGCCTCGCGGATGGTGCCGCTGTTTTCGCTGCGCACAAAGGTCTTGATGGCCAGGCGGCGCTGCGGCGCGGTGGCGATGACGCTGAGGTCGCGCAGGCCCTCCAGCGCCATGCCCAGCGTGCGCGGGATCGGCGTGGCGGTGAGCGTGAGCACGTCCACCTCGGCGCGCATGGCCTTCATCGCCTCCTTGTGGCGCACGCCGAAGCGGTGCTCCTCGTCGATGATCAGCAGGCCCAGGCGCTTGAACTGCACATCGGGCGAAAGCAGCTTGTGCGTGCCGATGACGATGTCGATGCTGCCGTCGGCCAGGCCCTCCATCGCGGCCTTGATCTCCTTGGCCGAGCGGAAGCGGCTCATCTCGGCCACCTTCACGGGCCACTTGCCGAAGCGGTCCGCGATGTTCTGGTAGTGCTGCTCGGCCAGCAGCGTGGTCGGCGCGAGCAGCGCGACCTGCTTGCCGCCCATCACGGCCACGAAGGCGGCTCGCAGGGCCACCTCGGTCTTGCCGAAGCCCACGTCGCCGCAGACGAGGCGGTCCATGGGCTTGGGGCTGATCATGTCCTGGATGACCGCGTGGATGGCCGCGCGCTGGTCGGGCGTCTCCTCGAAGCCGAAGGACGCAGCGAAGGCCTCGTAGTCATGGCCCGAGTAGCGGAAGGCATGGCCCTCGCGGGCGGCGCGGCGGGCGTAGAGGTTCAGCAGCTCGGCGGCGGTGTCGCGCACCTGCTCGGCCGCCTTGCGCTTGGCCTTCTCCCACTGCGCCGAGCCCAGCTTGTGCAGCGGCGCCTCCTCGGCCGACACGCCCGTGTAGCGGCTGATCAGGTGCAGCTGCGCGACGGGCACATAGAGCGTGGCCTTGTCGGCGTACTCGAGGTGCAGGAACTCGGAAGGGCCGTCGCCCAGGTCGATGTTGATCAGCCCCTGGTAGCGGCCGATGCCGTGGTTCATGTGCACCACGGGGTCGCCGACCTTCAGCTCGGAGAGGTCCTTGATGAGCGCGTTGACGTCGCTCACCAGCTCCTGCTTGCGCCGGCGCCGCGTGGTGGGCGTGGTCGCGAAGAGCTCGGTCTCGGTCAGGAACTGGATCGCGACGCTGCCGCCCTCCGCCTCGGGTTCGTGCCAGAAGAAGCCGGCGGCCAGCGGCGCGGCGGTGATGGCGAACTTCTCGTCCGAGGCCTGGAACTCGGCCAGGCTCGCGACGGAGGGCGGATCGATCTTGTTGTCCCGCAGCAGCTCCAGGAGGCTCTCGCGCCGGCCCTCGCTCTCGGCCACGATCAGCACGCGGTGCGGCGTGGACTTCAGGTGCGCGGCGAGGCGGGCCAGCGGCTCCTGGGCGCCGCGCTCGACGCTGATGTCGGGCAGCGGGCGGGCGTAGTCCACGGCCTCGGCGCCGCGCACGCTGAACACGGCCCGCGTGCGGGTGGCGCCGAAGAAGTCCTCGACGCGAAGGAAGATTTCTTCGGGCGGCAGGATGGGCCGCTCCGGGTCGTGCTGCAGGAAGCGATGGCGCTCGCGGGTGTCCGTCCAGAAGCGGGTGAGGGCCTCGTCGACCTCGCCGTGCAGCACCAGCGCGCCGTCCTCGGGCACGAAGTCGAAGAAGCTGGCCGTCTGTTCGAAGAAGAGCGGCAGGTAGTACTCGATGCCCGCGGTGGCGAGGCCCGTGCCCATGTCCTTGTACAGGCGGGACTTGCTCGGGTCGCCGTCCATCTTCTCGCGCCAGCGGGCGCGGAAGGCCTGGCGGGCGGCCTCGTCCATGGGGAATTCGCGGCCCGGCAGCAGGCGCACCTCGGGCACGGGGTAGAGGCTGCGCTGGCTGTCGGGGTCGAAGGTGCGGATGGAATCGACCTCGTCGCCGAAGAGGTCCACGCGGTAGGGCACCGGCGAGCCCATGGGGAAGAGGTCGATCAGCCCGCCGCGCACCGCGAACTCGCCCGGCGACACCACCTGCGAGACGTGCGCATAGCCGCCCAGCACGAGCTGGGCCTTCAGCGCGGACTCGTCGAGCCGCTGCTTCTGCTTGAACTGGAAGGTCGTGGCGGCGAGGAAGGAGGGCGGCGCCAGGCGCGTGAGCGCGGTGCTGGCCGGCAGCAGCACGACGTCCACATCGCGCTGCACCGGCGGCTTGTCCTTGGCCTGCAGCAGGCGCCACAGCGTGGCCAGGCGCTCGGAGATCAGGTCCTGGTGCGGGCTGAAGGTGTCGTAGGGCAGCGTCTCCCAGTCGGGGAAGACGGCTACGCGCAGCTCGGGCGCGAAGAACCTGAGCTCATCCTCCAGGCGCTGCGTGTCCCCCGGCTCGGCAGTGACGACGGTGCACAGCCGGCCGGACGCCAGCTGCTGGCGGCAGAAGCGGGCCAGCAGCAGGGCGTCGGCAGAGCCCGGCGGGCGGGGCAGCGAGAACTTCTTTCCGGGAGCGATGAGGGGCAGTTGCATGGGGCGCTACAAACAGGAACGGCCCTTCGCGGGGGCTGGCGGGATTGTAGGGAGCCGGGGGCCGAAAGCTGTCAGCAGCGGTGAAGGCTGGGTTCGTTCCGGGGGCGCGGCACGCCCGGGAACGTCGCGTGCCAGCACGGGCGCGACCCCCGCCACAGGCGCCGGACGGGCGGGGCTGGCGGCCCGAGCCCGCATTCGGGCTAAAATAGTCAGTTGATCCGCGTGAAGCTGCCCAAACAGCTGCCGTCATCAATTAACAACCCTATTGGAGCCACCATGGGCAACAAGATCATCACCGAGGCCGCCAAGCGCGCCGCCCCCCGTCCCGTCCCCGCCAACGGCGTGAGCTTCACGCACGGCCGCGGCAACTGCACGAGCCTCGAGCGCGGCACCCACACCCGCAGCAAGAAGAACCCCGGCAAGCGCACCCACAAGGGCGGCTGATCGACCGGCGGTCTTCCCGACTGCATGACGGCGCCTGCAAGGGCGCCGTTTCCGTTTCTGAGCCTCTCGCCGCGGCTGGCTTGCCATCCGGGCCGGACTCGTTTCTCATCCCCACTGGGTTATCGCCACGCCCCTGAGGACCTCCATGATCCGCATCACCGAACTCCGCCTGCCGCTGAACCACGCCGAGGACGAGCTCCGTCCGGCCATCGTCCAGCGCCTGGGCCTGAAGTCCAGCCAGCTCAAGGCCTTCCAGATCTACAAGCGCAGCCATGACGCGCGCAAGAAGACGGCCATGCTGCTGATCTACACGGTGGACTGCGAGGTCGAGGACGAGGCCGCCGTGCTGGCGCGCTTCGAGGGCGACACCCACGTCAAGCCGACGCCGGACACGAGCTACCGCTTCGTCGGCCACGCACCGGTGGACTTTTACCAGCGGGGCGACAAGCTGCGCCCGGTGGTGATCGGCTTCGGCCCCTGCGGCATCCTGGCGGCGCTGATCCTGGCGCAGATGGGCCTGCGCCCCATCGTCCTGGAGCGCGGCAAGCAGGTGCGCGAGCGCACCAAGGACACCTGGGACCTCTGGCGCAAGCAGAACCTGCACCCGGAGTCGAACGTGCAGTTCGGCGAGGGCGGCGCCGGCACCTTCTCGGACGGCAAGCTCTACAGCCAGATCTCCGACCCCCGCTTCCTCACGCGCAAGGTGCTGACCGAGTTCGTGAAGGCCGGCGCGCCGGAGGAGATCCTGTACGTCTCCAAGCCGCACATCGGCACCTTCCGCCTGGTGAGCATGGTCATCAAGATCCGTGCCGAGATCGAGGCGCTGGGCGGCGAGATCCGCTTCCAGCAGAAGGTCAGCGACCTGCTCATCGAGCCGGGCCAGGACGGCCAGCAGCATGTGCGCGGCGTGGTGCTGGAGAGCGGCGAGCAGATCCGCGCCGACCAGGTCATCGTCGCCCTGGGCCACAGCGCGCGCGACACCTTCCAGATGCTGCACGAGCGCGGCGTCTTCATGGAGGCCAAGCCCTTCTCGATCGGCTACCGGATCGAGCACCCGCAAAGCCTGATCGACAAGGCCCGCTTCGGCCCGAACGCCGGCAATGCGCTGCTGGGGGCGGCGGACTACAAGCTCGTGCACCACGCGAAGAACGGCCGCTCGGTCTACAGCTTCTGCATGTGCCCGGGCGGCACGGTGGTGGCGGCGACGTCCGAGCCGAACCGCGTCGTCACCAACGGCATGAGCCAGTACTCGCGCAACGAGCGCAATGCCAACGCCGGCATCGTCGTGGGCATCAGCCCGCAGGACTACCGCCAGGACGGCAAGACCGAGGGGCCCGTGAGCCCGCTCGACGGCATGGCCTTCCAGCGCATCTGGGAGTCGCGCGCCTATGAGCTCGGCGGTGGCGGCTACATCGCGCCGGGCAGCCTGGTGGGGGACTTCATCAAGCGCCAGGTCAGCTCGGAGTTCGGCAGCGTGATGCCCTCCTACAAGCCCGGCGTGCACCTGACCAATCTGCAGGAGAAGGGCCGCGGCAGCCTGCCCGACTACTGCCTGGACGCCATCCGCGAGGCCCTGCCGGCCTTCGGGCGGCAGATCCGCGGCTTCGACATGCACGATGCCGTGCTGACGGGCGTCGAGACGCGCACCTCCAGCCCGCTGCGCATCACCCGCGGCCGGGACTACCAGAGCCTCAACGTGCGCGGCCTCTACCCGGCCGGCGAGGGGGCGGGCTACGCGGGCGGCATCATGTCCGCCGGCGTGGACGGCATCGAGGTGGCCGAGGCCCTGGCCCGCGAGCTGCTGGGGGCCTGAGGCCGCGGGGACCGGCCGGGGTCAGGTCTTGCGTGCGCGCCCCGCACGGCCGGGTCGACTCCGGTGGCGGGGCGCGGCGGGGCTGGCGACAATCCCGCCATGAACCGGCTTCGTACCCTGCTCCTCGTGGGCGCACTGGCCGCCGCGTGCATCAGCGGCGGCGCCCAGGCGGCCCAACGCATCGCCCTGACGATGGACGACGGCCCGCATCTGCGTGCCACGCCACGCCTGAGCCCGCAGGCCCGCAACGCTGCCCTGCTTGCGGCGCTGCAGAAGCATCAGGTCCAGGCGACGCTCTTCGTGACCTGCGGCAATGGTGCCGACCGGCCCGAGGGGCTCGCCCTCGTGAAGGCCTGGTCGGACGCCGGCCATCTGCTGGGCAATCACACGATGACGCACCCGGACCTCAACAGCCCGGACGTCACGCTGGCGCAGTACCAGGACGAGATCGAGCGCTGCCAGCAGATCCTCGCCGGCCAGCCGGGGCTGCAGCGCTGGCATCGCTTCACCTACCTGCGCGAGGGCAAGCCCGAGGCCAAGCGCGACGGCATGCGGGCTTGGATGAAGGAGCGCGGCTGGCGCAACGCCTACGTGAGCCTGGACACGAGCGACTGGCGCCTGGACGTGTACCTGGAGGGGCGCCTGGCGCGGGACCCGGCGGCCGATGTGAGCGACATTCGCCGCGTCTACCTCGAGCACCTGTGGCAGCGGGCGCAGGCCTATCAGCAGCTGGCGATGCGCCTGCAGGGCCGCGAGATTCCGCAGGTGCTGCTGATGCATCACAACCTGCTCAATGCGCTGTTCCTGGACGACGCGATCGCGATGTTCAAGGCGCGGGGCTGGGTGTTCATCTCGACGGCCGAGGCCTACGAGGATCCGGTCTACCAGCTGCAGCCGATCAGCCCCGTCGCGGGGCAGAGCCTGCTGCTGTCGATGGCACGCTCGCTGGGCCTTGGCCGCTTCGAGGGCTGGCTGCGCCTCGTGGACGACGGGGATCTCGAGATCGAGCAGCTCGGGAAGGGCCAGGCCGGCGCGGCGCGCTGACGGCGCACCGCGCGGGAAGGCTCAGCGCTGCAGCGCGGCGAGCAGCTTCTCGTGGATGCCGCCGAAGCCGCCGTTGCTCATGCACAGGATGTGATCGCCGGGGCGGGCGACCTTCACCAGCGCGGCCACCAGCGCGTCGACACCGTCGCACACCTGCGCCTGCGCGCCCATGGGCAGCAGCGCCTCGGCCGCGTCCCAGCCCAGGCCGGCCTGGTTGCACAAGGCCAGGTCCACTTCCTCCAGCGCCCAGGGCAGCTGCGCCTTCATCGTGCCGAGCTTCATCGTGTTGGAGCGCGGCTCGAACACGGCCAGGATGCGCTCGGAGGGCGCGATGCGGCGGCGCAGGCCGTTGACCGTCGTGCGGATGGCGGTGGGGTGGTGGGCGAAGTCGTCGTAGACCTTCACGCCGCCGGCCTCGCCCCGCAACTCCAGGCGGCGGCGCACGTTCTTGAACACGGCCAGCGCCGCGGCGGACTGCTCCGGCGTCACGCCCAGGTGCTCGGCCGCGGCCATGGCGGCCAGGGCGTTGAGCTGGTTGTGCTCGCCGGCCAGATCCCATTCGACGCGGGCGACCTTGAGCGCGCCGCGCAGCACGTCAAAGGCCGAGGGCTCGCCGCGCGCGCGCAGCGTGCCGGGCTCCTCCTTGCGGGCGCCGAAGCGCTGCACCTCGCTCCAGCAGCCCCGCTGCAGCACGCGCTGCAGGGCCTCCTCGCGGGCGTTGACCACCAGGCGGCCGCTCGGCGGCACGGTGCGCACGAGGTGGTGGAACTGGGTCTCGATGGCGGCCAGGTCCGGGAAGATGTCCGCGTGGTCGTACTCGAGGTTGTTGAGCACGGCGGTACGTGGGCGGTAGTGGACGAACTTGCTGCGTTTGTCGAAGAAGGCGGTGTCGTACTCGTCCGCTTCAATGACGAACGGGGCCCCCACGCTTGGCCCTGCGGGCACTGCGCTGCCCCCCGAGGGGGCGCTCGGGTCTCGTGCCGCCACAGCGCCCAGTCGTGCGGAGACCCCGAAGTTCTGCGGCACACCGCCGACGAGGAAGCCGGGGTTCAGGCCGGCGTGCTCGAGGATCCAGGCCAGCATGGAGGTGGTCGTCGTCTTGCCGTGGGTGCCGGCGACGGCCAGCACGTGGCGGCCCTGCAGCACATGTTCGGCGAGCCACTGCGGGCCGCTGGTGTAGGGCAGGCCGGCGTCCAGCAGGGCTTCCATCAGCGGGAAGCGGCCCTCGCTGGAGCGCGTCACGACGTTGCCGATCACGAAGAGGTCGGGCTTGAGATCCAGCTGCTCGGCGCCGAAGCCCTCGATGAGCTCGATGCCCAGGCCCTCCAGCTGCGTGGACATGGGCGGATAGACGTTGGCATCGCAGCCGGTGACGCGATGCCCGGCCTCGCGGGCCAGGGCTGCCAGGCCGCCCATGAAGGTGCCGCAAATGCCGAGGATGTGGATGTGCATGGTGTGCAGGAAACGTCAGTCGCCGAACCAGGCCGGCACGTGCGCCAGGGCCTGTTCCAGGCTGGAGAGGACCACACATCGCGGGGCGATGTCGGGGTCGGGGTCTTTCAGGTCGGGCACGAGCACGACGCCCATGCCGGCGCTCAAGGCGCCCTGGGCGCCGTAGCTGGAGTCCTCGAAGACGAGGCAGTCACTGGCGGGCACGCCGAGGCTGCGCGCGGCCAGCTCGAAGAGGTCGGGATGGGGCTTGCCCCGGGCAACCTGGTCGCCGCCATGGACGGGGTCGAAGTGCGGCGCGATGCCGGCGGCGCCCAGGCGGTCCAGCACCTTGGCATGGCGCGTGGACGAGGCCACGGCGCAAGGCACGCCCCGATCGCGCAAGGCCTGCAGCAGGGGCGTCACGCCGGGCTTGAGCGCGAAGCCGCGGCCCTCGAAGCGGCGGGCGACGTCCGCGTCCACCGCCTCGTACATGCGCTCGGCGGCCTCGATGGAGCCGAACCAGCCGGCCAGCAGCGCGAGGCAGTCGGGCCGGCTGCGGCCGACCGTCAGGCGGTAGTCGGCGGCCGTCAGCGGGCACCCGGCCTCGGCGGACAGCCGCAGCCAGGCGTCCTGGATGGGCCGCTCGGAGTCGAGCAGCAGGCCGTCCATGTCGAAGACCGCCGCGCGGTAGCGGCGGGAGTCGGTGCTCATGGCGTCAGGGGGTGGCAGGCCGGCCGGCGCTCAGCGCAGGGCGTGGCGCGCGGCGTCCAGCGTGGCGGCGATGTCGTCGTCCGTGTGCGCGGCGGAGACGAAGCCGGCCTCGTACAGCGCCGGCGCCAGGTAGACGCCGCGGTCCAGCATGCCGTGGAAGAAGGCGTTGAAACGCGCGCCGTCGGTCGTCATGACGGTCTTGTAGTTCTGCGGCAGCTCGGGCAGCAGGAAGAAGCCGAACATGCCGCCCTGGCAATCCGCGCTGAAGGGCACGCCATTCTCGGCAGCCACCGTCTTCAGGCCCTCGACCAGCTGGCGGGTCTTCGCGCCAAGGTTGTCGAAGAAGCCGGGCTTCTGGATCTCGCGCAGCGTGGCCAGGCCGCAGGCCGTGGCGACCGGGTTGCCCGAGAGCGTGCCGGCCTGGTAGACGCCGCCCAGCGGGGCGAGGTGCTTCATGATCTCGCGGCTGGCGCCGAAGGCCGCCAGGGGCATGCCGCCGCCGATGACCTTGCCGAAGGTGCTGATGTCCGGCTTGAAGCCCGGCAGCAGCTGGGCGTAGTGGCCCTGGGCGCTGTGCAGGCCCACGCGGAAGCCCGTCATGACCTCGTCGAAGACCAGCAGGGCGCCGTACTGCGTGCAGAGCTCGCGCAGGCGCTTCACGAAGGGCAGGGCGGCGCGCACGAAGTTCATGTTGCCCGCGATGGGCTCGATGATCACGCAGGCCAGCTCGTGGCCGTACAGCGAGAAGGCTTCCTCCAGCTGCGCGACGTTGTTGTATTCCAGGACCACGGTGTGCTGCGCGACCTCGGCCGGCACGCCGGCGCTGGTCGGGTTGCCGAAGGTGGCCAGGCCCGAGCCGGCCTTGACCAGCAGGCTGTCCGTGTGACCGTGGTAGCAGCCCTCGAACTTGATGAACTTGCTGCGGCCGGTGGCGCCGCGCGCCAGGCGGATGGCGCTCATGGTGGCCTCGGTGCCGGAGCTGACCAGGCGCACCTGCTCCATCGACGGCACCAGCTTGAGGATCTCCTCGGCCAGCTCGATCTCGCGCTCCGTGGGGGCGCCGAAGGAGAAGCCCTCCAGCGCGGCCTTCTGGACGGCCTCCAGCACGCCCGGATGGCCGTGGCCCAGGATCATCGGACCCCAGGAGCCGATGTAATCGATGTAACGTTTTGCATCAGCATCGAAGATGTAGGCGCCGCTGCCGCGGGTGATGAAGCGGGGGGTGCCGCCGACGGCGCGGAAGGCGCGGACGGGCGAGTTCACGCCCCCCGGGATCACGCGCTGGGCGCGCTCGAACAGGGTCTGGTTCTGGCTCATGGGATCGGGTCTGAGGGGGATCAGTGGATGCGGCGCGGGCCCTTGGCGGGCTCGTCCATCATCAGGTCGTGGCCGTGCTCGTGCTCGGCGGCGGCGCCGGGCTCGCCTTCCTCACCGGGCGGGAGGGCCCAGAAGAAGCGGTCCGGCACCACATTGCCCATGCCGGGGCGGAAGCCGGCGTCCAGGCTCTGGTCCAGGAAGGCCAGGGCCTCGCCGACGGCGGCGTGGATCTCCGCGCCGACCGACAGCAGGGCGGCCAGCGAGGCGGACAGCGTTTCGCCGGCGCCGATGAAGCTGACCTCGAAGCGCTCGAACTTCTCGCCGGTGATGGGGCCCTGTGAGTTGGCCAGCACGTTGTCCACGAACTGGTTGGGCAGGGCGATGCCGGTCACCAGCACATGCTGGGCACCGTGCTCCGCGGCGGCCACGGCCAGCTCGCGCGGCGAGGCCGGGCGGCCGGCGTCCCAGTCGGGCAGCAGGAAGTCGGTGAGGGTCTTGTGGTTGCCCACGAGCACCTGCGTCTGGGGCAGGATCAGCTCGCGGAAGCTGTCGCAGTAGCTCTGCTGCTGCTCCTCGTCCAGCCAGCTGATCGAGGGCATGTAGGCCACCAGGGGCACGTCCGGGTAGTCCGACAGCACCTCGGCCACGGCGCTCACGCCCTCGGCGCTGCCCAGGAAGCCGACCTTCCAGGCGGCCACCGGCACGTCCTCCAGCACCGAGCGGGCCTGCTCGACCAGCAGGTCGCTGTCGAGGGTCTGGTGCTCGAAGATCTCGGCAGTGTCCCGCAGCACGATGGCCGTGACCACCGGCAGCGCGTGGGCGCCCATGGCGGCGATGGTGGCGATGTCGCTCGCGATGCCCGTCGCCCCGGTGGGCTCGCTGGCATTGAAGCTCATCACGCAGGCCGGCGCCTGCGCTTCTTCGTCAGCCGCTGCGGCGTCCGGGGGGAGGGGGGTGGCGGGGCTGTTCATGGTGGAGCGGGAGGGTCAGGCGGCGCCTGAAGGTGACCGGGCAACGATGCGATCGGACGGGTGCTTCGGCAATAGTGCGCGGAATTCTCGGCTCGTCCGCCCTTGTGCGGATAAGCCCCGAGTCTCCTGTTGCATCTGTGCCTATATGCTCCGCGAGAACGTCCGGGGGGCGTGGCTACAATCTTTCGTCGCATTGTAGTGAGCAAAGAACTGTATCGTGAGCGAAGCAAGTACCTGGATGTGCCTGATCTGCGGCTGGATGTATGACGAAGCCGCAGGCGATCCCGAGCATGGCATTGCCCCTGGCACCGCCTGGGCAGACGTGGACATGAACTGGACCTGTCCCGAGTGCGGTGCTCGCAAGGAAGACTTCGAGATGGTCCGCATCTGACGGGCAGGCCCGCCGGACTGACAAGACAAATGCACGCTGCAAGCGTGTTCCCCACCTCTGAAGGAGTAGCTGGGTTGGACGGGAAAGCGCAAGAAGGCAAGACGGCCGCAACCAAGGTGCTGGTCATCGATGACAGCAACACCATTCGTCGCAGCGCCGAGATCTTTCTCAAGCAGGGCGGTCACGAGGTCGTGCTGGCGGAGGACGGCTTCGACGCCCTCTCCAAGCTGAGCGACTACCAGCCGGACCTGGTGTTCTGTGACATCCTGATGCCGCGGCTTGATGGCTATCAGACCTGCGCCATCATCAAGCGCAATCCGCAGTTCGCGCATGTGCCGGTGATCATGCTGTCCTCCAAGGACGGCCTGTTCGACAAGGCGCGCGGCCGCATGGTGGGCTCGCAGGACTACCTCACCAAACCATTCACCAAGGATCAACTGCTGCAGGCGGTGCAACAGCACCGCTCGCAGTCCTGAGCCGCCGGGTCGGCACCGGGCGCTGCTGACATCGGACGCGGCCCCCACCACCCCCTGCCCAGCAAGGAGCTTGCATGACTATCGAAAAAATTCTGCTGGTCGACGATTCCAAGACCGAACTGCATCACCTGAGCGAGATGCTGACGAAGCGCGGCTACGCCGTGCGCACCGCCGAGAACGGCGAGGAAGCCATGAAGCGCCTCGAGGAAGAGGTGCCGCACCTGATCCTCATGGACGTCGTGATGCCCGGCCAGAACGGCTTCCAGCTGACCCGCGCCATCACCCGCGACCCGCGCTTCCAGCACGTGCCGGTGATCATGTGCACGAGCAAGAACCAGGAAACCGACAAGGTCTGGGGCATGCGCCAGGGGGCTTCCGACTACGTGGTCAAGCCCGTCAAGTCCGACGAGCTGATCGCCAAGATCAAGGCGCTCGAAAGCGCCAAGGGCTGACGCAACATGGCCAACAAGCAAGCCCTGCGGGAACTGCAGCAGCGCCTGGCGCAGCGGATGCAGGCGGCGCGGGAACAGACCAACAGCGCCAGCTGGCTGGCCGTCGAGGTGGCGGGGCACGCCATGCTGTTCTCCTTGAAGCAGGCCGCCGAGATCTTCTCGCCCGTGCCGCTCAAGACCGTGCCCTACGCCCAGCCCTGGATGCTGGGCGTGGCCAATCTGCGCGGGGGCTTGCACACGGTCGTGGACCTGGCGGCCTTCCTCGGTGCCCGTGAGCCCGGGACCCGCCTGGATGCCAACCAGTCGCGTTTCGTGGCCATCAATTCCGATCTGAACATCAACTGCGCCCTGCTGGTCGACCGCCTGCTGGGCCTGCGTTCGGACGAGCAGCTGAGTCCCGATCCCGATGCAGGCGAGGCGGGCGCGCAGCCCCGTTTCGCCGGGGCGCGCCTCAAGGACGAGCACGGCCGCAGCTGGCAGGTGCTCGACCTCGAGGCCCTGTCCAAGCACGAACAATTCCTGCGCATCGTCGCCTAAACCTGCATGCGACGGCCGAACGCGAGACGGCCGCGCGTCATTCACGCTATCTAACAGACGTCAGAGGGTCAGATGAGCTTCCTGGACAAGATCAAGAGCATGGGCAAGCAAGAGGGTGAGCACGCACCCGAAGGGCTCCACGACGCCGCGCCGGAGGCTCAGGCCTCCATCATCGAAGGGGCTGAAACGGTCCAGGTCGAGGCGCATCCGGCCGATGTGTCCATCATCTCGGAGGCCACGCCGACCGCCGAGCAGGCGGCTCCCGCCAGCGAGTACACCGAGGGCGCGAGCAGCACCACCTTCGGCCAGACCACGACCTTCGGCAACACGCAGGCTGCTGACCCCGCCGCCGCCCTGACGGCCGTGGCCGCCGCCGCTGCCGCCGACCGCGTCAAGCGCCAGCGCACCCTGACCGCCCTGGTGGCGGTGGGCCTCGTGGGCACCGCCGCGACGGTCGGTCTGAACGTCTGGAACAGCGCCCGGACTGCCGCGCAGGTGCGGGCTTCCGGTCAGGCCATGATGCAGTCGCAGCGTCTTGCCAAGGCCGTGTCGACCGCCACGATGGGCAACACCCAGGCCTTCGCCGAACTGCGCGAGAGCTCCTCGGTGCTGAGCGGCATCGCCAACAACCTCCGCACCGGCGAAGGTGAACTGGCCAAGGCCTCGGGCGATGCCCTGCAGACCCTGGAGAACCTCGCCCCGAAGATCGCCCTGGCCGAGAAGAACGCCAAGCTGGTGCTGGGCCAGGAAAAGATCCTGACGCAGGTGGGCGCCGCCTTGCGCACCATTAACCGTCAGTCGTCCGACCTGCTGGAAAGCGCCGAGGCCGTGTCCTCGCTGGCCCTGCAGCAGAACAGCTCCTCCGTCGAGATCGCGGCGGTGGGCCAGATGGTGATGCTGACCCAGCGCATCGGCAAGAGCGCCAACGAATTCCTGACGCAGGAAGGCGTGAACGCCGAGGCCGTGTTCCTGCTGGGCAAGGACCTGAACACCTTCCGCGAAATCAACGAGGCCCTGCTCAAGGGCAACTCGGAACTGGGCCTGAAGGCCGTGAGCAACCCCCAGATGCGCGAGCGTCTGGCCTCGCTGCTGAAGCAGTTCGAGGAGACCCGCAACCAGGCGTCCGCGATTCTGAGCAACATGCCCGGTCTGGCCTCCGCCCGTGAGGCGCAGGCCGCGATCCTGGCCGACAGCGAACCGCTGCGAAAGGGCCTGGACCAAGCCGGTCAGCAGCTGGAGGCTTCCGGCGGTACGAGCCCGCTGATGCTGCTGCTGATGGCCGGCTCCCTCGTGGCGCTGGTGGTCGGCGCAGTCGGCTTCCTGCGACTGTATGTGGCTGAACAGGCTCACCGGACCGCGATGGCTGAAGAGCAGCGCAAGCTGGCCGAGCAGCAGGAGCAGGAGGCCAAGCGCGTCAATGACGCCAACCAGGCCGCCATTCTGCGACTGATGAACGAACTGCAGTCGGTCGCTGAAGGTGACTTGACGCAACAGGCCACGGTGACGGAAGACATCACGGGCGCCATCGCCGACTCGGTGAACTACACGGTGGAAGAGCTGCGCAACCTGGTGACCCAGGTGCAGTCCACGGCGGCACGGGTGACGGAAACGACCGGCCAGGTCGACCAGACCTCGACCGAGCTGCTGGCGGCCTCGACCGAACAGCTGCATGAGATCCGCGCCACCGGCGAGGCCGTGCTGCAGATGGCCGAGCGCATCAACCAGGTGTCCTCGCAAGCGCAGCAGACCGCTGAGGTGGCCCGCCAGTCGCGTGAAGCGGCCGAGCAGGGCAAGCAGGCGATGGAGAACAACATCGGCGGTATGAACCAGATCCGCGAGCACATCCAGGAAACCTCCAAGCGCATCAAGCGCCTGGGCGAGTCCTCGCAGGAAATTGGCGAAATTACCGAGCTGATCTCGGACATTACCGAGCAGACGAACGTGCTGGCACTGAACGCCGCCATCCAGGCCGCGTCCGCCGGTGAAGCCGGTCGCGGCTTCTCGGTGGTGGCGGAAGAAGTGCAGCGCCTGGCAGAACGCTCCGGCGATGCAACGCGCCGGATTGCCGCGCTGGTGAAGACCATTCAGACCGACACCCAGGATGCCGTGGCCGCCATGGAGCGCTCCACGCTCGGGGTGGTGCAGGGTACCAAGCTGTCCGATGCCGCCGGCCACGCGCTGGAGGAGATCAACGAGGTGTCCCGCCGCCTGGATGAACTGATCGCCCGAATCTCCGAGTCCGCCGTGAACGAAGCCCGTTCCGCGAACGACGTGGCGTCCAACATCCAGCACATCTTTGCCGTGACCGAGCAGACGGGTGAGGGCACGCGCTCCACCGCCCAGATGGTGCACGAGCTGTCGCGTTCCGCCGAAGCTCTGAAGCAGTCGGTGTCGCGATTCAAGGTCGAGTGATCGTCCTTCAGCCCATAGCAACAAAACAGATCTAGAAGGCAAGACCCGGCATGGATTTCCCGCGCGATTCCGAGTTCCCCGCGGACCTCAGCCCCCTGGCCTGGGTGCAGGAGGAATTGCGCCGCTCCCTGGAGTCAGTGCACAAGACCTTGCGCCGTGTGCTGCGTGACAACGAGAGCCGCAGCACCCTGATGCTCGGCGGCGAGCCCCAGGGCCCGCACCAACTGGTGGAGGCCGCTGCGGCGCAGTTGCACCAGCTGGTGGGCGTGGTGTCCGTGGTGGGTCTGCCGGCCGGCGCCAAGCTGCTGGGCGCCAGTGAGCGTGCGCTGCGTCATCTGGCGACCGCCCCGCAGAACCTGGACCTGCATGCCGTGGAAGCCGTCGAGCGCGCCCATTTCGCGCTGCTGGCCCTGATCACCCGCATGCTGGCGGGCAATGCCGTCTCCACGCTGGCGCTGTTCCCGTCCTACCGCGAGCTCTCGGAGCTGGCGCAGGCCGAGCGCGTGCATCCGGCCGATCTGTGGCACCACGAATGGACCTGGCGCGAAGTGCCGGGCTTCCCGCCGGTTTCGGGCCTGCGCCCGGATGCGGTGCGCAATGTCTTCGAGTCCGCCCTGCTCAAGCAGATGCGCGCGCCGGCGCCGAGCCACGCCCGCCTTCTGAGCGAGCTGTGTGCGGGCCTCGGCGCCTCCGCGGCTGACCAGCAGTCGCGGACCCTGTGGCAGCTGGCCTCGGCCCAGTTCGAGGCCCAGGCCCAGGGCCTGCTGCAAACCGACAACTACGCCAAGCGCCTCGGCTCGCGCCTGCTGTCCCAGCTGCGTGCCGGCAGCTCGGGCGAGGTGAGCGTCTCCGACCGCCTCGGCCAGGATCTGCTGTTCTTCTGCGCCCAGGCCCGCCTGCCCGCGCAAGCCAGCCAGGCGCCGCGTCTGAACGCGGTGCGTGCCGCCTACCACCTCGAATCGGCCGCGACCGGCAACTACGAGGACCAGAGCCTCGGCCGCATCGACCCGAACTGGGTGGCGCAGGCCAAGCGTCGCGTGCACGCCGCCAAGGAGGGCTGGTCCTCCGCCGCCGAGGGTGAATCGCACCGCCTGGCGAGCCTCAGCGAGCAGTTCGCCGCCTTGTCCGAATCCCTTGGTCAGCTCTTCCCCGAAGGCGCTGTGCTCGGCGAGGTGCTGCAGCGCGCGGTCGTCGCGACGCTGCGCTCGAACCAGCCGCCCGCGCCGCACCTGGCCATGGAAGTGGCCACGGCCATCCTGTACATCGAGGCCGCACTCGAGGATGCCGCCTTCGACCAGCCCGAGCAGGCCGAGCGCGTGCGCTCCCTGGCACGGCGCGTGTCGTCGGTGGCCCGTGGCGAGGCGCCCGAGGAACTCGAAGCCTGGATGGAGGATCTGTACCGCCGCGTCTCCGACCGCCAGACGCTTGGCAGCGTCGTGCACGAGCTGCGCGCCAGCCTCACCGAGATCGAGCGCCAGATTGACGAGTACTTCCGCGACCCCGCCAAGCGCGAGGTCCTGATCCCGGTGCCGGGCCAGCTGCAGAGCATGCGCGGCGTGCTGAGCGTGCTGGGCATGGACCAGGCCGCGTCGGCCTGCGTGCGCATGCGCGACGAGATCGACGCGCTCGCCAGCACCGAGGTGGACCCGAGCCTGGCCGGCCCCAAGGAGATCTTCGATCGCCTGGCCAACAACCTGGGCGCCCTGGGCTTCCTCATCGACATGCTCAGCGTGCAGCCGCAGCTCGCCAAGCGCATGTTCCATTTCGACGAGGCGTCCGGCAGCCTGAACTCCGAGGTGCGTCGCCAGAAGAGCGCGCCCGTCGCGGTGCCGAATTCCTCCGACCTGCTCAGCCAGGTGCAGGCCGCCGCTGCCGCCGTGGCGTCCGGCGAGCTGCCGGCCGAGGACCTGGCCCGCAGCCTCGAGCTCATCGCGCTGCAGGCCCGTGCCGCGGACGAAACGTCCGTGGCCGAGGCCGCGCAGTCGGCCAAGCAGATGCTGGATGCGGCCCGTCCCGAGACCGTCGAGGGCGCCGCCGCCGCCCCGGCCGGTGCCGACGAGGCCCGCGCCCAGGCGGCGCAGTCCCTCAACGACCTGGTCGCCGCCCGCACGCCGGTGGTGCCGGAGCTGCCGCCCGTCAGCGCGCCCATCCCGGAGGATCCCGCCGCGCTGGATCAGGAGATGCTGGAGATCTTCCTGGCCGAGGCCGAGGAAGTCTGCCAGACCGCCCGCGAGGCCCTGCAGGCCCTGGGCGAGCAGAGCCAGAACCTGGAGCACATGACCACCGTGCGCCGGGCCTTCCACACGCTCAAGGGCAGCTCGCGCATGGTCGGGCTGAACGAGTTCGGCGAAGCCGGCTGGGCCTGCGAGCAGCTGTACAACGCCCGTCTGTCCGACCAGAAGGGCGCCGACAAGGCGCTGCTGGACTTCACGCACCAGGCCCTCGACTACTTCGACACCTGGGTGGCCGACATCGCCGCCCAGCGCTTCGGCCGCCACAGCGCAGCGCCGCTGCGCCAGAGCGCCGACGCCCTGCGTCTGCACGGCCAGTACCTGCCGCTCGCGGCCGTTGCGGCCGTTGCTGCGCAGGAGCCCGCCGCTGCTGCCGAGCCGGTGGCCGAGCTGGCCGTGCCCGTCCTCGACGCGATCGCGGACGTGCCGGCCGAACTGCCGCCCGGCTTTGCCGTCACCGAAATCAATGGCGCCCTGCCGGATGAGGCTGCCGGTGCACTGCCCGAACTGAGTCTCGACATCCCCGAGCTTGCCGCGCCGGTGGCCGAGATCACGCCGGTGGTCGAGGCGATCGAGATGCCGCTGGAGATGCCGGCCGAGCTGCCCGTGGAGCCGACGGCCGAATTGCCGACCGAATTGCCGACCGAAGTGCCGGAACTTGGCGAGGCCCTCTCGCTGGACGAGCTGCCCGAGCTGGGCGAAGTCATCGAGATGCCGGTCCTGGCCGACGAGGCCGTGGCCGCACCGGCCGACGAGCTGTCGCTGGATCTTTCGCTGGAGATGCCGGCCGCGACGCCGGTCGAGCCCGAGCCGCTCGCCACCGAGCCGATGCCGCTTGAGATGGCCCCGGATGCGGCTGCCGTGCCGGTCCTGGAACCCCTGAGCCTGGATCTGCCGGCCGAAGCCGACGAGCCGGCCGATGCCGTGGACAGCACGCTGCGTCTCGCGGCCGAGGACCTGCCGTCCGCCGACGCCCTGGGCGAGCTGCTGCACCTCGACCTCGAGGTGCCGCTGGAAGCTGCGCCGGTGGCCGAGGTCGCCGAGCCGTCGCTGGATCTGTCGCTGCTGGACGATCTGGGCGAAGTTCAGGCCGCCGCGCCCGAGCTTCAGGTCCAGAGCCCGGATGACACGCCGACGATGGCGCTGCCCGTCGCCGACGCGCAAGCGCTCGCCGATGACGCGCTGCCGGCCTTCGAGCTGCCGCTGGTCGAGCCGACCGACGTCGCGCCGGAGATCGCGGAAGCGGTGGCCGTCGCGGACGCCGACGCCCTGGACCTGCCCGCCGTGCTGGAGGTGGCCGAGGTCGCCGAGCTGGGCGACGTGGCCGACACGACCGACACGAGCGACACGACCGACATGGGCGAGGCCGTGCGCGCCGCGCCGCAGCTCACGCTGGTGAGCGACCAGGGCCACGCCGTGGGCGCCGACGACGCGTCCGCGCTGGCCTCGGAGGCACCGGTCGAGGAGGGCGAGGACGACGAGAGCGTCAAGGTCATCGGCCCGCTGCGCATCAGCATCAGCCTCTTCAACATCTTCCTGAACGAAGCCGACGAGCTCTCGCGCCGCCTGAGCACCGAGCTGTCCGAGTGGTCCCTGCAGCTCAGCGACACCGTGCCGCCGGCCTGCGAGGCGCTGGCGCACAAGCTGGCGGGCAATGCCGCGACCGTGGGCTACGAGGATCTGTCCGACCTGGCCCGTGCGCTGGAACACGCCCTGGAGCGTGCCGCCCTGGCCGGCCGCTACACCGAGAAGGACGCCGAGACCTTCGTGCGGGCCGCGGAAGACATTCGCCGCCTGCTGCACCAGTTCGCCGCCGGCTTCCTCAAGCCGGTCGAGCCGGGCCTGGTCGAGGCCCTGCAGGCCTACGAGGCCCTGGACCGCCGCGACCCGCTGGACGACAGCACCGACAGCGACTACGACCAGCTCGCCGCCCTGGTGGCGACCGAGGACCTGGAGTCGGATGCCGCACCGCTGCCGGCCATTGCAGAGGCTGTCGAACCCGCTGAGTTCCCCGACTTCGCCGATACCGAGCTGCCGGACGTGCAGCCGGAAGCCCCGGCCGCCGAGCTGCCGCTCGTGGCAGAGGTGATCGACCTGGCCGAGGTCGCTGACGTGCCCGCGGCCGTCCCGGTGCAGACCGCGGCCGTCGAGGACTTCCCCAGCGGCGAGGCCGACCACATCGACGACGAGCTCTTCCCGATCTTCGAGGAAGAGGCCGACGACCTGCTCCAGAGCCTGCATGCCGCGATGCGCGAATGGCAGGCGGCACCGGCCGATGCGAGCCGCGCCGCAGCCTGCATGCGCCACCTGCACACCTTCAAGGGCGGTGCTCGCCTGGCCGGTGCGATGCAGCTGGGCGAACTGGCGCATGAGCTGGAAAGCTCCATCGAGCGCCTGCTGGGTGGCGGTGCCATCGACGCCATGGGTGTGATGGCGCTGCAGGACGATGCCGATGCCCTGGAGGCCGCCTTCGAGCGCCTGCGTGAACGCCTGAAGGGGGGCGGTGCGCCGGCTCCCCTTGCGCCGGTCGCCGCGCCGAAGCCGGCGCCCGAGGCGCCCGCACCGGTGCTCAGCGCCGAGGCAGCCCCGGAGATGGAAGCCGCGCTGGCCGATCTGCCGGTGGAAGCGCCTGCCGCGGAAGCGGTGGTGCCGAGCGCTGACGCCGTGCCCGCGGACCTGATGGACGTGGCAGCGGACGTCGCCTCTGACGCTGAAGCCGAGGTCGCGTCCGAGATCCCCACCGAGATCGCCACCGAGACGCTGGCCGAGGCCGTCACCGAGGACGCACCGGCGGACCTGGTGGCCGAGGCCGCGCCGGCCGACGCCCTGCTGCCCGTGTCCGAAGTCGTCTCGGAGGCCGTGCCCGACGAGCTGCTGTCCGCCTTCGGCGAGCTGCCGCCGGTCCTGGCCGCGACGCCCGCCCCGGTGGCCGCCAAGCCCATCGACTGGGCGCAGTTCGCCAGCGGCAAGGAACTGGAATCCGACAGCGCGATGCTGTCCCAGGCCCAATCCGTGGTGCGTGTGCGCGGTCCGGTGCTGGAGCGCATGGCCACGCAGGCCGGTGAAGTTTCGATCCGCCGCGCCCGCCTGGAAGGCGAGCTGGGCGCGATGAAGACCGCGCTGGTCGACCTGGAGGACAACCTGGAGCGTCTGCGCGCCCAGCTCCGCGAGCTGGAAGTGCAGGCCGAAGCCCAGATGGGCTCCAGCCGCGAGGTGGCCAAGCAGCTGGGCCGCGACTTCGATCCGCTCGAGTTCGACCGCTACACCCGCTTCCAGGAACTGACCCGCATGATGGCCGAGTCGGTGAACGACGTGGCCACCGTGCAGCGCAGCCTGCTGCGCAACGTGCAGCTGGGTGAAGATGAGCTGGCGGGCCAGTCCCGTCTGACGCGCGAGCTGCAGGACGACCTGCTGCGCACGCGGATGGTGGAGTTCGAATCGCTGGCCGAGCGGATGCACCGCGTCGTGCGCCAGGCCTCCCGCGAGGTCGGCAAGCAGGTCCAGCTCGAGATCACCGGCGGTCACGTCGAACTGGACCGCTCGGTGCTGGAGCGTCTGATCGGCTCCTTCGAGCACCTGCTGCGCAACAGCGTGATCCACGGCATCGAGTCGCCCCAGAAGCGGGAAGCCGCGGGCAAGTCGGCGGTCGGCCACATCCATGTGCAGCTGGCCCAGGAAGGCAACGAGGTCGTGCTGCGCTTCACCGATGACGGCGCCGGCCTGAACCTGCCCCGCATCCGCGAGCGCGGCATCGCCCAGGGCCTCATCAAGACCGACACGCAGCTGAGCGACGAGCAGCTGATGGCGCTGATCTTCGCGCCGGGCTTCTCGACCGCCCATGAGGTGACCGAGCTGGCCGGCCGCGGCGTGGGCATGGACGTCGTCCGCTCCGAGGTCAACACGCTGGGTGGCTACGTCGAGACGCAGAGCCGCGAGGGCATGGGCACCAGCTTCGCGCTGCGCGTGCCGCTGACCACCGCGCTGACGCAGGTCGTGCAGCTGCGCTGCGGCGACCTCGTCGTTGCCGTGCCCGCCAACCTGATCGACTCCGTGCTGCGTCTGCCGCCGGCCCAGGTCGAGAAGGGCTACGAGTCTGGCGCCCTGCAGCTGGGCGAGATGAATGTGCCGATGTACTGGCTGGGCGGCCTGCTGCAGGCCGGCGAGCGTGGCCACATCCACGGCCGCACGGCGTCCGTGGTGCTGGTGCGCAGCGCCCACCAGCGCGTGGCCCTGCACGTCGACGAAGTGGTCGGCAACCAGGAAGTCGTGATCAAGAACCTCGGCCCGCAGCTGATCCACGTGCCGGGTCTGGCCGGCATCAGCCTGCTGGCGTCGGGCGACGTGGCCCTGATCTACAACCCGGTGGCCCTGGCCAACGTCTACGGCGACCATGCGCAGGCCCTGGTCCGCGCCGACGCCGAGGCGCTTGCCGCCCAGGCCTCGGTCGTGGTCGAGGAGAAGCTGCCGCCGCTGGTCCTGGTGGTGGACGACTCCCTCACGGTGCGTCGCGTCACCCAGCGTCTGCTGGAGCGCGAAGGCTACCGGGTCAAGCTGGCCAAGGACGGTCTGGATGCGATGGAGCAGCTGGCCGCGGACGAGCTGCCGGGCGTGGTCCTCTCGGACATCGAGATGCCCCGCATGGACGGCTTCGACCTGGTCCGCAACCTGCGCGCCGACCCGCGTCTGAAGGCGCTGCCGGTGATCATGATCACCTCGCGGATCGCGCAGAAGCACCGCGACTATGCGCATGAGTTGGGCGTTGACGACTATCTGGGCAAGCCCTATGACGAGGATCTGCTGCTGAGCCTCATTGCTCGCTACACTGCCGAGGAGCCCGTGGCTGCCTGATCCCCGAGGGGGGCGGCCGCCCCCCTTTCCCGTATCTTGCAGGCCCGCGGGGCCGGAGCGTCCTGACAGGCCGTCATGTCCGAAGTCGTTGAGCATCTGGCAGAGTTGACCGGGTTCCGGGATCGGGACGTCATGGACGTCACCCTGGTGTCGGCCTTGCGCGACCTGCTGGAGCCGCTCTCCGTGGCCATCTACCGCTGCGTGGGGGAGCCGGGCCAGCAACGCTGGCTGACGCGGGCCCGCCTGGCCGCCGACGACGCCGTGGCCTCGGCCGACTCCCTCTGGACCGAACCCGGCCGGCTGCCACTGCTCAGCGCATTCCCGCAACGCCAGGCCTGCCTGGACAGCCGCACCATCCTGCACAGCGAGGTGGACGGCGCCCACGAGACGCTCTTCCCGCTGCAGACAGACCGTGAGGTCATCGGCGTGCTCGAGGTGCGTTCCCTGGAGCTGCTGACTCCCTCCGAGCAGCGCACGGTGGGCAGCATCCTGCGGATCTATCACAACTTCCAGGGCCTGCTCGACTACAGCGAGCGGGACACCCTCACGGGGCTGCTGAACCGCAAGACCTTCGACGAGAGCTTCCTCAAGGCCGTCAGCGAGCTGCCCCACCATCCCGTCGCGGCCTCGGCGGAGGACGGTCGCCGCCACGAGCTGGCGTCCACGCACTGGTGGCTGGGTGTCATCGACATCGACCACTTCAAGCAGGTGAACGACCGCTTCGGTCACCTCATCGGCGACGAAGTCCTGCTGCTGCTCTCGCGCCTCATGCGCAACAGCTTCCGCTTCAACGACCTGCTCTACCGCTTCGGCGGCGAGGAGTTCGTGGTGCTGATGCGCTGTGCCGATGAGCCCGATGCGGCGCATGCCTTCGAGCGCCTGCGCCACAACACCGAGTCCTACGCCTTCCCGCAGGTCGGTCGCATCACGGTGAGCGTGGGTTTCACCGAAGTCCGCGGCGGGGACACCCCCGCGAGCGCCTTCGAGCGGGCGGACAAGGCGGTCTATCACGCCAAGTCCCACGGTCGCAACCAGGTCCACAGCCACGCCGAGCTGGTCCGCACCGGCGAGATGACCGAGCACGAACAGCACAGCGACATCGAGCTGTTCTGACACCTGACGCCGCGGGCCCGCGGCGCCGCTTCCTTTCCTTCATCGTCTGAGATGACGCGCCGCGTCAGGCCTTCCCGCGCACCAAGCTGGGGCTCTCGTGCGGCTGCCGTCGATGTCAGGTCGGTTTTTGAGGTTAATCAATCGATTGATTAGTATCGCTAGAATCCGCCGCCATGACCTCATCCGCCTCTCCCGGCGTCGCACAGAGCGACGTCACGCCGCTCGTCCCCGAGACCGGCACCCGCGAGCGCCTGCTCCGCGAGGCGCTGCGCATCTTCGGGGCCAAGGGCTTCGACAAGGCCAGCACCCGTGAGATCTGCCAGGCGGCCGATGCCAACATCGGCATGATCAAGTACTACTTCGGCGACAAGCAGGGCCTCTACAGCGAGGCCCTGATGCGCCCGATGGAAGCCATCATCCAGGGCATCCCCTGGCAGGCCGGGCAGGCGCTGGACCTGACGGCGTGGCTGCAGCAGCTCTACGGCGCCTTCGTCGCGCCGCTGCGCCGGCCTGACTCCGGCCTCGTGGACCTCATGCGGGTCTGGGGCCGCGAACTCTCGGACCCGACGCCCGTGGGCGAGCAGGTCTGCATGGCCTTCATGCAGCCCTTCCATGACCAGCTGATCGCCTCGCTGCTGCAGCGCCTGGGCGTGGCGGCGCCGGATCCCGGCGTCCACCGGCTCGGCTTTGCCCTCATGGCCCTGGTGCAGGACTACTGGACCTCGGCCGACTACATGGAGGCGCTGGCGCCGGGCAGCGTGCACGCCGAGGGCGCGCTCGACGAGGTGCTGGAGACGCTGGTCTGCTATGGCCAGGCGCTCGTCGAGGCGGAGGCGTCCCGCCGGCGCCGCACGGGCCCTGACGGTCCATGACCTCTGTCCGGCCCCCCGCTTGCCCGCGAACCTTCCGCCCAGATTCCAAGAGACCAAGAGACCAAGGACGCTGATGCGAACGCCTACTCTGATTGCCACTGCCGGCACCCCGCCGGCGCACCGGCCTCGCCCCGCGCTGCCGCTGGCGGCCCTGACCGTCGCCGTGCTGATGAGCGCCTGCGCGGTGCAGGCGCCGCCGCTGGGCGAGCGCCCGACGCCCGCCTCGCTGCCGGCGGCCTGGCAGGCCCCCGCGCCGGACGCCGGCCGCACGCCCGTGCCGGCGTGGCTGATGTCGGCCGACCCGGTACTGGGCGACCTGCTGGAGGCCGTGCTGGCCCGCTCGCCCGGCCTGCAGCAGGCCGTCGCCCGGCGTGACGAGGTTCGGGCCCTGGCCGGCCTGAGCCCCGCCAGCCCGCGCGTGCAGGGCCTGGCCCAGGTCCAGCGGACGCGGCCCGTGCAGCCCGCCGGCAGCCCGGCCATGACGCAGGCGCTGGCCCAGGTCGATGCCAGCTGGGAAGTGGACCTCTTCGCCCGGGTGCGCCAGCAGTCGCAGGCCCTGGCCCGGCGCGCCGAAGGGGCGCAATGGGAGCTCGAGGCCGCGCGCCTGAGCCTCCTGGTCGAGGTGACGCAGCTCTACATCGCGCTGCGCAGTGCCGAGCAGTCCCAGGCGCTGGCGCTGGAGGAGGAGCAGATCACCGAGCGCCTGGCCGCGCAGGCCGCCCAGCGCCAGCGCGCCGGCTTCGAGACACCGGCGCAGCAGGCCCTGCTGGCCGGTGCCGCCGCCGAGGCCCGCCAGCGCCGCCTGGCCCAGCAGCTGGAGCGGGACGTGATGGTGAAGGGGCTGGTCGCCGCGACCGGGCTGGACGAGGGCGCGCTGCGCCAGCGCCTCGCGCCCGGCCAGGGACGCCTGCCGGATCTGCCCGCGCTGGCCGTGCCCGCGGTGCCCGCCGACGCGCTGCAGCAGCGGCCCGATCTGGTCGCCGCCCGCGCCCAGGCGGCGGCGGCGTGGTTTGAATCGGGAGCCGCGCAGGCGGCGCGTTATCCGCAACTGCAGCTGCTGGGCAGCGTCAGCGTGCTGGGCGTGAAGCTGGGCGGCGAGCGCGACGAAAGCCGCGGCTGGAGCTTTGGCCCCTCTCTGAGCATGCCGCTGCTGGACGGCGGCGCGCGCCGCGCTGACGCCGAGGCCGCGAAGGCGCGCTGGCGTCAGGCCGAGGCCGCCTGGCGGCTCAGCGCCACGCAGGCCGTGCGCGAGGTGGAGGAGGCGCTGCTGCGCGTGGCGGCGCAGTCCGCCCGCCTGGAGGCCGCACAGGCCAGCCTCGCCAGCTACGACAAGGCCCTCAAGGGCACGGAGCAGCGCTGGCGCCATGGGCTGGCCGGCGCTTCGGAACTCGACGAACAGCGCCGCCTGACCCTGGCCGCGCGCAGCCAGCTGCTGCAGCTGCAGCGCGAAGGCCTGGGCGCCTGGCTGTCTCTCTACAAGGCCGTCGGTGGCGGCTTCACGCCGGCCTGAGGCCGATGCAAAGGTATCAAAGGTATCCCATGAGCATTCGATCCCTGATCTCCCGCCGTCCGGCGCTGCTGCTGGCCCTCGCCGGCCTGCTGGGGGCCGGTCCGGCCCTCGCCGCGGACAAGGACAAGCCCGCTGCCGCAACGGCCGCCGCCGCCAAGCCCGCGCTCAGCGTGCAGCTCACCACGCCGCAAAAGGGCAGCTGGACCCGCCGCACGCCCGCCGTGGGCGCCGTGGCGGCCTGGGCCGAGCAGCACGTCAGCGCCGAGACCGGCGGCCTGGTGATCGTCGAGGTGCGCGCCCAGGTGGGCGATGTGGTGAAGCGCGGCCAGCTGCTGGCCCGGCTCCAGGACCTCGGCGTGCAGGCGGATCTGGCCCAGGCCCGCGCCGCGCTCGCGGAGGCCGAGGCGGCCCACGAGCTGGCGCAGGCCGATGCCCAGCGCGCCCGCCAGATCGAGGCGGAGGGCGGCGAGGGCCTCTCCCGCCAGGCGCTGCAGCAGTACCAGGCCCAGGCGCGCAGCGCCGCGGCGCGGCTGCAGTCGGCCCAGGCCCGCGTGAAGTCCGAGGAGCTGCGTCTCAGCCAGACCCGCATCGTGGCTAGTGACGACGGCGTGGTCAGCGCCAAGGCCGCCGTGGAAGGCGCCGTGGCCCAGCCGGGCCAGGAGCTGTTCCGCCTGATCCGCCAGCAGCGGCTGGAGTGGCGCGCCGAGCTGCCCGCCGAGCTGCTGGCCCAGCTCAAGCCGGGCGCGCGGGCCCAGGTCCAGCTGCCCGGGCGCGCCGAGCCGCTCGAGGCCCGCCTGCGCACCGTCGCTCCCACCGTGGACCCGCAGACCCGCATGGGCATCGCCTACGTGGACCTGCCTGCGGGCACCGGCCTGCGCGCCGGCAGCTTCCTGCAGGGCAGCTTCGAGCAGGGCGCGGGCGAGGCGCTGCATGTGCCGCAGAGCGCCGTGCAGCTGCGCGAGGGCTTTGCCTATGTGTTCAAGGTCGGGGCCGATGGCCGCGTGCAGCAGGCCAAGGTGAGCCTGGGCCGCCGCCAGGGCGACCGCGTGGAGGTGCTGCAGGGCCTGGAGCCGGCGGCACGCATCGTGGCGGCCGGCGTCGGCTTCCTGGCGGACGGCGACCGCGTGCAGGTCGTCGCGGGCGCTGCGCCGGCGGCCGCCGCCGCATCGCGCTGAGGGAGGCCGCATGAACATCTCGGCCTGGTGCATTCGCAACCCCATTCCGGCGGTGCTGCTCTTCATCATGCTCAGCCTGGGCGGCCTTGCCGGCTTCCGGGCGATGAAGATCCAGAACTTCCCCGACATCGACCTCCCCACCATCACCGTGACAGCCTCGCTGCCGGGCGCCGCCCCGGGCCAGCTGGAGTCGCAGGTGGCGCGCAAGCTGGAGAACCAGATCGCGACGCTGCAGGGCGTCAAGCACATCTACACCAGCCTCAATGACGGCGTGGCCACGGTCACGGCGGAGTTCCGCCTGGAGAAGCGCACGCAGGAGGCGCTGGACGACGTGCGCGAGGCCGTCTCGCGCGTGCGCTCGGACCTGCCGGCGGACATGCGCGACCCCATCATCTCCAAGCTGGACCTGAGCGGCTCGCCCATCCTCACCTACACCGTGGCCTCGGACCGCAAGGACGAGGAGGCGCTGTCCTGGTTCGTGGACCACGAGGTCGCCAAGCGCATGCTGGCCGTGCGCGGCGTGGGCGCGGTGGCCCGCGTGGGCGGCGTGACGCGCGAGGTGCGCGTGGCGCTGGACCCGCTGCGCCTGATGGCCCTGAACACCAGCGCCGCGGACGTCTCCCGCCAGCTGCGCCTGGTCCAGCAGGAGGCCGCCGGCGGCCGCATGGACCTCGGCGGCGCGGAGCAGTCCGTGCGCACGCTCGCGACGGTGCAGACCGCCGACGAGCTTGCCGCGATGGAGATTGCCCTGCCGGACGGCCGCCGCCTGCGCCTGGACCAGGTGGCGACGGTCAGCGACACCGTCTCCGAGCCGCGCTCGGCTGCCTTCCTCGATGGCAAGCCCGTCGTGGGCTTCGAGATCACCCGCACCAAGGGCGCGGGCGAGGTCGAGGTCGCGCAGGGCGTGCGGGCTGCGGTCGAGGAACTCCGCGCGGCGCATCCCGAGATCCGCTTCGACGAGTCCTTCAACTTTGTCGATCCCGTCGAGGAGAACTACAGCGGCTCCATGTACCTGCTGTGGGAGGGCGCGCTGCTGGCCGTGGTCGTGGTGTGGTTCTTCCTGCGCGACTGGCGCGCCACGCTCGTGGCGGCCACGGCGCTGCCGCTGTCGGTGCTGCCGACCTTCGGGCTCATGTACCTGATGGGCTTCACGCTCAATGTGGTGACGCTGCTGTCGCTGTCCCTCGTGGTGGGCGTGCTGGTGGATGACGCGATCGTCGAGATCGAGAACATCATGCGTCACCTGGCCCAGGGCAAGACGCCCTTCGATGCGGCCATGGAGGCGGCAGACGAGATCGGCCTCGCCGTGATCGCCACGACCTTCACGCTGATCGCCGTGTTCCTGCCGACGGCCTTCATGAGCGGTGTGCCGGGCAAGTTCTTCGTGCAGTTCGGCTGGACGGCGGCCATCGCGGTGTTCTTCTCGCTGGTGGTGGCGCGCATGCTCACGCCCATGATGGCGGCCTATGTGCTGCGCCCGCCGAAGACCGATCACACCGATCCCGCCTGGCTGAAGCGCTACCTGGGCTGGGCCCGCTGGGCGCTGAAGCACCGCATCGCCACGCTCGCGCTGACGGCCGTGTTCACGCTGGGTTCGATGGGGCTGGCCGGCCTGCTGCCCACGGGCTTCCTGCCGCCGGACGACCTCTCGCAGACGCAGGTCACGCTGACGCTGCCGCCGGGCAGCACGCTCAAGGAGACGCTGGCGCTGACGAAGCAGGCCGAGGCGCTCGTGAAGGCACACCCGCAGGTCAAGCTGATCTACACGGCCGTGGGCGGCGGCAGCGCCGGCTCCGATCCGTTCATGGGCAGCGGCGCCGCGAGCGTCACCAAGGCCACGCTGACGCTGAATCTCACGCCGCGCAAGGACCGGCCGGGCATCAGCAAGCAGCGCATCGAGTCCGAGCTCCGTGATCGCCTGGCGCAGGTCCCGGGCGCCCGCGTGAAGGTGGGCTTTGGCGGCTCGGCGGAGAAGTACATCCTCGTGCTCGCCGGCGAGGACGGCGAGGCGCTGGCGGCGCATGCCGCGAAGGTCGAGCGCGAGCTGCGCGGCCTGCCGGGCATCGGCGCCGTGACGTCCAGCGCGAGCCTCGTGCGCCCGGAGCTGCAGCTGCGGCCGGACTTCGCCCGCGCGGCGGACCTGGGCGTGAGCGCCGCCGCCATCGCGGACACCCTGCGCGTCGCGACTATCGGGGACTACGAGCAGTCGCTCGCCAAGCTCAACCTCGCGCAGCGCCAGGTGCCCATTGTCGTGCGCCTGCCCGACGCCGCGCGCACGGACCTCGACCTGCTCGCGCGCCTGCCGGTGCCGGGCGCGAAGGGCCCCGTGCCGCTGGGTCAGGTCGCCGAGCTGAGCTATGCAAGCGGCCCCTCGCAGATCGACCGCTACGACCGCCAGCGCAACGTCAACTTCGAGATCGAGCTCAACGGCCAGCCGCTGGGCGACGTCGAGCGCCAGGCCCAGGCGCTGCCCAGCCTCAAGCAGCTGCCGCCCGGCATCACGCAGGCCGCGATCGGCGACGCCGAGGCCATGGGCGAGCTCTTCGCGAGCTTCGGCCTCGCGATGCTGACCGGCGTGCTGTGCATCTACGTCGTGCTGGTGCTGCTGTTCAAGGACTTCGTGCAGCCGGTGACCATCCTGGCCGCGCTCGTGCTGTCGGTGCCGGGCGCCTTCCTGGCGCTCTTCGTCACGCACACGGCGCTGTCGATGCCCTCGATGATCGGGCTGATCATGCTCATGGGCATCGCCACCAAGAACTCGATCCTGCTGGTGGACTATGTGGTGCTGGCGCGGCGCGACCACGGCCTGAGCCGCTACGAGGCCATCCTCGATGCCTGCCGCAAGCGCGCACGCCCGATCGTGATGACGACCATCGCCATGGGCGCCGGCATGATGCCCATCGCCCTGGGCCTGGGCGTGGACCCGAGCTTCCGCTCGCCCATGGCCATCGTGGTGATCGGCGGCCTGATCACGTCCACCTTCCTGAGCCTGCTGGTGATCCCCATCGTGTTCAGCTACGTGGATGACCTGATCGGCCTCATCAGCCCGGCCCGCCGGCGCGAGCGCCGCGCGGCGCGTCTTCAGGAGGTGCAGGCATGAAACGCTGTGAGCGACTGAGCCCCGTGCATCGCTGGCTGCGCGGCGCGGGGATGGCGCTGTCCGCCCTGCTGGTGGCGGGCGGCGTGCTGGGCTGGCAGTCGCATGCGCGATCGGCGCAGGGGACGGAGGCGGTGGAGGCCGCTACGGCCGCGTCGGCGGCAGCGTCTTCCGCCACGGCCGCCTCGCCGCTCACCGCTGCGTCGGCCCCGGCTGCGGAGGTCCTCGACCTCGACTGGCAGGACGACAGCCGCCAGCGCCCGGTGCCGGTGCGCCTCTACTGGCCGGCGCAGGCGCAGGCGGGGCAGGCGGTGCCGCTGGTGCTGTTCTCGCACGGCATCGGCGGATCGCGCCGCGGCTACAGCTACCTGGGCGCCTACTGGGCGTCCCAGGGCGTGGCCGCGCTGCATGTGCAGCACGTCGGTTCGGACCGCGGCCTGTGGTCCGGCAATCTGCTGCAGCTGGTCGGGCGCCTGCAGGGCGCCGCCAAGGAGGACGAGGCGCTGAACCGCGTGCAGGACGTGCGCTTCGCCCTCGACCAGCTGCTGGCCAGCCGCTACGGGCCGCAGATCCGCCGTGACGCCATCCTGGCGGCCGGCCATTCCTATGGGGCGAACACGACGCTGCTGCTGGCCGGCGCGCGGGTCGAGCGCCAGGGCCGGGTGCTGGAGCTGGCCGAGCCGCGGCTGCGCGCCGCCATCGTGATCTCGGCGCCGCCCTTCTACGGCGAGGCCGAGCCGCAGCGCATCCTCGCCGGCGTGCGCGTGCCCACGCTGCACATCACCGCGACGGACGACGTGATCCGCATTCCCGGCTACTACTCGCCGGCCAGCGACCGCCTCCAGGTCTTCGAGGCGACGGGCGGACCGGCCAAGGCCCTGGCCGTGTTCCAGGGCGGCTCCCACAGCATCTTCACGGACCGCAGCGGCACCGGCGGCGTCGCCCTCAACCCGCAGGTGAAGGCCGCGACGCGCGAGCTGACGATGGCCTTCGTGCGCGAGGTGCTGGACGGCGACCGCCGCGAGCTGGAGGCCTGGCCGCAGCGGCACGCGGCCTTGCTGAACCGCTTCCAGCCCGCGCCTTGATTCGGCGGCTCGGTCGGCTCGGACGTTCGCTCAGGTCGTTCGTTCAGACCTCGGGCAGCGCGCGCGACTTGACCACGGCATAGCGCGCGAGCGTCGTCGCGCGGGCCTCGTCGTGGCGCACGATGGGCCGCGGGTAGTCCCGCCCCAGCACCACGCCCGCCGCCTGCAGCGCCAGCGGCGGCGCCTCCCAGGGCGCGTGACGCAGCTTGGGGGGCAGCGCGGCCAGTTCCGGCACGTAGCGCTCGATGAAGCGAGCCTCGGGGTCGAACTTCTCGCTCTGGCTGACCGGGTTGAAGATGCGGAAGTAGGGCTGGGCATCGCAGCCGCTGGACGCCGCCCATTGCCAGCCGCCATTGTTGGCCGCGAGGTCGAAGTCCAGCAGCAGGCGGGCGAACCAGGCCTCGCCCCGGCGCCAGTCCAGCCCCAGGTCCTTCACGAGGAAGCTCGCGGTGACCATGCGCAGGCGGTTGTGCATGTAGCCGGTCTGCGCGAGCTGGCGCATCGCCGCATCGACCAGCGGGTAGCCCGTCCGGCCCTCGCACCAGGCCTCGAAATGCGCGTCGGACTCGGGGCCCGTCGCCCACTCGATGCGGTCGTACTCCGGCCGGAAGGCCTGCGTCACGACGTGCGGATGGTGGTGCATCACCTGGTGGTAGAAGTCCCGCCAGATCAGCTCCGAGAGCCACACCGCCGCGCCGGCGTCGCCGGCCTGCGCGCGGGTCCAGGCCTCGCGGGCCAGGCGGCGGATGGAGACGGTGCCGAAGCGCAGGTGCACGCTCAGGTAGCTCGGGCCCTTGACGGCGGGGAAGTCCCGCTGCTGGTCGTAGCGGTCCATGCGGCCCAGGAAATCCTGGAAGAGGGCCTCGCCCCGCGCCGCGCCGCCGCTGAGCAGCGGGGGCAGCGCCAGCGGCTCGAAGCCGATGTCGGCCAGGCCGGGCACGCCGCGCGCGGGGCAGGGCGCCAGCGCCGCGGCGTAGCGATCGACGGGGTAGCTGGAGAGGAAGAAGGGCGTGATCTGCTTCAGCCAGGCGTTCTTGTAGGGCGTGAACACGCCGTAGGGCTTGCCCTGGCCGGTCAGCACCTCGCTGCGCTCGAAGATCACGTGGTCCTTGAAGCTCAGGAAGGCGCGCCGCTGCCGGGCGAGCGACTGGCTGACCTGCGCATCGCGGGCGAGGGCGGCGGGCTCGTCATCATGGTTGCAGTAGACGGCGTCCACGCCCAGCTCGGCCGCGAGGCGGGGGATCTCGTCCCGCGCGATGCCGTGGCACACCCGCAGCCCGGCGCCCGGCTGCAGGGCGGCCAGGGCCTCGTCCAGCGATTCGAGGGACTGCAGGATGAAGGCCACGCGCCGGTCGGCCCGGGGGAGGGCGTCCAGGATCTCGGTGTCCAGCACGAAGGCGCAGTGCACCTGGCGGCTGTGCTTCAGGGCGTGGAAGAGGGCGGCGTGGTCCTCGGCGCGCAGGTCGCGGCGGAACCAGACCAGGGATTTGTCATGGCGCATGGGCCCGCAGTGTCCGCGAAGCGGGGGCGGCCGAACAGCCAGCCCCTAAAATGCCCCCATGTCCAAGGACCGCATCGACCTGACCAACCAGTTCCTCATCGCCATGCCCGGCATGGCCGACGACGCTTTCGCCGGCTCGGTGGTCTACATGTGCGAGCACAACGAGAAGGGTGCCCTGGGCCTCGTGATCAACAAGCCCATCTCCCTGACGGTGGGCAATCTCTTCGAGAAGGTCGAGCTGAGCCTCCCCGACGAGAGCCTGGCGGCCCGCCCCGTCTTCTATGGCGGCCCGGTCCAGACCGAGCGCGGCTTCGTGCTGCATGAGCGCCTGGACGAGCAGGGCGGCCACTACAACGCCACGCTGGCCATCCCCGGCGGCCTGGAGATGACGACGAGCCGCGACGTCCTCGAGGCCCTGAGCCACGGCGCCGGCCCCCGCAAGCTCCTCGTGACCCTGGGCTACAGCGGCTGGGCCGCCGGCCAGCTGGAGGAGGAGATCGGCCGCAACGGCTGGCTCACCGTCGACGCCGCGCCCGAAATCATCTTCGAGACCCCCGTCGAGCAGCGCTACGAGCGCGCCCTGGGCCTGCTCGGCATCGACCCGCGCATGCTGAGCACGGAGGCGGGGCACGCATGAGCGCCGCACGGCCGCCCGAAGGCGCTCATTCCCGCTTGGCGGGACAGCACGCAGTGCGAAGGGTGCGCCAAGTATTCGCCGCACGGCCGCCCGAAGGCGCTCATTCCCGCTTGGCGGGACAGCACGCAGTGCGAAGGGTGCCCGCATGAGCGCCGACCGGTCTCTCCCGCCGCCCACCGCTCCCGCGCCCAGCGCTTCCCTTTCCGATCTCCCGCCCCCGGCCTCGCTGCTGGCCTTTGACTTCGGCACGCGCCGCATCGGCGTCGCCAAGGGCCATGTGATGCTAAAGCAGGCCGAGCCGCTGCGGGCGATCACGCTCAGCGGCGACGCCCGCTTCGACGCCATCGCCCGGCTGATCAAGGACTGGCAGCCGGACGCCTTCGTGATCGGCGTGCCGCGCCACCCGGATGGCACCGAGCACGAGATGACCGCCGCCGCGCGCAAGTTCGGCCGCCAGCTCAAGAGCCGCTTCCGCCTGCGCGTCTACGAGGTGGACGAGCGCTACACCAGCGTCGAGGCCGAGAGCCTCGGCGCCCGCGATGTCGACTCCACGTCGGCCGCCCTGATTCTTGAACAGTACTTCCGAGAGCATTCATGAGCACCTTACTCCTCGATGCCGAGGCCCTGTACGCCGACCTGCGCCAGGGTGTGCAGCGGCTGCTGGCCGCCCGCCCACAAGGCGGGATCGCCCTGGTGGGCATCTGGTCCGGCGGCGCCTGGCTGGTCGAGCGCCTGGCCGCGGACCTGCCGCTGGACGCGCACGGCGTGATCTCCAGCTCCCTGCACCGTGACGACTTCGGCTCCAAGGGCATGACCGTGGGCAGCGACCACACCCGCCTGCCCTTCGAGGTCGACGGCCGCCACATCGTGCTCGTCGATGACGTGCTCTACACCGGCCGCACCGTGCGCGCCGTGATCAACGAGCTCTTCGACTTCGGCCGCCCCGCCAGCGTGCAGCTGGCGGTGCTGGTGGACCGCGGTGGCCGCGAGCTGCCCATCGAGCCCGTCTTCTCCGCCGCCCGCGTCAACCTCGCCGCCGCCCAGCGCCTGCGCCTGGCCAAGGACGAGTCCGGCCGCTTCAGCTTTGATGTCAAAGGAGCCTGAGCCCCATGCTGTCCAAGCGCAACCCCCAGCTGAACACGCACGGCGAGCTGGTGCACCTGCTCTCCATCGAGGGCCTGCCCCAGGCCGTCATCCACCAGATCCTGGACACCGCCGGCACCTTCCTGTCGGTCAATGACCGCGAGGTCAAGAAGGTCCCGCTGCTGCGCGGCAAGTCGGTGTTCAACCTGTTCTTCGAGAACAGCACCCGCACCCGCACCACCTTTGAGATCGCTGCCAAGCGGCTCTCGGCGGACGTGATCAACCTCGACATCGCCCGCAGCTCCACCGCCAAGGGCGAGACCCTGCTGGACACGGTCGCGAACCTCTCGGCCATGCACGCCGACATGTTCGTCGTGCGCCACAGCGAGAGCGGCGCGCCCTACCTGATCGCCCAGCACTGCGCACCGCACGTGCACGTGGTCAACGCCGGTGACGGCCGGCATGCCCACCCGACGCAGGGCCTGCTGGACATGTACACGATCCGTCACTACAAGAAGGACTTCCGCAACCTGACGGTGGCGATCGTCGGGGACATCGTGCACTCGCGCGTGGCCCGCTCCGACATCCACGCGCTGAACATCCTCGGCGTGCCCGAGATCCGCGCCGTGGGCCCCAAGACCCTGGTGCCGGGCGATCTGCGCGAGATGGGCGTGCGCGTGTGCCACGACCTCGAGTCGGGCATCAAGGACGCCGACGTCATCATCATGCTGCGCCTGCAGAACGAGCGCATGAACGGCGCGATGCTGCCGAGCACGGGCGAGTTCTTCAAGAGCTTCGGCCTCACGCCCGAGAAGCTGCAGCTGGCCAAGCCCGACTGCATCGTGATGCACCCCGGGCCCATCAACCGCGGCGTGGAGATCGCCTCCGAGGTGGCCGACGGCCAGCAGAGCGTGATCCTGCCCCAGGTGACCTTCGGCATCGCGGTGCGCATGGCCGTGATGAGTATCCTGGCCGGCAACTGAGCGGAGAACAGCAAGTGAAGATCCTGATCAAGAACGGCCGCCTGGTGGACGCGGCTTCCGGGCTGGACCGCGTGGGGGACCTCGCCATCGCCGCCGGCCGCATCGTGGCCCTCGGTGACGTGCCGTCCGACTTCGACGCCCAGCGCGTCATCGACGCCACCGGCCTCGTCGTCGCGCCCGGCCTCGTGGACCTGTGCGCCCGCCTGCGCGAGCCCGGCCACGAGCACGAAGGCATGCTGGAGACCGAGCTGGCCGCGGCGGCCGCGGGCGGCATCACCAGCCTCGTCTGCCCGCCGGACACCGACCCGACGCTGGACGAGCCCGGCCTCGTCGAGATGCTCAAGTTCCGCGCGCGCAAGCTCAGCATGTGCCGCCTCTTCCCGCTGGGCGCGCTGACCCGCGGCCTCAAGGGCGAGCAGCTGACCGAGATGGCCGAGCTGACGGAGGCCGGCTGCGTGGGCTTCTCGCAGGCCGAGGTGCCCATTCGCAACACGCAGTTCCTGCAGCGCGCGCTGCAGTACGCGGCCACCTACGACTACACCGTGTGGCTGCACCCCATGGACCCCTGGCTCTCGGGCGGCGTGGCCGCCAGCGGCGCCGTGGCCACGCGCCTGGGCCTCTCCGGCCTGCCCGTGACGGCCGAGACCATTGCGCTGCACACCATCTTCGAGCTGATGCGGGCCACCGGCGCCCGCGTGCACCTGTGCCGCCTCTCCAGCAGCGCCGGCGTGGCGCTGCTGCGCGCCGCGAAGCAGGAGGGCCTGCCCGTCACGGCGGACGTGTCCATCAACACCCTGTGCCTGACCGACGTCGACATCGGCTACTTCAACACCGCCATGCGCCTGACGCCGCCGCTGCGCCAGGGCCGTGACCGCGACGCGCTGCGCGCTGCGCTGGCCGACGGCACGATCGACGCGCTGGTCTCCGACCACATGCCGGTCAGCGCCGACGAGAAGAACGTGCCCTTCGCCGAGGCCACGCCCGGCGCCACGGGCCTGGAGCTGCTGCTGAGCGTCGCCCTCAAGTGGGCCGAGGACGCGCAGCTGCCGCTGGCGCGCGCGCTGGCCGTGGTCAGCAGCGAGCCGGTGCGGGTGCTGGGCAACGCCCTGGGCTCGCTGTCGGCCAGCGCCGGCCGCCTGGTGGAGGGCGGCGTGGCCGACCTGTGCCTGTTCGACGCCGGCGCCCGCTGGGCCGTCAAGCCGGATCAGCTGGTGAGCCAGGGCACGCACACGCCCTTCGCCTTCGACATCAGCGGCTTCGAGCTGCCCGGCCGCGTGAAGACGACGATCGTGGCCGGCACGCTGGCCTACGAGGCCCGCTGAGCGCATGCGCGCGCTGCTCGGCCTCTGGCGCCTGCTGCGGCTCACGCTGCACGTGCTGCACGGCCTGCTGATCGTGCAGCTGCGCTTCGGCGCCTACACCCCCGCCCAGCGCCAGGCGCGCGTGGGCTGGTGGTCGGGCAAGATGCTGCGGCTGCTGGGCATCACGCTCGGCAGCCAGGGCCAGCCCCGGCCGGGCGCGAAGCTGCTGGTGGCCAATCACGTGTCGTGGCTGGACATCGCTGCCCTCCACGCCCTGATGCCCGAGGCGCGCTTCGTCTCCAAGGCCGACGTGAAGGCCTGGCCGCTCGTCGGCACACTGGTGACGGCCGTCGGCACGCTCTACATCGAGCGCGCCTCCAAGCGCGACGCGCTGCGCGTGGTGCACCAGTGCGCCGAGGCGCTGCGGGCGGGCGACACCATCGCCTTCTTCCCCGAGGGCACGACGGGCCCCGGCCCCGAGCTGCTGCCCTTCCACGGCAATCTGCTGCAGGCGGCCATCGCGACCGAGCTGCCGGTGCAGCCGGTGGTGCTGCGCTGGCACGAGCCCGGGCAGCGCTACAGCCTGAGCGCCCGCTTCATCGGGGACACGACGCTGGTGCAGAGCCTCTGGCGCGTCGTCACGGCGCGCGGCCTGGCCGTCGATCTGCAGGTGCTGCCGGCCCACGCCACGGCCCATGCCGACCGCCGCCTGCTGGCGGAGCATCTGCGCGACTTGATCGCCGCCAAGCTCGTCTGAGCCTGCGCGGGACTACCATCCGGGCATGAGCGCCCAAGCCTCCCATCTCCAGATCCGCCGCGTCGGCATCGACACCTGGCGCGAGAACGTCGCCTACCTGCACCGGGACTGCCCCGTCGTCCGCGCGGCGGGCTTCCAGGCGCTGTCCAAGGTCGAGATCCATGCCAACGGCTGCACCATCCAGGCCGTGCTGAACGTGGTCGATGACGAGCGCATCGTCAGCAACTGCGAGCTCGGCGTCAGCGAGGAGGCCTTCGCGCGGCTGGGTGTGGCGGAGGGCCACGTGGCGAGCATCGTGCACGCCGAGCCGCCGCACTCCATCGCGGCCCTGCACCGCAAGATCAACGGCGACCGCCTCGGGCGCGAGGACCTGATGGGCATCATCCGCGACATCGCCGAGGCCCGCTATTCCAAGATCGAGCTCGCCGCCTTCGTCGTCGCCACGAACCAGGTCGAGCTGGACCGCGAGGAGGTGCTGCACCTCACCGAGGCCATGATCGCCGTCGGCCGCCGCCTGGACTGGCGCGCGCAGGTGGGCTCGGGGCCGGTGGTGGACAAGCACTGCATCGGCGGCATCCCGGGCAACCGCACGTCGATGCTCGTGGTGCCCATCGTCGCGGCGCACGGCATGCTGTGCCCCAAGACCAGCTCGCGCGCCATCACCTCACCCGCCGGCACGGCCGACACCATGGAGGTGCTGGCCAACGTGGAGCTGCCCTTCGACCGCATGGTGAGCATCGTGCGGGACCACCACGCCTGCCTCGCCTGGGGCGGCACGGCGGACCTCTCTCCGGCGGACGACATCCTCATCAGCGTCGAGCGGCCCCTGTCCATCGACTCCCCGGGGCAGATGGTGGCGTCCATCCTGTCCAAGAAGATCGCCGCCGGCTCCACGCACCTGGTGCTCGACATCCCCGTGGGCGAGAGCGCCAAGGTGCGCTCGATGGCCGAGGCGCACCGGCTCAAGAAGCTCTTCGAGTTCGTGGCGGAGCACCTGCGCCTGCAGCTGGACGTGGTCATCAGCGACGGCCGCCAGCCCATCGGCCGCGGCATCGGCCCGGTGCTGGAGGCGCGCGACGTGATGCAGGTGCTGCGCGGGGACCCGGACGGGCCGCACGACCTGCGCCAGAAGGCGCTGCGCCTGGCCGGCCGCATGATCGAGTTCGACCCCGACGTGCGCGGCGGGCAGGGCTACCAGATCGCCCGGGACATCCTGGAATCCGGCCGCGCGCTGGCGCAGATGGAAGCCATCATCGATGCCCAGGGCCGTCGCGCCGAGCCACCCGCGCTCGGGGCCCTCAGCACCGAGATCCTCGCGCCGCAGGACGGCGTGGTGCTGGCCCTGGACAACCTGCGCATCGCCCGCATCGCCCGCCTGGCCGGCGCGCCGCAGGTGCCGGGCGCGGGCCTGGACCTGCTGCGCAAGCTGGGCGAGCCGGTGAAGGCCGGCGAGCCGCTCTACTGCATCCATGCCCAGTACCCGACCGACCTGCAGTTCGCCCGCGAGCTGGCGGCCCGGGACAGCGGCTGCCGCCTCGGGACTGCCGCCGACTGGGCGGAGGCCTCGCATGTCGCGGGCTTCTTCTCGATCTGATTGCCTCTGACACCGACCCTGACCTGCGCCATGGCTCAAGACCTGACCCTCCTGCTCGCCTTCGAGGACGAAGCGCCCCTGGCCCGCGAACTGGCGGAGGCCCTGGGCCTGCGCCTGGACTTCATCCGCCGCCACCGCTTCCCCGACGGCGAGCTGCGCCTCGTGCTGCCCAAGCCGCTGCCCGAACGCGTGATCCTGCTGCGCGGCCTGCAGCAGCCCAACGAGAAGATGGTGGAGTTGCTCATCGCGGCGCCCGCCGCGCGGGAGCTCGGGGCGCGGCGCCTGACGCTGGTCACGCCCTATCTGGCCTATATGCGCCAGGACATCGAGTTCACGCCCGGCGAGGCCGTCAGCCAGCGGCATGTGGCGCGCTGGCTGGCGCAGCTCTTCGACCACGTGATCACGCTGGACCCGCACCTGCACCGCATCAGCAGCCTGGACGAGGTGATGCCACCCGGCGTCGGCGTCGCGCTGTCCGTCGCGCCGGTGCTGGGGGCCTGGATCGCCCGCCACGTGCCGGGCGCGGTGCTCATCGGCCCGGACGAGGAGTCCGGCCAGTGGGTGAAGGAGGCCGCCCTGGCCGGTGGGCTCGCGCATGCCGTCGGCCGCAAGTTGCGCGAGGGCGATCACCAGGTGCGGCTGGCGCTGCCCGAGATCGACGTCAAGGGCCGGGCGGTCGTGCTGCTGGACGACATGGCCTCGACCGGCCGCACGCTGATCGGCGCGGCCGAGCAGCTGCTCACGCGGGGCGCGGCCTCGGTGGACGTCGCGGTCACGCACGCGCTCTTCAATGGCGACGCGCTGCCTCTGCTGAAGGCGGCCGGGGTGCGGCATGTGTGGAGCAGCAATGCCGTCCCGCACGAGAGCAATGCCGTCAGCGTGGTGCCGCTGCTGGCCGAGGCGCTGCGCGCGCTCGATTGATCAGGCCTCCGGGACGAGGCTGGCTCAGCCCCTGAGCCACGGGCGGGCCCAGCCCAGGCCCTCGCGGGTGCCGGCGGCAGGCCGGTACTCGCAACCCACATGGCCGGTGTAGCCCCAGGCGTCCAGCGCCTGCAGCAGCGCTTCAACGCGCAGCTCGCCGCGGTCGGGCTCGTGCCGGTCCGGCGCGCCGGCCACCTGCACATGGCCCAGGCGGCCGCGCTCGAAGGCGTCTCGCAGCTTGTGGAGCACCTCGCCCTCGCTGCGCTGGCAGTGGTAGGCATCGAACTGCAGCCGCACGCGGTCGTCGTTCAGGGCGTCCAGCAGGGCGTGGGCCTGCGCCTGGCTCTGCAGGAAGTAGCCGGGCATGTCGATGGGGTTGATGGGCTCGATGCACAGGCGCAGCGCGCCGTCACCGATCTGCTCGGCGGCCCAGCGCAGCTGCGCAAGGTAGCAGTCCCGCGCAGCCTCGGGAGAGAGTCCCGGCCCGGGCACGCCGGCCATCACGTGCAGGCGCTGCGTGCCGGTGATGGCGGCATAGTCCAGCGCGCGCAGCAGGCACTCGCGGAACGCGTCACGGCGGGCCGGCAGGCAGGCCAGCCCGCGATCGCCCGCGGCCCAGTCGCCGGCCGGGGCATTGAACAGCGCCAGACGCAGCCCCAGCGCCTGCAGGTGCGCCGCCAGCTGCGGCGCCGGCTCGGCATAGGGGAAGAGGATCTCGCAGGCCGTGAAGCCGTCCGAGCGCGCCGCGGCCCAGCGTTCGGCGGCGGGCAGCTCCTGGTACAGAAAGGAGAGGTTGGCGGCGAGTGCAAACATGGTCGGCGAAACCGTTGAAAAGTTCACAGGGCCCCGTGGCAGCGCCGATGGCCACGGACAAGAAAAAAGGCGAGCAGTTCACTCGCCTTTGCTTGTCAGAGCGGCCTCGCAGGGCGCATGGGAGGGTCAGGCCTTGCCCTGGCTCGCCACGGCGGCCGCGGCCTTGGCTGCCGCCTCGGCGTCACCGAGGTAGTAGCTCTTGATGGGCTTGAGATCGGCGTCCAGTTCGTACACGAGCGGAATGCCGTTGGGGATGTTCACGCCCACGATGGCGTCGTCCGCGATGCCGTCCAGGTACTTCACCAGGGCCCGGATGCTGTTGCCGTGTGCCGCAATCACCACACGCTTGCCGGCCTTGATAGCGGGTGCGATGCTGTCATTCCAGACGGGCAGCACCCGTGCGACCGTGTCCTTCAGGCATTCGGTGAGGGGCACGTCCTCGGGCTTGAGCCGGGCGTAACGCACGTCACTGCGCTCGCTGCGGGGGTCCTGCGCCTCCAGCGGCGGCGGCGGGGTGTCGTAGCTGCGGCGCCAGATCAGGACCTGCTCGTCACCGTACTGCTTGGCCATGTCGGCCTTGTTGAGACCCTGCAGGGCGCCGTAGTGGCGCTCGTTGAGACGCCAACTGTGGACTACAGGCAACCAAGTTCGTTCCATCTGATCCAGACAGTGCCAAAGCGTCCAAACTGCACGCTTGAGCATGGACGTGTAAGCCACATCGAAGTCCAGCCTGGCATCCTTGATGAGTCGACCGGCCTGCTTGGCCTGTTCCACCCCCGTGGCGGTCAGGTCAACGTCGGTCCAACCGGTGAAGCGGTTTTCCAGATTCCAGGTGGATTCACCATGGCGGATGAGAACGAGCTTGTACATGGGCGATTCGGTTCCTTGAGAGGGCGGCAGGCAGGATGCCCGCCGGCGCGAGGCCTGCGCAGCGTGCTGCGGCGCGGCTCGGATTCTATCGAGCGTGGTCCGGATCGGGACTTTCCTAAAGAACGCGGCAGCCTTGCCGAAAGCAACGGACATGCGTGATGCGGCCCGTTCTTTGCTGGACGGGCCGCTTTTTAGTTTCAAACCAAAGGAGACCTAGATGAAGGTTCTGAAGTCACTTCGGCTCGCGCCACTGGCGCTGGGCGTGCTGGCCCTGTCGGCCCAGGCGCAGGCGGACACCGCCTCCATGTTCACCTTCTCCGGCTTTGGCACGGTGGGCATGGTCAAGACCAGCACCGACGATGCGGATTTCGTGATCTCCGGCCAGCCGAGCGGTGCCACCAAGAAGTGGAGCGGCGACGTGGACACCAAGCTGGGCGTCCAGGTCGGGGCCAAGTTCAATGACATGTTCTCGGCCACCGTGCAGGTGCTGAGCAAGCACAACGGCGACGGCAACTACAAGCCGGGCATCGAGTGGGCCTTCGCCAAGGCGCAGTTCAGCCCCTCGCTGAGCATGCGCGTCGGCCGCATGGGCGGCCCGTTCTTCGCGGTGTCCGACTTCCGTGACGTGGGCTACGCCAACACCTGGCTGCGTCCGCCCCAGGACGTCTACGGCCAGGTGCCGGTGAGCCAGATGGACGGCGCCGACGTCAGCTACCAGACCCTGCTGGGCGGCAGCACCGTCAACCTGCAGGTCTACGCGGGCAAGTCCGACGCCGTCTTCGAAGGCGTGGACGTGCACATGAAGAGCATGCTCGGCTTCAACGCCACGGCCGAGCTCGACGGCGGCTTCACGCTGCGCCTGGGGCACGTCCAGGGCAAGCTGACGGTGGACAGCGTCTCGCTGGCCGGGCTCGTGACGCTGCTGCACGCCACGCCCTTCGGCGCGGTGGGCGACCAGCTCTCGGCCGTCGACAAGAAGTCCACCTTCACCGGCGTCGGCCTGGCCTGGGACCACGGCGACTGGCTCGCCAACGTCGAGTACACGATGCGCCGCACGGAAAGCTACGTGCCGGACACCGACGGCTGGTACGCCACGCTGGGTCACCGCTTCGGCAAGTTCACGCCCTACGTGACGGTCTCCGAGCTCAAGCAGAAGGACAGCAACGTCAACAACGTGATCCCCGCCGGCGTGAAGATCCCCTCGCCGCCGGCGCCGTTCCCGATCGCCGACCTGAAGGCCGTCGTCGACAAGACGCTGTACGACCAGAGCAACCAGCAGAAGTCGGTGGCCCTCGGCCTGCGCTGGGATGCCTACCGCAACATCGCGGTGAAGGCCCAGTACGAGCGCATCACGCCCACCGGCCCCGGCCTGTTCACGAACCCGCAGCCGAGCTTCGGGTCCAGCAAGGTCAACGTCTACAGCGTGTCTGTGGACTTCGTTTTCTGAGGAGGCCCACATGCGTGTGATGCATCGTTTCGTCTCTCGTGCGCTGTGCCTGGCTGCCCTGCTGATGGCGGGTGCCGCCCAGGCGCAGGTCGCCGTGGTCGTGAACCCCAAGAGCGCCGCCGCCAACATGACGGCCGAGCAGGTGGCCAACATCTTCCTGGGCAAGAGCAATGCGCTGCCCAGCGGCGCGGCCGCGGCCCCCGTGGACCAGCCGGAAAGCGCGGCCATCCGCGAGACCTTCTACACCAAGGTCACGGGCAAGAACAGCGCACAGGTCAAGGCGGCCTGGTCGCGTCTGGTCTTCTCGGGCAAGGCCACGCCGCCGAAGGAAGTGGCCAGTTCGGCCGAAGTGAAGAAGTTCGTGGCGGGCAACCCCGACGCCATCGGATACATCGAGAAGTCTGCCGTCGACGGCAGCGTCAAGGTCGTCCTGACGGTCGATTGAGTCGGTGAAGAAGAAGGCCGGGCGGGGCGCGATCCGCCGCGCCCGGCGACCAAGGAGTTGGACATGAATGTCAAGACCCGGATCTGGCTGCTGCCGGTGCTGGCGGCCGTGATCTTCGCAATCGGGATCGCCGTCGTGCTGGCCTTCTCGGCGCGAACCTCCGGCGCCATCAAGGCCATCGGCAGCGTGCATGCGCCGTACCTCGATGCCACCAACCAGTTCGCCTCGCAGCTCGAGGCGCTGGGCGCGACCATCCAGAGCGCCGTGGCCGAAGGCGAGAAGAAGCGCCTGGACGAGGCCAACGAGCGCGCGGCCGCCATGCGCAAGACGCTGGGCACCATCAAGGCCATCGAGGGCCGCTCGGAGATGGCCGGCAAGCTGTCGGCCAGCTTCGAGACCTATTACGGCGCGGCGTCCGACACGGCGCAGCTCTTCCTGGGCATGAAGCAGGGCGACCAGGCCGGCGCGATTCCCAAGATGCAGGCCGCGCTGAAGGACCTGGAAGGCGTGCTGGGCAAGGCCCGCGCGGAAGCTCGTCAGAGCTTCGACAGCGGGCTGGACGCCGCGAGCTCCGGCGTGGCCTCGAGCCTCACCGCCATCATGGTGAGCGGGCTCGTGGTGGTGCTGTGCCTGGGCGCCGGCTCGTTCTTCGTGATCGGCAGCGTCTGGCGCCAGCTGGGCGGCGAGCCCGAGTACGCGCGTGACGTCATGCGCCAGATGGCCGAGGGCGACCTGTCCCAGGACATCGTCGTGAGCCCGGGTGCCGAAGCCAGCCTGCTGGCCGCGGTGCGCGACATGTCCAGCGGCCTGGCCTCCATCGTGGCCAATGTCCGCACGGGCACGGACTCCATGACCGTGGCCTCGCGCGAGATCGCCGTGGGCAACCACGACCTCTCGGTGCGCACGGAGAAGCAGGCGACCTCGCTCGAGCAGACCTCGTCCAATATGCAGACGCTCACCGAGACGGTGCGCCAGAGCGCCGATGCGGCCGCGCAGGCGAACCAGCTCGCGGGCTCGGCCGCGGCCGTGGCCCAGAAGGGCGGCGAGGTCGTCAACCAGGTGGTCAGCACCATGGACGAGATCAATGCCAGCTCGAAGAAGATCAACGACATCATCGGCGTGATCGACGGCATCGCCTTCCAGACCAACATCCTGGCGCTGAATGCCGCGGTGGAAGCCGCGCGTGCCGGCGAGCAGGGCCGCGGCTTCGCGGTGGTGGCCGGCGAGGTGCGCTCGCTGGCCCAGCGCAGCGCCGAGGCGGCCAAGGAGATCAAGGCGCTGATCGGCGCCAGCGTCGACAAGGTGGAGTCCGGCAGCCGCCTCGTGCAGGACGCGGGGGCGACCATGAGCGAGATCGTGGCCAGCGTGCAGCGCGTCTCGGACATCATCGGCGAGATCACCGCAGCGTCCAGCGAGCAGAGTCAGGGCATCACGCAGGTGAACCAGTCCGTCACGCAGCTGGACCAGATGACGCAGCAAAACGCCGCGCTCGTCGAGCAGGCCGCGGCCGCGGCCAGCAGCCTCGAGCAGCAGGCGCGATCGCTGCAGACGGCCGTGTCGACGTTCAAGCTCGGCTGAGCCCGAGGCTCTGTCAGCCCCTCAGGAACGGCGCCTTCGGGCGCCGTTTTTCATGATCTCGTCCCACTTGCGGAGGCGCCTTGGCCCGGCCGGCCGCGAGGCCTCGGGCGCCTTTCTATAATCCGCCACCCCTTCCCATCGAGGCCCCGAATTGAAATTCCTGATCGACAACTGGTATCTGGTCCTGGCCGCCCTGGTCTCTGGCGGCCTGCTGCTGCGCGGCGCCCTGCAGGGCGGTGGCGCCGGCCAAGTCAACACGAACGAGGCCGTGCGCCTGGTCAATCGCGAGAAGGGCCTGCTGATCGACGTCTGTGAGCCGGCCGAGTACGCCGCCGGCCATGCCAGCGGTGCGCGCAACATCCCGCTTGGCACACTCGAGTCGAGCAAGGATCTGCCGTCCAACAAGACCTTGCCTCTCGTGCTGGTGTGCCAGAGCGGCGCACGCGCCAGCCGCGCCGCTGGCATCCTTCGCAAGGCGGGTCACGCCAATGTGCAGGTGCTCGCCGGTGGGATGAAGGCCTGGCGCGAGGCCAATCTGCCCATCGAGAAGGCCTGAAGGCCGCCCGGGCAGACACGCTGCCCGGCACCCAGGAGGCCGTCCCGTCGGTCGCGCGTTGAGAGTGAATGAGAGTCCGGCCATGAGCCATGTGAAGATGTACACCACCCAGGTCTGCCCCTACTGCGTGCGGGCCAAGACCCTGCTGAAGCAGCGCGGCGTCGAGCAGATCGAGGAGATCCGCGTGGACCTGGACCCCGCGCAGCGCGAGGCCATGATGACCCTCACGGGCCGCCGCACGGTGCCCCAGATCTTCATTGGCGACACTCACGTCGGCGGTTGCGACGACCTCATGGCCCTGGACCAGCGCGGCGGCCTGATGCCGCTGCTGCAGCCGGGCGCCTGACAAGCGCCCCCCGGCCCCGGACGGGCCGACAGACGCAGCGCACCCCGGCCGGGCGCCTCTTGCCGCCCCGGCGTGGGGTCACCTTGCGCCAATTCAAGGGCGGGCAAGTCCGCTCCCGGGTGGCGCTGCAGGGTGGGTGATAATCCGCCCCGTCTGCTTGGCGGCGGTATGTTTGCCGGGCATCTACCCACACCACGAGATCACCATGTCCGACGAGCAACTGACCCCTGTGTTCAACATCCAGCGCATGTACCTGAAGGACCTGTCGCTGGAGCAGCCGAATTCCCCGCAGATCCTGACCGAGCAGGGCCAGCCGCAGGTCGACATCAACCTGACCCTGGCCGCCGACCCGGTCGCCGAGGGCATGTTCGAAGTCGCCGTGACCGCGACCGTGACCACCAAGCTGGCCGCTGACCGCACCCTGTTCCTGATCGAGGCCAAGCAGGCCGGCATCTTCGAGATCCGCAACCTGCCGCCGGAGCAGATGGAAGGCATCCTGGGCATCGTGTGCCCGCAGATGATCTACCCCTACCTGCGTGCCGTCGTGTCCGACATCTGCACCCGCGCCGGCTTCCCGCCCGTGCTGCTGACGGAAGTGAACTTCCAGGCCATGTTCGAGGCTCGCCAGCAGGCCCAGGCCGAACAGCCGGCCGCCGAAGCCCTGAACTGAGCGACCCTGGCATGATCGGGCCTGCGGGTCCGGGCCGCGCTCCCTGAGCGCAGGCCGCATGCCTGAAGCGCATCCGGGGGCTGCGCCCCGAGCACGCCACCGCGAGGTGGCGTCGTCGTTTCAGGCGCTCCCTCTTGTGTCGAACGAAACCTGAACCCGGGGCCCCGCCGCCCCGAAGCCGGCAACGCCATGAAGATCAGCATTTTGGGAGCCGGTGCCTGGGGCACCGCACTGGCCATCCAGGCCGCCGCGCGGCATGACGCGCTGCTGTGGGCGCGTGACGAGGCCCAGGTGCAGGAGATGCAGGCCAGCCGCAGCAACGAGCGCTACCTGCCCGGCGCGGCCCTGCCCACGGCGCTGCAGCTGGACAGCCGCCTGGACGTGGCGCTCGCGCATGCCCGTGACGGCCTCCTCATCATCGCCACGCCCATGGCCGCGCTGCGCGGCATGCTGCAGCAGATGCCCCAGGGCGCCCGCGTCATGTGGCTGTGCAAGGGCTTCGAAGCGGGTACCGGCCTGCTGGGGCACGAGATCGCCCGCGAGGTGCGTCCCGATCTGCGCGTCGGCATTCTCTCGGGCCCGAGCTTCGCGCAGGAGGTGGCGGCCGGTCAGCCGACGGCCCTGGTGTCCGCCAGCGAGGACGATGCCCTGGCGCAGCTGGGCGTGCAGGCTTTCCACGGCGAGCGTCTGCGCGTCTACAGCGCCAATGATCCCGTGGGGGTCGAGGTGGGCGGCGCCGTCAAGAACGTCATGGCCATCGCGGTGGGCATCGCCGATGGTCTGCGCCAGCAGGCGGAAGCCGCCGGCCAGCCGGGGCAGGCGCCCGGTCTCAATGCCCGTGCCGCGCTGATCACGCGCGGGCTGGCCGAGATGCTGCGCCTGGGCCTGGCGCTCGGCGCCCGCACGGAGACCTTCATGGGTCTGTCCGGCATGGGCGACCTCGTGTTGACGGCCACGGGGGATCTCTCGCGCAACCGCCGCGTGGGCCTGCTGCTCGCGCAAGACCTGGCCCTCGACGACATCCTGCATCGCCTGGGCCATGTGGCCGAAGGCGTCTACAGCGCGCCGACGGTGCTGGCCCGCGCCCGCGCCAAGGGCGTGGACATGCCCATCACCGAGGCGGTCGTCGCCGTGCTCGAGGGGCGGTTGAGCCCGCGTGCCGGGGTCGACCTGCTCATGGGCCGCCAGGCGCGCGCCGAGCACTGACACACGGGCAGGGGAGCAGCCATGGCGAACCGGCGCGACACGCTGATGCATCTCGCGGGGCTGCTGGCGGTGCCGCTGCCGGGCCTTGCCGCGGCGGGGGACTGGCCGCTGCGGCCCCTCAAGCTCATCGTGCCCTTCCCGCCGGGCAGCTCGCCGGACCTGATCGGGCGCGCGCTGGCCGACGGCCTGCGGCCGCAGCTCGGGCAGGCGATGGTGGTCGAGAACAAGCCCGGTGCCGGCGGACTCATCGGCACGGGCCTGGCCGCCCACGCCGCACCGGACGGCTACACCTGGCTGCTGACCATCCAGGGCCCGCTGACGACGGCCGATCTGCTCAGCCGCAAGCCCGGCTACGACGCGAGGAAAGACCTGACCCCCGTCAGCCTCATCGCGTCCTCGCCGAACGTGCTGCTGGTCTCGCCCAGTCTGGGCGTCAGCACGCTGCCGGCGTTCCTCGAGTGGCTGCGCGCGCAGCGCGTGGGCCCGAACTACGGCTCGGTCGGCCCGGGCAGTGCCTCGCACCTGGCGATGGAAGACCTGGCCGCCCGCGCCGGGGTGTCCCTGAACCACGTGCCCTACGCTGGCTTCCCGCAAGTGCTGCAGGCGCTGCTGGCCGGCGAGATCCAGGCCGCCTTCATGGTGCCGGGCATGGCGCTCGGCGCGTGGAAGGCGGGGCGGGTGCGCGCGCTGGGCCTCAGCGGCAGCGTGCGCAATACCAGCTGGCCTGAGATGCCGACGCTCGCGGAGCAGGGGCTGAAGGACTTCGAGGCGCTGTCATGGCAGGGCCTGCTCGCGCCGGCCGGCACCCCGCAGCCGCTGGTGGACCGCATGGCGGCGCTCGTGAGCGCGCTGGTGCGGGGCCCGGCCTTCCGGGAGCGCCTGCTGGCCCAGCATTTCAATGCCATCGGCTCCGCGCCCGAGGGCTTGCGCCGCCAGATGCAGGAAGACCGCGAGCGCTGGGGCCGCGTGATCCAGCGGCTGCGGCTCAAGCCGGAGTAGCGCGGCGGGCGTTCAGGCGCCGCCCTCGTAGCCGTGCTGCCGCCAGGCGTCGAAGACGGCCACCGCCACGGCATTGCTCAGATTCAGGCTGCGCTGCGCCGGCCGCATGGGCAGGCGCACGCGCTGCGCCACCGGGAAGCTGTCTCGCAGCTCGGGCGGGAGGCCGGCGGTCTCCGAGCCGAAGACCAGCCAGTCGCCGGGCTGCCAGCGCTGCGCGGCCAGCGTGTGGCTGCCGCGCGTGGTGAAGGCGAAGAGCCGGTCCGGCGCGGGCTGCTCCGCGGCGAGGAAGGCGGCCCAGTCGGCATGCCTCTTGAGGCGCGTGTACTCGTGGTAGTCCAGGCCGGCGCGCTGCAGCAGGCGGTCCTCCATCGAGAAGCCCAGCGGCTCGATGAGGTGCAGCTCGCAGCCGGTGTTGGCGGCCAGGCGGATCACATTGCCCGTGTTGGGCGGGATTTCGGGGTGGACCAGGACGATGCGGAACATGTGCGCAGTCTAGGGCCTGCGCTGCGCCTTCAGGCCGCCCGCATCAGCACCCAGGCCCGGACCTCGCGTGCGCCGGCCCGCTTGAGCGTGCGGGCCACTTCGTCGAGGGTGGCGCCGGTGGTCATGACGTCGTCGACCACCAGGATGCGGGCGCCGCGTGCGCGCGCGGCCTGCTCGGGCGCCAGAAGGAAGGCGCCGCGCACCTCGCGCCGGCGCTGGGCCGCGTCGAGGCGGGACTGCGCCGGCCCCGGCAGGCGCTGCAGCAGGCGCGGCGCATAGGGCAGGCCCAGCGGACCGGCGAGGCGCCGGGCGAGCTCGTGGCTCTGGTTGTAGCCGCGCTCGGTCAGGCGCGCCCGGGAGAGCGGCACGCAGCACAGGAGGTCGGCGCCTGCGTCCGGCGGGAGCAGTGCCAGCATCAGCGCGGCGAGCGGCCGCGCCAGCTGGGGCTGGGCATTGAACTTGAAGTCGAGGAGCAGGCGATCCCAGGGGTGGGCGTAGGCGAGGGCGGCCTCGCAGTGGTCGATGGCGGGCGGCTGGCGTTGGCAGTGCACGCAGCGCGGACCGGTCGCCGCGGTCAGGGGCAGGGGCAGGGCGCAACCCTCGCAGCGGGGCGCCAGCCGCCGATCGGCCTCCTGGCGGGCCGCGTCTGCGCAGGGGGCGCACAGGCGATCGCGGCTTCCCTGGCGGCACAGCAGGCACTGGCCGCCCATTGCACCGACTGCGCCGAGTGCGCCGAGTGCACACCGAAGTGCCTCCGGCACGGCCATCAGGCCTTTGCGAAGGGTCGGGGCAGTGGCGGGCATGGCTCAATATACTGACGCCGATGAACGATTCCGCGCGCCCCGTCCCCCATCAGGTTGATGCCCCGGCCCTGCAGCACCAGCTCAGCCGCCTGGCCCGGCAGGACACCGCGCCCTGGCTCCATGCCGAGGTGGCGCGCCGCATGGCGGAGCGCCTGGATTTCATCAAGCTCAAGCCGACGGACTACCTGGACTGGGCGCCCGGCCTGGGGGATAGCCAGGCGGCGCTGGCGGCGGCCTATCCCGAGGCGCGGGCCTGGTGGCTGGAGCCGACGGCGGCCCTGCGCGAGCGCGCCGCCGCCCGGCTGCATCAGCCCTGGTGGAAGAAGATGCTGGGCGGTGCGCGGCCGCAGCTGGCGCAAGGCGGTGAGCCGGTGCAGATGCTGTGGGCCAACATGGCCCTGCATGCCGCGCCGGACAAGCCCGCCTTGCTCAAGACCTGGCACCAGCTGCTGGCGGTGGACGGTTTCCTGATGTTCTCCTGTCTCGGGCCGGACAGCTTCGTGGAGCTGGTGCGCCTGTACGAGGCCGAGGGCTGGGGGCGGCCGCTGCCGGCCTGGGTCGACATGCATGACCTCGGCGACATGATGGTGGAGGCCGGCTTCGCGGATCCGGTGATGGACCAGGAGCGTCTGCGCCTCACCTGGGCGGACCCGGCCAAGCTGCTGGCGGACCTGCATGCCCTGGGCGGCAATGTGGCGCCGGGACGCTTCGCGGGGCTGCGCACGCCCCGCTGGCGGGAGCGGCTGCTGGCGGCGCTGGAGGGGCTGCGGGGGCCGGACGGCCTGATCGCCCTGACGGTGGAGCTGGTCTACGGCCACGCCTTCAAGCCCGTGCCGCGCCCGCGGATGAGCGGCGAGACCCACGTCAGCCTGGACGACATGCGCAGCATGGTGCGCCGCCCGGGCAAGGACTGACCCCCATCGCCGGGCGTCGGCCGGCTCAAAAGCGGGGCTGTCTACAGGGTAAACAGGCAGTCGAATGCGACGTACAAAGACCACATGGCCTCAGGGTGCCTGGGCTAAAATCCCGCGGTTTTCTGAGGCCAAATCCCTTTCATCCTAGGGTATTTACGGTGCCTTCGCTTTGCGTCAGGTCAACAGGTGAAGCTATTTGAGTCAGGTGCTGGCGGCTGCGGCCGGGGTGCCTGCGTCAGGCTGGTGCAGTGGATGTCTTCCTGCACCCGCCAATGCCTGAGGAGCTGAGGCCGGGCGCGGGGTCAGGACTTGCCGTGGGCAGGGCTGGGTCTCGGAAGCTGTAGGTTTGTCGAGCCGGTCCTGTCGTGCTGCGCCGCATGGCGTGACATGGGGGCTGGCGGGAAGGACGCAAGGGCGGATGTGCGGACCTCACGGGCGCGCGTCGGCTTGTCGGATCGATTGGAGACAGAAGTGACGACCATGAAGATGATGAACGCAGCTGTGCGTCAGCTGGGGCGGGCCTGCAGCCGCTACAGCGTGGCGCTGGGCGCGACGCTGGCCACCCATGCCGCAATGGCGAACCCCGTCAAGGACCTGCCGGGCGGCCCCGCCGTCAACCAGCTGAACCTGCACCCGCCGGTCACCAAGATCGCCAGCGAGCAGATGTGGCTGCACAACATGATGCTGGTGCTGTGCCTCGCCATCTTCGTGGCGGTCTTCGGGGTGATGTTCTATTCCATCATCAAGCACCGCAAGTCCAAGGGCGCCGTGCCCGCGAACTTCCATGAAAGCGTCAAGGTCGAGATCGCCTGGACCGTCGTGCCCTTCATCATCGTGATCCTGATGGCCCTGCCGGCCACCAAGGTCGTCGTCGCCATGAAGGACACCACCAACGCCGACCTGACCGTCAAGGCCACCGGCTACCAGTGGAAGTGGGGCTACGACTACATCAAGGGTGAGGGCGAGGGCATCGGCTTCCTGTCCACCCTGGACGTGAACCAGCGCAACGCCTCCGACTCCGGCAAGCCCGAAGCCGTCGACGACTACCTGCTGCGCGTGGACAACCCGCTGGTGGTGCCCGTCGGCAAGAAGGTGCGCATCATCACCACCGCCAACGACGTCATCCACGCCTGGATGGTGCCGGCCTTCGGCGTCAAGCAGGATGCCATTCCCGGCTTCGTGCGGGACACCTGGTTCAAGGCCGAGAAGACCGGCGACTTCTACGGCCAGTGCGCCGAGCTGTGCGGCAAGGAACACGCCTACATGCCCATCCACGTGAAGGTGCTGTCCGCCGAGGACTACTCCAAGTGGGTCGATGGCAAGAAGAAGGAAATGGCCGCCAAGGCGGACGATCCTTCCAAGGTCTGGAAGCAGGAAGAGCTGATCGCCCGCGGCGAGAAGGTCTACAACGCCAACTGCGCCGCCTGCCACAAGGCCGACGGCAAGGGCGCCGGCCCCATCAAGGCCCTGGACGGCTCGCCCGTAGTGCTCTCCGACAAGCATGAAGACCAGGTGCAGGTGCTGCTCAACGGCCGCCTGGACAAGGGCATGCCCGCCTGGAAGCAGCTGAGCGACACGGAAATCGCCGCCGTCATCACCTACACCAAGAACAGCTGGTCCAACAAGACCGGTCAGATCGTGCAGCCGGCCGAGATCGTGGCCGCGCGCAAGTGATGGTTTGAACGTCAAGGAACAGAGGAATCAACATGAGTGCAGTGCTTGACCCCCACGGTCATGACGTTCATGCCCACGGGCACGATCACCACGACGACCACCATGCGCCCACCGGCTGGCGCCGCTGGGTGTTTGCCACCAACCACAAGGACATCGGGACGCTGTACCTGCTGTTCGCCTTCACGATGCTGATGATCGGCGGCGTGCTGGCCCTGTGCATCCGCGCCGAGCTGTTCCAGCCCGGCCTGCAGTTCTTCAACCCCGAGCTGTTCAACCAGTTCACGACCATGCACGGTCTGATCATGGTGTTCGGCGCGATCATGCCGGCCTTCGTGGGCTTCGCGAACTGGATGATCCCGCTGCAGATCGGCGCCTCGGACATGGCCTTCGCGCGGATGAACAACTTCAGCTTCTGGCTGATGATCCCCGCCGCGCTGATGCTGGTCGCGTCCTTCTTCATGCCCGGCGGTGCTCCCGCCGCGGGCTGGACGCTGTACGCGCCGCTGACGCTGCAGATGGGCCCCTCCATGGATGCCGGCATCTTCGCGATGCACATCCTGGGCGCCTCGTCCATCATGGGCTCGATCAACATCATCGTGACCATCCTGAACATGCGCGCACCCGGCATGACGCTGATGAAGATGCCCATGTTCGCCTGGACCTGGCTCATCACCGCCTACCTGCTGATCGCCGTGATGCCCGTGCTGGCCGGCGCCATCACCATGACGCTGACGGACCGCCACTTCGGCACCAGCTTCTTCAGCGCCGCTGGCGGTGGTGACCCCATCATGTACCAGCACATCTTCTGGTTCTTCGGTCACCCCGAGGTCTACATCATGATCCTGCCGGCCTTCGGCATCGTGAGCCAGATCGTGCCGGCCTTCGCCCGCAAGAAGCTGTTCGGCTACGCCTCCATGGTGTACGCCACGGCCTCCATCGCCATCCTGTCCTTCATCGTGTGGGCCCACCACATGTTCGCCACCGGCATGCCGGTGACGGGCCAGCTGTTCTTCATGTACGCCACGATGCTGATCGCCGTGCCGACGGGCGTGAAGATCTTCAACTGGCTGGCCACGATGTGGCGCGGCTCGATGACCTTCGAGACCCCGATGCTGTGGGCCGTGGGCTTCATCTTCGTGTTCACGATGGGCGGCTTCACCGGCCTGATCTGCGCCATGGCGCCGATCGACATCCAGATCCAGGACACCTACTACGTCGTCGCCCACTTCCACTACGTGCTGGTGGCCGGCTCGCTGTACGCCCTGTTCGCCGGCGTGTACTACTGGGGCCCGAAGTGGTCCGGCGTGATGATCTCGGAGACGCGCGGCAAGATCCACTTCTGGGGCTCGCTGATCTTCTTCAACATCACCTTCTTCCCGATGCACTTCCTGGGTCTGGCCGGCATGCCCCGTCGCTATGCCGACTACCCGATGCAGTTCGCCGACTTCAACATGGTCGCGTCCATCGGTGCCTTCGGCTTCGGTCTGATGCAGGTCTACTTCTTCTTCGCCGTCGCGATCCCCATGATGCGCGGCAAGGGCGAGAAGGCCCCGCAGAAGCCCTGGGAAGCCGCTGAAGGCCTGGAATGGGAAGTGCCGTCGCCGGCCCCGTTCCACACCTTCGAGACCCCGCCCAAGCTGGACGCCACCGCCACCAAGGTGATCGGCTGAAGGACCCGGCCATGAGCAGCACGCCTGAACAACGCAAGGCCAACCGCCGCCTGGGCCTGATCCTGGCCTCGGTCGCGATCGCCTTCATGGTCGGCTTCATGGTCAAGATGACCTGGCTGGGGCACTGAGGCCGTCATGAGCGACAAGCGCTGGCAACTCGCAGACCTCCTGCGCCGGGACAACCGGCTCATGATGGGCAAGCTGCTGGTCATCGTGGCGCTCATGTCGGGCTTCGGCTATGCGCTGGTGCCGGTCTACCGCGCGGTCTGCACGGCGCTGGGCATCAACGTGCTCACGCTGGCGGAAGGCGCGCACGTGGCCCGGGCCGAGGACGTCAAGAACACCCAGGTGGACTACAGCCGCAGCATCGAGATCGAGTTCGATGCCAACGCCCGCGGCCCCTGGGATTTCAAGCCGGCCACGAACCACCTGAAGGTGCACCCGGGCGAGCTGACGACCGTCATGTACGAGTTCCGCAATGTGCAGGACCGGACCATGTCGGCCCAGGCCATCCCGAGCTATGCCCCCAAGCAGGCGACGGCCCACTTCAAGAAGCTCGAGTGCTTCTGCTTCAACGAATACACCCTCGCCCCGGGCGAGGTGAAGCAGTGGCCGGTGGTGTTCTACGTGGACCCGAAGCTGCCCAAGGACGTCAAGACCATCACGCTCTCGTACACCTTCTTCGAGGTGAGCGGCAAGGGCGTCGGCAAGACGGCGGCGGCTCCTTCGCAGGAGCGCGCGCTGTGAGCAAGGCCGGACAGGATCTGAAGGAGGCCGCGGCCCGCAAGGGCAGCTTCCTCGGAACGATGAAGGCGGTGGCCTGGTCGTTCATCGGCATCCGCAAGGGTGCCGGGTATGAAAAGGATGTGGCGCAGCTGAACCCGGTGCATGTGATCATCGCCGGCGTCATCGCAGCCGCAGTATTCGTGGTCAGCCTCGTGCTGCTGGTCCAGTGGGTGATCGGCAGCGGCGTGGCGGGCTCCTAGTGTTGAATTGAATTGAGTCGTTAGAAGATCGAGGAGATCATCAATGTCGGCAGCGACCTCTCAGGGAAGCACTCCCTACTACTTCGTGCCGGGCCCCTCGCGGCACCCGGTGATGGCCGCCTTCGGCCTGTTCTTTGTCATCCTCGGGGCCGGCCAGTGGGTCAACGGCCATGAGTGGGGCGCCTACTCGCTGGCCTTCGGCCTGCTGTGGTGGGCCATCGTGCTGAAGCAGTGGTTCGGCGACGCCATCCGCGAGAGCGAGGGCGGCCTCTACAGCGACCGCATCGATGTCTCCTTCCGCTGGAGCATGAGCTGGTTCATCTTCTCGGAGGTGATGTTCTTCGCCGCGTTCTTCGGGGCGCTGTACTGGGCCCGCGTCTACTCGGTGCCCGCCCTGGGCAGCCTGGAGAGCCAGCTGCTGTGGCCGGACTTCAAGGCCCTGTGGCCGAGCGTCGCCGCCGGGGCCACCGCCTCGCCGGCCGCCACGGTGGAAGCGTTCACGACCATGGGCCCGCTGCCGCTGCCCACGATCAACACCGCGCTGCTGCTGACCTCCGGCGTCACGCTGACGATCGCCCACCACGCGCTGATCGCCGGCAACCGCGCCCGCACCATCGCCTTCATGTGGCTCACCGTGCTGCTGGGCATCACCTTCCTGTGCGTGCAGGGCTACGAGTACGCGCATGCCTACCATGAGCTGAACCTGAAGCTGAGCTCGGGCATCTACGGCTCGACCTTCTTCATGCTGACCGGCTTCCACGGCTTCCACGTCTTCGTGGGCATGCTGATGCTGCTGTTCATCACGCTGCGCCTGCAGAAGGGCCACTTCACGCCGCAGCGTCACTTCGGCTTCGAAGGCGCCGCCTGGTACTGGCACTTCGTGGACGTGGTGTGGCTGGGCCTGTACGCCGTCGTCTACTGGATGTAATTCAGAGGCTGACAAGCAAAAGGCGCCGCAATCGCGGCGCCTTTTTTCATGATCTGGGGTCGTCTAACGCCCCAGCGGACGGGGTTGGATCCAACCCATCTTCCAGGCCAGCAGGATGAACAGAAATAGCGCGATCGAAAGGCCGACTCGCACTGCCAGGGCGCGCGCCATGTGCTTGGAGGCGTCGTGCTTGGCCTGGGGCCGCTTGAGCATGAAGATGCCGGCGGCCGCGAGCGCGCCGAGGATGCCGATGAAGGCGGTCAGAAAGAGCCAGTTCATGGAGGCACTGTAGGACATGCGGGCAGAGCGATGGCTGCTCGGCGCGCTGGCCCTGCTGGGGGCTGGCCTCACGGGTTCATTGGGCCTGTGGCAGCTGGACCGGGCGCAGCAGAAGCTGGCCCTGCAGGCCGAAGAGCAGGCCGCCGAGCGCCTGCCGGTGTTGACCAACGCGGAGCTGTCGCCGCGAACCGAGCCGGCCGGCCCACGCCGCCTGGCCCGGCTGCGCGGGCGCTGGCTGCCCGAGCAGCAG
>JAYRJQ010000015.1:0-148674 GCA_041906185.1 Burkholderiaceae bacterium
TCAGAACGATCCGGACACCGGAGAGCAGAAAAAATCGGGGTGTAGCTTAGCCTGGTAGAGCGCTACGTTCGGGACGTAGAGGCCGGAGGTTCGAATCCTCTCACCCCGACCAGGAATTCAAGTCTTGCCGGATCGCATCCGTGAATGCTGCGATCCGATCAAGCCGAACCGGTGGCCGACAAGGCCCACACAAAGGTTCGACAGTATCAGATAAGACCAACGGCGCCTTCGGGCGCCGTTTTCGTTTGGACGCGCAAGACACAACTGGTCGCAAATCTGCGGCCAATGTGGTGTGATTGCAAGGAATTCCCGGGCTTTCCAGTGCCGCAGAGGGTCCAGGCTCGGTTTACAGTGCCAGTTGGGGGTCGCGAACCGCGCGCCGGTGCACGCAGACGCCCCGCTGATATTCGTTGGGAATCACACCGCTCGTCATGCAAGCCGATTCAACGCTGGTCGACCCATCATCCATGCTGTCCGGGGTGGCGCGCGTGCTCGTGCATGCCGGCAAGCTGCCCGCCAAGCAGGCCGAGGACCTCGTGCGCCAGTCGCGCGAGAAGAAGATCAGCTTCGTCAATGCGCTGATCGGTGCCAATCTCATCGCCCCCAGCGAGCTGGCGCATACGCTGTCCAGCGCCCTGGCTGTGCCGCTCCTGGATCTGAACGCCCTGGACCCCCAGCGGCTGCCGCACAACATCATCGACAGCAAGCTCGCGCTGCAGTACCAGGTCATCGCCCTGGGCCGGCGCGGCAACCGCCTCTTCATCGGCGGCGCGGACCCGACCGAACCCGAGGTCGTGGAACGGATCAAGTTCGCCACGCAGCTGTCACCGGAATGGGTGATCGTCGAGCATGACAAGCTGCAAAAGCTGCTGCAGGGCTCGTCGTCCAACACCACCGAGGCGCTGGAGTCCATCGCCGGCGGCGACTTCGACTTCGACATCGCCGAGGAGGACGCTTCCCCGCAGGAAGAGGCGCCCGAGATGGCGGACGTCGAGGATGCGCCGGTGGTGCGCTTCCTGCAGAAGATGCTGGTGGACGCCATCAACATGCGGGCGTCGGACCTCCACTTCGAGCCCTACGAGTACCACTACCGTGTCCGTTTCCGGGTGGATGGCGAGCTGCGCGAGATCACCCAGCCGCCGGTTGCCATCAAGGACAAGCTGTCCTCCCGCATCAAGGTGATCTCCCGCCTGGACATCGCAGAGCGCCGCGTGCCGCAGGACGGCCGGATGAAGCTCAAGTTCGGCTCCAAGTCCATCGACTTCCGGGTCTCGACGCTGCCGACGCTGTTCGGCGAGAAGATCGTGATCCGTATCCTGGACCCCTCCTCGGCCAAGCTGGGCATCGACGCCCTCGGCTACGAAAAGCAGGAGAAGGATCGCCTGATGGCCTGCATCCAGCGGCCCTACGGCATGATCCTCGTGACCGGGCCGACCGGCTCGGGCAAGACCGTGTCGCTGTACACCTGCCTGAACATCCTGAACCAGCCGGGCGTCAATATCTCGACCGTCGAGGACCCGGCCGAAATCAACCTGCCGGGCATCAACCAGGTCAACGTGAACGACAAGGCGGGCCTCACCTTCTCGGCCGCGCTGAAGTCCTTCCTGCGCCAGGATCCGGACGTGATCATGGTGGGCGAGATCCGCGACCTCGAGACCGCCGACATCGCCATCAAGGCCGCCCAGACCGGCCACATGGTGATGTCCACGCTGCACACCAATGATGCCCCGACGACGCTGACCCGCCTCATGAACATGGGCGTGGTGCCGTTCAACATCGCGTCCAGCGTGCTGCTGATCACCGCGCAGCGTCTGGCTCGCCGGCTGTGCGAGAACTGCAAGGCCCCCGCGGACTACCCCCGCGAGGCGCTGCTGCGCGCCGGCTATCGCGAAGAGGAGCTGGACGGCTCCTGGCGGCCCTACCGTGCGGTGGGCTGCTCCATGTGCAACAACGGCTACAAGGGGCGCGTCGGCCTGTACCAGGTGATGCCCATCACGGAGGCCATCCAGCGCATCATCCTTTCGCAGGGCACGGCCATCGACATCGCCGACCAGGCCCGCAAGGACGGCGTGCGCGACCTGCGCCAGTCCGGACTCGTGAAGGTCCGCGCCGGCGTCACCACCCTGGAGGAAGTCCTGGCGGCTACGAACGAGTAGGCTCCAGTCCCTCGATCAGACAGCAGTACCGCTGCCCGCAGCGGCGGCAATGACAACAGGGCCTTCGACGCCCGGGAGTGAATATGGCGACAAGCGCGAGCACCACCACAAAAGGTGTGAACGAGCAGGTCTTCGAATGGGAAGGCAAGGACCGCAACGGCAAGATCGTGCGCGGCGAGATGCGCGCCGGTGGCGAGGCCATGGTGAGCGCCTCCCTGCGCCGGCAGGGCATCCTGGTGAGCCGGGTCAAGAAGCGCCGCGCGAGCGGTGGTCGGGCCATCAAGCAGAAGGACATCGCCGTGTTCACCCGGCAGCTGGCCACGATGATGCGTGCCGGCGTGCCGATGCTGCAGTCCTTCGACATCGTCGGGCGCGGCGCCACCAACCCGCGCCTCACCAAGCTGCTCAATGACATCCGTCAGGACGTCGAGACCGGCACGAGCCTCTCCGCTTCCTTCCGCAAGCACCCGCTGTATTTCGACGCGCTCTACTGCAACCTGGTCGAGGCCGGCGAGTCGGGCGGTATCCTGGAACAGCTGCTGGACCGCCTGGCGATCTACCAGGAAAAGACGGTGGCCATCAAGCAGAAGATCAAGGGCGCACTGACCTACCCGATCGCCGTGCTCGTCGTGGCGTTCGCCGTGCTGGCCGTGATCATGATCTTCGTGGTGCCCGCCTTCAAAGACGTGTTCACGTCCTTCGGCGCCGAGCTGCCGGCCCCGACGATGTTCGTGATCGCGCTCTCCGAGTTCTTCGTCAGCTACTGGTACCTGATCTTCGGCGTGATCGGCGGCGGCACCTACTTCTTCTTCCAGAGCTGGAAACGCTCCGAGAGCATGCAGAGGACGATGGACCGGCTGCTGCTGAAGGTCCCGGTGTTCGGGGACCTCATGTACAAGTCCGCGATGGCCCGCTGGACCCGCACGCTGGCCACCATGTTCGCGGCCGGCGTGCCGCTGGTGGAAGCCTTGGACTCGGTGGGCGGCGCGGCCGGCAACATCGTGTTCGCCGAGGCCACGGAGAAGATTCAGCGTGACGTCTCCACCGGCACCGCGCTGACGGCCTCCATGCAGTCCACGGGCATCTTCCCCGTGATGGTGCTGCAGATGGCCGGCATCGGTGAAGAGTCGGGTTCGCTCGACCACATGCTGGGCAAGGCCGCCGAGTTCTACGAAGAGGAAGTCGATGAGGCGGTGAAATCGCTCTCCAGCCTGATGGAACCCTTCGTGATCGTGATCCTGGGCACCCTCATCGGCGGCATCGTCGTGGCCATGTACCTGCCGATCTTCAAGCTGGGTCAGGTGGTCTGAAGCATGCTTGGACCGATTGCGCCTGAATGGCAGTACCTGCTCAGTCCGTGGGCCCTCGGCCTGCTGGGCTTGTGCATCGGCAGTTTCCTGAACGTGGTGGTGCACCGGCTGCCACGCATGATGGAGCGTGAGTGGACGCAGGACGCCGCGGCGCACCTGGGCGACGCCGCCGTGCTGGAACGCACCACCGGCCTCGCCCCGGACAAGGCCCGCCCGCTCGCGCAGCAGATCGAGAAGCTCGGCCCGCTGCTGGAGCAGCAGCCACCCCTGACGCTCGTGACGCCACGCTCCCGCTGCCCCTCGTGCGGCCATCAGCTGGCCTGGCACGAGAACCTGCCACTCGTGGGCTGGCTGCGTCTGCGCGGCCGCTGTGCGGCGTGCAAGGCCCCCATCTCCGCGCGCTATCCGATCCTCGAGGCGTTGACCGGCGCCCTGTTCGCCGCCGTCGCTTGGCAATTCGGCCCGACGTGGCACGCCCTGCTGTGGTGTGCGTTCACGGCCATGCTGCTGGCCCTGGCGGCCATCGACTGGGACACCACCCTGCTGCCCGACAGCCTCAACCAGCCGCTGCTGTGGGGCGGCCTGTGGGCCGCGCTGCTCGGCTGGACCCTCCCCCTCGACCAGGCGCTGATCGGCGCCCTGGTGGGCTATCTGAGCCTCTGGTCGGTGTACTGGCTGTTCAAGCTCGTCACCGGCAAGGAAGGCATGGGCTACGGCGACTTCAAGCTGCTGGCGGCGCTGGGCGCCTGGCTGGGCTGGCAGATGGTGCTGCCCATCGTGCTGGGTGCGTCGGTCATCGGCGCCATCGTCGGCATCGCCATGAAACTCACGAGCAGCTTGCGCGAGGGCCGCTATGTGCCCTTCGGCCCCTTCCTGGCAGGGGGTGGGCTGGCCGTGCTGCTGATCGGGCCCGCACGCCTGCTGGGCTGGTGGCTGGGCGGCCATTGAGCCTGCCTCGCCCACTTCCGTCATGCGCATCGGCCTGACAGGCGGGATCGGCAGCGGCAAGAGCACGGTCGCGCGCTGCCTGGTCGAGCTGGGCGCCGCCCACATCGACACCGACGCCATCTCCCGCGCCCTCACGGCCGCCGGCGGGGCCGCGATGCCGGCGATCGTCGCGGCCTTCGGCGCCGCGGCGCAGGCCCCCGACGGCGCGCTGGATCGCACCTTCATGCGGGAGCTGGCCTTCCGTGACCCCGAGGCCCGCAGGCGCCTCGAAGGCATCCTGCATCCCATGATCGGCGACGAGACCCGCCGGCTCGAAGCGCTGGCGGCCGGTCAACCCTGGATCGTCTTCGATGTGCCCTTGCTGGTGGAGTCCGGACGCTGGCGCCAGCGCGTGGACCGGGTGCTGGTGGTCGACTGCGATCCCGAGACGCAGGTGCAGCGCGTGATGGCGCGCAACGGCTGGACACGGGGCGCCGTGCAGGCCGTCCTCGCCCAGCAGGCCACGCGCGCGCAACGCCGGGCCGCCGCGGATGCCGTGATCGTCAACGAGGGCCTGGACCTCGACGCCCTGGCCCGCGAGGTCCGGCAGGTCGCCACGCACTGGCGCTCCGGGAGCATCTGACGTCACGGGTCGTCGCCCGCGTCGCCGGCGCCCGGGTGGCAGCGGGCTTCCAGGGGAACACCTCCATTTCGACGAGTCGGCCGTCCAAAGAGCCCTGCCGGCTGTGAAACAATCCGGGGGTCCGCCCGCAGTACCGCCTTGGTCGTGCTGCGCGCCCACCCCGCCAATTGCCCTGGGATGTCCGCCTTGGTCTTGTACGAGTACCCGTTCAACGAAAGCATCCGAACGATGCTGCGGCTGGAGCACCTGTTCGATCGCCTGGGCCAGCTGATCGCCCGCGAGACGGCGCTGGACCACCACTTCGCCCTCGTCACGCTCTTCGAGATCATGGACGTGGCGTCGCGAGCCGATCTGAAGTCCGACCTGCTCAAGGAACTCGAGCGCCACAAGGCCCAGTTCAACAGCTACCGCGGCAATCCCGCCATCTCCGAGGCGGCCCTGGACAACGTCATCCAGCGCATCGACACCGCCTACGCCAAGCTCAATGCGCTGTCCGGCAAGGCCGGCCATGCCCTCACGGCCAATGAATGGCTGATGAGCATCCGCAGCCGCATCAGCATCCCCGGCGGCACCTGCGAGTTCGACCTGCCGGCCTACTACACCTGGCAGCAGTTCCTGCCGGTGCGCCGTCGCAACGACCTGGTGCAGTGGACGCAGTCCCTGATGCCGCTGGCCGAGGCCCTGCAGGTGCTCATGGGCCTGCTGCGCGATTCCGGTGCTCCGCACAAGGTGGCGGCGCAGGGCGGCCAGTACCAGCAGAGCCTGCCGCAGGGCCGCAGCTACCAGCTGCTGCGCATGCGCATCGACCCGAGCCTGGGCCTGATCCCCGAGATCAGCGGCCACCGCCTGATGGTGGCGATCCGCCTGATGCGCCAGGACGAGGAAGGCCGCCTCAAGCTGGCCCTGCAGGACGCCAGCTTCGAGCTGACGCTGTGCACCTGAGACCATGAGCATGTCCAAGAAAAACGCCCAGGGCGAACGCCTGGTGCCCTGCCCGCACTGCCAGGGCGACGCCGTCTTCGCGCCGAGCAACGCCTCCCGCCCCTTCTGCTCGCAGCGCTGCCGCGAGATGGACCTCGGCGCCTGGGCCAGCGAGTCCTTCCGGGTCGCCGCCGCACCGCCGACGGACGAGAACGACCCGCTGCCTCACTGAGACGCTGCGGCCTGGTCGCGCCCTCAACGGATGAGACCGCGCTCCCGCAAGGTGGCCGCCGCGGCCTCGGGCGTCGTGAACAGGATCGCCTGCCAGCCGCGCGCCGCGGCCGCCTCGATGTTGTCCGGGTGATCGTCCAGGAACACGATGTCCCCGGGCGGCACGCCCAGCTGGGCCTCCATCAGCGAGAAGATCTCTGCCCCGGGCTTGGAATGCTGGACGCGGCTCGAGAAGATCCCGCCCTCGAACCAACGGTCCAGTGGGTACTGGCGCTCGAGGTGATCGGCGTAGATGCCCGGCATGTTCGAGAGGTAGTGCGTGCGATGCCCCGCCGCCTGTGCCGCCTCGATCAGCGCGACCGTACCGGCGACGGCCTGCAGTTCGTCCGGCACCGCGTCGACCACGGCCCGCACGTCCGCCTCGGGCCAGCCGGTGCGGGTGGCGATGCGGCGGATCACTTCCTCGGGCCCGATCAGGCCCTGGTCGAAGGCGCCCCAGTCGCCGGCGTACTGGGTGAAGAACTCGCGGGCGGCCAGCGCGCCGGCGGCTTCGTCCGGGCAGCGCTGCGGCCACACGCGGGCCAGGAAGCTGGGCGGATGCCAGCGGAACAGCACGCCCCCGAAGTCGAAGACGACCCGCATCGCGCGCGTCATCAGGCGAGCACCCGCTTCAGCAGGCCGGCCGTGGAGCCATCCAGGCCCTCGACATCGCCGCTGCTCAGGCGCGGCAGCAGGCTGCTGCACAGAGCCTTGCCGAGCTCCACGCCCCATTGGTCGAAGCTGTTGATGCCCCACAGCGCGCCGCTCACGAAGACGCGGTGCTCGTAGAGCGCGATGAGCGCGCCGAGGCTGCGCGGCGTCAGCTGCTCCAGCAGGAGGGTCGTGCTGGGGCGATTGCCAGGGAAGCTGCGGTGGCGAGCCACCGTCAGGCGCCCCAGGGAGGCCGAGGCCGTGGGCGCCTTCTCGTGCAGTGCCTCCTCCACGGTCTTGCCCTGCATCAGCGCCTGCGACTGCGCCAGGCAGTTGGCCAACAGCTTGCGATGCTGGTCCTGCAGCCGCTCGGCGAGGTCACCCTGCACCTGCGAGCCATGGCGCGGCGTCTTCACGGCAATGAACTCGACCGGGATGACATCCGTGCCCTGGTGCAGCATCTGGAAATAGGCGTGCTGGCCGTTGGTGCCGGCCTCGCCCCACACCACGGGGCTCGTGCCGTAAGGCAAGACCTGACCCTCGCGGTCCACGCCCTTGCCGTTGCTCTCCATCTCCAGCTGCTGGAGATAGGCCGGCAGGCGGCGCAGGCCCTGGTGATAGGGCGCGACACTGCGGCTCGTGAAGCCGTGGAAGTTGCGATACCAGACGTCGAGCAGGCCCAGCAGCACCGGCACATTGCGCGCCAGCGGCGCCTGCGCGAAGTGCTCGTCCATGGCATGGGCGCCCGCCAGCAGCGCGCGGAAAGCCTCCGCGCCGATGGCGATGGCGATCGGCAGGCCGATCACCGACCACAGCGAATAGCGGCCACCCACCCAGTCCCAGAAGCCGAAGCTGGTGTGAATGCCGAAGGCCTGCGCGGCCGCGGTGTTGCTGCTGGTGGCGACGAAATGGCGGCCGATGTCCGTGCCGCCCTGCGCCAGGAACCACGCCTTGGCGGCCTCGGCGTTGGCCAGCGTCTCCTGCGTGGTGAAGGTCTTGGAGGCGATCACGAACAGCGTCCGCTTCGCGTCCAGGCCCTGCAGCACCGGGGCCAGGTCATGCCCGTCGACATTGGAGACAAAGTGCAGGCGGCGGCGCCCGGCGTCGGTGAAGGCCTGCAGCGCCTGCACGACCATGGCCGGCCCGAGGTCCGAGCCGCCGATACCGATGTGCACGATGTCGGTGAGGCCCTCGTCGGCCCGCACGCTCTCGGCGAAGGCCAGCATGCGGTCGAGCGAGGCCTGCACCTCGTCACTGAAGGGCGCGGCACCGGCGGGCGCCCGCAGCGCCGTGTGCAGGACGGCGCGGCCCTCCGTGTGGTTGATCGGATCGCCCTTGAAGAGCGAAGCGCGTTGCGACTCGAGCCCGCAGTCGCGGGCCAGCTGCAGCAGCAGGGCCAGGGTCGGCGCGTCGATGCGGTTCTTGGACAGGTCCACGAACAGCTCGGGCGCCTCGAAGGACCAGCGCTCGAAGCGCGTGGCGTCCTCGGCAAAGGCCTGGCGCACGTCGAAGGCGGCGCCGCTGGCCTGGTACTGTGCTTGCAAGAGAGCCCAGGTCGGGCTTTGGTCGCAACGCGGGTGCTGCATCAGAGTTGGCTTTCGATGATCTGGTCCAGCTTGCCGGCATCGACGGCAAACAGGCGGATCCCTTCGGCCAGCTTCTCGGTGGCCATGGCATCCTGGTTGAGGGCGAAGCGGAAGGCCGCCTCGTTGAACGACACCTTCGGCACGTCGGCCTTCGCGGCCGCGGCCGCATCGAGCGCGCGGCTCAGCGGGGCGTCGCTGGCTTGCAGCTGGGCGAGCAGGTCGGGGCTGATGGTCAGCAGATCACAGCCGGCGAGCGCCTGGATCTGGCCGATGTTGCGGAAGCTGGCGCCCATGACCTCGGTCTTGATGCCGTGCTTCTTGTAGTAGGTGTAGATCTGGCTCACCGACTTCACGCCGGGGTCGTTGGCGCCGGACTGCTGGGCCTCGTCCCAGGCGCTGCCCGCGGACTTCTTGTACCAGTCGTAGATGCGACCGACGAAGGGCGAGATCAGCTGCACGCCGGCCTCGCCGCAGGCCACGGCCTGGCAGAAGGAGAACAGCAGCGTCAGGTTGCAGCGGATGCCTTCCTGCTCCAGCGCGCGGGCGGCCTGGATGCCTTCCCAGGTGGAGGCGATCTTGATCAGGACGCGGTCGCGGCCGATGCCGGCGGCCTCGTACAGCGCCATCAGGCGCTTGGCGCGGGCGATGGTCGCGGCGGTGTCGAAGCTCAGGCGGGCGTCGACCTCGGTCGACACGCGGCCCGGCACCACCTTCAGGATCTCGAGACCGAAGCGCACCAGCACCTGGTCCACGATCTCGTCCAGCGGCTTGCCCTTGTGAGCGGCGACGGTCTCGTTCAGCAGCGGCGCATAGTCGGGCGACTGCACGGCCTTCAGGATCAGCGAGGGATTGGTCGTCGCATCCCGCGGCGTGAACTGCGCCAGTTGCAGGAAGTTGCCGGTGTCGGCGACGACGGTGGTGAAGGCCTTGAGTTGTTCGAGCTGATGCATAGGGAAACCCCGAAGTTCGTGCAGGCCGTTATTAGAACCGCTCTGCAGGCCTGCCTGACCTGAACAGGGTTACAAGCCGGGTACATCGAAACCACGCCTTTCCCAGAGGGGAAGGGGATCGGGATGTGCTCCGGATTGACCGAGTTACGAAACTCGTGCATCATAAATCCAGAAACTTTGTTACATCAAGAGCTCAGGCCCCCCCTGTCGCCTGCGCCTCAACCGGAACCCTGGCATGGCATTCGATCTCGTCTTCTTCGGTGGCACTGGCGATCTCACCTGGCGCAAGCTGATGCCGGCCCTGTTCCAGGCCTTCCGCCACGGCAAGCTGCCCGAAGGCGGCCGCATCCTGGCCGTGGCACGCGACGACATGCCCGATGAGCGCTACCGCGAATGGCTGCGCGAGCGCTTCCAGGAGGTCGAGGGCGCCAAGCGTCCGAACGACGAGGAGTTCGAGCGCTTCGCCGCACTGGTGCACTACCGCCGCATGGACCTGTCCCAGCCCGAGCACTACGCACGCCTCAAGGAGTGGCTGGGCGAGCGCGATGCCGACACGGTGGTCTTCTACCTCGCCACCAGCCCGCACCTCTTCACGCAGATCTGCGAGCAGCTCGGCGCCGCCGGCCTCAACGGTCCCAAGGTCCGCGTCGTGCTGGAGAAGCCGCTGGGCCATGACCTCGCCAGCGCGCAGCAGATCAACCGCGTCGTGCGCTCGGTGTTCACCGAATCGCAGGCCTTCCGCATCGACCACTACCTGGGCAAGCCCTCGGTCCAGAACCTGATGGCCCTGCGCTTTGGCAACGCCCTGTTCGAGCCGCTGTGGAACCGCGAGGCCATCGCCAACATCCAGATCACGCTGGCCGAATCGCTGGGCGTGGGCACCCGCGGCCCCTTCTACGACAGCACTGGCGCGCTGCGCGACATGATCCAGAACCATGCGCTGCAGCTGCTGACGATGATCGCGATGGAGCCGCCCTCCACCAACGACGCCGACGCCATCCGTGACGAGAAGCTCAAGGTGCTGCGCTCGCTCAAGCCCTTCACGGCGGAGTCCGTGACCCGCGACGTCGTGCGCGGCCAGTACCGCGCCGGCAGCGTGGACGGCAAGGCCGTGGTGGGCTATCTGGACGAGTCCAAGATCCCGCAGAACAGCGCCTGCGAGACCTTCGTCGCGCTGCGCACGGAGGTGCAGAACTGGCGCTGGGCCGGCGTGCCCTTCTACTTGCGCACCGGCAAGCGCCTCGCGGCACGCGACGCCCAGATCGTCGTGAACTTCCGCCCGGTGCCCCACCCTATCTTCCCCGGGGCCAATCAGCCCAATCGCCTCGTGATCAAGCTGCAGCCGGAGGACGGGCTGGAGCTGCAACTGCTGGCGGCCAAGGGCAATTCGCATGGCGAGGCGCTGGCCCCGGTGTCACTGGACCTGGACTTCGACAAGGCCTTCGGCAGCGCCCGCGTCGGCGCCTACGAGCGCCTGCTGCTGGATGCCATCGCCGGCAAGCTGAACCTCTTCGTGCGCAGCGACGAGCAGGAGCAGGCCTGGCGCTGGGTCGAGCCCATCCTCGACACCTGGGCGGCCGACAGCAACGGCCCGCGCAGCTACAACGCCGGCAGCTGGGGCCCGGCCGCCGCCAGCGCCCTGGTGGCGCGTGACGGCTTCGCCTGGGCGGAGGAGCAATGACCATGAGCATCCTGGAACGCGTCAAGGCCGCGCTGCCGGCATTGCCGCCGGCCGAGCAACGGGTCGCCAAGCTGCTGATCAGCGACCCCCGCTCCTTCGCCAACCTGCCCGTCAGTGAGCTGGCGGACCGCTCGCATGTCAGCAAGCCCACGGTGGTGCGCTTCTGCCGTAGCGTCGGCTACGACGGCCTGGCCGACTTCAAGCTGAAGCTGGCCGGCAGCGTCAACGAGGGCGTGCCCTTCGTGCACCGCGCCGTCGACGAGGACGACAAGCCCGGCGACCTGATCGTCAAGGTGGTCGACAACGCCGTCGCCGCCCTCCTCCACTACCGCAACGACGCCGCCAGCCACGCCTTCGAGCGCGCCATCACGGCGCTGACCGAGGCGGCGCAGCAGGGCAAGCGCATCGAGTTCTACGGCGTCGGCAATTCCGGCATCGTCGCGCAGGATGCACAGCACAAGTTCTTCCGCCTGGGCGTGCACACCATCGCCTGCAGCGACGGCCACGTGCAACTCATGAGCGCCACCATGCTGTCGGCCGGCGACTGCGCGGTGATCATCTCCAACTCCGGCCGCAGCCGTGATCTGCTGGACGCGGCCGAGATCGCCCGCAAGAAGGGCGCGACGACCATCATCATCACCGCCAGCGGTTCGCCGCTCGCGCAGCTGGGCCAGGCCCCCGGGCAGGTGCTGCTGGCGGTCGACCACCCGGAAGACTACGACCGCTACAGCCCCATGGTCTCGCGCCTGCTGCACCTGACGGCCGTGGACATCCTCACCACCGGTGTCGCCCTGCGCCTGGGCCAGCAGCTGCGGCCGGTGCTGCAGGAGATCAAGCGCAATCTGCGCAGCAAGCGCTACGCGGCCTGATCCTCGCCACGCACGAGCCAGAAACGACAACGGCACCCGCGGGTGCCGTTGTCGCGGTGTGTCAGGGCTCAGAGCTGCGGAGCCAGCTCCGGCCACAGGGCGGCGTCCACGCCGTAGACCCGCGCCAGCTCCTGCAGCTTGGGCGGCACCTCGTGGATCTGCAGCTGCAGGTCCAGCTGCTCGCTGAGGCGCACGGCGCTCAGCAGCAGGGTCAGCACGCCGGAGTCGAACTCGTGCAGGTCCACGGCATTCAGGCGCAGCGTGCTGCCGGCGGCCGCCTTGACCTGGGCTGCCTCGGCCCGCAGGGCGCCCTCGAGCTCGCCCCAGACCAGCGGCAGCTCGGGCAGGCGGACGCTGGCGGGCAGCTTGAGCATGGACGTACTCACCCGATCAGCTCTTGGCGCCGGCGGCGGCCTTCTGGTTCTTGTCGGCCAGGGCCTTGATCAGGCCGTCGATGCCGTTCGCGCCGATCTCCTGCGCGAAGCTGTTGCGGTACTGGTCCGCCAGCCAGATGCCCAGCACGTTGACGTCGTAGATCTTCCAGACGGCACCCGACTTCTCCAGGCGGTAGTCCAGCTGGATGGGATCACCCTTGCCACGCACCTCGGTCTTGACGACGACCTCGGTGTCCTCGGCGCCGGCGCGCAGCGGCTTCAGCGCAATGGTCTGGTCCTTCACCTGCGACAGCGCGCCGGCATAGGTGCGCACCAGCAGCGTCTTGAACTCGTCCTGCAGACGCTTCTGCTGCTCCGGCGAGGCCTGGCGCCAGAAGCGGCCCACGGCCGACGACGTCATGCGCTGGAAGTTCACGTGCGGCATGACCTTGGTGTCCACCAGGGTCACGATCTTGTTGGTGTCGCCGGCCTGGATGGCCTTGTCAGCCTTCACGGCCTCCAGCGTCTCGATGGAGAGCTGGCGGATCAGGCCATCCGGCGTGCTGGGATCGGCCGCATGGCTCACCATCGGCAGCAGGGCGAGGGAGGCGGCGGCCAGCAGGGCCTTCAGGGCGGAGCGCTTGCTCGGCTTGATCGACAGGTTCATTCGGTTTCCTTTCAGTCACGTGCGACGGCAACCGTCGCCATGGGACCCTCAACGCAGCAGGGGTCCCGTCGGTTCACAGCGGGGTCAGGGCTTGCTCTCGCCGGCGGGCGGCGGGGTCAGCACCTCGAAATCGTCCTCTGCGGCCTCGAAGTGCCCGCGGCGCTGCAGATAGGCGTCGCGGATGAAGGTGTATTTGTCCAGCGCAATGCCATCGAGCATCTCGCCGGCGCGCAGGAAGTTGGAACGCGCATTCACGGTCTGCAACAGGTAGATGGAGACCTTGCTCTTGCCATCCTGGAAGTACAGCGCCGGGCTGGCCGTGCGGTCCCAGGGCAGCGCGAGCGAGTCCCGCACCGAGGACGGGCCGAACAGCGGCCACACCACGTAGGCGCCGGTGCCGAAGCCCCAGCGACCGAAGGTCTGCCCCAGGTCCTGGCTGTTGCGGTCGATGCCGGCCTCACCGGCCAGGTCGATCAGGCCGCCCAGGCCCAGCGTGGAGTTCACGGCGAAGCGGAAGGCCTGCTGGGCCGCCAGCTTGAAGCGCCCCTGCAGCGTGAGGTTGATCGCCGACCAGGCATCGCCCACATTGCTGAAGAAGTTGTCGACCGCCGTGCGGGCGGGGCTCGGCACGACCTCGCTGTAGACCGTCGCCACGGGCTTGAGCACGTGGGCATCGAGGTCCTCGTTGAAGGCGAACACCTTGCGGTTCCAGTTCTCCCACGGGTCCAGCTTCTGGCCCTTGGAGCCCGGCCCGCGCAGGGATGCGCAGGCGACGAGGCTCAGGCTCAGCACCAGCACGGCGCTGCGTTGAATCCAGCTCACTTCTTCTCCCCCGAGCCGGTGTCGGCTGCCTTGTTGTAGAGGAACTGCCCGATCAGGTTCTCCAGCACCACGGCGGACTGCGTCTGCTTGATGACGTCGCCCGCGACGAGGTTCTTCTCGTCGGCACCCGGCTCCAGGCCGATGTACTGCTCGCCCAGCAGGCCGGCCGTCAGGATCTTGGCCGAGCTGTCCTTGGGGAAGGCCACGCCCTGGTTGAGCTTGAGGACCACGCGGGCCTGGAAGCTCTTGTCGTCGAAGCTGATGGACTCCACGCGGCCGATCACCACGCCCGCGCTCTTCACCGCAGCGCGCGCCTTGAGGCCGCCGATGTTGTCGAACTTGGCCACCACCGTGTAGGTGTCATCGAAGTTCAGGCTCAGCAGATTGCCGGCCTTCAGCGCCAGGAACAGCAGCGCCGCCGCACCCAGCAGCACGAAGGAACCGACCCACACATCATGTCGAGAGGCTTGCATCCTCTTCTCCCATCAAATCGAGAACATCATGGCCGTCAGCACGAAATCCAGTGCAAGAACCGCCAGCGATGAAACCACGACCGTGCGGGTCGTGGCGTAAGACACGCCTTCGGGCGTCGGCTTGCAGCCATAGCCCTGGAGCAGGGCCACGAAGCTCACCGTCAGGCCGAAGACCAGACTCTTGATGACGCCATTGCCCACATCGGCAAAGACGTCGACCCCACCTTGCATCTGGGACCAGAAGGCGCCGGCGTCGATGCCGATCAGCACCACGCCCACCAGCCAGCCGCCGATGACGCCCACGGCCGAGAACACCGCCGCCAGCAGCGGCATGGCGATGAAGCCGGCCCAGAAGCGCGGCGCCAGGACGCGGGTGACCGGATCGACGGCCATCATTTCCATGGCCGTCAGCTGCTCGCCCGCCTTCATCAGGCCGATCTCGGCCGTGAGGGACGTGCCGGCGCGTCCCGCGAACAGCAGGGCGCTCACGACGGGCCCCAGCTCACGCACCAGGCTCAGGGCCACGAGCAGGCCCACGGCCTCGGCGGAGCCGTAGCGCTGCAGTGTGTAGTAGCCCTGCAGCGCCAGCACGAAGCCCACGAACAGGCCGGAGACGCCAATGATGGACAGCGAGCGGTTGCCCAGGTAGTAGACCTGCTCGCGGATCAGGGAGAAGCGCAGCAGCGCCCGCGGGCTGGCGCGCAGCAGCTGCAGGAACAGGCGCGCGGCCTGCCCGATCTGGGCCAGCTTGCTGCGCAGCGCGAAGCCGAGGTGCAGGGGCAGGCGTGTCATGCGGACCTCCCGCTTACGCCGAAGTCCTCCAGCACCGGCACGGCCGGCTGGTGGAAGCGGACGGGGCCATCCGGCTGGGCGCCGACGAACTGCTGCACCAGCGGATCCTGGCTGTGGCGCAGCTCATCCGGGGTGCCCTGCGCCACCACGCGGCCGTTGGCGACCATCGCGACATGGTCGGCGATGGCAAAGGTTTCATGCAGGTCGTGCGAGACGATCACGCTGGTGAGCCCGAGGGCGTCGTTGAGGTCACGGATCAGGCGTGCCGTCACGCCGAGCGAAATGGGGTCCAGGCCCGCGAAGGGCTCGTCGTACAGGACCAGGTCCGGGTCCAGCGCGATCGCACGTGCCAGGGCGACACGGCGGGCCATGCCGCCGGAGATCTCGCTGGGCATGAGGTCCCGGGCGCCGCGCAGGCCGACCGCGTTGAGCTTCATCAGCACGAGGTCGCGGATCATGGACTCCGGCAGGCGCGTGTGCTCGCGCAGGGGGAAGGCCACGTTCTCGAAGACGCTGAGGTCGGTGAACAAGGCGCCGAACTGGAACAGCATCCCCATGCGCCGCCGCACGGCGAACAGGCCCGCCTGGTCCAGCCCGGCCATGTCCTGGCCGTCGAACAGGGCCTGGCCAGCCATGGGCGTGATCTGGCGGCTGAGGGCCCGCAGCAGCGTGGTCTTGCCGCCGCCGGAGGTACCGATCAGGGCCAGGACGGAGCCCCGCCGCAGCTGCAGGTTCACGCCCTGCAGGATGGCGCGCCCGGCGTAGCCGCAACTGACATCGCGCAGCTCGATCAGGGGCGTTTCTTGATCTGGGGTCTGTAGTCTATGGGCAGGCATGGGCCAAGGGCGGCTGGGCACCGGCCCAGACAAAAGAGGCCACATCATAGGGGAAACACGGAATTGCCTCCGGAGGTCACCCCATGGCCTCGCGCGAGAAGGGTTCTCAGTTCAGGATGCGGGTGGTCAGCAGGCCCCGGGCGTCATATTCGACCTCGATCTCCACCCAGGCCTTGACCTGGCGGTCCCCCAGCCAGCCGGCGGCGTAATGGGCACGCAGGAAGGTCTGGGTCACCACCTGCTCCATGCTCGCGAGCAGCGTGCCCCGCTCGGGCACCACGCGACGGACCTGCCCCAGCTCGTCGACATAGACCTTGAACCGCCCCCGGAAGACCTGCCCCACCAGGAGTTCCGAGCCCTCCGGCCACGGCAGCTGGAAGAGGTCCCGGATCTGGGGGCGGACGGTGAGTTCGCTGGCGGGCAGGTATTCCGCCCACATGCGGCTGACCGCTTCCAGGCTGGCATTCGTGGCGGCGGCATCTCGCGCCAGTTGCGCCTCCAGGGCTTGCTGCTCGGGGCTGACCTCGTCCTCGGGTGGGGGCAGCACCTTGACGGCCGGCGACAGCGGCGGGCGATCCGGCAGGGCATCCGGCGCCGGCGAGTCGGTCTCGACCGCCTCGCGGGCGACTGGCGCCTCGGGCGGTGGGCGCTGCGGCACCACGAGGATCGCGGGCGGCCTGCGCGTGGCCGAGGGCGGCGCCCCAGCGCCGTCGCCCAGGGAGCCCAGCACCAGCCCGCCATGAAGCAGCAGCGCCCCCACCACTGCGTACAGGGGGGGGCGCCCGGGCCGGGGACTCATGCCCCAGTGCTCCGATCCGGCTTCAGCGAAGCTCTCGCCACGTCGAGCGGCGGGCCGGTTCGCCGGAACTGGTCAGCGGCGTGATGGCGGGGCTGATCACACGACCCTTGGTGTCGGTCACCACGCCCACGATGTCGCCACCGCCCGTGCCGTCCTTCTTGACCGGCGTCTGGATGGCGCCGAGACCGGCGACCATGCTGCCCAGACCGACGGCATTCCCGTTGCCGGTGATGATGTTGAAGGAGTACAGCCACGACTGGTTGTCACCCGGCTTCTGGCAGTCGGAGGACAGCGAGCTCGACGGCACGTTGCCCACGACCAGCAGCGTGTTGGCCACCAGCAGCGGATCCACGTTCACGCGCTCGCGCTCCGTCGGCAGATCGGCATACCAGCCCTTCTTCTTGGACCAGTCCACCATGGAGGTCGAGCCCCCCACCGTGCGCGGATTCGTGGAGGTGTCCACGGCCTGCTTCACCAGGACATCGGCGGACCGGACCGCGCCCAGCCCATCGACCTTCAGCTCGTCCACGATGCCGTAGATCGACTGCACGGTCGTCGTCGAGACATCGGAAGTCCCCAGGAAGCGGCCCGTGCCCACATAGACGACCCGGCGCTTGGCCCCATTGGCCGTGAACTCGGCCAGCATCGGCGCCGTGGTGATGGACTGATCCACCGTGCCCGCCTGGAAGCGTGCGAGCTCCACGACGTCCTTGCTCAGGCCCAGACGGCTGTCGAAGTCGAAGCGGTACATGCGGCCGGTGAGGTCGCCGCCATAGAGGCGCAGCGCCCGGTTTTCCTCGACCGACTCGATCCAGGCATTGAGCTTGGCGAGGCCGGACGGGTTGCTGCTGTCACCCACACCGGTGCTCAGCGTCTTGATCAGCTGACCGGTCAGCGCATTGACGATGAAGACGTAGCCGCCACCGTCCGGGTTGTTGTAGCCCGAGGTCAGGGCGACGATCCAGGTGCCGTCCTTCGCCTTGGTCACGACCGGCGTGCCGTAGCTGTAGCCCATGCGGCCTTCCTGACCAGCCGGCAGGTTGTTCGGGCCGAATTCCCACAGCGCCACCGGGCTCGTCGGGTTCGTGACGTCCAGAGCGTAGAAGCCCCGGCCGCCGGCATTGAGGCCACCCACCACGATGGTGCGCCACGTCGGCGTGGTGCCACCGCCGTCGTAGATGTCGGCCACCACCGGCGTGCCGTCGACGTAGAACTGATGCTTGCTGTTGTATTGCGAGTCCGCCAGCTTGTACATCTTGTTCATGATCAGCCGCGGCACGTAGGCCCACAGCTCGGTGCCGCCGGTCGTGTCCGTCTTGTCGGCCGGGTTGTTGTCCTTGAAGGCGTGCAGCATGCCGTCGTTGCCCCCCACCAGCAGCAGGCGCGGGCGGTTGGTCTGCAGCGTGTTGGCGGCCCAGGTGGCATAGCCGTTCTCGGTGTACTTGAACTTCGGCGGGCCGACGAACACGGGCGCCGAGTTGACCAGGTCACCCAGCACGACCGACCGCGAGCGGTAGCCGGACTGCTCCTGCCCGCGCAGGTAGCTGACCATCGTGCTGCCCGAATTCAGGGCCGCCAGCGTGGCGGCGTCGGCGTCCCGGCACTGGAAGAGACGGTCTGCCGCCGGCTTGTCGCACACCTTGGAGAACATCGGCAGCTCAGTGGTCGTGTCCATCTGGGCGGCGTCGAACTCCACCAGCGTGCCCTTGGCCTCCGTCGTCGGGCGGAAGAAGTAGATCTTGCGCGTCGTGGTGCCGGTCAGCTTGGCAGCCGCGCTCCACACCGCGTTGTCCACGGCCTCCGTGCCGCCGGCCGGGATGGACTTGGTCGTCACCGTGCCGTCCTCGTTGAAGCGGTACTTGCGCAGGTCCCCGGTCCAGTAGGGCGAGGTGAACTGCGAGATGTAGATGCCGTCGTCACCTTCCACCGGCTGCAGCGTACTCGTTGCGGCCGCGGCCGACGTGCCGGTCTCCGCGTCGATGGACAGCAGTGCGCTGTTGAGGCCCTCTTCCAGCGTCCGGACGTTGCTCGCGCTGTAGTAGTTGCCGCGCCCGTTGACCGCCGCATGCCACATGTCGTCGATGCGCGTTGCGCCGCCGCCGGACGGATTCGACCAGTCGCGGCCGTTGCGCAGCCGCCCCTGGAAGTCATCGCCGATCCGGAAGTAGTCGTCCGGGGCCGAGCTGGTCTTGGACTTGTAGTTCGGGTTGTAGCGCAGCGTGCCGGGATTGCCCAGACCGATGGTGTAGGTGATCAGATGCTGGTGCGCGGCGTTGTCGTACTCGTCGCCCGGCTTGACCGGCACATTGTTCTCGCAGACGTCCTTGTCCAGGGAGCCGGTGCAGTTGTCGAGGTCGCTCGTGCGCAGGTCCGTCTTGTAGTAGTACATGGCCAGGTCGGCCAGGGTGTCGCTCGTCGCGCCGGTGGTGTTGGTGCTCTTGCTCACCAGCGTCTCCGCCGACAGCGTCGTGGCTTCCGTTCCCGCCACCGCCACGGCGGTCGTGCCGGAGCCCAGGCTCTTCGACCCGGACGTGCTCGGGCCCGATGCCAGGGTGGCCGGGCCATCCACCGACAGGACGTCGGCCGGCGCTGATTTCAAGGATGTGCAGACGGCGGGACTGGACACGGGCGTGGACCACGACGTGCCGTAGGTCACCGAGCCGGTCGCGTCCGTGTAGACATAGGTGTCGGCGCCCGCCGAGCTCACCACCGTCACGGCGCCCGTGCCCAGGTTGTTCGGCGTGCCCTTCACGATGTTCTTGGGATCGGCCACTTCCGCGCCGGAAATGGTCAGCGTGTCCGTGCGATCGTAGGTCGTCACCTGCTTGACGTTCTCATAGACCGTCTTGCTGGTGTAGGTCCGCGTCACCGGATAGGTCCCCGTGCCCTTGCTGGTCCTGGTGATCAGGTAGGTATAGGGCTTGGTGGCGCAGACCTTCGAGTCGGTCCCGAAGAGGTACGACTCCTTCTTGGCCGGCACGGAATAGGTCCAGACATCCTTCGCCGAAATGGGACCGGTGGTGTTGCGCTGCCACGTCTTGGTGGAGGTCCAGGTGTACTTGTAGGTGTCGACCTTCGCGCCGCCCTCGAACATCGGACGCTTGGTGCCGAGCCCGTCCTGGTTGCCGACGTTGGCCGTGCCGTCGACGGTGTAGGGGCCGTAGTCGGCGGCTTCGTCGTACGTGTTCCAGTAGCCGTCCGTCGACAGGATCAGGAAGTTCTTCTGGCAGGAGTACTGCATCGGGTCATACGACTGCCCCGGCATCTTCTTCGCGAAATAGCGCCCGGCCTTCTGCAGCGCGCCGCGCAGCGGCGTGTTGCCGCCCGGCGAGGCGGCGAACAGCGCCGTGTAGAAGGCTTCCTTCTGCTTGTCGTTGAAGTCGCTGACCTGGAGCATGTCAGACGCGTCCGCCACCCCCTTGTTGGAGATGGTGGTGAAGCCCACGCGATGCCGGTTGTCGAGCACCCGGAAGGCGCGGCTCATCATGGTCTGCATGGCCTTCATGCGCGTGCCGTACAGCTTCTTCCACAGCCAGTAGTTCGCCGCCTGCGGATTCGACGGCGTCATGATCTGCGGCGTGAAGTAGTTGAAGCCCACCGACCCCGGCAGGATCGTGGAGGCGCACTGCTTGTAGAAGGGCTGCGTCTTGTCCACCCCGGCAGTGGGATAGGAGTAACTCATCTCCGGCGCCCAGTCCGGTGTGAGGGCGCTCTTGGCGTTGTAGGTGTAGTAGAGCTGCTCCGTGGGCGTGCCGATGGCGACCACCGGGGCCCCGTAGGCACCGATGTCACGCGCATGCTTGAGCTCGACCGTCAGTTTCAGGGTCGCCGAGTCCCAGGTCTTGACGATGCCGACCATGTATCGCCCCTTGCGATTCCAGTCGTAGATCGTCACGGGCATGTTCTCGGTGTAGGAATTCGCGCCGACCGCGGACGAGTTCACCACCACCGTCAAGGTGCCCGAAGCCGCCACGGCGGCGGTGTCGATGGCCTTGAGCCACTGCGGCCACGTCGTCAGCTGCGAGGCGTCGGTCGTCTCGAGCAGGCTGAGGATGTCAGCGGACGACGGCTTGCCGGCGTCGATCTCGTCACCCTTGAAGTCCAGCCGGCGCTGGTAGGTGGTGGCGGGGTTGTAGGCGATGCCGTTGCACTGGGAGCTCAGGCCGCCGAACTGCGCGTACGTGATGGAGTCGGTGCGCGAGGAGTACACCGAGCGCATCACGAAGTTGGCGTCATCCGGCAGGACGTCGTCGGCCATGCTGCCGGAGTCGTCCAGCGTGAAGAGGATGTTCGGCTTCACCGTCGACTGCAGGTTGGCCCACAGCGGCACGGACGCCAGGTCGGTGCTGGCCGCCATGGCCGCGGGGGCCAGCAGGATCGACAGCGCGAGGCTGCCCACCAGGGCCGGCTGACGAGTAGAACGAGCGTTCATAGGAGACTCCATCCAGAGACGTCGGAGACGACGAGGCTCAGAAATGCACCAGTGTTTCGGTATAGGCCACCGACCCGCGGACACCCTCGACACGGGCGATCACGCGGTAGAAGGTGGCAGCGGTCGGGACATCGATCTTGCCGAGGGATCCATAGACGCCCCGGTCCATGGACAGGGCCGAACTGGCCTTCAGCGGCACCACGCAGGGCCGGCTGCTGCCGCCGGCACCCGTCACATTGCACAGGCGCGTGACCACATAGGACAGCGTCACGCCCCCGACCTTCTTGGTGACAGGCGTGAGGCACAAGCGAGTCGCGGAGACCGTGGCCTTGCCGCACTCATCATCCTTCCAGTTCACCAGCGACACCGGGTGGGCATCGCTCGTGGTGGTGTCCATGGGCGCGAGGTTGGCGACGGCGGTCGCGTAGTAGCCGTTGTCCTCGCTGTCCGTGCGCAGCTCTGCCGGAGCCCGGGCCATGAGCCAGGTGATCGCGTCTTCCGTGGCGACGGAGGTCATCGACAGGGCGTCCCGCCGGAAACCGAGGTTGCCCAGGGTCAGCAGCCCGGTATCGACGGAGCGGACCAGCGCGACACCGCCGAGGGTCAGGACGACGAGCGCGATCAGCGCGAACAGCATGGAGGCGCCGCGCTGCGGGCGGGCGGGCCGGCGTGCCGGCGTGCGGTGTGAGAGGGGACGAGTGTTCATGGTCAGACGTCTCTTCAGGGGGCTACGGCGCTGGCGGGGGCGGAGGCCGGCTCCGGCGGGATCATGTCCGAACGCCACAGCTGGTTGCGCAGCGGCGAGATCAGATCGAACAGCTTGTAGCGGTAGTGCTTCCAGCTGTCGTCACCCGCCTTGGGATTCATCTTGATGCACTTGCTGCTGCCGCAGTCGATGCTCCCGTCCACCTTCACGGCGGCACCCACGTTCCACAGGGGCTCGGTGGCGGTGACCTCTTCCTTCTCGAACTGCTCGCTGCGGGCCAGCACCGCCAGGCGGACGGAGCGGACCTGCGACCAGCCCTGGGCCGTGGTCGGCGTGGTGGTGTCGTAGAGGTCCACGACGCCATCGCCGTCGCTGTCACGGCCGTAGAAGGCCTTGAGATCCACCACGCCCGTCTGGATCACCTGCGTGGTGGTGGCGCGGTCGCGCAGGACGAAGCGGGTGAGGGTCAGCTGGTACTGCGAGGTGGCGACGCCCTTGGAGTTGAGCTGGGGCTCCACCGTGTAGGTCTGGACTTCGAGCGCACCGAGATTGACGATGTACTGGTCGGCCGTCGCGGGCGCCAGGTCGCCCGTGCCGTTCCAGGGCGTGTCCGCCACGCGTTGGATGTCCCGCAGATTGGCCGCCAGCTTGGACGCCTGGAAGACCGTGCAGCTGCCCACCTTGGTGACCAGGTCATCGGGCGGCGTCACCACGGCCAGCAGGTCGTTCTCGGCGATCCCGAGCGTCGAGGAGACCACCAGCGTGTCCTTGGTCGACCCGGAGGCGACGGTGGGGTCGAACAGCGGTGCCTTGACCTTGGCCGGCAAGGAGAAGCCGGGCGCCGTGCTGCGCATCAGCGTGATGGTGCTCGGCTTGCCGTCCTTGTCCGTGGTGATCAGCACCGGGCGCAGATTGGCCGGCGCCCCCGCCACCGCCGTTCCGGCATCGAAGCGGGCCTGCAGCGTGCAGCCCATCGTGCCGATGTCGGTGGTGAGCCCGTAGCCGGCGTCCTTGATGGAACGGTCGAGCTCGTTGAGGGCCAGCGAGCCCGCGATCTGGGCATCGTTGCCCGAACTGCTCGCTCGCTTCTGCCGCTCCGAATTGGACAGGATGGTGGCGATGACCACCGTCGAGAGCAGGCCGACGCCGATGCCGACCATCAGCTCGACAAGCGAGAAGCCCTGCTGCCGCCTGGTGCGGCCCGGAAGGTTCGACTTCATTGCTGCCACACCATGCTGGATTTGTAAGAGCCGGGCGATTCCGCCCCCTGCCGCCACGTCATCTCGATGTCGACCTTGCCCGTGCCAGCGTCGATCGCGATCACCGCGCTCCCGGCCGGCAGCGTCGTGCCGACCTTGGCCAGCCAGTCCTTGCACGGGACGTAGGTCGCGCAGGCCTTGCCGGAGTCCTTGTAGGCGTACTGCGGCAGATTGGCGGCGATGTCCGTCTGGATCAGCCCGAAGAGGTCTGACGCCAGGTTGGCCGCGTCAGCGCGCACCTTGGCGGACGTCTGCGCCTTCGTCATCGCGGCCTGCAGCCCCATCAGGCCAAGGACGCCGAAGGCGAATATCAGGATGCCGATGAGGGCCTCGATCAGGGCGATGCCATGCTGGCGTCGCGAGGATCCGGGCGGGGAGGATTGCTTGTTCATGTTCACTCCGGCCCCGGCTCAGGGGCAGGCGCGCGGATCGGCCGCGCTGACCTTGGGATCACAGGTGCGCACGCTGCCGCCCGGCTCGATCATGATGCGCAGCGTCCGGCCCTTGCCGTCCGCACGCGACACCACGATCTGGCGGATCGCGCCGGCGCCCTGCACCTGCCCGAGGGCATTGAAAGTGACCTGCGTCGCGGCGTTGCCGTCAGCAGCGGTCGCGGCGGAGGTGACCATGCCGGCCTCCAGGGCCGCCTCGGAGCGGAACGCCAGCATCGGATCGTCCGTCGTCGAGGGGTCCTTCTGGCAGGCGCCGCTCGGATCCTTGACGCTGACCACCCAGGACAGGCCCGTCGCGGACAGCACGCAATCGGCACCCGGCACCTTGGACTTGCTGTCCGTCACCAGCCAGTAGGAAATCGTGCGGTTGCCCTTGAGCGCCTCCATCCGGGCCTTGTCCAGGCCGGTCTTCAGCGACTCCGCCACACCGCGCAGACGCAGGTCCCGCAGCCAGTCGGCGACGTTGGGCAGGCCCACGGCCAGGGTGAAGCCCAGGACCACCAGCGTGATGAACAGCTCCAGCATGCTGAAGCCGCGCAGGCGCCGGTGCGCCGGGTGACGAGGCGACGTCAGCATTCGTCCCCCTTCATGAGCCAGCACTCGCGCGTCACGGATTCACCCTTGAACTGCGTGGTCCGCTGGCCCTTGTGGGTCTGGACGTAGACATGCCCGGTGGCGGCCGAACCCGAAGCGCCCGTGGCCGTGATGGCATAGCCCTGGCCGCCATCCGTCAGCGCGCATTCGTAGCTGAAGAACTTCTTGTTGGTCGGCGCGAAATTGGACCAGTCCGGGGCGGGCGCGGCATTGGCGCAGGTGTCCGAGGAGCCGTAGTTCCGGTTGTCCTGGTAGTACTGCTCCATCTTGATCTTGTAGTCGGACAGCGCGGACAGTCCCTCGGGAAGCGCACCGCGGCGGACATAGTCCTTGTAGGAAGGCAGCGCGATGCCGAACAGGACGCCCATGATGGCGACGGCGATCATCAGCTCCATGATGGTGAAGCCCGACTGGCGGCGGAGGGAGGGGCGAGCGTGGGTCATGGTTCGAGGCGGTTGATCCGGACACCATGCAGGCCCGGCAGTGCCGGCAGCATGGACCTGAGCCTAGTGTCGGGCGAAGCATAGGCAAAGCCCAGGGGCGTTTTCCACATCGGCACCACAGTGGCCGACCAGCGGCCGCCGATCCCGGACGAATGGCAAATCCGTGTAACAGGCCGCTAACAAGTGAGCCTGAACTGCACCGGCCGGGCATGAAAAAGCCGCCCTCGCGTCACGCGGGGCGGCTGGCAGGAGCGGCCGGGCATCGGCCCGGCGCGCCTCAGCGGGGCAGGATGCTGGCGCCGGTCAGGTATTCGTCCACGGCCCGCGCGGCCTGACGGCCCTCGCGGATGGCCCAGACCACCAGCGACTGGCCACGGCGCATGTCGCCCGCCGCGAACACCTTGTCGACATTGGTGGCGTAGCCGCCCAGCGCCTCGGTGCCGGCCTTGGCATTGCCGCGAGCGTCCTTGCTCACGCCGAAAGCCTCCAGCACCGGCGAGACCGGCGCGACGAAGCCCATGGCCAGCAGCACCAGATCGGCCTTCAGCACCTGCTCGGAACCCGGGACCTCGACCATCTTGCCGCCCTGCCACTCCACGCGCACCGTCTTCACGCCGGTGACCTTGCCCTTCTCGCCCAGGAATTCCTTGGTGGCGATGGCGAACTCGCGCTCGCAGCCTTCCTCGTGGCTGGACGAGGTGCGCAGCTTGTAGGGCCAGTAGGGCCAGGTCAGCGGGCGGTCCTCCTCCTCGGGAGGGCGGGGCATCAGCTCGAACTGCGCGACGCTCTTGGCGCCGTGGCGGTTGCTGGTGCCCACGCAGTCACTGCCGGTGTCGCCGCCACCGATGACGATGACGTGCTTGCCATCGGCGCGCAGCTGGCCCTTGAGCTTGTCGCCGGCGTTGACCTTGTTCTGCTGGGGCAGGAACTCCATCGCGAAATGCACGCCGGCCAGGTCACGCCCCGGCACCGGCAGGTCGCGGGACTGCTCGGCCCCCCCGCACAGCAGCACGGCGTCGAACTGAGCCTTGAGCTCCTCGGCGCTGACCGTTTCCTTGGCCCAGTTGGTGACCTTGCTGTCCTCGCCCAGGCTGGCGACGAGCACGCCGGTGCGGAAGACCACGCCCTCGGCCTCCATCTGCTGCACGCGGCGGTCGATGTGGGACTTCTCCATCTTGAAGTCGGGAATGCCGTAGCGCAGCAGGCCGCCGACGCGGTCGTTCTTCTCGAAGACCGTGACCTCATGCCCCACGCGGGCCAGCTGCTGGGCGGCAGCCAGGCCGGCGGGGCCCGAGCCGACGACCGCGACCCGCTTGCCGGTCTTCGCGGCTGCCGGCTGCGGCTTCACCCAGCCCTCGGCCCAGGCGCGGTCGATGATGGCGTGCTCGATGGACTTGATACCCACCGCATCGTCGTTGACGTTCAGCGTGCAGGCCGCCTCGCAGGGCGCGGGGCAGATGCGGCCGGTGAACTCGGGGAAGTTGTTGGTGCTGTGCAGGACGGTGATGGCGTTCTGCCAGTCCTGCGGCTGCCCGCGGTACACGAGGTCGTTGAAGTCCGGAATGATGTTGTTGACCGGGCAGCCGTTGTTGCAGAAGGGGGTGCCGCAGTCCATGCAGCGGGCCCCCTGCTGCTTCGCCTGGTCAGCGTTCAGCGCGATGACGAATTCCTTGTAGTTCTTCAGGCGGGCCGGGACGGGCTCATAGCCCTCGTCCAGGCGCTCGTACTCCATGAAGCCGGTGACTTTTCCCATTGTGTACTCCTAATCTCTCAAGCCTTCACGGCGGCGGCGGGCGCCTTGGCGTGGGCGATGGTCTCGGCGGCTTCGCGGGCGGCATGCAGCTCGCCCAGGGCGCGGCGGTATTCGTTCGGGAACACCTTGACGAACTTGGCGCGCGAGTCGGCCCAGTGGTCCAGGATGTCCCGGGCGCGCTGGCTGCCGGTCCAGCGATGGTGGTCCTCGATCATCTTCTTGAGGATGGCTTCATCGGTCTGCGCCTCGCCGCCCGGGGTCAGGCGGTGCCAGACGGCCTTGTCGAGGCCGGCCTCCTGCTCGTGGGCCGGCAGGACCTTGTCCAGGCTGACCATGCTGGTGTTGCAGCGCTTGGCAAAGCTGCCGTCCTCGTCGAAGACATAGGCCAGGCCACCGCTCATGCCAGCGGCGAAGTTGCGGCCGGTCTTGCCCAGCACGACCACGGTGCCGCCGGTCATGTACTCGCAGCCGTGGTCGCCCGTGCCCTCGACGACTGCCGAGGCGCCGGACAGGCGCACCGCGAAGCGCTCGCCGGCCACGCCTCGGAAGAAGGCCTCGCCGCGGGTCGCCCCGTACAGCACGGTGTTGCCAACGATGATGTTCTTGGTCGCGTCACCGCGGAAGTCGATCGAGGGGCGCACCACCACGCGGCCACCGGAGAGGCCCTTGCCGGTGTAGTCGTTCGCGTCGCCGATCAGGTACAGCGTGATGCCCTGGGCGAGGAAGGCCCCGAAGCTCTGACCGCCCGTGCCCTCCATCTGGATGAAGATGGTGTGGTCCGGCAGCCCTTCCGGATGACGGCGCACGAGCTCGCCGGAGAGCATGGCGCCCACGGTGCGGCGCACATTGCTGACCTCCTGCATGAACTGCACCTTCTCGCCCTTCTCGAAGGCGGGCAGGCACTTCTCGATCAGCTTCACGTCCAGCGCGCGGTCCAGGCCATGGTCCTGCGTGGCGTTGTGCAGGCGAGACACATCGGCGGCCAGTTCCGGGCGGTGGAAGATACGGGCGAAGTCCAGGCCCTTGGCCTTCCAGTGGCTGATGCCCTTGCGGGTGTCCAGCAGGTCCGCACGGCCGATCAGTTCGTCGAACTTGCGAATGCCCAGCTGGGCCATGATCTGGCGCGCTTCCTCGGCGACGAAGAAGAAGTAGTTCACCACATGCTCGGGCTTGCCCGAGAACTTGGCGCGCAGCACCGGGTCCTGCGTGGCCACGCCCACCGGGCAGGTGTTCAGGTGGCACTTGCGCATCATGATGCAGCCCTCGACCACCAGCGGCGCGGTGGCGAAGCCGAACTCGTCGGCGCCCAGCAGCGCACCGATGACGACGTCGCGGCCGGTCTTCATCTGGCCGTCCGCCTGGATGCGCACCCGGCCGCGCAGGCGGTTGAGCACCAGCGTCTGCTGCGCCTCAGCCAGGCCCAGCTCCCACGGCGTGCCGCAATGCTTGATGGACGACCAGGGCGAGGCGCCCGTGCCGCCGTCATGGCCCGCGATGACGATGTGGTCGGCCTTGGCCTTGGCCACGCCGGCGGCGATCGTGCCCACGCCGACTTCCGACACCAGCTTGACCGAGATGTCGGCCTTGCCGTTGACGTTCTTCAGGTCGTGGATCAGCTGGGCCAGATCCTCGATGGAGTAGATGTCATGGTGCGGCGGCGGGGAGATCAGGCCCACGCCCGGCACCGAATAGCGCAGCATGCCGATGTACTCGGACACCTTGCCGCCGGGCAGCTGGCCGCCCTCGCCCGGCTTCGCGCCCTGCGCCATCTTGATCTGGATCTGGTCGGCGCTGACCAGGTACTCCGTCGTCACACCGAAGCGGCCCGAGGCCACCTGCTTGATCCGTGAGCGCAGGGAGTCGCCGTCCTGCAGCTCGTAGTCGGCCTCGATGACCTTGCTGCCGACGACGTCCGACACCTTGGTGCCCTTGACGATCTTGATGCCCTTCAGTTCGTTGCGATAACGCGCCGGATCCTCACCGCCCTCGCCCGTGTTGCTCTTGCCGCCGATGCGGTTCATGGCCACGGCCAGCGTGGCGTGCGCCTCGGTGGAGATGGAGCCCAGGGACATGGCACCGGTGGCGAAGCGCTTGACGATCTCGGCCGCCGACTCGACCTCTTCCAGCGGGATCGCCTTGGAAGGGTCGAACTTGAACTCGAACAGGCCGCGCAGCGTCATGTGGCGCTTGCTCTGGTCGTTCACGAGCTGGGCGTATTCCTTGTAGGTGTCGAACTTGCCCGAGCGCGTGGCGTGCTGCAGCTTGGCGATGGTGTCGGGCGTCCACATGTGCTCCTCGCCGCGGGCGCGCCAGGCGTACTCGCCGCCGGCGTCCAGCATGGTGGCGAGGACCGGGTCGCTGCCGAAGGCCGCTTCGTGCAGACGAATGGCCTCCTCGGCCACCTCGAACACGCCGATGCCGCCGACCTGCGTGGGCGTGCCGCGGAAGTACTTCTCGACGAACTCCGCCTTGAGGCCGATGGCCTCGAAGATCTGCGCGCCGCAGTAGGACATGTAGGTCGAGATGCCCATCTTGGACATGATCTTCGACAGGCCCTTGCCCACGGCCTTGATGTAGTTGTAGATCGCCTTCTCGGCCGACAGATTGCCCGGCAGCTCGGCGGTCATCTGCGTCAGCGTCTCGAGGGCCAGATAGGGGTGGACGGCCTCGGCACCGAAGCCAGCCAGCACGGCGAAGTGATGGACCTCGCGCGCCGTGCCGGTCTCCACGACCAGGCCGGCCGTGGTGCGCAGGCCTTCACGGACGAGGTGGTGGTGCACGGCCGACAGCGCCAGCAGCGCCGGGATCGCCACGCGACCGACGCTCAGGTGGCGGTCGCTGATGATGAGGATGTTGTGGCCGCTCTTGATGGCATCCACCGTCTCGGCGCACAGCGAGGCCAGTTGGGCCTCGACGCCCTCGCGGCCCCACTCTCGCGGATACGTGATGTCGAGCTCGTAGGGCTTGAACTTGCCGTTGGTGTGCTGCTCGATGGCGCGCAGGCGCGCCATGTCCTTGAAGTCCAGCACGGGCTGGCTCACCTCGAGGCGCATCGGCGGGTTGATGGCGTTGATGTCCAGCAGATTGGGCTTGGGGCCCACGAAGCTGTTGAGGGACATCACGATGTTCTCGCGGATCGGGTCGATCGGCGGGTTCGTGACCTGGGCGAACAGCTGCTTGAAGTAGTTGTAGAGCGGCTTGTTCTTGTCGGACAGCACGGCCAGGGGCGAGTCATTGCCCATGGAACCGATGCCCTCCTCCCCATTGGCAGCCATGGGCGCCAGCAGGAACTTGATGTCCTCCTGCGTGAAGCCGAAGGCCTGCTGGCGGTCCAGCAGCGTGGACTCGAAGCTCGCGGGCGCAGGGTCAGCCACGGGGATGCTGTCCAGCTTGACGCGGACGTTCTCGATCCACTGGCGGTAGGGGCGCGCGTTGGCGAACTGGGTCTTGAGCTCCTCGTCGTCGACGATGCGGCCCTGCTCCAGGTCGATCAGGAACATCTTGCCCGGCTGCAGGCGCCACTTCTTGACGATCTTGCTCTCGGGGATGGGCAGCACGCCGGACTCGGAGGCCAGCACGACCATGTCGTCATCCGTCACGCAGTAGCGGGCGGGGCGCAGGCCGTTGCGGTCCAGCGCGGCGCAGACCTGGCGGCCGTCGGTGAAGACCATGGCGGCGGGGCCGTCCCAGGGCTCCATCATGGCGGCGTGGTACTCGTAGAAGGCACGGCGGCGCTCGTCCATCTGCTCATGCTGCTCCCAGGCTTCCGGGATCATCATCATGGCGGCATGGGCCAGCGGGTAGCCCGCCATGGTCAGCAGCTCGATGGCGTTGTCGAAGGTGGCCGTGTCGGACTGGTGCTCGAAGCTGATCGGGTAGAGCTTCTTCAGGTCATCGCCCAGCACCGGCGACTTCATCACGCCTTCACGAGCGCGCATCCAGTTGAAGTTGCCCTTGACCGTATTGATCTCGCCGTTGTGGGCGACCATGCGGTAGGGGTGGGCCAGCGGCCACTCGGGGAAGGTGTTGGTCGAGAAGCGCTGGTGCACCAGGGCGATGGCCGACACGGTGCGCGGGTCCGACAGGTCCTTGTAGTACTTGCCGACCTGGTCGGCCAGCAGCAGGCCCTTGTAGATGACGGTGCGGCAGCTCATGCTGGGCACGTAGTACTCGCGGCTGTGCGTGAGCTTCAGAGCCTGGATGGCGCTGGAGGCCGTCTTGCGGATCACGTAGAGCTTACGTTCCAGCGCATCGGGCACGATGATGTCCGGGCCACGGCCGATGAAGACCTGGCGGATGATGGGCTCCTTCTCGCGCACCGTGGGCGACATCGGCAGCTCGGCATCCACCGGCACATCGCGCCAGCCCAGCAAGACCTGACCCTCTGCCTTGATGGCACGCACCAGCTCCTGCTCGCAGGCCAGACGGGAGGCATGCTCCTTGGGCAGGAAGATCAGGCCGACGCCGTATTCGCCGGGCGGCGGCAGCGTCACGCCCTGCTTGGCCATCTCCTCGCGGTAGAGCTGGTCCGGGATCTGGATCAGGATGCCGGCCCCGTCGCCCATCAGGGCATCGGCGCCCACGGCGCCCCGGTGGTCCAGGTTCTCGAGGATCTTCAGGCCCTGCTGGACGATGCCATGCGCCTTCTGGCCCTTGATGTGCGCCACGAAGCCCAGGCCGCAGGCGTCCTTCTCGTTCTGGGTGCGGTACAGGCCCTGTTGGGCCAGGGACTGGATCTCGGCGTGGTCAGGACCCTGGCTGGAGGGTTCCTGGGGGTGGCTCATCTGGACTGCCATGGCGACTCCGCATGCAAAAGGCTGAAGCTCCGGCCCGGGGGCCTGCGCTGCGCAAATTGCTGCAGCGCGGGAGGATTGCCGTGCAGATTAGTCGTCGAGGCGTTACAGGACAAGAACGATTAAATGGGGTCAGACTCTTTATAAGCAAATCCAGAGTCCACACTCCAATTTAATTGGGGACAGTCTTGCGCGGCGGGCGTCCACGGGGCCTTGGCGCCAACGGGCGGTCCGTCAGCTTGGCCAACTGGGCCCGGTAGGCTTCGGAGCCGAGGGGCCAGCCCCGCAGCGCCGCCGCCAGCATCGCATCCACCTCCTGGGGGCTGCTTCCCTCCTCCAGGTAGCGGCGGTAGTTGGCGTCGCGTTCGAAGGGCGTGTTTCCCATCGCCCAGAAGCCGGCGTGGTCATGCACGAGCGGGTCGCGCAGCGCACCCAGATGATGGGCGGCACTGGACCAGGCGTAGGCGTCTGCGCGCTCAGCCAGGCCCGCCCGCACGGGGTTCAGCTCGATGTAGCGCATGCACGACAGCAGCCAGGACGCTTCGAGGGGTGCCGCTCGGAAGCGGCCCTCCCACAGCCCGCCGCTGCGCCCATGGCGCCGATTGAAGCGGGTGACATAGCGGCGCCCCAGGGACTGCATCATGCGGCTGAGGCTCTCCGGCGCGGGTGGTGTCGCGAGCAGATGCAGGTGGTTGTCCATCAGCACATAGGCATGGACCACCACCTTGTGCAGTGCCGCGCATTCGCGCAGGGCGTCGATGAAGGCCCGTCGATCCTCGTCGTCCCGGACGATGGGCTGCTGGTCATGCCCGCGCTGGATGAGGTGGTGCACCTCACCGGGGATGGCAAGGCGGGACAAACGGGCCATGGAGTGCTCCTGGCGGCCACGCGGCCGCAGCGATCTGTCCCCAATTATCAGCAGATCAACAGGCTAGGTGAAGAGCCGTTGACCGGTGAGGCGCTCGTGTTCCTTGAGGGCGAAGCGGTCGGTCATGCCCGCGATGTAGTCGGCGCAGGCGCGGGGATGGTCGGCCTGCGCAGCGACGTCGGCCGGCAGTTGCTGGCGGTCCTGCAGGTAGGCGGCAAACAAGTCCCGCAGCACGATCTCGGCCCGGTGACGCGTCTCCCGGACCTGGGCATGCCGGTACAGATTGGCGAAGAGAAAGCGCTTGAGCTCGGTGCTGGCCTGGCGCATCGCCGGGCTGAAGCGGATCAGCGGCGGCGACCGGCGCACGGCGTCCACATCGGCCGGGGTGTGCTCCGCAAACGCCGCCTCACTGGCATCGATGATGTCGTAGACCTGCTGCGACAGCATCCGGCGAATGGTCTCGAACAGAAGGCGCTTGCCCTGGAGCGCCGGATAGACGCCCAGCGTCTCGCGCAGGTAATGCTGCACCAGCGGCACCGACTCCAGCTGCTCCAGGCTCAGGAGGCCGGAGCGCACGCCGTCGTCGATGTCGTGCGCGTTGTAGGCCACCTCGTCGGCCAGGTTGCAGAGCTGAGCCTCGAGACTCGGCTGGCCACCCTCCAGGAAACGCCGCGCGATCCCGCCGGGCTCCCGGGCCTCGATGAGCTCGGCATTGCGCTTCGCGCAGTGCTTGAGGATGCCCTCACGGCTTTCGAACGTCAGGTTCAGGCCGTCGAAGGCCGGGTAGCGCTGCTCCAGGTGGTCAACGACGCGCAGGCTCTGGAGGTTGTGCTCGAAGCCGCCGTAAGTCTTCATGCAGTCGTCGAGCACGTCCTGCCCGGCATGGCCGAAGGGCGTGTGGCCCAGGTCGTGCGCGAGGGCGATCGTCTCGATCAGGTCCTCGTCGAGCCCGAGGCTGCGCCCGATGGAGCGCCCCAGCTGCGCCACCTCCAGCGAGTGCGTGAGGCGTGTCCGGAAGAGATCGCCCTCGTGATTGAGGAAGACCTGCGTCTTGTAGACCAGGCGCCGGAATGCCGAGCTGTGGACGATGCGATCCCGGTCCCGCTGGAACTCGCTGCGGGTCGGCGCGGCGGGCTCCGGGAAGCGGCGGCCGCGAGAGGCGTTGGCATGGCAGGCATAGGGCTTGAGAGGCATGCGCAACGTTCCTTCAGATCAAGCCGGGGGTCAGGCGCTGTGCTGCCGGATGACTTCGGCCACCAAGGTGTCCGGTGCACTGCGCATCACGGCACGCCCGAGGCTCTCGATCAGTACGAAGCGGATCTCACCGTCTTCGGCCTTCTTGTCGACCCGCATCAGCGACATGAAGCGCTCGACGCCAATGCTGGCCGGCGCTGTCACGGGCAGGCCGGCACGCTCGATGAGGGCGCGCATGCGATCCAGGAAGGCCGGCGGCATCAGGCCCAGACGCACCGACAGATCGCTGGCCATGACCATGCCGCAACCGACGGCCTCGCCGTGCAGCCATTCACCATAGCCTAGGCCGGTCTCGATGGCGTGGCCGAAGGTGTGCCCGAAGTTGAGGATGGCGCGGAGTCCCGACTCCCGCTCGTCCTGCCCGACGACCCACGCCTTGATCTCGCAGCTGCGCTGCACGGCATGGGCGAGCGCCACCGGGTCCCGGCTGCGGAGCGCGTCCATGTGAGCCTCGAGCCAGTCCAGGAAGGCGGCATCGGCGATCGGTCCGTACTTGATCACCTCGGCCAGGCCGGCCGACAGTTCGCGGTCGGGCAGGGTCTTGAGCGTGTCCAGATCCGCCAGCACCCGCAGCGGCTGGTAGAAGGCGCCGAGCATGTTCTTGCCGAGCGCATGATTGATGGCGGTCTTGCCGCCGACGGACGAATCGACCTGGGCCAGCAGCGTGGTCGGAATCTGCACGAAGGGCACGCCGCGCATGTAGATGGCGGCGGCGAAGCCTGTCATGTCGCCGATCACGCCGCCCCCCAGCGCGAACAGCACCGTCTTGCGATCGGCGGCGGATGCCAGCAGCGTCGAGGCGATGCGCTCGATGGCGTCCCAGCCCTTGTACGCCTCGCCGTCCGGCAGGACGATGGTCAGGACCTGGGTATAGTGCGGGCGCAGCCGCGCCACGACGGTGTCAAGGTACAGCGGGGCCACGGTCTCGTTGCTGACAACCAGTGCACAGCGCGCCTTGGGCAGCCCGCTCCAGCTCGCCGGATCCTGCAGCAGGCCATTGCCGATGTGGATGTCGTAGCTGCGGTCTTCAAGGGCGATGGGGACGCGCCGGACCCGAGCGGCGTCGGCCGACGCAGGCGCGACGGCGTTCGAGAGAGTGGAAGGGGCAGTCATGCGGCCAAGTGTACGGCCGGCCCATGAGACCCGCCTTCGCGCATACCGACCTCAGTCTTGCGCGTCGTCCAGTCGGGTGGCTCCAACGGTGGCAGCCACGCGCTCGGCCGAGATGAGACCCGCCAGTTCGAGCTGCATCAGCACCATGTTGACCAGCGTGGCCACGGACGGTCGCCCCACTTCGATGGTGTAGTGCGCGGTCGAGCGGTACAGGGGATCGCGCTGGGCGTAGAGCTCGCGCAGCTTCTGCAGCGGGTCGCGCACCTGGAGCAGCGGGCGCTGCGTGTCGTGTCGCAGACGCCGGAAGAGCTCCTCCGGCGTCGATCGCAGGTACAGCACCGTGGAGCCCTCGCGCAGCGCCTGCCGATTGGGCTCGCGCAGCACAGCGCCACCGCCAGTGGCCAGCACGATGTCCCCGGAACGCTGGAGCAGGTCGGCAATCACGGCCTGCTCGATGTCCCGGAACTTGGCCTCGCCTTCACGGTCGAAGAAGCTGCGGATGCTCTCCCCGAGCTGCTTCTCGATTTCCGTGTCGGAGTCGACGAATCGCATTCCCGCCTGGCGGGAAAGACTACGCCCGACGGTGGACTTGCCACCGCCGGGCATGCCGACGAGAGAAATGATCAAGGGACGCTGATCAAGGGCAGGCGACGTAGCCTCCCGGCGGAGCGGCCATGTCCACGTTCACCGTGAACAGGGTCTGCAGGCCGCTGGGGGACTGGACGGTGATCGTGATCGTGCCGCTGCTGGCGGTCGTGAAGGTGTAGTTCACGATCGTGCCGGTCGGCGTCAGCGAGTTCGGGACCGTTCCACCCACGGCCACGGCGGTCATGCCGGTGGTCGTCGACGTCGACACGACCGTGCCGGCAGCCATCGGGTTGTAGAAGTTCGGGTTGGCATCCGCCACTTCGAAGAACAGCGAGCCCGTCACGCCCGAGTTGTACACGGTCGTGCCGTTCAGGTCGTAGACCGACTTGGTCAGCGCGGTGCCGGCCGTCGTTGCCGTGTAGGCATAAGGCACCGTGCGGGCCACCGGGCAGGAGCCGGCCGCCGGACGGAACACGCCACGCGGCAGCGATGCGCCCCAGGTGATGCGAGCCGCCGAGGTCGACCACACCGTCTGCACGGCAGATCGCACGAAGGCCTTGCCCCAGTTCGCCGAGCAGGTCAGCGGCTTCGAAGGCACCCCGGCGCGCGGCGTGCCGACAGAGCCGTTCGTGCCGTCATAGCGCTGGAACGGTGCGGTGGCTGCGGGGAAGCAGGACGCCGTGCCGCCACCGTAGGGGATGGTCTGCAGGTCCGGTGCGAAGAAGCCGCGGAACTTGTTGTCCAGGTACGGGTCGCCCAGGTCTTCGTAGTCTTCGCCCACGTTGAACTGGTTGTCACCGTTCAGATCCTGGAAGCTCTCCTCGCCGATGGCGTAGGCGAGCGTCGTCACGCGACCATCCCAGTTGGGCGGACGTTGGCCGCCCGAGATCGAATTTGCCGACACCGTCGACAGCGCGCTCGACGAACCGGTCGTGGGCGAGGTCAACACCTGACCCAGCGTATTGACGAAGTTGACGACCGTGGTCGGAGGCACCGGGTTGCCCAGACGGTCGGCCACCACCGCGGTGTAGGTGTTGGTCGTGCCATCGAGGTCGAAGCCTTCGATGTTCAGCGTCTTCTGGGACAGCGAGAACCGCGACTGCGTCGGCAGGCCCACCGCGATGGAAAGATTCGCCGACACGGAGGAGAAGACCTGCGTGCCGTCGTCCGAGGTGTAGGTGGCGCGGATCGCCACCGGCGTCGGGACGGTACCGGAGTTGACCAGCACACGGACCTGGCCGTTGCTGTCGGTCAAGCGGTCGAGCACCGGCAGGACGCCACCGACCGAGGTCTGGCCGTCCACGGTCAGCCCGCCCACCGTCGTGGTCGGCGTGAGTCGCACCTTCTTGCCCGCCAGACCAGCGCCGTTGCCGTCATTGACCTGGAAGATGACCGTCGAGTTGGTCGGGGGGTAGCCGGCGGTCGACAGGTACAGCAGCGACGGCGAGGCCGATACGAAGGTGATGCCTGCCACGGACGGTGCCGCGATCGGCAGCGTCAGCGAGCCGTTCACCGTGCTGCCCACCACTTGCAGGCTCAGCGTGTCGCTGGACTGCTTGGCGCCGCACCCGAGATCCTGGTAGGTGAAGGTAGCAACACCGTTGGTGGTCGTTGCGGTCGTCGGCGTCAGCGTGGCCTTGATCGGGCTCTGCGCCGCACACTGGGAAGCCAGCGTGAGTTGCACCGGCACCGTACCGGCCGTGCCGGACAGCTTGACGGTGATGATCGACGAGCCGTTGGCCGCCAGCTTGCTGCCGGCCGGAATGTCGGAGGTGAAGGACTCGATACCCACGACCGTGGCTGTCAGCTGGAAGCCGACGATGTTGGACGTCACCGTCTGGCTGCCCACCGTGGTGGATGCGCTCACGCTGTCAGCGGCGGCCGACGTGGCATTGGCAGGAGACAGCGTCACGGCGGCCGTGCCGGTGGCATCCGTCAGTGCCGTCACGGCACTCAGCAGACCGAAGCCACGCTGGGTGCTGAAGCTCACCACTTGACCAGGGATGGGCGTGCCGCTGCCGTCCTTCAGGACCGCAGTGACCGTGGCCGGCGAACCTGCCGTGACCGTCGAGCTGGAGAGCGACAAGGCCAGCGAGGCCGACGTGGTGGAGGTCCCGACCACGGCGAAGTTGACCTGGCTCGACAGCACGCGGTTGTTGTAGCTGATCGAGGCCTTGAGGGTGTCGGCACCCGGCTGCGTGCCGCTGGTCGTCAGGACGATCACGGCATTGCCGTTGGCATCCGTCAGGGCTTGCACCTGGCTGAGCTGGGCCACGGTCGTGCCGAGGCTGAAGGCGATCACCTGGTTGGGAATGCCGACGCCGCTGGCGTCCTTCAGCGTGGCCGTCGCAGTGATCGACGACTTGGAGGTCACGCTGTTGGAGGACAGGGCCACCGTCAGCGCGGCGGTGGAGGTCGACGTGGCGGTGACCTGGAAGCCCTTGTTGTCCGACAGCGACTTGCCGCCGTAAGAGACCGTTGCGATCACGGTATCAGCGCCCGTGATGTCGGTGCTGGCGGCGGTCAGCAGCACGCTGGCCGTGCCGTTGGCGTCCGTCAGCGCGGTGTTGGAGCTCAGCTGCGCAAGCGTGCCGACGCCGCTGCCGAAGCTGAAGTTGACGACCTGGCCGGCCACCGGATTGCCCTGGGCATCCTTCAGCGTGGCCGTGACCGACGCATTCTTGGTGCCCGTGATGTTCGGGGTGGACAGCGACACCGACAGCGCGGCAGCGCCCGAGGCCGCACCGATCACGGAGAAGCTGCCCGAGGAGCTGATGGTTGCGCCGCCGTAGGCAACGGTGGCCACCAAGGTGTCGGCGCCGGACTCGCCGGCGCTTGCGGGCGACAGGACCACCACGGCCCTGCCATTGGCATCGGTCAGTGCGCTGGCCACGCTCAGGTCCGCCAGACCGCCCTTGGAGAAGGTGAAGTTGACGACCTGATTGGGAATGGCAGCGCCATTGGCGTCACGCAGCGTCGCCGTCGCCGTCACCTTGGCGGCGTTGGACACGGTCGTGCCGGACAGGCTCATGCTCAGCGTCGCGCTGTTGGCGCCCGGGAAGACCGAGCCGCCCGCACTGCCGCCACCGCCGCCACAGGCCACCAGGCCGAGACTCAGCGTCATGGCCAGTAGCGCCGTGAGCCAGCGGCCCAGGTGTTGTTGAAGGTAATTCCTCATGTCATCAAACTCCAGCGCAGCAGATGCAAGTTGACCCGCACAGCTTTGATCATCAATCCAGCAGGCCGGCATGAAGCCGGCCGTTCTCTCAGTTTCAGCGACCCGTCACTCGGTCCGTCACCACTTTGGGAGTGATGAAGATCAGCAACTCGGTCTTGCTCGACGTCTTGGCCTTGTTCTTGAAGAGGTTGCCCACCACAGGAACGTCGCCCAGCAACGGGACCTTCTTGACGTCCTCTCGCTCTTCTTGCGTGAAGATGCCGCCGAGGACCACCGTACCGCCATTCTCAACCAGCACTTGGGTCTTCACGTGCTTGTTGTTGATGGCATAGCCCTGGGGTGTGAGGACGCCGCGGCTGTCCTTGTTCACGTCGACGTCGAGGATCACATTGCCTTCAGGCGTGATCTGGGGCGTCACTTCCAGCTTCAGCACGGCCTTCTTGAACGTCACCGACGTCGCGCCGGCCGAGGTGGCCTGCTGGTAAGGAATTTCCTCACCCTGCTCGATCAGCGCCTTGGCTTGGTCGGCCGTCACCACGCGGGGGCTCGACACGATCTTGCCCTTGCCGTCGGCTTCCAGGGCCGAGAGTTCCAGGTTCAGGAAGCGATTGGCCGTCGCGTTGAACAGCGTCAGCGCAAAGGTCTGCGGCGTGCCGCTCAGGACGCTCGGCGCCGGCAGGTTGATCAGCTGCGTGTCGTTGAAGGACTGCGTGGCACCCGGCTGCTTGGTCGTGGCGCCAGCGGCGCCATAGTTGCCGCCGATGGCCACGTAGTTGTTGCCGCCGACGTTGTAGCCGGGGATGCCCCCCTGCTGAGCGCGGATGTCATTCACGCCGAGCTTCACACCCAGCGACCGACCGAAGCTGTCGTCGGCCTCGACGATGCGGGCCTCGATCAACACCTGGCGGACGGGGACGTCGATCTTGGCGATCAGCGCCTGGATCTCGTCCAGCTTGCTGGCGATGTCGTTGATGAAGAGCTGGTTGGTCCGGCTTTCCGAGATGACGCTGCCGCGCGAGGACAGGATGCGGGCGTTTCCGCCGCTGATGCCGCCGCCGGTCAGGCCCTTCACGATGTCCTCAGCCTTGACGTAGTTCAGCTGGATCGACTGCGTGCGCAGCGGCTCGAGCTGGGCCATCTGGGCCTTCGCCTCCAGATCCTGGCGCTCCTTGATGGCCAGCTCTTCCTTGGGCGCGATCCACAGCACATTGCCGGACTTGCGCAACCCCAGGCCCCGGGCCTGCATGATGATGTCCAGTGCCTGGTCCCAGGGAACGTCCTTGAGGCGCAGGGTGACGTTGCCGGTGACGGTGTCGCTGGTCACCACGTTGAAGTTGGTGAAGTCGGCGATCACCTGCAGGAGGGCGCGAACCTCGATGCTCTGGAAGTTCAGGGAGAGCTTGTCGCCGGCGAAACCGGGGCCCTGGACCAGCTTGTTCGGATCCACCTTCTGAGGCCGCACTTCGAGGACGAACTGGTTGTCGCTCTGGTAGGCGCTGTGCTCCCAGTTGCCCTTGGGCTCGACGACCACGCGCACCTTGTCACCGACCTGGCTGGCGCTCACGAACTGCACGGGGCTGCCGAAGTCCGCGACGTCGAGACGGCGGCGCAGCTCGGGAGGCAGGCTGGTCTTGGGGAACTCCAGCACCAGGTTCTGGCCCTGCTGCTGGATGTCGACGCCGACCTGGTTGCTCGGAAGGCTGATCACGACGCGACCGGCGCCGTCCGTGCCACGACGGAAGTCGATGTCGCGCAGCGTCTGGCTGGCGGCATTCAGGCTCGGCGCGAAGTGCAGCGGCTCTGCGGCCTTGGCCGGGGCTGCTGCAGGCGTGGCCGACGCGGTCGACGGGCTGTTCTCGAGGATGACGAGCAGCGCCTTGTCGTCGATCTGCGCGCGGTAGCCGGAAGCCTGGCGCAGGTTCAGCACGACGCGCGTGCGGTCCCCGGCCTGGGCCACGCTGGCCGAGCGCAGATTGCCGGCGTTGATCTCCACCGTGCTGCGACCCATGCCGTTGGAAATGCCGGGCAGATCCAGTGCGATGCGCGGAGGCGCCTGCACGACGAAGCCCGCCGGGATGTCCTTGAGGCTTTCGCTGAGCTCGATTCGCACGACCTCAACACCCGCCTGCTGCAGCGTACTGATGGACTTGATGGCGTTCTGCGCCCACGCCTGCATCGGCAGCAGGGTGACTGCCACCACGCCAACGGCCCAACGACGCCATTGAGTCATACCACTCATCTTCGACAAATTCTTCATCGTCCCTTCTCCTGCAACTGGAGGGTGCTTGTGCGTTCTATCCATTCGCCAGCCGCGTCCTGGACGACTTCGCGCAGAGTGATCTCGGTTTCCGAAATCTGGGTGATGCGCCCAAAGTTCAGCCCCAGGTGATCACCTTGCTTGACCTGGTACAAAAGTGCGTCCACCTTCAGGAGCGCGAAGGGCCGCCCCTGACGAATCAGGCTGCCCACCATCATCATCGAGTCGAGGGGGTAGGCTTCCAGAGGTTCCTTGCGGCGGTTCATCTCCGCCGTCAGCAGGGAATTCGGCTGACTGGCCTCCTGCTTGACGGCCACGCTCAGCTTCTGGGTACTGAACGGATCGATGCTCAGCGCGGTGTCATAGGGCTGCGGCGTGAACTTCTTGGGCGGCGACAGGGGCTGGACCGACGCACGGGTCTCACGCCGCTGCTGCGCCGTCCAATCCTGCAGTTCGGACAACTCGTTGCCGCACGCACTGAGCCCCATGGCGGCCAGCGTGACGGTCATGACCGTGAGGCGCTTCATTTCTTGGCTCCCTGCTTGGCAGCCGCCTTGGACTTGCGCTGTTCCGCCACCTCGGCCGAATCCAGGTAGCGGTAGGTCCGGGCCTTGGCTTCCATGTTCAGCGTGCCGGACAACGCGGCGTCTCGGGGGGCCAGCAAGCTGACGTTCAGGTCGCTGAGGGTCACGATGCGGGACAGGTTGGCGATATCGGCCACGAAGGCGCCGATGTCGTGATAGCGGCCCGACACGCGGATGGAAATGGGCTTCTCGGCGTAATAGTCCTTCACCACCTCCGGAGAGGGGCCGAAGAACTCGAACTGCAGCCCGCGGCCGACGGCCGCGCTGTTGATGTCGGAGAGCAGCGCATCCATCTCGGCACGACCGGGCAGCTGCTTCTCCAGCTGGTTGACGTACTCCTCGACCTGGCTCTTCTGCTTGCGCAACTCGGGCAGGTTGACGGCTTGCACCAGCTTGGTCTTGTAGTCCTGGCGGAGGTTGGGCTCCTTGGCGGCCTCGGCATCCAGTGCGGCCTGGGCATCGGCCAGGACCAGGAACCAGCCGCCCACGACCGCCAGCACGATGGCCGCAGCGAAGGTCAGCAGGCGGGGAGCCAGGGGCCACTGGCCGGGCTCTTGCGGATTGAGCCCCCTGAACTGGTCCTGGACCTCTTCGAACCAGGCGTTCAGATCAAAATTGGAGGAAGAATTCTTGGCCATAGTGTCAGGGCTTCCTCGACGGCTGACCCTTGGCAGACGCCTCGGTCTGCGGAGCCTTGATGGAGACGCGCATGGTGAACTCGAACAGGCGCTTCTGGTCCTTGGTGCTGGCCATGCCGCCCAGCCGGATCTCGTTCAGATCCGGGTTGTAGAGCCACTCGGACGAACGGGACGTATTGCGGATGAACTCCGACACCCGGTCCTGCGTCTGGGCCAGCCCGCTGACGGTGACCAGCTTGTCGGTCTGCTGGATGCGCGTGAGGAAAATGCCCTCCGGCACCTGCCGCACGAGTTCCGTCAGGAGGTGGACGGGGACATTGCGGCCGGTCTGCAGGTCTTCAACAGCCTGCTGGCGCGACTTCAGACCCTCGATCTCCGCCTTCAGGTTGGCGATGTCCTTGATCTGCTCATCGAGCAGTGCGTTCTCGCGGCGGAGGTATTCGTTGCGGGCGATCTGCTGGTCGGTCATCTGCTGCAGCAGCAGCATGCCGGCGCCCACGAGGAGCCCGCCCACGACCACGGAAAGCCCCAGCCCGACGAAGAAGGCGGTCTTGCGACGCTTGCGCTTCTCGGCGCGGTGAGGAAGGAGGTTGATCAAAATCACTGGAAGAACCTCCGCATGGCAAGCCCGCAGGCGGTCAGGTAGGCAGGGGCCTCGCGGCGCAGCTTCGACTCACGCACGGCGGAACCCAGCTCCATGCTTTCGAAGGGGTTGACCACCATGCAGGCGAAGCCCGTCAGTTCGGTCACGCGATCCTTCAGGCCCGGCAGCGTGGCGGTGCCGCCCGCCAGCATCACGTAGTGCACCTTGTGGTGCGGCGTGCTGGTGAAGAAGTACTGCAGCGCTCGGCCGATTTCCTGGGACAGGCTGTCCACGAAAGGCTGGAGCACCACGGTGTCGTAGTCTTCCGGCAGCTCGTTGGCCAGCTTCTTCTGCTCCGCTTCCTCGAACGAGAAGCCGTATTGCCGAGAGATCAGCTGCGTCAGCTGCGAACCCCCGAACGCCTGATCGCGGTCGTAGAGCATCTCGTCGTCACGCAGGACCTTGAGGCTGGTGGTGTCGGCGCCGATCTCGAACAGGGCGACCAGGGCATCCTTGCCCTCGCCCGGCAGCGCTGCCACCAGGCGGCCCATCGCCAGGCGAGAGGCATGGGATTCGATGTCCAGCACGACAGGGCGCAGGCCGGCCGCCTCGGCGAGGCCCTGACGGTCCTGCACCTTGTCCTTGCGGGAGGCCGCAATCAGCACCTCGACGTCACCGACGGACGTCGGGCTCGGGCCGAGCACGCAGAAGTCGAGGCTGACCTCGTCGAGCGAGAACGGGATGTACTGGTTGGCCTCGGCCTCGACCTGGATCTCCAGCTCTTCCTCGCGCAGGCCCGCCGGCAGCATGATCTTCTTGGTGATCACGGCCGACTGGGGCATGGCCAGCACGGCATCACGCGTCTTCGTGCCGCTGCGGGCCACGACGCGACGCACGGCGTCGGCCACCTCGTCGAATTTTTCAATCTGGCCGTCGGCGATCCAGCCCTTCTCGAACGACTCCATCGCGAAGCGCTCGAGCACCATCTCACCGTTCTTGTTTTGACTGAGTTCGACCAGCTTGACGCTGGAAGAGCTGATGTCCAAGCCAATCATGGGCGGATGCTTGCGACCCAGCAGTACGTCAAGAATTCCCATGACGCGGTTCCCCCAACACGCTTTGCAGGCGTCGGATTGTTAATAAGTTACTTGAATGCTAGCAGTAAAGCCTATGACACCGTTCGAAAAACGGCTGCGAGCACGTAACACCACGTTGCGAAACATACACGGCTTTCTACGCCCATCTGTCCCCGAAAAGAAGCCCTTTCGGGGCAGATTCGACATGGCCCGGCAAGGACCGCCGATTCAAAGCGGAGCAGAGTGCCGTTTCTATAATGATTTGCCCTCACTGGAGCCCCATGAGCAAATCCAAATCATCGAACGTGCCTACTTCGCCGGATAAGGACGAGGCGGATGGCCCCAAGGCGTCGCATCGCCACCACACTGCCGCGCGCCGTTTCGTCTGGCGCCCCCTGATGTGGCTCGGCGGACTGGCCCTGGGGGGCACGCTGGCCGTGGCGCTCCTGCTGGCGCTCGGCCTGGCGATGGCCTATCCCAATCTGCCGGACATCTCCGGCCTGACCGATTACCGGCCCAAGCTGCCGCTGCGCGTGCTGTCGTCGGATGGCGTCGTGCTGGCCGAGTTCGGTGAGGAGCGCCGCAGCTACCAGCCCATCAAGGAGATCCCCAAGGTGATGCAGGACGCCATCCTCGCGATCGAGGATGTGCGCTTCTACCAGCACGGCGGCGTGGACTACCTCGGCGTGATCCGCGCCGGCCTGGCCAATGTGGGCGAGGCCAAGAGTCAGGGCGCGTCCACCATCACGATGCAGGTCGCCCGCAACTTCTACCTGTCGACCGAGAAGACGATGACGCGCAAGATCTACGAGATCCTGCTGGCGCTCAAGATCGAGTCGGCGCTGAGCAAAGAGCAGATCCTCGAGATCTACATGAACCAGATCTTCCTGGGTCACCGGGCCTATGGTTTCGCCGCCGCCAGCGAGGTGTACTTCGGCAAGCCGCTCAAGGAGATCACGGTGGCGGAGGCCGCGATGCTGGCCGGGCTGCCCAAGGCGCCCTCGGCCTACAACCCCATCAACAACCCGCGCCGCGCGCGCATCCGCCAGCAGTACATCATCGACCGGATGCTGGAGAACGGCTACATCACCGAAGAGCAGCACGCCCAGGCGAAGGCACAGACGCTGCGATATCGGACGGTGGCCGACAACAGCAGTCACGCGGAGTACGTGGCCGAGGCGGCGCGCCAGCTGATCTTCAACCAGTACGGCGACGAAACCTACAGCCGCGGCCTGGACGTCTACCTGACGCTGCGCCACGACGAGCAGATGACCGCCTACCGGGCCCTGCGCCGCGGGATCATGGACTACGAGCGCCGCCAGGTCTACCGCGGCCCGGAGGCCTACATCGACCTGCCTGCCGATCCCAAGGACATGGACGTGCGCATCGCCGAAGCCCTGGCGGACCACCCGGCCAACGACGAGCTGCTGGCGGCGGCCGTACTGGAGGCGGACCCGAAGAAGGTCGTCGCCGTCCTGCAAAGTGGTGAGAGCCTCACCATCACCGGCGACGGCCTGAAGCCCGCGACGTCGGGGCTGTCAGAGCGTGGCAATCCCAAGACGCGCATCCGCCGCGGCGCCATCATCCGGGTCCTCAAGCTGCCCAAGGGCGACTGGAGCATCACGCAACTGCCCGAGGTGGAAGGCGCCTTCGTGGCGATGGACCCGCGCGACGGGCGCATTCGCGCCATGGTGGGCGGCTTTGACTACAACAAGAACAAGTTCAACCACGTGACCCAAGCCTGGCGCCAGCCGGGCTCGAGCTTCAAGCCCTTCATCTACTCGGCGGCGCTGGAAAAGGGCTTCACGCCGGCGACCGTCGTCAATGACGCCCCGCTGTTCTTCGACGCCACCACGACGGGGAGCCAGCCCTGGGAGCCCAAGAACTACGACGGCACCTTCGATGGCCCCCTGCCCCTGCGCAAGGCGCTCGCCAAGTCCAAGAACATGGTGTCCATCCGCGTGCTGCAATCCATCGGCGTGCACTACGCCCAGGACTGGATCACGCACTTCGGCTTCGAGGCGGACAAACACCCGGCCTATCTCACCATGGCACTCGGGGCCGGCTCGGTCACGCCCATGCAGATGGCACAGGGCTACGCCGTGTTCGCGAACGGCGGCCACCGCGTGTCACCGCAACTCGTCGCCAAGCTGACGGACAACAAGGGGCGCGTGCTCTTCGAGGCCCCGCCGCGGACGCTCGGCGAGGACTCTCGCGCCATCGAGCCGCGCAACGCCTTCCTGATGAGCAGCCTGCTGCAGGAGGTGACGCGCAGCGGCACGGCCGCCAAGGCCCAGGCGCAGCTCAAGCGCCCGGACATCTACGGCAAGACCGGCACCACGAACGACTCCATGGACGCCTGGTTCGCCGGCTACCAGCAGAGCCTGGTGGCCGTGGTTTGGATCGGGTACGACCAGCCCCGCAAGCTGGGCGATCGCGAAACCGGCGGCGGCCTTTCCCTGCCCGTCTGGATCGAGTTCATGGGTTTTGCGCTCAAGAACGTGCCCGTTGCCGAGATTTCGCCACCGGAGGGCGTCGTGCAGATCAACGGCGAGTGGTTCTATGACGAGTTCTCGGGCAACTCGGGCGTACGCGCCCTGAGCAACGACGCCAACATCCCGCCGCCCGCCAGCGACGAGGAAAAGAAGAGCATCCTCGACCTCTTCCGGCGCTGAGCCCTCGCCTGCGGGCGTCAAAGCACAACAAGAAAGAGGCCGCCCATGGGCGGCCTCTTTTCATTCATGTCAGCGCCTGCAGCCACCGCATGGCGGCGCCCGGTAGGTCTCAGCCAGCGACCGGCTCAAAGTGCAGCGGCTGTCCGGCCTGCGCGGTGGCCTCCTCGGACAGCAAGGCATGGAACTCCCGCCCGCTGCGCTCGATCCAACGCCCTTCGACAAAACGGAAGTGGAAGCCCCCCGCCTTGGCCGCGAGCCACAGCTCCTGCAGTGGCGGCTGGGTGTTGATGATGATCTTGCTGCGGTTGGGAAAGGTCAGCTCGAGCAGGCCACCGGTGCGATGGGTATCGATGTCGATCCGGTCCTCATCCAGCCAGGCGTCGATCCGGGTCTCGATGCCCAGCAGGATGGCCTGGGTCCGGGCCTGGTAGTCCGCGTCCTGGAGGGGGGTGGCAGTGAGAGCGCTCATGACCGATAAACTGGCAGCTATGAAGATCAATCCAGGCGGCAGTTTAGTCCCCCACGGGGCCGATTCCACGCGAACGGCCCGCAAGGCCATGCCATCGATGCGGTCGCACACGCGCCGCGTCCTCACTGCCGGGCTCGGCGCCCTCACCCTGTGCAGCCTGGCCGCGCTCTCGGCTTGCGGGCAGAAGGGCCCCCTGACCCTGCCGCCGGCCAAGCCAGCCGCCAGCACCCCGTCGAGCACCCCCGCACCGACTCCCGCACCGGCAGCCTCCAGCGCGGGCCGCTGACGACCGGCAAAGCCCAGCGACGGGCGCGGGCGACCGTCAGCTGGGTCGCCATGGCGCGAGTGCAGCCGGGCTCCGCACCAGCAGATCAGAACCGCAAGCTGCCCGGCAGCTCGCGATAGCCGGCATCCAGGAACTGCACCGGACCGTAGCAGGCCTCGGCGCGACCCCGTCCGTTGTCTGCGTCCGTCATCAGCGCTGCTCCGATCAAGGGGCCCGCCGCCTCGCCAAAGGCCAGGCGGTAGTCCTCGACCACATTGCGGCTGAAGCGCATCCAGCCTCCGCGCCTGTCCTGCCCGGAGCCGATGACGATCTTGCGGATGCGGTCGCTGCGAGGGCTCACCTTCACCGTTCCTACCGGCGCCTTCGCGTCCCACACGTACATGAGCGTGGCGTACGGCGGAGCTTCGCCCATGATGGTGTGGGCCAACTCATACAGCATGCGGGTCCGTAGCGGCAGGAGACCGACATCGCCATCAAAGGCCAGCACCAGGCTGGCGGGCGCATCGTCGATGTCGGGATCTTCGACCTCACGGCTCGATTCGAAGCGGTCGATCCACCACTCGAACCGAACCTCCTGCAACTGATCCATCGGCAGTTGCAGCCTGCGCCGCAGCAGGCTTGCCGACGCCTGCGCCTTGGCCTGAACGCAGGGCCGGCTGGCCCGCTCATCCATGCTGTAGCGGGTGCGGGCCTTGCCCGGCAGTTCGCGGTCCGTCCAGTCCTGCGGCAGGACGGCCGCCTCGGTCCGGACCGGCTCCATCGATGGCGACTCGGGCGCAGTCACCGGGTGGTGGGCGCAGGCCATCAGGCTTGCAACCCATCCCAACGTCAACAGTTTCTTGAAGGCTCTCATGATCTCGACTCCAGGCCCGATGCAGCACAGACTAGCTGCCCGGCGTCCTGGCGCCGTGATGCTATGCACAAGAACTTAACAGGACATGAAAAAGGGCCCCGAAGGGCCCTCGATTGCGCGAAGAAGTGCGCAGATCAGAAGCGGTGACGGATACCGACGGTGTAGCCCAGGCGGCTCTTGGCACCGTTCGGAGCGCCCGCTGCGCTGTTCAGGCTGGCGTGGTCGCCGGTCAGCGAGGTGCGGTCGATCTCGGCGTACAGGTCCGTGCGCTTGGACAGTGCGTAGTCAGCCACAGCCGACCAGAACTTGGCCTTCAGCTCCAGGGCAGCCAGGGCACCGGTCTGCTTGGCGCTGTAGAAGTGGGTGCCCAGGTTCAGCTGAGGCGTCATCTGGTAGCCGAAGCCCAGGGTCCACATCGTGCGCTTCTTCAGGCCCAGCAGGCCGGCGGCGCCACCCAGTGCGGCGTCGTAGCCGGTGCCACCGTTGTTGAACGAGGCCCACAGCAGCGTGCTGGCGATGGTAGTGGCGTCAGCCGCCGTCGGCGTGCCTTCCACCTTGTTCTCGCCCCAGCCGGCGTTGACGTACCAGTCGCCGACCTTGTACGAGCCACCGAAGGTCGTGGCCTTGATCTTGGCGGTGGACGGCAGCATGTAGTCCTGCACGCCGGCGCCGACCGAGATGCCATCCGCGGAGTAGCGAATCACGCCGCCGACGGTGCGACCGCCGCCGCCTTCACCGGCACCCACCTGCAGCTCGCCACGGATCGGGCCTTGCTCGAACAGGTACTTGACCATGTTGTCGGCGCGAGCGCTCAGGGCCAGGCCGACTTCAGGCTTGTAGACGTCGAAGTACGGGGAATAGGGATAGGACACGTAGGTGCTGGTCACCAGGTCGAACAGCACGTTGTACTGGCGGCCGATGGTCACGCGGCCGAAGTCGCTGCTTTGCAGGCCGACCCACGACTGCATCCAGAAGGGCAGCGGTGCGGGGTTGGAGGAGCCAGTGTCCAGATTCAGACGGTGCTCCAGGTTGGCCAGCACCTTCATGCCGCCACCGAGGTCTTCAGTGACGTTCACGCCCAGGCGGCTCTGCGAGAAGCCACCGCCGACCACGCGGGTCACGGAGCCTTGGCCGCTGGGGCCGGCGCCTTCGTTATCGGTGATGCGCACGCCGCCGTCCACGATGCCGTAGAGCGTCACGCTCGATTGGGCGTAGGCAGCGCTCACGCTGGCAGCCAGCAAACCCAGAACCAGAGTAGCCTTCTTCATGTATCTGTCTCCTGCTTTATGAATGAAGCGTCGCTGTGGATTCTGTGACAGATGCCCCCGAAGGCCTAGCTGCGACGTTGCAGGCCACCCACAAGCACTAACCCTGTCGCCGCGGCGACAAGCCTGAAAACAGGCTGACGGGCGCACAGGAACGGTGCAAGGCGCCCCGGGCCGCGGCCAGGCACAGGCATGAAAAAGCCGCCCCGGGGGGCGGCTTGTGCGAATCGGCGAACAACCCCGCAGGGCTGCTGCCGCCTGGCATCAGAAGCTGTGGCGAACGCCCACTTCGTAGGCCGAGGACTTCTGACCAGCTGCTGCTGCGGGAGCGCCGGCCACGGCGACCTTGGAGTTGCCCTTGTTGTCGATCTGCGAGTACGTGGCGTACAGGCCCGTGCGCTTGGAGATGTCGTGCACGTAGCCGAAGGACAGGATGTTCATGTCGTCGGCCACCTTGGCTGCGGCGACGGCGTCATTGGCGTTGGAGCGGGCGTAGTGCACGCGGACCGAGCCTTCCTTGGTGACGGGCACCTTGGCGCCGATCGTGAAGATCGACTGCTTGTAGGCGCCGAACTTGGTGTTGGCGACGGTGGCCATCACGGTGGCGACGCCGAAGTCGTAGGAGGCGCCCAGCACGGTCAGCTTGTACTTGTCACCCTTGGCGTCGGTCTGGGCGTAGGCGCCAGCGACGTTCAGTTCCTTGTCCTTGTAGCCCAGGCGGCCCGAGCTGTACTTCTTGCCGTCGGTGCCTTCGCCAGCGCCGACTTCGAACGTGCCGTACACGCCGCCGAGGTTCTCCGGCAGGCTGTAGGCCACTTGGTTGTCCGAACGGTTCAGCGTGTCAGCGCCGCTGCCCAGGGTCGAGTAACCCTTGGTGATTTCGGCGATGCCGGTGGTCTCGAAGGGCGTGAAGCCGTCGATGGCCAGGCGGGCGGCAACCTTGTGGCGGCCGATGCGCAGCTCACCCATGTCGGCGGAGCTCAGGCTCACGGTGGCGCGGCGGCCCCAGAAGCGGCTGCCGTCGGCGGTGCCGGTGTCCGGGTTCAGGGCGGCTTCCAGCCAGAAGCCAGCCTTCAGGCCGCCACCGAGGTCTTCGGTGCCACGCACGCCCAGGCGGCTGGCGTTCAGGCCGTCGGTGCCCACTTGCTTGATGGTGGCGCTGCCGGTCTTGGCCGAGCGCACGTTGGCGTCGATCACGCCGAACAGGGTCACGGAAGACTGGGCCGCGGCGGCACCAGCGAAGGCAGCCAGCACGGCGCCAACCAGGATCGTCTTATTCATTCGTAGCTCCGAAAGAGTCGTCAGGGGTCAGGCAACCAAGACAAGCCACCCGGCTGACGCCGAGGGTTTGCATGGAAGTTGGCGTGATTGAACCAAAGGTTTTCCCTGATGCGCCACCTGGAAATCATGACAGTTTGTCATCCGTTGTCGTTCGGCAACGACGATCAAACATTTGCTTATGTTCATATGACCGTCACGAAGCAAGACATGGACAGCCGTCGGGTTTTGCGGCAACTGCAAGGCGCAGAGTCGGCCGTCAGGCTGCTTTTACACTGGGAACCCTCTGCCAACAGGCCCACCGTGGGCCCCGACAATGTCCGCCATGCCCCCGTCCCATGATTTCAAGGATCGCCTGCTCAGCGCTGCTGGCCACAGCTTGCTGACCCTTTGGGGCCGCCCGGCAGCCGGTCGTGCCAATCCGGCACACAGTGCACCAATCGAACTGACGGAAGCCCAGCGGGCCCATGCCGGCGCGCTGATGCGCGTCAATCATGTCGGGGAGGTCTGTGCGCAGGCGCTTTACCAGTCCCAGGCCCTGCTGTCGCGAGATGAAGCGCTGCGCCGCCAGCTGCACGAGGCCGCGGCGGAGGAAATCGACCACCTGGCCTGGACACGCGACCGCCTGGACGAACTCAAGGACCGCCCGAGCCTGCTCAACCCGCTCTGGTACGGCGGGGCCTTCGCGCTCGGCAGCCTGGCCGGGTTGATGGGCGACAAGATCAGCCTGGGCTTTCTGATCGAAACGGAGCGGCAGGTGGAACAGCACCTCGCCTCCCACCTGGACCGCCTGCCCGCCGAGGACCGGCGGTCCCGGGAGATCGTGGATCAGATGAAGCAGGACGAGGCCGCGCATGCGCAGCATGCCCGGGAAGCGGGCGGCAGTGACCTGCCGGCACCCATCCCGGGCCTCATGCGCCTGGCCGCCCGGGTGATGACCACGGTGGCCCACCGCCTCTGAGGCGGGCAGCGCATCGTCGCGTATTTGGCGCCAAACAGCACCGATCTGTGGCGATCAGCCTTCGATCAGCTCCACTGACGTCGTGATGACGGCCGTCTTGGCCAGCATGATGCTGGCGGAGCAGTACTTTTCATGCGAAAGCGCCACGGCGCGCTCCACGGCCGCGCGGTCCAGTGCCTTGCCCGTCACCACGAAATGCATGTGGATGCCCGTGAAGACCTTGGGGTCGGTCGCCGCCCGCTCGGCCTTGAGCTGCACCTGGCAGCCGCGCACGTCGTGGCGGCCGCGCTTGAGGATCAGGACGACGTCATAGGCCGTGCAACCGCCGGTGCCGGCGAGCACCGTTTCCATCGGGCGCGGCGCCAGGTTGTGCCCGCCGCCCTCAGGCGCGCCGTCCATGGCCAGCATGTGGCCGCTGCCGGTCTGGGCGACGAAGCTCATGCCGTCGGTGCCCATCCAATTGATCGTGCATTCCATGGCGCGCATTGTGAGCCCAAATCAAAAGCCCGGCCGCGCGACGGACACCGGGCCGCCAACTGCTTGATGAAGGCAGGATGTCACGCGCCTGTGCGGACTAGAGCCGCCGCTCCAATGCCGGAGCCGTTTTGATATTGCAGCGCAGCATCGCGCAACATAGAATGAATTTCATTGGGAATAGCGAACGCGCAAACGTATGCGCACCCGCTTTGTGCATGTTTTTGCACCATTTTGGTCCCAGCCGTTTGTCTCCTCCACCGCCTCCATGGTGGATTCAACCCGAAGCTGCAAGGCTTCGGGTTTTTTTTCGCCTGAACCGGCTGGCTGGCCGGCGCAGTGCACCACCCGGACAGCGTTCGTGCACCGTCTCAGGGCCCTTGACCAAGGGCGACACCTCACGCCGCGAGGCCGGCGCGCGCCTCCGGACCCCCACCTTATGATGCAGTGCCGCAACACTTGCTTTGGAGATCGCAGATGGCTGGCCAGGTTCGCAAGCGCCGCTCCCCCTCCACCCCGGCGCAATCACCCGCATTGATTCCGGCTGGCAACAGCTATCTGCAGCGAATTCTGAACGCCAAGGTCTACGACGTCGCCGTCGAGAGCACGCTGGACCCGGCACGCAACCTCTCCCGCCGCCTCGGCAACAAGGTCTACCTCAAGCGCGAGGACCAGCAGCCCGTCTTCAGCTTCAAGCTGCGCGGCGCCTACAACAAGATGGCGCAGCTCACGCCCGAGCAGCTCAAGCGCGGCGTCATTTGCGCCTCGGCCGGCAACCACGCCCAGGGCGTGGCGCTATCGGCCCGCAAGCTCGGCTGCCGGGCGGTGATCGTGATGCCCGTGACCACGCCCTCCGTCAAGATCAACGCCGTCCAGGCCCTGGGCGGCGAGGTCGTGCTGCATGGCGAGAGCTTCACCGATGCCTACCAGCACGCGCTGGAACTGGAGAAGGCGCAGGGGCTGGGCTTCGTCCACCCCTTCGACGACCCCGATGTCATTGCCGGCCAGGGCACCATCGCGATGGAGATCCTGCGCCAGCATGAGGGCCGTATCGACGCCATCTTCGTGGCCATCGGCGGCGGCGGCCTGATCTCCGGCGTGGCCGCCTATATCAAGGCCGTGCGCCCCGAGATCCAGGTCATCGGCGTCCAGACGCGCGACTCCGACGCCATGGTGCGCTCCGTGCGGGCCGGCAAGCGCGTGCAGCTGGCGGACGTCGGCCTCTTCTCGGACGGCACGGCGGTCAAGCTGGTCGGCGAGGAGACCTTCCGGATCACGCGCGAGCTCGTAGATGACTTCGTGATCGTCGACACCGACGCCGTGTGCGCCGCCATCAAGGATGTCTTCGAGGACACCCGCAGCATCCTCGAGCCGGCCGGCGCGCTGGGCGTGGCCGCGGTCAAGCAGTACTGCGCGGAGCATGGCGTGAAGGGCCAGACCTTCGTCGCCATCACCTGCGGCGCCAACATGAACTTCGACCGCCTGCGCTTCGTCGCCGAGCGGGCGGAGGTGGGCGAGCAGCGCGAGGCCGTCTTCGCGGTGACGATTCCCGAGGAGCGCGGCAGCTTCAAGCGCTTCTGCGAGCTGCTGGGCCCGCGCAACGTGACGGAGTTCAACTACCGCATCTCGGACAGCCGCCAGGCGCATGTCTTCGTCGGCGTGTCCACGCAGAAGCGCGAGGAAGCCCACAAAGTGATCCGGCAACTGAACCGCCAGGGCTACGAGACCGTCGACCTCACCGACGACGAGCTCGCCAAGCAGCACGTGCGCCACATGGTGGGCGGCCGCAGCGAGCTGGCCGAGAACGAGCGCCTGTTCCGCTTCATCTTCCCGGAGCGTCCGGGCGCGCTGATGAAGTTCCTCTCCAGCATGCACCCGGACTGGAACATCAGCCTCTTCCACTACCGCAACCAGGGCGCCGACTACGGCCGCATCCTCGTCGGCATCCAGGTGCCGCGCCGGGACAACGCCGCCTTCAAGCGCTTCCTGGATTCGCTGAACTACCCCTTCGTGGAAGAGACGGACAACCCCGTCTACCGCCTCTTCCTGCGCTGAGCGCCGCGGCTCGCGCGTGACGCGGGCGCAAAGCCACGCTGCAGGAAAGTTCGTGGTGGCGGTGGAGTCCGCATGACGCACAATCCGGCCAGCGGCAGCTGCCGCCGGCCCGTCAGCGTCCATGTCCATCCACCAGTCCCTGATCTCCCCCACCGCCAACCCCGAACTGCGCCGCGCCCTGAGCGAGCGGCTGCAGCGGCGCGCGGCCCTTTCGGGCGGGTTGGGCGAGCTCGAGCCCCTGGCCATCCGGCTGGGCCTAATTCAGGACAGCCTGACGCCCCGGTTCCGTGACCCGACCGTGGCCCTCTTCGTGGCCGACCATGGCCTTGCCGTCGATGGCCTGCCCCTGATGTGGGGCCGCACCACCAAGCAGCACGCGGACCTGCTCCTGCACAACCGCCTGCCCTGCAGCGTGCTGGCCCGCACGCAGGGGCTGCAGCTCTCGCTGATCGACTGCGGCATCGCGGAAGAAATGCCGCCCAACCCTCGCCTGCAGTCCCGCAAGATCGCCCACGGCACCCGCAACAGTCGGCTCGGCCCGGCGATGAGCCTGGAACATGCGCATGCAGCCGTGCGCGTAGGCATGGAGATCGCCGACAAGTTCACCGGCAACGTCCTCGTCTGCGCGGGGCTCGGCCAGGGCGCCTTCGAAGCCGGCGCGCTCGTGATGTCCCGCCTGTGCGACCTGCCGGTGAAGGACTTCATCGTGTCCGGCCCCGACATGCGGCAGGACCAGCTCGACCCGCTGCTGGGCCTGCTGCTCGCCTGCCAGGCCCGCCACCGCGAGGCCGTCGACCCGATGGACGTGCTGGCGGCCTTCGGGGGCTTCGAGACGGCCGTGATGGTCGGTGCGATGCTGGTGGCCGCAAGCAAGCGCCACCTGATCATCGTCGATGGCCTGCCGGCCTGCGCCGCGCTCAAGGCCGCGTCGATGATCGCGGCGCCCGTCACCGACTACGCCGTCTTCTGCCGCAGCCACACCCATCATGGCATCGACCAGGCGCTGGCGCAGTTCCACGCCGCGGCGCTGCTGGAGCTGGGGCTCGATGCAGCCGATGGCTGCGGTGCCCTCCTCGCCTGGCCGATGCTGCGCGCCGCGGCTGCCATGCTGACGGATCTGCACGACTCGGCCGACACCCTGATGCCGCCGCCACCGCCGCCGGCCGCGCGTGTCTCGGGACCGGGGCGCCTCAGCAGCCGGCCGGGCTTGCTGGGCATGCCGGGAACGTCGGGCGATACCGAGTCCTGACGCCCCACCGCACCATGAAGAAAGGCCGCATCACGCGGCCTTCTCTTTGTCATCCTGGACCGGGCACCCGGCCGCGGCGGCTCAGCGCAGCGGCAGGCTGTTGGGCCCGGGCGCCGGGGGCGGCACCTGGTTCGGTTGCCCCGCCTGTGCAGCCTGGGGCCGGGGCGGTGGCAGCGTGGCGGGCGGCATCATGCCCGGCACCGCGCCGGGGTCCGGCTGGGCGCCCATCGGCGGGGCCATGCCCTGGATCGCAGGCGCGGGCTGCGCCATCGGGGCGGACAGCGCGTAGGTCGCTGGCGGCTGCGACGGCAGGGCCACCCCTTGTGCCGGCAGCAGCGGCGCCAGGCTCAGCGTGATCGAGGGGCCGCCCTCACGGCCGATGCTCACCCCGGTGGCCGTGATGGCCAGCAGCTGGCGGTCGCCGTCCACCAGCGCACCGACGCGCACCGTGCGCGGCGGCCCGCCGTCGACGGAAATCAGCGCCACGCCTTCCTGCTCATGGCCGTCCACGCGCTTCGGTGCCACGAGGCCCAGCAGCTTGAAGCGGCTTTCATCAGGCGACGGCGCGGCATCGGCCTGCGCGGGCGTGACGCCCAGCAGGCGGCCGAGGTCGGAACGGGGCGCGGCGGCATCGGCCACGGCCAGGGTCTGCGCGGGCGCAGCGGGCGAGCGCAGGCCGAGCGTCATACCCCAATAGACGATGGCCAGACCCAGGAGGGCCCAGACCAGAAACGCACTCAATCGAGCAATCATGCGGCGATTATGATTCACCGCTGTAGTGCCGCCATGCTCCCCGGGTAAACCATGCCCAGGAGCTTCTACCCAACTCTTGTGGCTCCCGACGTCATGCAATCTCTTCGCGCCCGTTCCCCCCGCGCCCGCACGGCCCGCGGCTTCACCCTGATCGAGATCATGGTGGTGCTGGTGATCATCGGCGTGCTGGCCGCCATGATCGGCCCCGCCGTCCTTGGTCGTGTGGGCGAGGCCCGCACCACCGCTGCGCGCTCGGACATCAGCGCCATCATGCAGGCCCTGAAGCTCTACAAGCTCGACAACGGCCGCTACCCGACCGCTGAGCAGGGCCTGCAGGCCCTCGTGCAGAAGCCGACTTCCGGCCCCACGCCGGCCAACTGGAAGACCTACCTCGAGAAGCTGCCCAAGGATCCCTGGGGCGGTGACTACCAGTACGCCAATCCCGGCGTGAAGGGCGAGATCGACGTCTTCAGCTACGGCGCCGACCTCAAGCCCGGCGGCGAAGGCGACGACGCCGACGTCGGCTCCTGGCAATAAGCGCCGGCAGGCCGCCCGATGCGCGTCAGCCGCCCGCGCGGCTTCACCATGATCGAGGTCCTGGTGGTGATGGTCATCGTGGCCGTCGCCGCCGTCTCGGTCACGCTGGCCCTGCGTGACAGTCACCAGACGCAGCTCGAGCGCGAGGCCGAGCGCCTCGCCGCGCTGCTGGAGTCCGCGCGTGCCGAGGCCCGCGTCTCCGGCGTGCCCGTGCGCTGGCGGCCGGTGAGCGATGTCAGCGGCCACGGCTTCCGTTTCGAGGGCCTTCCCGAGAAGATCCAGCTGCCGCAGCGCTGGCTCGGGGACGAGGTCCAGGTCGAGATCGAGGGGGCGCCCAGCCTGTTGCTGGGCCCCGAGCCGCTGATCCCCGCCCAGGCGCTGCGCCTGCGCCTCGGGGTCTACAGCGTGCGCATCAGCAGCGATGGCCTCGCGCCTTTCACCGTGCAGCCCGCGACCCAGGAGCCCGGATGAGTGCGTCATTGCATCGGCCGTCGTGCCGGTCGTCGCGCCCGCATCCCGCGCGCGGCTTCAGCGGCTTCACGCTGATCGAGGCCCTCGTCGCGCTGGCCATCGTGGCCATCACCCTGGCCGCCGGGCTCAAGGCCGCCGGCGCGCTGAGCAACCACGCGGCCCGCCTCGCGCAGATGACGGCCGCCCAGTGGTGCGCCGAGAACCAGCTCGCCGAGATGCGCCTCTCCGGCCAGTTCCCCGACATCGGCGACACCGATTTCCAATGCCTGCAGCTGGGCATGAGCTACACCGGCCACATCCAGGTGCGCGGCACGCCCAACCCGAATTTCCGCCGCGTGGACACGCAGATGCGCGACGAGCGGGGCCAGGGTCTCCTGATCATCACCACCATCATGGGACGCAACTGATGCACGGCCGTCGCTCCCCCGTTCGTGGCTTCACGCTCATCGAGGTGATGGTCGCGCTCGTCGTGCTCGCCGTGATGACGCTGATGGGCTGGCGCGGCATCGAGGCCATGCTGCGCACCCGCGAGATCGCACAGGCCAACCTCGAGGCCACCGCCCGCCTGCAGACGGTGCTGGCGCAATGGGAGCTGGACCTGCTTCAGATGGAGGACGGCCGGGACAGCGGCGTCGATCCGCTCAGCTTCGACGGCGCCACGCTGCGCATCACCCGCCATCGCCCCGAAGGCCTGCAGCTCGTGGCCTGGGGCGTGCGGGACGGTGCCCTCTACCGCTGGGAATCGCGCCCGGCCCGCACGCGCGGCGAGCTGCAGACCGCCTGGGCGCAGAGCCAGCAGGCCCTGGTACTCGACGAGAAGCGGCTGAAGGCGCTCGACGGCGTGCAGGGCTGGCAGATGTACTTCTACCGGAACAACAGCTGGAGCAATGCGCAGTCCGCGGATGACGTGGAGAAGGACACCAGTCAGACCTCCAGCCTGACGAACGACGGCACGGGCGGCACGGGCGGCACCAAAGGCGGTACCGGCAAGGGCGCTGGCAACAACAACGGCGGTGGCAACGGCAACGCCAACAACGGGGGCGGCACGGCGCCCGACGGGGGCGACAACAAGGGCGGCAACGCCAACACCCCCGCCCGCAAGAAGCTCCCTACCGGCGTGCGCATGCTGCTGCAATTCCAGGACGGCCAGGGCTACGCCGGCCCGCTGGTGCGCCAGATCATGCTGGGGCCACAGTCATGAGCCGCCACGCCCTGCCCCAGCGCGGCGCCGCCCTGCTGACCGCCCTCCTGCTCGTGACGCTGGTGACCAGCCTCGCGGCGGCCATGATCTGGCGGCAGTACCGCGCGGTGCAGATCGAGTCGGCCGACCGCGCCCGTGCGCAGTCGGCGTGGATCCTGCAGGGCGCGCTCGACTGGGCTCGCCTGATCCTGCGCGAGGACGCCCGTGCCAACCAGCGCGAGCCGGTGGACCACCTCGGCGAGGTCTGGGCCGTGCCGCTGGCCGAGGCGCGCCTGTCCACCTTCCTCGCCGCGGGCCCCGAGGGCAAGCCTGGCACGGGAGACGAGGACGCCGGCGGCCCCGAGGCCTTCCTCTCCGGCCAGCTGAGCGACGCCCAGGCCCTCTACAACCTGCGCAACCTCACCGTGGGCGAGCAGGTGCCGCTGGCCGAGCTGCGCACGCTGCAGCGCCTGTGCGACAGCGCCGGCGCGCCCTCCAACACCGCACAGACGCTGGCCAAGCAGCTGCGCGCGGCCGCCGGCCTCATCGAGGACAAGCGCCAGGCGCCGCTGATGCCGCAGACGGTGGACGAGCTCGTCTGGCTGGGCCTCACGCCCGACACGGTCAAGCGCCTCAAGCCCTTCGTGACCCTGCTGCCCCAGCGCACCGCCGTCAACGTGAACACCGCCCCGCGCGAGGTCATCGCCGCCTTGTTCGAGGGCATGGACCTCGGCAGCGCCGAGCGCATCGTGCGGGACCGCGTCAACCAGCCGCTCAAGTCCCAGGACGACATCAAGCGCTACCTGCCGCAGGGCGTCGCGACGGATGACAGCCGCGCGTCGGTGAATTCCGCCTACTTCTTCATCACCGGCACGCTGCGGCTGGACGAGCGGGTGCTCCAGGAGCGCTCGCTGGTCTGGCGCAACGGCCTGGAGATGCGTGTTGTTGCAAGGGAGCGTGTAAACCTGATGTTGCAAGCGCCCTAGCTTCGCCAGAATGCGCGTGCGAGCGCCGTGCCGGAGGACCCCAGGAGCGACACGGCCGCCCGCGTGCGGGCCGCGCCCGCCCCACAAGTCCCCGGGCTGCCGCACTCCTAGAATGGCCGCCTTTCAAGAGAGACCATGAGTTCGACCCTGCTGATCCTTCTGCCGCCGCGCCCCCGCCTGGGCCGCGCCGCGCACAGCGACGCGCCCCCGCGAGCCGGGCAGGGCGCCGAGCCTATGGAATTCGAGTTCCTGCTGAGCCCCGACGGCCAGGCCGTGAGCAGCCAGGGTCGCGCACGCGCCGCGGACCTGCCCGCCGCCGCGGCCTGCGTGGCCGTCGTCCCCGACACCGAGCTGAGCTGGCACGCGCTGAAGCTGCCCAAGGCGGGCCGCGGCAAGCTGCAGGCGGCACTGGCCGGCCTGCTGGAGGAGCAGTTGCTGGAGGAGCCGGAGTTGCTGCACTTCGCGGTCGGCGAGGCGCCGGACGCCGACGGGCGCAGCTGGGTCTGCGCCTGCCACAAGGCCTGGCTGCTGGAGCAGCTGCAAGCGCTGGAGCAGGCCGGCCGTCTGGTCGAGCGCGTGCTGCCCCTGAGCTGGCCGGGCGCGGCCGCCCGCGCCCATGTGCTCGATCTCCAGGGCGATGCCGATGCCGAGGATCACGCACTGAGCCTGGTGCTCAGCGATGCCCGCGGCGTGAGCCTGCTGCCGACGGACGGCCCGCTGGCCCGCCAGCTCCTGGGTCCCGGCCTCAGCGAGCTCGCGTGGACGGCCTCCCCCGACGCCGTGCAGGCGGCCGAGCGCTGGCTGGGTCACCCGGTGAGCGTGCTGCCGGCCTCGCAGCGCGCGCTGCAAGCCCTGCAGGGCCCCTGGAACCTGCGCCAGTTCGATCTGCAGCCCCGCACCCGCGGCCTGCAGGCGCTCCGCCAATGGGGTCGCCTGCTGATGAGCCCCGCCTGGCGTCCGGCGCGGCTGGGCCTTGTCGGCCTGCTGCTGGTGCAGCTGCTGGGCCTCAACGTGCTGGCCTGGCAGCAGAAGCGCCAGCTCACGCAGGCCCAGGGCGAGATGAGCAGCCTGCTCATGAGCAGCTTCCCCGCCACCCGCGTGGTGCACGACGCCCCGCTGCAGATGCAGCGCGCCGCCGATGCCCTGCGCGCCCGCGCCGGTCAGATCGGCGAGCAGGACTTCGAAGCCCTGCTGAGCGCCGCCGCCACCGCCTGGCCCGCCGACATGCCTCCCGCCGAGGCCCTGCGCTACGAGGAAGGCAAGCTGGCCTTCCCGTCCGCCAGCTGGAGCCCCGCCCAGATCGAGGCCTTCAAGCGCCAGCTGGCCAGCGAAGGCTGGGCCCTGGACTCGCAGAACGGCCAGCTGCAGATCAGCCGTCAGCGCGGCAAGCCCTCGGGCGTTTGAGCACGAAGAGACCCCATGGACGCCCAGAGCCGCCGCCCCCTCCCGCCCCAACTCCAGGCCCTGCAGCAGCAGTGGCAGGGCCTGCAGCCGCGCGAGCGCGCCGCGCTGCAGCTCGCCGCATTCGCGCTGGCCGTGCTGCTGGTGTGGCTCGTCGCCCTGCGGCCCGCCCTGCGCAGCCTGAAGGACACCCCGCCCCGCCTCGCCCAGGCTGAGGAGCAGCTGCAGCAGATGCGCCGCCTCGCCCAGGAAAGCAAGGCCCTCAAGGACCTCCCACCGGTGCCGGCCGCGCAGGCCGCCGCCGCGCTGAAGGCCTCCACGGAGCGCCTCGGCAGCGCCGCCCAGCTGCAGGTCAGCGGGGACCGCGCCACGCTGCAGATGCGCAACATCAGCCCCGAGCAGCTGCAGGCCTGGCTGGCCGAGGCCCGCAGCGCCGCGCGTGCCCGCACGATCGAGGCCCAGATGCAGCGCACGCCCGCCGGCTACAACGGCGTGATCGTGCTGACCCTGGACGGCGGAGCCGCCCCATGACCCGACGCCTCGCGCGCAAGCCGGCCGCGGAGCCCCGCCTGCCACGTCTGCCCCGCCGCTGGGCGGTGGGTGGCGCGGCGCTGGGCGCCCTCGCCGGCCTGCTGTGCTTCGCCCCGGCCCGCTGGCTGGCGCAGGGCCTGTCGCAGTCCAGCCAGGAACACCTGCTGCTGGCCGATGCCCAGGGCAGCGTCTGGAACGGCTCCGGCGTGCTCGTGCTGCAGGGCGGTCCCGGCAGCCGCGACGCCGCCAGCCTGCCCGGCCGCCTCGCCTGGCAGATCGGCCTCGACGGCCTGCAGCCCGTGCTGCGCCTGCGCCAGGACTGCTGCATCAACGGCACCCTCACGCTGCGCCTGCAGCCGGGCTGGGGCCGCCTGCGCCTGGACCTCCCGGCCCAGGACCAATGGCTGGCACGCGTGCCCGCGGCCTGGCTCGGCGGGCTGGGCACGCCCTGGAACACGCTGCAGCTCTCGGGCTCGCTGCGCCTCGGCGCGCGGCAGCTGAGCCTCCAGTACCAGGGCGGCCACTGGCAGCAGCAGGGGCAGCTGGACTTCGACCTCGTCAACATCGGCTCGCGCGTGTCCACGCTGGCACCGCTGGGCAGCTACCGGCTCAGCCTGCTGGGCGACCCGCAGCAGGCCGGCCTGACCCGCATCCAGCTGCAGACGCTGGACGGCGCCCTGCAGTTGCAGGGCCAGGGCAGCGTCGGCGATGCGCAGCGCCTGCAGTTCCAGGGCGAGGCCTCCGCCGCCCCCGGCCGCGAGACGGCCCTCAACAATCTCCTGAACATCATCGGGCGGCGCCAAGGCGCGCGCTCCGTCATCACGATCGGATGAGCATGAACACGCGTCCCCGCCTCAGCGTCCTGACCCTCGCCCTGGCTGCCCTGGCCTCCCAGCCCCTGACGTCCCTGGCGCAGCCACAGGCGCCTGCGCAAGCGGCGCCCGCCAAGAAGGCCAAGAAGCCCGGCGCGGCCGTCAAGGCCCAGACCCCGGTGACCCTCAACTTCGTGAACGCCGACATCGAGGCCGTGACCCGCGCCATCGGCGTGATGATGGACAAGCAGTTCGTCATCGACCCACGCGTCAAGGGCACGATCACGCTCTACAGCGAGCAGCCGCTGACCGTCCATGAGGCCTACCTGAACTACCTGGCCGGCCTGCGCGGCCTGGGCTTCACGGTGGTCGAGAGCGGCGGCCTGCTGAAGGTGCTGCCCGAGGCGGACGCCAAGCTGCAGAGCAGCGCCGTCGTGCTGGACAACGGCGCGCCGCGCGGTGACCAGGTGCTGACGCAGGTCTACCGCCTCAACTACGAGCAGGCCAACAACCTGGTGCCCGTGCTGCGCCCGCTGATCAGCCCGAACAACACGGTGCAGGCCAACCCCGGCAACAACACCCTGGTGGTCACGGATTACGCCGACAACCTCCAGCGCATCGCCAAGATCATCGCGGCCATGGACACGCCGGCCTCGACGGACCTCGAGATCATCCCGCTCAAGCACAGCGTGGCCTCCGACATGGCCGCCCTCGTGTCCCGCCTGGCCGATGGCGGCGCGGCCGCGGCCATCCCGGGCCAGCCCGCGCTGTCCGGTGGCGGCAGCGCCAGCGTGATCGCCGACCCGCGCAGCAACTCGCTGATCGTGCGGGCGCCCAATGCGGCGAAGCTCGCCACGGTGCGCAGCATCGTCGCCAAGCTGGACGTGCCGGGCAGCGACAGCACCGGCAACATCCGCGTCGTCTACCTGAAGAACGCCGACGCCACCAAGCTGGCGACCGTGCTGCGTGCAGCCTTCGGGGCCGGCGGCTCGGCCGCAAGCAGCAGCAGCGGCAGCACCACCACGCCCGGCAGCAGCACCGGCGTGGGCAACTTCGGTACCAGCAGCGGCGGCATCAGCCCCTCGCAGTCCGGCAACAGCCTCGGCGGCAACAGCAGCACCAGCTCCGGCATGTCGGCCGCTTCGACGCAGCCCGTGTCGGCCTCGCCCAGCCCCTCCACCGGCGGCTTCGTGCAGGCGGACCCGTCCACCAACGCGCTGATCATCACGGCCCCCGATCCGCTGTACCGCCAGATCCGCAACGTCATCGACCAGCTCGACGGCCGCCGTGCGCAGGTCTACGTCGAGACGCTGATCGTGAAGGTCGACGCCTCCAAGACCGGCGCCTTCGGCGTGCAGTGGCAGAACCTGTTCGGCAGCAAGGGCGACGGCACCATCCCCGGCGCCGGCACGAACTTCGGCACCGGCGCGGGCAACATCATCACGGGCTCGGCCGCGCTGTATGGCGGCATCGCCGGCATCACCAGCGTCATCAAGGACGCCCCGACCGGCCTGAACATCGGCCTGCTGAAGAAGTTCGGCGACAAGTACACGCTCGGCGCCGTCGCCAACTTCCTCGAGACCGAGGCCGGCGCGAACGTGCTGTCCACGCCCAACCTCGTCGCCCTCGACAACGAGGAAGCCAAGATCGTCGTCGGCCGCAACGTGCCCTTCGTGACCGGCTCCTTCACGAACACGGGCAGCAGCTCCAGCTCGGTCAACCCCTTCCAGACCTACGACCGCAAGGACGTCGGCATCACGCTGCGCATCCGAAGCCAGATCGGCGAGGGCGGCACGGTGCGCATGACGGTCTACCAGGAGAACTCCTCCATCGACCCGACGACCAAGGCCGACACCAGCGGCCCCGCCACCGAGAAGAGCTCCATCGAGACCACGGTCTCCGTCGACGACGGCGGCGTGCTCGTGCTGGGCGGCCTGCTGAAGGACGAGTTCGCCGACAGCGAGGGCCGCGTGCCCGGCCTGGGCAGCATTCCGCTTCTGGGCAATCTGTTCAAGAACACCGGCCGCAGCCGCGTGAAGACCAACCTCATGGTCTTCCTGCGCCCGGTCATCATGCGCGACCAGAAGTCGGCGGACGACCTGACGCTGGACCGCTATGAGTACATCCGTGCGCTGCAGCAGACCGGCCAGCCGCAGCCCAAGTTCGCCCTGCCCGACACCGGCGCGCCCGTGCTGCCCAGCGTCGACGAGAAGAAGCCCGGCCTGCCCCTGGGCGCCAGCAAGAACTGACACCATGGCCAGCCGTCATCCCCTGCCCTACGCCTTCGCCCGCAGCCACACGGTGCTGCTGGAGGACGACGGCCAGCAGCTCACGCTGTGGGCCGCGCCCGAGGTGAGCCTCGCCACGCTGTCCGAGGTCCAGCGGCTCTACGCCGTGGACCGCCTCGAATCGCAGCCGCAGGCGCTGCTCGCCGAACGCATCAGCAATGCCTACGCCGGCGCGGAAAGCAGCGCCGCCACCGTGGTGGGCGAGGTCGAGAGCGCGGTGGACCTGTCGCGCATGATGCAGGACCTGCCCGCCGTGGAGGACCTGCTGGAAGCCGCGAACGACGCGCCCATCATCCGCATGCTCAACGCGCTGCTCACGCAGGCCGCGAAGGACGGCGCGAGCGACATCCACATCGAGCCCTACGAGCGCGCCAGCTCCGTGCGTTTCCGCGTGGACGGCACGCTGCGCGAGGTGGTGCAGCCCAACCGCGCGCTGCACGCCGCGCTGATCTCGCGCCTGAAGATCATGGCCGAGCTCGACATCGCCGAGAAGCGCCTGCCGCAGGACGGCCGCATCTCGCTGCGCATCGGCGGCCGCGCGGTGGACGTGCGCGTCTCCACGCTGCCCTCGGCCCACGGCGAGCGCGCCGTGCTGCGCCTGCTGGACAAGTCGGAGTCCAAGTTCAGCCTCGAGGGTCTGGGCATGGACGGCGCGCTGCTCGCTGAGTTCAAGCGCCAGCTGCAGCAGCCGCACGGCATCGTGCTGGTCACCGGCCCGACGGGCTCCGGCAAGACCACCACGCTCTACGCCGGCCTGCAGACGCTGGACACCAGCACGACCAATGTGCTGACCGTCGAGGACCCGGTGGAGTACGAGCTGGCCGGCGTCGGCCAGACGCAGGTCAACGCCAAGATCGACCTCACCTTCGCCAAGGCCCTGCGCGCCATCCTGCGCCAGGATCCGGACGTGATCATGATCGGCGAGATCCGCGACTTCGAGACCGCGCAGATCGCCATCCAGGCCTCGCTGACGGGCCACCTGGTGCTGGCCACGCTGCACACCAACGACGCCCCCAGCGCCGTCACCCGCCTGATCGACATGGGCGTCGAGCCCTTCCTGCTGAGCTCCTCGCTGCTGGGCGTGCTGGCCCAGCGCCTCGTGCGCCGGCTGTGCCCGCACTGCAAGCGGCCGGAGCCGGGCGCCGAAGGGCACATCATCAGTGAAGACCACGGCCCCGACGCCGGGCCGCCCCAAGGCGGGGCCAGCCCCCTCGGGGGGCAGCGCAGCGGCAAGGCCGCAAGCGTGGGGGTCCGCTACCGTGCCGTGGGCTGCGTGGAATGCGGCCACTCTGGCTACAAGGGCCGCACGGGCGTCTACGAGCTGATGACGGCCACCGACCAGGTTCAGCACCTGATCCACAACCGCGCCGCCGAGAGCGAGCTGCTCGCCGCCGCCCAGGCGGCCGGCCTGCGCACCATGCGCGAGGACGGCGAGCGCCTCGTCGCGCTGGGCATCACCTCGCAAGAGGAAGTGCTGCGCGTCACGCGCGAGTGAGGCCGCATGCCCGCCTACAAGTACGAAGCCCTGGCCGAGGACGGCCGCAGCAGCAAAGGCCTGATCGAGGCGGACAACCCTCGCGCCGCCCGAGCCGCACTGCGCGCGCAGAAGCTGGTGCCGGTGGCCGTGGAGGCCGTGGCGCAGCAGAGCGCCGAGGCCAAGCCCTCGCTGTTCGCGCGCCGCGTGTTCAACCAGACCTCGCTGACCGTCTGGACGCGCCAGCTCGCGGGGCTCATCGCGGCCGGCCTGCCGATCGAGCGGGCGCTGACCTCCCTCACCGAGGAATGCGAGGACGAGCGCCAGCGTGAGCTGGTTGCCCAGCTGCGGGCCGAGGTGAACGGCGGTGCCGCCTTCGCGCGCGCCCTGGCCACCGCCCCGCGGGAGTTCGACCCCGTCTACCGCGCCGTCGTCGCGGCGGGCGAGCAGAGCGGCGCGCTCGGCCGCGTGCTGGAGAAGCTGGCCGACGACCTCGAGGACCGCCAGGCCCTGCGCGCCAAGGTGGTGGGGGCGATGGCCTACCCGCTCGTGGTCTGCGTGATCGCCGTGCTCATCGTCACCTTCCTGCTGACCAATGTCGTGCCCAAGGTGGCCGCGGTGTTCGTCAGCAACAAGCAGGCCCTGCCGCCGCTGACCGTCTTCGTGCTCGCCATCTCGGACCTCGTGCGGCACTGGGGCTGGCTGATCGCCCTCGTGCTGGCGGGGGGGCTGCTGGCGCTGCGCCAGGCGCTGCAGCAGGCGGCGTTCCGCATCCGTTTCGACGCGAGTCTGCTGGGCCTGCCGCTCGTGGGCCGCCTGGCCCGTGGCTACAACGCCGCGCGCTTCGCCGGCACGCTGGCCATGCTGGCTGGCAGCGGCGTGCCCATCCTGAAGGCCCTGCAGGCGGCCGCGGAGACGCTCTCCAACGCCGCCATGCGCGAGGACGCCATGGATGCGCTGGTGCTCGTGCGCGAAGGCGCGCCGCTGGGCCCGGCCCTGGCCGGCAAGAAGCGCTTCCCCGGCCTGCTGGCCATGTTTGCCCGCCTGGGTGAGCAGACCGGCCAGCTGCCCGACATGCTCCAGCGTGCCGCCACCCAGCTCAGCGCTGAAGTGCAGCGCCGCGCCATGGCCATGGCCACGCTGCTGGAGCCGCTGCTGATCGTGGCGATGGGCGGCGTGGTGATGGTGATCGTGCTGGCCGTGCTGCAGCCCATCATCCAGATGAACGCGATGGTGCACTGAGCCCCGGCTGGCGAACGCCGGGCCGGGAAAGCGTGTGAGGTTTTGAACACTGCCCGGCAAATCCGGGCTTTCTCCAGTGCACCGCCGGGGTCGCTTTTTGCTTGAATGGACACAGCCAGTCGCTGGGAGTTCATCATGAGCAGCCACGCCATCACCTGCATGCCGCCGCGCATCCCCATCGCGCAGATGCGGCGTGTCTTCGAGATCCAGGACGTCGAGCGCAAGCTCGCCAAGCTCCCGCCGCAGGAACACGAACCGCTGCGCAGCACCTACGAGCGCATGCTCGAGAAGGGGCCGGACCGCTTCCAGGTCAAGCCCTCCGGCCTGCTCAGCCTCGACAGGCTCTACGACGAGCTGCCCAATTTCCACGAGGTGCTGGACGACGTCCGCCGCCAGATCGCGCTGTGCGCCGACAGCGGCGACGCGCTCGAGATCACCCCGCTGCTGCTGCTCGGACCGCCGGGTGTCGGCAAGACGCATTTCGCACGCCAGATGGCGGCGCTGCTGAACACGGGCATGGGCTTCATCTCGATGAGCTCGCTCACGGCCGGCTGGGTGCTCTCCGGCGCCTCCAGCCAGTGGAAGGGGGCGCGGCCGGGCAAGGTCTTCGAGGCGCTCGTGGACGGGGACTACGCCAATCCGGTCATGGTGGTGGACGAGATCGACAAGGCCGGCGCCGAGGCCACCTACGACCCGCTGGGCGCGCTCTACAGCCTGCTGGAGCACGACACCGCGGGCAGCTTCGTCGACGAGTTCGCGGAGGTCGCCGTGGATGCCAGCCAGGTGATCTGGGTCGCCACCGCGAACGACGCCCGCAGCATCCCGGAGCCCATCCTGAACCGCGTCAACGTGTACGAGGTGCAGGCCCCGGACTTCGAGGCGGCGCGCCGCATCGCCGCGCGGCTGTACGACGGCATCCGCGGCCAGCACGAATGGGGCCGGCGCTTCGACGAGGCCCCCAGCGCCGCGGTCCTGGACCGCATGGCCGAGGTCGCCCCGCGCGAGATGCGCCGCGCCTGGATGACGGCCTTCGGCAACGCCAAGCTCGCCGGGCGCGGGACGGTGCTGTGCGAGGACCTGCCGGCGGCGAACGCGAAACGCCAGCCGATCGGCTTCGTGCACTGAACGGACGCCGCGACGCCGATGCCCGCTGAAGAGGGCATCGGCTCGCTATCATCCCCGCCATGCCCGCCACCCTCGACGACAAGCTCGTCATCGCCATCTCCTCCCGCGCGCTCTTCGACTTCGAGGCGGAGAACGAAGTCTTCGAAGCCGCTGACGACCGCGCCTACATGGCCCTGCAGCAGCAGCGCCTGGACACCCCGGCCACCCCGGGTGTCGCCTACTCCCTCGTGCGCAAGCTGCTGGGCTTCAACACGCCCGAGCAGCAGCGCGTCGAGGTGGTCGTGCTCTCGCGCAACGACCCCATCTCCGGCATGCGCGTGTTCCGCTCGGCGAAGCACCTGGGCCTGCCCATCCTGCGCGGCGTGTTCACCCGCGGGCAGTCGCCCTGGCGCTACCTGCGGCCGCTGAACGCCCAGCTCTTCCTCTCGACCAACGAGGACGACGTCCGCCAGGCGCTCGCCGCCGGCGTGGCGGCGGCGCGGGTGTTCCCGCAGTCGGCCCGCGCCTCGGCGGACCACCCCGAGGAGCTGCGCATCGCCTTCGACGGCGATGCCGTGCTCTTCTCCGACGAAGCGGAGCTGGTCTTCCAGCGCCAGGGCCTCGACGCCTTCCAGGCCCACGAGCAGCAGCACGTGCTGCGCCCGCTGCCGGACGGTCCCTTCAAGCCGGTGCTGCGAGCGTTGCACGAGCTGCAGCGCCATCCGCAGACCGAGATGCGCGTGCGCACCGCCCTGGTGACGGCCCGCAGCGCCCCCGCCCACGAGCGCGCCATCCGCACGCTCATGGACTGGGAGATCGAGGTCGACGAGGCCATGTTCCTCGGCGGGCTGCCCAAGGGCGCCTTCCTGCGGGAGTTCGAGCCGGACTTCTTCTTCGACGACCAGGTCGGGCACGTGCAGAGCGCCGTGCCGCATGTGCCCTCGGGGCACGTCAGCGCCGGTGTGACGAACCGCTGAGCCCTCGGCCTGCGCCACAATCCGGCGCGCTGCACACCCGCCCCTCGCCCGCACACGGCGCCCGGGCCGCACGACGGCCAGGCGCGGCGCCAGCACGACACCGGACCCCACGGCCCATCGAGGAGACCCATGAAAACAACGTCCCGCTTCCGTCCCGCTCCGCTGGCCCTGGCCTGCGCCCTGCTGACCCTCGGCGCCACCAGCGCCCTGGCCGGCCAGAACGGCTTCTATCGCCAGCCCGCGCTGCAGGGGAACACCGTCTACTTCGTCGGCGAGGGCGACCTCTGGCGCGTCGCCGCGCAAGGGGGCGAGGCCACACGCATCACCTCCCACCCGGGCCTGGAGACCCAGCCCGCCGTCTCGCCCGACGGCCAGTGGCTGGCCTTCACCGCCCAGTACGACAGCGGCACTGAGATCTATGTGATGCCGGCCGCCGGCGGCGTGCCCAAGCGTCTGACCTGGGAAGGCGGCGGCATGCGCGTCTGGGGCTTCAGCGCCAGCGGCGAGGTGATCTACACCGGCCTCGACAGCCGCCCCGGCAGCCAGCTCTTTGCCATCGACCCCAAGACGATGCAGCGCCGCGCGCTGCCCGTCGCCCAGGCGAGCGATGCTGCCCTGAGCGCCGACGGCAAGACGCTCTTCTTCACCCGCAACGGCCTGCGTGGCGACAACGCCCGCCAGTACCGCGGCGGCGCGCTGGCCCGCCTGTGGACGCTGGACCTCTCGAGCGAGGCGGAGGCCCGCCCCTTCATCGCCGAGGGCGCCAATGACCGCCGGCCCATGCCTTACCGTGCGGGCAATGAAGCGCGCGTGGCCTTCCTGTCCGACCGCGACGGCACCGTCAATCTGTGGTCCGTCAATGCCGCCGGCGGCGACCTGCGCCAGCACACGCAGCACAAGGGCTGGGACATCCGTCATGCCTCGATCGACAACGGCCGCGTGGTCTATGCGCTCGGCGCCGACCTCTACCTCGCGGACCTCGCCCAGGGCACACCGGCACACAAGCTGGACATCACCCTCGGCGGCGACTTCGACCAGCAGCGCGCCCGCTGGATCAAGCGCCCGCAGGACTTCCTGACCGAGGCCTCCTTCGCACCGAACGGCGAGCGCGTGGTCCTCGCCGCGCGCGGCCACCTGGCCACGCAGGGCGTCGGCCCACTGCGCCGCGCCGAGCTGCCCGTGCCGGCCGACGGCGCCTGCAAGAAGAGCGAGTTCAGCAGCGACAGCAAGCAGGTCTTTGCCATCTGCGACTTCAGTGACGAGCAGGAGATCTGGCGCTTCCCCGCCAACGGCCTGGGCAAGCCCGAGCAGGTCACCCATGGCGCCACGACGCTGCGCACGGCCCTGGCGCCGTCGCCGGACGGCCGCTACATCGCCCACACCGACAAGGAAGGCCGCCTCTACCTGACCGACCTCAAGGCCCAGCCTCAGCCCAGCACGCAGGTGATCGGTCAGGACAAGCTGGAGGCCAACCCGGCCGACCTGACCTGGAGCAGCGACGGCAAGGCGCTGGCCTATGTCATGCCGCAGGGCAACCCCGACCGCAATGTGCTGATGCTCTACACGCTGGCGGACGGCAAGACCCACCGCCTCAGCAGCGATCGCTACGACAGCCAGTCCCCCGCCTTCAGCCCGGACGGCAAGTGGCTCTACTTCGTGTCCGACCGCAATTTCCAGGTGACCGGCAACGGCAGCCCCTGGGGCGATCGCAACATGGGCGCCTTCTTCGACAAGCGCGGCAAGGTCTACGCCCTGGCACTGCAGCCGGGCCTGCGCTCGCCGTTCGCGCCGAAGGACGAGCTGGAGGTCGAGGCCAAGCCTGATGCCAAGTCCGATGCCAAAACGGAGGCCAAGCCCGATGCGAAGGCCGATGGGAAGTCCGAGGCAAAACCTGACCCCAAGGCCAAGCCCGCGATCGTGACCGAGGGCCTGGCACAGCGCCTGTACGAGGTGCCGCTGCCCGCAGGCAACTACCGTGGGCTGCGCACCGACGGCAAGCGCCTGTGGTTCCTTGACCAGGACCTCGAGCGCAAGACCAGCCTCAAGAGCTTCGCCATCGACAACCAGGGCACGCCCGCCGAGGTGCTGTCCGGTGACGTGCGCAGCTACGAGCTGAGCGCCGACGGCAAGAAGCTCATGCTGATGCGCGGCAGTGCCGGCGGGCCGGAGCTGCTGATCGTCGACGCCGCCCCCAAGCTGCCGCCGGAAACGGGCAAGTTCCAGGTGCGCTGGAGCGACTGGCAGATCGCCACGCAGCCCCGCGCCGAGTGGAAGCAGATGTTCAACGACGCCTGGCGCATGCACCGGGACCACTTCTACGACAAGGCCATGCACGGCGTGGACTGGAAGGCCGTGCGCACCAAGTACGAGCCGCTGCTGGAGCGCCTGACCGACCGCTACGAGCTCGCCGAGCTGATGGCGCAGATGGTGGGCGAGATCAGCGCGCTGCACAGCCAGGTCAACCCGGGCGACACGCGCCAGGGGCCCGAGGAGCCGGGCATCGCGGGCCTCGGCGCGCGCCTGAGCAAGGTGGCCGAGGGCTGGCGCATCGACCATCTCTATGCTGCCGATCCCGAGCTCCCGAACGAGGCCGGCCCGCTGGCCGCGCCGGGGCTGGGCATCAAGGCGGGCGACGTGATCACGGCGGTCAATGGCCGCAAGGCGGCCGAGGCGCCGCACATCGTCGAGCTGCTGCGCGGGCAGGCGGGCAAGCAGGTCCTGCTGGACCTCAAGACCGCCGACGGCAAGGCCGTGCAGAAGATCGTCATGCCCGTGGCGGCGCGGCGTGACAACGAGCTGCGCTACAACGACTGGCGCGTGAGTCGCGCCCGGATCGTCGAGCAGGCCGGCGAGGGCCGCATCGGCTACGTGCACCTGCGCGCCATGGGCCCGAACGACATCGCCGACTTCGCCCGCGAGTTCTACGCCGCCAGCGACCGCGACGGCCTCATCATCGACGTGCGCTACAACAACGGCGGCAACATCGACAGCTGGGTGCTCGAGAAGCTGCTGCGCCGCGCGTGGGCCTTCTGGCAGCGCCGCTCGCCGGAGGGCGCCAAGCCCTACCCGAACATGCAGCACGTCTTCCGCGGCCATGCCGTGGTGCTGATGAACGAGGAGACCTACTCCGACGGCGAGACCTTCTCGGAGGGCTTCAAGCGCCTGAACATCGGCCCTGTGATCGGCAAGACGAGCTCCGGCGCGGGCGTGTGGCTGTCCGACCGCAACCGCCTGGTGGACAACGGCATCATGCGTGCCGCCGAGACCGGCCAGATGGACATCAACGGCAAGTTCCTCATCGAGGGCAAGGGCGTGACGCCGGACATCGAGGTGGACAACCTGCCGCGCGCCACGTTCAAGGGCCAGGATGCGCAGCTGGAGCGCGCCATCACCGAGCTGAAGAAGCGCATGGCGGAGCAGCCGGTCGTGCAGCCCAAGCCCGGCCCCTATCCGCGCCCCGTCAAGCCCTGACCCCGTCGCCGGCCCGCGTCATCGGGCCGGCCCGGAAACGACAACGGGAGGCCCTGGGCCTCCCGTTTGTCATGGCGCGGTCGATCTCAGGCGATCGTGACCTTGGCGAACTTGCGCTTGCCCACCTGCACGACGACCGTGCACGCCTCGAGCTTCAGGCCCTTGTCGCTGATGACGGTGCCGTCGATGCGCACGCCGCCCTGCTCGATCATGCGCATGCCTTCGCTGTTGGAGGCCACGAGGCCGGCGGACTTCAGCACCGCCGCAATGCCCATCGGCGCACCGCTGAGGCTCACCTCGGGGATGTCATCGGGAATGCCGCCCTTGGCGCGGTTGTTGAAGTCGGCCTCGGCAGACTCGGCCGCGGCCGCATTGTGGAAGCGGGCCGTGATCTCCTTGGCCAGCAGGACCTTGGCGTCCTTCGGGTTGCGGCCGCCCTCGACTTCCTTCTTCAGCGCAGCGATCTCGTCCAGGCTCTTGAAGGACAGCAGGTTGAACCACTTCCACATCAGCTCGTCACTGATGGACAGGATCTTGGCGAACATGCTGTTCGCGGGCTCGGTGATGCCCACGTAGTTGTTCTTGGACTTGGACATCTTGTCCACGCCATCCAGGCCCTCCAGCAACGGCATGGTCAGGATGCACTGCGGCTCCTGGCCGTACTCCGCCTGCAGGTGGCGGCCCATCAGCAGATTGAACTTCTGGTCCGTGCCGCCCAGCTCCAGGTCGGACTTCAGCGCGACGGAGTCATAGCCCTGCATCAGCGGGTAGAGGAACTCGTGCACCGAGATGGGCGTCTGGCTGGCGAAGCGCTTGGCGAAGTCGTCGCGCTCCATCATGCGGGCCACGGTGTACTTGGCGGCCAGCTGGATCATGCCGCTGGCGCCCAGGGGCTCGCTCCATTCGCTGTTGTAGCGAATCTCCGTGCGTGCCGGATCCAGCACCAGGCTGGCCTGCTTGTAGTAGGTCTCGGCGTTGGCCTTGATCTGCTCCTTGGTCAGCGGCGGACGCGTGCTGTTGCGGCCCGACGGGTCGCCGATCATGGAGGTGAAGTCGCCGATCAGGAAGATCACCTGATGCCCCAGATCCTGGAGCTGGCGCATCTTGTTCAGCACCACGGTGTGGCCGATGTGGATGTCCGGCGCCGTCGGGTCCAGGCCCAGCTTGATGCGCAGCGGCGTGCCGGTGGCCTCCGAGCGGGCCAGCTTCTGGACCCAGTCCGACTGCGGCAGCAGCTCCTCGCAGCCCCGCAGGCTGACGCGCAGGGCCTCCTGCACGCGGTCGGTGACGGGGTAGGCCGGCTTGGCGGGGGTGTCGGTTCGCAATTCGGACATGAAGAGCTCTCGTGAGGGCGATGCGCAGCGGAAATCGGCCGGATGACGGGTTTCCCAGCCCTTGATCTAGGGGGTCCCTGGGTATACTCGGCGCCAGTTTTGGCCTCAGCGGCCATCTTTGGACGGCCGCAAAAGTGCTGGATTCTAGTGGACGGTCCCTCGCGGACCGCGTCGCATCCAGGCCACCCGCGTCGGTGCGGTCCGAAGCAAGTGCAAAGAAGACCGGGACCCGCAAGCGTGACTGACTGGACCAAGGAACTGAAACAGGTGCTGGGACATGCCGAGGCCTTCGCGGCTCGCCATCCGCGCGCCCTGACAGGCAGCCTCGTGGGCCTGCTGAGCTGTTTTGCCGTGACGGCCTTTGGCGTCGCGCCGCTCGCACCTGACGCCCAGGACCTGCCCCAGACCACCATCGCCGAGGCCGTGCGCTCGCACGACCTCTCGGCCCAGCTGGCCGAACTGGCCGAGCATGAGGTGGCGCTCTCCCGCAACGACCTCACCCGCGCCAGCGACACGGCCGACAGCCTGCTCAAGCGCATGGGCGCCTTCGACCCCGAGTTCGCCGCCTTCCTGCGCACCGACCCCAACGCGCGCCGCGTCCTCCAGGGTCGCGCCGGCAAGCTCATCCAGGTCAACGCCCTGCCCTCGGGCCGCGTGGAGTCCCTGGTTGCCCGATTCCCGGCGGAACGCCCGGAGCTGCAATCCACGCACTTCAGCCGCCTGCGCATCGAGCGCAGTGGCAGCCGGATCGCCGCCATCCTGGAAACCGCGCCGCTGCAATCGCAGGTGCGCCTGGCCAGTGGCACGATCCGCAGCTCGCTGTGGGCCGCCACGGACGACGCCCGCATTCCGGACGCCATCGCCTCCCAGATCGCCGAGATGTTCTCGGGCGACATCGACTTCCACCGCGAACTGCGCAAGGGCGACCGCTTCTCGGTCGTCTACGAAGGCCTGACGGCCGACGGCGAGCCCATCACCTGGGACGGCGGCGCCGGCAAGGTGCTCGCGGGCGAATTCGTCAACAACGGCCGCAGCTACAGCGCCGTCTGGTTCCGCGACAGCGCCACCGGCAAGGGCAACTTCTACACCATGGACGGGCAGAGCAAGCGCCGCGCCTTCCTGGCCAGCCCGCTGCCCTTCTCCCGCGTGACCTCGGGCTTCTCGATGCGCATGCATCCGATCCTGCAGACCTGGCGCGCCCACCTGGGCGTGGACTATGGCGCCCCCACCGGCACCGCCGTGCAGACGGTCGGCGATGGGGTCGTCGAGTCGGCCGGCTGGCAGAACGGCTTCGGCAATGTCGTCCATGTGCGCCATAGCAATGACCGCGTGACGGTCTACGCCCACCTGAGCCGCATCGACGTCAAGAAGGGCCAGCGCGTGGAGCAGGGCCAGAAGATCGGGGCCGTCGGTGCGACCGGCTGGGCCACCGGGCCGCACCTGCACTTCGAATTCCGCGTGAAGGGTGCGCACCAGGACCCGCGCGTCATTGCCCGCGCCTCCGAATCGCTGACGCTGCCCGGCTACGCGAAGAACCAGTTCCAGCAGACGGCACTCGCCGCGCGCACGCAGATCGACGTCGCCCGCTCGCTCGGCCAGGGCGTCAGCGACGCCGACTGATCGCGGCCTGCCCGCACAGACGGCGCCATGAGCGCACCGCCGGTGACCTCGCCAACCCACCCCGATGACTCAGCCTCCGGCGCCGAGCACTACCTTGGGTTGATGTCCGGCACCTCGCTGGACGGCGTCGATGCCGTCTTGACGCTGCTCGATCCCCGTGGCGGGATGCAGGTGATCGATCACGCCTTCGCGCCCTTCGAGCCCACTCTGCGTGACGAGCTCCTGGCCCTGAACACACCGGGAGACAACGAGCTGCACCGGGCCGCGCTCGCGGCCAATGGCGTCGCTCGCGCCTACGCCCAATTGGCCCGGACGCTGCAGCAGCGGCACCCTCAGCGACCGATCCGCGCGATCGGCGCCCATGGGCAGACGGTTCGCCACCGGCCCGGCGAGTTCGATGGCAGCGGCTACACCCTGCAGCTGCTCAATGCCGCCCTGCTGGCGGAGCTGACCGGTATCGGCGTCGTGTCCGACCTGCGCAGCCGTGACGTCGCGGCGGGCGGCCAGGGCGCACCGCTGGTGCCCGCCTTCCATCAGGCGGTCTTTGCGGGGCGTTGCGAGGCGGTGCTCAATGTGGGCGGCATCAGCAATGTGAGCCTGCTGAGTCTCGACCCGGGTGGCGCGCCACGCGGTTTCGACTGCGGCCCCGGCAACTGCCTGCTGGACCACTGGATTCACCGCCATCACGGCCTGCCCTACGACGCCGACGGCGCCTGGGCCGCCCAGGGGCAGGTCTTGCCGGCGTTGCTCGCCTCGATGCTGGGCGAGCCCTTCTTCCGCCTGCCACCCCCCCGCAGCACGGGGCGGGATCTCTTCAACCCGACATGGCTGCAGGCGCACCTGGCCGCGCTGGGCTCATCCGCGCGCCCCGTGGACGTGCAGGCCACGCTGCTGGAATTGACTGCCCTCTCCATCGCCGAGGCCCTGCTCGGCCAAAGCGGCACGAACGGTCGGCTGGCCGTGTGCGGGGGCGGCGCCCTGAATCGTCGCCTGATGCAGGCGCTGGCTGCGGCCCTGCCCGGCTGGTCCATCCAGGCCAGCGACGCCCTGGGCCTGCCTGCCATGCAGGTGGAGGCCGCCGCCTTTGCCTGGCTCGCCATGCGGCACGTCGAGCGGTTGGCCGGCAATCTGCCCGTCGTCACGGGGGCCTCGGGTTCGCGCATCCTGGGTGCTTGGCATCCCGCATGAGCTCGCCGGCTTGAAAAGCAAAACGCCGCAGCGGCCAGGGCCGTGCGGCGTCGTCAGGTGCGAAGCCCTCTTCGGGCCTCGAAGGGCGATCAGACCGAGAAGCTGGACCCGCAGCCGCAGGTCGTGGACGCGTTCGGGTTCTTGATCACGAATTGCGCGCCCTGCAGATCTTCCTTGTAGTCGATCTCGGCACCCATGAGGTACTGCAGGCTCATGGCGTCGATCAGCAGCGTGACGCCGTTCTTCATCATCTGCGTGTCATCTTCGTTGGCCACCTCATCAAAGGTGAAGCCGTACTGGAAGCCCGAGCAGCCACCGCCTTGCACGAAGACGCGCAGCTTCAGCTCCGGATTGCCTTCTTCGGCGACGAGGTCACGCACCTTCTCGGCCGCGCTGTCGGTGAAGATGATGGGCGCCGGGATGTCGCTGGGGCCGGCGGTGGTGGATTCGAGAACTGCGCTCATCGCTTGTGTCCTGCTGGAGGGAGGTCAGATGGCTGGATTATCTCCCAGCGCTCGACTCAGGTTTTCATCCATGGAGAGCATGACCCGGCACCAAGAAGGGCTTTGAGCCGCTTGAGGCACTCGAGCACGCCGCCGCAGAAATGACAAAAGGCCGCAGAAGCGGCCTTTCGGGATGCCGGCAAAGCCCCGAAAGGCTTCGCCAGGCTTGGCCGGCGTGAACCGGCCAGGAAGATCAGCGCTTGCTGAACTGCTTCCGGCGACGTGCACCGTGCAGACCGACCTTCTTACGCTCGACTTCACGCGCATCACGCGTGACGAAGCCGGCGCGGCTCAGTTCGGGCTTCAGGGCTGCGTCGTAGTCGATCAGCGCACGGGTGATGCCCAGACGGACAGCACCGGCTTGGCCGGACTCGCCACCACCGTGAACGTTCACCTTGATGTCAAAGGCTTCGCCATTGTTGGTCAGCACCAGGGGCTGGCGGGTGACCATGATGGACGTCTGACGGCCGAAGTATTGATCCAGCGGCTTGCCGTTGACGATGATCTGGCCCGTGCCCTTCTTGATGAAGACGCGAGCGACCGACGACTTGCGGCGGCCGGTACCGTAATTCCAGTTTCCGATCATTGCCGCTCCTTAGATTTCCAGAGCCTTGGGCTGCTGGGCGGTGTGCGGGTGGGTACCACCAGCGTAAACCTTCAGCTTCTTCACCATGGCGTAGCCCAGGGGACCCTTGGGCAGCATGCCCTTGACAGCCTTCTCCAGGGCGCGGCCCGGATGCTTGGCTTGCATGTCCTTGAACTTGGTGGCGTAGATGCCGCCGGGGAAGCCGCTGTGGCGGTAGTACACCTTGTCGGTGGCCTTGTTGCCGGTCACGCGCAGCTTGTCTGCGTTGATCACGACGATGAAGTCACCGGTGTCCACGTGAGGCGTGTAAATGGCCTTGTGCTTGCCGCGCAAACGGAGTGCCACTTCGCTGGCAACACGTCCGAGCACCTTGTCGGTGGCGTCAATCACAAACCACTCGTGCGTCACCTCGGCCGGCTTGGCGCTGAAGGTCTTCATGAGTTGCTTTCGTTGGCTGCAGCAAGGCCAAAAACACCCGCTGCAGCAGTCGCTGGCTGAAATCTCTACGTCTGGGCCCCCGTTCGGTGCCGCTTCTTTGCCTGCTGCAACCGCTCTTTCGAAGGGCTCCAGCCTGCTCGCGACCTCTCACGTCGTGGCGCCAAGGCGCATCCTTCCCCGCAGCCAAATACGAGGAAAGCCCGCGAGTGTACCCAAATCGAGCCCCTTCAGCAAGCAGGCCGCGCGCCGGAATGCCGACCAGATCAAGGCCCGCTGGCAAGCACCCCGCTAACATGCACGCATGCCCCAGCCCTTCCGGCTGTGTGGAGGCTGCCCATGACTGCCCACGAACCCTCGTCCCTGGCCGACCCCGGCCACACCGAACCCGAACCGAGCGCCCTGGGCTGGCTGCCCCAGAAGCTGGGCCTGCAGCGCTTCGCCAGCTGGGTGCCCATCCGCTCGCTGGCCCGCCGTCACCGCCGCCGCATCCTCACGCACCTGCTGAGCCTCAGCGAGCGGGACCGCTACCTGCGCTTCGGCTACCCCGCCAGCGACGAGCAGATCACCAAGTACGCCATGAACCTGGACTTCGCCCGTGACGAGGTCCTCGGCATCTTCAACCGCCGCCTCCAGCTCGTGGCCATGGCTCACCTAGCCTACGAGCCCGCCCCGCAGCGCCAGGGCAAGCCAGCCATGGCCGAGTTCGGTGTCTCGGTGTTGGCGAGCGCCCGGGGCCGCGGCTTCGGCGCGCGCCTGTTCGAGCACGCCGCCCTGCACGCCCGCAACCGCGGCATCGAGACGCTCTTCATCCATGCCCTGAGCGAGAACGCCCCTATGCTGCGGATCGCCCGCAATGCCGGCGCGACGGTCGAGCGGGACGGCAGCGAATCCGAGGCCTGGCTGCGCCTGCCGCCGGACTCGGTCTCCTCCCACGTCGGCGAGGCCATCGAGCGCCACATGGCCGAGCTCGACTTCCAGTTCAAACGCCATGTCCGGGCCTTCGGGGACTTCATCGACGGCGTGGCCGAGGTGAAGTCGCAATACCGCGACGCCGGCAAGGCCGCCAAGCAATAGTCGGCCACGCCGCGCGCCCGGCGGTTCCGCCCTGGTTACACTTTGACGACAGCCCGACCGGCCGGGTTCGCCCCGGTCGCGTCGACCGGTCCCTCCTGTCGTCAACAAGGCCCATGCCGACCCTCATTCCGTGGATCATTGCCCTGGCCTCGAGCCTCGGGCTTGCCGCCCTGGGCGCCGCCTGGCTCTGGAAGCGCCCGCGAGGCACCCGTCACAAACTCCCCACCGACTGGCCGCTCGCGCCGCGCCCGGTCTTCAGCACCGACGAGCGCCGTGTCTACCGCCTCCTGCGCGAGGCCCTGCCGCACCACGTGATCCTGTGCAAGCTGCCGTTGGTGCGCTTCTGCCAGCCGAGCGATGCTAGCGAGACCCGCTACTGGTTCGAGCTGCTGGGCGCGTTGAATGTGGGCTTCGCCATCTGCAGCAGCAACGGCCGCGTGCTAGCCGCCATCGACCTCGACACCGAACGCCAGCAGCAGGGCCGGGGCCTGCAGATCAAGCAGTCCGTACTCAACGCCTGCCGGGTGCGCTACCTGCGCTGCCCTCTGGACAACCTGCCCACGGCGGCCGAGCTGCAGCTGCTGGTGCCCTACAACAACAACCATGTCCGCGGCCCGCAGGCTGGCACCAAGCCGCCCCGGGCGCCCGCCGCCGCGCCGACGCCGCTGAGCCCCACCACCGGCACCCATGCCGGCCGGCCGCTCAACACCGTCGGCGCCAGCCTGTGGCAGGACTCGTCGGTGTTCCAGGACTCCTTCTTCGCGCCGGACCCGCGCTTTGACAGCGGCACCGGCGGACGCACCGCGCCGACCGGCGACGAGACCGTGGACGAAGGCAGCCTGGACATCAGCCTCGACCAGCCCATCGCCGGCCCGGACGCTTCGCGGGACATCGTCGGCGTCGTCGTCGACAGCCCGCGCTTCCCCGGCGGCCGCTGAGCGCCCTTCACCGCCCCGTCCTGGCCGCCAGGCCTCTTTCGACGCGCCATCCGCCCCGCATGACTCCCGACACCGACCGCGCCTTTGGCGAACTGACGCCCGAATTCATGCTGGATGCCCTGGAGGCCGCCGGCCTGCGCGGCGACGGCCGCATGCTGCAGCTCAACTCCTACGAGAACCGCGTGCTGCAGGTGCACCTGGAAGACGGCCGCGCGGCCGTGGCAAAGTTCTACCGCCCGGGTCGCTGGAGTGAGGCGCAGATCCTGGAGGAGCACGCCTTCGCGGCCGAACTGGCCGATGCCGAAGTGCCCGTGGCCCGCCCCTGGACCCTGACCGGCAGCGAGCATTTCATGCATCCGCAGGGTGCACTGGAACTGCTGGGCTCGCCGGCCACGCTGGGACGCATCGGCCTGCAGCGTTTCGCCGTGGCCGCGCGCCAGGGCGGCCGGGCGCCGGAGCTGGAGGACGCTGAGGTCCTGCGCTGGATCGGGCGCCTGCTGGCGCGCCTGCATCAGGTTGGCGCACGCCGCCCCTTCGAGCATCGCGTGCGCTGGTGGGGCGCCGAGCCGGGCGAGACCGCCCGCGCCTGGCTCATGGATCACGGCGTGCTGCCGCCCGAGATCGCCCCGCGCTGGGACCGCGTCGTGCGAGACTGCCTGGCGCTCATCACACAGGCCTTCGAGGCCTTGGCCGATGCACCGCAGCTGCGCCTGCACGGCGACTGCCATCCGGGCAACATCCTCTGGACGCCCGACCACGGACCGCACTTCGTCGACCTGGACGATGCCGTCACCGGCCCGGCCGTGCAGGACCTCTGGATGCTGCTCAGCGGCGACGACACCACCGCACGCTGGCAGTGGGACGCCCTGATGGACGGCTATGAATCCATCCGCGCCTTCGATTGGCGCGAGCGTCGCCTCATCGAGCCCTTGCGCACGCTGCGCATGATCCACCACAGCGCCTGGCTGGCCCGCCGCTGGGGCGACCCGGCCTTCCCCCTGGCCTTCCCCTGGTTCGGCACGCCGAACTACTGGAACGACCAGGTGGCAAAGCTGGACGAGCAGCGCGAAGCAATGCAGTCCGCCACCGAGACACCCTCGTCGCCATCGTTCAAGGACGACGACGAGGACTTCCATCTGGACGGGGACAGCTTCGCCTGACCCCGCAAGACCTGCCCCTGGGGGTCAGGTCTTGCCTTGTCAGCCCATCAGCAGTGCATTCACGCGCTTCACATAGGCCGCCGGGTCCTCCAGCTGCCCGCCTTCGGCCAGCACCGCCTGATCGAAGAGGATCTGGGCGAGGTCGTCAAAGCGCTCGCTACCATCCAGCTTCTTGACCAGGGCGTGGTCCGCGTTGATCTCCAGCGTGGGCAGCGAGGCCGGCGCCGCCTGGCCGGCCTGCTTGAGCAGACGGGCCAGATGGCCGGACATGTCACCCTCCTCCACCACGATGCAGGCGGGGGAGTCGACCAGGCGGGTGCTCACGCGCACGTCCTTGGCGCGACCTTCCAGCGCGACCTTGAGCTTCTCCAGCAGCGGCTTGAAGGCCTCGGCGGCTTCCTCGGCCTTCTTCTTTTCCTCCTCGTCCTGGAGCTTGCCGAGGTCAATGGCGCCCTTGGCCACCGACTGCAGCGCCTTGCCCTCGAACTCGTAGAGGTGCGAGAGCATCCACTCGTCGACGCGGTCGACCAGCAGGAGCACCTCGATGCCCTTCTTGCGGAAGACCTCCAGCTGCGGGCTGTTCTTGGCGGCGGACAGGCTGTCAGCGGTGATGTAGTAGATCTCCTCCTGGCCGTCCTTCATGCGGGCGACGTAGTCCGCCAGGCTCACGCCCTCGTCAGCATGCGTGGAAGCAAAGCGCAGCAGCTTGGCGAGGCGCTCCTGGTTCTGGTGGTCCTCGCCCAGGCCCTCCTTGAGCACCTGGCCGAAGTCCTGCCAGAAGGCGGCGTACTTCTCGCGCTCGGCCGCGTCCTCACTGTTGGCCAGGGACTCGAGCATGGACAGCACGCGCTTGGTCGATCCCTCGCGGATGGCCTTCACGTCGCGGCTCTCCTGCAGCAGCTCGCGGCTGACGTTCAGCGGCAGGTCGGCGGAATCGATCACGCCTTTCACGAAGCGCAGGTACACGGGCATCAGCGCCTCGGCATCGTCCATGATGAAGACGCGCTTCACATAGAGCTTCACGCCGCCGCGCTTGTCACGGTTCCAGAGGTCGAAGGGCGCCTTCTTCGGGATGTAGAGCAGCTGGGTGTACTCGCTGCGGCCTTCCACGCGGTTGTGGGTGTAGGCCAGCGGGGCCTCGGTGTCGTAGGAGATCTGCTTGTAGAAGTCCTCGTACTGCTCCTGGGTGACCTCGCTCTTGCTGCGGGTCCAGAGGGCCGAGGCCTTGTTCACGCTCTCCCACTGCTCGGTCAGGCGCTGCTCACCCTTCTCGGCGTCCCATTCTTCCTTGCGCATGAGGATGGGCAGGGAGATGTGGTCGGAGTACTTGCTGATGATGGACTTCAGGCGCCAGGTCTTGAGGAACTCCTCCTCGCCCTCGCGCAGGTGCAGGATGACGTCGGTGCCTCGACCCGCCTTGGTGAGGGTCTCGACCTCGAACTCGCCCGTGCCTTCCGAGCTCCAGCGCACGCCCTCCTCGGCCTTCAGCCCGGCGCGGCGGCTTTCCACGGTGATGCGGTCGGCCACGATGAAGCCGGAGTAGAAGCCCACGCCGAACTGGCCGATGAGGTTGGCGTCCTTCTTCTGGTCACCCTCCAGGCGCGACATGAACTCGCGCGTGCCGCTCTTGGCGATGGTGCCCAGGTGGGCGACGGCTTCCTCGGCGCTCATGCCGATGCCGTTGTCGCTGATGGTGACGGTGCGCGCCTCGGGGTCGAAGCTGACGCGCACTTCCAGGTTCGGAGCCTCTTCGTAGAGCGCCGCGTTGTCCAGGGCCTCGAAGCGCAGCTTGTCGCAGGCGTCGGAGGCGTTGGACACCAGCTCGCGCAGGAAGATTTCCTTGTTGGAATACAGGGAGTGGGTGACGAGGTGCAGGATCTGCTTGACTTCGGCCTGGAAGGAATGGGTGTGCTTGTCCATGGCGTGAATGCTTGAAAACGGGATGGAGTGTGACAGGTGATGGTGGCGGCATCCTCACCGTCTGCCGCCATGCGTCAGCCCAGTTGAGGACGATCCGACGGGATTCAAGAGGGCTCGCGCCCTGCGCTGCGGCCGGCTCATTACACTGCCGCGATGCTCTACTGGTTCGACCTGGCCGGCGTGGCCGTCTTTGCCATCTCGGGCGCCCTGGCCGCACTGCGCGCGGGGCTCGATCTCTTCGGCCTGCTGGTGCTGGCCGCCATCACGGCCGTGGGCGGTGGCACGCTACGCGATCTCCTGCTGAACCGCCATCCGGTGTTCTGGATGAAGGACAGCCGCTACCTGACCGTCATCGTGGTCGCGGCGCTGGCCACGCTCTTCACCGGTCCGCTGCCGCCCGGTGCGCTGCAGGCCCTGAAGATCGCCGACGCCGTCGGGCTGGCCGTGTTCGCGCTGTGCGGCGCCGAGATCGCCGAGGACTGCCGCCTGCCGCCCGTGCCGGTGCTGCTGATGGGCACGCTCACGGCCACCGGCGGCGGCGTGGTGCGGGACCTGCTGAGCGGTCAGGTGCCGCTGCTGCTGCGCCAGGACATCTACGCCACCGCCGCACTGGCCGGCATCGCGCTGTACCAGCTCCTGCACCGCGTGGGCCTGAAGCGGGACCTGGCCTTCGTGCTCGGCATGGCCAGCGTGGCGAGCCTGCGCCTGGCGTCCCTGCACTACGGCTGGCAGCTGCCGGTGCCGCAACTGGGCGGCTGAGCCTCCGGCAAACGCCTCAGAAGGACACGCTCAGCCGGCCCACGTCCACCTTGACGAGCGCCTTGCTGAGCGCCCCGGAGGCGGCCCGGGCGAAGTCCAGCCCGAAGGCCGGATCCCGCAAGGCCGCGGGCCCGACGGCCGCCGCCACGCCCAGGATCTTGTCGGCAATCAGCACCTTGCCGGAGCCGCGCATGGGCTCGCAGCCATGCTTGACGAACTGCTCGTCCAGCCACTGCCGGGCGACATCGAAGCTGAGCACTTCGGCCGCGTCGACCGCCAGATGGACTTCCTCGCCGGGGCCGAACACGACCTGGACTTCACTGCGCATGGCTTGAGCCTCCTGTGTGCCCCATCCTAGCCCAGGGGCCTCAGGCCCGGGACGCCCTGACGGCTTCGGACAACACCTCCAGCACGGCGATCGAATCGTCCCAGCCCAGGCAGGCGTCGGTGATGCTCTTGCCGTACTCCAGCTTGGCCGGGTCGTCCTTGCCCGGCGTGAACTTCTGGGCGCCGTCGTGCAGATGACTCTCCACCATCACGCCGAAGATCTGGTTGCTGCCGCCGGCGACCTGGGCCGCGATGTCCCGCGCCACCTCGAGCTGGCGCAGGTGCTGCTTGGAGCTGTTGGCGTGCGAGCAGTCCACCATGAGCGTGGTGTCCAGCTTGGAGGCCGCGAGGTCCTTGCAGGCGGCGCCCACGCTCTCGGCGTCGTAGTTGGGCGCCTTGCCGCCGCGCAGGATCACATGGCAGTCCTTGTTGCCCTTGGTCTCGACGATGGCCACCTGCCCGTTCTTGTGGACGGAGAGGAAGTGGTGCGGGCGCGCCGCGGCCTGGATGGCGTCAGTGGCGATCTTGATGTTGCCGTCGGTGCCGTTCTTGAAGCCGATGGGCGCCGACAGGCCGGAGGCCAGCTCGCGGTGCACCTGGCTTTCCGTCGTGCGGGCGCCGATGGCACCCCAGGAGATGAGATCGCCGATGTACTGCGGCGAGATGACGTCGAGGAACTCCACGGCGGCCGGCAGCCCGAGGCGGTTGATCTCCAGCAGCAGCTGGCGGGCGATGCGCAGGCCCTCGTCGATGCGGTAGCTCTCATCGAGGTAGGGGTCGTTGATCAGGCCCTTCCAGCCCACCGTGGTGCGCGGCTTCTCGAAGTAGACGCGCATCACGACCTCCAGGGTGTCGGCGTACTTCTGGCGCTCCACCACCAGACGGCGGGCGTACTCGAGGGCGGCGGCCGGGTCATGGATCGAGCAGGGCCCGATGATGACCAGCAGGCGGTCGTCCTTGCGCTGCATGATGCGGCGGATGGTCTGGCGCGTGCCCACCACCAGACGCTCCATGGGCGTGCCGCCGATGGGGAAGAAGCGGATCAGATGCTCGGGCGGCGGCAGCGGCGTGATGTCGCGGATGCGCTCGTCGTCCGTCTGGCTGGTCTTGTCCTGCGGCGAGTACCAGCGCTCGGCCTGGTGTGCGGCAGACGAGGACGCGCTGGGGGTCTTGGCATTCATGGTCAGGCTTTCTGCTTGTTCTGGTGTGGGGATCGACGACGCGAGGGCGAAAAAAAAGACCGCCGGGGGAGCCCGGCGGTCTTTAGAGATTCGTTGCGTGTCTGGGGGTTACGCGTTCGCCTCTCCTCCGCCGGTGCGGTGCGAGAACCAAAAGAAGGCAAAGTAAAACTTCGGCGAGTGCATGGTGGCGAATACTGCCTGCTGCGGCGCAAGGGCGTCAAGCCCGGGTGCGGTGCGGTTTTGTTGTCTCAGCGCTGCATTTGCGACGGATCAAGCCCTGCGGCAGCCCCGTCGTCAGGCCGTGCCGCCGACGGTCAGACCGTCGATCCGCAGCGTCGGCTGGCCCACGCCCACGGGCACGCTCTGGCCTTCCTTGCCGCAGACGCCCACGCCCGTGTCGAGGGCCATGTCGTTGCCGATCATGCTGACGCGCGTCAGCGCATCCGGGCCGTTGCCGATGATGGTCGCGCCCTTGACCGGGTACTGGATCTGGCCCTTCTCGACCCAGAAAGCCTCGCTTGCCGAGAAAACGAACTTGCCGCTCGTGATGTCGACCTGCCCGCCGCCGAAGTTGGTGGCGTAGAGGCCCTTGTCGATACTGGCGATGATCTCGGCCGGGTCCTTGTCACCGCCCAGCATGTAGGTGTTGGTCATGCGGGGCATGGGCAGGTGGGCGTAGCTCTCGCGGCGGCCGTTGCCGGTGGGCGCCACCTTCATCAGGCGCGCGTTCATGGCGTCCTGGATGTAGCCCTTGAGGATGCCGTCCTCGATCAGCACATTGGCCTGTGAGGGGTGGCCCTCGTCATCCACATTGAGCGAACCGCGGCGGTCGGCCAGCGTGCCGTCGTCCAGCACGGTGACGCCCTTGGCCGCCACGCGCTGGCCGATGCGGCCGGCGAAGGCACTGGAGCCCTTGCGGTTGAAGTCGCCCTCCAGGCCGTGCCCCACGGCCTCGTGCAGCAGCACGCCGGGCCAGCCCGGGCCGAGCACCACGGTCATCTCGCCGGCCGGCGCCGGGCGGGACTCGAGGTTGGTCAGGGCGGCCTTGACGGCATCGTCCGCGTAGGAGGCGATCATCTCGTCCGTGAAGTAGGCGAGGCCGAAGCGCCCACCGCCGCCGCCCGTGCCCACCTCGCGGCGATCGCCCTGCTCGGCGATCACGGTGATGGACAGGCGCACCAGGGGGCGCACATCAGCGGCCAGCGTGCCGTCGGCACGGGCGATCAGCACCACGTCATGCTCGGCGGCCAGGCCGGCCATGACCTGCACGATGCGCGGGTCCTTGGCGCGAGCCATGCGCTCGGCACGCTCGAGCAGGGCGACCTTCTCGGTGCTGTCCAGGCTGGCGATGGGGTCGGCGTCACCGTACAGCGACCGGCTGGCGGCGATCACGGGCTCGCCCGGCACCTTCACGCGGCGGCTCTGGCCGGCCGCGGCAATGCTGCGCACGGTGCGCGCGGCATCCAGCAGCGCGTTCTCGGAGATGTCATCGGAGTAGGCGAACGCCGTCTTCTCGCCGGCCACCGCGCGAACACCCACGCCCTGGTCGATGGAGAAGCTGCCGCTCTTGACGATGCCTTCCTCGAGGCTCCAGCCCTCGGCGCGCGTGGTCTGGAAGTAGAGGTCGGCGTCGTCGACGCGATGCTCGGTGATCAGCCGCAAGGCCTTGGCAAGCGTCGCCTCGGTGAGGCCGAAGGGTTCCAGCAGCTGGCTGCGGGCGGTCGCCAGACGGGCGATGGTGGGTTCGCGCGAAATCATGCGGGCCATTGTAGGAGCGCCGCCCCCGCCTGCACCCATGCGGTCTTTCACCCATTCTGCCGATGCTTCTTTCGCCGAAGGCCGGCATCCTGCGCCTCGGCTGTCCCTTGCAGTGCCTGCGGATTCCAGCGCGCCCCATGCAGTGCCGTTTTCGGTGCGCTCCACCGCCTGCTTTCAATGTCCGCGCCTCACCGGCAGCGTTTCACTGTTCTTTACACGCCGGCTGTCACCGCCGGCTCCCGCCGCCGCGTTGTCTCCTCACAGCCGACGCAGTGCCGGCTTCACCCCGAAATCATCCACTCGACACCAACACCAAGGAGTGCCCTCATGAGCTTCTCGACCTCGATGACCCGCCTGATCGCCGTGCTTGCCCTGGGCAGCGCCGCCGCCCTGAGTGCCCAGGCCCAGGACGCCTCCACGCCGGCCACCCCGCGCGCCGACCAGCGCGAAGCCAAGCAGCAGGCCCGCATCGCCCAGGGCGCCGCCTCCGGCACCCTCACGGCCCGCGAAACCCGCCGCCTCGAGCGCGAGCAGAACCGCATCAACCAGGCCGAGGCCAACGCCAAGTCCGACGGCACGGTGACCAAGCACGAGCGCCGCCGCCTGCACCACATGCAGGATGCCGCCAGCAAGGACATCCACCACGCCAAGCACAACGACAAGAGCGCCAGCGCCCCTGGCAACTGAGCACCCTGAGCCGGGCCGCCCGTGACGCCTCACTCGTTCGATGACGGCCCCCATGGCCGCTGACGCCTCAGGCCTCGGCGGCCTTCTTCATCTGCAGCGCAGCGTCGTAGAGGCCGTTGCGGGGCAGGCCGCTGAGGTCCGTGGCGATCTGCACGGCCTGCTTCAGCGGCAGCTCCTGCAGCAGGCGGGCCAGCATCCGGCTCACCTCGGGCGGCAGCTCCTCGCTGGCGGCCTGCGGCGGCTCGGCATGCAATACCAGCACGAACTCGCCGCGCTCGCGCTGCGGGTCCGCCGCCAGCCAGGCCGGCATGGACGCCGCCGGGCCGGTATGGACGGTCTCGAACTGTTTCGTCAGCTCGCGGCAGATGCTCAGCGTCTGTGCGGGTGCGAGTTCCGCCATCAGCTCCAGCAGGTTGGCGATGCGATGCGGCGCCTCGAACAGCACCTGGCTCTGCGCCGAGCCCACCAGCGCCTGCAATCGGGTGCGGCGCTCCTGCCCCTTGGGCGGCAGGAAGCCGGCAAAGGCGAAGCCCTGCGCGCGGGCATCACCGGCGGCGCTGAGGGCCGTCACCACCGCGGAGGGGCCGGGCAGCGGCAGCACCCGCAGGCCGGCCTGCTGCACGGCGGCCACCAGCACAGCGCCCGGATCCGACACCGCGGGCGTTCCCGCATCGGACACATACGCGATGCGCTCGCCCGCCTGCAGCCGCGCCACCAGCGCGGCCGAGGCCGACTGCTCGTTGTGCTGGTGCAGGCTCACCAGCGGCTTGTGCAGGCCCAGGTGGTGCAGCAACTGGCCGCTGACCCGCGTGTCCTCGCAAGCCACGGCATCAACAAGGGCCAGCACGTGCAGGCTGCGCAGGCTGACATCCGCCAGATTGCCGATGGGCGTGGGCACGAGGTAGAGGGTGCCGGCCGGATACTGCTGGCCACCGGCCGCCGCGCGGGCAGCCTGCATCAGCAAAGAGGCATCGATGTTCAAGTGGAGCGCCTTCAAGTCAGGGCCGCCCCGCAGCGGGGGCGGCGAAAGCCGGCAGGCCCGCGGGGCAGAGGCCGAGCAGCAGGCGCTGAGGCATCTGCAGGCGCAGGGCATGCGGCTGCTGGAGCGCAATTATCGGGTGGCCCGAGGGCCGCACGCGCCGGGCGGCGAGATCGACCTGATCGTGCAGGCGGCCGACGGCTGCGTCGTCTTCGTAGAGGTCCGCGCGCGCCGCTCATCTGCCCATGGCGGTGCGGCGGCCTCGATCGGTCGACGCAAGCAGCAGCGGGTCCTGCTGGCCGCACAGCACTACCTGCTGCGCTTTCGCCAGCCCCCGCCCTGCCGCTTCGACGTCATCGCCATCGACGGCGACCAACTGCATTGGCTGCCTGGCGCCTTCGATGCACAAGCGGCGCAGCCGGGCTAGCCGGGGATGAGACCCAGCGGCGGCCCTTCCGCTCCGCCGTGCGATCCACTGTGCGATCCGCCATTCGCTCCACCGCCCGCCGACCCACTTCACGCGGGGTAAACCCGCAGCCCTTCAGGCCCTGGCTTATCATGCGCGGCAATGCTTGAACAACGCATCCAACAACAGTTCTTCGAAAGCGCAGACCTGCTCTACCAGGTCGCTGAGCCGCTCTCTCGCCCCATGGCCCTGGCCGCACAGATGCTGGTCGACGGCATCACTGGCGGCGGTCGGCTTCTCTGCGCCGGCGCCGGCCTGGCCGCGCAGGATGCCGCCTATGCCGCGGCGCTGCTCACCGGTCGATTCGAACAGGAGCGCCCCGGCCTCGCGGCCATCGCCCTCAACGCACTGCTGCACCAGGGACCGGGCGTGCAGGACGAGGCTGCGGGCCTGGCCCGCCAGATCCAGACGCTCGGTCATCCGGGCGACCTGCTTCTACTGATCGACAACCCCAGCGGCAGCGGGCCGAGCCTGGTGCCGCTGCTGGACGCGGCCCACGCGCAGGACATGAGCGTGGTGCTGCTCAGCGGCAGCCAGGACGAGGCCCTGCGCAGCGCCCTGCTGGACACCGACGTTCCCCTGCGCCTGCCTCACAGCCGCTTCGCGCGGGTGGCTGAAGGCTACCGGCTGCTGTGCCATTGCCTCTGCGATGCCATCGACGCCCAATTGCTGGGCATCGAGGAATGAATGCGGGCTGCCACAGGCACCGCACTTGCCGCTTCGCCAACGCCGCTGGTGTGTTCGCCAGCCATTGCCCCTCATCGATTGGATGACTGAACCCATGCAAGTGAATCGCACGCGCCGTCTGCGCCCCCTCGCCCTGATCCCTCTGCTCGCCGCGCTCGGCGGCGGCCTGCTCAGCGCCTGCGCGCCCCTCATGGTGGGCGGCATGGTCGGCACGGCCATGGTGGCGACGGACCGCCGCACTTCGGGCACGCAGGTCGAAGACCAGGGCATCGAGCTCAAGGCCGGCAAGCGTCTGGCGGACAAGCTGGGCGATCGCGTCCACATCAGCGTCAACAGCTACAACCGCCAGGTGCTGCTCACGGGTGAAACCCGCAACGAGGAAGACAAGGCGGAAGCCGAACGCATCGTGGCCGAGGTCGAGAACGTGAACCGCGTGGTGAACGAGGTCCAGGTCGGCTTCATCAGCTCGCTCAGCTCGCGCTCCAACGACGTGCTCGTGGCGGGCAAGATCAAGGCCAGCTTCGTGGACGCCCGCGACCTGATCTCCAATGCCTTCTACGTGGTCGTCGAACGCGGTGAAGTCTTCCTGCTGGGCCGCGTGACCGAGCGCGAGGCCAACCGGGCGACCGAGATCGCGCGCGGGGTGTCCGGCGTGAAGAAGGTCGTTCGCCTGTTCGAGATCATTTCCGAAGAGGAACTCGCGCGCACCGTGCCGAAGCCGCCCAAGCCCAGCGAATCACGCTGATGAGGCCACTGGCCAAGGACCCCCTTGGCCCTGCCGGGTTCGCCGGCACGCATGGCCCCTTGGGCCGCCGCTCGGCCCTCAATAGCCCGCACCAGGCGCAGCACCTGGCGCTCGCGGGAACGTGCTGCGGCTGACGCCAATGCCTCGCCCTTGAGCACGAGCGTCGCTGCTCGGCCGCTGGCTTGTCTGGCGCCAGCGCGCCCCGCCAGCTCAGCGCAGGCGCTTGATCAGGCTGGAGGTGTCCCAGCGGCCGCCACCCAGGCCCTGCACGTCGGCGTAGAACTGGTCCACGAGCGCGGTGACGGGCAGCTTGGCGCCGTTGCGGCGGGCTTCGTCCAGGACCAGACCCAGGTCCTTGCGCATCCAGTCCACGGCAAAGCCGAAGTTGAACTGGTCGTCGACCATGGTCTTGCCCCGGTTGTCCATCTGCCAGCTCTGGGCGGCGCCCTTGCCGATGACCTCGAGGACCTGCTTCATGTCCAGCCCTGCACGGCCGCCAAAAGCGATGGCCTCGGCCAGGCCCTGGACAAGACCTGCAATGCAGATCTGGTTGACCATCTTGGCCAGCTGGCCGGCACCCGGCTCACCCACGAGCGTCACCGCCCGGGAGAAGGCCAGGGCGACGGGCTTCATGGCCTCGAAAGGCGCAGCCTCGCCCCCGCACATGACGGTGAGCTGGCCGTTGACGGCGCCCGCCTGCCCGCCCGACACCGGTGCATCCACGAAATGAAGGCCTCGCGCCTGGGCCGCGGCATGCATCTCGCGCGCCACCTCGGCGGAGGCCGTGGTGTGATCGACCAGGATCGCGCCCGGCTTCATGCCCGCGAAGGCGCCGGTCTCGCCCAGCAGCACCGAGCGCAGGTCGTCGTCGTTGCCCACGCAGGTGAAGACGACGTCGGCCTCGCGCGCCGCCTCGGCGGGCGTCGGGGCCGAGGCGCCCGCGAACTCCGCCACCCAGGCGGCCGCCTTGGCGGCACTGCGGTTGTAGACGGTCACGGTGTGCCCGGCGCGGGCCAGATGCCCGGCCATGGGCAGGCCCATCACGCCCAGGCCGATGAAGGCCACGCGGCGAGGGGCCGTCGGTTCGTAGGTGCGCGTCGTGTTGATGCTGTCTGCCATGGCGTGTGAGGGATCGGGTCCGGGCTGAGGAACAGGGTCAGAGGATGGTGAGGTGCTCGGTGCCCTGGCTCAGCTCGCCGCTGCGCGCGCGCTCGCTGTTGAGCTTGATCTGCAGGCGCAGGTCGTTGACCGAGTCGGCGTTGCGCAGGGCGTCCTCGTAGTTGATGCGGCCGAACTCGAAGAGGTCGAACAGCGCCTGGTCGAAGGTCTGCATGCCCTGCTCGCGCGAGCGCTTCATGACTTCCTTGATCTCGCCCACCTCGCCCTTGAAGATCATGTCGGAGATCAGCGGCGTGTTCAGGAGGATCTCCACCGCGGCGATGCGGCCCTTGCCCTCGCGGCGCGGCAGCAGACGCTGCGAGACGATGGAACGCAGGTTCAGCGAGAGGTCCATCAGCAACTGCGCGCGACGTTCCTCGGGGAAGAAGTTGATGATGCGGTCCAGCGCCTGGTTGGCGCTGTTGGCGTGCAGCGTGGCCATGCACAGGTGGCCGGTCTCGGCGAAGGCCACGGCGTGCTCCATGGTCTCGCGGTCCCGGATTTCGCCCATCAGGATGACGTCCGGCGCCTGGCGCAGCGTGTTCTTCAGCGCCATCTCCCAGCTGTCGGTGTCCAGGCCCAGCTCGCGCTGGCTGACGATGCAGTTCTTGTGCGGGTGCACGAACTCCACCGGGTCCTCGATGGTGATGATGTGGCCGTAGGTGGTCTCGTTGCGATGGTCGATCATCGCCGCGAGCGAGGTGCTCTTGCCCGAGCCCGTGGCGCCCACCACGATCACGAGACCGCGCTTGGTCAGCACCACGTCCTTGAGGATGGGCGGAAGGTCCAGGGACTCGATGCTGGGCAGGTTCTGGGGAATCGTCCGCAGCACGAGGGCCACCTGCCCTTGCTGCAGATAGGCGTTCACGCGGAAGCGCCCGATGCCCTGCGGCGAGATCGCGAAGTTGCACTCCTTGTGCTTCTCGAAGTCGGCCGCCTGCTTGTCGTTCATGATCGAACGCGCCAGCTGCAGGGTGTGCTGGCCGGTCAGGGGCTGGGGCGACACCTTGGTCACCTTGCCGTCCACCTTGATGGCGGGCGGGAACTCGGCCGTCAGAAACAGATCCGAGCCCTTGCGGGAGACCATCAGCCGCAGCAGATCATTGATGAATTTCGAGGCCTGATCGCGTTCCATGCTGGGAAGTCCTTCCATGCCCACCGGGGGCCAAAGCGGCGCGCATCATGCAACAGGAAGCGCGCCGCAGGGGTGACGGAATGTCTCGTGTCGACGACACGCCACCCCGTGCGGGAGTGCCCGGTCAGCCGGGGAAGTTCTCGGGGAACTTGGCCTTGGCACGAGCCTCGGCCGGCGAGATGACATTGCGGCGCACCAGCTCCGTGAGGTTCTGGTCCAGCGTCTGCATGCCCTGGGAATTGCCGGTCTGGATGGCCGAGTACATCTGCGCGACCTTGTTCTCGCGGATCAGATTGCGCACAGCCGAGGTGCCCAGCATGATCTCGTGCGCCGCGACGCGACCGCTGCCGTCCTTGAGCTTGCATAGCGTCTGGGAGATCACGGCGACGAGCGACTCCGAAACCATGGCCCGCACCATTTCCTTTTCGGCGGCGGGGAAGACGTCCACGATACGGTCGATGGTCTTGGCCGCCGAGCTCGTGTGCAGCGTGCCGAAAACCAAGTGGCCCGTCTCGGCCGCGGTCAGCGCGAGGCGGATGGTTTCCAGGTCCCGCATTTCGCCCACGAGCACCGCATCCGGATCCTCCCGCAGCGCCGAGCGCAGGGCGTTGGAGAAGCTCATGGTGTGCGGGCCGACCTCACGCTGGTTGACCAGGCACTTCTTGGACTCGTGCACGAATTCGATCGGGTCCTCGATGGTGAGGATGTGGCCGTACTCGTTCTCGTTGAGGTGGTTGACCATGCCGGCCAGCGTCGTGGACTTGCCCGAACCCGTGGGGCCCGTGACCAGCACGAGGCCGCGCGGCTTCAGGGCGAGGTCGGCGAAGACCTTGGGCGCGTTGAGCTGCTCGAGCGTCAGGATCTTGGACGGAATGGTCCGGAACACGGCGCCGGCGCCGCGGTTCTGGTTGAACGCGTTGACCCGGAAGCGGGCCAGGCCCTGGATCTCGAAGGAGAAGTCGCACTCCAGCGTCTCTTCGTAGTTCTTGCGCTGGGCGTCGTTCATGATGTCGTACACCATGTCGTGCACCTGGCGGTGCTCCAGCGCCTCGACGTTGATCCGGCGCACATCCCCGTGCACCCGGATCATGGGCGGCAGCCCGGCGGAGAGGTGAAGGTCGGAGGCCTTGTTCTTGACCGAGAATGCCAGCAGTTGTGTGATGTCCATGGTGTGGGCGAATAGCGTAGGCCATTATGGCGACGATCAAAGAGAACATTCAAGAAGTGCACCGGCGGCTTGTTAACGCTTGCACGAAGGCGGGGCGCGAGCCGGCGTCGGCCCGCCTGCTGGTGGTGAGCAAGACCTTCGAGGCGGCCGCCGTGCGCGAGGCCCACGCGGCCGGCGAGCGGGCCTTCGGCGAGAACTATGTGCAGGAAGCCCTCGACAAGATCGCCGCGCTGGCCGACCTGCGCGCCGGCATCGAATGGCACCTGATCGGGCCGCTGCAGAGCAACAAGACCCGCGTGGTGGCCGAGGCCTTCGACTGGGTGCACACGGTGGACCGGCTGAAGATCGCCCAGCGCCTGTCCGAGCAGCGCCCCGAGGGCCTCGCGCCCCTGCAGGTCTGCCTGCAGGTCAACATCAGCGGCGAGGCCAGCAAGAGCGGCGCGGCGCCCGCGGACGTGCCGGCGTTGGCCGCACGGATCGCCGCCCTGCCCCGCCTGCGCCTGCGCGGCTTGATGGCCATCCCGGAACCCGCCGAGGGCCTCGAGGCCCAGCGCCTGCCCCACCGGCAGCTCGCGCAGCTGCTGCAAAGCCTGCGCGATCAAGGCCTGGCGCTCGACACCCTCAGCATGGGCATGAGCGCCGACCTGGAAGCCGCCGTGCTGGAAGGCGCGACGCTGGTGCGCGTCGGCTCGGCCATCTTCGGCTCGCGGCCGGCCAAGGCCTGAATGCGGACGCCCCTGCTGCGACTGGCCGGCTGGCGGCCCTTGCTGAGCGGAATCCTGCTGGGCGCGCTCGCCCTCGGCAGCCGGGCCGCGGACGTGGCGCCGCCGCCCTTCGAGGACACCATGGCCCAGCGCGTGCTTGCCTGCACCGGCTGCCACGGGGCGCAGGGCCGGGCCGCGCGCGATGGCTACTACCCGCGCCTGGCCGGCAAGCCGGCGGGCTATCTCTACCAGCAGCTGCTGAGCTTCCGCGACGGCCGGCGGCAGTACGGGCCGATGAACACGCTGCTGGCGCCCCTCAGCGACGACTACCTCCAGGACATCGCCCGGCATTTCGCCAGCCTCGACCTCCCGCATCCGCCGGCGCAGCCGGTGGCCCTGCCTCCCGCCGAGCAGGCCCGCGCGCAGGCGCTCGTGCGCCAGGGCCTGCCCGAGCGCCGCCTGCCGGCCTGCCAGCAATGCCACGGCGCGACGCTGCTCGGCCGCCAGCCCGGCGTGCCCGGTCTTCTCGGCCTGCCGCGCGACTACCTCCTGGCGCAACTGGCCGCCTGGCGCCAGGGCGAGCGCCGCTCGGTCGCGCCGGACTGCATGGCCGACATTGCCCGCAAGCTGGACCCGCAGGACATCCGCGTGATGGCGGACTGGCTAGCCTCGCAGCCCGTGCCCCCGGGCGCCAAGCCGGAGCCCGCCTCGCCCGAACGCCTGCCGATGCGCTGCGGGGGGCTGCCATGACCGGCCGCGCGAAGCGGCGGCTCGCCCGACTGGCGTGGGGCCTCGCGCTGGTGGGGTCAGGTCTTGCCGGCTGGGTCGTCTGGGCCAACCGACCCGGGCCGCTGCCGCCCGCAGCGCCGACGCGCCCGGTGGCGGAACTGCAGGCGCGCGGCGCTTACCTGGCCCGCGTGGGCAACTGCGCCGGCTGCCACACGGCGCCCGGTGGCCTGCCCCTCGCCGGCGGGCGTGCCATCCCGACCCCATTCGGTGCCGTCTACAGCGGCAATCTGACGCCGGATGCCGAAACCGGCTTGGGCCGCTGGACGGCGGACGACTTCTGGCGCGCGCTGCACGAGGGCCGCAGCCGCGATGGCCGCCTGCTGAGCCCGGCCTTCCCCTACACCAGCTACACGCTGCTCACCCGCGCGGACAGCGATGCGCTCTTCAGCCATCTGCAGTCGCTGCCGGCCGTCCATCAGCCGCCGCGCCCACAGACGCTGCCCTGGCCCTACGGCAGCACCTGGGCCCTGGCCACCTGGCGCGCGCTCTTCTTCCGGCCGGCCAGTTTCGAGCCGGACCCACGGCAGGACGCCGCCTGGAACCGCGGCGCCTACTTGACCCAGGGTCTGGCCCACTGCAACGCCTGCCACAGCAGCCGCAACGCACTGGGCGGACCGCAGGCCCGCGACCGCTTCGACGGCAGCCTGCTGCGCGGCCTGGGCTGGGAAGCGCCCTCCCTGCACCGGCCCGACGAAGCCGGCCTGCAGGACTGGCCCGTCACCGAGACCGCGGCCTGGCTGCGCCAGGGCGTGTCGGACCGGGGCGTCGCCCAGGGCCCGATGGCGGAGGTGATCGTCGGCAGCACCCGGCACCTGAGCGAGGCCGACGCCGAAGCCATGGCCCGCTACCTCCGCGCCCTGCCGACCGAGGCCGGGCCTGCCGGGACGCCGGCCCGGGGCACGCCCGCCGCGCCCGGGCAGGCGCTCCTCGGCGCCCGGCTGTATGAGTCGCACTGCCAGGCCTGCCACGGCGCCGGCGGCGAAGGGCGACCAGGCGTGTATCCGCCGCTCAAGGGCAGCCGCGTGGTGCTGCAGCCGTCGGCGATCAACCTCGTGCGCATCGTGCAGCAGGGCGGCTTCGCCCCGGCCACGCCGCAGCACCCGCGCCCCTTCGGCATGCCGCCCTTCGCCGGCACCTTCAATGCCGAGCAACTGGCCGCCCTGCTGACCCATGTGCGCACCAGCTGGGGCCAGCCGGGCGAGGCCCTGAGCGCCCGCCAGGTCCAAGCCCTGACGAACGACACGGGCACAAACCCCTAGCAGGCCGCCTGGGCGGCCGGGACCGGCTTACACCAAGCTGGCATCGAACTGGTTTGCCGCGGATTCGTTCACGCCGCCGCTCGCTTGCCATGTGCCAAAGCGCGGCTCAGCGAAGACACTTCGCGCTGCCGTTTCCCGTCCATCCTTCACCTGAGGGGCCGGGGCCCGGCGACCGAGACTTCTGTCACACCGCGCGGTTCACCCCAGCGGGGCAATCCCGAGACGGCGGCCGCGCCACGCTCCGAATGCATTCGGAGCCGCGCATGTCGCCGCCCGAGAGGGCACGTGCAGAGCTGGGTCCGGATCGAAGTTTCCTGAGGTTTCCTGATGCAATTCCTGTCCCACATGCGCATTGGTCAGCGTCTGGCCGTGAGCTATGCCCTGCTGATCCTGCTGCTGATGGCCATCGGTGCCTACGGCGCCGCCAATGCCAACCACCTGGCCAAGGACCTGGACCGCACGGCGAATTCCAGCCTGGTCAAGATCGCCACCGCCAACGCGCTCGAAGGCGACGTCAACGTCATCGCCCGCGCCTCGCGCGACCTGCTGCTGCTGGACGAAGCCCGGCAGATCAAGAAGCAGAAGGCCGCCATCGACGGCGCCATGCAGGAGCTGGAGAAGCACCTGGGCGAGCTGCAGAGCCTGGTCGATGACGACAAGGAAAAGGACATCGTGAGCCAGGTGCAGGAGCGCCAGGGCAAGTTCATGGCCTCGGTGAGCAAGTTCCTCAAGATCCAGGCCGACGGCAGCCCGGACGAGGCCCGCGAAAGCCTGATCACCGACGTGCGCCCGGCGCAGCAGGCCTATCAGGAAGGCCTCAAGCGCCTGGTGGAGTCGAAGTTCGAGAGCGCCCGCGAGCTGGCCGAGTCCGGCTCCGCGCTGGCCAGCCGCTCCGTCGCCATCACGATGGGTCTGGTGGTCGTGGCCGTGCTGATCGGTGGCGGCGGTGGCGTGGCCATCTCCCGCTCCATCATCGTGCCGGCCCGCCAGGCCAAGGACGCCGCGCTCGCGATCAGCTCGGGCGACCTGTCGCACCGCATCCAGGCCAGCGGCCAGGACGAGCTGGGCCAGATGCTGCACGCCATGAAGGACATGCAGGACGCGCTGTCCGGCGTGGTCAACAGCGTGTCGCAGGCGGCGGGCGAGGTGGCGCACAACTCCGGCGCCATCGCCAACAGCAACAGCAATCTGTCGGACCGCACCGCGCGTTCGGCGGCCAGCCTGCAGAACACCGCGGCCTCGGTCGAGCAGATCGCCGCCAACCTCACCGGCGCCAGCGAGCTGACCCGCAAGGCTGCCGGCATCGCCGGCAAGGCGCGCCAGTCGGCCTCGGCCGGCGGCCAGGTCGTGGCCCAGGTGGTCTCGACGATGGAAGAGATCAGCACGAGCTCGCGCAAGATCGGCGACATCATCGGCGTGATCGACGGCATCGCCTTCCAGACCAACATCCTCGCCCTGAATGCCGCCGTGGAAGCGGCCCGCGCCGGGGACCATGGCAAGGGCTTCGCCGTCGTGGCGTCCGAGGTCCGTGCGCTGGCCTCGCGCAGCGCTCAGGCGGCCAAGGAGATCAAGGTGCTGATCCAGGAATCGTCCGTGAAGGTCGAGAACGGCACCGCGCTGGTCAACAACGCCGGCGCCACCATCCGCAGCGTCGTGGACGAAGTCAACAACATGGGCCAGCTGATCGAGGAGATCTCGCACTCGGCCCAGGAGCAGGCCGCCGGCGTGGGCGTGGTCAACGGAGCCATGAACGAGCTGGACCGTGCCACCCAGCAGAACACGACGCTGGTCGACGAGCTCAGCCGCTCGACCGAAGCCCTGCGCGACAGCTCGAGCCGCCTGCTCGACGCGGTGGGCTTCTTCCGGGCCTGATGCCTCGCCCCTCACCCCCCGCATTCCCTCTCTCATTCCCTGCAGTAGCCATCCAGAGACTCACATGAAGAAGACCTCCCTCCTCGCCGCCAAGTTCCTGCCTGCCGCCGCCGCCCTGCTGCTGGCCTTCGGCGCCCAGGCCACGCCCAAGCTGATCAAGAAGGTCGCGCCGGAATTCCCGCGCGAAGCCGCCCAGAAGGGCATCAGCGCAGGCACCGTGAAGGCCAAGCTGAGCATCGAGGCCGACGGCAAGGTGTCCGGCGTGGACATCGTCGAGTCCGAGCCGCGCCGCGTGTTCGACCGCGCCGTGACCACCGCGCTGATGGACTGGCGCTTCGAGGCCGGCAGCGAGAAGCAGACGCACGAAGTCAAGCTGGTGTTCAAGAACGACGACTGAGCCCGCGCCCCGGGCCGCCCCGCGCGCCCCTGAAACGGCCACAGGCCCTCGAGTGATCGAGGGCCTGTTTCATGGTCGGCGCGCACAAGAAAAAACGCCGGGCTTTCGCCCGGCGTCTTCATTCCGCGTAGGGATCGAGGGTCGATCAGTACGTGGCCTTCAGGCTGGTGCTGCTCACGGTCGAGTAAGCGTTGACCAGGATGTAGTAGGTGCCCGCGGCCGGCGACGTGAAGGTGATCGTCTCGGTGTTGGTGCTGCCGTCCGACTTCTTGGTGTACGAGGTCGTCGTGGGAGCGGTGGTCATGCGAGCGTAGATGTCGCCGTCACCCGTGCCACCCGAAAGCTTGATCGTCAGGCTGGCCTTGCCGGACGGCACGACGATGCTGTACAGCTTCGAGGCGCCGGTGGCCAGGCTGATGCCGCTCACGGTCACGCCGTTGGTCAGCGGGGTGGCGGTGGTGCCGGTGCCGGAGCAGCTCACGCCCACAGCCGAGAAGGCGGCGGTGACGTCAGCGGTCGTGTAGCCGCGGCTGGTGGCCGCCTTCTCGACGCCGCAGGCGCCGGCGTTGAAGGTGCTGCTGGCCGTCCAGTACAGGCGGTTCGCGTCAGCGAAGACTTCGAAGGCCTTGCGGGTGTTCCAGCCAGCCTTGGTGGCCAGGTTGTAGAAGGCCTTGTTGTACACGCCCGAGCTGTAGTGCACGTCCAGGCTGCTGGTGTACTTGCTGGCGTTGTCGATGGAACGGCCGTCCTTGGTCGGGTTGTCCATGTAACGCAGCGCGCCGGTGCCCTTGAAGATCTCGTAGCCGACCATCCAGTCGTTCGTGCCCTTCATGTAGTACTCAGCGGCTTCGCCGGCCATGTCGGAGAAGGCTTCGTTCATGCCGCCGGACATGCCGGAGTACACCAGACCCGAGTTCTGCTCGGTGAAGCCGTGGCTGATTTCGTGCGAAGCGACGTCCAGGGAGACCAGCGGGTAGAAGGTCGAGGCGCCGTCACCGAAGTGCATGGCCGTGCCGTCCCAGAAGGCGTTCTCGTAGCTGGAGCTGTAGTGCACCTTCATCAGCAGCTTCTGGCTGATGGGGCGAACGCCCAGCCAGTCGTTGTACATGTTGAAGATGACGTTGCCGAAGTAGTGGGCGTCGTTCATCGGCGAGTAGGCGCCGTTGATGGCCTTCACCGTGTTGCGGGGGCAGGTGAAGCTGTGCGGGGTGGAGCCCGAGGTGCCGCCGTTCAGGTTGATGGTGGCGACGTTGGTGCTGTCCAGCGCGCAGGTGGAGCCGCTCTGGGTCACGTTCAGGTAGCCCTTGCCGGCGGTGGTGCCGTACTCGTACTGGCCGGTCTTCTGGTTGCCGCCAGGGCCCGTGCCGTTGGCGTGGTGGATGCCTTCCCACTGCTGCAGCACTTCACCGGTGTTGGCGTCGACCAGGTAGTTGGGACGCTCGGGCTTGCCGATCGAGTGGCCGGTCAGGAAGCTGACGTGGTAGACCAGACGGGCCTTGCCGCTGTCATCGAGCTTGACGTACAGCTTGGCGCTGTCGTTCTCGGTGCGGAAGGCGCCTTCCTTGGCCTTGACCATGGACAGGGCCGAGCTCTGGCTCAGGGTCGGACGGCTGTGGGCCAGGTCGTCGGTGATGCCACGGATGCGGGCGCCGGAGAAGCTGCTGGTGGGGCCGTCGTTGTGTTCGACGATGGCCTCGCCCCAGACGGGCACGCCCTGGAACATCTGCTGGTGACGGGTCACCACGCGGCCGCTGGCGTAGGTCTTGCTGGTGACGGCCTTCAGCTCGTCGGAAGCCAGGCCGAGGGCGGCCGCGGCGTTGGATTGGCCATTGTTGGAGGCCTTCAGCGCATTCTGGGCGCCGTTGCTGACCTGCAGGTCCAGCTCTTCGCGGTTGGCGGCCAGGGCCTGCACGGCCATGGTGACGGCTGCCAGGGCAAAGGCGCTCTTCAGCGCGGTCTTCATTTGCTTGCTCATCTTGCTCTCTCTTTGCTTGTTGTTTGGGGGTTTTCCCCATTTCGTCCGGTCTGGCCTGATGGGGCCTCGGACCGGTCCTCGTCGACGTGAGCGTCCGGGTGGCGACGCCCAGCCCTGCCGACAAGTCCCGGGCCGCGCGCCTCCCTCGGAGAAGCTCGCATCCATGCGCCTGTCGGCGCCCTGGCTCCACGCGACCGCAATACCTCCAACAGCCGTGCCTAGCAGGTGGGAACGGATGCTAGCCACCGCTATTTGGTCGCCTACCTGTCAGTTCTGACATCCATATTTCCCCCGCTTGCCGCAAAGGCTTCGAAACGCGAATCGCACAAACGGGCGAGTGGCGACCGCGCCGATCGCGATTCGCCAAAGATCACCGCCCCCGGGCGAGGCGTTGCAAATGCCCCTCGGCGCCGCGCTTGCTCGGGGGAAGAGTGAGGCAAGATGCGGGTCTTCGCAGCTCTCCGGTTTCGCGCGCAATGTCCGGTGACGTCCGCTCCCTGTACGACACAGACGACGCCTTGCAGGCCTGGTACGCGCACGGCGTCTTGCATCTGTTGCCTGCAGAAACGTCCACTTGCGTGGAGCTTGCATGGCAGTTGCGGGAGCGAGACAGCCGGCAGGCCGCCGAATGTCTTGCCATCGCCACGCGGGAAAGCGAGAGGAGCGGGAAAGCCCTGAGCTCCCACGCGCAGTGGCTGTCCCAGCTGACCCAGGCTGACCTGATGCGCCTGCAGGCCCGCCTCCCGGAGGCGTTCGCGCACATCGCCGACCTGCTGCCCGAGGCCGCGCCGAGCCCTGTGCTGGCGGCGGATCTTCACGGCGTGCGCGCCGCCATCGCCACCGGTGCCGGCAACTTCGCGGAGCGTGACGAGTGCCTGCGCCAGGCCGCGCAGTGCGCCGCCCGGGCTGCCGAGCCTGCGCGCGAAACCTTCTACCGCGCCGTCCTGGCCCGCCTGCAGGTGCTGCGCGGCCAGGCGCCCGACGACGATGTCGGCGCCGATGCCCAGGAGAGTGCCGCGTGGCCGCCCTATGTCCAGGCGGCGCTCCAGCAGCTGCGCGCCACGCGGGCCTTCCGCCAGGGGGACTACGCCCAGGCCATCGAGGCCTATGTGCGCTGCCACCAGCTGGCGCTCGCCAGCGGGCAGCTGCACCTGGCCATCATCGCGGCCGGCAACATCGGCAATGCCTTCACCAGCCTCAACGACCACGACGCCGCGCTCGAGTGGGTCCAGCGTGCCCTGGACCTCGCGCTGCCCACGGGCTGGCCCAGCGCCGTCGGCAGCTGCCAGAGCCAGGTCGGCGAGGCCCTGCGCCACCTCGGTCGTCTGGACCTCGCACAGCAGCGCCTCGAGGAAGCAGAGCAGACACTGCGTCCGCTGCAGGCCTCGCGCTACTACGCCATCACCCTGCGCTACCGGGCCGAGCTGGCCGTGGACCAGCAGCAGTACGCCGAGGCGCTCGAACGCCTCGACGCACTGCAGGCGCGCGCGGAGGCCGCGCAGGCGCGGGACCTCGCCATGGACCTGCGCCGCAGCCGCGCGCTGGCCCTCATGCGGCTGGGCCGACTCGACGAGGCCCAGCAGGTCGCGCAGTCGTGCCTGGACGACGCCTGCGAGCAGCAGGTGGGCGACCAGCAGGTCCTGGCCCATCTCCTGCTGGCCCGGATCGCCCGCAAGCGCCATCGCCAGCAGCCCGGCGAAGAGCACCTCGCGCTGGCCGCCCGGCACCTGGAGCGGGCGATGACGGCCGCCGCGGCCATCCAGCACTACGCCCCGCCCATCGAGCTGCTGCAGCTGCAGGCCCGGACCAATGCCGACCTCGGCCGCTTCGAGCTGGCCTACCAGGCCGCGGTGGAGGCCAGCACGCTGCGGCAGCGCATGCATGGGAAGGACGTCACCGGCCGCATGCTGGCCATGCAGCTGCGGCACATGACCGAGAGCGAGCGGGCCGAGTCCGCGCACCACCGCGCGCTGGCAAGTGCCGAGGCCCGCCGCGCCGAGCTGGCGCAGCAGACGAGCAGCACGCTCGCCCGCCTGGGCGCCATCGGCCAGGAGATCACCACCAAGCTGGACGCGCCCTCGGTGTTCGCCGTGCTCGAGCGCCATGTGCATGCGCTGCTGGACGCGCGCAGCTTCGCCGTCTACCTGATCGACGCGGACGGCCTCACGATGAGCTCGGTGTTCGACGTCGAGCACGGCGAACATCTGCCGCCGCACCGCATCCGCCTCGACGCCGAGGAGAGCAATGCCGCCCGCGCGCTGCGGGAGCGACGGGAGCTGCTGGTGTCGCTCGCCCCGGACGGCTCCGACCCGAGCCAGGTGCCCGGCACCATGCGCACCCTCAGCGCCCTCTTCGCCCCGCTGACGGTCGGCGAGCGGGTGCTCGGCGTGATGACCATCCAGTCGCCCCAGCAGCACGCCTATGGCGAGATGGAGCGCCTGGTCTTCCGCACGCTGAGCGCCTACACCGCCATCGCGCTGGACAACGCCCGGGCCTACAGCGACCTGGGCGACGCGCAGAAGCAGCTGGCCGCGCAGGAGAAGCTCGCCGCGCTGGGCGCACTGGTGGCGGGCGTCGCGCACGAGCTCAACACGCCCATCGGCAACTCGTTGCTGATGGCCGGCACGCTCCTGAACAAGACTGACGAGATCGAGTCGTCCATGGCGGCCAATGCGCTGCGCCGCAGCAGCCTCGTGCGCTACCTCGACGAGGCGCGCCAGGCGGCGCAGCTGATCCATCGCGGCCTGCAGACGGCGGCCGGCCTCGTCGCCAGCTTCAAGCAGGTGGCGGTGGACCGCACGAGCGAGCAGCGCCGGGTCTTCGATCTGGCTCAGACCGTCACCGACATCGTGGCCACGATGATGGGCGTGGTGCGCAAGGCCGGCCACCGCGTGGAGATCGACATCCCGCCCGGCCTCGAGATCGACGGCTACCCCGGCCCGCTGGGTCAGGTGCTCAGCAACTTCATCAACAACGCGCTGCTCCATGCCTTCGAAGGCAGCTCGCGCGAGGGCCTGATGACGGTCAGCGCACGCGCCACGGACCCCGGCTGGCTCGAGCTGGCCTTCGCTGACGACGGCGTGGGCATCCCGCCGGAGCTGCTGCACCGCGTCTTCGAGCCCTTCTTCACGACCAAGCTCGGGCGCGGCGGCACGGGCCTGGGGCTGTCCATCAGCTACAACATCGTCGAGCAGCTCTTCGGCGGGCACCTGCGGGTGCACAGCAGCCCGGGCCGCGGCACCTGCTTCACCCTGGACCTGCCCCGCCAGGCCCCGCAGCGCGAGCAGGACGGCGAGGCGCCCCTGCATCGCGCCGCCGAGCGTCCGGCTACGGGACAATAGCGACCCAGTACCGCGACACAAGAAAGAATCCAGAGCATGGCCATCCAATGGTTCCCGGGTCACATGCATGCGACCCGCAAGGCAATCAAGGAGCGCATGAAGCAGGGCATCGATGTGGTCATCGAGCTCCTCGATGCCCGCCTGCCGGGCTCCAGCGCCAATCCGCTGCTGGCCTCGCTGACCGACGGCAAGCCCAGCCTCAAGCTGCTCAACAAGCAGGACCTGGCCGACCCCGACCGCACGCAGCGCTGGCTGGACCACTACAACGCCCTGCCCGGCACCCGCGCGCTGCCGCTGGACGCGGGCAACAAGGCGCCTGCCAAGGCGCTCGTGACCGCCTGCCGCGAGCTCGCGCCGCTGCGCGGCGGCATGAGCAAGCCGCTGCGCATCCTCATCTGCGGCATCCCCAACGTGGGCAAGTCCACGCTGATCAACACGCTGGTGGGCAAGAAGTCCGCCAAGACGGGTGACGAGCCCGGCATCACGAAGGTCGAGCAAAGGATCGTGCTGGCGCAGGACGCCTACCTCTTCGACACGCCGGGCATGCTCTGGCCGCGCATCCACATCCCGGAGAGCGGCTACAACCTCGCAGCCAGCGGTGCCGTGGGCCGCAATGCGCTGGACGAGGAGGAGGTCGCGCTCGAGCTGCTGGACTACCTCCGGCTGAACTACGCGCCGCTGCTGCAGGCCCGCTACAAGCTCGAGGGCGCCTTCGAGACCCTCAAGGACGACCAGCTGCTCGAGGCCATCGGCCGCAAGCGCGGCGCCGTGCTGAGCGGCGGGCGCGTGAACATGCAGAAGGCGGCCGAGATCCTGATGTACGACTTCCGCCAGGGCGTGCTGGGCCGCATCAGCCTGGAGACGCCGGACGAGTTCCAGGCCTGGTCCGCCGCCGCCGCCGTGGCGGACGCCGAGCGCGAGCGCCTGCTCATGGAGAAGAAGGCGCAGCGCAAGGGACGCTCCAGCCGCGACAGCTGGGACGCGGACCGCAACGCCGATCCGGCGGACGCGGACGTCGATACGGACGAGGACACGGAGGACGCATGAATGCCGCACGCCGCCTTGCCGCCACCAGCCTGTGTCTGACCCTGGCTGGCGTGCTGCCCGGCGGCGCGCAGGCGCAGGACGACCGCCCGCTGCTGCTGCTCTACCGAGACAAGCCGCCCTACTCCTACACCGAGGACCGCCAGCCCAAGGGCCTGCTGATCGAGCAGTCCCGGGCCGTGTTGACGGCCGCGGGCCTGGCGGTGCAGATGGAGGAGGCGCCGCTCAAGCGCATCCAGCTGGAGCTGCAGGCCAACGAGCGGCCGCTGTGTTCCCCGGGCTGGTACCGGCTGCCCGAGCGCGAGCTGTATGCGCGCTTCAGCCTGCCGATGTCGCAGGACGTGCCGCATGTCGTGCTGGTCGGGCCGCGCTCCGCCGCGGCCGTGCGTGCGCATCGCAGCCTCGCCAGCCTGCTGGCCGACGCGAATCTGCGCATGGCCGTCGTGGACGGCATTTCCTATGGCGGCGAGCTCGACGGGCTCATCCGCCGGCAGTCGCCCGCGCCGCTGCGCGCGACGGTCACGCCGGTCCAGCTCACACGCATGCTGGGCGCCGGTCGCGCGGACTACATGTTCATGGACCGCGAGGACTACCTCTGGCTCACGCGGCACGGCGAGGTCAGCCGGCAGCTGAGCTCACTGAGCTTCCCAGACATGCCCGCCGGGCTGCAGCGCCACATGATGTGCAGCAAGAAGACGTCTGACGCAACGATGCAGGCCCTGGATGCGGCCATCCGTTCGCTCGGCATGCCCAAGGCGCCTGCGCCCTGAAGCGCCCGCCCATGAAAAAGGGCCGCACCCCTCGCGAGGTGCGGCCCGGCTGATGCGGGCGAGGCCGGCGGATGCCGGCCCCTGCAGGATCAGAACTCGTACTTGGCGGTGAGGTTCATGCCCCACTGTGCCAGACGGTTGCGGCCAGCGGCGTCGGTCGGGGTGACCAGCGGATCCGGCGTCGCGACGGCGTAGACCATCTTGCCGTCCGGCGTGATGCCGGCGAAGTTCACGAAGCTGCGGGTCGACGGGAAGGCGGCTTCGGAGATCTGGCCCCAGCGACGGTTCAGCAGGTTGCCGACGTTCATGATGTCCAGCGTGATCACGCCCTTGCCACCGCGGGTGAAGCCGCGCACTTCCTGCGACAGGCGCAGATCGAAGTTGTTGACCCAGGGAGCGAAGGCCGAGTTGCGACCCACGACACCGCCCTTGGCGTTGCGCAGAGCCTTGTCGCCATTGACGATGTCCCAGAACGCGGCTTCGGCGGCGGCGCCGGAAGCGGCGACCGACTGACCCGGCAGACGGAACAGCACTTCGCCGGAGCCCGGGGCCTTCGGGATGTACATCAGGTCGTTGCGGGTACGGCCGTCACCGTTCATGTCGTTGCGGTAGACCCAGCTGTAGGGCTTGCCGGCACGACCTTCGTAGAACACGCCCAGCGTGGTCTTGTAGTTGTCGACGAAGGCCTTGCTGAAGTTCACGGCGGCGCTGATGCGGTCGCGGATCAGGTACTGCGAGTTGGCGGCGACGTCTTCGTTGGGGTTGAAGTTGGCGCGGTTGTTCCAGCTCGAGCTCGAGACCGACGAGGCCAGCGGGCTGACTTCGGTGGCGGCCGTGCGGGTGTAGGCCAGCTGCCAGCGCAGGTTGGCGTTCACGCGCTGCGACAGTTGCAGCGTCAGCGTGTCGCCGTCACCCTTGTTGGTCGAGGAGGCCAGCAGCACGTTGTTGTACGCGGAGTTGGCCAGGGCCTTGAAGCGCGAGCCGCAAGCCGAGTTCACCGATTCCGTGCCAGCGGTCCAGCAGGCTTCGCTGCGGCCGGCGGCGTTCCAGTACATCTCGCGGCCGTCCGGGGCGTAGGCGGTCACCGTGCCCAGGTTCAGGTGCTGGTAGTACAGACCTTGCTTGACCTTGGTGTGCAGCCATTCCACGCCGGCCTCGAGGCCGTACCAGGGCAGCTGGCCGTCCCAGGCCAGGTTGAGCTTCCACACGGACGGCTGCGACAGGCCCTTCTCGACGAAGTCGACGTTGGCCTGGGGCGTGCCGGTCAGCGAGGGCTGGTTCGAGCCATCGGCGCTGAAGCGCAGACCCGTCGGGCAGGGCGTGGTGCCGGTACCGCAGTTGTAGACGGCGGTGGAGCCCACGTTCTGGTACGGGTTGGTCAGCCACACGTTGGCGGCAGCGCCCTGGAACAGGCCCACGCCACCGCGGATCTGCGACTTGCGCGAGTCCACGGTATCCAGCTGGTAGTTGAAGCCCAGGCGGGGCTGCACCAGTCGCTGGCCGTCGACGTTGGCCGTGTTGTCGAGGCCGAAGCCGCCGGTCTGGCGAACGTTCGTGGCCGGGTTGCCGGGGATGACGGGCAGCGCGGCGGCGGCGTTGGCCACCGGACGGTCATCGGTCTTCACTTCGTCGACACGGATGCCGGCGGTGATGTTCAGCTTCTTGTTGATCTTCCAGGTGTCCTGGATGAAGAAGCCGACGTTGGTCAGCGTCCAGTTGGCGATCGAGTCATCGAGCGACTTGCCCGGGAAGGGCAGCTGCACCGAGTACGACGACGGGGTGCCGTTGCGCAGCATCGTCAGCGGGTCGTTGGCGGTGCCAGGCGCGCCGTTGCCGGAGAAGGTGTAGTTGCCGCGGGTGTCCTGCAGGAAGACGTTGTAGATCTCGTTGCGCGACAGGTCGGCGCCGCCCTTGATCTCGTGGTCGCCCACGAACAGGTTGCCGGCGAAGTAGCCGTCCAGCGTCTTGGTCTTCAGGTTGTTGAGGTGACGGCTGCGCTCAGTGCCGAGGTTCAGCGTGCGGCTGCTGCCATTGGTCCAGACCAGCGACATCGCCGGCAGGTTGGTGTCGCTCAGCGTGGCCTTCTCGTAGTCGCGGTTCGAGATCTTCAGCTCGGTCGAGAAGTCTTCCGTCCAGTCGCTGAACAGCTGCGCCATGACCGTCTCGATGGTCTTGCGCTCACGGTACCAGTAGGAGCTCAGGGACAGCTGGTTGCTGCTGAAGCCCGGCAGCGTCGGCTCGTTCTGCTCGGTCTTGGTGTAGCGGATGTTGGCGCGGTGCTTGTCGCTGATGTTCCAGTCCACCTTCACCAGCACGTCCTTGACGCTCAGTTCCAGGCCGGAGACGTTGTCCAGGCTGCCGGCGTCCACCTTGTAGACGTCCTGCATGATCTTCTGGGCTTCGGCGATCTGGGCCTGGGTGATGTTCACCGCGGTGGCGTTCGTCGAGCCGGCCGGACCAAAGGCGGGCGAGGAGATGGTGTTGTGCTGCTCTTCGTAGGCCGTGAAGAAGAACAGCTTGTCCTTGATGATCGGGCCGCCCAGGGTGAAGCCGTACAGCTTTTCCTTGAAGGGGGTCAGGCGGGTGAAGGTGTCGGTCGGGGGACGGTTCCAGCGGCGGCCGGCCATGTCCTGGTCACGGTACGCGTAGGTCGCGGTGCCCTTGAACGTGTTCGTGCCCGACTTGGTCACGGCGTTCACGTTCGCGCCGGTGTAACCCTTCTGGGTCACGTCGTAGTTGGACAGGTTGATCTGCACGGAGTCGATGGCGTCCATCGAGACCGGCTGCTTCATCGTCGGCAGGTTGTTGGCTTCCAGGCCGAAGGTGTCGCTGATCGACACGCCGTCCACCGTGATGGAGTTGAAGCGGTTGTTCTGGCCGGCGGCCGAGATCTCACCGTTCTCCTTGTTGGTCTGGGCGATGCGGGGGTCCAGGCGGGCGTAGTCCTGCAGATTGCGCTGCATGGAGAACTGCTGGGCCAGGTCGGCACCGGTCAGGTTGGTGCCCGAGCCCATGGTGGCGGAGTTGATCTTGCTGCTCGAGCCGGAGATCGTCACCTGCGCCAGCTGGTTCTGGGCCTGGCCGACGACGAGGTCGATGGCCGTGGTCTCGGCCAGGGCCAGGAAGACGCCCTGACGCTGGTTGGTGTCGCCACCCTTGGTCACGGTGATGACGTAGGGGCCACCCACGCGCAGGCCGCGGGCGGAGTAGCGGCCTTCGGCGTCGGTCACCAGGGTGTTGGTCGAGCCGGACTCGGTGTGCACGAGCACGACGGTCGCGCCGGCCACGGGCTTGCCCTCAGGCGAGGTCACGCGGCCACCCACGGCGGCGGTGGTGTTCTGGGCCAGGGCCGGGGCGGCGGCCACGATGGCCACCGCGACGCTCAGCGCCGTGCGGGAAAAACGAGACCAATGCAAGTCGTTCATGCCGACAACTCCTCTAGGAAGAATGAAAAAACCGACAACCCGCCCAAGCTCATCCAGCCCGGCGGGTCAAGTGCACACAACAGAAATCAGATCAAGCGCAAACGTTTTACTTCTCGGTTTCTCAAAAAGCCAAACGTTTTCGCTCATCGGACTCAGCACAAAAAACAGCATGCGGGAGTCACTCCGATACGGGCCCCCACCGGGCAGACGCCCGCCGGGCCACTGGGACAGAAGCGGTGTCGGAGCCTGTCGGCCACGACGCCGCCTGGCGTCATCGACGGGCCGGCGCCCAGTGTGCCGCGCCCATATGCAAGCTAGATGACAGGGGCGACGACGGGCGGCCAGCCGTTGCGCGGATGAGCCTGGACCGAATTCTGGCAGCAGGGCCCCGCCCGCCAGCTAGTGGAAGCCCCCAAAAGGTCCCGAGTGTTGCAAAGTGTGGCGACGGCGCCTCACCCACGCCGGCCTGGATTCAAGTGGTCTGCCCGTGAGCGGGCCGCCGGGGTGCGGGTCCGGGCCGGGCCGGTGCGACGAAGTCCCGAGACGCACCGGAACGGGGCGTCCTTCAAACGACTCCACCGGAACGGGGCGTCCTTCAAACGACTCCACCGGAACGGGGCGTCCTTCGAACGACCCCACCGGAACGGGGCACCCTTCGATCGACTCCACCGGAACGGGGCGCCCTCCGACTGCCCCGCGTTGCTGCGGACGGTGCATCCCTCCTCTTGCAGCGGACATCACCGACCCCACCTGACTCCTTCCACGCGACATCCGAAGCCGCCATGCCCCTTTTGCTCCTCAGCCTTCTGGGCCTGCTCGCCCTGGCCCTGCTCCTGCTGCCCCCCTGGCGACGCCGGCGCCAGCGCCAGCGCTGGATGGCGGCGCCCTTCCCGGCCGCCTGGCGCAGCCTGCTGCGGCGGGAGTGGCCGCTCTATCGCCGTCTGAGCCCGCCCCAGCAACGGCGGCTCCAGCAGCTGATCCAGGTCTTCGTGGCCGAGAAGCCGGTCATCGGCAGCGCCGGGTTCAAGGTCAGCACGGCCATGAAGGTGCTGATCGCCGCGCAAGCCTGCCTGCCGCTGCTGGGCCATGCGCGCGGTGTCTATCCGCAACTCAGCCAGGTGGTGGTCTACCCGGCGGCTTTCGCGGTGCAGCGCGTGCATGACCTCGGCGCGGGCGTGCAGATGGAACGCCGCGACTGGCTCAGCGGCGAGTCCTGGCAGCAGGGGCAGGTGATCCTGTCCTGGCAGGACGTGCTGGCCGGCGCGCAGGCGCCGCACGACGGGCGCAATGTGGTGATCCACGAGTTCGCCCACCAGCTCGACCAGGCGAATGGCCGGGCCAACGGCGCGCCGCCGCTGGGCAGCCGCGAGGCGCACGCGCACTGGGCCGCCGTCATGCAGCACGAGTTCCAGGCCCTGCGACACGCGCTGGCGATGGGCGAGCCGACGCTGCTCGATGCCTATGCCGCGACGGACGAGGCCGAGTTCTTCGCCGTGGCCAGCGAGAGCTTCTTCGAGCAGGGCGAAGACCTGGCCCGCCTGCACCCGCGCCTGTATGCGCTGCTGGCCGGCTACTACGGGCTGCAGACCCGCCACTGGCAGAGCGGGCTGCTCAGCTAGCGAGGCGCGTTCAGAAGCCCAGCGAGGCGAGCAGGTCGTCCACGTCGTCCTGCTTGAGGGCCTTGTCGGGCGTCTGCACGCCTTCCAGCGCCGCGCTGGAGCCGGCGACGCTGGCCTCCTCCGCGGCCACGGGCGGCTCGGAGCTCGCCAGCAGCTGCTGCAGCGGGCTCTCCACCCGGTCCAGCATGCCGATGACCTTGTTGATCACCTGCCCCGACAGATCCTGGAAGCCCTGGGCCAGCATCAGCTCCGTGTGCAGACCCTGCTCGCGTTCGGCAAAGCCGCTGGCCTGGCGGGCATAGGCCGCGCACAGCCGCATCATGGCCCGGGCGCGGTCCACGCTCATGTCGTCGGAGGACGCCAGCCGCTCCAGCGCCTCGGCCAGGTCCTGGCCCTTCTTGCCCACCTCGCCGGCATCGCCCTGGGCCTTCTCGACCAGGTTCAGCACCTTGTTGGCGGCCTGCTCGGTCATCTCCTGCACATAGCGCAGGCGCTCGCAGGCATCGGGCAGCTCCTCGACGACCTTGTGCAGCACCCGCAGCGCCTCCGTGCTCAGCTCGCTGTGCAAGGCCTGGTCGATGGCCGGCTCCGGGCGAATCGGGTCGTCTGACATGGCGGTGATCGTGAGGTTCCCTGGGCGGCGGTCAGGCCCATCGCCTGCCGCACCCGGGCATGGTAGTCGCGCGGCCTGCCGCCCCCGCGCCCACGAAAGCCGCCAATTGCACGACAAATCACACACTTCGCTTTTGGATCGCGGGCGATACTGCGCCCAAACTGGCCAGTACGGGCACCTAGCTGTCATGAGTCCCTCCCCGATCGCCTCCGAGCGCCTCCCGCGCGACGCCGGGCCCCTGGATCACGCGCTGAGCGAGCTGCAGGGGCTGGCCCTCGCCCTCGTGGACGAGCAGGGCCGCATCAGCCAGGCCAATGCCGGCTTCAGTGCGCTGACCGGCCTGCGCCCGAGCCAGCTCCGGGGCTGCGCCGTCAGCTCGCTGCAGTCCCTGCCGGCGCCCCTGCTGGCCCAGCTCGCCAAGGCCGCTGGGCAGCCCGACCCGCTGTGGCAGGACGAACTGCGCTGCCCGACGCCCGAGGGCGACCACCTCTACCTCTGGCAGATCCAGCGCCTGCACAGCGCCGGGCCGGCGCGGCGCCAGCTGGTGCTGTGCGGCACGGACCTCGGCCCGGATGCCGGCGTCGGCACCGGCAGCGAGAGCCAGGAGCTGCAGAACGAAGTCCTGCACACGCTGGTCTACGAGGACGAGCTCACCGGCCTCATCAGCCGTTACGCCCTGCGCGAGCGCCTGCTGAGCCTGATCGAGCGGCGCGAGGAGTTCGGCCTGCTCGCGATCAAGCCGCGCGACTTCAGCCTGCTGCGCGACAACTTCGGCCCCGACGGCGCCGACGAGGTGCTCGTGGCCGTGGCCAGCGCGCTCAAGACCCTGCTGCCCGCACCGGCCATCGTGGCGCGCTCGCTGGGCGTCGAGTTCACCGTGCTGATGCCCGGCCCGGGCGGCATCGAGGAGATGCAGCGCCTCGGCCGCATGGTGCTGCAGCGCTTCACGCAGCCCCTGAGCCTCAAGCGCACCGAGCTGGTGGTGCCCGTGAGCATCGGCATCGCCTGCCACCCGCTGCACGGCGCGGAGCTGGAGGAGCTGCTGCGCAATGCCGACACCGCGCTGCACAGTGCCCAGGAGGACGGCGGCCGCACGCAGCGTGTCTACGACCCCCGCATGCAGCAGCGCGCCCGGGAGCGGCTGTGGCTCGACCATCACCTGCGCAAGGCGCTGGAGCTTCAGCAGCTCGAACTGCACTACCAGCCCAAGCTGGACCTGCGCACCGGACACTGCCTGGGCGTCGAGGCCCTGCTGCGCTGGCGGCACCCGAAGCGCGGCCTGATCCGCCCGGACCTTTTCATTGCGCGTGCCGAGGACAACGGCCAGATCGCCGCCATCGGGCGATGGGTCATCGTCAGCGCCGCCTCGCAGGCCGCGCAGTGGCGCGCCCAGGGCCTGCCCACCCGCATCGCCGTCAACATCAGCGCCCGGCAGTTCCAGGACGCCGACCTGCTGCGCTGGCTGTCCGAGTGCCAGCGCGCGGCACACGGCCTGCTGGATGTGGAGCTCACCGAGAGCAGCGTCATCGGCGACCAGGCGCGCACGGTCGCCTTCATGCAGGAATGCCGAGGCCTCGGCTACAAGGTCTATCTCGACGATTTCGGGACGGGCTTTTCCTCGCTGGCCATGCTGGCCCGGCTGCCCATCGATGTCATCAAGCTGGACCGGTCCTTCCTCAAGTCCGGCCCCGAGCAGGAGCGCAGCGAGGCACTGATGAAATCGGTGGTGAGCGTGGCCAAGGAGCTCAACCTGAGCATCGTGGCCGAGGGCGTGGAGACGATCTCGCAGGAGGCCTTCCTGCGTGACATCGGCGTGCAGTCCGCCCAGGGCTGGCTCTACGCCGCGGCCATGCCCGCAGCGGAGTACCCGGGCTGGCTGCAGTCGCGACAGCGTCGCTGAGCCGGGGGGCGCCGCGGCGCCTCAGCCCCAGAGATCCAGCGGCGGCTCGTGGGCCAGCGCCTTGAGCAGGTCGCTGCGCGAGACAAAACCCGTCACGCCCCCGGCCTCGTCCACCACCGGCAGACCCGGCAGGCGCAGATCCAGCAGCAGGCGGGCGAGCTGGCGCAGCGAGGTCTGCGGGCTGGCGCCCGGCACGGGCGAGAGCATGTGCTGCTCGACCGTCTCCGTGAGCAGGTGCTGCCAGTGCCAGGGATTGGGCAGATCAGCTGCCCCCATCAGCGACGGCGGCAGCAACTCGCCACGCAGCAGCAGCCCGACGAGGCGCCCTTGCGTCGACAGCACGGGCGCCTGGCCCAGGCCGCGGCGCTGCAGCGCCTGCCAGGCCTCGTCGATGCTCATGCCGGCGGACAGGCAGAAGGCCGGGCTGCTCATCACCGCACGGACGCGGGACAGCGGATGCTCGCGATCCGGCGTGCCCTCGTACTGCGCCAGCGCCTGACGCACCACCACCGGCCGCGCCTCGGGCGAGGATGGCAGGCCGCCCTGCACCGGCTGCAGCGCCGCGCCGGCCACCTCCGCACCACGCCCCACCGCTGCTGCCGCGCGCACCCGGGCCAGCGCCTGCACGGCATCGGAGCGCGCCAGCTGCTCGATGTCGCCGCTGACGACGCGTCCCGCAAGACCATAGACCGTGAACATGAGCACCTCCGCAGCCCGCCGTGGTGGTGGCGGGATCAGCCCGCATTGTCCATGCCAGCCTTGCCCCCAGAAAAAGCCTGGGATCGCAAGAGGCAAAACCTGACCCCATGATTGCAGGTCGAGCCGCGCGGGCGTCACGGGGGCCCACTACACTTCGCGGTCATTTTTCCGGCGCATGCGCGCCCTGGAGCCCCCATGCTGCGCCGCCCCGCCCTTGCCGCTCTCCGATCTGCCGCCCTGACCGCTGTGCTGGCGGCCTCCGCCCTGCCCGCCGGGGCCGCCACCAGCCACCCCTGGCTCACGCAGGCACCGCGCATGGAGAAGTCGGCCCACTTCACGAACCTCGAGGACGGCGCCCGCATCGAGACGCCTTACCTCCTGCGCTTCGGCCTCACGGGCTTCGGCATCGCCCCGATCACCAAGGCGCAGGCCCACACGGGCCACCACCACCTGCTCATCAACCGCGACCTGCCGCTGGACTTCTCCAAGCCCCTGCCCTTCACCGAGCAGTACATCCACTTCGGCAAGGGCCAGATGGAGACGGCGCTGAACTTGCAGCCCGGGGTCTACACGCTGCGACTCGTGCTGGCGGACCACCGCCATGTGCCGAACTTCGTCTACAGCAAGCCCATCAAGGTGACGGTGACGGCGCAGCGCAAGGACATCGACCCGGCATCCCTGCCGAAGCCCGGCATCTCGGTGCGGCCGGTGCAGCCGGAAGTCGGTGAGAACACCCCCGTGCAGGTGCTCTTCCATGCCTCGGCGCTGAACGTGTCGCACCAGGCGCTCAAGGAAAAGGGCACGGGCCACTTCCGCCTGCAGGTCCAGCCCGAGGGCCGCGCCGCCGAGCTGATGGACTTCACGGGCGGCGAGACGGAGGCCTGGCTGCGTCCGCCCAAGGGCCGCTACACGCTGAAGCTGGAGTTCGTCGACAACCTGGAGCCCGGCAAGGTGCTGCACACCAGCGAGCCGGCCGCGCTGCGCGTGGGCGCGCTCTGAGCGGGCCTCAGCCGACCGGCAGCGCCGTCTCGTACTTCACCTCGCGCAGCACCACATTGCTGCGCACACTGGCCACGCCCGGCACCTTGAAGACCTTGCTCTGCAGGAACTGGTCGTAGGCCTTCATGTCCGGCACGACGACCTTGATCACGTAGTCCGCCTCGCCGGTGATGCCGTGGCACTCGATGATCTCGCGGCTCGTCAGCACGAGCTGCTCGAACTGCTCCACGGCGCCCTCGCTGTGCCGCACGAGGCTGACGTTGGCCAGCACGCAGATCGAGAGGCCCAGCTTCTCGCGGTCCACCAAGGCCACGTGGCGGCGGATCACGCCGCTGTCCTCCAGCTCCTTCACGCGCCGCCACACCGGCGTGGCCGACAACCCCACGCGCTCCGCCAGCGCCTGCGTGGACAGGCGCGCGTCCGCCTGCAGCGCCTCCAGGATCTGGCGAGTCGCCCGATCGAAACGTTCTGACTCCATATCGAGCCTCCTTGAGACGAATTCTCTCATCCACCCGCTTGACAGGGGGAATTGAAGAAACAAACACTGCCAGGGCTCGCCAAAAATCTCGCGCAGTTTTCCCTACAAGAACCCGCGCCAGGAGACCCCCATGTCCGATGCCCTCACGCCCGCCCCGAGCCCCGATGTGCCGGCGCTGCGCCCCTACAAGCTCTCGGACAACCTCAGCGCCTCCACCGGCCAGGTCTTCCTCACCGGCACGCAGGCCCTGGTGCGCCTGCTGCTCGCCCAGAAGGCGCTGGACGAGCGCAACGGCCTGAAGACCGCCGGCTTCGTCTCCGGCTACCGCGGCTCGCCGCTGGGCATGGTCGACCAGCAGCTGTGGAAGGCGAAGAAGTTCCTCGACGCCGCGCAGGTGAATTTCCTGCCCGCCATCAACGAGGACCTCGCCGCCACCGCCTGCCTGGGCGTGCAGCGCGTCGCGCTGGACCCGAAGCGCACGGTCGATGGCGTCTTCGCCATGTGGTACGGCAAGGGCCCCGGCGTGGACCGCTCGGGCGATGCGCTCAAGCACGGCAACGTCTACGGCACCTCCACGCAGGGCGGCGTGCTCGTGGTCTGCGGGGACGACCACGGCTGCGTGTCCTCCTCCACGCCGCACCAGAGCGACCTGGCCCTGCAGGCCTGGAGCATGCCCATCGTGCATCCGGCCAATGTGGCGGAGTACCTCGAGTTCGGCCTCTATGGTTGGGCGCTGTCGCGTTTCTCGGGCGCCTGGGTGGGCTTCAAGGCCATCTCCGAGGTGGTCGAGTCCGGCATGACCGTGGACCTGGACCGCGTGCCGCTGGACTTCGAGCATCCGGTCGACTACGTCGCCCCGACGAATCTGCACATCCGCCAGGTGGACCTGCCCTCGCTGGACCTGGAATCGCGCCTGGCCCACAAGCTGGACGCGGTGCTGGCCTTCGCGAAGCTGAACAGCATCGACAAGCACATCGTCACCAGCCCGCGCGCCACGCTGGGCATCGTGACCGTGGGCAAGGCGCACTACGACTTCATGGAGGTGCTGCGCCGCCTGGACCTGGACCCCAACGCCCTGGCCGCAGCGGGCGTGCGCGTCTACAAGGTCGGCCTCGTGTTCCCGCTGGAGCCCACGCGGATGCGCGAGTTCGCGCAGGGCCTGACCGACATGCTCGTGATCGAGGAAAAGGCGCCCGTCGTGGAGCGCCAGATCAAGGAGCTGCTGTACCACCTGCCCGACGCCCAGCGCCCGCGCGTGGTCGGCAAGACCGATGAACACGGGGCCGCCGTGCTCTCGGCCCTCGGCGAGCTGCGCCCCTCGCGCATCATGGCCACGGTCGCCGACTGGCTGGCCCGCCTCAACCCGGCCCTGGACCGCCGCCATCTGGTGGTGGACTTCCTCACGCCCTGCCTGCTCTCGAACGAGGCCGACGGCGTGCGCCGCCAGCCCTACTTCTGCTCCGGCTGCCCGCACAACACCAGCACCAAACTGCCCGAGGGCTCGCGCGCGCTGGCCGGCATCGGTTGCCACTTCATGGCCAGCTGGATGGAGCGCGGCACCTCCGGCCTGATCCAGATGGGTGCCGAGGGCGTGGACTGGGCCGCACACAGCCGCTTCACCACCGAGAAGCACGTCTTCCAGAACCTGGGCGACGGCACCTACTACCACTCCGGCTACCTCGCCATCCGCCAGGCCATCGCGGCCCGGGCCAACATCACCTACAAGATCCTCTACAACGACGCCGTCGCCATGACCGGCGGGCAGCCGGTGGACGGCACGACCAGCGTGCCGCAGATCGCGCGCCAGGTGGAGGCCGAGGGCGTGAAGCGCCTGGCGGTGGTGTCGGACGAGCCCGAGAAGTACGTCGGCCACGAAGGCCTGTTCCCGCCCAAGACCACCTTCCATCCGCGCGCCGACCTCGACGCCGTGCAGCGCGAGCTGCGCGAGATCGAGGGCGTGACCGTGCTGATCTACGACCAGACCTGCGCCGCCGAGAAGCGCCGCCGCCGCAAGAAGGGCGAGTTCTACGACCCGCCCAAGCGCGTCTTCATCAACGAGGCCGTCTGCGAGGGCTGCGGCGACTGCGGGCAGGCCAGCAACTGCCTCTCCGTCGTGCCCGTCGAGACCGACTGGGGCCGCAAGCGCGCCATCGAGCAGAGCAGCTGCAACAAGGACTTCTCCTGCGTCAACGGCTTCTGCCCGAGCTTCGTCTCGGTGCACGGCGCGCAGCTGAAGAAGAAGGTGGGCTCGGGCTTCACCGCGGCGGACCTCGCCCGCGAGATCGACGCCATCCAGCCCCCCGCCGCCTGGCAGTGGACGGGGCCCTTCGACATGCTGGTGACGGGCGTGGGCGGCACCGGCGTGGTGACCGTGGGCGCGCTCGTGTCGATGGCCGCGCACCTGGAAGGCAAGCAGGCCTCGGTGCTGGACTTCATGGGCTTCGCGCAAAAGGGCGGCTCGGTGCTGTCCTTCGTGCGCGTGGCGCCGACGCAAGACCTGCTCAACCAGGTCCGCATCGACACCCAGCAGGCCGACGTGCTGCTGGCCTGCGACATGGTGGTGGGCGCCTCGCCCGATGCGCTGGGCACCGTCAAGCCCGGCCGCACGGTGATCCTGGCCAACACGCACGAGCTGCCCACCGCCGCCTTCGTGCGCAACCCGGATGCCAGCCTGCAGGGTCAGGGCTTGCTCGCGAAGATGCAGCATGCCGTCGGGGGTACGGACGCGCTGCTGGACACGATCGATGCGCAGTCCATCGCCCAGACGCTCATGGGCGACACCATGCCCAGCAACATCATCATGCTGGGCGCCTGCTGGCAGCGCGGCCTGATCCCGGTGAGCTTCGCCGCGCTGATGCGCGCCATCGAGCTCAACGGTGTGGCCGTGGACAGCAACAAGACCGCCTTCGCGCTGGGCCGCCTGGCCATCGCCGCGCCCGAGGCCCTGCGCCGCCTGGCCGGCCAGCCCGAGGCGACGCCGGTGCAGCTGCTGCTGGGCCAGGACAAGCTCGACGGCGAGGACGGCCTCATCAGCCGCCGCCTGCGTTTCCTGACCGACTACCAGGACGCCGCCTACGCGCAGCGCTACCTCGCCCTCGTGCAGGAGATCCGCCTGGCCGAAGGCCGCCTCGGTGAGCTGGGCCAGGGCGAGCGCCTGTCCAAGGCCGTCGCGCGCTACCTCGCCAAGCTGATGGCCATCAAGGACGAGTACGAGGTCGCCCGCCTCTACACCGACGGCCGCTTCGAGCAGGCGCTGAAGGAGCAGTTCCAGTCCTTCGATCGCCTCTCCTTCCACATGGCCCCGCCGCTGGTCTCCAAGCCCGGTGCCGATGGCCGCGCGAAGAAGATCGAGCTCGGCAGCTGGACCTTCTCCGCCCTGAAGTTGCTGGCCGGCCTCAAGGGCCTGCGCGGCGGCTGGCTGGACATCTTCGGCAAGACCGAGGAACGCCGCATGGAGCGCCAGCTGCTGGCGGACTACGAGCAGCTGTTGCGCCGCGAGATCCTGCCGCTGCTGCAGCCGGGCCTCGAGAAGCCCCGCTACGAGCTGATGCTGGCCCTGGCCCGCCTGCCCGAGAAGATCCGCGGCTACGGCCACGTCAAGCTGGCCAATGTGGTGACGGCCCGCGCCCAGTGGAAGGACCTGCTGGACCGCCTGCAAGGCAAGGTGCAGGACGCCGCGCCGGTGGCCAGCGCGGCGCCGATCCGGATCAAGGGCGTGGCGGAGCTCTAAGGGCGCACCGGCGCCGTCCGGCGCGCGGTACAAGTCCGCACCGGACGGCCCTGCGCGTGCTCGCGCCGGACAGCCCCGGCGCTATCCTGCGGACAGGTCCCCTTCTGCCATGACTCCGCACGCCCCCGCCTGCCCCTCGCGCCGCCAGTTGCTCGCCACGGCCTGCCGTGCCGGGCTCGCGACCAGTCTGACCCTGGCACCCCCACGGCTGCTGGCACAGCCGACGGGCGCGAAGCCGCTCGTGATCCGGCACAACATGTCGGACACCGACGAGCCGGAGCCCTACCGCCTGCAGGTGCTGCGCCTGCTGCTCGACCGCACGCGCGGCAGCCATGGCGGCTACGAGCTCCGCACGGACCTCAGCTCCACCACCCAGAGCCGCGCCCTCGCGCAGCTGCGCGCGGGGGACATCGACGTGTGGGCCAGCATGTGCTCGCGCAGCCGCCAGGACGCCGGCATCAGCCTGCCGATCTGCCTGCGCCGAGGCGTCAACGGCGTGCGGCTGCCGGTCGTGCTGGCCGAACGGCGCCAGGAGTTCGAGGGCCTGCGTCACGCGCTGGCGCTGCGCACCTACCGCTTCGGCCAGGTGAGCCACTGGCCCGACGCCCGCGTGCTCGCCGGCAACGGCTTCAAGCTCGAAGCCGTCCAGACGCTGGACGCCTTCCCCGCGATGCTGAAGCTGCGCCGCTTCGACGTCTTCCTGCTGGCCGCCGACGAGGCCCATGCCATCGCCGACGCCTACCCGGAGCTCGCGGTGCTGGACGGCTGGTGCCTCGCCTACCCCTCGATCTACGGCTTCTTCGTCAACGCCCGCCAGCCCGCGCTGGCCGAGCGCCTGCGCGCCGGCTGGACGCAGTGCCTGGCCGACGGCAGCTTCGCGGCGCTGTTCGAGGCGCACCTCGGGCGCCAGATCCAGCGCGCGCAGCTGGAGAAGCGCCTCTGGTTCCGCCTGCCCAACCCCGACCTGCCGGAAGGCATGCCGCTGCACGAGCGCGGCCTGTGGCACCCGCTGGTCTGGCAGAAGCTGCTGGCGCCGGCGAAGTCCCGGCAGGCCCCGCCCGCGCGCGGCTGACACCGCCGCCGCCACGCTCGCACCGAGCTCCCACCACGCTCCCACCACGCGGCTCCACGCCCGTGGAAGCCCGTCACATCGGCACTTCCACCCTGGAAGAACTGCCAATAGGGTTGCGCCCGATCTCTGCTGGCAAACCCCGAGCCCATGGGCCCTGTCGGCCACCACACTCCCGCTTGCGCATGCAGAAGTTGTGCGGCATGCGCGCCATAACAGCCGGGTCGCAAGGCCCGAATCATCCATCCATCTGTACGAGGCAGATATGCACACGAAACTTCTGAAGTCCTCCATCGCCCGCACCCTGGGCGTCGCGGCCGCGCTGGCCCTGAGCGCCCTGGGCGCCCAGGCCGCCACGGTCAACAACACCTACATCCAGAACTCGGCCACCGAAATCCGCGGCCAGCTGGGCGGCTATGCGCGCCCGACGGTGTACGTGGACCGCAACGCCTGCGGCGAAGGCATCCCCGGCAATGCCGTGGCCTGCGGCCCCTACACCATCAGCGTGGGCGTGCGCTTCCTGCAGGGCCAGGAGAACAGCTACGGCAACTACGTGGCCAAGTTCATCATCGCCCATGAGTGGGGCCACAGCATCCAGTTCACGCGCGGCATCTACAAGCAGGCGCCGATGCAGGAGCTGCAGGCCGACTGCGTGGCCGGCACCTTCGCCAAGTACGCGCAGACCTCGCTGGGCTACCCCGCCTTCATCGAGTCCGCCGTCCGCTCGGCCCGCGCCGCCGCCGACTACTCCACGCACGGGTCGCCGTCGCAGCGCGACTACTACTCGCGCTACGGCTACGCCAACGGCCTGAGCCGCTGCCTGAGCCTGTAAGGAGCGCCACGATGAGCCCCAAGCATCTCGGACTGGCCGCCCTGGTCGTCACGGGGCTCACGTTCGTCAGCTGGTACTGGCTGGACGAACGTGAGGCCGTGCGCGCCGAGGAGGCCCAGGCCCGCGCCAAAGCCGAGGCGGCCCAGCGCAACGCGGGGCTCAACACCGGTCTGGCGGACCTGTTCCGCCCGCTGCCCGCCAGCACGGCACAGGCAGCGGGTGCTGACGCCTCAGGTCAGCAGGTCTGGATGGCTGCAGGTCAGGGCGGCACGGCCGGCAGCGTGCCGGGCATGCCGCCCCCCGACATCCAGCCGGAGACGCCCCAGCAGCGGGCCGAGGCCGAAGCCCTGCGCCAGCTGGGCTACCACATCGACCAGCGCTACTACCAGATGTCGCTGGCGACGCTGCGGCAGGCCGCCGAGGCCGGTGACCGCCAGGCGCTGACGCATCTGGCCGAGCGCTATCTCTTCGCGCTGGACGGCAAGCCGCAGGACCCCGACTTCGAGGCAGGCTATCCCTACCGCGAGGCCGCCCGCGAGGCGCTGCGCCAGGCCTATGTGCGCGGCAACCTGCATGCGGCGTCCATCATCTCGGAGTCCTATCTGCTGGAGAAGCGGCCGCTGGATGCCGCCGCCTGGAACCTCGTCGCCCGCCGCTCGGGGGACACGCTCAGCGCCGACTGGCTGCTGAAGACCAAGGACTACCAGCAGCTGAACGACGCCCAGCGCAGCGAGGCCACGCGCATGGCCGAAAGCCTGTGGGCCGACCTGGAAGCGCGACGCCAGAACAAGGGTTGAGACCTGACCCCGCTCCACGACGGCAGCCCTCGCGGCTGCCGTTTTTCATGAAGGGGACCTGATGGCACTCCGCGCTGCCTTCAGTGCCACCGTCAGAGCCGGGTGAACGGTCCGCGCGCCAGCCAGCGTTCGATCTGCGGCTGTCGGTCGTTGCCCCAGAAGGGCTCGCCATCGATCACGAAGAAGGGCGCGCCGAACACGCCGGCCGCCACCGCGGCCTCGTTGACGCCGCGCAGGCGCTGCTTCCAGGCGTCGTCCTGCCAGGCCTGCTCGGCGGCGTCGGCGTCCAGGCCCAGCTCGGTCAGGAGTGCGCGCAGCTGCGGCGGGTCGCTGAGCACCACGCCGCGCGTGAAGTAGGCCCGCAGGCCCGCACGCGCGAAGCTCGCCGCCTGCTGCGGGCCCTGGGTGTCGTGCAGCCACCAGAACACGCGGGCGGCGTTCTGCGTGGGGATGGGGAAGGTCTCGGGCTGGCGGTAGGGCAGGCCCGCGAAGTGGGCCGAGCGCTCGAAGTCGCGCAGCGCGTAGTCCCGCTTGATCGGGTGGGCCACCGGCGGCTTCAGCTCGGCCGCCTGGAAGGTCACGCCCAGCAGGATCGCCTGCCACTGCACCGTGCGCCCGTGGCGGGCCGCGACGGCGTCGATCCACTCCGACGCGATGTAGGCATAGGGCGAGGAGAAGTCGAAGTAGAACTGGATCGGGGGCCGCGCCGGACTGCCCGCGCGGGCGGCAAAGGGAGATTCATGCATTCCCCGACCTTAGGCGATCCGCGCCGGGCCCGCAGCCGGGCTTTCACCGGCTTGGCGCGCGTGCCGCACGGAGGCAGCGCGCGCCGTCGGGCTCGCTCAGCGCAGCCGGAAGCCGCGCACCAGCTCGTTCAGGCGGTGCGCCTGACTCTTGAGACTCTCGGCTGCCGCCGCGCCCTCCTCGACCAGCGCCGCGTTCTGCTGCATGGACTGGTCGAGCCGGTCGACGGAATCGGCGACCTCGCGCAGGCCGCTGCTCTGGGTGCGCGCCAGCTGCGTAGCGTCCGCGATCAGCGCGGCCACGCGCTCGATGCTGCCCACCACCTCCTGCATGCGCTGCCCGGCGTCGTTCACCAGGCCGGAGCCCGCGTCGACCTGCTCCACGGAGCTGGTGATGAGGCTCTTGATCTCCTTGGCTGCCTCGGCGCTGCGTTGGGCCAGCGAGCGCACCTCGCCCGCCACCACCGCGAAGCCGCGGCCCTGCTCACCGGCACGCGCGGCTTCCACCGCGGCATTCAGCGCCAGGATGTTGGTCTGGAAGGCGATGCCGTCGATGACCCCGATGATGTCGGCGATCTTGCGGCTGGAGTGGCTCACGCCGCTCATCGCCGACACGGCACGGCCGACGACGTCGCCGCTCTGGCGGGCCTGCTGGCTCGTCTGCTGAGCCAGCTGGCTCGCCTCGTCCATGGCCTCGCTGCTGTGGCGGGCCGCCTCGGTCATGTTGCGCATGGAGCTGGCGGCGGCCTGGAGGTCCGCGCTGCCCTGCTCGGTGCGCTGGCTGAGGTCCTGGTTGCCGGCCGCGATCTCGCTGGCGGCGGTGTTCACCTGCTCGGCGCCGTCGTGCAGCGTGCTCATGACCTGGCGCAGGTTCTCCTGCAGCCCCTGCATCACGCGCAGGCCTTCCTTGGCGGAGGCAGCGCCCTCGATGCGGATGTCCTCGCTCAGGTCCCCCGCGCTCACGCGCTGCACGCCGGCCATCAGGTGCTTCATGAAGTCGGCGGTGCCGCTGGCGCTGTCGAGGTACAGCCACACCACCAGGGCGCCGAGCAGCAGGCTGCCCGTGATCAGCGTGCCGCGTCCGAGGCCGCCCAGGAGGCCGCCCACCACCCACGCCTGAAGCCCCACGTTCAGGGCCACGTTCAGCAGCACCCGCTGCTTCATGGTCAGTCCCGCCAACAGCATCACCACCTCCGGAAGTTTCGACTCAGAAGGTGCAGCCTATCCAGCCGCCGGCCAGCGCGCGGCCGGGCCGATGCGCTGATCCGGCGCAAGCGTGAAAAAAGGCGGGCCTGGGCCCGCCTTGTCGCGAAGGTGCGCGGTGCGCCTCAGACCAGCGCGCGGCCGATCAGGATCTTCTGCACCTCGGAGGTGCCCTCGTAGATCTGGGTCACGCGGACGTCGCGGTAGATGCGCTCGACGGGGAAGTCGCTCACATAGCCGTAGCCGCCGTGGATCTGGATGGCCGCGGAACAGACCTTCTCCGCCATCTCGGAGGCGAAGAGCTTGGCCATGGCCGCTTCCTTCAGGCAGGGCTGGCCGGCGTCCTTCAGGCTGGCGGCGTGCCAGATCAGCTGGCGCGCGGCCTCGATCTGCGTGGCCATGTCGGCCAGCTTGTGCTGCATGGCCTGGTGCTCGAAGATCGGCACGCCGAAGGCGACGCGCTCCTTGGCGTACTTCAGCGCCGCCTCGAAGGCCGCGCGCGCCATGCCCACGCTCTGGCTGGCGATGCCGATGCGGCCGCCTTCCAGGCCCGACAGCGCGATCTTCAGGCCCTGCCCCTCTTCGCCCAGGCGGTAGCGCGCGGGGATGCGGCAGTTCTCGAACAGGATCTGGGCCGTGTCGCTGGCGTGCTGGCCCATCTTGTCCTCGATGCGGGCGACGGTGTAGCCGGGCGTCTTCGTGGGCACGAGGAAGGCGCTGATGCCCTTCTTGCCGGCCGCCTTGTCCGTCACGGCCATCACGATGGCGACGTCGCCGTTCTTGCCGCTGGTGATGAACTGCTTGACGCCATTGAGCACGTACTCGTCGCCCTCGCGGACGGCGGTGGTCTTCAGCCCGCCGGCCTCGGAGCCCACGTGCGGCTCGGTGAGGCAGAAGGCGCCGAGCATGTCGCCGCGGGCCAGGGGCTTGAGGAACTCCTGCTTCTGCTCCTCGTTGGCGAAGGCCATGAGGATCGAGCACACCGGGCAGTTGTTGACGCTCACCACGGTGGACGTGGCGCCGTCGCCCGCGCCGATCTCCTCCAGGATGATGGCCAGGGCGAGGTAGTCCAGGCCCGCGCCGTCGTACTCGGTGGGCACGGCCACGCCGTAGCAGCCCAGCGAGGCCAGGCCCTTCAGCTCCTCGGCGGGGAAGTGATGGCTCTTGTCCCATTCGGCCGCCTTGGGCGCGATCTGGTCTTGCACAAAGGCGCGCACGGCGTCCTGCACGGCACGGTGGTCTTCACTGAGCAGCATGAGAGGGGTACTCCGGGAACTGAGGAAATCGAGGCGCGGCGCCTTGTGGGCGCCTCACCAGGCCAGGGGCTGGCCGTCGAAATTGAAGAATCCGCCATTGTCGGACGGCTGCAGCCGGGCCAGCAAGGCGCGCATGCCGCCGATGCTGGTGGCCGGGTCGAGGTCGGCGCCGGCGCCGCCCATGTCGGTGCGCACCCAGCCGGGGTGCAGGCTCACGCAGACGGCGCGCCCCTGCAGCACCAGGGAGGCGTCCTTCATCACCGAGTTCAGCGCCGCCTTGGAAGCGCGGTAGAGCCAGCCGTGGGCGTTCTCGCGCAGGCCGATCGAGCCCATGCGCGACGAGATCAGCGCCAGCCGCGCGCCCGGCGCCAGCGCCTCGCTCAGCTGCGGCAGCACGCGCATCGGGCCCAGCACGTTCGTGTGCATCACCTCGTCGAAGAGCGCCTGCGTGGGCGTCGCCAGGCCTTCGGTGCGCTGGCCGAAGACGCCGGCGTTGAGCACCACCACGTCGAAGGCCTCGCCGTCGATCTGCCAGGCGAGCCCGGCGCAGCCGGCAACCGTGGCGACGTCCAGGCGAAGAGGCTTGGCGCCCAGCGCGGCGATGGCGGCGAGGCCCTCGTCGCTGCGGGCCGTCGCGACGACGCGGTCACCCGCCTCGCGGTACTGGCGCACGAACTCCAGGCCCAGGCCGCGGGACGCGCCGATGATCAGGACATGCTTCATGAAAGTCGCCCAGACAGGCTCAGAAAAAGGGAAGGCGCGGGCCGGACCAGGCCGGCGGCCGCGCCTCGCGGGGTCGGGGGCAAGACCCGACCCTCAGCGTCAGATCAGCTCGACGCCCACCGCGGTGGCTTCGCCACCACCGATGCACAGCGAGGCCACGCCGCGCTTCAGGCCGCGGTGCTTCAGCGCGCCCAGCAGCGTCACCAGGATGCGGGCACCGGAGGCCCCGATGGGGTGACCCAGCGCCACGGCGCCGCCGTTGACGTTGACGATCTCGTGCGGCAGCTTGAACTCGGCCATGGCGGCCATGGTCACGGCGGCGAAGGCCTCGTTCACTTCCCAGAGGTCCACGCTCTTGGCGTCCCAGCCGTTCTTGGCCAGCAGCTTCTGGATGGCACCGACCGGCGCGGTGGTGAACCACTCGGGCGCATTGGCGTGCACGGCCGTGCCCACGATGCGGGCCACGGGCGTCAGGCCCATCTTGGCGGCGGTGCTCTCGCGCATCAGCACCAGGGCGGCGGCGCCGTCGGAGATGCTGGACGAGGTGGCGGCGGTGATGGTGCCGTCCTTCTTGAACGCCGGCTTCAGGCCGGGGATCTTGTCCAGCTTGGCCTTGAAGGGCTGCTCGTCGCGGCCGATCACGACGTCACCGGCCTTGCCGGCCAGCGTGACGGGGGCGATTTCCCAGGCGAAGCTGCCGTCCTCGTTGGCCTTCTTGGAACGCTCCGTCGAGGCGATGGCGAACTGGTCCTGCGCCTCGCGAGTGAAGGCGTACTTGCTGACGCACTGCTCGGCGAAGACGCCCATGGCCTTGCCGCGCTCGTAGGCGTCCTCCAGGCCGTCCAGGGCCATGTGGTCGTACATCTGCGTGGCGCCGTACTTCACGCCCTTGCGCGCGAACATCAGGTGCGGGGCGTTGGTCATGGACTCCATGCCGCCAGCGATCAGGATGTCAGCGCTCTCGGCCTTCAGCGTGTCGTGGGCGAACATGACGGCGCGCATGCCGGCGCCGCACATCTTGGACAGCGTCACGGCACCGACGGACTGCGGCAGGCCGGCCTTCAGCACGGCCTGGCGGGCGGGGGCCTGACCCTGGCCGGCCATCAGGCAGTTGCCCATGAAGGCTTCCTGGATGGCATCGGCGGGCACGCCGGCGCGCTCGACGGCGGCCTTGATGGCCACGGCGCCCAGTTCCCAGGCGGCAAGGTTGGAGAAGTCACCCAGCAGGCCACCGATGGGCGTGCGGGCGGCGGAGACGATGACGATGGAGTCGGACATGGAGATGCTCCTGGTAGGGACTCAAGGGGTTATTGAATGGGCAGCTCGCGGTCCAGCGGCTCGGCCGGCCGCGCCGGGATCGCTGCGCCCGCATGCTGGGCTTGGAAGCGCTTGTGCGCATCGTAGGGAAAGACGTCGTGCACGTGGCCGGCCAGGATGCGCTCCTTGTGGCCCTGCCAGAACTCGGCATCGAGGAGATCGGCGTGGTGGCGCATGAAGAGCTCGCGCACGCCCGGATGGCCCAGCAGGAAGGGGCCGAAGGTCTCGGGGAAGACGTCGCGCGGGCCGACGCTGTACCAGACCTCGCCGGAGAGTTCCTCTTCCTCGTTGCGCGGTGCCGGCACGCGGCGGAAGTTGCAGTCGGTGAGGTACTCGATCTCGTCGTAGTCGTAGAACACGACCTTGCCGTGGCGAGTCACGCCGAAGTTCTTCCAGAGCATGTCGCCCGGGAAGATGTTGGCGGCCACCAGGTCCTTGATCGCGTTGCCGTACTCGATGACGGCATGCTCCAGCTGCTGCGGCGTGGCTTCCTGGATGTAGATGTTGAGCGGCACCATGCGGCGCTCGATGTAGACGTGCTTCAGGATCAGGTCCTCGCCCTTCTCCTCGACGAGGCTCGGGCAGAAGGTCTTGAGCTCCTTGATCAGCTCTTCCTCGAAGCGGTAGCGCGGGAAGGCGACGTTGCTGTACTCCAGCGTGTCCGCCATGCGGCCCACGCGGTCGTGCTGCTTCACGAGCAGGTACTTGCTCTGGATGAGCTCGCGCGTCGTCTCCTTCTGCGGCGGGAAGTAGTCCTTGATCAGCTTGAAGACGAAGGGGTAGCTCGGCAGGTCGAACACCAGCATCACCATGCCCTTGATGCCGGGCGCGATGCGGAACTTGTCGCTGGAGTGGCGCAGGTGGTTGAGGAAGTCGCGGTAGAAGAGGTTCTTGCCGTGCTTCTGCAGGCCGATGGCGCTGTAGAGCTCGGCCCGCGGCTTGCGCGGCATCAGCGAGCGCAGGAACTGCACATAGGCGCTGGGCACCTCGGCATCGACCATGAAGTAGGCCCGCGCGAAGCTGAAGAGCATCAGCAGGTCGTCCTCGCCGAAGAGCGCCGCGTCGATGTAGAGGAAGCCGTGGTCGTTGTGCAGGATGGGCAGCGCGAACGGCGTCTCGGTGAAGCCGTTGATGATCTTGCCGACGAGGTAGGCGCCCTTGTTCCGGTAGAACAGGCTGGAGAGCACCTGGATCTGGAAATTGGTGCGCCAGCGGAAGAGCCCCAGCTCGCGCTGCACGGCGCCAAGCACGCTGTCGACGTCACGGCCGAGGTCCTCGAAGTCGCGGGCCAGCTGGAAGTTGTGGACGATGCGGATCATCGTGTCCCGCAGCGTCTCCCGCGTGGGGTAGTAGCAGCGGAACGTCGGCGTGGCGGCAGGCTCCTCGTTCTCGATGTATTCCGTCGAGACGGCGGGCCGCACGAAGATGAAGTCGTTGTGGAAGTAGCCGTGGTGCAGGATGCGCGTGCAGGCCGAGTTGAAGAAGGTCTCGGCCAGCTCGGGCTGCAGGTGGTTGGTCAGCAGGCCGATGTAGTGCAGCTTCACCTGCTGCCACACCGTCATGGGCAGCCGGCTGACCTGGAACTCGGCCTCGAGCATCTCGACGGCCTCGTCCACCCGCTTGTCGTAGAACTCGATCCGCTGCGCCTGCGCCTTCTGCTGCCCGTGCCAGTCCGCGCGCTCGAAGCGCTTCTTGGCCTCGGCCGTGGTCGCGCGAAAGAGCCGGTAGTGCTTGTTGAAGCCGCCCAGCAGGGCTTGCGCGATCAGATGGGCGCGGGAGTCGGTGAGCTGCTGCGGAAACATGGCGGACGGCCTTCGGGCTGCGGCGAGGCGCTCAGCTTACGCGGGCCGCTTCGTAGCGCTGCTTGACGGCGCTCAAGGCCTTCTGGAACGCCGAGGCGAGCTGCTCGGGCGCGCCGACGGTGATCCGCAGGTCCTCCAGCAACCCGTTGTGCAGGCCGTAGACCCAGCCATGCACGACGACCTCCTGCCCGCGGGCCCAGGCGTCCTGCACGACGGTCGTCTGGCAGGCGTTGCGGGCCTGCTCCAGCACATTGAGCTCGCACAGGGCGTTGACGCGCTGGCGCTCGTCCAGGCTGTCCAGCCACTCGAGGTGGTGGTTGCGCACGTCCTGCACATGGCGCAGCCAGTTGTCGACAAGGCCCACGCGCTGGTCCAGCAGCGCGGCCTTCACGCCGCCGCAGTTGGAGTGGCCGACCACGATGATGTGCTTGACCTTCAGCGAGTCCACGGCGAACTGCATCACCGAGAGGCAGTTGAGGTCCGAGTGCACGACCACGTTCGCCACGTTGCGGTGCACGAAGAGCTCGCCCGGCAGCAGGTTGACCAGCTCGTTGGCCGGCACGCGGCTGTCGGCGCAGCCGATCCAGAGGTACTCGGGCGTCTGCTGCTTCAGCAGGCGCGAGAAGAAGCCCGGCTCACGCGTCTCGGTCTCGGACGCCCAGCGCTTGTTGCTTTCCAGCAGTTCTTGCAGTTCGGTGCTCATGGCCGCATTGTCGAATCGTGGGGCGATCCAGCCCTGCCCATTGGGCAAGGCTGACTTCGTTCCGGGGGCTTGCCGGCCCCCGGCGGGGCATCACATCGTTTCGGCGAACAGCTCGCGGCCGATCAGCATGCGGCGGATCTCGCTGGTGCCGGCGCCGATCTCGTACAGCTTGGCATCGCGCCACAGGCGGCCCAGCGGGTACTCGTTGATGTAGCCGTTGCCACCGAAGATCTGCACGCCCTCGCCGGCCATCCAGGTGGCCTTCTCGGCGGTCCACAGGATGACGGAGGCGCAGTCCTTGCGCACCTGGCGCACGTGTTCGGTGCCCAGCATGTCGAGGTTCTTGGCCACGGTGTAGGCGAAGGAACGGGCGGCCTGCAGCACGGTGTACATGTCCGCGACCTTGCCCTGGATGAGCTGGAACTCGCCGATGCTCTGGCCAAACTGCTTGCGGTCGTGGATGTAGGGGATCACGTTGTCCATGACGGACTGCATGATGCCCAGCGGGCCGCCGGTCAGCACGGCGCGCTCGTAGTCGAGGCCGGACATCAGCACCTTGGCGCCGCTGTTCACGGCCCCCAGCACGTTCTCGGCCGGCACTTCCACGTTCTCGAAGACCAGCTCGCCGGTGTGGCTGCCGCGCATGCCCAGCTTGTCCAGCTTCTGGGCGATGGAGAAGCCCTTCATGCCCTTTTCGATCAGGAAGGCCGTGACGCCGCGCGCGCCCAGCTCCGGCTCGGTCTTGGCATAGACCACCAGCGTGTCGGCGTCGGGGCCGTTGGTGATCCACATCTTGTTGCCGTTCAGGACGTAGTAGCCGCCCTTGTCCTCGGCCTTGAGCTTCATGCTGATGACGTCGGAGCCGGCGCCCGGTTCGCTCATGGCCAGCGCGCCCACGTGCTCGCCGCTGATCAGCTTGGGCAGGTACTTGGCCTTCTGCGCCTCGTTGCCGTTGCGGTTGATCTGGTTCACGCACAGATTGCTGTGCGCGCCATACGACAGGCCTACCGAGGCGCTGGCGCGGCTGATCTCCTCCATCGCCACCATGTGGGCGAGGTAGCCCATGTTGGCGCCGCCGTATTGCTCCGGCACGGTGATGCCCAGCACGCCCAGGTCGCCCATCTTGCGCCACAGGTCCATCGGGAACTGGTCGTTGCGGTCGATCTCGGCGGCACGCGGGGCGATCTCGGCCTGCGCAAAGTCGCGCACGGCGTCGCGCAGCGCGTCGATGTCTTCACCAAGTTGGAAATTCAGGCCGGGCAGGTTCATCTCAGTCTCCGAGGCAGGTTGTGCAGGGCCGGCGCACCCACTTCCGGGGCGCATCCAGGCGGGCGCCCCGCATCTTCCGTGCCGGGCGCAACTTTACGTTTACGTAAACGTCAATTCTAGCCAGGTGTGCCAAAGGTCGCAGGACATTCGATGCAACCGTTCTCAACATTTCAAGCAAATACGAAAGTGCCGGACACTGCCTGGACGCCCTATGAACAATGTCGGCAGCGCCCTTCTTTGGTGCCTGCCGTCGAGGAGAGAGACATGCTGAACCAATGGTCCTTCAAGCGTCGCATCGCACTGCTGACCGTCAGTGCCATGCTGGGGGTGATGGTCCTGCTGCTGCTGACCACCTACCAGACCTACGTCGAGATCATGGGCAGCCGACGGGAGATGCTGCAGACCGCCGTGCAGTCGGTCTTCCACGTGGTGGACGGCTACCGCCAGCAGGCCGCCAGCGGCAAGCTCAGCCCCGAGGCCGCCCAGGCCGCCGCCAAGGAGGCCATCCGCCAGGCGCGCTACGGCGGGGCCGACGGCAAGACCGAGTACCTCTACGCCTGGACGCTGGACGGTGTCAGCGTGATGCACCCCATCAAGCCGGAATGGGCCGGCCAGAACATGGTGGACAAGCTCAAGGACGCCGACGGCCGCTTCACCATCCGCGACATGATCGACGGCCTTCGGGCCAGCCGCGACGGCCGCGCCTATATCGACACCCAGTTCCCCCGCCCCGGCAAGACCGAGTCCGTGCCCAAGCTCCAGTTCGTCATGGCCGTGCCTGAATGGAACTGGCTGGTGGGCTCCGGCCTCTACATGGATGACGTCAAGGCGCTGGTCTGGACCGCCGCCCTCACCCGCCTGGGTCTGGGCCTCGCGGTGTTCGCGGGCGTGGGCTTCATCGGCTGGGTCATCACCCGCAGCGTCCTGCAGCAGCTGGGCGGCGAGCCGGCGGAGGCCATGGAGGCGATGCGCGCCGTGGCGGCCGGGGACCTGCGCAGCAACGGCCGTCTGGCGGACGAGCACAGCCTGCTGGGCCAGCTGCAGCACATGGTCCAGGCCCTCAACGGCACGATGAGCCAGCTGCGGGCGGCCGGGGACTCCATCAGCACCGCGGCCGGCGAGATCGCCCAGGGCAACCACGACCTCTCCGCCCGCACCGAGCAGACGGCTTCCAACCTCGAAGAGACCGCCAGCTCCATGGAGGAGATGAACGGGGCGGTCAGCCAGTCCGCGGACACCGCGCGCCAGGCCAACCAGCTCGCCGTGTCGGCCGCCGAGGCGGCGCAGCGTGGCGGCCAGGTGGTGGGGCAGGTCACGCAGAGCATGGCCAGCATCACCGAGAGCTCCCGCAAGATCGGCGACATCATCGGGGTGATCGACGGCATCGCCTTCCAGACCAACATCCTGGCGCTGAACGCGGCCGTGGAGGCCGCCCGTGCGGGCGAGCAGGGCCGCGGCTTCGCGGTGGTGGCCGGCGAAGTGCGCTCGCTGGCGCAGCGCAGCGCCGAGGCGGCCCGCGAGATCAAGACGCTGATCGGCACCTCGGTCGCCAATGTCGAACAGGGCGCCGGCCTGGTGCAGAGCACGGGCCAGGCCATGCAGGACATCACCAGCAGCGTCAGCCGCGTCGCAGACCTGATCGGCGAGATCGCCGCCGCCTCGGCCGAACAGCGCGACGGCATCCAGCAGGTCAACCAGGCGGTCGCCCAGCTGGACCAGATGACGCAGCAGAACGCGGCCCTGGTCGAGGAATCCGCCGCCGCCGCGCAGTCCATGCGCGACCAGGCGCAGCAGCTCTCGGAAGCCATCGCCGCCTTCCGACTGGGCTGAGGCACCGGCCCCGCCCCGCACGGATCGGCTCGATCGGGCGGGCCGGCCCACGGCGCAACGCCCCGGGCGCCGCCGCGTGCAGTGCATCACGGGGCTTCCGGGGCTGCCCGAGGGACGGCCGGGCGGCGTCCGCAAACTTGCCCCAGATCATGGATCGGCCGGCAGGCGCTGCCTAGCATGGCGCCTTCCTGAAGGATCCATGCCATGCGCCAGAACCTGCCTGTCACCCAGCGCGCCTACGAAGTGCCCGCCGAGGCCACCCTGATGTCCGTGACGGACCCGCAGGGGCGCATCACCTACGCCAATGCCGCCTTCAGCGAGGCCAGCGGCTTTTCCATCGAGGAGCTGGTGGGCCAGCCCCACAACCTGGTTCGCCATCCCGACATGCCGGCGGCAGCCTTCAGCGATCTCTGGACCAGCCTGAAGGCCGGCCACGCCTGGACTGGCCTCGTGAAGAACCGCCGCAAGAACGGCGACCACTACTGGGTCAAGGCCAATGTCACGCCGCTCCACCGGGACGGCCGCCTGCTGGGCTATGTCTCGGTCCGCACCCGGCCCGAGGCGGGCGAGGTGCAGGCCGCCGAGCGGCTGTACGCCATCTTCCGCGAGGGCGCGAGCACCGCGCCGCGGCTGCATCGCGGCTGGGTGCTGCCGCGTTGGCGCTGGAGCCCGGCGGCGCTGGCCCACACCCTGCCCTGGCGCGCCCGCTGCGCCCTGCCGCCGGTGCTGCTGTGGCTGGCCGGGCTGGCCGGCGCGGCACTGGCCGGGGTCGCCGGCTCGGCCCTCCTGCTGATGGCCCTGGGCACCGGCGCGCTGCTCCTGGCGGCGCTCGGCTGGCAGGAATGGCAGCTGGTGCGCCCGATGCACACGCTTCAGCACCGCGTCCAGGCCCTGGCTGCCGGCCGCACCGACGAGGCCCGCCAGCCCGCCCGCAGCGACGCCCTGGGCCAGGCGCTGCGGGCGCTCAACCAGGTCGGGCTGAACCTGCGCGCCCTGAGCGGCGACGTCCAGCACCAGACGCGCGGGATGGATGCCGCCAGCCACGAGATGCGCCTGGGCCACGAGGACCTGCATGCGCGGACCGAGCAGGCCGCCTCCCATCTCCAGCAGACCGCCGCCTCGATGGACCAGCTCAGCGCCGCGGTGAGCGCCAATGCCGCGTCGGCGGCGCGTGCCGCCCAGCTCATCGCCGAGGCCCGCGAGAACGCGCGCCGCGGTGGCGAGCAGGTCGAGACCATGGTCGCGACGATGGCCGGCATCAGCGAGTCCAGCCGGCGTATCGCGCCCATCATCGGGCTGATCGACAGCATCGCCTTCCAGACCAACATCCTCGCGCTGAATGCCGCGGTCGAGGCCGCGCGTGCCGGCGAGCAGGGCCGCGGTTTCGCGGTCGTGGCGGGCGAGGTGCGCGTGCTGGCCCAGCGCGCGGGCGAGGCGGCCCGGGAGATCCGCGGCATGATCGCGCGCAGCGCGGAGCAGGTGGCCTCCGGCACCGAGGTGGCCGACGCCACCGGCCGGACGATGCAGGGCATCGTCGAGGAGGTGCGGGACCTGGCCGGCCTCATCGCCGGCATCAGCCTGTCCACCCAGGAGCAGGCGCAGGGGCTCAGCCAGATCAGCCAGGCCGTCGCCCAGCTCGACGAGATGACCGGCCAGAACGCCGCGCTGGTGGAGCAGTCGGTGAACGCATCCGGGCAGCTGAAGGAGCGCACTGAGCGCCTGAGTGCGGCGGCACGGGTGTTCTGCTGACCGGGACAGGCCGTAGCGCCCGGATGCCGAGGAGGCCTCAGCCGGCCTCGTTCCAGATGAGGGTGCCGTTGCGCCACCAGCCCGGCACCTGAGGCGGGCTGCCGCCCTCGCCCGCGCAGTGCGGGCCCTGGGGCGGCATCCCGGACCGCGTCGGGAGCCAGCGGCCGAGCCCGGCCACGCGCTCGATGACCGCGGGCACCTCCGTCGCGTAGCCGTGGACGGCTGACTGGAAGCGGGCCTCGCTCACCTGCGTGCCGAGCACCAGGCGCACACGCACCACCTCGGCGTCGAACATCGGGTGGGCCATGGACGCCTGCACAGCGCGCCAGTCGAAGGCACCGAGGGCGCCCAGCAAGCGGCATGCGGCGACCGCGTCGATCCGCTGCGAGGCCACGCCGAACCGGCAGACGAAGCGCCCACCCTCGAAACGAGCGTCGCCAGAGGCCGCGACCCGCACCGTGTAGACCGGGCAGGCGCCATCGCAGCCCGCCCGTTCGAACTCGACAAAGGCGCCCTCGGGAACGGGCACGCTGCCAGTCGGCTCCCCCGGGACTCCCTGCTGAAAGTGGACGTCGTCCCGCGAAGGCCAGAGGCTTTCCGCGCTGACCAGCGCGACGGTCAGCGCCAGGCCGAGGCCGGCGATGAGCGACGCCGCGAGCGGGGGCGGCCGGATGAAGCCGCCCCACCCGCCGCCGAGCTGTCGTCCTCATGGAGGATCGACGGAGCGAGGCGGCGGTGCTCCGGCATGGCGGCGCAGGTGGCTTACAGGAAACGCTCCAGCAGCTTGCGCGAGTGGCGGTCCAGCGCGAAGCGGTCCGGCACCAGGAACTGCAGGCCATGGCTGCTGGTGATCATCAGCTTGCCTTCGCCCAGGCGGCGGATGTCTTCCTCGGTCTTGAGAATGAACTGCGCATCTCCCCGCTCGGTGCGGACCGTCCATTGGCTGGGCGTGGAGAAGGTGCTCACGGCGAGCAGGGCCTGCACGGTGGGCATGAACTCGCGCACGGCGAACTCCGCGTCGAGCAGCTCGCGGTCGGCGGGCGGCAGGGCCGAGAGGCGCGGGATCCAGGCGAGCTCGTGACCGTCCTGGCCGACGAGGGACACGCCCTCGTCGGGCGCGGAAATGGGGTGGGCGCGCACGGGCGTCACGGCGCCATGGAACTGGCCGTCGGCGTCGATGAGATCGAGGCGGCCCAGGGCGTTGCGGGAGAGGCGCTGGTAAGGGGTCGTCATGGGGCTCTCCGGCAGGTCAGGCGTTCACCGTGTGGGCGTTCGGATTGGGCAGGGTCATGGGCTCGGCCTCTTCGGCGTCGACCCGGCGCGCCTGCGCCTCGTAGAGCCGCCAGTAGGCGCCCTTCTTCTCCATCAGCTCGTCGTGCGGGCCGACCTCGACGATCTGCCCGCGGTCCATCACCACGAGGCGGTCGGCCTTGCGCAGCGTGGACAGGCGGTGGGCGATGGCGATGGTGGTGCGGCCCTTCACGAGGTTGTCGAGCGCCTTCTGGATCTCCTTCTCGGTCTCGGTGTCCACCGCGGAGGTGGCCTCGTCGAGGATCAGCAGGCGCGGGTTGATCAGCAGGGCGCGGGCGATGGAGATGCGCTGACGCTCGCCCCCGGACAGGCCCTGGCCGCGCTCGCCCACGAGGCTGTCATAGCCATGGGGCAGGCGCAGGATGAACTCGTGCGCATGGGCGGCGCGGGCCGCGGCGACGATCTCCTCGCGGCTGGCGTCCGGCTTGCCGTAGGCGATGTTCTCGGCGATGGTGCCGAAGAAGAGGAAGGGCTCCTGCAGCACGAGGCCGATGTGGCGGCGGTAGTCGGCCACGGTGACGCGGCGCAGGTCGGTGCCGTCGATGCGGATCGAGCCCTCGGTGACGTCGTAGAAGCGGCAGATCAGGTTGACCAGCGTGCTCTTGCCCGAGCCCGAGTGGCCCACGAGCCCGATCATCTCGCCCGGCTGGATGTCCAGCGACAGGCCGCGGATCACCGCGCGGTTGCCGTAGCGGAAGCCGATGTCCTGGATCTGCAGGCCGCCGGTCACCCCGTCGAGCTTCACCGGATTGGCCGGGTCGGGCACGTTGGACTGGTGATCGAGGATGTCGAAGATCCGCTTCGCGCCGGCCGCCGCCTTCTGGGTGACGGAGACGATGCGGCTCATGGAGTCCATGCGGCCGTAGAAGCGGCCGATGTAGGCCAGGAAGGAAGTCAGGACGCCGACGGTGATGTCGCCGTCCGAGACGAGGTAGATGCCGAAGGCCCAGACGACCAGCAGGCCGATCTCGGTCAGCAGCGAGACCGTGGGGGTGAACAGGCTCCAGGTCTTGTTCAGGCGGTCGTTGACCTTGAGGTTGTTGTCATTGGCCTCCTTGAAGCGCCGGGCCTCGCGGCGTTCCTGGGCGAAGGCCTTCACCACGCGGATGCCGGGGATGGTGTCCGCCAGCACGCTGGTGACCTCGCCCCAGACGCGGTCGATCTTCTCGAAGCCCGTGCGCAGGCGGTCGCGCACCAGGTGGATCATCCAGGCGATGAAGGGCAGCGGCAGCAGCGTGGCCAGGGCGAGCCAGGGGCTGATGGACACCATCATCACGGTGATCATGGTGAGCATCAGGACGTCGGTGATGAAGTCCAGCGCGTGCAGGGAGAGGAAGACGCTGATGCGGTCGGTCTCGGAGCCGATGCGGGACATCAGGTCCCCGGTGCGCTTGTTGCCGAAGTACTCGAGCGAGAGCGACAGCAGGTGCTCGAAGGTGGCGGTGCGCATGTCCGCGGCGATGCGCTCGGACACGAGGGCGAGGATGTAGGTCTTGGCCCAGCCCAGCAGCCAGGACACGACGCCGGCACCGAGCAGGCCGCCGAGGTAGTAGGCCACCAGCCACGGGTCGATCTTCTGGCCCTGCTGGAAGGGGATGAGCACCTCGTCCATCAGCGGGCGGTAGAGGTAGGGGCCCACCAGCGTCGCGGCCGTGGCGCCCAGCATCAGCAGGAAGCCGAGCAGCAGCTGGCCCTGGTAGGGCCGCGCGAAGCGGGCCAGACGCAGCAGCACCCAGGTGGACGGCGGCGTGTGCAGCTCGCGCTCGCAGGTCGGGCATTCCTCGCTTTCCGGGGGCAGCGGGGCCTTGCAGCTGGGGCAGAAGCCCAGGTCCTCCGCCTCGGCGCGGGGGCCGTCGTCCCGGCGCTCGAAGGCCTCCTGGAAGCGCTGGGCCTGCAGGTTGATCGCCAGGGTGAAGCGCCAGAAGGCGAGGCGGGTGCTGCCATCGACCAGTTCCAGGCAGCCGACGCCGGCGTGGTCGCTCAGGCGCAGCTCCAGCCCCGGGCGCAGGGGCCACTCGGACCACCGGCGGGTGCCGGCGTCGAAGGCCAGCAGGCGCTGGCGGGTGAGGGCCAGCAGGCCCTGGCCGAAGCGCAGTTGGCCGTCGAGGTCAACCTCCAGGCTGGCCAGCACGTTCTCGTCCTTCAAGAGACGCGAAGTCAGAGTCGCCCATTCGGGATGCTTGGCGGACGCGTCGTCCACAGGATGGTGATGCTGCATTGTTCTTTCGTTCTGAACGGCCCGGGCGCTGACGCCGGCAACCGCGCGATTTTCGCGCATCCTGCAACGTTCCCGGCGCCCGATCGATGACAAGCGAGCACGTCCTCACTCACCTGACGGACAAACCCGCCCCAAACTGAGAGCAAAATGGCGCCTTGGCCGCCAGACGCCCCTCCCGGCTTCCGGCCGGCCTTCCTCCCCCCGACCCGTCCACGCCCCGTCCCATGAGCCGACACGACGACATCCAGCTTTTGCGCGTCAACTACCTGCGTGGTCCCAATATGTGGACCTACCGCCCCGTCCTGGAGGTCTGGCTGGACCTGGGTCGGCTGGAGGAGTTCCCCTCCAGCAAGATCGAGGGCTTCAACGAGCGGCTCACGGCCGCCCTGCCCGCCCTGGTCGAGCACCACTGCGGCGTCGGCGAGCGCGGCGGCTTCCTGCAGCGCCTCACCGAGGGCACCTGGATGGGCCATGTGCTGGAGCACATCGTCATCGAGCTGCTCAACCTCTCCGGCATGCCCACCGGCTTCGGCCAGACCCGCTCCACCTCGAAGACCGGCGTCTACCGCATGGTCTTCCGGGCCCGTGACGAGCAGGTCGCCCGCGCCGCCCTGGCCGAGGGTCACGCCCTGATCATGGCCATGATCAACGGTGACGCCTTCGACGTGAAGGCCGCCGTGGACCGCATCCGCGACAAGGTCGACGACTGCTACCTGGGGCCCTCCACCGCCGCCATCGTGGCCGCCGCGACGGACCGCCGCATCCCCCACATCCGCCTGAACGACGGCAACCTCGTGCAGCTGGGCCACGGCGCCCGCCAGCGCCGCATCTGGACGGCCGAGACCGACATGACCAGCGCGATCGCCGAAGGCATCGCGCGGGACAAGGACCTCACCAAGAGCCTGCTCAAGAGCGTGGGCGTGCCCGTGCCGGCCGGCACGGCGGTCAAGACCGCCGCCGAGGCCTGGGAGGCCGCCCAGGACATCGGCCTGCCGGTGGTGGTCAAGCCCTCCGACGGCAACCACGGCCGGGGCGTGACCCTGGACCTGCGCCACGAGGCGGACGTCGCGGCCGCTTTCGAGCTGGCCGACAAGGAAGGCTCCGAAGTCCTGGTGGAAAGCTACATCCCCGGCAACGAGCACCGCCTGCTGGTGGTGGGTGGCCAGGTGGTCGCCGCCGCCCGTGGCGACGAAGCCTGGATCACCGGCGACGGCCAGCACACCGTCACGCAGCTGGTCGACCTGCAGATCAACACCGACCCGCGTCGCGGCCTCACCGAGGACTTCCCGCTCAACCGCATCACCCTGGGCGAGGACCCCGTCGTGCTGCTGGACCTGCAGCGCCAGGGCGTGACGCCCGAGGCCGTGCCCGCGGCCGGCCAGCGCGTGCTGATCCAGCGCAACGGCAACGTCGCCATCGACTGCACGGCCCAGGTCCACCCCGAGGTGGCGCATGCCGTCTCGCTGGCGGCCCGCACCATCGGCCTGGACATCGCCGGCGTCGACCTGGTGAGCACCGACATCGGCAAGCCCCTGTCCGAGACCGGCGGCGCCATCGTCGAGGTCAATGCAGGCCCCGGCCTGCTGATGCACCTGAAGCCCGCCGAAGGCATGCCCCAGCCCGTGGGCCAGGCCATCATCGACCACCTCTTCGACGAGGGCGAGACCGGCCGCATCCCCGTGGTGGGCGTGCTCGCCTCGCAGGGCGGCAACCACATCACCCGCCTCGTGGCCTGGCTGCTGCACCTGAACGGCCGTCACGTCGGCCTGGCCTGCAGCGACGGTCTCTTCCTGGGCACGCGCCGCGTGGAGAAGCGCTCCAGCACCCGCTGGGACGCCGCCCACCGCCTGCTCATGAACCGCGTGGTGGATGCCGTCGTCGTGCAGAACGACGCCGCCTCCATCCTCAAGGACGGCCTGGCCTATGACCGCTGCCAGGTCGGCGTCGTGACCGACATGGCCGCCGGCGTGGACCTCAGCCACTTTGACACCCTGACCGAAGACCAGCGCTTCAAGGTGCTGCGCACGCAGATCGACGTGGTGCTGGGCGAAGGCGCCGCGGTGCTGAACGCCGACGAGCCGCGCCTCGTGGAGATGGCCGAGCTGAGCGACGGCGAGGTGGTGCTGTATGCCCGCGACGAGGCCAGCGAGGCGCTGCAGGCGCATCGCGCCAAGGGCGGCCGCGCGGTCTTCCTGCAGGGCGGCACGGCCGTGCTGGCGCAGGGCGCGAGCGAGACCGTGGGTGCCAACATCGCCCAGCTGGTGCAGCGCTTCGCCAAGGCCGGCCAGGCCAGCGACGAGGCCACGCTGCTGGCTGCCGTCGCCACCGCCTGGGCCCTGAACATCTCGCCGGAGCTGATCTCCGCCGGCCTCGACACCTTCGTGCCGGAGCTGGCGCAGTAAACCCCGCGCTGCGCCGCCCCGTTCACTCCTGATATTTCCCGAAAGACGACGCGAACATGGAAGTCTCTCGCATCCGCGCCCTCCGAGGTCCCAACATGTGGAGCCGCCATACCGCCATGGAAGCGGTGGTGCACTGCACGGACGCCGAACGCTCGATCAGCGGCCTCGCCGGCTTCGAAACCCGCCTGCGCGCCCTCTTCCCCGGCATCGGCGCGCTGCGCGCCGAGATGAGCCTGGCCCAGGTCCTGGAGCAGGCGGCGCTGGCGCTGCAGGCCCAGGCCGGCTGCCCGGTCACCTTCAGCCACACCCATGTCACCAACGAGCCCGGCACCTGCCAGGTGGTCGTCGAGTACAGCGAGGAAGACGTCGGCCGCATGGCCATGGATGACGCCACCCGCCTGATCCTCGCCGCCATGGGCGAAGGCACGTTCGACATCGACGAATGCCAGAAGCGCCTGCGCGAGACGGACGAGGACGTGCGCCTCGGCCCCTCCACCGGCTCCATCGTGGACGCCGCCGTGAAGCGCGGCATCCCCTTCCGCCGCCTGACGCAGGGCAGCCTGGTGCAGTTCGGCTGGGGCGCCAAGCAGCGCCGCATCTGGGCTGCCGAGGTCGATGCCACCAGCGCCGTGAGCGAGTCCATCGCCCAGGACAAGGACCTGTGCAAGCAGCTGCTGCAGTCCGCCGGCGTGCCCGTGCCCATCGGTCGCCCGGTCGAGTCCGTCGATGACGCCTGGGAGGTCGCGCTGGAGATCGGCCTGCCGGTCGTGGTCAAGCCGCAGGACGGCAACCAGGGCAAGGGCGTGACCGTCAACGTCACCACCCGCGAGCAGCTGGAAGCCGCCTACAAGGCCGCCGACGAAATCGGCCACGTGATGGTCGAGAAGTTCCTGCCCGGCTCCGACTACCGCCTGCTGGTGGTGGGCGACAAGCTGGTGGCCGCCGCCCGCCGCGACCCGCCGCACGTCATCGGTGACGGCGTGCTGACCGTCAAGCAGCTCGTGGACAAGGTGAACGCCGACCCGCGCCGCGGCGACGGCCATGCCACCTCGCTGACCAAGATCCGCTTCGACGACATCGCCGTCGCGCGCCTCACCCAGCAAGACCTGACCCCCGAGTCCGTGCCGGCCAAGGGCCAGCGCGTGATCCTGCGCAACAACGCCAACCTCAGCACCGGCGGCACCGCCACCGACGTGACGGATGACGTCCACCCCGACGTCGCCGCCCGCGCCATCGCGGCCGCGCAGGTCGTGGGCCTGCACGTCTGCGGCGTCGACGTCGTCGCCGAGAGCGTGCTGCGCCCGCTGGAGGAGATCAGCGGCGGCATCGTCGAGGTCAACGCCGCGCCCGGCCTGCGCATGCACCTCTCGCCCAGCTTCGGCAAGGGCCGCAACGTGGGCGAGGCCATCGTCAACCACCTCTACGGCCACGGCCACAAGAGCGAGGACGGCCGCATCCCCGTGGTCGCCGTGACCGGCACCAACGGCAAGACCACCACGACCCGCCTGATCGCGCACATGTTCGCGACCTGCGGCCTGCGCGTGGGCATGACCAACACCGACGGCGTCTACGTCGACGGCCGCCAGATCGACAGCGGTGACTGCTCCGGCCCCAAGAGCGCCCGCAATGTGCTGATGCATCCGGACGTCGAGGCCGCCGTGTTCGAGACCGCCCGCGGTGGCGTGCTGCGCGAGGGTCTGGGCTTCGACCGCTGCCAGGTCGCCGTGGTGACCAACCTCGGCGAGGGCGACCACCTGGGCATGAACTTCCTCAACACCGTCGAGGAACTGGCCCTGGTGAAGCGCGTGATCGTGCAGAACGTGGCCCCGAGCGGCTACGCGGTGCTGAACGCCTCCGACCCCGTCGTGGCCAACATGGCCGGCGTCTGCCCCGGTCAGGTGATCTTCTTCACCGCCGACCGTCACCATGCCCTGATGGCCGCGCACCGCGCCCAGGGCAAGCGCTGCGTCTTCATCGACGGCGACCAGCTCGTGGCCGCGCAAGGCGCCTGGCGCGAGAGCATCCCCCTGCGTGACATCCCCTTCACGCGCGGCGGCATGATCCCCTTCCAGGTCGAGAACGCCATGGCCTCCGTGGCCGCCGCCTGGGGCGTCGGGCTCGACTGGGACACCATCCGCCGCGGCCTCGCCAGCTTCAACAGCGACAGCGACAACGTCCCCGGCCGCTTCAACGTGATGGACTACCGCGGCGCCACCGTGATCGCCGACTACGGCCACAACGGCGACGCCATGCGCGCCCTCGTGGCGGCCGTGGAGGCCCTGCCCGCCAAGCGCCGCTCGGTGGTCATCTCCGGTGCCGGCGACCGTCGCGACGAGGACATCCGCATCCAGACGCAGATCCTCGGCGCTGCCTTCGACGACGCCCTGCTTTTCCAGGACGCCTGCCAGCGTGGCCGCGAGGACGGCGAGGTGCTGAAGCTCCTGCGCCAGGGTCTCGAAGGCGCCACGCGGACCTCGCACATCGAGGAGATCCGCGGCGAGTTCGTCGCCATCGACCGCGCCCTGGAGCGCCTGCAACCGGGCGACCTGTGCCTGGTGCTGGTGGACCAGGTGGAAGAGGCGCTGGCGCACCTGGCGCAGCGGATCAGCCAGGGCTGATCAAGACCTGACCCCGCTGCAAGCCCTGGTGCGCTACGGCCGCCAGGGCATTTTTCTGCCCGTCGCGGCGGGTATGGCCGCAGCCGGCGTCAGCGACCGTCGAACTCGCAACCCGCCGTGCGGCCCGGGGACGTGAGGCAGCCCGCAGGCTGGGAGGGCATCAGCAGCTCGCTCGCAGGCGGGCACACCCGCGGCTCCCCGCGCGTCAGCAGGCCGCCCCGGTAGCGGCAGGCGAGCAGCCCCTGCATGAGCGGGTCGGTCGTCCAGAGGCGCACCGGCTCGCCCTGCACGATCTCGACCAGCCAGACGAGCCGGTCCGGCAGCCCGGCCGCCTGCGAGAAGACGGTCTGGCAGCCGGTGTAGCGGGTGGACATGTCTCCGCGACGGGGATAGACCCGCACGACCACGCCGTGCCCGCCGGTCTCGCCCGCCTCGTCGGGGGCCTGTGTGAGCGCGCAGTTCGGGCCGACGGGCCGAGAGCGCGCCAGCGCCTCGAGGGCCGCCCGCTGCGCCGCCACGTCCGCCGACTCCGCCGCACGGACGCCACTGACGGCGACCGCCAGCACGGCCACGACGAGCACGGCGCCGGCCTGGCGGTTCATGACGATGCTCCGTTGCACCCGGCGGTCCCGGGTGCCGCCGTCGCGAGCGCCGCCCAGTCCTGCCACGTCTGCACCCGCCCGGGGAAGGCCACGGCGCGCCACGGCCAGGCGTCGCGCAGCCAGTCCGCCAGCGTCGCCTGGACCTGCACCTCATCCAGCGGCGCCGCGTGCTCGGCCAGCCAGAAGAAGGCCTGCGCCTGGAATCGGTCCCGGCGGGCGTCCACGGCCAGCCTCGACTTGATGGGCTTCAGGTAGACGCAACCCAGATAGTGCGCGCCGCAGGGGCTCCGCATCGCGTAGGCAAAGGCCACGCGGCGGCGGAACTCGTCCTCATGCCGCGTGAGGTCCGCGAGGTTCTCCTCGAAGCGCAGTGCCTCGTCCGGCCACCCGTTGTCCGGCCCGAAGACATGGCGGATGCGCGCGGCGCTGCGGCACACGGCCTCGTAGTCGGCCTGGGCATGGGCCGGAGCCAGCACCTCGAGATGAAAGGCGGGTGTCTCCAGATGGCGGGGGACGGCAAAGTCGGGCGGAATGAAGCTCATGGACGCGTACTCTATGTGCAATGGCAGGGGCTTGCCTCGGCCGCGCGCTCCACCGTGCACCGCCCGAGCAGCCGCGTGCGGCGCACCACGACGGCCTGCCCCGGCTGCAGCCAGGGCGCCCTCGCCGCCTCGCAGGCGGCCATGTCCCCGGCCGTGCAGCACAGCGGGTAGGCCACCTCCACGGCATCGCCGTCCAGGGCCTCCAGATGATGGACCGTCGTGGCGACCCGCCCGGCAGGCAGCAGCGCATCGGCCGCCGCCACGAGCAGGCCCAGCGCCAACAAGGCCGACCCGCGCTGGATCAGCGTCCGCACGACGCCCCGCCAGGCGCCGCCACTCGTGGCCGCACGGCGCCAGAGCAGCAGGGCCAGCACGCCCGCCACGGCGGCGAGCAGCCCCGTGAGCACCTGCGCCACGTGCAGCGCCGGCATCAGGCGGGCCTCTGCAGCCGCGACGCGCTCATCCGTCCAGGCCCAGCAGCGGCTCGACCGACGCGCGCAGCAGCGCCACCAGAGCCTCGTCCATGTAGCGGTACTCGTCGGGGATGTCGAGGACGTGCACGGGCTTGTGGCCCAGCAGCTGGCGGAAGGCCGCGCGCAACCGGGACTGGTGCTTCTCTTCCATCACGAAGATGACGTCGGCCCACTGCACATCCGCCGCGGACACCGGATGCCGCGCGTTGGGGCTCGTCCCGCCGGAGCGCACCGCCAGCGCGGGGTGACGCCGCCACACCTGCTCGGCCGTGGGGCTGCGCCACTGGTTGCGGCTGCAGACGAACAGGACGTTGCGGCGCGCGGGCGGGCGTGGGCGCTCAGCCACCGCTCTTCCCGACGGTGCCGAACGACACCCACTCCTGCTCCATCTGCTCCTCGATCTGGCTGAAGACGCGACTGGCCTCGACCGGATCGAAGGCCTCGTACTTCAGCTGGCGCACCAGCGTCTCCAGGGCGCGGGTCTTTTTCCAGAACCAGGCGGACTTCTGCTCGAAGCGAAAGACCGTGCTGGCGGTGAGCATCACGGCCGGCAGGGAGGCCAGGGCCGCGCTGAACCACTTGGGGATGGTCTCGAGGCCCACGGTCAGCCCCGCGGAGATGCTCGCCAGGACGATCACGCCGGACACGAAGTAGGCAAAGAAGTAGTTCCTGATGGCGAAGCGGCGGGACTCGGCCGCCGCGTGCTGCACTTCGCGGAAGATGTCCTGCTGCAGCTGCTCGCGGGATGTGTCCATGGCCCCTCCGGTTGACGACGCCGGATGGTAGCGCCGCCCCATCGCCCGCGCAGGCGACTGTCACCGAAGGGATGGACGCGCGCGATGCCGCCGTGCATCAGCGCCGGTTGGCCGCGGGCACCACGCCCGCCTGGGCCTCGGCGCCCGCGGCGTCCTCGATGGCCATGTGCATCTGGGCGACGGCCTCGCGCTCGCCCTTGATGGCGTAGGTGTCGTGGCCGCAGTGCGGGCAGTGCGCGGCGAACGCGGCCTCGATGCCCTTGATGTCGGCGATGTCCAGCGGCGTCATGTCCGACAGCTCGGCCTGGCAGTTGTTGCACTTGATGTACTTCGGCCGCAGCGCCAGCTGGCGCTCGATGGCGGCCTGCTTGCGCTGCTCGGGCGTGCCGCGGAGTCTGGCTTGTCCCATGGAATTCCTGTCGAGAAGTGAAAAGGCCGGTCAGTCGAAGCTGCCGCCACCGCCGACGTCGATGTCGCCGCCGCCGCTGTCCCAGCTGCTGCCACCGTCGCTGCCGCCGAGGTCGAGATCGTTCGAGGGGCTGTTGTCGAAGGGAATGTAGCCCCCGCCGCCGCTGCCGTCGTCCGAATGGCGGCGATGGCGCTCGGAGGCCTCGGCGCTGCCGCTCATCATCGAGCCGATCGCCACGCCCACCCCCACTGCCGCCGCGGTGCCCAGCGCCCCCCCCAGGCCACCGCCCTGACCGTAGCCGGGCTGCCCGTAGCCGTAGCCCGGGCCCTGCGCGCGGGCCTGCGCCTCGGCCTGCATCCGGGCCTCCTGCATGCGCATCGCCTTGTCGCTGGGCTTCTCCTCGCCGCGGATCTCGGCGGCGATGTCGCGGGAGCGCAGGATGAGGCTCTCGGTCTCGGTGAAGTCCCGGCGCGAGGCCAGCGTGCTGATGTGGCTGGAAATGTCCGCCTGCGCCTTGCGCACGCGGTCGTAGGTGGCGAGCTTCTGCTCGGGGCTGAAGGCCGGGTTGGCGTCGGCCGCGGCCACGGCGTCGCCCAGGTCCTTGTGCGCTTCCATCAGCGCCCCGCGCCAGCGCTCCACGTCGGCCGGCGAGCCGCCCGCCACGCTCTGCTTCAGCTTGCGCCACAGGAAGAAGCCGAGGCCGCCCAGGGCCAGCAGCCAGAACCAGGAGATGCCGCCGGAGGAGGCGCGGCGCTCTTCTCGACGATCGTCACGTTGCTCACGCCGCGTCTCGGCAGCCTGCGTCGACGGCACCGGAGCGGGCTGCGGCAGGGCCTGCGGCGCGGCCGGTGCCTCCAGACGCGTCGCCCCGGCGGGCGCATGGTCGATGCGCTGGATCATGGTCTTCTTGCTGGCGAAGCTCTCGCTGGGATCGAGTTCCCGCGCCTTGGCCAGCTCCGCCTTGGCGGCGTCGATCTGGCCCTGCTCGAACTTCACCTCGGCCAGCCAGAAATGGGCCAGCGCGTTGTCGGGGTGCTTGCGCAGCACGCCGTCCAGCTTCTGCTCGGCCTGCGTCCAGCGGCCCGCGCGCATGTCGGCAGCAATGTCTTCCTTGGCCCCGGCCAGCGCCGGTCCGGCGGACAGCAGCAGGGCGGCGGCCAGCACCCAGGCGTGGCGTCGGGATGCAGTCTTCATGGTCTTTCCTCCAGCAAGGCCACCCGGCGCGGCGAATGCCGCACGGGGGATGGCGGCCCCGATCCTAGCGTGAGTCCCTACCCGTGCCGGAGGCCACCCGCGCCAGCCGCATCCGCCGGCCCTGCCGCACGGCCTTGCGCTGACGCAAAACCCTGCCGCGCGCGGGGCGCCACAGTGCGGGCATGGCGAAGAAGTTCCCCATCCTGCCTGCCCAGCCGCAACGCGTCTGCTGGGGTTGCGACCTCTACTGCCCCAGCGAGAGCATGCGCTGCGGCAATGGCTCCGTGCGCACGCCGCACCCCAGCGAGCTCTTCGGCGAGGACTGGGAGCTGGAGCTGCCGACGATGCCCTGGTCGACGGATCCGCCCGCGACCGGCGCCTGAGCTCGGGTTTGCCGGGCGCCGCCGGCACGCTGGCACAAAGCCGCTTATGCTGAGCCGCCGATCGGCAACCGCGCCCACTCCGGCGCCCCCGCCGATCCCGCCGCCCCGCCACCCCATCGAGGCCCGCGCGCCTCCTGCCGCCATGTCCGATTCCTCTCCCGACGCCCTCTCCCTTGACGTGCTCAACGCCCGCAGCGAGGGCACCCTGCCCGGCCACCTGGGCATCGTCATCACCGCCCGGCGCCCGGGCGAGATCGAGGCGGAGCTGCCCATCGCGCCGCACCTGATGGCGCCCAACGGCTTCCTGCACGCCGGCAGCATCCTGACCCTGGCCGACACGGCCGCCGGCTATGGCTGCATGGCCAATCTGCCCGAGGGCGCGCAGAGCTTCACGACGCTGGAGATCAAGTCCAACCACCTCGCCACCGCCCGAGAGGGCCGGCTGCGCTGCGTGGCGACGATGGTGCACGGCGGCCGCAGCACGCAGCTGTGGGACGCCAAGGTGATGCACGCCGACACCGGCAAGACGCTGGCGCTGTTTCGCTGCACGCAGATGGTGCTGTACCCGCGCGGCTGAGCCGCGCCCGCGATCAGAACTTGCAGCCCTTGGCCCGCAGCGCGTCGAGCGCGATGCCGCCCAGGGCGAGCAGGCCGTTCTCGGCATAGGCCTTGCGGCAGTCCTCGCGCAGGGCCTTTTCCATTTCTTTCTGGAGCTTGGTCTTGAGCTCCGGCGGATTGGGCGCGATCTCCAGCAGCGCGCGCGAGCGGCTGCTCGCGACGGGGCCGCGCTGGGACGTGGGCAGGTCCACGTTCAGGCGCGGCGCGCTGGCCGGCGCCGAGGGCGCGGTGGCGACGTCGCGGCCCCGCTGCGCCCCGGCATCCGGCGAGCCGGGCTGCGGCAGCGGTGACGGGCCCTGACCGGCATCCGCCCCGCTCAGGCTGACCTTGCCCTGCAACGG
>JAYRJQ010000016.1:0-147502 GCA_041906185.1 Burkholderiaceae bacterium
GTTCCACGTCGTGGGCCACGACCGCGGCGGGCGCACGGCGCACCGGCTGGCGCTGGACCATCCCGAGGCGGTCCGATCGCTCACGGTCATGGACATCGTGCCCACGCTGGCGATGTTCATGGACACGAACCACCAGATTTCGGCCACCTACTGGCATTGGTACTTTCTTCAGCAGCCCGAGCCCTTCCCGGAGCGGCTGATCGGGGCGGACCCGGACTTCTTCTACGAGACTTGCCTGCTGGGCTGGGGCAAGACGCGCCTGAGCGACTTCGACCCCGCGTTGCTGGCCGACTACCGGCAGTCCTGGCGCGACCCGGCCATGATCCACGGCTCCTGCTCGGACTACCGCGCCGCGGCCACGGTGGATCTGGCGCTGGATCAGGCGGACGCCGCGGTGAAGGTGGCGTGCCCGACGCTCGTCTTCTTCGGCGAGGCCGGCGTGATGAACCAGCACTTCGACATCCCGGCCGAATGGCGCAAGCGCTGCCGGGACGTGCGGACGGCGTCGCTGCCGGGCGGCCACTTCTTCGTGGACCAGTTCCCTGACGACACAGCGGCGGCGCTCCTGGCCTTTCTGCAGAGCGTCGACCGCGCATGAAAAAGGGGGCCGCAGGCCCCCGGGGTGTGGACGATCCGGCGCTCAGCGGCCGGTGTGCTCGACGGCGGGCCGGTGGGTGGCCCGCTCGGCGGCACGCCCGATGGCGCGCTCGACCGCATCGCTGCTCGGGGCCGGCTCGCCGGGCGGCAGCGCGATCACGGAGGTGCGCGGTACCGCCGGTGCCACAGGTGGCTCAACAGGCGATGCCTCCCGGCGCTGCACACGGCTCTCGGCAGGCAGGTGCTCCAGCTGCCCGCCACGCCGCACGGTGACGCCATCCGGGGCGATGCGCTCCACGCGTACGCCGCGGGCGAGCGCGTCGCCGAGCTGGGCCAGGCGCGGTGCGCCGTCACCGACCCGCAGCCGGGCCAGCCAGCGTCCGTGTGCGTCCTGCTGCACGGCGAGGACGCGGACGAGATCGGCCGCGGGGAGCGTCTCCGCCACCGCCGTAGGCATTGCCGCGGCCGGCGTGGGGGCCGGCTGTGACACTTGTGCGGTAGGAACGGGCGCGGTCTGCTCCGACAGATCGCCGCCCGGTCTCGACCACCCAGCAACAAGCGCGAGCAGGCACGCGCCCACGCCCGCCACGATCGCGCCGATCGCGCCGATCGCGCGGCCAGGCGCCCCGCCGCGCCGCCCGACGGGCAGCACGTGGGGGCGCCCACGCAGGGGCGCGGCGCTCACCATCCGATCGTGTACGTCACCGTCTGGGGCGACGGCGTGTGGATGGACGGGCTGCGCGCGCCGACATCGTCATAGGCAAAGCCGTAGGCGAGGGCGTTCAGGCTGTGCTCATGCCAGAAGCGCGCGAAGTGGTTGCCCGCCTGACCCGCGGGGTAGTGCGCGGCCGGGTCCCACCAGCTGGCGAAGGGCAGGTGCGCCACGCGGCGGTTCAGCGCAGCGCACAGCTGGGCCTGCAGCTGCAGCTGCTTGCCCGCGTTCGTCGGGCCGCCGCTGGTGTCGTCGAGCAGGCCGTTGCCGAGCATCACCATGGCCGTGCTGGGCTTTCCGTTGATGAAGTAGACGCCGCCATTGGCATCGGTGAAGCGCATCACATTGCCGCTCACGCGGCCGCGGAAAGTGCCCCAGCCGTTGCGCAGGTCCAGCACCAGGTCCTGCTGGGCGTACTGGGCCCAGACGGCGCTGATGTAGTCGTCCAGGTAGTGCTCGTTGGCCTGGCCGGGCTGGAAGGTGGCGTGGGCCGGCGCCATGATGCGGTAGGGCGCGTACGGAGCCTGGGCGAGGCCGTGGAAGGCCGGCGGGGTGTCGTTGATGAACTTCGCGAAGAGCTCCTCGCGCGTCTCCGTGAGGGACTCGCCGACGGTCTGCGTGAAGCCGTCCAGGCCGGTCACCGAGAGTTGCAGCGGGAAGCCGAACTGGTCCACCCGCGTCGTGTTGACGAAGATGCCCTGCGGCTGGCTGCCCGGCGGCAGGATGGCGAACTCGCCGAAGTCGAAGGTGACGTCGATGTTGGGGTCGGTCGGGTTCTCGATGTTGGCGCCGGCATAGGCGATGCGGCCGTTGACGTCGGCGTTGACCCAGATGTACATCGGGCTGCCCACGCTGAAGAGGATGCGCGCCGAGTTGATCGGCGGGATGGTCACCGACTTCTGCTGTGCCAGCGTGAAGAAGTAGTTGCTGTAGGGCAGGCCGTTCTTCATCAGCGCGCCGTTGTCGCCGAGGCTCATGGGCACGAGCTGGCCCTGGGCGTTCACGTGCACGAACTGGCCCGTGTTCCAGTCCTTGCCGATGATGGCCCAGTAGACCTGCGCGTCGCTGAACTTCCCGCGCGTGGCGTTGACCATCCGGAAGGTGGTCAGGCCGTTCCAGGTCTGGCCCGTGCCCGTGCCGATGCTGTAGCTCGCCTGGCTGATGCTGGAGGGCGTCATGCCGGGCTTGAACGCGATGGCGCGCACCGTCGTGGCCGCGGTCAGCGGGAGGGGGCCCCCGTAGGCCTCGGAGCTGGCGCCGGGCGTGCTGCCATCCGTCGTGAAGCGCACGGTGGCGCCGGGGGTGCTGGTGGCGAGGGTCAGCTGGATCGGCGAGCCATAGCTGCCGGCGGCATGCGAGAACACCGGCGCCGCGACCTGCCCGCCCGGCGTCGCGACCACATAGGTGCTGCTCGCGATGCCGGACTGGCTGCCGTCGCTCAGCTCGCTGATGGCGTTGAGCGTCTGCGCCGTCGTGACGGTGATCGGGCCCGTGTACTGCGGCGACAGCCCGTTCGGGGCCGAGCCATCGGTCGTGTAGCGGATCACGCCGCCGGGGGCCTGGGTCGTGAGGCTCACGCTGACGGGCGCGCTGAAGCTGCCGCCCGCCGGGCTGAAGCTCGGCTTGGGAATGCCGTTGCCGGTGCCCATGACGTAGAAGTAGACCGGCGTGTCGGTCTGGGCGCCCGACAGTGGGGCGTAGGTGAAGCTGTAGGCCAGGCGCTGGCCGTCAGAGAGGCCGCTCACGACCGTCTCGTAGCGCGCGAGCGTGGGGTTGTAGGCCATCTGCGGATTGATCTGGGCACCGGTCCCGACCTGGTAGTGCAGGATCACGAAGCGCTGCGCCGCCGCGGGCTTGAACCAGACCGTGGCCGTGGCGCCGAGCTCCGACACGCCCTGCGAGAAGCCGCCGTTGCCGACGTTGAGGGTGTAGCTGGCGCTGGCGACGGGCGAGTCCGTCAGGCCGCTGGCGCTGGCGTAGGCCTTGATCGTCAGGCTGCTGCTCACCGCGATGGGGCCGGCGTACACAGTCGAGGCGGCCGTCGGCGTGCTGCCGTCGACGGTGTAGCGGATCACCGCGCCGGGCGTGCTGCTGGCGAGGCCCACCTGCTGCGGGCTGCCATAGCTGCCGCCGGGCACGGAGAAGGTCGGCGCCGCGGCCGTGCCACCACCTCCGCCACCACCACCACCACCACCACCACCGAGCGTCAGCACGAACAGCGGGCTGTCGGCCGCGCCGCTGCCGTTGGCGAACCAGGTGAAGCTGTACTTCACCGTGGCGCCGGCGGGCAGGGCGGTCTTGAACTCGAATCGCTGCGTGCCGGCGTTGTAGCTGCTGCGGACGTTCTGCTGGCCGCTGCCGGCGTCGTAATGCACGTCGACCCAGGCCGTGCTGGCGAGGTCGCGCGCGAACCAGAAGGTCGCCACGCCGGCGCCGTAGTCCACGCCCTGGGTGTAGCCGGTGCCACCGCCGGGGCTGAGGGTGTAGCTGGCGCTGCTGACCGGCGAGCTCAGGCCGTTGAGCACGGCGATGGCCTTGACCGTCGCGCTGGCCGTCAGCGAGAGCGGGGCGGTGTAGGCCGCCGATCTGCTCGTGGGCGTGCTGCCGTCCAGCGTGTAGCGGAGGGCCGCGCCGCTCGTGCTGGTGCTGAGCGTGAGGCTCAGCGGCGCGACGTAGCTGCCGGCCGGCACCGAGAAGGCCGGCGCGGCAGGCGTGCCACCGCCGCCACCGCCGGGCAGTACGAGGCTGCCCGGCGCCGTGTCATAGGCGGCGCCGCCGGTGAAGTAGGTGAAGCTGTGCACGAGCGACTGTCCTGCGCTGGCCGGGAACGTCGTCTCGAAGTGGGCGGCGCTGCTGTTGTAGCTCATGCGCACATTCATCTGGGCGCCGCCGGCGAGGCTGTAGTGGGCATCGACCCAGCTTGCGCCGGCATCCGGCTTGAACCAGAGGGTGGCGGTGCCGCCGGACAACTCCGCCCCGACGGTGTAGGGGGTGGAGCCGGCAGAGGCATGGGCGGGCAGGAACCCGAGGGACAGGGCGAGGACGGCGCAGAGCAGCCTCCGCATCAGTCCGAGGAGGGGGTGGATCATGGACTTGTCTCCAGTCTTTATGGCTTGTGGGGGGGGGTGATCCCTCCGGCGCCTTGGCAAGCGCTCGTGTTGGCTCTGTACTGCAGGCTGGATTCTGAAATGAAAGCGCTTTCTTGAATAGATCGGTAGTGACCCGATGCCGCTTCAAGATATATGAAAACATATTTGAATGAAATCGCTTTCATTCTGCAATCCACGAGGCGGCGTACCGCGGGCGTCGGCTGCCGCGGTTGCCGACGCGGGGGGGCCGGTGATGCGATGATGCGGCCCCATCAACGGGCAACGCACAAGGGACGACGCATGACGCAGCACCGACATCCAGGCGCCGGCACCGCCTCGCGGCGGCAGTGGCTGACCCGGCTCGCGCTGGGCGTCTCGTGCTGGCCTGCGATCGCCGGGGCTGCCTTGCCGGAGACCGTCCAGCAGCTCAAGCCCTCGGTGGTGATGGTCGGCACCTATGCCGAAACCGACACGCCGCGCTTCGGCTTTCGCGGCACCGGCTTCGGCGTGCTGGAAGGGCGGCATGTGCTGACCAACGCCCACGTCATCCCCGACGGCGCCGCGCTGGTGGACGGGCGCCGCCTGGCGGTGCAGGTGCCGGAGGGCCGGGGCAAGTGGAGCCAGCGCACGGCCCAGGTCCTCGCGCAGGACACCAGCCGGGACCTCGCGCTGCTGGCCCTCGACGGCGCCCCCGTGCGGCCGCTGCGCCTCGCGGGCGTGGAGCAGCTGCGCGAGGGCATGGACATCGCCCTGATGGGCTTCCCGCTGGCGGGCGCTGTCGGCTACACGGCGGTCACCCATCGCGGTGTGCTGGCCGCCATGACGGACGTCGTGCTGCCGCCGCCCGTGGCGCAGGCGCTCACGCCCCGTGCGATCCGGCAGTTGCGGGACGGCAACTTCCCCGTCATGCAGCTCGACGTCACCGCCTATCCCGGCAACAGCGGCGGCCCGGTCTTCGAACCGGACAGCGGCCTCGTGCTGGGCGTGGTGAGCATGGTGCTCATCAAGGGCACGCGCGAGTCGGCACTCAGCGCGCCCACCGGCATCACCTATGCCATTCCCGCGGACGTGGTGGCGGAGTTCCTGCGCGCCGCGCGGCCCTGAGCCACGCGCCGAGCCTCCTCACCGGACGCCGGGGAAAACCCGTCCGGCCGGTGCCGGGGGGCGCTCCTAGAATCCTCGCTCGCTATCGAGGAGTTCTCCATGGTCACTGCCCGTCGAGGCAAGGCGTCGTCCCCCCAGGATCCGGCCGGCAAGGCCGGGCCGCGCGTGCTCAAGAAGTACCCCAACCGCCGCCTGTATGACACCCAGACCAGCAGCTACATCACGCTGGCCGACGTCAAGGCCATGGTCCTGGCCGGGCAGAGCTTCGAGGTGCGCGACGCCAAGACCGGCGAGGAGCTGACCCGCTCCATCCTGCTGCAGATCATCCTGGAGGAGGAGACCGGCGGCGTGCCGATGTTCTCCACCCAGATCCTCGAGCAGATCATCCGCTTCTACGGCCATGCCATGCAGGGCGTGATGGGGGCCTACCTCGAAAAGAACCTGCAGACCTTCACCGACCTGCAGGGCCGCTTCGTCGAGCAGAGCAAGGGCATGCCCTTCAGCCCGGAGCTGTGGACGCAGTTCCTGAGCGGCCAGTCGCCCGCCATGCAGGGCCTCATGGGCAGCTACATGGAGCAGAGCAAGCACCTCCTGACGCAGATGCAGGAGCAGATGCAGCAGGCCGGCGCGATGTTCCCGGGGATGCCGGGCATGCCCGGCTTCGGCGGCAAGAAGTAGGGCCGGCGCGGCATTTTGCGGGGCGCGAGGTGTGAGGCGCCGCGCGCACCGGGCGCCACCGCCTAAAATCGCGGGATGAGCGCATCCACCTCCACGGGCCAAGAGGCCGTCGCGGCCACGCCCGCCCCCAAGATCGGTTTTGTGTCCCTGGGCTGCCCCAAGGCCCTGACCGACTCCGAACTCATCCTCACCCAGCTGCGGGCCGAGGGCTATGACACCTCCAAGACCTTCGCCGGCGCGGACCTGGTGATCGTCAACACCTGCGGCTTCATCGATGACGCCGTCAAGGAGAGCCTGGACACCATCGGCGAGGCGCTGGCCGAGAACGGCAAGGTGATCGTCACTGGCTGCCTGGGCGCCAAGAGCGGCGCGAACACCGACAACCTCGTGCGCGAGGTGCACCCGAGCGTGCTGGCCGTCACCGGCCCCCACGCCACGCAGGAGGTGATGGACGCCGTGCACCAGCACGTGCCCAAGCCGCACGACCCCTTCATCGACCTGGTGCCGGCCCAGGGCATCAAGCTCACGCCCAAGCACTACGCCTACCTGAAGATCAGCGAGGGCTGCAACCACCGCTGCTCCTTCTGCATCATCCCGAGCATGCGCGGCGACCTGGTCTCGCGCCCGATCGGCGACGTGCTGAACGAGGCCCGCGCGCTGTTCGAGGCCGGCGTGAAGGAGCTGCTGGTCATCAGCCAGGACACCAGCGCCTACGGCGTGGACGTCAAGTACCGCACGGGCTTCTGGGACGGCAAGCCCGTCAAGACGCGCATGTTCGACCTCGTCGCGCAGCTGGGCGAGCTCGCGAAGCAGCACGGCGCCTGGGTGCGCCTGCACTACGTCTACCCCTACCCGCACGTGGACGAGGTGCTGCCGCTGATGGCCGAAGGCCTGATCCTGCCCTACCTCGACGTGCCGATGCAGCATGCCCACCCGGACGTGCTCAAGCGCATGAAGCGCCCGGCCAATGGCGAGAAGAACCTGGAGCGCATCCAGGCCTGGCGCGCCGTCTGCCCGGACATCGTCATCCGCTCGACCTTCATCGCCGGCTTCCCCGGCGAGACCGAGGCCGAGTTCGAGTACCTGCTCGACTTCATGAAGGAAGCCCGCATCGACCGCGCCGGCTGCTTCGCCTACTCGCCCGTGACCGGTGCCTCGGCCAACGAGCTGCCCGGCGCGCTGCCGGACGAGGTGCGCAATGCACGTCAGGCGCGCTTCATGGAAGTGGCGGAGGCCGTGTCCATCGACAAGCTGCGCAGCCGCATCGGCGCCACGATGCAGGTGCTGGTCGACTCCGCCCCGGCCCTGGGCCGCAAGGGCGGCGTGGGCCGCAGCTATGCGGACGCGCCCGAGATCGACGGCACCGTGCGCCTGCTGCCGCCCGAGAAGGCCAGCAAGACGCTCAAGGTGGGCGAGTTCACCCGCGCCCGCATCGTCGCCGCCGAGGGCCACGACCTGATCGGCCTGCCCATCTGAGGCCGGCCCCCGCGCCGCGCCGGCCTGCCCGGCCGGCGCCGTCTTCCAGGGCCGGCGCCCGGCACTTCCGGGCGGGCCCGCAACCAAGCTCCCGCCCATGAAGCCCAAGCGCGCCATCGCCACCGAGCAGATCCACCATCCCTACCAGCCGCCCGAAGGCTGGGCGGCCATGCCGGTGGGGGTCTTCAAGGCCTCGACGGTCCTGTTCAAGGACACCGCGGACCTGCACACCTACCGCCCCCGCGACGGCAAGAGCTACCGCTACGGCCTGCACGGCACGCCGACGTCCTACACGCTGGCGGCACGCCTGGCCACGCTGGAGGGCGCCGAGCACTGCCTACTGACGCCCAGCGGCCTCTCGGCCGTCACGCTGGTGAGCCTCGGCCTGCTGCAGCCGGGCGACGAGGTGCTGATCCCCGACAACGTCTACGGCCAGAACCGCCATCTCTGCACGGGCTTCCTGCCACGCCTGGGCATCTCGCACCGCGTCTACGACCCGCTGGATGTGCCCGCCTTCGAGGCGATGCTCAGTGAGAAGACGCGTCTGGTGTGGCTGGAGGCCGCAGGCTCCATCACGCTGGAGTTCCCCGACCTCATCGGCCTGATCCGCGCCTGCAAGGCCCGCGGCATCACCACGGCCCTGGACAACACCTGGGGCGCCGGCGTGGCCTTCCAGCCCTTCGACCTGCTGCCGGGGCGCGAGCCGGGCTTCGGCGTGGACATCTCCATGCAGGCGCTCACCAAGTACCCCTCGGGCGGCGCCGACGTGCTGATGGGCGCGGTGTACACGCGCGACCAGGCCCTGCATGACCGCCTCAACGATTGCCACGAGCACCTCGGCTACGGCCTCGGTCAGAACGACGTCGAGCTCGTGCTGCGCGGCCTGCCGACGCTGGAGCTGCGCTACCGGGCGCAGGATGCCAGCACGCGCCAGCTCGCCCGCTGGATGCAGGCCCAGCCGCAGGTGGCGCAGGTGCTGCACCCCGCGCTGCCCGGCTCGCCAGGGCATGCGCACTGGTGCGAGTTGAGCCGCGGGGGCGCGGCCTGCCTGTTCTCCGCCGTGTTCCAGCCGCAGTACACGGCGGCCCAGGTGGATGCCTTCGTCGATGCCCTCGAGCTCTTCGGCATCGGCTACTCGTGGGCCGGCCCGATGAGCCTCGCCGTGCCCTACAACATGAGCCGCAGCCGCTCGCTGGCCTTGCCCTACGAGGCCGGCCACATCGTGCGATTCGCCCTCGGCCTGGAATCGGCCGACGATCTGCAGGCCGATCTGGCACAGGCGCTCAGGCGTCTGGGCTGAGCTCAGTCGCGGCGCCCGGGTCGAAGCCCGCCGCCGCGAAGTCCCGCGCCAGCCGGGCGCGCCAGGCGATCTTGTCGATGTCCGGCGCAAAGGAGGCCGCGAGGCTGTTGTCCAGCAGACGGTGCCATTCGCGCAGGCCCAGCTGTGGCAGCGCGCGTGCGCAGCCCTCGAGGTTGTCCATGAGGTAGCCGCCGAAATAGGCGGGGTCGTCCGCGTTGACCGTCGCGCAGAGCCCCTCGGCGAGCAGCTGCGGCAGCGGATGCTCCTCCAGGCGCGGCACCACGCGCAGCTTCACGTTGGAGAGCGGGCAGACGGTCAGCGGCGTGCCGGCCTCCCGCAGATGGGCGACGAGCGCCGGGTCCTCCAGGCAACGCACGCCGTGGTCGATGCGCTCGGCGTGCAGGCTGCGCAGGGCGTCCCAGATGTAGGCCGGCGGCCCTTCCTCGCCCGCGTGGGCCACGCGGTGCAGGCCCAGGGCGCCGGCGGCCGCGAAGGCCATGGCGAACTGCTCGGGCGGGTGGTCCCGCTCGCTGCTGTCCAGCCCGACCCCGAGCAGATCATCCCGCCACGGCTTCAGCGCCTCCAGCGTGTCCAGGGCGGCTTCCTCGCTGAGATGGCGCAGGAAGCAGGGGATGAGGCCGACGCTCAGCCCCAGCTCGCGCCGTGCACGAGATACGGCGGCGTTGAGCCCTTGCATGACCGTGGCCAGCGGCACGCCGCGGTCCGTGTGTGTCTGCGGGTCGAAGAAGACCTCGCAGCGCACGCAGCCGTCGGCCTGGGCGCGGCGGAAGTAGGCCAGCGCCAGCTCCTCGAAGTCACGCGGCTGCAGCAGCACGCCCGCGCCGGCGTAGTAGAGGTCCAGAAAGCTCTGGAGGTCCTGGAAATCGTAGGCCCGGCGCAGGGCGTCGACGTCAGGCCAGGGCAGGGTGATGCCGTTGCGCGCGGCGAGCGCGAACATCATCTCGGGCTCCAGCGTGCCCTCGATGTGCAGGTGCAACTCGGCCTTGGGCGCACGCCGGAGCAGCTCCAGCAGTGCGCCGTCACGCAGGTGGTGTTCGTTCATGGCGGTCCCCCAAGTGCAGAAGGACAGTATGGGCGCAACGCCCGCCGCCGGGTGTGACGGTTGGCGTCAGTCCTTGGCGGGGCCGCCGACCTTGTGGCGCATCAGGCGGCCCTTCTCGCGTTCCCAGTCCCGTTTCTTCTCGGTCTCGCGCTTGTCGTGCTGGGCCTTGCCCTTGGCCAGCGCGATCTCGACCTTCACCCGCCCGTCCTTGTAGTGCAGGTTCAGCGGCACGATCGTGTAGCCGCGCTGCTCCACCTTGCCGATGAGGCGGCGGATCTGCTCCTTCTTCATCAGGAGCTTGCGGGTGCGGTCGGCCAGCGGGCTCACGTGCGTGGACGCCGTGCGCAGCGGGTTGATGCGGCAGCCGATGAGGTACAGCTCGCCGTCCTTGATCAGCACATAGCCGTCAGGCAGCTGCACCTGGCCCTCGCGGATGGCCTTGACCTCCCAGCCCTCGAGCACGATGCCGGCTTCGTACTGCTCTTCAATGTGGTACTCGAATCGGGCGCGGCGGTTTTCAGCGATGGACATGGAGGCTCATTCGGGCCGCGGGCGGCCAATACAATCCCGTCATTGTATGAAGCATGTGAAGAAGTCCGTTCTGCTCTGGTACACGCCCCAGGAAATGCACGACCTGGTGACGGCCATCCCGCGCTACCCCGAGTTCCTGCCCTGGTGCGACCGCGCCGAGGTGCTGGAGACGCACGAGGACGGCGTGACGGCGCGCGTGGGCCTCTCCATCGCCGGCGTGCGGCAGTCCTTCTCCACGCGCAACACCCACGACGGCCACGAGCGCGTGGCCATGCGCCTGGTCGACGGGCCGTTCTCGGTGCTGGAAGGCGACTGGACCTTCATCCCGCTGGCGAGCGCGCCGGGGCAGGCGCCACAGGCTTGCAAGGTCGAGTTCGAGCTGCACTACGCCTTCTCCAGCACGGCCCTCGAGGCCGTGGTGAGTCCGGTGTTCGACCGCATCGCCGCCACCTTCGTGGACTCCTTCGTGAAGCGGGCGGAGGTGGTCTATGGCCCCCGCTGAAGCCGGCGCCGTGCAGATCGAGCTGGTCTGGAGCCCGCGGCCGGGCTGCGTGCATGCCGAGCGCCTGGTGCTGACGCCGGGCAGCTCGGTGGCGCAGGCGTTGGCGGCCTCGTCACGTTTTGCCGAAGACCGCCCGGGCCTCGAAGCTGCGGGGGCGCTGGTGGTCGGGGTCTGGGGACGCGTGCAGGCGCTGGAGACGCCGCTGCGCGAGGGGGACCGCGTGGAGGTCTATCGCCCGCTCACGGTGGATCCCAAGGAGGCGCGGCGCCAGCGCTACCGGGCCACGGGGCGTCGCATCGTCTCGCGTCATCGGCCGCTGGGCAACAAGTCCGGTGCCTGAAACGACAACGGCGCCTTGGGGCGCCGTTGGTCCATCTGCAGAGCGGGTGTCGGGCCGGGCCTCGATGCCCCGCGGCCACCCCACCACTCAGCGGCAGTCGCTCTTGATCACGCCCTGCACGCGCTCGCGCTCGGCGGCGCGCTGCTTGTCGTCCATGAAGCTCTGTTCGCCGGCCTCGTTCATCGTGGCGACGCGGGTGCCGGCATCCAGCAGGGTCAGGTTGTGACGGGCGCGGGTGCAGTTCTCGGCGCGCGCGGCGGCCAGCTTCTTTTCGTCGTCGGCCTTGCGGGCCTGGGCCTGCTCGGCGTCCTTCTTGGCTTTGCCCTGCTGCTCGGCGTCCTTCTTGGCCGACGCCTGCGCCGCTGCGTTGGCAGAGGCCGCAGCCGCTGCGCTCGCAGCCGCTGCCTGCGCGGAGCCGTAGGGCACGACCGATGCACGCACGCCGGGCGGACGCAGCAGCACGTCCTTCTCGGGCACGCTGGCGGGGGGCGGGAGGTCGCTGTACTGAACCTTGCCGTTCGCGTCCTTCCATTTCCATTGCGCCTCGGCGGCCTGGCCGAACAGCACCAGCGCGCTCAGGGCGAGCAGCTGAAAGATGGGGGAGAGGCGCAACGACATGTCAGTTCTTTTCCAAGTCAATCCCGCAAAGTGTAGTGCCGGGCTCCGGTCAAACCCAGATGCAAGGCCGTGCAGTTGTCAGTGAATGTGAAACCAGCTTGACGCTACCGGCCGCCTGTGTTCGTGCCAAGGCCATAGTTCACGGCAAGGGCCGGTTCGGCGGTCCTGCGCGGGCGGGGCGAGGGCCGCAAACGGGTCGCAAACGGGGCGCAAAAAGTCCGCGAAAGGCCGAGCAGCACGGGGCTTGTCGCCGCCGTGCTGGCCGTCCTGGCGCTGCATTCTCGCCCCGGATTCACGGGGCGGCGCGCATGAGGGGCGGCAGGTCTCGCGGGACTTCCCTATAATGCCGCTTTGCGTCTGGAGCCACCCTCATGCGCCTTCTTGGAAAAGCGCTCACCTTCGACGATGTGTTGTTGGTGCCTGCGTTCTCCCAGGTGTTGCCCCGCGACACCAGCCTTGCCACCCAGCTGACCCGCAATATCCGGATCAACCTGCCCCTGGTGTCTGCCGCCATGGACACGGTCACGGAATCCCGCCTCGCCATCGCCATGGCGCAGGAAGGCGGCATGGGCATCGTTCACAAGAACCTCACGCCGCAGCAGCAGGCGGCCGAAGTGGCGCGGGTCAAGCGCTACGAATCCGGCGTGCTGCGCGACCCCATCACCATCACGCCCGACACGACGGTCCGCGAAGTCAAGGCGCTGTCCGAGCACCACGGCATCTCGGGCTTCCCGGTGCTGGTCGGCAGCAAGGTCGTCGGCATCGTGACCGGCCGTGACCTGCGCTTCGAGACCCGCATGGACGCCGCCGTGCGCGAGATCATGACGCCGGCCGAACGCCTGATCACCGTGAAGGAGGGCGCCTCGCTGGCCGAGGCCAAGGCGCTGATGCACACGCACAAGCTGGAACGCGTGCTGGTCATCAACGACGCCTTCGAGCTGCGCGGCCTGATGACGGTGAAGGACATCACCAAGCAGACCAACTTCCCCAACGCCGCGCGTGATGCGCAAGGCAAGCTGCGCGTCGGTGCGGCGGTCGGCGTGGGCGACGGCACGGAAGAGCGCGTCGAGCTGCTGGTGAAGGCCGGCGTCGATGCCATCGTGGTCGACACCGCCCACGGCCACAGCGCCGGCGTGATCGAGCGCGTGCGCTGGGTCAAGAAGAACTTCCCGCAGATCGACGTCATCGGCGGCAACATCGCGACCGGCGCGGCGGCCCTGGCCCTCGTCGAGGCGGGTGCGGACGGCGTCAAGGTCGGCATCGGCCCGGGCTCCATCTGCACCACCCGCATCGTGGCCGGCGTGGGCGTGCCTCAGATCACCGCCATCGATTACGTCGCCACCGCGCTCAAGGGCACGGGCGTGCCGCTGATCGCGGACGGCGGCATTCGCTACTCCGGTGACATCGCCAAGGCCATCGCCGCCGGCGCCAGCGCCGTGATGATGGGCGGCATGTTCGCCGGCACCGAGGAAGCCCCGGGCGAAGTGATCCTCTACCAGGGTCGTTCGTACAAGAGCTACCGCGGCATGGGCTCCATCGGCGCCATGAAGGCCGGCTCCGCCGACCGCTACTTCCAGGAAAACGACGAGACCACCAACCCCAACGCGGACAAGCTGGTGCCCGAGGGCATCGAAGGCCGCGTGCCTTACAAGGGCTCCATGGTCGCCATCGTCTTCCAGATGGCAGGCGGCGTGCGTGCCTCGATGGGCTACTGCGGTTGCGCCACCATCGCCGAGATGCACGAGCGGGCCGAGTTCGTCGAGATCACCGCCGCGGGCATTCGCGAAAGCCATGTCCACGATGTGCAGATCACCAAGGAAGCGCCGAACTACCGTTCGGAATAAGCCGGCAAGCTGAAGACAGGGGCGACGCAGGTCGCCCCTGCTTTCATTCCGGCCCCGCAGCCGCCCAGAACCGAAGCCATGTCCGTGTCTGAAACTCCCGCCCCCGTTGCCAAGACCGAGCGCCAGGCCGGGATGCTCTTCATCATGATCGCCGTGCTGATCGACATGATCAGCATCGGCCTCATCATCCCGGTGCTGCCGCCGCTGGTGGGCACCTTCGCCCGCACGCCGGCCGAGCACAGCCTGGCCTACCTGGCCGTGGCCTTCGCGTTCGGCATCGCCAACTTCTTCGGCTCGCCGGTGCTCGGCTCGCTGTCCGACCGCTTCGGGCGGCGCCCCGTGATGCTCATCGGCTTCTGCGGGCTGGCGCTGAGCTTCTTCGTCACGGCCGTCGCCACGGCCCTGTGGATGCTGGTGGCCGTGCGCCTCGTCAGCGGGGCCATGCAGGCCAATGCCGCCGTCGCCAACGCCTACGTGGCCGACATCAGCAAGCCCGAGGAGCGCGCCAAGCGTTTCGGCATGCTCGGCGCGGCCTTCGGCATGGGCTTCATCCTCGGCCCGGCCATGGGCGGCATCCTCGGCGACATCAATCTGCACCTGCCCTTCTTCGTGGCGGGCACGCTGGCCCTGGTGAACTGGCTGTACGGCTTCTTCGTGCTGCCGGAGTCGCTCAAGCCCGAGCTGCGCCGGCCCTTCGAGTGGCGCAAGGCCAATCCCGTGAGCGCGCTCAGCCGGCTGGGCCAGCTCAAGGGCGTCGGCGGGCTGGTGTTCGTGCTGGGCCTGAGCGGCCTGGCGCAGCTGATCCTGCACAGCAGCTGGGTGCTCTACACCACGCACAAGTTCGGCTGGGGCCCGAAGGCCAACGGCCTGTCGCTGTTCGCGGTGGGCGTGATGTCGGTCATCGTGCAGGGCTTCCTGATGCCCCGCCTGTTGAAGGCCATTCCCGCGCACAAGCTGGTGATGTGGGGCCTGGCCTCCTCGGTGCTCACCAACTCCTTCTGGGGCTGGGCGACCGAGGGCTGGATGATGTTCGTGCCCATCGTCGTCAACGTGCTGGGCTTCGCTGCCGGCACGGCGCTGCAGAGCCTCATCTCCAATGCGGCGGATGCGCGCACCCAGGGCGAGACCATGGGCGCGGTGTCCTCGCTCAACAGCGTGATGGCGGTGCTGGCGCCGGTGATCGGCCCGGGTCTCATGTACCTCGTCTCCGACGTGCCGCCGACGGACTGGCTGGCTGGCGCGCCGTTCTACTTCTGTGCCCTGCTGCAGGCACTGTCCCTGTTCTTCGCCTGGCGCCATTTCGCGCGGGCCACCCCTTCGGCCAGCGCTGCCCCGGCGCCGGCCGGCCATTGAGTGAGCACCACCATGCATGACAAAGTCCTGATCCTCGACTTCGGCTCCCAGGTCACCCAGCTGATCGCGCGCCGCGTCCGCGAGGCCCATGTCTACTGCGAGATCCATCCGAACGACGTCTCGGACGACTTCATCCGCAGCTTCGCGCCCAAGGCCATCATCCTGTCCGGCAGCCATGCATCGACCTACGAGGACCACGAGCTGCGCGCGCCGCAGGCCGTGTGGGACCTGGGCGTGCCGGTGCTGGGCATCTGCTACGGCATGCAGACCATGGCCGTGCAGCTGGGCGGCAAGGTGGAGTGGAGCGACACCCGCGAGTTCGGCTATGCCGAGGTGCGCCCGGAAGGCAGCACCCGCCTGCTGCAAGGCCTGCAGGATTTCGTCGCGGCGGGCTGCCAGGGCATGCTCAAGGTGTGGATGAGCCACGGCGACAAGGTCACCGTGCTGCCGCCGGGCTTCACGCTGATGGCGTCCACGCCCAGCTGCCCCATTGCCGCCATGGCCAACGAAGCCAAGGGCTACTACGCCGTCCAGTTCCACCCCGAGGTGACGCACACGCTGCAGGGTCAGGTCTTGCTGCACCGCTTCGTGCGCGAGATCGCCGGCTGCAAGGGCGACTGGATCATGGGCGACTACATCGAGGAAGCCGTCCAGAAGATCCGCGAGCAGGTGGGTGACGAGGAGGTGATCCTCGGCCTGTCCGGCGGCGTGGACTCCAGCGTTGCCGCGGCCCTGATCCACCGTGCCATCGGCGATCAGCTGACCTGCGTCTTCGTCGACCATGGCCTGCTGCGCCTGAACGAGGGCGACATGGTCATGGACATGTTCGAGGGCAAGCTGCACGCCCGCGTGATCCGTGTGGACGCCAGCGACCTCTTCCTCGGCCAGCTGACCGGCGTCACCGACCCCGAGAAGAAGCGCAAGATCATCGGCGGCCTCTTCGTCGACGTGTTCAAGGCCGAGGCCGAGAAGCTGAAGGCCAGCGGCCAAGGTCACAAGGGCGCGACCTTCCTGGCGCAGGGCACGATCTACCCGGACGTGGTCGAGAGCGGCGGTACCAAGACCAAAAAGGCCACGACCATCAAGAGCCACCACAACGTCGGCGGCCTGCCGGAGCAGCTGGGCCTGAAGCTGCTGGAGCCGCTGCGCGAGCTGTTCAAGGACGAGGTCCGCGAGCTGGGCGTGGCGCTGGGCCTGCCGCCCGAGATGGTCTACCGCCACCCCTTCCCGGGCCCGGGCCTGGGTGTGCGCATCCTGGGGGAAGTGAAGAAGGACTACGCCGACCTCCTGCGCCGCGCCGACGCCATCTTCATCGAGGAGCTGCGCAACTGGAAGGACGAGGCCACCGGCAAGACCTGGTACGACCTCACCAGCCAGGCCTTCACCGTCTTCCTGCCGGTGAAGAGCGTCGGCGTGATGGGCGACGGCCGCACCTATGACTACGTCGTGGCCCTGCGCGCCGTGCAGACCAGCGACTTCATGACGGCCGACTGGGCCGAGCTGCCCTACGGCCTGCTGAAGAAGGTGTCGGGCCGCATCATCAACGAGGTGCGCGGCATCAACCGCGTGACCTACGACGTCTCGTCCAAGCCGCCCGCCACCATCGAGTGGGAGTGAGGCCGCGCCTGCGCTGACGCCCCCACGGCGTCGGCCGACCTCAAGAGGAGAGCCCCGGGCTCTCCTTTTTTTCGCCCGTACGCTGGCCAGGTCGCCGGTTCACCGCAACCCGCCGTGCGCGAGGGTGGCCATCCATCGCATGCGAATGACGCAAGCTGCATCCGGTGCCGGTCGCGCCGACGGGCGGCTCAGGCGCGGGATGAACGACTCCGCGAAAGGCCGATGAACAGGGCACTCTCGCGCAGAGCCGTGCGGGTGTGCGGGTAAATACCTGTCAACATTCGCAGTGCATGGATTTGGTGAATTCATTATATTTATCATCATAAATTAATGAGTGAGGCCAGCCATGCCGATCCCGTCAGCCCCCGGCGCCCAGGTGAGGCGTTCCTGCACCGTCGCGATGTCTCGCCATGGCCGCTGCGTGGTGCGCCATGCTTGAGATCGCCGTCTATGCGCTGAGCCGCGGCGCGCTGTATGCGCTGGTGGCCGTCGGCTTCGTGCTGGTGTTCTCGGTGGGCGGCGTACTCAATCTCGCGCACGGCACGCTGTTCATGCTCGGGGGCTACTTCACCAGCCTGTTCTACGAGCGCGTCCTGGGCGGTCGCTGGCTTGGTGGCGCCATCGCCCTCGCCGTGCTGGCGGTGTGCCTGCTCGCGGCGCTCCTGCACAAGACGCTGCTGCGGCGGCGGCCTCAGTCCACGTCGTACGCGATGGTGATGACGCTCTCGGTGGCGCTGTTCATCGAGCAGGCGCTGCGTCTCGCCTTTGGCTCGAGTGCGACCGCGGTGCCGTCCCTGCTGCCCGGCAGCGACACCTGGCTGGGCGTCCGGCTGCTGCGCCTGGAGCTGCTCCTGCTGCCCGTGTCCATGGGCCTGCTGGCCCTGCTCGGCGCCTTTCTCCGCTATCACCGCCACGGCCGCGCGCTTGTCGCCGTCGCGCAGAACCGCCAGGGGGCGACCTTGGTGGGCATCGACGCCACGGCCGTGCTCACGGGCGCGCTGGTGCTTTCCGCGGGGCTCGCGGCGCTGGCGGGGGCGGTCGTGGCCCCGCTCATCACGGTCGTCCCGACGCTCTGGGCCTACTGGCTCGTCAAGGCCTTTGCCGTCGCCATCCTGGGCGGTCTGGGCAGCCTGCCCGGGGCGGTGATGGCCGCCTTCCTGCTGAGCCTCGCCGAGGTACTGACCACCTTCGTGCTCTCGGACCAGTACGCCGATCTCGTGGCGTTGCTCGTCATCGTGTCGGTCCTGGTGCTGCGCCCCTCGGGGCTCATCGCCCGGAGAAGCGCATGAGGTGCGCAGTCTCTCCGGCCCGTTCCCTTGTCGTGCGACGGGCCTGCGGGCATGTGCTGCTGCTGGCGGCGGTGCTGGCCGCGGCGGGGGCGGCGTGCTTCGGTTCCAGCGTCTACCTGCACGAGGTCCTGATCGTGGCCGTGCTGCATGCGCAGTACGCCGCCAGCTGGGACTTGTTCAGCGGGCCTACCGAGCTCGATAACTTCGGCCACGCCCTGTTCATCGGCATGGCTGCCTATGGTTCGGCCCTGCTGGGGCGGCACCTCGGCCTGTCACCGTGGCTTTCCGTGCCGGCGGGTGCCGTGGCGGCTGCCCTGCTCGGTGCGGTCATCGGCGCCCTGACGCTGCGTCTGCGCGGCCCCTACTTCTCCCTGGCGACACTGGCCTGCGCGGCGGTGGGGTTCAAGCTGGCCTATCTGCTGTCCGGCGTGACGGGCGGGGAGGAGGGGCTGTCCGGGCTGCGCACCTTCACCGGGGAGGCCCGCAGCGACCTGCTGGTCTGCCTGCTCTTCTTTTCGATGAGCATGGTCGCCATGATGGCCTTCCAGCGCTCGCGGCAGGGCCTGATCCTGCGCGCCACGCGCCACAACGAGGAGGCCGCGCAGGCCTGCGGGCTGGATACCGCCCGCTGCAAGGTCCAGGCCTTCATGCTCAGCGGTTTCCTCGCCGGCATCGGGGGCGGGCTGCACGGGCATACGCAGATGCAGGTGAATCCGGAGCTGCTCTCCGGCAGCCTGTGCGTGCTGGTCGTCCTGCTGGCCACCGTCGGGGGGCGTGGCACGCTGGTCGGTCCGGCCCTCGCGGCCGCGGTCCTGGCCCTGGCCAACGAGGGCCTGCGCGCCATCGAGCCCTACCGGGCCCTCATGTTCACTGGCTCGCTGATCGTCCTGGTCTGGCTGGTGCCGGATGGCCTCGTCGCCGCCGTGCGCGGGGGCTCTGGCCCGGCACGCGGCCACGAGCGCTTCCCCGAGCCTCCCGCAGGGCACGACACCCGGGAGGCGTCATGACGCTCCTGGCGGTGGAGGGCCTGAGCAAGCGCTTCGGCGGCGTCCGGGCGGTGGAGTCGCTGTCCTTCCAGGTGGAGGCCGGCACGCTCCTCGGCATCATCGGGCCGAACGGGGCCGGCAAGACCAGCCTCTTCAACCTCATGTCGGGCTTCCTGAAGGCCGACCGCGGTTCGGTGCGCCTGGCCGGGACTGAGCTGTTGGGCCTGCCGGCCCACGCCATCGCGCGGGCCGGCCTGGCCCGCAGCTTCCAGCTGGTCCGGCCCTTCGTGGGGCTGCGGACCCACGAGGTCCTGATGCTGCCGCTGGGGGCGGCCGCACGGGGGCTGAGCCCCCTGGAAGCCCGCCGGCGGGCGAGGGCCTGGCTGGAGGCACTGGGGCTGGGGGCCCATGCGGAAGCGCCTGCGGATTCCCTCAACCAGGGCGAGTTGCGCCTGCTGGACATCGGCCGCGCGCTGGCGCTGGAGCCGGCCGTGCTGCTCCTGGACGAGCCCTTCTCGGGCCTGGGTCTGCCGGCCATCCGCCAGCTCATCCAGTGCCTCGAGGACCGCCGTGCCGCCCGCGGCACCACGGTCATCATCGAGCATCGCCTGCGGGAGTTGATGCCGCTGCTGGACCGGGTGCTCGTGATGAATTTCGGTGAGCGCCTCGCGGAGGGGACGCCGGCGCAGATCGCCCGCGACACCCGTGTGATCGAGGCCTACCTCGGCCAACCGGGAGACGGCCCATGAGCCCGCGGCGCCCGGGCGCAGTGGCGCTGCAGGTCGAGCGGCTGCAGGCGGCCTATGGCGCTGTGGCGGTGCTCGACGGCGTGTCCCTGCACGTGGAGGCCGGCGAGATCGTCGCCCTGATCGGGCCCAACGGTGCCGGCAAGACCACGCTGCTGCGCGCCGTCTCCGGCCTGCTGCCCGGCCAGGGATGCGTGCGGCTGCATGGGCAAGACCTGCAGGGGCGGGCACCCCAGGCCATCGTGCGTGCTGGCCTGATCCACTGCCCCGAGGGCCGGCAGCTCTTCGCCGATCTCAGCGTGGAGGACAACCTCCGGCTCGGCGCCCATCTCCGCCGGGACCGCGCGGCCGTGGGCGCGGACCTCGAGCGCATGGGGCAGCTGTTCCCGGTCCTGCAACTCCGGCGGGGCCAGCGCGCCGGCTCGATGAGTGGCGGGGAGCAGCAGATGCTGGCCGTCGCCCGGGCGCTCATGGCGCGCCCCGTCGTGCTCATGCTGGACGAGCCGTCCTTTGGCATCGCGCCCCTGATGGTCGAGCGCATCTTCGGCGTTCTGCGTCAGCTCAATGCCGACGGGCTCACGGCGCTGGTTGTCGAGCAGAACGCGCGCGCGGCGCTGGACCTGGCTCATCGCGCCTACGTGCTGGAGGGTGGGCGCATCGTGCTGGAGGGCTCCAGCGCCGAGCTCGCCCGCCATCCCGGTGTCCGTGAGGCCTATCTGGGCCTGTGAGGCCGACACATGTCGCCCTGGACTCCAAGCATCCCTCGCGCCGTCCCACGTCCCAGAAGGAGCACCCCATGAACCAACTGATCGATCCCCAGACCATCGCGCCGCCCTATCGGCATCGCTACTCACATGCTTTCGTCGTGCCTGCGGGTGCTCGGCTTCTCGTGAGCTCCGGCACCGTGGGCGTCGAGCCGGACGGCGGCGTGCCCGCGGACTTCGGGCGTCAGGTCGAGCTCGTGATGCTCAATCTGAGCGAGATCCTGCAGTCCGCGGGCATGGGTTGGGACGACGTCGTGAAGTTCACGGGCTACCTGAAGCCCCAGTGCGACATGGCCACCTTTGCCGAGATCCGGCACCGCTACTTCGGCAGCGTCAAGCCGGCCATGACGCTGGTGTGGGTGGCCGGGCTGGTGGATGCCCGCTGGATGCTGGAAGTCGAGCTCCTTGCGGCCCGCCAGGACCCGCACGCCTGATGGCATGAACTGCATCCGCCGGCGGCGGCCAACGCCGTGGCCAGCATCCCTGATCCCTCACGACCCAAGGAGCTCAAGCAATGGAACACATGACGATGGCGCAGCAGGCGCCCGGTGGCCGGCCCCGTCCCTGTCGGCAGGAAGGCGGGGCCGGCCTCCTGACCCGCCTGCGGATCGCCCCCGGCACCGTGCTGCACCAACGCGCGCGGGTGCTTGCCGCCGGCGCGCGCCGGTGGACGCTCGGGACCGCGCTGCTGCTCGTGCTGGCGGCCGCGGCGCTGAGCCTGGCGCTGCCGGTGCAGGCGGCCGAAGCGATCCGGATCGGGGTGATCGCGCCCTTCAACACCCCGCCGGGCGATGGCCTCCTGAATGCCGCGCGGCTCGCGGCGGACGACATCAACGCGGCCGGCGGGATCGGCGGCCGGCCGGTGGAGCTGGTGCTCGCGAATGATGAGTACAAGCCGGACGGGGCCGCCAACGGCTACAAGAAGCTCGCGCTTTCCGACCGGGTGGTCGCCGTGGTCGGCACGGCCTCCAGCGGCGCGGCCCTGGCCGTCATGGACCAGATGGTCCGCTACAAGGTGCCCTTCCTGTCGACGGGGGCCGCCACCCTGCAGCTCTCCGACCGCGTGGCGCAGGACCGCGAACGGCACAAATACTGGTTCCGCGTCATGCACACCACCGACGAGATGGCGGCGTCCCTCAGCGACTTCGCCGTCCGCTTCCTGCTCAAGGAGCGGGGGCTCGTGCGTGCGAGCATCCTCGCCGAGAACGCCGTCTGGGCCAAGGGCCTGCTGCCGCCGCTGAAGCAGGGCCTGGCCGCCGCGGGGGTGAAGGTCGTGGCCGAGGAGGCCTTCGACGTCGATACCAAGGATTTCAAGCCGCTGCTGACCAAGATCCTGCGGGCGGATCCGCAGTACATCATCGATCTGTCCTCGCATGTGGACGGGGCCATCTACGTCAAGCAGTGGGGCGAGATGCAGGGGCCGCCGATGGTCGGCGTCAACGCGTCCGGCGCCTCGACGCGCTTCTGGAAGGACACCGAGGGTCGGGCGGTCAGCCACATGAACCTCATGACGGGCGGCCAGCGCGTCGCGATGACGCCCCGCACCATCGACTGGTACGACCGCTATGTCGCCCGCTTCAAGGTCTCTCCCGACTACACCAGTGGCTATACCTACGACGCGCTCTTCATCCTCAAGCAGGCGCTGGAGAAGGGCGGCACCACGCCGGACACCCTCGTGCAGGCCCTGGAGGCCACGGACCTCGTCGGCGTGACGGCGCGCTGGGCCTTCGAGCGCAATCACAACGCCCCCTTCGGTCCGGGCTTCCGCGCCATCGGCGTCAACCAATGGCGCCCGGACGGCGAGCGGCGCGTCGTGTGGCCGCCCGAGATCCGCACCGAGCCCATGGCCGCGCCGCCCTGGCAGCACTGAGCCGAGCAACCCTCTGATGGAGCAGTCCCATGTATCTGGCCCAAGCCTTCGCGGCGCAGCGACGCGGTGAGCCGCTGACCCCCTGGCAGGTCGAGCGCCGCGCGCTGCGACCCCATGACGTCCTCATCGACATCGACTTCTGCGGCGTCTGCCACTCCGACCTTCACCAGGCGCGCGGCGAATGGGGGCGCCAGCTGTTCCCGATGGCGCCGGGCCACGAGATCGTCGGCACCGTCACGGCGGTGGGCGCGGCCGTGGTGCACCGGCGTGCCGGCGACCGCGTCGGTGTCGGGTGCTTCGTGGATGCCTGCCGGCATTGCCAGCCTTGCCGCGCGGGCCTCGAGCCGTACTGCCAGCTGGGCATGACGGCCACCTACAACGGGCTGGAGCGCGACGGGCTCACCCGCACCTACGGCGGCTATGCCACGGCCATCGTGGTGGACGAGGCCTTCACACTGGCGATGCCCGAGGCCCTGCCGCCCGATGCCGCCGCGCCGCTGCTGTGCGCGGGCATCACGCTCTACTCGCCGCTGCGCCATTGGCAGGTCGGGCCCGGCACCCGGGTGGCGATCCTGGGGCTTGGCGGGCTGGGCCATGTCGGCGTGAGGCTCGCCCGGGCCTTGGGTGCCGAGGTGACCGTCCTCAGCCATTCGCCGCACAAGCAGGCCGACGCGCTCCGTTTGGGGGCCCACGCCTTCCACAGCTCGAGCGACTTCGGTGCGGAGCCGCTGCTGCGGGGGGCGTTCGACCTCATCCTCAACACGGTCTCCGCGCCGGTGGACCTCGACGGCCTCGCCAGCCTGCTGCGCTGGGACGGCACGCTGGTCCTCCTGGGCATCTCGCCGCAGGCGCAGTCCGTGCGGGCCACCAGCCTGATCGGGCAGCGACGCCGCTTGGCTGGCTCGTCCCTCGGCGGCATCGCCGAGACACAGGAGATGCTCGCCTTCTGCGCGGCCCATGGCATCGTCTGCGACGTCGAGCGGATCCGCATGCAGGACATCAACGCGGCCTTCGCCCGCCTGGAGCGTGGTGACGTCCGCTATCGCTTCGTCATCGACATGAGCTCGTTGCGTTGAGCCTCGAGTCCCGGCATCCGCCCGGTGGGCGATGAAGGACAGCCCAGGAGTCTTCCATGGAATGGCATGAGGGAAGCGCCACGCCCCGAGCCCTCAAGCGCGGCGATCTGGTGGTCGAGCAGATCAAGCGCTGGATCACCGAGCGGAACCTGCGCCCGGGCGCCCGGCTGCCGAAGGAGCTCGACTTGCTGGAACACTTCGGCGTCAGCCGGGGCAGCATGCGCGAGGCGCTCAAGGCCCTGGAGGTTCAGGGCCTGATCCGTCTGAGCACCGGGCCGGGCGGCGGCGCGACGATCGAGGCCGTCTCGCTGGACCGGACCTTCCAGTTCCTCCAGAACTACCTCTTCTTCCAGGATATCGATGTCCGCGACATCTACGCGGTGCGGCGGCTGGTCGAGCCAGCGCTGGCGGCGGAGGCGGTGCCACATCTGTCGAGCGAGGACTTCGAGGCCATGGAACGCACCATCGACTGCTGCGAGCCCATCGCCGGCGCCTCGCGCCTGATGCACCAGCGGACCGAGGACCTGCACTTCCATGACATCCTCGCGGACGCCTGCCCCAATCCCTTCCTTCGCTTTCACTGCAAGCTCATCAACGCTCTGCTGCAGACCCTGGTCGTGGGATCGGTCCATGCCTCGCAGGAGGCCTACCAGCAGCTGGGGCAGTCGGCGGTGCGGCACCACCGGCGCATCCTGGCCGCGGCGCGCAGGCAGGACGCGGCGCTGGTGGCGCGTCTGATGCAGGCCCACATCGTCGACACCGAGCGTCACCTGGGCGCCGTGCAGGCGGCCCTGCGCAGCCGCCTGCTGCTGGACTCCGAGATGCAGCGGCAGCAGCGCCGGCCACCGGACGACGCGGGGTGAGCCCGGGCGCCGCTCCCCGTCCCGGCCCGTGCCGGGGTCGGCAGGCCGTCGGCTTGCGGCATGCGAAGATGCCCGTTCCGGGTCGTGTGACCCCATCACGGAATGACGGGAGAGTCCTCCATGCGTGCCATCTTCGGCTTTGTCGGCCTGCTCATCGTGCTGGCCATCGTGATGATCAACGCGAGGAACTCGACGCAGCAGTTGAAGGCGGCGCCCCCCGCGGGGGCGGCCAGTGCCGGCGCGCCGGCCGAGCCGCGCGCGCAGACGGAGGCGGTGCGCGAGCAGGTCCAGGGTCTGGTGGATCAGGCGGCCCAGCGGGCGTCGGAGGCGGCGGCGCCCTGAGGCTGCTAAGGCGGCCAAAGCAGCAAAGCGTCTACAGCGAAGCGGGCGGCTCCTGCGGCTCAGGCGGCATCGCGGATGTCTGCCGCGAGGGCCAGGGCCGACAGCGGCGCGCAGCCCTCGGCATGGTTGCTGATGCCGATGTAGGCGGGCAGGCCGGCCGCGGCGGTGGCGCGGGCCACCCGGGCCAGCACCCGACGCGTGTCGGGGTCGGGGTCCACCAGCCGGGAGTAGTCGCCGTAGCGCTGCTCCGCATCCTCGTAGCCGAAGGGGCCGTGGCGCCGGTTCAGGTTCCAGCGGCAGACCAGCGGGGCGGGCCACAGGCGGCGCAGGATCCACAGCTGGTCCTCGATCGCGGGGAGCTTGGGGTGCAGGCCCAGGCAGTAGCTGGCGCCGTGGCGGCGGAGCACCTGCACGAAGCCGTCCGTCAGCCACTGGGCGTCTCGCACTTCGATGGCGATGACGCCCTGCGGGCAGCGCTGGCGCAGTGTGGGCACGTCCGGCAGGGCGCTGAGCAGGCGGTCGAGGCGGGCCAGGCAGTCGTCCATGCGGTCCAGCCACGCCGGGGGCAGGGGGCTCAGCTGGAAGACCAGGGCGCCCAGCTTGGCCCCGAGGCCCTCGAGGGCGGGCTGCACGAAGTCCTGCAGCGCCAGGTCCGGATCGAGGAAGGCGGGGTTGACCTGCCGGCCGCGCCCCTGCTCATCGCGCACCTGTGCGTCGCACACGAGGGCGGGGCCCTTCACGAGGAAGCGGAAGTCGTCGCCGACCTGCAGGGCCAGCTGCTCGTACTGAGTCGCGGTGAGGTCGCGATAGAAGGTCCGGTCGATGCAGACACAGCGCAGGAGCGGATGCCGGGCGTAGGCCTGCAGGCCTCGCCGGGCGAGCTGGGATTCGCTGTAGGGCCTGTCCCAGACCAGGCCGGCCCAGCCGGGGTAGCTCCAGGTGGAGCCCCCGAGGCGGATCAGCGGGGACAAGTCGGCCGCCAGGGCGAGGGCCTCGGGCGTGGGCACCGCAGGCTGGATGCCGCGCGCCCGTGGGCTGGCGGGTGTGGGGGGATTGAGCTGCTCATCTGCCGGGGTATCTTCCGGGGCGGGAGCGGTGGCCGGGTCGAGGGGGAAGAGGCTCTCCTGCATGGGGCGAGCATACGTCCCGGGACCTGGATAGCCGGGCGGCGGTCGACGAAACCCGGAGGGCAGGGCGGGCCTTGCCGGGGCGCCCGTTCACAAGTGCATGCGGCTGCCCGGGCCGGGGCCCCCCAGAGGCGCCCGCGACGGCCCACGCCGCAATCCATGCGGATGCCCCCTGAGGCACCCATGCTTGGGGGCGACGTCGCCGGCCGGCGATGCGGCACTCGTGAAGCGCCGAAAGGGGCTTGCTACACTGGGAAACCCCATGACCGAACACCCCTCCACCGCCCCGGCCGCCCCGCCCAGCTCGCCAGCCGACGACTACGCCATGCGTCTGGCGCTGGACCAGGCCCACAATGCCTGGCTCGTGGGCGAGGTGCCGGTCGGCGCGGTGCTGATGCGCCAGGGTCAGGTGATCGCCACCGGCTACAACCGCCCCATCACCACGCACGACCCGACGGCACACGCGGAGATCGTGGCGCTGCGCCATGCCGCGCAACTGCTGGGCAATTACCGCCTGCCGGAGTGCGAGCTCTTCGTCACGCTGGAGCCCTGCGCCATGTGCGCGATGGCCATGATGCACGCCCGGCTCAAGCGCGTGGTGTTTGCCGCGCCGGATCCGAAGACCGGCGTCGCGGGCTCGGTGCTCAACCTCTTCGGTGAGCGGCAGCTGAATCACCACACCTGCATCCAGGGCGGTGTGCTAGCCGAACCCGCGGCCCAGCTGCTGCGCCAATTCTTCGCCGAGCGGCGTGAGGCCGCCCGTCAGCGCCGCGACGAGCGGCGAGCCGCCGCCGCGCGCTCCGACGACTCCAGCATCCCGGTGGGCGACGCCAGCCCGCTGGATTTCTCCCCCAAGGACTTTCCCAGCCTATGAGCAGCAGCCTGATCCTCTACACCCCTGCCGGCGTTCTGCCGCAGGCCCAACCCCTGCGCCGTGCCGCCCGTCGGCTGAGCGCGCTGGGCTTCGAGGTCAGCATCGACGAGGCGGCCCTGGCGAAGCACCAGCGCTTCGCGGGTGACGACGCGACACGCCTGGCCGCGCTGCACCGTGTGGCCGCCGCCGCGCCGTCCGTGGCCATGGCCACCCGCGGGGGCTATGGCATGACGCGGCTGCTGGACCAGATCGACTGGCCCCTGCTGGCGCGAAGCGTCGAGCAGGGCACGCGCTGGGTGGGCTTGAGCGACCTCACCAGCCTGCACCTCGGGCTGCTCAAGCATGCCAAGGCCGTCACCTGGGCGGGCCCGATGGCCTGTGAGGACTTCGGCCGTACCGACGAGGACGGCGGCGTGGACGACGTCACCCAGGACTGTTTCCTCGAGGCCATGCACGGCGAGCTCGAAGCCATCGGCTTCCGCACCGAGGCCGGCTTCGACGGCCTGGAGGCCCGCGGGACCCTGTGGGGCGGCAACCTCAGCATCGTGAACTCGCTGCTGGGCACGCCTCATTTCCCGCGCGTGAAGGGCGGCATCCTCTTCCTCGAGGACATCAACGAGCACCCCTACCGCGTCGAGCGCAGTCTGCTGCAGCTGCAGCAGGCCGGCATCCTGGACGAGCAGAAGGCGGTCATCCTGGGTGACTTCGGCGGCTGGAAGAAATCGCCGCTGGACCGGGGTTACACGCTGAAGACGGCCATCGAGGCGGTGCGTGCGCGCACCAAGACGCCCATTCTCACGGGGCTGCCCTTCGGCCATGTGCCGACCAAGGTCTGCCTGCCCGTGGGGCATCGTGTGGACCTCGTGGTCCAGGGCCGCGACGTGATCACCGCCTGGGGGCACTGAGCGTCGAACCGGACCGGGCCGCTGCGCCCCGCTGTCGATACAAAAGAACAAAGGCCCTGATGTCGCCATCAGGGCCTTTTCTTTGGGGCTCTCCCGCCGTGGCAGGAGAGCGGGGGCGTCAAGCCTCGATCAGAACTTGTGGTTGTACTGTGCCGAGAAGGTCACAGCACGGGGAGCCGTGTAGTTCTGTTCCATCTGGTACAGGGCGCTGCGGGCGCCGCTGGCCGAGTTGTAGGCTTCGTTGACGGCCGTGACGGTCTGCTTGTCGAACACGTTGAAGACTTCGGCCTTCAGCGTCAGGCCCTTCAGCCAGCTGGGCTTGTACATCAGAGCCAGGTCGAGGCGGGTCTCCCACGGCAGGAAGCCCAGGCCACCGCGGCCAGGAGCGTCCTTGCAGACGTAGAAGATCGAGCCGTAACCCGAGCTCAGGTGTGCCGGATCCTGGTCGACAGGCAGCGTGGCCGAGCACGAACGGGGACGACCGGAGGCGATCAGGGCATTGCCCGAGACCGAGAACTGGTCGCTCAGCTCATACACGCCCATGGCCTTGATCTGGTGGCGGCGCATGTTGGGCAGGGGGCCGCTGCCGTTGATCATGATCTCGGGGAAGTCCCACACCGAGGTGAAGCCGACGTCGGCCTGACCGTTGTCAGACTTCTGCTGGCCTTCGGTGTTGCCGGTGCTCTTGGCCAGGGTGTAGGTCACCTTGCCGTACCAGCCATTGCGCATCGGGTGTTCCAGCGAGAAGTCCAGCGCCATGTAGTTGCGCTTCAGACCTTCGGGGAAGCCCCACTCGCTCCACTTGATCGCCACTTCCTTCATGGTCTGGACGGTCTTGCCGTTGACCACGGTCTCGGCCACGGGGACGATGAAGGTGTTGTCCTGACCCGGGTTGAACAGGCTGCCACCCCAGTTGCTGGAGAAGTAGTCGTACTCGGCGGCCGTCATGTGGCTCTTGAACGGACGGGTGTCGGACACGTCGTCGATCGAGCTGACCAGCTTGCGATAGTTGAAGCGCATGCCGGCGACGTATTCCGAGCCCAGGGCCTTCTCGAAGCCGATGGCGAACTCGTCCTGCGTGTTGGAGCGGATGTCCTTCGAGGCGATCACGCGGGCATCCGGCGGCACGCCGTACTCGTTGTTGGGCGAGTAGACATTGCCGATGGAGACCTTGCCTTGCGGAGCGCCCGTGACGGGATCCACGCCGGTGTAGGTGTAGAAGTTCTGCGTGTTCAGCGAACCGCCGGCGAAACGCACGGCCAGGTTGGCCGGGATCTGCAGGTGGTAGCGACCAGCGGTACCGTACACCTTCATGCTGGCGTCGCCATTGACGTCCCACGAAGCCGAGAAGCGGGGAGCCAGCTGGCGCTTCTTCTCGATGATGGTTTCGCCGAGGGAGTTCAGGTTGGTGAACTGCTCGTTACGCAGACCGAAGACCAGTTGCAGGTCCTTGGTGGCCTGGTAGCGATCTTCGATGTACTGGGCGGCCTGCTTGACTTCAGGCGTGGCGCCTTGCAGCAGGTGGTTCTCGCTGACGTAGTAGCCCAGCTTGCCCAGGGGGCTGCCGGTCGAGGCCGGCGATGCGGTCATGCCGGAGCTGACTTCGTTCGGGTTGTCCGAACGCAGGTAGGTGTAGCTACCGCCGCCTGCTGCCGAGTTGCCGTTGGCTGCCTTGATGTGGTTGGAGTCCACACCGGCGCGGACCGTGTGACGGTCGTTGACGCGGTATTCGACGTCCAGGCGGAAGCCGGTGTTCTCGTCGTGGGCATCGTCACGCAGCAGGTTGGACGTGAAGCCCTGGACTTGCGACGGGGTGTAGTTGATGCCGGGGGCGCGTGCGTCCACGGCGGCGGTGACGGGATACAGGCCCGGGACGTAGTTCAGCGGGCTCTGGACGCGAACGGTCTTGCTCTTGCCGGCCAGGGCCTGGACGGTCAGGTCATCGGTGATGTAACCGGTGTACTTGATGATGTCCAGATTGGCACCCTGCGGAGCCGACATGGCGGCACCCGTGGCGCTCAGGAACGGCACGCCAGCGGCGTAGTTCTCGAAGTCGGCGCCACCGCCCAGCACGTCATTGCGCTTCAGGGTCTTGTAGTCGAAACCGTAGTAGCGGTCCTTCGACTTCACCGTGTCACGGATGCCCGTGTACTCCAGGTGATGGTTGTCGGAGATGTTCCAGTCCAGCTTCAGGAAGGAGCGGGGGGTGGTGCGGGTCTGCTCCAGCCAGCCGGTCTTGCCGGCGTCCACGCTGTTGGAAGCCAGGCGCGTGCCTTCGTGCGTCATCTCCGTCCGCTCAGCGGCGAAGTAGAACATCAGCTTGTCCTTGATGATCGGACCCGAGATGGACGCGGTCAGGCGCTTCTCGTCGTAGCTGTCATCGCCGTTGTAGAAGAACAGCGTGCCGTCGGTCGCCGGGAATGCGCCGGTGTTGCCGTAGCGGATGTCGCGCTGCTTGGCGCGCAGGGCCTTGGGCGACCAGGAGGCGCCAACGCCGACTTCCCAGTCGTTCGAACCCGACTTGGTGTTGATGTTGATCACGCCACCGGTCGAGCGGCCGAATTCGGCACCGTAACCGCCGGTGATCACGTTGGTCGAGGCAATCGCGCCGAAGGGCAGCGACGAGTAGCCGACCTGGAACATGCCGTTCGTGGCGGTGAAGCCGTTGATGTAGATCGCGTTTTCCGACGAACCCGAGCCACCGAAGCTGGCGGCGTTGTTGCCGTAACGGAAGTCGGCGCGGGTCGTGGCGGGGGCGAGCTGCACCACGGCGGCCACGTTTTCCTGCACCGGCAGGCGGGCGATGTCCTTCGAGGTGAAGGTGGCGCCGCTGTTCGAGCGGGACACGTCGATGACCTGGCGGCGGCCGGTCACTTCCACGGTTTGCAGGGCGGCGGTGGTGGCGGCGCTGAACTTCAGTTCGAAACCTTGGCCGGCCACGAGTTCGATGGTGTCGGTCGAGGTGACCTTGCCGTCGACGATCAGCTGGGCACGGTAAGTGCCGGGGGGCAGGGACGACGCCTGGAACTGGCCCTTGGCATCAGGCGTCACCGAGCGCTTGGCACCGGTGGCGATGTTCTCCAGCTGGATGGTGGTGCCGGGCTTGGCAACGACCGCACCGTAGACCGTGCTGTTGGTGGTGGACTGGGCGTAGACGGCGCTGGACGCGACCATCAGACCCACAGCAACTGCAACCGCTGACCGACGTGCAAAGGTCAGGGAGCCTTCATTCACTCGAACTGTCATAGGAAAACCCTCATTTGTTAGGAAGACTGCATTCAGTCTTGACTTGACTCACCGTGACGACCTTCGTGAGGCGCGTGGTTGGCGCGGCAAGCAGAAACTGCGTGGGCGATTTTCAGAACTTTGGGGAGGGTGCTCCTAAGGGTTAGCCCATGATGTGCAAGCGCAGCATTCATGGGCGCCTTCAAGCAGCTACGCTCAAAGTGCTGCCAAGCATCTGTCAGCGCAAGGTATTTGTGCGCTACGGAGACCATCTCTGGACATGACGCATGGCACCTCCATGACGAATGGCTGCGCGTATACCCTTGTGTTGGGCGAGCAACAGAGCGTTGCGGGAGGGCCCTCCCGGTCACGAAAGCGCTTCGCCAGGCCCTCTTGAGCGCAGACCGGCGCTGATGCGTTACGATGGGACCAGTAAGATACCGGTTGAGGCGGTGCAGACCGGCTGCTTGCAAGCACAGAAGGCGTTTTGAAAGCTCGGGGTAAGCCCGAACCGGTCTAGAGAGGGCTCTCGCGTATCATTTCGCCTCTGCTGCATGGCCGCGGAGTTCTGCGCGCGCGTCCCGAGGCGTGCCAGGAACTATTGGGCATGTCGGTAACCCGCTTGAAGTCAGGCCTGTGTCGCTTGCTGCTACATTGCCGGTCCTGCGTCGAGTGAAGGGTGGTTGCTTTGGAGACTGGGCATCCACCTGCGTAGAAGGGGTCGCTCCACGGGGCGTCCTTTTTTGTTGTGCCGCCTCGAGCGGTACGTGTTGCTGAGTTTTTCGAAGTCTTTTGAAGGAGCGCGCATGAACTTTGCGCAGGAGAACAACAGTTCGTCGCGGCTGACGGGCTTTGGCGTCGTGGTGGTGGTCCACGTGCTGATGGCCTACGCCCTGGCGAGCGGGTTGGCGAAGAAGGTGGTCCAGGCCATCGCGCCGATCGAGACCAAGGTCATTGAAGAGGTGAAGAAGCCGCCGCCTCCCGTCGAGAAGGTGGTCCCGCCGCCTCCTGACATGAAGGCCCCGCCGCCTCCGTTCATTCCGCCTCCTGAAGTCCAGGTGACGGCTCCGGCGCCCCCGGCCCCGATCCAGATGCAGAGCTCGGATCGTCCGCCCGCCACCGAAGTGCGCCCGACGCCGCAGCCCACGCCGGCGCCGCCCGCACCGAAGCCTGCCGTGACCGGTCCCAAGACCGCTGCCATGGTCTGCACCAAGATGGGCAAGCCGGAAGTGCCGTCGGTGAACTGGTCCGGTCGCGCTGAATTCAAGGCCACGGCTACCGTGAAGGCGGGTCGCGTGGTTGGCGTTGAACTGACCGTCATCAAGGCCGCGAGCGATCGCAAGGCGCAGCGCGCCATGCAGAACGCCATCTCCCAGGCACTGGCAGACACCTACGAGTGCCCTGGCGATCACGTGTTCGAACAGGACTTCGTGTTCAACATCGATTGATGAAGCCGGGCAGCGCGCCCGGTTCTCGACACAAGATGGGGCTGGCACCCGGCCCCGATTTCCCAACTGAACTTCAGTTTTCTTTGCGTAGGAGTTGACTCCATGATCTCTCGTATCTCCGCCATGATCGCGGCAATCGCAGTTGCTGCGACCCTGGCCGTGTCGCCGATGGTTGCTCACGCCCAGGACCAGAAGCCTGCCGAGCAAACCGCAGCTCCTGCTGAAGCCGCCGCTCCCGCTCCTGCCGCTCCCGTGACTGAAAAGTCCACCGAGAACCCCTACAGCCTGGGCAACATCGTCGCCCACGGCAACGTGGTCGACCAGATGGTCCTGGCCATCCTGGCCGTGATGTCCATGGGTTCCTGGTACATCCTCTTCACCAAGCTGTGGGACACCACCAAGCTGGCCAAGGAAGCCAAGGAAGCTCGCGCCACCTTCTTCAAGAAGGCCAGCCTGCAAGACGGCATCAAGACCCTGAGCGAGACCGGCGCCATGCGCTACATCGCCCAGAGCGCCGTGGAAGCCTCTGACCACCACGAAGGTGCCCTGACCGAGAACATCGATCACAACACCTGGGTGACCATGAACGTCGAACGCGCCGTCGGCGAAGTCAACACCCGTCTGCAAGGCGGCCTGGGCTTCCTGGCGACCGTGGGCTCGACCTCTCCCTTCATCGGCCTGTTCGGTACCGTGTGGGGCATTCTGCAGGCTCTGACCCAGATCGGCGTGGCCGGTCAGGCTTCGATCGACAAGGTCGCCGGCCCCGTGGGCGCCGCCCTGATCATGACCGCCATCGGTCTGGCCGTCGCTGTGCCCGCCGTGCTGGGCTACAACTGGCTGGTGAACCGCAACAAGGCCGTGATGTCGCAAGTGCGCGCCTTCGCCTCCGACCTGCATGGCGTCCTGATGGGCAGCCGTCAAGTCAAGCGCTAATCCAATTCATCCCGGAGTTCCATCATGGGAATGAACGTCGGATCCTCCTCCGGCGATGATGAAGTGGTCTCGACCATCAACACCACGCCCCTCGTGGACGTGATGTTGGTGCTCCTGATCATCTTTCTGATCACCGTTCCGGTGGTCACGCAATCGGTGACGCTTTCCTTGCCCAAGGAAACGAACCTGGTTCGCGTCACCAAGCCGGAGAACATCGAAATCGCGGTTACCAAGGATGGCGACATCTACTGGGCAACCGCCAATGTGCCGGACACGGACGCTCTGTTCGAGCGTCTGAAGAAGGTGGCCGTGCTGAATCCTCAGCCTGAGGTGCACATTCGTGGCGACGAAAAGGCTCGCTACGAATCCGTCGGCAAGGTGATCTACACCTGCCAACGTGCCGGCATCATGAAGATCAGCTTCATCACCGAGCCGCCTGCGCGCGGTGGTTGAGGCAGGAGCACAGCATGGGAATGAATGTTGGTAGTTCGTCCAGCGGGGACGAAGCCGATGTGATGATGGATGTCAACACCACGCCGCTGATTGACGTGATGTTGGTGCTGCTGGTGATGCTCATCATCACCATCCCGATCCAGCTGCACTCGGTGAACATGAACATGCCGAACGGCGCCCCGCCTCCGACGGAGGTGAAGGAGCCGGTGGTGGTCGAGATCTTCATCGACTTCGACGGCACCGTTCTGTGGAACAACGAGCAGGTCGACAAGAACCAGCTGGAAGCCCGCCTGATCGAGGCCGCCAAGCCGGGTCCCGACCAGCCCGAAGTCCACATCAAGCCGAACAAGCTGGTGGACTATGGCCGCGTGGCCATGGTGCTGGCAGCTGCTCAACGCCTCGGTGTGACCAAGATGGGCATCGTCGGCAACGAGCAGTTCGTCAAGTAAAACTTGCGTAGACTTCATGGACGCGCTGTCCGCAAGGGCCGCGCGTCTTTTCACGTCAGGAGATGAAACAATGAAAATCAAGGCACTGGCCACGGCCGCCGTCGGCGCCATGGCTCTGGTTCTGGGTGCCGGCCCCCAGGGAGAGATCGGTTTTTCCCAGGCGAGCGCGCAGTCCGAAGGCGTGCGCCCCGAGATCGGAAAGCCTCTGAAGGAGGCGGGCGCCCTCATCAAGGCCGGCAAGTACAAGGAAGCGCTGGGCAAGGTGCGCGACGCCGAAGCGGTGTCCGGCCGTACCGCCAGCGAGAACTACCAGCTGGAATACATGCGCGTCGCGGCCGCCTCGGGCGCGTCCGACACCGATTCCATGGTCAAGGGCTTCGAAGCCCTGAAGGCCAGCGGCAAGCTCGGCGCTGCCGACCAGCTGCGCATGATCGAGTCGATCGCCGGCACCTACCTGCGCAATCGTGACCACGCCAAGGCGCTGACCTGGGCGCAGCGCTACTTCAAGGAAGGCGGCACCAGCGCCACCATGAAGGAAGTGCTGTCGCAGGCACAGTACCTGTCGGGTGACATGGCCTCCATCATCAAGGAGACCAGCGAAGAAGTGGCCGCCGACGAGCGCGCCGGCCGCACCCCCTCGCAGAACAAGCTGAACCTGCTGCTGAACGCCGCCATGAAGGCCAAGGACAGCAACACCGAGGCCTCGGCCCTGGAAAAGCTGCTGACCTACTACCCCCGCAAGGAACTGTGGGCCGACGTCCTGAGCCGCGTCCAGCAGAAGCCCAGCTTCTCTGACCGCTTCTCGCTGGACATCTACCGCCTGAAGCTGGCCACCGGCAACTTCAAGGACGCCAACGACTACATGGAGTCGGCACAGCTGGCCGTGCAGGCCGGCTTCCCTGACGAAGGCAAGCAGATCATCGACAAGGGCTTTGCGGCCGGCACGCTGGGCCAGGGCAACGAAGGCGCTCGCCACAAGCGCCTGCAGGACCTGATCGTCAAGAAGGTGGCCGAGGCCAAGGCTGGTGCTGCTGCTGCCGAGAAGGAAGCGCAGGACGCCAAGGACGGCAACGCCCTGGTGACGCTGGGTCTGGCCTATGCGTTCCGCGGCGAAGGTGCCAAGGGTGCCAAGCTGATCGAGCAGGGCATCGCCAAGGGCAACCTGAAGCGTCCGGAAGACGCCAAGCTCTACCAGGGCCTGGCCTACTTCCAGGGCGGTGATGCTGCCAAGGCGCAGACGGCCTGGCGTTCGGTCAAGGGCACCGATGGCGTCCAGGACATGGCACGCCTCTGGAGCGTATACGCTCGCAGCGCCAAGCGCTGATCGCGGCGCCCACGCCTCCATGAAAAACGGCCCCGAGGGGCCGTTTTCTTTTGTCCGCGGTCGTCCGCCTGCGCCCGGTAGTGCGGGCGGGGCGGGCGGGGCGTCGTTCAGCGCGGTGCCAGGCGGATGGCGCCGTCCAGGCGGATCACTTCGCCATTGAGCATATCGTTGGTGACGATCTGGTGCACCAGCTTGGCGTAGTCGTCCGGGCGGCCCAGGCGCGAGGGGAAGGGCACGCTGGCGGCCAGGGCGTCCTGCACTTCCTGGGGCATGCCGAAGAGCATGGGCGTGCCGAAGATGCCGGGGGCGATGGTCATGTTGCGGATGCCGTTGCGGGCCAGGTCGCGGGCGATGGGCAGGGTCATGCCCACGATGCCGCCCTTGGAGGCCGCATAGGCCGCCTGGCCGATCTGGCCGTCATAGGCCGCCACCGAGGCGGTGGAGATCATCACGCCGCGCTCGCCGGTGGCTTCCGGCTCGTTCTTGCACATGGCTTCCGAGGCCAGGCGGATCATGTTGAAGCTGCCGACCAGGTTCACGTTGATGACCTTCTGGAACAGCGACAGGGCGTGAGCGCCGTCCTTGCCAACGGTCTTGGCGGCGGGGGCGATGCCGGCGCAGTTCACCAGGCCCATCAGCTTGCCCAGGCTCAGGGCCTTGGCCACGACCGCCTGCGCGTCGGCTTCCTGGCTCACGTCGGCCTTCACGAAGGCGCCACCCAGCTCGGCGGCCAGGGCCTCACCCTTTTCCACGTTCAGGTCGGCGATCACGACCTTGCCGCCTTCACGGGCCAGCATGCGGGCCGTACCCTCGCCCAGACCCGATGCGCCGCCGGTGACGATGAAAACCTTGTTTGCGATGTCCATGCTTGTTGTCTCCTGAACAACTGACGTTAACGTAAACGTCAATTCTCCCGCAAAAGAAAAGCCGCTGAACAGCGGCTTCGGGGGATTTTTGTGACGCGGGTCAGGCCGACAGGGCGGCCATGGCGCGGCTGGTGATCTCGTCGACCGAGCCCATACCCTCGATGCGGCGGTACTTCGGGGCCTGGGCGTCGCCTTGGGCGGCCCAGCTCGAGTAGTAGTCCACCAGCGGGCGCGTCTGGGCCGAGTAGACCTCCAGGCGCTTCTGCACGGTCTCTTCCTTGTCGTCGTCACGCTGGATGAGGTCTTCGCCGGTGGCGTCGTCCTTGCCTTCGACCTTCGGCGGATTGAACTTGACGTGGTAGGTGCGGCCCGAGGCCACATGCACGCGGCGGCCGCTCATGCGCTCGATGATGGCTTCAAAGGGCACATCGATTTCCAGCACGTAGTCCAGCTTCACGCCGGCAGCCTTCATGGCGTCGGCTTGGGGGATGGTGCGGGGGAAGCCGTCGAACAGGAAGCCCTGGGCGCAGTCCGGCTGGGCGATGCGTTCCTTCACGAGGCCGATGATGATGTCATCGCTCACCAGGCCGCCGGCGTCCATCACCTTCTTGGCGGCCAGACCCATCTCGGTGCCGGCCTTGATCGCGGCACGCAGCATGTCGCCGGTGGAGATCTGCGGGATGCCGAATTTCTGGCAGATGAAGGCCGCTTGGGTGCCTTTGCCAGCGCCGGGGGCGCCGAGAAGAATCAGTCGCATGGGGGTCCTCAATACTCAAAGGGGCGCACCTGCCCGGTGCTCCGACAAACTGCCGGGGAGAATATCACGCGCCAGCCTTCGCCTGGCTGACGGGCTCCCGGCTGATCATGCGGTGTAACCCGAGGTTTCAGGCAAGGCTGGCTTGCGCTAGGCCGCGGGTCGGTGACCCCTCCTGGCGGACATCAAACGACGTCAAACGCGCTCAGCGCGCGGCATTGGCGGCGAAATGAGCCCGCACACGCGCCAGGTCGTCGGGGGTGTCGACGCCCGGCCCCGGCCGCGTGTCACTCACATGGACGGCAATGCGCTCGCCATGCCACAGCACCCGCAGCTGCTCCAGCGCCTCGATCTGCTCCAACGGGCTCTGCGCCAGCTGAGGAAAGCGCCGCAGGAAGCCGGCACGGTAGCCGTACAGCCCGACGTGCCGCAGCACCGCCCCGGGATAGGGCTGGGCCCCACCGCCAGGAGCGTCGCGCCACCAGGGCAGCGGCGCGCGCGAGAAGTAGAGGGCGTGACCGGCCGCGTCGCAGACCAGCTTGACGACATTGGGGTTGGCGAACTCCTCGGCACTGTCGATGCCATGAGCCACGGTGCTCATCGCGCACAGCGGGCGGCTCAGGAGCAGGTCGGCACAGGCGCGGATCATGCCCGGGTCGATCAGGGGCTCGTCGCCCTGCACGTTCAGCACGACGGCGTCATCCGCCAGGCCCAGCAGCTCCACGGCCTCGGCCAGGCGGTCGCTGCCGCTGGGGTGGTCCGCGCGGGTGAGCAAGGCGCGCACACCGTGGGCCTCGCAGGCGGCCTGAACGTCGGCGGCATCCGTCGCGACGACCACCTGCAGTGCCCCCGCCATCGCCGCTCGCTGGGCCACGCGCACGATCATCGGCAGGCCGGCGATGTCAGCCAGCGGCTTGTTCGGCAGACGCGTGGAGGCCAGTCGGGCCGGGATGACGATGTGGAAGCTCATGCCGGCTCAGCGGGCTGGGCGCCGGGGCTGGCGGCGTCGAGCGCGCGCGCCTCGTTCTCGAGCATCACGGGGATGCCGTCGCGGATGGGGAATGCCAGGCGGTCGGCGTGGCAGACCAGCTCGCGGCGCTCGCCCTCGCGTACGTGTTCCAGGGGGCCCTTGCAGATCGGGCAGACCAGCATTTCCAGCAGTCGCGTGTCCATGTTCAGCGGAGCAGGGCCTCGATGCGGGTGCACAGAGCCTGCTCGAAAGCAATCTCGGGCCTGAAGTCTAGCGCCACCACCCACACCTCCGTGGCTCCGATGCGATCCGGGGGCAGCTTCACGGCGTCTTTTTCGGTGAGCACGACCGTCGGGGTGCCGGCCGGCCAGGGCAGGGTGGAGAAGTCGTGGTGGTCCGGCAGGGGCAGTGGGCGGATCTCCAGCCCTTCGGCCCGCAGCATGTCGAAGAAGGCCGCCGGCCGCGCCAGCCCGGCGGCGGCGATCACGGGCCGACCGCGCAGGGCCTGCAGGGCGTCCAGCCGGGCGGGCTCGCCCCGCCACCAGTCCTGCAGCCTGACGGCCCCGGCGAGGCGCCGCGTGCCCACGAAGCCCGGGTGCGCTGTGCTGACGCGGCCGGCGCTGTAGAGCACCAGCGTGTCATCGCGGCTGCCGGGCGGGGCGGGCAGGGGTCCGGGCTGGCGCAGCGGGCCGGCGGGCAGCAGGCGGCCATTGCCCAGGCCCCGGTCGTCGATGACCACGATGCTCAGCTGGCGCGGCAGCCGCCAGTGCTGCAGGCCGTCGTCGGCGACGATGAGATCCAGCTCGGGGTGGGCCGCCAGCAGCGCCTCGGCCGCCGCGATGCGGTCGCGACCAACGGCGACCGGGCAGCGGCTGCGCAGATGGATCAGCAGCGGCTCGTCCCCGACCTCCGCCGCGAGGCTGTCCGGCCGGACGAGCAGGGTGCGGTGCTCGTCCTGCCGGCCATAACCGCGGGACACGACGCCCGCGCGCCAGCCGTGTTTCGCCACGAGATCCAGCAGTGCCAGCGTGGCGGGTGTCTTGCCCGCGCCGCCGACGATCCAGTTGCCGACGACGATCACGGGGCGCGGCAGCGGCGTGCTGCGGCGTCGACCGGTCCGGTAGGCCCAGACGCGCAGCTTCAGCAGGGCGGCGTGCAACGCGCCCAGCGGGCGCAGGCACTGTGCCAGCGCGTCATCCGTCGCCCAGGCGCGCTGAAGCCGCTCCTGCCAGCTCATGGAATCGAGGCCCCGAGCGCGCGCTCAGGCGCTCAGTTGCCGCCCGTGCCCTGGGCCGCGAACGTCAGGCGAGCGAGCCCGACACGGCGGGCGGCGTCCATCACGTTCATGACGGACTGGTGCGCAGCGGCGGCATCGGCCGACACGGTGATCGTGGTTTCCGGGTCCACGCCGTTGCTGCCCTGGGCGGCCTGCGCCAGGGCGGCGGCGAGGATGTCCACCGAGCGGCCCTCGATGATCTGCCGGTTGATGGCGTAGTGCCCATCGGCCGAGATGGCGACGATGATCTCCTTGGGCCGGTCCTTCAGCGGGTCGGCGCTGGCGGTCGGCAGGGTGATCTGCAGCTCGGTGAACTTCGAGTAGCTGGTGGACAGCATCAGGAAGATCAGGATCACCAGCAGCACATCGATGAAGGGGATCAGGTTGATCTCGGGCTCCTCGCCCTGACGCTGGCGGAATTTCATCGCGAGCCGCCCTGCGTCAGACGCATGAGGTGGCCTAGCAGCGCGTCGCAGGACTCCTCCATCTCGAGCACATAGGCTTCGATGCGGCCGCGGAAGTAGCGGTAGAACATCAGCGAGGGGATCGCGATGATCAGGCCGAACGCGGTGTTGTACAGCGCGATCGAGATGCCGTGGGCGAGCTGGGCGGGGTTGTTGCCGCTCGGGCCCTGGCTGCCGAAGATCTCGATCATGCCCACCACGGTGCCCAGGAGGCCCAGCAGCGGCGCAGCCGTGGCGATGGTGCCCAGCGTGTTGAGGTAGCGCTCCAGCTGGTGGATGGCGCCGCGGCCGGCCAGCTCGAAGGTCAGGCGCAGCTTGGACTCGGGGATGCGGGGCTCGAGCACGCAGGCGCGCAGGCCGGTGGCCAGGACCTGGCCGAGCAGGGAGCTGTCGGAGAGCTTGTTCACGACGTCAGCCGGCGGAATCTGCTGCTGGGTGACGGCGATCACTTCCTCGACGAGCTTGGGCGGGGCAATGCGCTGCGGGCGCAGGCTGGCCAGGCGCTCGATGATCAAGGCCATGGCGACAATGGAACACAGAAGCAAGGGCCAGATCGGCCAGCCAGCGGCTTGTATGATCGAAAACAAAGGCTACCCCTCGGCGGTTTCGCAGGTCTGCAGCACGGACGCTGCGCGCGGGATTATGGCGCGAAGCCACCCCGCACGGACCCAGGTTTGCAAGTAGACGTGAGAGCCGGGCTCCCGTAAAGCAACGTTGCCTGCCAGCGGGCGCGTTGCTCGCACTGGCGGGCGGCCGCGGCCCGTCGCCGACACCGGCAAGTCATCCACCGAGCCTGTGGATAACTTTGTGGGCAAGCTGTCAGCCGGGGGCGCCAGGGCCCGTCAAATCGAGGTCCGGCTCAGATTGCTGCATTTTTGGGCAGGAAAAAGGTGTTGAAAAACAAGCGTTTATGTGTCTGTGACACCGTCATGACGGGTCGAATGGCCCGCAAAGCCTTGATTGGCGCGGCTGTGGAGTTCTGGACCCGCATGGATACTGGGCTGGCGCATGGATGAGGGCTTCAAACCCGCATCGGCACGGCTCACGTGGTCGGTCGCGGGGCTCGTCCGCGCCATCGGCGACACGCTCGCCAGTCGCTTCGCCAGCGTCACGGTGGAGGGCGAGCTGTCGGGCTTCACGCGTGCCGCGAGCGGCCACTGCTACTTCAGCCTGAAGGACGCCGACGGCGGCAATGCGCTGCTGCGCTGCGCGCTCTTCCGGCGTACCGCGGCGATGCTCGACTTCCAGCCGGCGGACGGCCAGCGAGTGCAGATCCGCGGCCGGGTGGCCCTGTACGAACCGCGGGGGGACCTGCAGTTCGTGGCCGAGTCCATGCGCCGGGCCGGCGCCGGGGCGCTGTACGAGCAGTTCCTGCGGCTCAAGGCGCGCCTGGAGGCGGAGGGCCTCTTCGATGCGGACCGCAAGCGCGAGCTGCCGGCGTTCCCGCGTCGCATCGGCGTCATCACCTCGACGGCCGGGGCGGCGCTGCATGATGTGCTGACGGCCCTGGAGCGGCGGGCGCCGCATGTGGAGGTCTTCGTGTACCCGAGCCTCGTGCAGGGAGCCGACGCGCCGGCCAGCGTGATGGCCGCGCTGGCCCAGGCCAATGCGCGCCGCGACGCCGAGCTGCTGATCGTGTGCCGGGGCGGCGGTTCGCTGGAGGACTTGTGGGCCTTCAACGACGAGCGCCTCGTCCGGGCGATCTCGGACAGCGCGCTGCCGGTCATTGCGGGCATCGGCCACGAGACCGACATCACCCTGGCTGATCTGGCCGCAGACCTGCGCGCACCCACGCCTACCGCCGCGGCCGAGCTGGCCGCGCCCTCACGCCAGGAATGCCTGGGCCAGCTCGCGCACCTGCAGCACCTCCTGCAGCGCCGCGTGCACCGCGAACTGGAGACAGCGGCGCAGCGCCTGGACCGCGTCACCCTGCGCCTGGCGCGGCCGGCCGAGGGCCTGGCGCGCCAGCGCCGGCAGGTGGCCCTGCTGGCGCAGCGCTGGGGTCAGGTCTTGCCGCGCTGGCAGGCGCTGCAGGCGCAGCGCCTGGAGCACCTGGCCCAGCGTCATCGCACGAGCGCGCCACAGCTGCTGCGCGCCGGCAGCCAGCGGCTGGACGGCCTCGCCGCCCGGCTGGCGGCCCTGGACCCGAAGCAGGTGCTGGCCCGCGGCTATGCCTGGCTCGACGATGGCCAGGGCCGGGCGCTGACGTCCGTCAACCAACTGCAGCCCGGTCAGGAACTGCGTGCGGTGCTGGCTGACGGCGAGGCGGCGATGGCCGTCCTGAGCCTGGGTGGCGGGGGCGCCGATGCCCCGCCCGCGGCGCCGGCGCGCAAGACCGCCGCCCGGCGGCCCCGCAAATCCGCCGAAGGCTGAGGCAGATCAAAGCGCCTGGATCCCCCAGGGTCTTGGCGGCTCTGCCTACAATGCCCCGGCACCGCGTGCGGCGGCCCGTCGCCGCGCCTGGATTTCGTCTCGCGGGCCCTGGCCCCCCGTCAGGCCACGGACCCTTCCACCATCGACAACCAGAGGACCCACCATGGAACACACCCTGCCCGCCTTGCCCTATGCCAAGGACGCCCTGGCTCCCCACTACAGCGCCGAGACGCTGGAGTTCCACCACGGCAAGCATCACAACGCCTATGTGGTGAACCTGAACAACCTGCAGAAGGGCACCGAGTTCGAGAGCAAGACGCTGGAAGAGATCGTCAAGACCTCCAGCGGCGGCATCTACAACAACGCCGCCCAGATCTGGAACCACACCTTCTTCTGGAACTGCATGAAGCCCAATGGCGGCGGCGCTCCCACCGGCGCGCTGGCTGACGCCATCAACGCCAAGTGGGGCAGCTACGACGCCTTCAAGGAAGCCTTCGTGAAGAGCGCCGTGGGCAACTTCGGTTCCGGCTGGACCTGGCTGGTCAAGAAGGCCGACGGCAGCGTGGACATCGTCAACACCGGCGCCGCCGGCACGCCGCTGACCACCGCCGACAAGGCCCTGCTGACCGTCGACGTGTGGGAGCACGCCTACTACATCGACTACCGCAACCTGCGCCAGAAGTTCGTCGAGACCTTCCTGTCGAATCTGGTGAACTGGGAGTTCGCTCAGGCCAACTTCGCCTGAGCCTCGTCCCGAGCCACGCCGGCGGCCGCCGTGCCGCCTCCGTGAAAGACCGGCCCCGTGCCGGTCTTTTTTTGGCCCGCAGGCGGCACAATCGACGCCTTCCCCTGCAGTAGATGGTGTGCGATGCGAGTGCTCCTGGTCGAAGACGATGCCGCCCTGGGCCTGGGCGTGGCCCGTGCGCTGGAGCGCGAAGGCTGGCAGGTCGATCTGCTCCAGGAGGGCCGCGCGGCCCTGGCACCGGGCCTGATGGGCCAGTTCGACCTTGCCGTGCTGGACCTCGGCCTGCCGGGCGTCGACGGCATGACCGTGCTGCGCGAGTGGCGCACCCAGGGCCTGAAGCTGCCCGTGCTGTTGTTGACGGCTCGTGACGAATTGGCGGACCGCGTGAGCGGGCTCAACGCCGGGGCGGACGACTACCTCGTCAAGCCCTTCGACCTGAGCGAGCTCGTCGCCCGGCTGCGGGCGCTCAAGCGCCGCGCCGAGGGGCGAACGAGCGATTGCCTGGTGCTGGGCGCCCTGAGCCTGGACCTGGCGCACAAGGAGCTGAGCCACAAGGGCGAGATCGTCCGGTTGAGCCCGCGCGAGTACGCCCTCACCGAGATGCTCATGCAGCGCCCCGGACGCGTCGTCAGCAAGGACGCCATCGTGGCGCGCCTCTCCAGCTGGGAGGCCGACTTCAGCGAGAACTCGGTCGAGGTCTATGTGTGCCGGCTGCGCAAGCGCTTCGTCGAGCTGGGTGTGGCCATCCGCACCGTGCGCGGCTTCGGCTATGCCATCGACCAGGCGCAGCCGGGAGAGGCCGTCGGTGCAGACGGCTGAGGGCGCGCTGCCGGCCGGCCCGCGCCGAGCGCGCAGCCTGCGGGCCCAGCTGCTGCGGCCGCTGGCCTGGATCTGGTCCCTGGGGCTCGCGGTGGCGGCCTTCGGGGCATACGAGCTGGCCGTCGTGGCCGGCGATGCCGCCTTCGATCGCGGCCTGCAGGACTCCGCCACGGCGTTGGCCGGCAAGGTCGTCTGGACGGACCGCGGCCCGCTGCTGGACGTCAGCCGCCAGTACTTCGAACTGCTCACCTGGGACCAGACCGAGCTGAGCAACTACGCGATGCTGGATGAGCAAGGGCGGGTGCTGGCGGGCGACGCCACGGTGCCGCCGCCGCTGCAGCGCGTCTCGCGCCGGGCCTTCGAGCGGCCCATGCTCTACAACGCCCGCATGGGGGACGAGCCGGTGCGCGGCGCGCTGTTCTCCATTGCCTCGCCCATGCTGGACCGGCACGTCAGCATCCTCGTCGTCGAAACGCTGCACAAGCGCCAGCGCCTGGTGCTGGACGTGCTGACGGTGATGGCCGTGCCGACGCTGGGGCTGGGCTTTCTCACGCTGTCGCTGCTGGCCTGGGGCATCCGCCGTGGCGTGGCGCCCCTGCGGGCCGTGGCCGCCGAGGTCGCCAGCCGTGAGCCCAGCGACTGGCGCCCGCTGTCGGTCCAGGGCGTGCCGGCCGAGGTGCTGCCGCTGATCGAGCGGATCAACAGCCTGCTGGCCAACGTCGAGGACGCCGTGGCGCTGCAGCGCCGCTTCGTGGCGGATGCCGCCCACCAGCTGCGCACGCCGGTGGCGGGCCTGCGGGTGCTGAGCCAGGAGCTGGGTGCCGAGCTGAGCGGCGTCGGCGGTGCGCTGGCGGAGCGGACGACGCCGCTGCTGGACGGCCTGCAGCAGTCCAGCGAACGCATGGGCAAGCTGATCGCCCAGCTGCTGACGCTGGCCCGGGCCGAGGCCGCACTGATGCAGCTGCAGGGTGTCGAGACGCTGGCCCTCGGGCCGCTGATCCACGAGGCCGTGGAGCCGCTGGCGCTGGAGGCGGTGCGGCGGGGGCGCGAGATCCAGCTGCAGCTCGATGAGACGCCGCAGCAGCCCATCGAGGCGCGGGCGCACGCCTTGTGGCTCGGCGAGGCGATCAGCAATGCCGTGGACAACGCCTTGCGTTACGGTGGCCGGCACATCAAGGTCCGGCTGCAGGCCGAGGACGGCTGGGCCTGCATCCGTATCAGCGACGACGGCCCCGGCGTGCCGCAGGCCGATCTGGCGCGGCTGGGCCAGGCCTTCTGGCGAGGTGAGCGGGCGGATGTGCGGGCGCAGGATGGCACCGGGCTCGGTCTCGCCATCGCAAGGGACGTCATACAGCGGCTCGGCGGGCGATGGGAGGCGCGCAGCCGGCCCGAATTCGACGGCCTGGAACTGGTCTGGCGCCTGCCGCTGGCCTGAGTCGCCCAGGCTGGGTCTGGGCGCCAGGCGTACTGGCGGCGCGCCAGACTGTGGCGTTCTGACGGAATCCGGGGCTAGTCTTGACATAAGTCATGCCTCTTCGGCGCGCATTGGCTAGATTCGTGGCTTGACGGAGTCCGCCGGATTCCGTGCCCAACAGCCCCGAGAGCAGGACCGCCCCAGCCCATGAGTGCCACGCTGAGCGCCGCCGCATTGAACCCCGCTGAGGGAGCGGCCGCCCCGGTACCCGCCCCGGTGTCCGCAGATTTGGCCGGCGCCGCCGCCCCGGCGATGGCGGGCCCCTCCGCGGCCTGCGACGACGCCGCGCAACTGGACCGCTACACCGACTGGCGCGACGAAGGCGGCCGCCGCCTCGGCCGCTCGCAGCTGCAGCTCTCCGGCATGCATTGCGCCGCCTGCGCCGGCATCATCGAGCGCGCTCTGCTGGCGCAGACCGGCGTGCTCGAAGCCCGCGTCAACAGCGCCGCCGAGCGACTGCAGGTGCAGTGGGATCCCGCGCAGACGCAGGTGTCCCGCCTGATCGAGGCCATCGAGCGCGCGGGCTACGGCGCGGTGCCGGATCTTGCCGCGCCCGCCCGCCAGCTGCGCGAGAAGGAGCATCGCCAGGCGCTGTGGCGCCTCTTCGTCGCCAGCTTCCTGATGATGCAGGTGATGATGCTGGCCACGCCGATCTACGTGGCGGGCCCGGGCGACATGGAGCCGGACCTGCGCAACCTGCTGCAGTGGGGCGAGTGGGTGCTCAGCCTGCCGGTGATGCTCTTCTCGGCCGGCCCCTTCTTCAGTGCCGCCTGGCGCCAGCTGCGCACGCGCAGCCTCGGCATGGACGTGCCGGTGGCGCTCGGCCTGCTGGTGACCTTCGTGGCCAGCACCGGCGCGGTCTTCGACCCGGCCGGCATCTTCGGCCACGAGGTCTACTTCGATTCGCTGACGATGTTCGTCAGCTTCCTGCTGGGCGGTCGCTACCTGGAGCTGCGTGCGCGGCACAAGGTCGCGCGCTCCCTGGAGCTGGCGGGAGACCGGCTGCCGGAGCTGGTGCAGCGGCAGCAGCCCGACGGGCAGTTCGTCGCGGTGGGCGTCTCCGAGCTGCGGGTCGGCGATCGCGTGCGCGTGCTCGCGGGCCAGGCCTTCCCGGGCGACGGCGTGGTGCTCGAGGGGGCCAGTGCGGCCGACGAGTCCCTGCTGAGCGGCGAGTCCCTGCCGGTCGCCAAGGGCGCCGGCGATCCGCTGGTGGCAGGCAGCGTCAATCTGCAGGCGCCCGTGCTGATGGAGGTGCGCGGCCTGGGCGCTGACACGCGCTACGAGTCCATCGTCCGGCTGATGCGCAGCGCGCTCACGCAGCGGCCGTCCCAGCTGCGGCTGGCCGACCGCGCCGCGGGGCCCTTCCTGTGGGGCGTGCTGGTGCTGGCGGCCGGTGCGGCCATTGCCTGGAGCTGGATCGACCCCTCGCGGGCGGTGTGGGTGGCGGTGTCGGTGCTGATCGTGACCTGCCCCTGCGCCTTGTCGCTGGCCGCGCCGTCGGCCTGGCTCGCGGCCACGGGCCTGCTGGCGCGCCGCGGCGTGCTGCTGTCGCGCCTGGACCTGCTGGAGACCCTGGCCCAGGTGGACACGGTGGTGATGGACAAGACGGGCACGCTCACCGAGGACCGCATGCGCCTGGGCAAGACCTGGCCCCCGCAGCCGGAGTCGTCGGATCTGTCGGTGCTGCAGGCGCTGGGGCGGCAGTCGCTGCACCCCTACGCCCAGGCGGCGCTGACGGCCTTCGAGCCGCAGCCGGACGCCGTGCTGCATGAGGTCGTGGAGCAGCGCGGGCAGGGCATGGAGGCCACGGACGCCCAGGGCCGCCGCTGGCGCCTCGGGGCCGCCGGCTGGACCGCGCCGGCCTGTGCGCAGCTGCCCTCGGCCCAACTGCTGCTGAGCTGCGACGGGCAGGCCCGCCTCGCCCTGCAGTTCGAGGAGACGCTGCGGCCCGATGCCATCGCCGCCGTGCAATCGCTGCAGGGCCTGGGGCTGCAGGTCGAGCTGCTGTCGGGGGATCGCCCGGAGCGCGTGGCGGCCGTGGCGCAGTCCGCCGGCATCGCGCAGGCCACGGGCGGGGCCACGCCGGAGGGCAAGCTGGCGCGCGTCGAGGCGCTGCAGGCCCAGGGACGCCGGGTCCTCATGCTGGGCGACGGCATCAATGATGCGCCGGTGCTCGCGCGGGCCGACGCCAGCATCGCGATGGGGCAGGGCGCCTTGATCGCGCGGACGCAGGCGGACGCCGTGCTGCTGTCCGGCCGCCTCTCGGAGCTGGCCCGCATGCGCGCGCTGGCCCTGCGCACCCGCCGCGTGATCCGCCAGAACCTGGCGTGGTCCGCCGTCTACAACGCCGCCTGCATCCCGCTGGCGCTCACGGGCTGGCTGCCGCCCTGGGCCGCGGGCATCGGCATGGCCAGCAGCTCGCTGCTGGTGATCCTCAACGCCCTGCGCCTCGCGCGGGAAAGCAAGACCTGACCCCGGGCGGTCGGGCGCATGACATGGACATTCTCTATCTGCTGATTCCGATGTCGGTGGTGCTGGTGCTGCTGATCGTCGGGGTGTTCGGCTGGGCCATCAACAGTGGCCAGCTGGACGATCTCGAGCGCGAAGGCGAGCGCATTCTCGATGATGAATCTCAGGGGGTTGATGGCGATCAAGCCATGAACAAAGTAATCCCCTAAGAATCCAATGGTCAATCAAGTGTGAAGGAGCACGTCAATGGCAAGTGTCGCTCAGCCGGCCGGGCCGGTTTATGAGGACGGCGTCGTCAGAGCGTTTGCGCTCGCGGCCGTCCTGTGGGGCATCGTGGGCATGCTGGTGGGGGTGGTCATCGCCGCCCAGCTGGCATGGCCCGAGCTCAATCTCGGAATTCCCTGGCTCAGCTACGGCCGATTGCGGCCCCTGCACACCAACGCGGTGATCTTCGCGTTCGGTGGCTGCACGCTGTTCGCCACGGCCTATCACGTGGTGCAGCGCACCGGCCAGACGCGCCTGTTCGCGCCCGGCCTCGCCTGGTTCACCTTCGTGGGCTGGCAACTGGTCATCCTGGCCGCGGCGATCACGCTGCCGCTGGGCTTCACCTCCGGCAAGGAATACGCCGAACTCGAATGGCCCATCGACATCCTGATCACGCTGGTCTGGGTCTCGTTCGCCATCGTGTTCTTCGGCTCCGTCGGCATCCGCAAGATCCGCCACATCTACGTGGCGAACTGGTTCTTCGGTGCCTTCATCATCGCCGTCGCCCTGCTGCACCTGGTGAACAGCGCCGCCATCCCGGTGAGCCTGTTCAAGAGCTACTCGGCCTACGCCGGTGTCCAGGACGCCATGGTGCAATGGTGGTACGGCCACAATGCCGTGGGCTTCTTCCTGACCGCGGGCTTCCTGGGGATGATGTACTACTACATCCCGAAGCAGGCCGGCCGCCCGGTGTACAGCTATCGCCTGTCGATCGTGCACTTCTGGGCCCTGATCTTCACCTACATGTGGGCAGGCCCTCACCATCTGCACTACACCGCGCTGCCCGACTGGGCGCAGTCGGTGGGCATGCTGTTCTCGCTGGTGCTGCTGGCTCCCTCCTGGGGCGGCATGATCAACGGCATCATGACCTTGTCGGGTGCCTGGCATAAGCTGCGTGACGACCCGATCCTGAAGTTCCTGATCGTGTCCCTGTCCTTCTACGGCATGTCGACCTTCGAAGGTCCGATGATGTCGATCAAGACGGTGAACGCCCTGAGCCACTACACGGACTGGACCGTCGGCCACGTGCACTCCGGTGCCCTGGGCTGGGTGGGCCTGATCTCGATGGGCTCGCTGTACCACCTGATCCCGCGCATGTTCGGCCGCACCGAGATGTACTCCAAGCGCGCCATCGAGCTGCACTTCTGGGTCGCGACCCTCGGCATCGTGCTGTACATCGCCGCGATGTGGATCGCCGGCGTGATGCAGGGCCTGATGTGGCGTGCGGTCAACCCGGACGGCACCCTGGTCTACACCTTCGTCGAGAGCGTCAAGGCCACCTATCCCTTCTACGTCATCCGTCTGTGCGGTGGCCTGCTGTACCTCGGCGGCATGCTGATCATGGCCTGGAACGTCGTGAAGACGGTCGGCGTCGGCAAGGTGCAGGCACAACCTGTCCCCGCTGTCGCGGCTCACGCCTGAGACAAGGGAGAACTCAACATGGCTAACAACAACCACGCCGTTTCCGGTCACGAGAAGATCGAGACCAGCAACTTCCTGATGATCGTGCTGGTGCTGCTGACGGTGGTCGTCGGCGGCATCGTGGAAATCGTGCCGCTGTTCTTCCAGCGCTCGACCACCCAGCCCGTCGAAGGCCTGAAGCCCTACACCGCGCTGCAGCTGGCCGGCCGGGACGTCTACATCCGCGAGGGCTGCTACAACTGCCACTCGCAGATGATTCGCCCCTTCCGCGCCGAGACGCTGCGCTACGGCCACTACTCGGTGGCGGGCGAGTTCGTGTACGACCACCCCTTCCAGTGGGGCTCCAAGCGGACCGGTCCCGACCTGCACCGCGTGGGCGGCAAGTACAGCGACGAATGGCATCGCATCCACCTGAACAACCCGCGTGACCTCGTGCCCGAGTCCAACATGCCGGCCTATCCGTGGCTCACCAAGGCCATGGTCGATCCGGCGGACATGGCGCCCAAGATGAAGGCCCTGCGCGTGGTCGGCGTGCCCTACACCGATGACGAGATCGCCAAGGCTGGCGAGGAAGTCAAGGGCAAGTCCGAGCTGGATGCCGTCGTCGCCTACCTGCAGGTGATGGGCACCGCCCTGAAGAAGTAAGGAGGCACCTCATGGACGTCAATGACATCCGCATCGCCTTCACGCTGTTCTCGATGGTGATCTTCCTGGGCATCGTGTCCTGGGCGTTCTCCAAGCGGAACAAGCAATCCTTTGACGAGCTGGGCGGTCTGCCCCTGATGGACGATCAGGCCCCCGGCGCACTCTCCTCGCAAGGAGGCCGCAATGAGTGACTTTTTCTCCAGCGGCTGGTCGACCTTCGTCGCAGCCGCCACCATCGCAGGTCTGGTCCTGTGCCTGGTGCTGCTGATCATCGCCAGCCGCCGTCGGGTGATGGCCGATGACAACACCACCGGCCACGTCTGGGACGTGGACCTGCGTGAGATGAACAACCCGCTGCCGCGCTGGTGGATGGGCCTGTTCGTGATCACGGTGGTGTTCTCGGGCATCTACCTGGCCATGTACCCGGGCCTGGGCAGCAGCGAGGGCACCCTCAAGTGGTCCAGCGTCGGCCAGTACGAGGCGGAGCAGGCCAAGGCCCGTGCGGCCCTGGAAGGCGTCTATGCCAAGTACCAGGCGATGGACGCCGCCGCCCTGTCGAAGGATCCGTCGGCCATGGCCATCGGCGAGCGCCTGTTCGCCAACAACTGCGCCGGCTGCCACGGTTCCGACGCCAAGGGCTCCAAGGGCTTCCCGAACCTCACCGACAACGACTGGCTGTATGGCGGCGCGCACGAGACCATCGTGCAGACCATCACCGGCGGTCGCAACGGCGTGATGCCCCCGATGGCGGCCGCCATCGGTGGTCCCGAGGACGTGAAGAACGTGGCGAACTACGTGCTGAGCCTGTCGGGCAGCCCGCACAACTCGATCGCTGCCCAGCTGGGCAAGGCCAAGTTCGGTGCCTGCGCCGCCTGTCACGGTCCTGATGGCAAGGGCAACCAGGCCATCGGTGCTCCGAACCTGACCGACAAGGTCTGGCTGCACGGCTGGGGCGAGGACGCTGTCATTGCCATGATCAACAACGGCAAGAACAACGTCATGCCGGCCCATGCCTCGCGCCTGAGCCCCGAGCAGATCCACGTGCTGGGTGCCTATGTGTGGAGCCTGTCGCAGGGCACCGCCGTCGCCGCCCAGTAACCTCGACCCGCGCAAGGATTGATCCCCATGAGCAGTAGCAGCGATACCTCCTCCAGTGCCCAGTCGCAAGCCCTTGCGGGCGACGATGCCGCCCGCGAGATGGTGTCGCTCTACCAGGCTCAGAAGAAGATCTACCCCAAGGCCGTCAGCGGATGGTTCATCCGCTGGCGCTGGGCCTTGGTCTGGTTCACGCAGCTCCTGTTCTACGGGCTGCCCTGGCTGGAGTGGAATGCGCGGCAGGCGGTCCTGTTCGACCTCGGTGCGCGCCGTTTCTACATCTTCGGCATGGTCCTGTATCCCCAGGACTTCATCTACCTCACGGCGCTGCTGCTGATCTCGGCTTACGCGCTCTTTCTCTTCACCGCAGTCGCCGGTCGACTGTGGTGCGGCTACGCTTGTCCGCAGACGGTCTATACCGAGATCTTCATGTGGATCGAGCGCAAGTTCGAAGGCGACCGCGCCGCCCGCATGAAGCTGGACGCCGCGCCCTGGTCCCTCGACAAGCTCACCCGCAAGGGCGGCAAGCAGGCGGCCTGGGCCGCCCTGGCGCTCTGGACGGGCTTCACCTTTGTCGGCTATTTCACCCCCATCCAGGTCCTGGCGGCCGAGGTGGCGGCCTTCGGCCTCGGGCCGTGGGAGCTGTTCTGGGTGCTGTTCTACGGCTTCGCCACCTACCTGTTCGCCGGTCACATGCGCGAGCAGGTCTGCAAGTACATGTGCCCGTACGCGCGCTTCCAGAGCGCGATGTTCGACAAGGACACGCTGATCATCAGCTACGACGCCGAGCGCGGCGAGCCGCGTGGCTCCCGCGGTCGCAAGATCGACATCAAGGCCGCCGGCCTGGGCTCCTGCATCGACTGCAATCTGTGCGTGCACGTGTGCCCCACCGGCATCGACATCCGCAACGGCCTGCAGTACGAGTGCATCGGTTGCGCCGCCTGCATCGACGTCTGCAACGGCGTGATGGACAAGATGGGCTACCCGCGTGGCCTCGTCCGCTACGACACGCAGAACGGCCTGAGCGAGCACCTGAGCCGCGCGCAGCTGATCCGGCGCATGTTCCGCCCGCGCGTGCTGATCTACTCGAGCATCCTCGTCATCATCTGCATCGCGCTGTTCTGGCACATGCTCACGCGCACGCCCTTCAAGGTCGACGTGGTGCGGGACCGCGCCTCGCTGGCCCGCCTGGTGGACGACGGCTTCATCGAGAACGTCTATCGCCTGCAGGTCATGAACGCGACCGAGCAGACACAGTCCTACACCGTGACCGCCGACGGCCTGCAGGGCCTGGCGATGACGCAGCCGCTGCACATGAGCGTCGGCCCGGCCGAGGCGCGCTGGGTGTCGGTGTCGCTGCGGGTCCCGCCGCAGACGGCACAATCGGCGGGCAGCGGCGCCCATGAGATCCATTTCCGCATCGTCCGCGATGCCGCCGCTGGCGAGGAACAACGCCAGCTGGTCGAAAAATCAACCTTCGTGGTTCCCCGCTAGGAGCGCAACATGACTGATTCGCAAACTGCTTCGACCCCGCCGCGTGCCTGGTGGCACGAGCGCATGATGTGGCTCGTCGTGGGCGGCCCCGCCACGGTGGTCTGCGCCAGCTTCCTGACGCTGGGCATGGCCATCAAGCACCCGGACCCCGTGATCGAGACGCAGCAGCGCGTCTCCGCGGACAGCGCGGCGGACGGCCCGCAGGCCGCGGCCCTGGCGCCCGCCATCGCGGCCCGCAATCACGCCGCCACGGGCGGCCCCGCGAGCGGCAAGTAAGCCGCCGCAGTCCATCTGGAGGACACCGGGATGGGACTGATTGGTGAGAAACCGGGCCCGGCGCGCTGGGCCATGCACATCCTCTGGCCGGCCTTCGTGATGGCCGGCGTCACCGAGGCGCTGGTCTTCACGCTGGTGGACCCCATGGACCTCAGCTGGTTCGGCGCCGCGCCCGTGCAGCTGAGCCGCGAGGCGATCTACACGCTGAGCTTCATGGCCTTCTGGGTGCTGATCAGCCTGGCGTCCTCGATGACGCTTCTGCTGGCCCGGCTGCCGGCGGACGCCGTGCCGGGGCATCCGCGCCGCTGGCCGCAGTGACGTGCCGGGGTGGCTTTCAGCCGCCCGAACAGTGCCCAACAAAAAGCCCGCTCGAAAGCGGGCTTTGTTCGTTCAGGGCAGCTGCCTCAGGTGCAGTGCGCCGTGTTGACCAGCTTCTGAAGGCCGTTCTGGTCGATGATGCGGATCTGGCGCTGCTTCACCTCGAGCAAGCCTTCGTCCTGGAACTTGGAGAAGGTGCGGCTGACGGTCTCGAGCTTGAGGCCCAGATAGCTGCCGATCTCTTCGCGGGTCATGCGCAGCACCAGGGCGGAGGCCGAGAAGCCGCGTGCCTGCAGGCGCTGGGTGAGGTTCAGCAGGAAGGCGGCGAGGCGTTCCTCGGCGCGCATGGAGCCCAGCAGCAGCATCACGCCGTGGTCGCGCACGATCTCGCGGCTCATGATCTTGTGGAACTGGTGCTGCAGGTCGGTGAACTCGCGGGAGAGTTCCTCGAGCTGGCTGTAGGGAATCACGCAGACATGGCTGTCCTCGAGCGCCACGGCGTCGCAGGAATGGCGGTCGTTGCTGATGCCGTCCAGGCCCAGCAGCTCGCCGGCCATCTGGAAACCGGTGACCTGGTCGCGGCCGTCCTCGGAGGACACGCAGGTCTTGAAGAAGCCGGTGCGCACGGCGTACAGCGACTGGAAGGAATCGCCGGTGCGGAACAGCGTGTCCCCGCGGGACACGTTGCGGCGCGTGGCGACCAGGCTGTCCAGCTGGTCCAGGTCCGATTGCGACAGGCCCACGGGCAGGCAAAGCTCGCGCAGGTTGCAGCTGGAGCAGGCGACCTTGAAGGGCTCGATCTTGATCGGGGTCTGGGTATTCATGGTGCGCATTATGGGCTGGGACTGCGTGGGCAGCGACGAATTGTCAATAGCCGCGGCCGGGGCAGGGGATGGGTTGAACATGACGCTCCTCAAGGCTGGAGCCATTGTTTACCCGCGGCATTTGATCAATCTTGACACAGGTCAATCAGTGCTTGTGCAGGCTTGGCACAGTGGCGACATGGAAACCATCACCACTGCCGCCCTGCCGGGCATCACCGAAGACGTGCTGCGCCGTTTCGATGTGTCCGGCCCGCGCTACACCTCCTATCCCACGGCCGACCGCTTCGTCGAGGCGTTCACTGTCGAGCAGTACAGGCAGGCTCTGAACCAGCGAGCGCAGGGCGGTGTGGTGGGCGGCGGGGCGCCGCTGTCGCTGTACATCCACGTGCCGTTCTGCGAGTCGGTCTGCTACTACTGCGCCTGCAACAAGGTCATCACCAAGCACCACGACCGCGCGGCGGAATACCTCGAGGTGCTGATCCAGGAGATGGACCTGACCGTGGCCGAACTCGGCCGCGCGCAGGCGCTCTCCCAGCTGCACTTCGGCGGCGGCTCGCCCACCTTCCTGAGCGACGAGGAGCTGACGCAGCTGATGGATGCCATCAAGCTGCGCTTCCGCCTGGCGCCCGGGGCGGAGGTCTCCATCGAGGTGGACCCCCGCACCGTCACCGCGGATCGCCTGAAGCATCTGCGCGGCCTGGGCTTCAACCGCCTGAGCTTCGGCGTGCAGGACTTCGATCCCGAGGTGCAGAAGGCCGTCCACCGCATCCAGAGCTACGAGATGGTCGAGTCGCTGATGCAGGATGCGCGCGCGCTCGGCTTCGAGTCCACCAACGTGGATCTGATTTACGGCCTGCCGCAGCAGACGCCGGAGAGCTTCCAGCGCACGATCCAGCAGGTCGCCACGCTGCGCCCCGACCGCATCGCGCTCTACGGCTATGCGCACTTGCCGACGCGCTTCAAGCCGCAGCGCCGCATCGATGCCACGCAGCTGCCGGTCGCCGCCTCCAAGCTGACCATGCTGTCGACGGCGCTCAGCGGCTTCGTGGGGCATGGCTACTCCTACATCGGCATGGACCATTTTGCGCTGCCCAACGATTCGCTGGCCGTCGCGAAGCGCCAGGGGCGCCTGCACCGCAACTTCCAAGGCTACAGCACGCAGCCCGACTGCGACCTGATCGGCCTGGGCGTCTCGGCCATCGGCCGCGTCGGTGCGACCTACAGCCAGAACGCCAAGACGCTGCCCGAGTACTACGACGCCATCCGCCAGGGCCAGCTGCCCATCCAGCGCGGCCTGGCCCTGAACCGGGACGACCTCGTGCGCCGCGCCATGATCATGGCCCTGATGTGCCAGGGACGCGTGGAGTTCGAGTCCATCGAGGTGGCCCACCTGATCCGCGTGCGGGACTACTTCCGCAGCGAGCTGGAGCTCCTGACGTCCATGCAGGACACCGGGCTGGTCGTGGTCGAGCCGGGGGCGATCCAGGTCACCCCGCTGGGCTGGTACTTCGTGCGGGCGGTGGCCATGGTCTTTGACCGCTATCTGCAGGCCGACCGGACCCGCGCGCAGTTCTCGCGCATCATCTGACGCGGCCCGCGACGCACTTTTCGCGCATCATTGCCGTCCATGGAAGCAGCGCTCGTCGGATCGGCCCTCCTGATGGGCCTGGCGGGAACCCCGCACTGCGCCGTCATGTGCGGCGCGCCTTGCGCTGCGCTCAGCGAAGGCTCGCCGCGCAGCGTCGCGCACCTCAGCTTCCAGCTCGGGCGCCTGCTCAGCTACGCCGCGGCCGGGGCGGTGGCGGCGTCCAGCGTCTCCTTGATGGCGCACTGGGGCCAGACGGTTGCCTGGTTGCGCCCGCTGTGGCTGCTGCTGCACCTGGGCGCGCTGGGGCTGGGGCTGTATCTGCTGTGGAAGGCGCGCCAGCCGGCGTGGCTCTCGGCCCTGGGGCGCGAAGGCAGCCGTGACAGCACCATCGGCGTCGCTGCGCTCGCGGCCGGCGGGCCGGCGCTGAGCGTGCCGCGCCGCCCGCGCTGGCGCTCGCTGCTGGCAGGGCTCGGCTGGGTTGCCTGGCCCTGCGGCCTGCTGCAGTCGGCGCTGCTTCTGGCGGCGCTGGCAAATGGCGCCGCGGGCGGTGCTGCCGTCATGGGCGCCTTCGCGATCAGCTCCGGCCTCGGGCTGGCCGTCGGGCCGGCGCTCCTGTGGAAGCTGCTTGGCCTGGGCTCGGTGGAAGAGGGCCGCGGCATGCGCTGGGCCACCCGCCTCGGCGGGCTGGGCCTGGTGCTCAGCGCCGGCTGGGCGCTCGGGCATGGAGTCTGGGCGCAGATCCAGGCGTATTGCCTCTGAGGCCGCCGGAAGGCCCCGGCATGCCCCGGAAGCCGGCACCCTGTCGTCAGCAGTCGGCGTCGACCGCGGGTGAAACCGCATTGAAACGCCAGACGGGTCGTCGTATCAGGCCCGTGAAAGCTCTGCTGACATAGAATCGATTTCTTTATGGCGGCACCCCGCCGCAACCAACCTCGCGACTAGCGGAGACGACTACACATGTACCAACACATCAAGGTGCCCGAAGGCGGGCAGAAGATCACGGTCAACGCCGACTTCTCCCTGAATGTGCCCGACCAGCCGATCATTCCCTACATCGAAGGTGACGGCACGGGGTTTGACATCACGCCCGTGATGATCAAGGTCGTCGACGCTGCCGTGGCCAAGGCCTACGGCGGCAAGAAGAAGATCCACTGGATGGAGATCTACGCCGGCGAGAAGTCGACCAAGGTCTACGGTCCCGACGTGTGGCTGCCCGAAGAGACGCTGCAGGTCCTGAAGGACTACGTGGTGTCCATCAAGGGCCCGCTGACCACGCCCGTCGGCGGCGGCATCCGTTCGCTGAACGTGGCCCTGCGCCAGGAACTGGACCTCTACGTCTGCCTGCGCCCCGTGCGCTACTTCAAGGGCGTGCCTTCCCCCGTGAAGGAACCGCACAAGACCGACATGGTCATCTTCCGTGAGAACTCGGAAGACATCTACGCCGGCATCGAGTTCGAAGCCCAGAGCGACAAGGCCAAGAAGCTGATCAACTTCCTGCAGACCGAGTTCGGCGTCAAGAAGATCCGCTTCCCGGAAACCTCCGGCATCGGCATCAAGCCCGTGTCCAAGGAAGGCACCGAGCGCCTGGTGCGCAAGGCCATCCAGTACGCCATCGACAATGACAAGCCCAGCGTGACCATCGTGCACAAGGGCAACATCATGAAGTTCACCGAAGGTGGCTTCCGTGACTGGGCTTACGCCCTGGCCCAGAAGGAGTTCGGCGCCGAGCTGATCGACGGCGGCCCGTGGTGCAAGTTCAAGAACCCGAAGACCGGCAAGGACATCGTGGTCAAGGACTCCATCGCCGACGCCTTCCTGCAGCAGATCCTGCTGCGCCCGGCCGAGTACTCCGTGATCGCCACGCTGAACCTGAACGGCGACTATGTGTCCGACGCCCTGGCAGCCCAGGTCGGCGGCATCGGCATCGCCCCCGGCGCGAACCTGAGCGACTCCGTCGCCATGTTCGAAGCCACCCACGGCACCGCCCCGAAGTACGCTGGCAAGGACTACGTGAACCCCGGTTCCGAGATCCTGTCCGCCGAAATGATGCTGCGCCACATGGGCTGGCTGGAAGCCGCTGACCTGATCATCTCGTCGATGGAAAAGTCCATCCTGAGCAAGAAGGTCACTTATGACTTCGCCCGCCTGCTGGACGGCGCCACGCAAGTGTCGTGCTCCGGTTTCGGTCAAGTCATGATTGACCACATGTGATGCCTGCGGCGCCAGCCGCACGCTGCACGACAAGGCACCTTCGGGTGCCTTTTTCTTTGCCTCGCTGGCACGAGGAGCGCAGGTCAGGGGGCGCGTGCCCGGTGCGCCGTCATCACGCCTTGCGCTGCGCCATCACCAATGACAAACGCCTGCAACACACCCCTGTTGGCAGGGGCACACTGCAGGCGCCTAGGGGCTGACGTGCGGGTCAGCTGAGGGCGGCTTCACCGCCGATCGGCGTGATGTTCTGGGCCAGCTGGCCCTTGGGGCCGGCCACCAGCTCGAAGCTGACCTTGCTGCCCTGCTTGAGGGTGCGGAAACCCTCCATCTGGATCGCCGAAAAATGGGCGAACACGTCTTCGCCGCCTTGCTCCGGTTCAATGAAGCCAAAACCCTTGGCATCGTTGAACCACTTCACGGTTCCTTGTTGCATTTCCTTCTCCATCCCGGTGTCTAACGCACCGAGGCGGATTCTCAAAGCTCTGTCGCCTTTGTGTCAATTCGGGGCCTCCCCCGAGGTGCGGATCTGCCGGGGGCAGCCGCGACAACCTGTCAGACCTTGCGGGTGTCGCCGCGATGTGCCGAAACGCGGCCCGGCGTGGCATATGGCGCGAATATGGCCGCAGCGCGCCCTGCAGATCACTTTTTCAAGCCCCCGTCCTTGAATCATGATCAAGCCAGCGCCATGTGAGGCCATGTGCCTCTCTATAGAATCGGTCCATGCCAGATCTTCCCAACCAGCCCCCTGTGCCGCCGGGCCAGCCGCCTGCGGCGGTGCCGGGCCGTGACGATGCGGACGGGACCGTCATCCTCGAGCGCGTTCCCCAGAAAACCGAGCCCCCGCGCCTCTACCAGGTGCTGCTGCTCAACGACGATTTCACCCCGATGGAGTTTGTCGTGATGGTGTTGCAGGAGTTCTTCCGCCATGACCTGGATACGGCCACCCAGATCATGCTCAAGATCCATCACGAAGGGCGCGGTGTCTGCGGTGTCTTCACCAAGGATGTAGCCGCGACCAAGGTCGAACTGGTGCTGGCCGCCTCACGGCGTGCCGGCCATCCCTTGCAGTGCATTATGGAGGCCGCATGATTGCCCAAGAACTTGAAGTCAGCCTGCACATGGCCTTCGTCGAGGCGCGTCAGCAGCGCCACGAATTCATCACCGTCGAGCATCTGCTGCAGGCGCTGCTGGACAACCCGTCCGCAGCGGAAGTGCTGCGTGCGTGCTCGGCCAACATCGACGATCTGCGCAAGAGCCTGTCGCAGTTCATCAAGGACAACACGCCCACGGTCGGTGGCACCGAGGAGGTGGACACCCAGCCCACGCTCGGCTTCCAGCGCGTGATCCAGCGCGCGATCATGCACGTGCAGTCCACGGGCAGCGGCAAGAAGGAAGTGACCGGCGCGAACGTGCTGGTCGCCATCTTCGGCGAGAAGGACTCCCATGCCGTCTACTACCTGCACCAGCAGGGCGTGACGCGACTGGACGTCGTCAACTACATCGCCCATGGCATCAAGAAGAGCGAGCCGCCGGAGCCGCCCAAGGGCCAGGACGGCCAGGGCAGCGGCAGCGAGGCCGAGCGCGAGGACGGCGAGGGCGCCGCCGCGGGCTCGAAGGGCTCGCCGCTGGAGCAGTTCACCCAGAACCTCAACCAGCAGGCCAAGGACGGTAAGATCGATCCGCTCATCGGCCGTGAAGCCGAGGTGGAGCGCGTGGTGCAGGTGCTGTGCCGTCGCCGCAAGAACAATCCGCTGCTGGTGGGCGAGGCCGGTGTCGGCAAGACCGCCATTGCCGAGGGCCTGGCCTGGCGTATCACCGAGGGCGACGTCCCGGACGTGCTGGCCGAGGCCCAGGTCTATTCCCTCGACATGGGCGCACTGCTGGCCGGCACCAAGTACCGTGGTGACTTCGAGCAGCGCCTGAAGGCCGTGCTCAAGCAGCTCAAGGACCAGCCCAACGCCATCCTGTTCATCGATGAGATCCATACGCTCATCGGTGCCGGCGCGGCCTCGGGAGGCACGCTCGATGCCAGCAACCTTCTGAAGCCGGCGCTGAGCTCCGGCGCGATGAAGTGCATCGGCGCGACCACCTTCTCCGAGTACCGCGGCATCTTCGAGAAGGACGCCGCGCTGTCCCGCCGCTTCCAGAAGGTGGACGTGGCGGAGCCGTCCGTCGAGCAGACCATCGAGATCCTCAAGGGGCTGAAGTCGCGCTTCGAGGAGCACCACAGCGTGAAGTACGCGCTGGGCGCCCTGCAGGCCGCGGCGGAGCTGTCGGCCAAGTACATCAATGACCGCCACCTGCCCGACAAGGCGATCGACGTGATCGACGAGGCTGGCGCCGCGCAGCGCATCCTGCCCAAGAGCAAGCAGAAGAAGACCATCACCCGCGCCGAGGTCGAGGACATCGTCGCCAAGATCGCGCGCATCCCGCCGGCCAGCGTCTCCAGCGACGACCGCGGCAAGCTCAAGAGCCTGGACCGCGACCTGAAGAGCGTGGTCTTCGGCCAGGATCCGGCCATCGATGCACTGGCCGCGGCCATCAAGATGGCGCGCTCGGGCCTCGGCAAGCCGGACAAGCCCATCGGCAGCTTCCTGTTCTCGGGCCCCACCGGCGTGGGCAAGACCGAGGTGGCGAAGCAGCTGGCCTACATCCTCGGTATCGAGCTGATCCGCTTCGACATGTCCGAGTACATGGAGCGCCATGCCGTGAGCCGCCTCATCGGCGCGCCTCCGGGCTATGTGGGCTTCGACCAGGGCGGCCTGCTGACCGAGGCCGTCACGAAGAAGCCGCACAGCGTGCTGCTGCTGGACGAAATCGAGAAGGCGCACCCGGACGTCTTCAACGTGCTGCTGCAGGTCATGGACCACGGCTCGCTGACGGACAACAACGGGCGCAAGGCCGACTTCCGCAACGTCATCATCGTCATGACGACCAATGCGGGCGCCGAGATCATGAACAAGTCCACCATCGGCTTCACGACCCAGCGCCAGCAGGGCGACGAGATGGCCGACATCAAGCGCCTGTTCACGCCCGAGTTCCGCAACCGGCTGGATGCCATCGTGTCCTTCCGTGCGCTGGACGAGGAGATCATCCTGCGCGTGGTGGACAAGTTCCTGCTGCAACTCGAGAGCCAGCTGGCCGAGAAGAAGGTGGAGGTCACCTTCACCGATGCCCTGCGCCAGCAGCTCGCCAAGAAGGGCTTCGATCCCCTCATGGGTGCGCGGCCGATGCAGCGCCTCATCCAGGACACCATCCGCCGGGCGCTGGCCGACGAGCTGCTGTTTGGCCGTCTGGTCGATGGCGGGCGCCTGAAGGTGGATGTCGATGCCGCCGGCGAAGTGCAGCTGGACATCCAGCCGGCCGGCAAGAAGTCGGACAGCAAGCCTCCCAAGGCGGAGGCCGCGACGGCGGGCTGACGTCGCACGCATCACCCGACGCAGCGGCCCTCGTTGCATCCTGCAAACGCGCCCCGAGGGGCGCGTCTTTCATGCGCTCAGTGCCGCTATGCGGAAGGCGGGACGTTCTGCGGACGCCAGCCGCGGACGCCAGCCGGGGGGGCGATTGCGCGAAGGTCAGCCCGGCAGGTGTCCGGGAAGTCGTTCCGGAAGTTGTCCAGGAAGGCGGTCCACTGCGCCCCGCTCGGATGCCGGGGGCAGGCGGCTCACCATTCGTGGACGGAAGCCACCACGCGGCCGATGACCTCGAGATCGCAGGGGCTGGAGAGGTCGACGTCATAGGCCGCAAAGGCCGGATTGGCGCTGGTCACGCGCAGCACGCGCCCCGGAAGCATCTGGCAGTACCGCACCAGCAGCTCCTCACCCTGGCGCAGCGCGTAGGCGTAGCCGCTGCGGGGCGTGGTGTCCTGCTGGTCGATCAGCACCTGGTCGCCATCGGACAGGGCGCCTTCCATGGCCGTGCCCCGTACCGTCACCACCGTCAGCTTGCCGACCTCCAGCTGGCGGGCGGCGAGCCAGTCCTTGCCGAAGCACAGGCCGCTGACGTCCTGTCGAGTCTCGTAGGCAGCAGCGCCCTCGCGGGCGGACGCCGGGCTGCGCGCCGCCCGATCCGGCATCGCGGGGACGCGGACATAGCGATCGGCGCCGCTGTCATCCTTGCGCCCCGTGATGATGAGCAGGAGGTCCATGCCCAGCGCCGCCGCCTTTTGAAGGTAGCGGGCATCCGGGCTGCGGTCACCGGCCTCGTAGTTGAACTGCGTGGTCTTGCTGACGCCGACGGCGGCACCGAAGTCGGCCTGCGCGTAGCCAAGCCGCTGGCGCTCGGCCCGAAGGCGGTCGCCAATGCCCACGTTCGTGGAAGCTGGGGGGTCAATGGGATGGGTCACAGTGCATTGACTGTATCCCCTTTTGTCGAAGGGCGCGCTCACAAATGAACGGATCTGTGGGCCGAAATGTCATCAATCGAGGGGATGGAAAGGCGTAAATCTCACGTATCGAAACAAAGTCACGACTTTTGATGATGCGATTTCCATTTGTTGAAACTAGAGTGTCTGCAGTTCAACAGGAAATCAGAGACCATCATGGACAACCAACAAACGGATGGTCTGGTCGCGGAAGGTGGTAAGCGGTTTCTGCAAGACCAGGCCTCGCCGGCTGCGGCCAAGCGCACCCTTCAGATGCAGGGCATCACGCTGAGTGAGTTCGCGCGGCAGCACGGTTTCAAGTACCGCACGGTGTCGGAGGTCGTGCGGGGGGTGAACAAGGGGCTGTATGGGGAGGGGCACCGCGTGGCCGTGGCCCTCGGCTTGAAGCGGGGGCCCTGAGCATGCCAGCTGCCACCCCCGATGCGCCCGGGCCGGCACAAGCCGGGCCGGACTCCGCGCCGGCAGCCGGCCGGCCGCCGCGCATCGACCGCCTCGTCCTGCGTGTCGCCTATGCCTACGATGCCCTCCCATTCGACGTCTTTCAGCATCTGCGCTCGGCGCTGGCGGGGGACCACAACATCGCCCAGGCCCTCGAGACGGCTCGCGAGGTGGTGGCGGTGCTGTCTGATGACGACCTGGCCTTCGTGCTGGCGCGCCTGCTGGTCTGCACGTCGGATGCCATCGACTAACCGCCTCCTCTGGCGACGCCGCCCGGGCAGCTCGGCGGTGCGTGAGCGCCGCTCGCGTTCATGGGGGGAGGCGCTCATGGTCGGGTCCGGCGCCATCGCCGACGGTCCGCCGGACTTCCTGCCCGCCTTCCTGCCGGGCCGGCCACTCAGCTGGCCGCGGGGTCCTGGCGATAGAAGCCGGCAAAGAGGCTGTAGAGGGCCGGGTAGCGCTGCTGCAGTTGCTGCGGCTCGACGAAGAAGGCTTCGGTGGCCACGGCAAAAAACTCCTCGACGGACTCGGCGCCGTAGGGGTCGATGACGGTCTCGACGCCAGCGTCCACCTCCTCGCAGAACTGCTCCCAGGCCGGGTCGATCACGGCGATCCAGGCCTCCGTCGCGGCGGCCGAGGGGAGCGGGGGAATGCCGTCGGGCGCCCCGTTGGCCATGTCCAGCACATGGGCGAACTCATGGATCACGACGTTGTAGACCGGCCCGGCGCCCAGCGCCGGGTCGGGCTGGAGCTCGCTCCAGGCCAGCATCAGAGGGCCGCCTTCCATGGCCTCGCCGGCCAGCTCTTCCTCGTAGTGATGCACGACGCCATCCTCGTCCATCACCTCGCGCGGTGCGACGACCTCCGACTCGTGCATCACGATGCCCACGAAGCCGTCGTATGCCGTCAGGCCGAGGGCCAGCACGGGCAGGCAGGCCTGGGCAGCGACGGCCACGGCGACCTCGTCCGTGACCTCGAAACCGCCGGCGCCGTGGAACTCCTTGCGGGCCAGGAACAGCGAGCACAGCCGTCGCAGGGATGCGCGATCCGCCTCGCTCCGGCGGCCGATGAAGGGGTAGCGGGCCAGCGTCAGCGCCCACAGGTCGTCGGGAATGGCGTGGCGCGCCAGCTGCCGCTGTTCGCGCCGCGCCTGCCAGGCATGCAGGAGCCGCGTCAACATGGCCGGCGCTGAGGTGCGGAAGGGGTGCCTGATGCGTCGGGTGCGTCTCGTGTGTCCGGCGCGTACGGCGCGTACGGCGTGTCGGGCGCTGCCGCAGTGGCGGTTTCCTTCGCGGCTGTGGAAGAGAAGCGATCCGTCTCAGGCAGGGCGAGGCGTTGCAGCCCCTGCTCGCTCAGGCGCAGGACGTCCGCGCGCAAGGGCGCGTGGTCGAGGTCCCAGTCACTGAGCACGTCCCGGTGTTGCCCGCCGCCCAATGCGTGCCGGGCGGGGCGATGGGTGTGACCATGGATCAGCCATTCGCAGGACCGGGCCTGCAGGGCCTGGCGCACGGCGTCGGCGTCGAGGTCCGCCCACAGCTCCGGGCGGTCGGCGACACCGGCCTTCTGCGCCATGCTGCGTTCGCGGAGCCCGCGGGCGATGCGGCGGCGCTCGTCCAGCGGCTGCGCCAGAAAGGCCTGTTGCCAGGGGGCGGCACGCACCTGGGCGCGGAAGGCCTGGTAGTCCCGGTCTTCCAGGCACCAGGCATCGCCATGGCTCAGCAGGAGGCGTTGCCCGAAGGCCTGCAGTACGCAGGGATCGGCCAGGCGGGTCAGGCCGGCGTCCTTGGCAGCAGCACTGCCAAGCAGGAAGTCGCGGTTGCCCGCCATGAAGAAGAGGGGAGTGCGCGCGCTGGCCTGCCGAAGCAGGGCCAGCAGCGCGGCTTCGTCGGGCTGATGTCGGGCGTCGTCGCCGATCCAGACCTCGAAGATGTCCCCCAGCAGGAAGACGGCATCGGCCGCCGTGTGGCTCAAGTAGTGAGCCAGTGCCGCGCGGGTGCCGGGGGTGTGCTCGGACAGGTGCAGGTCCGAGATGAAGTCGATCGCCCGCCAGTGGGGCGGGGCGATCCACTCGCCTGGCAGTTCATCCAGGCAGGGCAGGGGCTCAGCCCTGGACTTCAACAGCCTTCTCGATCACAACGGCCTCGACAGGCACATCGCCGTGGCCGTTCTTGTTGCCGGTGCGGACCTTCTCGATCTCGCTCACGACTTCGGTGCCGGCCACGACCTTGCCGAACACGGCGTAGCCCCAGCCCGAGGGCGACTCGGACTTGAAGTCCAGGAAGTCGTTGTTGATGGCGTTGATGAAGAACTGGGCCGAGGCCGAGTGCGGCGCGTTGGTGCGCGCCATCGCGATCGTGTACTGGGCGTTCTTCAGGCCGTTGTTGGCCTCGTTCTGGATCGGGGCATCGGTGGGCTTCTGGCTCATGTCGGCCGTGAAGCCGCCGCCCTGGATCATGAAGCGCTTGATCACCCGGTGGAAGATGGTGCCGTCGTAGTGGCCCTTGTTCACATAGTTCAGGAAGTTGGCGACGGTGACGGGCGCCTTGACGTCATCCAGTTCCAGCTTGATGACCTTGGCGGCGCCGTTCAGGTTGACGGTCAGTTCGACGAATTTGCTCATGGCTTGCACTCCAGGGTGGCCTTGTTGATGAGGATGGGGGTGGTGGGCAGGTGCTGGAAAGCGCCCTTGGCCTCCACCGGCGTGGCGCGGATCTTGTCGACGACGTCCATGCCGGCGACGACGTGGCCGAAGACGGCATAGCCGCGGCCGGTGTTCGAGTTCTCGGCATCGAGGCCGGTGTTGTCGGCCACGTTGATGAAGAACTGCGAGGTGGCGGAGTCGGGGAAGGCGGTGCGGGCCATCGAAATCGTGCCGCGCAGGTTTTTCAGATCTGTCTTGTCTTCCAGGGGGATCGGCGTACGCGTGGGCTTCTGCACCAGCTTGTCTGTGAAACCGCCGGTCTGGATCATGAAGCCGTCGATCACGCGGTGGAAGATCACCCCGTTGTAGTGACCGGCCTTCACGTACTGGAGGAAGTTGGCGACGGTCTTCGGGGCCTTCTCGGCATTCAGCTCGACGCAGATGTCGCCCGCCGTGGTGGAGAGCTTGACCTGCTGGGCATGGGCGCCGAGCGCCAGGGGCAGCAGGGCGGCGGCCAGCAGGCCGCGGAGGCAGGACAGAGACGGCAGGTGGTGGGCCATGTGGCGTTGACTCCCTAGGCGAATGGTTCTGGGGGATGCCCGTCGCGCCGGGCGCGCCTCAGCGCAGACGTGGGCGGCACGGCCAGGGCGGCTGCCGCATTCTCGCTCAGCGGGCCGGGCCGTTCAGGTGGCGCAGCAGTTCCTGCGTGCGGCGCAGCTTGAGACCGGCGTTCACCGAGCTCTGGGGGCCGGGCCGGGCGGCGACGCCATAGGCCCGGGCTGCCATCTGCAGCAGCACGTCGCCGAGATTCTCCTGGGCCTGGACGTGGTCGGGCTGCAGGGTCACGGCGCGTTGCAGGGCCTCTTGGGCGGCGTCGAAATCGCCGCGGCCGGCCAGGATCACGGCGAGGTTGTTGAAGGGGTCCGCCAGGTCCGGGAAGTCCTCGGTCAGGTGGCGCAGCAGGGTCTCGGCCTGGGCCGTCTCGCCGGACTCCATGCGCATCAGCGCCAGTGCGAATCGCACGCGGGCGTTGTTGGGATCCTCGCCCAGTGCCTGCTCCAGCGTCTTCTTGGCGTCGGCCTGGTGGCCCTGCAGCCATTGCTGCTGGGCCTTTTCCAGCTCACCCGCCGCCAGGGCGGGCCCGGCCAGGCTCAGGCCGGCGGCCAGCAGCAGGGCGGGGAGGGCGGACACGACGAAACCTGGGCGGCGGAGCTTCATGGGCGGGTGGGCAGGTGGGCGGGGCCGCAAAGGCCCAATCGGTATACTGGACGATTCTATAAGCTGGGGCCCTCCGGCACCGCGCCCTGGCGGCGATGCCCTTGCCCGGCGTCACGCTTTCGTTCCGGTTCGCCCTGAGTTCGCCCTGCGAGCCCCCATTTTCGCCCTGCGAGTCCATGTCCCTGCGCATCTACAACACCCTGACCCGCGCGGTCGAGCCCTTCGCCCCCATCGAGCCTGGCCATGTGCGCATGTACGTCTGCGGCATGACCATCTACGACCTGTGTCACGTGGGCCATGCCCGCATGATGATGGCCTTCGATGTGGTCCAGCGCTGGCTCAAGGCCTCGGGCTACCGGGTGACCTACGTCCGCAACATCACGGACATCGAGGACAAGATCATCAAGCGGGCCCTGGAGCGGGGCATCAGCATCCGCCAGCTGACGGACGAGATGATCGACGCCATGCACCGCGACATCGGCGCCCTGGGCGTCGAGCGCCCCACGCACGAGCCGCGCGCCACCGAGTACGTCGGGCAGATGCTGGACATGATCGGCCTGCTCGAGGAAAAGGGCCTGGCCTACCAGGCGAGCAACGGTGACGTGAACTACGCCGTGCGCAAGTTCCCGGGCTACGGCAAGCTTTCGCGCCGCAACCTCGACGACCTGCGCGCCGGCGAGCGCGTGGCCGTGGACGAGGGCAAGCATGACCCGCTCGACTTCGTGCTGTGGAAGGCAGCCAAGGCCGACGAGCCGGCCGATGCCAAGTACGAGGGCCGCTACGGCCCCGGCCGCCCCGGTTGGCACATCGAGTGCTCGGCCATGAGCTGCGCCGTGCTGGGCGAGACCTTCGACATCCATGGTGGCGGCCTGGACCTGCAGTTCCCGCACCACGAGAACGAGATCGCCCAGAGCGAAGGCGCGCTGGGCAAGCCCTTTGTGCGCTACTGGATGCACAACGGCTTCCTGAACGTCGACAACGAGAAGATGTCCAAGTCCCTGGGCAACTTCTTCACCATCCAGGACGTCCTCAAGAGCTACGACGGCGAGACGGTGCGCTTCTTCATGCTGCGCACGCACTACCGCAGCCCGATCAACTACAGCGACGCCGCCCTGGAGGACGCCCGCCAGGCGCTGCGCCGCCTGTACACGGCGCTGGACGGCGTGGAGGCGGCGTCGGTCGTCATCGACTGGGCGCACCCGGTCGCCGCGGCTTTCCGCGCAGCCATGGACGAGGACTTCAACGCCCCGGCGGCGCTGGCGGTGCTCTTCGACCTGGCGTCCAGCGTCAACCGCAGCCGCTCGCCCGAGGAGGCCGGCCTCCTGAAGGCGCTGGCCGCCACGCTGGGTCTGCTGCAGCAGTCGCCCCGCGCCTACCTTCAGGCCGGCAGCACGCTGGACGACGCCGCCATCCAGGCTCAGATCGAGGCCCGCGCCGCTGCGAAGGCGGCCCGGAACTTCGCCGAGGCCGACCGCATCCGCAAGGCCTTGCTGGACGCCGGCATCGTGCTGCAGGACTCGCCCACCGGCACGACCTGGATGAAGGCCTGATGGCGCGCTCGGCAGCGGCCGGGGTCACCCCGGAGTATTGGGACGAGGCCTGCAGGCATCTGGTCAAGCGCGACCGGGTGATGAAGAAGCTCATCCCCCAGTTCGGTGAGGCGCGCCTGCAGAGCAAGGCCGACGCCTTCACCACGCTGGCCCGCTCCATCGTGGGGCAGCAGATCTCGGTGAAGTCGGCGCAGTCCGTCTGGGACAAGTTCCTGGCGCTGGTGGGCGGGCCCGTGCATCGCATCCAGCCCACCGCGGTGCTGGCCCTGGACATCGCCGCGCTGCGGGCCGCCGGGCTGTCCGTGCGCAAGGTGGAATACCTGCGCGACCTGGCCGAGCACTTCGAGGCCGGCCGCGTTCATGTGCGCCAATGGACGCAGATGGACGACGAAGCCATCATCGAGGAGCTTATTGCCATCCGCGGCATCGGCCGCTGGACGGCCGAGATGTTCCTCATCTTCCACCTGATGCGCCCCAATGTGATGCCGCTGGACGACGTCGGGCTGCTCAAGGGCATCAGCGAGAACTACTTCTCCGGCGAGCCCGTCTCACGGGCGGAGGCGCGGGAGGTGGGGGAGGCCTGGGCCCCCTACCGCTCGGTAGCCACATGGTACATTTGGCGAAGTCTCGATCCGCTTCCGGTGGAGTACTAGCCCATTCCGTCTCGGCGGCACCAGCCCCCACGAAGGGTGAATCCGCCGACCCGGTTCCGCCGCCGGCCCTCGGGCCCCCCGCGGCGGGCGCTTTGAAATCAGGACGACTGATGAGCAAGAAACATTTCCTCGAATTCGAGCAGCCCATTGCCGAGCTCGAAACCAAGATCGAAGAGCTGCGCTACGTGCAGAGCGAGTCCGCCGTCGACATCTCCGAGGAGATCGACCGCCTCTCCAAGAAGAGCCAGCAGCTCACCAAGGACATTTACTCCAGCGTGGCCCCGTGGCAGACCTACCAGGTCGCCCGCCACCCGCAGCGTCCGCAGACGCTGGACTACTGCAAGGACGTCTTCACCGAGTTCCAGGAACTCCACGGTGACCGCCACTTCGCCGACGACGCCGCCATCGTGGGCGGCATCGCCCGCTTCAACGGCCAGCCCTGCGTGGTCGTGGGCCACCAGCGCGGTGCCGATGCCAAGGAGCGCACGCTGCGCAACTTCGGCATGCCGCGTCCCGAGGGCTACCGCAAGGCCCTGCGCCTGATGAAGCTGGCCGAGAAGTTCGGCCTGCCCGTCTTCACCTTCATCGACACCATGGGGGCCTATCCCGGCATCGGTGCTGAGGAGCGCGGCCAGTCCGAGGCCATCGGCCGCAACATCTTCGAGATGGCGCAGTTGGAAGTGCCCATCATCGCCACCGTGATCGGCGAAGGCGGCTCCGGCGGCGCGCTGGCCATCGGCGTGGCAGACCAGGTCCTGATGCTGCAGTTCTCGGCCTACTCGGTGATCTCGCCGGAAGGCTGCGCCTCCATCCTCTGGAAGACTTCCGAGCGTGCGCCCGACGCCGCCGAGGCGCTGGGCATCACCGCCCACCGCCTGAAGGCCCTGGGCCTGATCGACAAGATCGTGAACGAGCCGGTCGGCGGCGCGCACCGTGACGCCAAGCAGATGTGCTCCAACCTGAAGCGCGCGCTCTCGGACGCCTTGCGTCAGGTGTCGGACCTCAAGCCCAAGGAGCTGCTGGACCGCCGCTACGAGCGCCTGCAGGCCTATGGCCGATTCGGCGACACCAAGAATCGCTGAGCCTGACTTCGGCGCCGCCGGCGCCTGCGTGGCCGTTGCCTGGAGCGGCGGCCGCGACTCCACCGCCCTCATGCATGCCACGGCCCGCTGCGCGCAGGCCCTGGCCCATGAGGGCTTTGCTTTGCGGGTGCTGGGGCTGCATGTCCACCACGGGCTGAGCCCGCAGGCGGACGCCTGGCTGGCGCATCTGGAACGGCAGGTCGAGGACTGGCGCGCGGCGGGCCTGCCCGTGGCGCTGCAGTGGCATCGGCTCGAGGGCGCGCCGGCGGCGGGTGACAGCGTCGAGGCCTGGGCGCGTGCCGGCCGGCATGCGGCTCTTCAGACCATGGCGCAGGCGGCAGGGGCCACGCTGCTGCTGCTCGCCCATCACCGGCGCGATCAGGCCGAGACCTGGCTGCTGCAGGCCCTGCGAGGCGCCGGGCTGCCCGGGCTGGCCGCCATGCCGCACCAGCAGGCCCGCGACGGCCTGGTCTGGGCGCGCCCCTGGCTGGACCAGCCGCGTACACGCATCGAGCACTACGTCCGGGAGCGGGGTCTGGCCCACATCGAGGACGAGAGCAATGCCGACCCGCGCTTCGCCCGCAACCGGCTGCGGCTGGCGATGTGGCCCACCCTGCAGGCCGAATTTCCGGGCGCCGAGGCCGCGCTGGCGCAGTCCGCGCGCTGGGCGCAGGAGGCGGACGAGCTGCTGACCGAGCTCGCGCAAGATGACGCAGAGCGCTGGCTCGCGCCGGTGCCCGATGGCCCGTCGGCCTTGCCGCTGGCCGCCTTCGCGGCGCTCTCCCGCCCGCGCCTGAGCAATCTGCTGCGCCACTGGCTGCGCGGGGCCCTGCCTCAGGCGGCGCCCGCCAGCCTCGTGAGCCGGCTGCTGGATGAGGCCGTCGCGGCGCCGGCCGGTGCCGCCTGGCCCGCGGGCCGGCGTGTGATCCAGAAGCACCAGGGCCGTCTGGTGGTGCTGCCCGCCCCGACCGTCACGACGACGCAGTCCTGCCGCATGGACCTCAGCACGCCCGGTCTCCATGCCTGCCCGGCCTTTGCCGGTTGCTGGCAGGTGACGCGGGTCGATCAGACGATTGAGCCTTCGTCGGAAGGGGTGGGCTCATCGCTATTGCGCAATGTGATCTTGCGTCCACGCGAAGGCAGCGAGCAGTTCCAGCGCGCGCCGGGCACGCCGCCGCGCGCCTTGAAGAAGGCCTGGCAGGCCGCCGGCGTGCCCGCGCTGGGGCGGGGCGGGCCGCTCGTTTATGCCGATTTTCCTGGGGAAACGGGCGCCGCGCCGCGTCTGCTGTGGGTGCCGGCCCTGGGCCTGGATGCGCGTTGCCGGGGGCAGGGGGAGGGGCCGCTGCTGCGCCTGAGCTGGTGCCCGGACGCTCCCTGACGCGGGGCTGATGCCCTCGCCACCGCGCCGGCAGGGCTTCGTGCTTCGCCAAGGCCAACCGTAGAATCGGCCTCAGCGACCGCGGCGCAAGAAACCCCCTCCAACTCCGCGCATCTTCACAACCATGGCATTGATCGTTCACAAGTACGGCGGCACCTCGATGGGCTCGACCGACCGTATCCGCAACGTGGCCAAGCGCGTCGCCAAGTGGGCGCGTGCAGGCCATCAGATGGTGGTGGTGCCCTCGGCCATGAGCGGCGAGACCAATCGCCTGCTGGGCCTCGCCAAGGAGCTCTCGCCCGCCAGCGGCAGCGCCGCGCTCAATCGCGAACTGGACATGATCGCCGCCACCGGCGAGCAGGTCTCGGTCGGCCTGCTGGCCATCGCGCTGCAGGCCGAAGGGCTGGAGTCCGTCAGCTACACCGGCTGGCAGGTGCCCGTGGCGACCGATTCGTCCTACACCAAGGCCCGCATCGAGAGCATCGACGACAAGCGCGTGCGCGCCGACCTGGCCGCCGGCAAGGTGGTGGTCATCACCGGCTTCCAGGGCATCGACGAGCACAACAACATCACCACGCTGGGCCGTGGCGGCTCGGACACCTCGGCCGTGGCGATCGCTGCCGCCATGAAGGCGGACGAGTGCCTGATCTACACCGACGTCGACGGCGTCTACACGACCGACCCGCGCGTGGTGCCCGAGGCACGCCGCCTCAAGAGCATCAGCTTCGAGGAAATGCTCGAGATGGCCTCGCTGGGCTCCAAGGTGCTGCAGATCCGCTCGGTGGAATTCGCCGGCAAGTACCGCGTGCCGCTGCGCGTGCTGTCCAGCTTCACGCCCTGGGACATCGACATCAACGAAGAAGCCAAGTCCGGCACCCTGATCACTTTTGAAGAGGACGAAAACATGGAACAAGCCGTCGTGTCGGGCATCGCCTTCAACCGCGACGAGGCCAAGGTGACGCTGCTGGGCGTGCCTGACAAGCCGGGCATCGCCTTCCAGATCCTCGGCCCCGTGGCAGAGGCCAACATCGACATCGACGTCATCATCCAGAACGTCTCGCACGACGGGAAGACCGACTTCAGCTTCACCGTGCACCGCAACGACTACCAGCGCACGCTGGAGCTGCTGGAGAAGACCGTGGCTCCGGCCACCGGCGCCGCCAAGGTGCTGGGCGACCCGCGCATCTGCAAGGTGTCCATCGTGGGCATCGGCATGCGCTCGCACGTGGGCGTGGCGTCCAAGATGTTCCGCTCCCTCAGCGAGGAAGGCATCAACATCCAGATGATCTCCACCAGCGAGATCAAGACCAGCGTCGTCATCGACGAGAAGTACATGGAGCTCGCCGTCCGTGCGCTGCACCGTGCCTTCGACCTGGACCAGCCCGCCACCTGATTCAGCCTTGCCCGTGCTTTTCTGAAAAAAGTCGGGAATTTGTAGCGGGGGCTCAAAAACCACTGCTATACTGCATGGCTGTGCTGGAGACGTGACCGAGTGGCCGAAGGTGCTCCCCTGCTAAGGGAGTATGTGGGCAAAACCTGCATCGAGGGTTCGAATCCCTCCGTCTCCGCCAGACAGTATTGAGAAACCCGCCCCAAGCGTGCTTGTGGCGGGTTTTTTCATGGATCATTCGCTGATCCCTCGCCTGCCGCCGTGGAAACCTCGTCACATGAATGCCGCTGTAAAGATCCGCACCCCGGAAGAGATCGCCAAGGCCCGCGAGGCCGCCGGCCTGGTGGCGCAGGTGCTGGCCATGATCGGCGAGCACGTGAAGCCCGGCGTCAGCACGGAAGACCTGGACCGGATCTGCCATGACTTCATCGTCAATGAGCTGAAGGTCATCCCGGCCAACGTTGGCTACCACGGCTTCCCCAAGACCATCTGCGCGTCCGTCAACGACGTCGTCTGCCATGGCATTCCAACGCCGGCCAAGATCCTGAAGAACGGCGACATCGTCAACATCGACGTCGCCATCATCAAGGACGGCTGGTTCGGTGACAGCAGCCGCATGTTCTTCGCGGGCGAGCCCAAGCTGCATGCCCGCCGGCTCGTGAACACCTGCTACGAGGCCATGTGCGCGGGCATCCGCCAGGTGAAGCCGGGCGCCACGCTGGGGGATGTCGGCCACGCCATCCAGAGCATCGCCTTCCGCGACGGCTACAGCGTCGTGCGCGAGTACGGCGGCCACGGCATCGGCGACATCTACCACGATGCCCCGCACGTGAACCACTTCGGCCGCCCCGGCGAGGGCGTGAAGCTGGTGCCGGGCATGATCTTCACCATCGAGCCCATGATCAACGCCGGGCGCCGCGAGGTGAAGGAAATGAAGGACGGCTGGACCGTCGTCACCAAGGACCGCTCGCTGTCCGCTCAGTGGGAGCACATGGTGCTGGTCACGGAGACGGGCTTCGAGGTCCTCACCACCTGGCCGGACGGCCTGGGCGCCTACCCGCCGATCGCCTGAGCGCCGGTCCGCCCCTCGGTGTGCGATGTGCGGCACCTGCCGCCTGCGTATCGCTACTTTCTGCCGCGATGCGCCGCATTTTGCGCTGAGGCGGTCAGCGGGCGCGCCGCTGGCGCGTTAGTGCAGGACGACGGACTTTGGCGGTCGCCGGTCCGTGTTCGTCCTGACCCGGAGTGCCCGTCATGCCGCTGCCCGCCCCTTCTGCTCGTGCCCGCCGTGCCCTGGCCCTGTTCCTGTCGCTGAGCCTGCCGGCCCTGGCTTCGGCGCAATACCAGTGCACGGATGCGGCCGGGGGCGTCGTCTACCAGCAGTCGCCCTGTGCCGCCGGGTGGCAGCAGCGAATCCTGGCACCGGTGGCCGCGCCGCTGACGGTGCCCTCCACGCCCTCGCTGAACCCCTCGTCCGGCGGCAGCCCGCGTGCCGGGCTGCGCAGTGTGGGCCCGCTGCCTGCCGCCGGCGACGTCGGCCCGGTGCGCGTCGGCATGAGCCAATCGCAGGTGCTGGAGGTCCTCGGGCCGCCCGAACGCTCGCGAACGGTGCAGGACGGCGCCGCCGTCCACAGCCACTGGGGCTACCAGCGGGCGAGCAGCCGCCTGGTGGTGGTGCTGGAGGGCGGTGTGGTGCGCGCCGTGCAGGCCGACGAAGGCGCAGCGCCCTGGGCGGCCGCGCCGCGGGCCTGCGCGACGGCGGCCGAGATCCGCGAGATCGAGATCGACATCAGCAAGATCCAGAACCGCGACAACCCGCTCGTGCAGCAGGAGCTGCATCGGCGTCTGAGCGACGCCCGCGCTTGCCGCTGAGCGGCTCGCCGATCTCCGGCCGCCAGGCCTGCGCCAGGCGCGCGACCGCGTCGCTCAGGGCCGGTGCGGTCACCGCGGCGAAGCCCAGCACGAGCCCGGCACGCCCGGAGGCGTCCGGCAGGCCGCCCACGCGCCGCATCGCCCCGACCTCCAGCCGCGCCCGCACGGCCGCCTCGGTCAGGCGCTGCTCGAGGCCGGCGTCGGAGAGTGGCAGGTAGGCATGCAGGCCCGCTTCCGGCGCCGGCAGCGGCAGGCCCAGCGGGGCGATGTGCCGGTCCCAGGCGTCGAGCAGGGCATCCCGCCGCTCCCGGGCCGCGCGGCGCATGCGTCGCACATGGCGCAGGAAATGCCCCTCGGCGATGAAATCGGCCATCACCTGCTGATCCATGCAGGCGCTGTGCCGATCCAGCACCGAGCGAAGGCGGGCCAGGGTCGGCAGCCAACCCGGCGGGGCCACGAGGTAGCCCAGGCGCAGCCCCGGGAACATCAGCTTGGACAGGCTGCCCACATAGAGCGTCCGGCCAGCGGTGTCGAGGCTCGTGAGCGGCGCGAGGGGCAGGCCGACGTGGCGGTACTCGCTGTCGTAGTCGTCCTCGAGGATCCAGGCCTGCTGCCGGCGGGCCCAGGCGAGCAGGTCCAGCCGCCGCTGCAGGCTCATGGCCACGCCCGTCGGGAACTGGTGGGAGGGCGTGACGTAGAGCAGCCTGCAGCGCGAGCCGAGCGCCTCCAGAGCCGCGGGACGCAGGCCCTCGGCGTCGACGGGGACGTGATGCACGCGGGCGGCCTGCAGGGCCAGCGCGGCGGCGGCGGAACGGTAGCCGGGCGACTCCGTGGCGGCCTCGTCGCCCGGGCCGAGCAAGGCCAGGGCCGCCAGCGCAATGCCTTGCTGCGCTCCACCGGTGATGAGGATCTGATCGGCGCTGCACGTCAGCCCCCGGGCGCTGCGCAGGTAGTCCGCCAGCCACTCCCGCAGCGCGGGCAGGCCGGCCGGGGCGCCGTAGGCCAGGTCGCTGACCGTGTGGCGCCGCCACGCGCGGGACTGCAGACGGGACCACAGCGCGGCCGGGAACAGGTCCATGGCGGGGCTGCCCCAGCGGAACGCCCGCACCGGGCCGTCCGGTGTGCGGGACGGCGTGAAATGCTGGAGGGCTTGCCAGCGCGGGGTCTGCGGCACGGGGGCCTTGGCCGGGGCGCTTGCGCGCGAGGGCGACACGGCCGGGGCCGCCACCATCTGGGCCAGGGGCGGCGTCACATAGCTGCCGTCGCCGACCCGGCTGCTGATCAGACCCTCGTCGAGCAGATGCTCGAAGGCGCGCACCACCGTGTTGCGCGAGACGCCCAGCGCCGCGGCCAGATCCCGCGTGGCCGGCATCCGCGCCCCGGCGGGCAGCTGGCCCTGCAGCATGCGCTGGCGCAGCTGCTCGACCAGCTGGCGCGCCAGCGGGCCGGGGCCGTCCAGGCGGATGCCGGCGACGTCGAAGGGCAGGGCGGGCAAGGCAGGCAGGGGCGTCGAGTTCATGGCATTGGTCCTGCCGATGTTCCGTGAATTGGATCTTTGATCATACCAATGCGCGCCCTATGCTTCGTCGCATCGCGTCATCCACCACGCACGCCACGCACGCCACTCATCCGCAGCCGCATGTACACCCCGCCGCATTTCCAGCTCGACGACCCCTCCCTGCAGCGCCAACTGGTGCAGGCCCATCCGCTCGCGTTGCTCGTCGCGAACGACGCCCGCGATGCCGCGGCACCGCCCCTTGCGCTGCACCTGCCCATGGTGTGGGTCGACGACGGGGAGCAGTCCTGGCTCGAGGGCCACCTGGCACGCGCCAATCCGCATCTGGCGGGGCTGGTGGACGGGCAGGCCGTCCGCCTCGTCTTCACCGGGCCGGATGCCTACGTCTCACCCGCCCACTACGACAGCCCGCGCAACGTCCCGACCTGGAACTACCTGGCGCTGGAGGTGCTCGGCACGCTGCATCGCGTGGACGAGGCGCTGGCCAAGGACCGGCTTCTCAAGCGGCTGATCGAGCCGCGCGATCCGGCCTACATCGCGCAGTGGCAGGGCCTGCCCGAAGACTTCCAGCAGAGTCTGCTGGGGGCCATCGTCGGCCTGCGCGTGACGGTGCGCGCCGTGCAGGGCAAGGCCAAGCTGAGTCAGAACCGCTCGGTCGTCGAGCGGCAGCGCCTGATCGAGCACTTCGACACCGGCGCCTCGCCCGCGATGGCCCGCTGGATGCGGCAGCTGGGCCTGTGAGCCCGTCCCTTCATCATCGACAGCCCCCCCTCGCGGCACCCCCATGACAAGACCTGACCCCCTGGACATCCGCCCCGTCGTCCTCTCCGGCCGCCTCGTGCAGCTGGAGCCCCTGAGCCTGGACCATGTCGAGGGCCTGTGCGTGCATGGCCTTGATCCGCAGCTGTGGCGCTGGATCCCGAGCCCCGTGGCAACGCCGGACGAGATGCGTGCCTATGTCGAGGCGGCGCTGGCCGAGCAGGCGCGCGGGCAGGCCTTGCCCTTCGTGATCCGCGATCTCAGCACGGGTGAGATCGTGGGGAACACGCGCTTCGGCAACATCTCGGCGGCGGACCGTCGGCTCGAGATCGGCTGGACCTGGGTGGCGGCCCGCCACCAGCGCACGGGCGTCAACACCGAGGCCAAGACCCTGCTGCTGACCCATGCCTTCGAGGCGCTGGGCGCGCACCGCGTGGAGCTCAAGACCGATGCGCTGAACGAGAAGTCCCGCAACGCCATCGCGCGCATCGGCGCCGTGCAGGAGGGCATCTTCCGCCGGCACATCATCTGCGCCTCGGGCCGCGTGCGGGACACCGTCTACTTCTCCATCATCGACAGCGAATGGCCCGCCGTGAAGGCGCGCCTCGCCGCCATGGCCCGGGACGCCTGAGGCCGGGACGAAAAAAAGCCCGCAGCTGCGGGCTTCTTCCAGGGCGGAGCCTCGGGCTTACATGCCCGCGTAGTTCGGGCCGCCGCCGCCTTCCGGCGTGATCCAGACGATGTTCTGCGTCGGGTCCTTGATGTCGCAGGTCTTGCAGTGCACGCAGTTCTGCGCGTTGATCTGCAGGCGGTCGGTGTTGTCGTCGTTCTTCACGAACTCGTACACCCCGGCCGGGCAGTAGCGGCTCTCGGGGCCGGCGAACTTGGCCAGGTTGAGCTTCACGGGCACCGAGGCGTCCTTGAGCGTCAGGTGCACCGGCTGGTCTTCCGCGTGGTTGGTGTTGGAGATGAACACCGAGGAGAGGCGGTCGAAGGTCAGCTTGCCGTCGGGCTTGGGGTAGTCGATCTTGGGGGACTCGGCGGCCGGGCGCAGATAGACATGGTCCGGCAGCTCGCGGTGGATCGTCCAGGGCGGGCACTTGAAACCGAGCTTGGGCAGCAGCCACTGCTCGATGCCGGTCATCAGCGTGCCGATGGTGTTGCCCTTCTTGAACCACTGCTTGAAGTTGCGCGAGCGGTCCAGCTCCTCGTGCAGCCAGCTCTTCTCGAAGGCGGCCGGGTAGGCGGCGAGCTCGTCGTGCTGGCGGCCCGCGGTGACGGCCTCGAAGGCGGCCTCGGCGGCCAGCATGCCGGTCTTGATCGCGGCGTGGCTGCCCTTGATGCGCGCGGCGTTCAGGTAGCCGGCGTCGCAGCCCACGAGCGCGCCGCCCGGGAACACCTGCTTGGGCAGGGACAGCAGGCCGCCGGCCGTGATGGCGCGGGCGCCGTAGCCGATGCGCTTGCCACCCTCGATGTGCGGGCGGATGCTCGGGTGCGTCTTCCAGCGCTGCATTTCCTCGAAGGGCGACAGCCAGGGGTTCTTGTAGTCGAGGCCGACCACATAGCCCAGCGTGACCTTGTTGCCTTCGAGGTGGTAGAGGAAGCCGCCACCGTAGGTCTCGTGGTCCGCGGGCCAGCCGGCGGTGTGCACCACCAGGCCGGGCTTGGCCTGGCCGGCCGGCACTTCCCACAGCTCCTTGATGCCGATGGCGTAGGACTGCGGGTCCTTCCCGGCGTCGAGCTGGTACTTGGCGATCAGCTGCTTGCCCAGGTGCCCGCGGGCGCCCTCGGCGAAGATGGTGTACTTGCCCAGCAGCTCCATGCCCAGCTGGAAGCCGTCGTGCGGCTCGCCGTCGCGGCCGACGCCGACGTTGCCGGTGGCCACGCCACGCACGCTGCCGTCCTCACCGTAGACGATCTCGGCGGCCGTGAAGCCGGGGAAGATCTCCACGCCCAGGGCTTCCGCCTGCTCGCCCAGCCACTTGGTGACGGCGCCCAGCGCGACGACGTAGTTGCCGTGGTTGTGGAAGCACTCGGGGATGAGCCACTGCGGCGTCTGGTGCGCGCCCTTCTCGTTCAGGAAGAGCACCTCGTCGGCCGACACCGGCTGGTTCAGCGGCGCGCCCAGCTCCTTCCAGTTCGGGAAGAGCTCGGTGATCGCGCGGGGGTCCATCACGGCGCCCGAGAGGATGTGCGCGCCGGGCTCGGAGCCCTTTTCCAGCACCACGACGGACAGCTCCTGGCCCTTCTCGGTGGCCAGCTGCTTCAGGCGGATCGCCGTGGCGAGGCCGGCGGGGCCGCCGCCCACGACGACCACGTCGTATTCCATGTTCTCGCGCGGGCCGAACTGGGCCAGAAGTTCTTCGCTGGTCATCGGGTGTCCTTCAGGATTTGCAATGGGGTTTGCCGCTCGGCGGGGGCGGGGCCCCGACTTGGCACAATTGCGGCGCATTCTACTGGTGTGCCGAGAAAATAGAACGATCGTGCTATTTTTGTGGTGCCCGACCCTAGAGCCGTGGCTCTAGCCGGGGGGAGATCCCGATGGCGGGGCGCTGGCCCTCGCCGCCGGCAAGCGTGATGCCTTCGCCCCGCCGCCAGGGCTTAACATCCCCCCGGACATTGCATGAAGGATGTGATCCATGAGCTACAGCATTGATCTGGCAGGGCGCGTGGCCCTGGTGACGGGCGCCAGCAGCGGCCTGGGCGCGCAGTTCGCGCGGACCCTGGCGAAGGCGGGTGCGGGCGTGGTCCTGGCGGGGCGCCGCATCGAGCGCCTCAAGGACCTGCGCGCCGAGATCGAGGGCGCGGGCGGCGATGCCCACGTCGTGGCGCTGGACGTCACCGACGTCGACTCCATCAAGGCGGCCGTGGCCCATGCCGAGACGGAGATGGGCACCATCGACATCCTCGTCAACAACTCCGGCGTGAGCACGACGCAGAAGCTCACCGACGTCTCCGTCGACGACTACGACTTCGTGATGGACACGAACGTGCGCGGCGCCTTCTTCGTGGCGCAGGAGGTGGGCAAGCGCATGCTGGCCCGCGCCCGCGGCGCGGCGCCGGGCACCTTCACGGGCGGGCGCATCGTCAACATCGCGTCGATGGCGGGCCTGCGCGTGCTGAGCCAGATCGGCGTCTACTCCATGAGCAAGGCGGCGGTCATCCACATGACCCGCGCGATGGCGTTGGAGTGGGGCAAGTTCGGCATCAACGTCAACGCCATCTGCCCCGGCTACATCGACACCGAGATCAACCACCACCACTGGGGCACCGAGCAGGGGAAGAAGCTCATCGAGTTGCTGCCGCGCAAGCGCGTGGGGCACCCGCAGGACCTGGACACCACGCTGCTGATGCTGTGCGCCAACGAGAGCCACTTCATCAACGGCGCCGTGATCCAGGCGGACGACGGCTTCGGAGTCTGAGCGATGAGCCTGCGTGATCTGAGCGCCGCCGAGGCGCGCGTGCTGGCCGTGCTCGTCGAGAAGCAGCACACCGTGCCGGACAGCTACCCGATGTCCCTCAACGCCCTCACCCAGGGCTGCAACCAGAAGACGGCGCGCGACCCGGTCATGAACCTGAGCGAGCCCGAGGTGCTGGAGGCGCTCAACGAGCTCAAGGGCATGAGCCTCGTGCAGGAGGTCAGCGGCAGCCGCGTCGTCCGTTTCGAGCACAACCTGCGGCGCGTCTACGGCGTGCCCGGGCAGGCCGAGGCCCTGCTGACCGTGCTGATGCTGCGCGGCCCGCAGACGGCGGCCGAGCTGCGCCTCAACACCGAGCGCCTGCACCGCTTCGCCGACATCTCGTCGGTGGAGGGCTTTCTGGACGAGCTGGCCGCGCGCGAGCCGGCCCTCGCCGTGAAGCTGCCCCGCGCGCCGGGTGCCCGCGAGCAGCGCTGGGCGCACCAGCTGTGCGGGGCGGTGTCTGCCGACCTGCTGCAGGCCGCGGCCTCGGAGGCGCGTGCCCCCGGCGCGCGCGACGAGGAGCTGCAGCAGCTGCGTGCCGAGGTGGACACGCTCAAGGCCCAGGTTGCCCGACTGATGGCGGAGCTGGGCCTGCAGCCCTGAGCGGGCGGCGCGAGGCCGGGGCGCGGGGCGGGCGCGGGACGTGCGATTGCCGTGCCTGACGTGAAAAGTGCGCGCATCGCCGGCGGCGGGCGGGCCCCTACACTGCGGACCTCAACAAGGGGATCCGCATGAACAAGAAGATGTCTGCCTGGCTGACGCTCGGCGCCTTTGTCGCCGTGTCCGGCCTGAGCGCCTGCGCCGGCACGCCGGAGACGCCGGAGGAGCAGAAGGCCCGCGCCGAGCGCGACGAGCCGGAGTACCTCACCGGCTCGCGCCTGCCGCGCAAGAACCGCGACACGCCGTCGGGCGTCCAGGTCACCAACGGCGAGAGCCTGTCCAAGCAGACCTCGCAGGCCGGTCGCTCCATGACCCCGGCCCAGCCCCGCTGATTCGGCACCCGGCGCGCCCGGCGTGCCCATGGCGCCCCTGACCGGCACTGCTACAGTGCCGGCATGCATGCCACCACCGCTCCCGCGCACGACTGGGTGCGCCAGGCCGTCGCCCGCATCGAGGCCGATTTCCAGCGCTCCGCCGACACCCACCTGATCGCGCTGAGCCTGCCGGGCTTCCCCGGCATCGACCTCTACCTCAAGGACGAGTCCAGCCATCCCACCGGCAGCCTGAAGCACCGCCTGGCGCGCTCGCTGTTCCTCTATGCCCTGTGCAACGGCTGGCTGCACGAGGGCAGCACCGTGGTGGAGTCCTCCAGCGGCTCCACGGCGGTGTCCGAGGCCTACTTCGCGCGCCTGCTGGGCCTGCCCTTCGTGGCGGTGATGCCGGCCACGGTGTCCACCGAGAAGATCCGCGCCATCGAGTTCCAGGGCGGCCGCTGCCACCTCGTGCAGGACCCGACGCAGATCTACGTCGAGTCCCAGCGCCTCGCGCGCGAGCTGGGCGGCCACTACATGGACCAGTTCACCTACGCCGAACGGGCGACGGACTGGCGCAGCAACAACAACATCGCCGAGTCCATCTTCGAGCAGATGAAGAAGGAGCCGCATCCGGTGCCGCACTGGATCGTCTGCTCCGCGGGCACCGGCGGCACGCTGGCGACGATGGGCCGCTTCGTGCGCTACTCGCGGCATGCCACGCTGGTGTGCGGCGCCGATGCCGAGCGCTCGGTGTTCTTCGACCACTACCTCAGCCGCGACCCGGACCTGCGCATCGAGCAGGGCTCGCGCATCGAGGGCATCGGCCGCCCGCGGGTCGAGGCCAGCTTCCTGCCGTCCGTGATCGACGCCATGGTCAAGCTGCCGGACGTGTGGTCGCTGGCGGCGACGCTGGCGCTCAGCGAGCACCTGGGGCGCCCGGTGGGGCCGTCGACGGGCACGAATCTCCTGGCGGCGCTGGCCTGCGCGCAGCAGATGCGCGAGCGCGGCGAGCAGGGCGCCGTCGTCACGCTGCTGTGCGACAGCGGCGAGCGCTACCGGCACACCTACCACGACGCGGCCTGGCGCGAGGCCCAGGGCCTGGGTTGCGACGCCGAGGTCATGGCCATGTCGGCCCTGCTGCACAAGGGGCAGTGGCCCGCGGCCCTGCTCGGCAGCTGGGCTCTGGCTGGCGCGCTGCGCACGGCCTGAGGCGCCGACGGGCGAGCCGGCTCAGAGGTCCTTCGCCACCGCGCCGAACTGCTGCAGCATGTAGTTCCAGAACGGCTGCACGCAGTCCAGGTGGTCCGACGGCTGCGCGGGGCAGTCCGTCAGCGTGACGAGGCTGCCGGCGCCGCGCTGCTGCATGGCGGCGAGCGTGTCGCTCGAGGCGCGGTAGCTCACCGTGGCGTCGTCGCGCCCGTGATAGAGCCGCAGCGGCAGGGCGGGCAGCCAGTTGTAGACATTGCTGCGGGCCTCGATGCCGGCCGCGTCATCCACGAGGTAGAGGTCGAGGAAGGTGGGATCGAAGACCACGTCGGCGTCGTCGCCGATGGCCTTGCTCAGCAGCAGGTCGCGGACCTTGCGCCGGTCGCCATCGCCCAGCAGCTTGAGGAAGCCCGGGTTGAGCAGGGCGCCGAGCACCTTGTTCTCCGCCTTGACCTTGGCCAGCAGGTCGTCGAGCGCGCGGTCGACCTCGTAAGGCCCGGCGCCGGCCACCGTCAGCTGCAGCTGCGCCTTGAGCTCGCTGCTGCCGCCCTGCAGCGCCCGGAAGGCCGCCACGCTGGCATAGCCGCCCTCGGAGTAGCCACCCAGGAAGAGCTGCCGGTTGTCCTTGATCCCCTGGGTGTAGCGCCAGTAGCGCGCGGCGGTCAGGAGGTCGTTCACCGCGGCGGCCGTCGGCGTCGAGAGCAGGTAGGGATGCGGGCGGCCCTTGCTGGCGCCATAGCCGACGTAGTCGGCTGCCACCACGATGTAGCCGGCGGAGGCCATCACCACGGCGGCTTCGTCCGGCGTGGCGTGGTTGCTGGGCGCCTCGGCGTCCTTGGTGGTGGTGCCGTGCTGGTAGCTCAGCACCGGGCTGCGGCTGCCGGCCGGCTTGACGGGAATGCACACGAGCGCCGAGGCCTCGACGCTCGCGCCGGCGGCGTCCACGGTGAGGTAGTTCAGGCGCCAGGTCTGGACGGCGTAGCGGGCGGTCACCGCGGGCGCCTTGGGGCCGGCTGCCGTGATTGCCGACTGGATGTCGCTGCTGCTCAGCAGCTTCAGAGAGGTGGCGGACTTGAGCTCGCCCGGGCCCGTGACCGGCAGGACGGGGGGCTCCACGGGCTCGATGGGCTTCTCGGGCGTGCTGCCGCCGCCGCTCCCGCCGCAGGCGCCCAGCAGCAGGCACAGCGCGGCGGCGGGCATCAGGCGCCGAAGCGGGCTGGCGCGTCGAATGGCATGCGGCCGGGCGGGCCGCGGAGTCCCCAGATCGGTCATGGCGTGTGCTCCCCTCGTTGTGGCGCCATTGTGTGATGCCGACGCCCGCGCGCGCGAGGCGGCGATGCGACGCCGTGCGCCCAGCGTTCCGCGCTCGGCTGGGCTTGTATCAAAAATACATTCTCCCGAGGCTTGCTTTGCGAAGTGATATTCGTGGCGTCTGTGCCTTGTTGGTGCGCATCTCATTGGCGTGATGGCAAAGCGCACTGGTGATCATCCCGATATTGAATCCTGAAAATGTAGCAATACTACTTTTGCCACCTGGGGCTTTGTTTGACTCGCAGGGGCATGGGGGGATCACCCATCACCCACCCACGACAGGCCGGCACAGGCCTGATACCGGAGACAAGAGACATGCCTAACTTCAGCGCCGGCCGCCTTGCGCGGCCCGGGCTCGCCCTGAGCCTGCTCGCCGCGGCCACCTCCCTGGCCCTGGCGAGCCCGGACACCCATGTGTCCAACAAGCAGAGCTTCGCGACCGACGTCGTCTACCAGATCGTCACCGACCGCTTCAAGGACGGCGACGCCAGCAACAACCCGACGGGCGCGGCCTTCAGCGCCGGTTGTACGCAGCTCAAGCTGTACTGCGGCGGGGACTGGAAGGGCATCACCCAGAAGATCAACGACGGCTACCTCACCGGCATGGGCGTGACCGCCCTGTGGATCTCGCAGCCGGTCGAGAACATCACCGCGGTGATCAACTACAGCGGCACCAACAGCACCGCGTACCACGGCTACTGGGCGCGGGACTTCAAGAAGCCCAACCCCGCCTTCGGCTCGATCGCGGACTTCCAGGCGCTGATCACGGCGGCGCATAACGCCGGCATCAAGGTCATCATCGACTTCGCGCCCAACCACAGCTCGCCCGCCGACCCGGCCAACAGCGCCTTCGCCGAGAACGGCCGCCTCTACAACAACGGCACGCTGATGGCGAGCTACAGCAGCGACCCGTCCGGCCTGTTCCACCACAACGGCGGCACCACCTTCGCGACGCTGGAGGACGGCATCTACCGCAACCTCTTCGATCTCGCCGACCTGAACCACAACAACGCCACGGTGGACGGCTACTTCAAGTCCGCCATCCAGGGCTGGCTGGACCTGGGCATCGACGGCCTGCGCGTCGACGCCGTCAAGCACATGCCCTTCGGCTGGCAGAAGAACTGGATGGCGCACATCCACGGCTACAAACCGGTCTTCACCTTCGGCGAGTGGTTCCTCGGCGTCAACGAGGTGGACGGCAACAACCACGCCTTCGCCAACACCAGCGGCATGAGCCTGCTCGACTTCCAGTACGCCCAGCGCGTGCGCCAGGTGCTGCGCGACGGCAGCAAGACGATGCAGGACCTGCACCAGACCCTCGTCGACACGGCCTCCCAGTACCGCCAGGTGATCGACCAGGTCACCTTCGTGGACAACCACGACATGGACCGCTTCCACCAGGTCGGCGCCCCGCAGCGCAAGCTCGAGCAGGCCCTGGCCATCACGCTGACCTCGCGCGGCGTGCCGGCCATCTACTACGGCAGCGAGCAGTACATGACCGGCAACGGCGACCCGAACAACCGCGCCCTGATGAGCGGCTTCGCCACCACGACCCCGGCCTACCAGCTCATCAAGAAGCTCGCCGCGCTGCGCAAGAGCAATGCCGCGCTGGCCTACGGCACGCAGCAGGAGCGCTGGCTGAGCCCGGACGTCTACCTCTACGAGCGCAAGTTCGGCTCGCAGGTGGTGCTGGTCGCGGTGAACCGCAGCGCGACGACGGCCACGACGATCAGCGGCCTCGTCACGGCGCTTCCCGCAGGCAGCTACACCGACGTGCTCGGCGGCCTGCTGGGCGGTGGCGGCCTCAGTGTCGGCAGCAGCGGCGCGGTGCCCAACTTCGTGCTGGGCGCCGGCGCCGTCGCGGTGTGGCAGGCCGCGCCGGCCATCACCTCACCCACGCTCGGCCATGTGGGTCCGATGATGGGCAAGCCGGGCAATGTGCTGACGATCGACGGCCGCGGTTTCGGCGCGACCAAGGGCTCGGTCTTCTTCGGCGCCACGGCCGTCACCGGCGCGAGCATCCTGAGCTGGGAAGACAGCCAGATCAAGGTCACCGTGCCCGCCCTCGCGGCCGGCAGCTACGCCGTCAAGGTGCGCAACGCCAGCGCGGTGGACAGCAATGCCTACGCCGGCTACCAGCTGCTCAGCGGCCCGCAGGTCACGGTGCGCTTCATCGTCACCAACGCCACGACGGCGCTGGGCGAGAACGTCTACCTGACCGGCGACAAGGCGGAGCTGAGCGGCTGGAGCACCAGCACGCCCGTGGGCCCGGCCTTCAACCAGGTCATCACGAGCTACCCGAACTGGTACTACGACGTCAGCGTGCCGGCCAGCACCACGCTGCAGTTCAAGTTCATCAAGAAGAACGGCACGGCGGTCACCTGGGAAGGCGGCGCCAACCACAGCTTCACCACCCCGGCGAGCGGCACGGCGACGGTGACGGTGCCCTGGCAGCCGTGAGCCGGCACTGACGGCATCTGAGCGTGCGGGGCCAGGTCTTGCCAGCCGGCAGGGCCCGGGCCCGGGCCCGGCCGGCTCGCCTCAGTGTCCGGCCGGGCGATGGCGCAGCAGTCCGATGATCTGCAGGATCCAGGCCGCGGCGCCGATCCAGGGCAGGGGCATCAGCAACAGGGCGGCCAGCAGCCCGAGTCCGAAAGCGTGTCCGTCGTGCAGCGAGGGCATGGCCAGCAGGACGAACACGACGAGCACGGGCCCCGCCATCAGGCCGTGGCCGAACCAGCACAAGGCCTTCACGCCGCCTTGCGGCTGCAGGGCGGCGCGCCAGGGGCTGCGCAGCCAGCACAGGCAGCACAGCGGCAGCAGCACGGCAATCCAGCCCAGCTCGACGGCCGTTCGTAGGCGCGCGACCCCGACCAGCAGTCCCGCCATCACCCAGATCCAGGCCAGACACAGATGGGCCATGCCGCGCCTCAGTCCCGCTGCGCCAGCGCCCGCGCGATGTGCCCGCGCTTGACGGTGGGCTTGGGCACGCGGACGTCGAACCAGCGGCGCACGTCCTCGTCCACGCCGATGCCGTGCATGAAGTTGTAGAGGCCCTTCTTGAGCGCGCGGCCCATGGCGTCGTGGTCGGTGCCCGTGGGGTCGACGAAGCCGACGTCGTTCTTGGCGAAGCGCCCCTCCGGCAGCGGCAGCAGCTGCACGCCGAACTGCTCGGGGTTCAGGCCCACGGGCGAGTGCACCGTGCAGGCGAAGCGGTGGAAGAAGCCGCTGTGGATGCAGCCGTTCTCGAAGAGCTGGCGGACGTACTCGAGCGCGTCCACGGTGTCCTGCACCGTCTGCGTGGGGAAGCCGTACATCAGGTAGGCGTGGACCAGCACGCCGGCATCGGCGAAAGCCTTGGTGACGCGCGCCACCTGCTCGACGCTCACGCCCTTGTTCATCAGCTTCAGCAGGCGGTCCGAGGCCACCTCGAGGCCGCCGGAGATGGCGATGCAGCCGCTGTCCGCGAGCTGCTGGCACAGCTCGGGCGTGAAGGTCTTCTCGAAGCGGACGTTGCCCCACCAGCTGATGGCGGTGCCGCGCGCCTGCAGCTCGGCGGCCAGCGCCTTGAGCGACTTCGGCGGCGCCGCCTCGTCGACGAAATGGAAGCCCGTCTGGCCCGTCTCCTTGACGATGGCCTCGATGCGGTCGACCAGCGTCGCCGCCGTCGCGCCCTCGTAGCGGGAGATGTAGTCCAGCGAGACATCGCAGAAGCTGCACTTCTTCCAGTAGCAGCCGTGGGCCACGGTGAGCTTGTTCCAGCGCCCGTCGCTCCACAGCCGGTTCATGGGGTTGAGCATGTCCAGCAGCGAGAGGTAGCGGTCGATGGGCAGGCCGTCCCAGGTCGGGGTGCCGACGTCCTCGAAGGGGATGTCGGGTTCCGCGAGGTGGCGCCAGCGCACCTCGCCGTCCTCCCGCACGAAGGTCCGCACCAGGCGCTGCGCCGAGCGCTGGCCGGCCAGGTGCTCCAGCAGCGCCAGCAGGGGGCGCTCGCCGCCGTCCATCGTGACGAAGTCGATGTAGTCGAAGAGCCGCGGCTCGGAGAGCTCGCGCAGCTCGGTGTTGACGAAGCCGCCGCCCAGCACGAGCGTCACGCCGGGCCGGTGGTCCTTGATGGCCTGCCCCATGCGCAGCGCGGCATAGACGGCGCCGGGGAAGGGCACCGAGAGCAGCACGACGTCCGGCTTCACCTCGTCCATCGCGGCGAGGGTCAGGTCTTGCAGCGTGCGGTCGATGAGGTTGGGCGCGGCGGCCAGGGCCTCGGCCAGCGGGTCGAAGTGGGGCTGCGCCGTGGCCAGGCTCTCGGCGTAGCGGACGAATTCGAATCGCGGATCGACGGCATCGCGCAGCACGTCCGCGAGGTCGTTGAGGTACAGCGTGGCCAGGTGGCGGGCGCGGTCCTGCAGGCCCAGCGCCCCGAAGGCCCAGGCCAGCGGGTCCTCGCCCTCGTCGGCCAGGTAGTGGTCGATGGCGGCGAAGCGTGCGCCCTCGGGCAGGAACTGCCGGGTGTTGATGCGGTGGGCTAGCGTGGGATCGCGGCCCTGCAGGAAGCCGATGACGCGCTCGATCGTGGCCTCGTAGGCCGGGAACTGTTCGGCGAAGCTGCGCGTCTGTGCCGTCTGCTGCTTGCGATCGAGGGCGTCCACCGCCGCGCGCATGCCCTGCAGGCCCTCGCGCGAGAACAGCGCCAGCACGAGCGCCAGCGCCAGGTCGCGCTGCTCGCAATGCAGGCCACGCGAGCGCAGGAAGCCGGTCAGGTAGGCGGTCGAGGGGTAGGGCGTGTTCAGCTGCGTCATCGGGGGGATGAGCGCAAGCACGCGCAGGTCGGTCACGGCGGGCACGGTGGCGGGGCAGGCGGAAGTAGGAGGGCGGTGGGGGGTGGGGCGGAGGGCCGGGCTGCGTGAACTGTACGCGCCCCCGGCGCCGCTGGCATGCCAACAACTTGGCACGCCAAAGAGAAAGCCCGCGTGGCACGGCGTGCGCCACAGCGGGCTCGAGCATCACGGGGCAGGCGCGAGGCCTGCGCGGTGATTACTTCTTCTTCTTGGCGACGGGCTTGGCAGCCTTGGCAGCCGGCTTGGCGTCAGCCTTGGCGGCCTTGCGGGCGGCAGCCTTCGGGTCCACGGCGGCCTTGAAGCCGGCGCCCGGGGTGAACTTCGGCAGCTTGGCTGCGGCGATCTTGATCTTCTCGCCGGTGCTGGGGTTCACGCCGGTGCGGGCAGCGCGAGCGTGCTGCTTGAAGGAGCCGAAGCCGGGGATGGACACGGAGCCACCCTTCTTCACCGTGGTGACCACGGCGTCCAGCAGGGTTTCGACGATGCGGCCGGCTTCGGCCTTGGTCAGCTCGTGCTTGGAAGCCAGGTGTTCGATCAGTTCGGTCTTGTTCATTCGTGTGACTGTTTGGTTGAGCCCGAACAGGCTCGGGCGGCGCGGATTGTGCCCCATAAACAGGGGCCTGCCAGCCGGCCTGTGCGCAAAAGTCCCAAGGGCAGGGGGCTGCGGGGCCTCGACCGCGGGAAAGTCCCATGCCCACGGGGCCTGCGGCCTGGGGCAATGAATTTTGCGATGCAACCGCCCCATGCGCCACGACAACTCGCTCCACCTGGAGGTGCAGATGCCAGGCTATATCGAGCAACCTTTGCCCTGACGCCGGCCGGTTTTCTCTATGCCTGCAGCAGCTTGTGCACGAGCTCGGGCGTCGTCGCCGCCTCGTACTTCTTCATCAGCCGCGCCCGGTAGACGTCCACGGTGCGCGGGCTGATCTCCAGGCGTTTGCCGATCAGCTTGCTGGTGAGCCCCTCGATCAGCAGCGCGGCGATCTCGCGCTCGCGCGGGGTCAGGTCACCGGTGATGCGGCGCCGCGCGGAGAGGTCCTCGAAGCTCCAGATGCCCTGGGCATGCGGCTCCTCGGGCCGCAGCGCCCGGCCGGCCACGTGGCACCAGAACAGCTCGCCCATGCCGCCACCCACGCCCGCTCCGCCCACGCGCTTCATCACGCGGTCATCGGCGTAGTAGCCGCGCGCGTCCAGGCTGGCGGCGATGCGCTCGCCCATGCGCTCGAACTCGTCCGGGCTCGGGTAGAGCAGGGCGAAGCTCTGGCCGATGAGCTGCTCGCGCGTCGCCCCGAAGATGGCGAGGGCCTGCTCGTTGCAGTCCACGATGAGGCGGCGCTCCGAGAGCATCAGCCCCACGGGCGCCTGGTGGAAGGCGGTGCGGTAGTCGAGGCCCATGCGCGCGGGCTCAGAGCAGGGCGTAGGTCGTCGTGGCCTGCACGGCCAGGCGGCCCTGCTCGTCGAGGAGGTCGATGCTGCCGAAGGCCAGGCTCTTGCCGCTGCGCAGCACCGTGGCCTTCACGGTGGCGTGCGAGCCGCTCAGCGGACGCAGGAAGCTGGTCTGCAGCTGCACGGTCGTCATGGGCTTGAAGGCGCCGAGCTGGCTCATCATGGCCAGCACCATGGCGGTGTCGGCGGCGGCCATGGCCGTCTGGCCGCACATCACGCCGCCCACGTGCACGAACTCCGGGCGGATCGGCAGGCGCAGCTGCACGGTTCCGGCCTCGGCCTGCTCGACCACGAGGCCCATCGCCGCGATCCAGGACGCGAAGATCTCGGGAATGGCGGCTTGCAGGGCGTCGGCGTTCATGGCGTCTCCGTGGGAAAGAAGAGGAAAGGACGGAAGGGAAGGGGCCGGGCGGCAGGATGACAGGGCCCGGACGGACCTGACGATAGTCAATTTTACGTAACGACTACGTAAAGGCTTACGTAGTACGCTTCGGCGCTGTTGCCGCGGGCTGCGGCGCGCCTTTCCACCAGGAGATCCCGATGAACAAGCTTTACCCCAGTGCCGCCGCGGCCCTGGACGGCATCGTCAAGGACGGCCAGCTGATGGCCGTGGGCGGTTTCGGTCTGTGCGGCATTCCCGAAGCCCTGATCGCCGCGCTGCGTGACAGCGGCGTCAAGAACCTCACCGTCATCTCCAACAACGCCGGCGTGGACGGCTTCGGCCTCGGCCAGCTGCTGGAGACGCGCCAGATCAAGAAGATGATCTCGAGCTACGTGGGCGAGAACAAGGAGTTCGAGCGCCAGTACCTGGCGGGCGAGCTGGAGCTGGAGTTCACGCCCCAGGGCACGCTGGCCGAGAAGCTGCGCGCCGGCGGCGCGGGCATCCCGGCCTTCTTCACGCGCACCGGCGTCGGCACGCTGGTGGCCGAAGGCAAGGAGCTGCGCGAGTTCGACGGCCAGACCTACGTGATGGAGCGGGCCCTGACGCCCGAGGTGTCGCTGGTCAAGGCGCATATCGCCGACAAGAGCGGCAACCTCGTGTTCCGCCGCACGGCCCGCAACTTCAACCCGGCCGTCGCGATGGCCGGCAAGCTGACGGTGGTCGAGGTGGAGCAGGTCGTGGAAATCGGCGAGCTCGATCCGGACGCCATCCATCTGCCCGGGATCTATGTGCACCGCATCGTGCACAACCCGACGCCCGAGAAGCGCATCGAGAAGCGCACGACCCGCACTGCCTGAGGAGACGACCATGGCCTGGACCCAAGACCAGATGGCAGCGCGCGCTGCCCAGGAGCTGCAGGACGGCTTCTATGTGAACCTCGGCATCGGCATCCCGACGCTGGTGGCCAACCACGTGCCCTCGCACATGGACGTGTGGCTGCAGAGCGAGAACGGCATGCTGGGCATCGGCCCCTTCCCGACGGAGGACGAGGTCGACGCCGACCTCATCAACGCCGGCAAGCAGACCGTCACCACCCTTCCGGGCTCGTCGATCTTCGGCAGCCATGACTCCTTCGCCATGATCCGCGGCGGCAAGATCAACCTGTCCATCCTCGGCGCCATGCAGGTCACGGCCCAGGGCGACCTGGCCAACTGGATGATCCCCGGCAAGATGGTCAAGGGCATGGGCGGCGCGATGGACCTCGTGGCCGGCGTGAAGCGCGTCATCGTGCTGATGGAGCACGTCGCGAAGAAGAAGGACGGCACCGAGGACCTCAAGATCCTGCCCCAGTGCACCCTGCCGCTGACCGGCAAGGGCGTGGTGAACCGCATCATCACGGATCTCGCCGTGATGGACGTGACCCCCGAAGGCCTGAAGCTCGTCGAGCTGGCCGAGGGCGTGACGCGCGAGTTCGTGCAGAGCCGCACGGGCGTGCCGCTGATCTGACGCACAGCACCCTGGCCCCGCCCGGCGGGGTCAGGTCTTGCCTCGGCGCCCGCCCAGGGCGCCGTCCTGTCCGGCGGCGGTGCATCCTGTCCCGCCGCCGCTGCGGTGCGTCGCCCGGCGGCCTCGCGACGCCGGCCCCCGCGCTAGCCTCCCGGCTTTGAGCCTGCGAGGGAGCGCATCATGAATCTGGGACAGGGGCTGGCGTGCGCTGGCCTGGTGGTGTCGACGGCATCGATGGCGGCAGCGCCGCCGCCGCGCGTGCTCGGCTTCGAGATGCTCGGCACGCTGCCCGTGCTGACGGCCCAGGTGGAGGGCCGGCCCGTGCGCCTGCTGCTGGACACCGGGGGCGGTGCCGCCCTGGCCCTGCGGCCCGAGGCCGCCGCGGCCCTGTCGCCCCCCTCTGCCTCTTCCGCATCTTCCGCGCCCGGCCGCCTGCGCCTCCAACTGGGGGACGCCGAGCCCGTCGAGCTGCCCGCCGCGCTGTGGCGCAAGTCCGCCTATCCGCCCGGTGTGGACGGCTACCTCGGCTGGGGCTACCTCCGCCAGTTCAGCGTGGTGCTGGACTATGGCCGGCGCCAGCTGCAGCTCGGGCCCGCCGGCCAGCTCGCGCCGTCGTGCGGGGAGGGGCGGGCCGCGCTGAAGCACCTCGGGAGCCTGCCCTACCTGACCGTACTGCACGAGGGCCAGCCATTGCCCCTGGGGCTGGACACTGGCGCCAACCAGAACGTGCTGCTCGCCGGCCGCGTGGCCGATGCCGCGACGCCGGGTGCGCGCCATGCGCTGCCGGCGGCGCGCTGGGACGGCGGCGCGCTCACACTGGGCGATTTCCAGGTCATCGAGCTGCAGGTGCCGGTGCTGGCCGGCTTCCTGGGCCATGGCTTCTTCTCGGCCCACCGTGTGTGCCTGGACGCCCAGAGCGCGGCCGTCGCCATCGAGCCGCGGGCGCCCTGAGCGAGTCGGGTGCCGGCCCCTCGCGGGCCCCCAGGTAAAGAAGCGTCAAGACCGGCGCGCGCTGTCGCCGCGCAAGTGCTTGTCAGCGTTGGCATTCGGATCGGTTGCGCGCCGGGACATCGTTAACGAATGCTTGCGAGTTGAATCCGTCGATTCGCATGGCGGACAAACAGATGCCCTAGGCTGCGCGGGTTGTGCCTCCATCCTCTTGCCTGGATCCCGCCTGGAGCCTGTCATGTCCGCCTCCGACCTTCTTGATGCCGAGCCCGCCGTCCGCCCCGAGGCCTTGCCTGCGGCCGACGGCCCGGCCCTTCCCGCGGGCCTGATCGCCCTGGCCGCCGCACTGCCGCTGGCCGCCTGTGGTGGCGGCGGTGGCAGCGACGGGCCGTCGCCGACCCCCACGCCCACCCCCACACCGACGCCGACGCCCGTCCCCACACCGACGCCCACCCCGGTCCCGAGCCCGGTTCCGACGCCGACCCCCACCCCGACGCCCGTCCCCACGCCCGTCCCGGCCCCGGCGACGGACGCCACCGCGGCCCGCTTCCTGAACCAGGCCGGCTTCAGCGCCACGCCCGAGAGCATCGCCACCGTCAAGGCCCAGGGCTACGCCGCCTGGCTGGACGCCGAGTTCGCCAAGCCTCTCAGCCAGAGCCACTACGACTGGATGGTCGCCAAGGGCTACGGCGCCGTCGACTTCCGCAACGATTTCCGCGGGGTGGACAACACGATCTGGCGCAAGCTCATCAGCTCGCCCGACACCCTGCGCCAGCGCGTGGTGCTGGCCCTGAGCGAGATCTTCGTGGTCTCCATGGCCGGCATCCCGGTCACCTGGCGGGGCATGGCGGTTGCCACCTACCTCGACATGCTGGAGGCCAAGGCCTTCACGAGCTACCGCGAGCTGCTGGAGGGCGTCACGCTGTCCAACGCCATGGGCTCCTACCTCAACATGCGGGGCAACCAGAAGGAAGACCCCAAGACCGGCCGCGTGCCGGACGAGAACTACGCCCGCGAGGTGATGCAGCTGTTCAGCATCGGCCTGTACCAGCTCAAGCTCGACGGCACGCCGGTGCTCAGCGGCGGCAAGCCGGTCGAGACCTACCAGCAGTCCAACATCACCGAGCTGGCGCGGGTGCTGACGGGCTGGGACTTCGACGGCGCCAGCGCCACCGACCCGGCCTTCATGAAGAAGCCCATGGTCCACAACCCGGCGCGCTTCTCGACGGGGGCCAAGAAGGTGCTGAACGTCGACATCCCCGCCACGGCGGACGGCCCGGCGGCGCTGAAGATCGTGCTGGACACGCTGGCCAACCACGCCAACACCGCGCCCTTCATCTCGCGCCAGCTGATCCAGCGCCTGGTCTGCTCGAACCCCAGCCCGGCCTACGTCCAGCGCGTGGCCACGGTCTTCAATGACAACGGGCAGGGCCAGCGGGGGGACATGAAGTCGGTGATCAAGGCCATCCTGCTCGACATCGAGGCGCGCAGCCCCGGCACCGGGCCCGACACCGGCAAGCTCCGCGAGCCCGTGCAGCGCTTCGTGCAATGGGCACGCCTGGCGGGCCTCACCTCGCCGACGGAGCTCTGGAACATCGGCGACCTCAGCAACCCCGCCAACCGCCTCGGCCAGAGCCCGCTGCGCAGCCCCTCGGTCTTCAACTTCTTCCGCCCGGGCTATGTACCGCCCAACTCCGTGCTGGGAGACAACAAGGTCACCGCGCCCGAGTTCCAGCTGCTCAACGAGAGCACGGTGGCGGGCTACCTGAACTTCATGCAGAGCGTGATCGCCAACGGCATCGGCGAGCTCAAGCCGGTCTACACGGCCTTCGACGCGCTGGCACTGGACCCGCCGAAGCTCGTGGCGCAGCTGGCCCTGCTGCTGGCGGGTGACACCGTCAGCGCGGCCACGCAGACCCTCATCGCCAACGCCATCGGCGCGATCGCGGCGAGCAATGTCGCCAACGACGCCGGGCGCCTCAACCGCGTGCGCGCCGCCATCCTCATGCTGATGGCCGGCCCCGAGTACCTGATCCAGAAGTGAGGAGCGACGCCATGCACCCCAGCAAGCTTCCCCAGCTGCAGCGCCGCGAGTTCCTGCGCCGCGCCTCCGCCCTCGGCCTGGCCGGCACCGCCGCGCCCTTCGCGCTCAACCTCGCCGCGATGGGCGAGGCCGCCGCGCAGACGGCGGGCAACGACTACAAGGCCCTGGTCTGCGTCTTCCTCTACGGCGGCAACGACTACGGCAACACGCTCGTGCCCTACGACGCCACGAACTACGGGGCCTACGCCACGATCCGTGGCGCGATCGCCACGCCGCGGGACCAGCTGGCCGCCACGGCGCTGACGCCGCGCATCGCCCTGCCGGATGCCCGCCAGATGGCGCTGGCGCCGCAGATGGGCCGGCTCAAGACGCTCTTCGACAGCGGCCGCTTGGGCGTGCAGCTCAACGTCGGCACGCTGATCCAGCCCACCACGCTGGCCCAGTACAAGGCCCAGAGCGTGCCCCTGCCGCCCAAGCTCTTCTCCCACAACGACCAGCAGAGCGTCTGGCAGGCCTCGAGCCCCGAAGGCGCCGTCACCGGCTGGGGCGGGCGCATGGGCGACCGTTTCCTGTCCGGCAACGGCAACACCACCTTCACCTGCATCAACGCCTCGGGCAATGCCGTCTTCATGGCGGGCCAGCAGGCGGTGCAGTACCAGGTCGCCACCAACGGCGCGGTGGCCGTGAATGCCGTCACCAAGCCGCTCTATGGCTCGCAGCAGTGCGCCGACGCGCTGCGCACGCTCATCACCGCGCCGCGCTCGCACTGGATGGAGCAGGAGCTCAACCGCGTGGTGTCCCGCTCGCTGTCGGCCCAGACCATCGTCTCGAGCGCGCTCAATGCGCTGCCGCCGCTCACCACGGTCTTCGACCCGAACAACGGCCTGGCGCAGCAGCTGCAGATCGTGGCCCGGCTGATCGGCTCGCGCGCCAGCCTCGGCGTCAAGCGGCAGGTCTTCTTCGTGTCCATGGGCGGCTTCGACCTCCACGACTTCCTGCCCAACCAGCACCCGGGCCTGCTGACGGCCGTCAGCGAGGCGATGGGCGCCTTCTACGACGCGACCGTTGAGCTGGGCATCGCCGACGCCGTGACCACCTTCACCGCCTCGGACTTCGGCCGCACCCTCAGCAGCAACGGCGACGGCTCCGACCACGGCTGGGGCAGCCACCACTTCGTGATGGGCGGCGCCGTCAAGGGCGGCCGCTTCTGGGGGCAGCTGCCCTCGGTCACCGTCAACGGGCCGGACGATGTCGGTCAGGGTCGCCTGCTGCCGACCACCTCGGTGGACCAGCTGGGCGCGACCCTCGCGACCTGGATGGGCGTGAGTGCCACCGACCTGCCGGGCGTGCTGCCGCAGATCGGCAACTACTCGGTGAAGGACCTGGGCTACTTCGTCTGACGGGCCAAATCCCCTGGCGGAGGGCGGCGCTGGCCCGGCGGCCTACACTGGCCGCCATCCACGCATCCACCGCCTGCCATGACCCTGATCGCCCCTGACCGCACTTCGTCCCGGCGCGCCGCCCCGGGCCCGCGTTCGTCGCTGCTGCCGCCTGCCGGTGCCACGGCCCTGCTGGCGCTGGCGCTGCTGGGGGCAGGTCTTGCCGGCTGCGCGCAGGCGCCGCTGCAGCCGGCCTCGGTCACCGCACCTGTCGCTGCACCTGCCGCTGCACCCGCCACAGCGCCTGCCACGACCCGCACCGCCGCCCTGCAGCAGCAGCCCGAGAGCGAGAGCGGCTGGGAAGACAAGCCCGGCTGGCTGCTCCCGCACGGGGGCGTGGCCGCCGCGAACCCGCTGGCGGTGGACGCCGGCGTGGCCATGCTGCGCGCCGGGGGCAATGCGCTGGACGCCGCCATCGCCGTGCAGATGGTGCTGACGCTGGTCGAGCCACAGAGCAGCGGCATCGGCGGGGGCGCCTTCCTGATGCACTGGGACGGCCGCCGCCTGCGCGCCTTTGACGGCCGCGAGACGGCGCCCGCCGCCGCGGGCGAGTCGCTCTTCCTGCAGCCCGACGGCAAGCCCATGCCCTTCATGCAGGCCGTCGTGGGCGGCCGCAGCGTCGGCACGCCCGGCCTGCTGCGCATGCTGGCCCAGGCCCATGCGGCCGAGGGGCGCCTGCCCTGGGCGCAGCTCTTCGAGCCGGCCATCCGCCTGAGCGAGCAGGGCTTCCCCGTCAGCGCCCGCTTCCAGAAGCTGCTGGCCGAGGACGAGTTCCTGGCCAAGGATCCCGTGGCGTCCCGCTACTTCCTCGACGCCGCCGGCAAGCCCTGGCCCCGCGGCCACCTGCTGCGCAACCCGGCGCTGGCCGAGGTGTTCCGCCGCATCGCCCGCGAGGGCGCCGAGGCCTTCTACCGCGGCCCCATCGCGGAGGACCTGGTGCGGCGCGTGCGCAGCCATCCCACCAATCCGGGCCTGCTCGCGCTGTCCGACCTCGCGGCCTACCGTCCGAAGGAGCGCGAGCCCCTGTGCACCGACGGCGCCGGCCCGGGCGGCCAGCTGTGGCGCCTGTGCGGCTTCCCGCCGCCGTCCTCGGGCCACCTGACGGTCATGCAGATGCTGGGCATGCTGCCGCCCGTGCCGGCCGCCGAGGCGCTGCAGTCCGGCAAGCCCGGCGCCGACTGGCTGCACCGCTACACCGAGGTCGCGCGCCTCGCCTTCGCCGACCGCAACCAGTACATCGCCGACCCGGACTTTGTGCAGGCCCCCGGCGGCCACTGGGAAACGCTGCTGTCGCCGGCCTACCTTCGCGAGCGTGCCCGCCTCGTGGGCGAGCGCAGCATGGGCCAGGCCCAGCCCGGCCAGCCCGCCGCCCAGCGCAGCGCCTACGCGCCCATGGCCGCCCAGCCGGAGTACGGCACCAGCCACATCAGCGTGGTCGACCGCGAGGGCCGGGCCGTGGCCATGACGACGACCATCGAGGCCGTCTTCGGCGCCCACGTCATGAGCGATGGCGGCACGGGCCTGCCGGGCGGCTTCCTGCTCAACAACGAGCTCACGGACTTCTCCCTCGCCCCGCGCGATGCGCAGGGCCGGCCCGTGGCCAACCGCGTCGAGCCCGGCAAGCGGCCGCGCTCCAGCATGAGCCCGACGCTGGTCTTCAATCCGCAGGACGGCCGGCTGCTGATGAGCCTGGGCAGCCCGGGCGGGCAGGGCATCATCCATTACGTGGCCAAGAGCCTTCTTGGCGTGCGGGACTGGGGCCTGGACCTGCAGCAGGCCTTCGCCCTGCCCAATGTCGCCAGCTTCAACGGGCCGACGGTGCTCGAGACCGGCCAGTTCCCGGCGGCCACCCAGGAGGCGCTCAAGGCCCGCGGCCACACGGTGGTCGAGCGGGACATGACCAGCGGCCTGCACGGCCTGCAGCGCCAGGGCAGCGGCTGGTTCGGCGCGGCCGATCCGCGCCGTGAAGGCGTGGCAAAGGGCACGGAGCCATGACGTCGCCCGGCATTCGGCCGGGGTGGGCGCGCCGCGTGCGGGGAGCCTGGCAGGCCCTCGGGCCGCGGGGCCGGACGATCGTCTGGTGTGCCGTGGTCGAGCTCGTCGTGGTGGGGCTGCTCGGCAGCCTGTTGCACTCGCTGGCCCTCGGGCTGGCCGTATCAGTGGGGGTGATCGGACCGGTGTCGCTGTGGCTGGCACCGGCCTTGCTGGCGCACTATCGGCATGCCGAGCGCCTGAAGGCGAGCCGCCGCTGATCGCCCGCTGATCACCCGCTGGCCGGGCGCACAGGCGCGGCGGCCGTGGGCCGTCTCAGCCGGCCCCGGCCGGTGTCAGCCCGCCAGCGCCCGGATCTGCCGCAGCAGCGACGGGCCCTTGCCCGTAAGTTGCTGGCTGATCAGCGCCTTGAGCGGCGGCAGGTGCGCGGCGCCCTGCAGCACGCCCTGGCGCAGCGCGCGGGCGAGGGGGCGCTCGTCGGTGAAGAGCTTCACGACGGCATTGGTGCCCAGGTAGATCGGCCGCGTGGCGCGGCGGTGCTCGCGCTCGAAGCGGTCCAGGGCCACGGCGTCGCCGAGGTCCGCGCCGGGGCGGTGGCGGCGGGCCATCTGCAGCTCGCGGGCCAGCGTCTCGACGCCATAGAGCCCGAAGTTGTAGCCATGGGCCGTGACCGGGTGCATGCCCACGGCCGCGTCGCCGATGAGCGCGAAGCGGCGGGCCACGAAGCGGCGCGCGTAGGTCGCGACCAGGGGATAGAAGTGCCGCGGGCCGGCCAGGCGCAGGGTGCCCAGGCGCCCCTGGCTGTGGGTCTGGACCCAGTCGAGGAAGGCCTCGTCGGAGAGGTCCAGCAGGCCCTGGGCCTCGTCGGCGTTGACGGTCAGCACGAGCGAGGCCAGGTGCTCCTGCAGCGGCAGCCAGGCCATGGTGTGGCCGTGATGGAAGCACTCCAGCGCCGTGTGCTGGTGCGGCAGCTCGTGGTGCATGCGGCACAGGATCACGCTGCGGCCGAAGTCCAGCAGGTCGGCGCCGATGCCGGCGAGGCGGCGGCTGGCGGAGAAGCGGCTGTCGGCGGCGATGAGCAGCGGCGCGCCGAGGCGCTCGCCGCTCTCCAGCACCACTTCCGCCGCCCGTCCGCCCTGGGCCAGCAGATTGAGCTTGGCCACGCGGGTGCCGCATCGCAGGGTCACGAGGTCCTGCCGGCGGCACACGCCCTGGTAGGCGACCTGCCGCAGCCAGTGGTTGGGCACGAGATGGCCGAGGCGGTCCGTGCCCTGGCCCTCGGCGGTGAAGCCGAGGAAGCGCGCGTCCTGGCCGTTGAAGACCTGCGCGGCCTTGAGCGGGGAGATCGCCTCGGGCGGCAGGTCCCCCCAGGCGCCGAGCTGCTGCAGCACGCCCATGCCCCGGTGGGTGAGGGCGATCTCGCGGCCGTCCTCCTGCGGCTCGGCGATGGACGCCAGCGGCGCCTGCTCCAACACGGTCGAGGCGATGCCGATGTCGGCCAGGGCCGCGGCCATGGACAGGCCCGCAGGGCCGGCGCCGATGATCAGGACGGAATCGGAAGGGGTCGAGGTCTGCACGATGCGGTGGGGCACGAGGGCCGGCATTGGAGGCGCGAGCAGGGTAGCCCAGGGGCGTGGGCGGCGGCTTGATCCTGGTCAGCCCGCCCGACCGCCGATGGCCGATCGACCCGCCATGAAAAACGCCCCGGCCGATGAACGGGCGGGGCGGGGGCGCGTGGCCGTGTGCGGCGGGCCGCTGCCGCTGCCACGGCCGCTGCGGTCGCGGGATCAGCGCTCGTTGCGCAGCGTGCGCAGGCTGACGACGGCGGCCAGGGCCTGCGTCAGGTACAGCAGGCCGCTCCAGACCTCGTAGGGCAGGCCCAGCAGGCGGTAGGCCGCGGCCTCGTTGCAGCCGGCGGTGGCCATGAAGACCGAGGGCAGGCTCTCGTCGAGGTGCAGGGCCATCACGAGCTGGTCCGCGAAGGTCATGTTGCAGCTGGCCGATTGCGCGGCCACCTCGTGCTGCCAGACGGCCGCCGCCAGCCCGGCGAGGGCGAGGCCTGCCACGAGCACGAGGCTCAGCAGGCGCAGCGGCTTCATCCGGCCCTGCAGGCCCAGCAGCCAGCCCAGGCCGGCGACGAGGCCCAGCAGCAGGAACACGCCCCGCTGCAGCACGCACCAGGGGCAGGGGCGCACATCGAAGTAGTGCTGTGCCACCAGGGCCATGGCCAGCGAGCCGAAGCTGCTCAGGCAGACCAGGGCCAGCACGCGGCCCGGCCAGGGGGAGGGGCGCTGGAACATCAGGCCAGCACTTCGGCTACGAGGTCGATCTCGACGCAGGCGCCCATCGGGTTCTGCGCCACGCCAAAGGCGCTGCGGGCGTGCTTGCCCTGCTCGCCGAAGACCTCGGCCAGCAGCTCGGAGCAGCCGTTGGTGACGAGGTGCTGCTCGGTGAAGTCGGGGCCGCTGTTGACCAGGCTCATCAGCTTGACGATGCGCACCTTGTTCAGGTCGCCCACGGCGGCGTGCAGGGTGCCCATCAGGTCGATGGCGACGTTGCGCGCGGCCTGCTTGCCGGTGGCGGTGTCCACGTCCTGGCCCAGCTTGCCGACCCACACGGCGCCGTCCTTCTTGGCCAGGTGGCCCGAGAGGAACAGCAGGTTGCCGCTGCGCACGAAGGGCACGTAGGCGGCGACCGGCACGGCCAGCGGCGGCAGGGTGATGCCCAGGGCGTTCAGACGGTCATACACAGTGTTGGGGGTGCTCATGGCGGCTCTCGCAGGGGATTGGTGAAAAACTGGCCGGCATCCTACACCCGTGACCGAAAGGGTGCCGATGCGCATGCCGGCCGCCTTCATGATCGGCTGGCTCCTGGGCCTTGCCGCCCTGCACCAGCTGCCCGTCCTGCCACCCCCGCCGGGGCCGGCGCTGATGCTGGCCGGCGGCGTCGCGCTGGCCGGGCTGCTGGCCGGGCTGCTGGCGGGGCTGCTGGCGGGGCGAACTGCGTGGCAGGGCGGGGCCCTCGGCCGCTGGGGGCCGGGGCTGCTGTGCCTCAGCCTGCTGGCCGGCAGCCTGGGCGGCCTGGGCAGCGGCGTGATGCGGGCGCAGGCGCGCCTCGCGGCCCGGCTCGCGCCCGCACTGGAGGGGCATGAGATCGAGGTCCGGGCCGAGGTGCGGGGCCTGCCGCAGGCGGTGCAGGGCTTCGGCGGTGCGCCCGGGTGGCGGCTGGTGCTGGGCCTGTCGCCGCTGCCGGGCCAGGCACTGCCGCCGGGGGCGCCGCAGCAGGTGCTGGCGCTGGGCTATCCGGCGGCCGGCCAGCCACCCTGGCGGGCCTGCGAGCACTGGCAGCTGCGCCTGCGTCTGCAGCGCGCGCCGGGCCTTGCCAATCCTCACGGCTTCGACCAGGCGCTGTGGATGCTCGAGCAGGACTTCCAGGCCCGCGCCCAGATCCGCCCGGGGCCGCCCCGGCGTCTGGCCGAGGCACCCTGGCACTGCCTGGCCCATTGGCGCGAGGCCTGGCGCGAGCGGCTGCAGGCGCGCCTCGGCGGCGGCAGCGCGTCCGGCCTGCTGGCGGCCCTCAGCCTCGGGGACCAGGCCGCCATCCCGGGCCCGGACTGGCAGGTCTACCGGGACACCGGCGTGGCGCATCTGGTGGCCATCAGCGGCATGCACATCACCATGTTCGCCTGGGGCATGGCGGCGCTGGTGGCGGCGCTGTGGCGGCGTAGCGAGGCCCTGTGCCTCGCGTGCCCGGCGCCGCGCGCGGGGCTCTGGATGGGCGTGCTGACGGCGGCGGCCTATGCGGCCTTTGCCGGCTGGGGCGTGCCGGCGCAGCGCACAGTGGCGATGCTCATCGGGCTGGCCGGCCTGCAGCACGCCGCCTGGCGCTGGCCCTGGCCGATGAGCCTGCTGGCGGCCGCGTGGCTGGTGGGGCTGCTGGACCCCTGGGCCATCAGCCAGGCCGGCTTCTGGCTCAGCTTCGGGGCGGTGGCGCTGCTCATGAGCCAGGGGCGCCACGCGCCGGCATCGGGCGGGCGGGCGCGCCTCGCGGCGCTCCTGCGCGAGCAGGGCCTCGTGACCCTGGGCCTCGCGCCGCTGACGCTGATCCTCTTCCAGCAGCTGTCCCTCGTGGGCCTGCTGGCCAATCTGCTGGCCATCCCGCTGGTGAGCTTCGTCCTCACGCCGCTGGCCCTCGCGGGCATGGCGTGGCCGTGGCTGTGGACGCTGGGCGGCTGGCTGGCCTCGGGCTGGCTGGCGCTCCTGCGCTTCATGGCGGACTGGCCGGCGGCGGTGATGAGCGTGCCCGTGGCGCCGGGGTGGGCGCAGGCGGCCGCCTTGCTCGGCGCGGCCCTGCTGGTGCTGCCGCTGCCGAGGGCCTGGCGGCTGGCGGGCCTGCCGATGCTGCTGGGCCTGCTGTGGCCGGTGGTGGCGCATCCGCCGCCCGGGCGCTTCGAGCTGCTGGCCGCCGACGTCGGGCAGGGCACGGCCGTGCTCGTGCGCACGCGCTCGCACCTGCTGCTCTACGACGCGGGCCCGCGCTGGGGCAGCGGTGCCGACGCCGGGCAGCGCGTGCTGCTGCCGCTGATGCGCGCGCTGGGCTGGACGCCGCTCGACGCCCTCCTGCTGAGCCACCAGGACCTCGACCACGTGGGCGGCGCGCCGGTGCTGCTGCGCCAGCTGCGCCCGCCGCTGCTGCGCAGCAGCCTGCCGCCCGGCCATGCCCTGCTGAACGATCAGACCCACGTGCCCTGCGAACGCGGCCAGGCCTGGGACTGGGACGGCGTGCGCTTCGAGGTCCTGCACCCCGGTCCGCCCGAGGCGCCCCGCACCCTGGCGGCGGCGCGCCCGAACCACCGCTCCTGCGTGCTGCGGGTCACCGACGCCGAGGGCCACGGCGCGCTGCTGACGGGCGACATCGAGGCCCCCGACGAGGCGGCCCTGCTGGCGCGGGGTCAGGTCTTGCGCAGCGAGGTCCTGCTGCTGCCGCACCACGGCAGCCACACGTCCTCGACCCCGGCCTTCATCGAGGCCGTGTCCCCGCGCCTGGCGCTGGCGCAGGCCGGCTATCGCAACCGATTCGGGCATCCGCATGCCGACGTGCTGGCGCGCTATGCCGCGGCCGGCATCCCGGTGTGGCAGAGCGCGGGCTGCGGCGCGTGGTCCTGGCGCAGCGGTGCGGCCTGGCCGCAGTGCGAGCGGGACCGCGATCCGCGCTACTGGCAGGAGCGGGCGCCCGTGGCCCAGCCCGCCGCCGAGGATCCGGGGCCGGCGGAGTCCGGCCTCGAGGCGCCCTGAGCGGGTCGCCTCACTCGGTGCCGGCGCGCCGCATCTGCCCCAGCTTGCGGCCGAGGCTGATCACGGCCATGGCGTAGTAGGCGGACTGGTTGTAGCGGGTCAGCACATAGAAGTTCTCGGTGCCGGCCACATAGACCGGGGCGGCGTCGCCCATCTGCAGCTCGATCAGCGCCAGCGGGCCCGGATGCTCCTGCCCGCCTTCGGAGAGCCGCGCGCCGAGGGCCTGCATCTGGGCGGGCGTGAATGTCGGCCGCACGTCGGGGGCCAGCAGCTGGGCGCGCTCGGCGGTGCCGGTGGGGGCGGCCACGCTGTAGTCGGTCGTCATGCCGCGCTGCCAGCCGTGCTGGGCCAGGAAATTGGCCACGGAGCCGATCGCGTCGCTCGGGCTGTTGATGAGGTCGGCATGGCCGTCGCCGTCGAAGTCCACGGCGTGGCGCATCCAGCTGCCCGGCATGAACTGGCCGAGGCCCATCGCGCCGGCGTAGGAGCCCTTGAGCGTCAGCGGGTCCAGGCCGTCGCGCTGGCACAGCAGCAGGAACTGGCGCAGCTCCTCGCGGAAGAAGGGGCTGCGGTCGCTGCGGCCGGTGGGGAAGTCGAAGCTCAGCGTGGCCAGGGCGTCGAGGATGCGGAAGCCGCCCATGATGCGGCCGTAGAAGGTCTCCACGCCGATGATGCCCATCACGATCTCGGCGGGCACGCCGTAGCGTTCCTCGGCGCGCGCGAGGGCCTCGGCATTCGCCTCCCAGAACGCGAGGCCGGCCTGCAGGCGGCGGGGCTCGACGAAGCGGTCGCGGTAGGCCATCCAGTCCTTCGCCGTGCCGGCAGGCGCGGGCATGATCAGGCGCTGCACGCTCGGCAGGAGGCGGGCCTGCGCCAGCACCGCAGCCACCTGCTCGGGGCTCTGGTTCAGCGCTGCCGCGTGCTCGGCGGCGAAGGCCAGGACGGCGGGCGTCTGGCCGAGCGCCGGGGCGCGTGCATCGGCGCTGCCCGGGGCGGTGCCGCCCTTGGCGTGATGGGCGGGCTTGGCGGCCTTGGTCGTCTTTGCGGCGGACTTCGCAGCCGTCGCGCCCTTCTGGGCCTTCTTCTTGCCCGTCGCGTTGCCGGCTGATGCCGTGCTGGCCGAGGGCGCGGGCGCCGAGGCGGCCTCCTGGGCCTGCAGCATGGGCGCGCTCAGCAGACCGGCGGCCAGCAGGGCCAGGGCAAGGAAGGGGCGGCGAAGGATCGAGGGCTTCAGCAAGATGGGGAGCGCGGGCGCTGGCGAAGGGATTGCGGGAAGGCGGGCGCAGAGCATAAGGGATTCGCCGAGCGTCACGTCGCCCGCGGGTCAACAGCTGCAACAGGCGTCACGAAGGGTGAGCGGCGGCCCCGAGGGTCAGGGCACCAGGCACACGGGATCGCCGACCCGGACAAGACCTGGCACCTGCACCTGCGCGTACACCCCGAAATGCAGGTCGGCGGCCTGGGCGATATGGCGCAGCACGCCGGCTTCCCGAGCCAGGCCGTCCTGGGCCGCGGCCACCATGCCGCAGCGCTCGGTGGCGCCGCTGATCGTCAGCCGGACGGACTCGCCCAGGCACAGCGTCCGGCCGATCCAGCCCCGCTCGGCCAGGTCGGCGCCCGGGCATTCGATCACGAGGTTGGGCCGGAAGCGGCGGGGGTCGAGGTCCACGCCCGGCAGCGCGGCGCCGAGCCACTGCAGCGAGGCGGTGCTCAGCAGATGCACCGGCCCTGCGTCGAAGTGCGACACCTCGGCCTCCCGCGCCAGGGTCACGGGCTGGCCCAGGGTCTCGGACAGGGCGGCGTCGAGGGTGGGCGAGTCGCCGCGCAGCGTGCGGCCGTCCGGGAAGCGCAGTTCGGGGATGGCGATGCCGTGGCCGTCGTCGACAGAGCGTGCGCTGAAGTCCAGCAGCCCGTCCATCTGACGGAAGCGCCGCGTGGTCTTGCCGCTGCCGAACTTGCCCTCGGGGTTGCGCACGGCATAGAGCCGGTCGCCCACCACGCCACGGGCCTCGACGCGCAGGGCCTCGCAGCGCTCGCCGCGCATCGACTTGACCGGATAGCACCACAAGGCCGCCACCGCGCCCAAAGTCATGGCCGTCGTGCTCGTCATGCCGCTCACCGGCTCACGGGCCCCTGGGGCGCCTGCGCCTGCCAGGCGCCCGGGCTCTCGCGGCGCAGGGCGGCCTGAAGGGCCTCGATCAGCTGGGGGCGGGTGAGCGTCGGCATGGCGTGAGCTGTTGAGGTGCGCGTTGGAGAGCACGTTGGAGAGCGCGTTGGGGGTGTCGTGCGGATGGATTGTGGAGAGCCGCCCCCGCCGCGCCATCCGTCATGGTCCCGCGCGGGGCGCCCAGCGCGCGTGCCAGGCCTGCACGTCGAGCCCCCGCGCCAGCAGCCACAGGCTCAGCGCCAGCTCGCCGACGAAGGACGGGATGAGCACCCAGGGGAAGAGCAGGCCGGCCAGCGTGGGCGCCAGCAGCAGGGCGAAGCTGTTGACGAGGTAGCCGGCACCGGCCGCGATCAGCAGGACGCCCAGCGCTCGGGGCAGCACGCCGGAGCGCGCGATGAGCCAGCCGCGCAGCAGGCAGGCCACGCCGAAGAAGATCAGCCCGATGCCGAAGCCATGGGCATGCAGCCGCACCCAGAACTGCACCTGCGATCCCAGGTCCGGCGTGGCCGGCGCGGTGATCAGCAGCAGCGGGGCCAGCATGAACAGCTTGTTGGCGGCCAGCACGGCGGTCTGGACGATGTTGAAGGCCGTGGCCATCAGCGCCAGCGGGCGGCTCACCGGGCGCAGCAGCAGGTAGAAGACCACGATCAGCGGGATGTCCAGCAGCTGCATGAGCAGATCGCCGCCCAGCCCCAGGCGCCAGAGGCCAGGGTCCTGCGCGATGCGGGCGGCCGTGGCCAGCCCGTCGCCCGCCACCACCATCGTGCCGCGCACGACGACCTCGCCGAAGAGGCCCAACGCAATGTTCGCGAGGTAGGCCAGGCCGGCCAGGCGCAGGTAGCCCTGGGGATTGCTTTCGAAGGTCTTCATGCGGGCACGGGGGCGCCGGTCGGACGCCTTGTTGATCGGAAGGGGGGCAGGCGGGGCTTCAGGCGTCGCCGAGCGCAAAGATCGGTTGCCGCGACTTCCACAGGCCCTTCGTGAAGTCCGGGAACTCCAGCGTCCGGAAGCCCTGGGCGATGGACATCTCCGAGAGCGGCGTGATGGCGCTCCAGGCCACGGCGTCGTAGACATCGATGGGCATGGGGGCCTGCGCCTTGAGGGCCTCGACGAAGGCGTGGATGACGAAGAAGTCCATGCCGCCATGGCCGGCGCCCTCGGCCTCGGCCGCGTGGCGCGTCCACAGGGGATGGTCGTAGCGGTCCTGGTAGGCCTGGAAGTCCTCCCACTGGTGCGCGGGGCTGCGGCCCTCGATGTGGATCGAGTGGTTGACGTCCATCCACAGCCCGTCGGTGCCCTGCACGCGGAAGCCGAGGGAGTAGGGGCGCGGCAGCGAGGTGTCGTGCTGCAGCAGGATGGTCTCGCCGTTCTCGCAGGCCAGCGTGGTGGTCACCACATCGCCCAGCTGGAACTGCGCCTGGAGGCTCGGGTGTCCGGCCGGGGCCTTCATCTTGCGGCTGACGTAGTCGTGCAGGCCGCGGGCCTTGCTGGCGAAGCTGTTGAGGTGCGTGAAGCGGTTGCCGCGGTGGATGTTGGCGAACATGGCGCAGGGGCCGATGCCGTGGCTCGGGTAGAGCTCGCCATTGCGCTGCACCGAGTGCTGGGTGCGCCAGCGCGCCTCGCTCCAGCCCTTGGCACCGAACTCCACGCCCCCGCCGTAGGGCCGGGCCGGGTCGCCGCTGTTGAACTTCACGGCGCGCAGGTCGTGCTGGTAGCCGCCCTGCAGGTGCACCAGCTCGCCGAAGAGGCCCGCGCGCACCATCTGCAGCACGGCCATCACGTCGCGGCGGAAGCAGACGTTCTCCAGCAGCATGTAGGGCGTGCGGGTGCGCAGCTGGGTCTCGAGCACGTCCCAGTGGTCCTGCAGCGTGATGCCCGCCACCACCTCGCAGCCGACCGGCACGCCGGCCTGCATGGCGCCGATGGCCATGGGTGCGTGCCATTCCCAGGGCGTCGCGATGATGACGCCGTCCAGCCCCTTGAGCGCCAGCAGGCGCTGCCAGGCCTGCACGTCGCCGTCCTCGCCGAACACCTGCGGCGCGGGGCGGCCGGCCTTCTCGCACTGGACCAGCGCCTTCTTGAGCATGAGGGGCTCGATGTCGCACAGGGCGGTGACCTCGACGTCCGGCCGCCGCAGCAGCTCCTTGAGCAAGACCTGACCCCGCATGCCCGTGCCGATCATGGCCAGGCGCAGCGGCGGGCGGGCGCCGGCGCTCGCGGCCGTGGCCCGGGTGGACAGGCCGAGGGCGGCGAGCGTGCTGAGGAAGTGTCGACGTTGCATGGCGGATCGGTGCGCCGCGGGGCGCTGGGGCGGGAAAGGAGGCGAACGGGGCGCGAAAAGCCGGGGCGGGCTGAATGTTCGCGGCCCGCGCGCGGCTCCATCAGCGGGACTTACCCGCAATCGTGCGCTGTGCGGCCGAGGCTCAGGGGGCGTCGGCGGTCCGGGCCAGGCGCTGCAGGCAGTCCGGCGGCAGGCTCCAGGCCGCGAGCAGCAGGTGGCTCAGCGCCTGCCGATCGACGCCGTAGCGGCGCCGGTCCCGGGCGCAGGTGTCCGGTGACGGGAGGGCGGTGGTGATCTGGGCACTGTCCTCGGCGGCGGCGCCCACGGTCCGGTGCAGCAGCAGCGTGCCGAGCTGGCGCCAGGCGGGCGGGAGCGAGCCGGCCGCCAACGAGGTCGCGGGGGCGGCGTCGTGCGAGGCGGGCGCGGGAGGCGAGAAAGGCTCGGCGGGGCGGGCGCGGCCCTGCAGCCAGCGGCGCGCCTGCGCGAGGTGCTGCAGGCGTTGCGCATCCGGGGTCGGCGTCATGCGGGCCGGGGGCAGGAGCGACGGCGTCACCAGCGTGGTCGCGCCCCGCCAGGCCCTTCCGGCTTCGCCCAGGGCATGGGCCCCCGGGACCGGGTCCGGGGCCGCGCCAGGCAGCGGCAGGTCAGCGGGCCAGGCGGGCAGGTGCAGCGGCGAGGCCCAGTCCTCGCCGGCGCCGAGGCCCTGCAGGGCGAGCAGCGTCTGGCGCAGGCGGGCCGGCGTGGTGCCGTACCAGCCGCGGAAGGCCCGGGCGAGCGGCACCCGTCCGGCGTAGCCGAGCCGCTCCGCGACGGTCGCCTCGCAGTGGCCTTGCACGACCGCCATCTCGAAGGCCCGCTCACGCTGGAAGGCCGCCAGCAGGGCCTGGAACTGCCGGCCTTCCGAAGCCAGGCGGCGGCGCAGGGTGATGGGGGTCAGGCCGAGCCGCGCGGCCACGGGCGCCATGCCCAGCTCGGCGGTGCCGGGGGCGGTCTCGAGGGCGTCGAGCACCTGATGCCAGAGCGGAACGGGCGTCTGCCGCCGCCGCGCGATGCTGTCGAAGCAGCCCGCCAGGCGGGCCCGCAAGGCGGGATGGCTGCCGGGCAGCGGGTGGTCCAGCCAGCGGGCCGGCCAGCGCAGGCGGTAGTCGCGGGCGCCGAACTGCACGGGGGCGCCCAGCAGGCCCTCCAGCACGGCGGCCTGCGGCGTGGCGGGGCTCATGACGGCCACGGCGCGGGCCGCGACCGGCTGGCCCACACACTGCTGCAGCGCACGGTGCAGCCAGATCAGCGTGCCCTCCCAGAACAGCAGCGGCCCTAGCGGCGGTGCGGCCGCATGCGGCACGAGGCGCAGTTCGAGCGTGTCGGCGTTCTCGCGCAGCTGGAAGTGGGCGCCGGGCAGCCAGTCGGCCTGATGCTGCATCAGCGAGGCCAGCGCCTCCCGCAGGCTGGCGCAGCTGCGGGCGAAGTAGTGCAGGCCGTCGCCCGCGCTCGGGTCCGTCAGCGCGGCCAGCCGGGCGCTGATGTGGTGCTCGCCGTGCTCGTGCAGGAACACGGCCAGCTCGAAGGCCTGCGCCGGCGGCTGCAGCCGCGTGTCGTTAGGCGCGGCGCGGGCCAGCAGGCCGCGCGCCTCCAGGCCCTGCAGCAGGGCAGGCCGGGACGCGAGCAGCTCGTAGAGCCCCTGCAAGTGGCGGAGCTCCACCAGCACCTGCGGCAGCTCATCCACGTCGGGCGAGGGCCGGCGACGCGGCGTGAGGTGTGGCGCGCGGTGCGGCGTGCGGTGCGGCGTTTTGTGGAGCGTCTGGTGCCGCATGTGTTGCCGCGTGTGGTGCCGCGTTCCAGAGCTCCCGTGCCAGCGTTTCCCAGATGCCGGCATCGCCGCTCGCGGGCGGCGTGGCTTCCGGTTCGGCCAGGTCCCCGCTTTCCAGGGGGCGGATGAGCGCATCGGCCTGCCGCAGCGCGGTCCGGCTGCTGGTCGGCCAGGGCCAGGCGCAGGCGGCTCAGGCGCTGCAGGACGGCCTGCGATCCCAGGCGCGCGGCCTGCAGCAGGTGCGAGGCCAGGGCCAGCTGGGACGGGTCGGGCCCCAGGCCGCTGCCCTGCGGATCCTGCCGCGAGAGCCACCAGCGGCCGCCCTGGGCCAGGGCCGCCACCAGGTCGGCGTCCCCCGGCGCGGCGTCCTCCGCCATCTCGTGGCGCAGGGCGAGGGCGAGCTGCAGGCGGCAGTCGAGCCCGTGCGCCGCCTGGCGCCGGCGGGCCTGCCAGAGCCAGGCGGCACTGTCTTCGTCCAGCTGGGTGTCGAGCTCCCAGTTCAGGGCGGCCTGCGAGCGCAGCGCGCCCTCGGGCGTGAGGGCCTCCAGCGTGCGCCGCAGCTGGGCCGGGCGCCAGCCGAAGCCGTTCACGAAGGCGCGCTCGAGGCTGGCACGGTCCGAGTAGCCATGTTCGGCGGCCAGCTGGCCCAGCGGCTGCTCGCCATAGGCCACGGCGCTGAAGAGCCGGGCGCGGCGCTGGGCGAGCATGAGGTCCTGGAAGCGATGGCCTTCCTGGTGCAGGTGGCGGCGCAGCGTGCTGGCGCCGCGGGCGAGGGCCTGCGCGGCCTGCTCCAGCGTCACCTGGCACAGGTCCGCCTGCCGCGCGAGCCATTCCTGCACCTGCAGCGCGATGGACGACGACGCCTCGGCCGCGACCCCGAGCTGCCACTCGTCCATCATGGGGCGCAGGGCTGCCAGCAGGGCGGGGCTGTGGCCGGGCAGCGGCATGTCCAGCGCGCCGCGGGCATAGCGGATGGAGCAGTGGTCCTGCAGCCAGTCGATGCGCCGGCCGAGCTGCGCCTCCAGCGCGCTCTCGCCGTCCGGCGGCGGGCTCATGAGGCCGACGGCCTGCAGCGGCAGCGGCACCGCGACGCAGCGGCACAGCAGCTCATGCAGCCACACGGTCATGGCCTCGTAGCGCAGCACGCGCCCGAGGCGCTGCGCCTGGTAGGCCGGGCGCAGCTGCAGCTCGATGCCGTCGGCGTCGTGCACATACTTGACGATGCCGTCCGGCAGCAGGTGCCGGCGCAGGCGCAGTAGCTCGCGGATCGCGTCGCCGAGCCGGGCATGGCTGCGCAGGTAGTAGGTCAGCCCGCCCGCCACACTGACGTCGACCCGCTGGGCGAGCCAGGCGCCGGCATGCGGGCGGCCGTGGACGTGCAGCGTCTCCAGCAGGTTCAGCAGTTCGGACGTGCCCAGGCGCGCCTCGCCCTGGCGCAGCACGGGGCGCAGCCCGTAACGGCGTTCGAGCAGGCGCAAGAGGGTGGGGCAGTCAGCCAGCATCGCGTAAAGCGGCTGGAGGAAGAACAGGTCCAGGCCCTTCATCAACTTCTCATTCAAGGCGGTGGAATCTCTGTCGCCGGGGGCGCGAAGGCTGGGCATCGGCCCGCGGCTGGGGGGCGTGCATTGTCGCACGCACCCCCGCCGGCAGCGGGGCGGGCCCGTCCGGGGGCCCCGGGGGCGACGCTCAGAAGGGGTAGGCCGGCACCTTGGCCTCGATGTCCACCCAGCGGCCCGTGGCGAGCCGGTTGTACTTGCCGGCGGGCAGGGCATAGAAGGCCCGTGCGGCGAGCGGCAGCTTCAGGTCCTGCACCGAGCCCAGGGCCTCCGGGCTCAAGGGCAGGCCGTACATCTCGAAGGTCTTGCTCAGGTCCTGGCCGATGATCTTGGAGCTGAGGACGTAGAGCAGGTCCTCGTTCTTGATCGTGTTGTTGGCGTAGCGGCCCATGGCGTACTTGCCGCGGTTGCCGGCGTCCCAGGCCTTGGCCACGAGCCGGTCGGCCTTGGTGAGGAGCTGGAAGAACTCCAGCGTGGTCAGCATGGTGGGCTGGGCCAGGCCGTAGCGCTCGCGGGCATAGAGGAAGGCGAGCTGGAAGTGCACGGCGCGCATCGGGTCCTGCGAGCTGCCGGCCCACAGGCGCTGCTGCATGTTGGCGCGCAGGGCCTCGCCGGTGAGGCCGGCGCCGCGGCTGGCCAGCAGCATGGCGTAGAGGCCCGGGTGGTCGAGGTTGTGCCCGGTGTCGATGCCCAGCGTCTCGTAGATGCGCAGCATCGTGGCGCTGGCCAGGATGTTGTTGTCGCACTCCACGAGGCAGCCCACGCCGCCGGGCGCCATGTGCATCACGCGCTGGACGGTGTTGTGGCCCAGCTCATGCGCCCAGCCCCAACCCACGTTCAGGCCGGCCGAGCCGTCGGAGGGATTGCCCGAGCACAGGAAGCCGCAGGTCGCGATCCAGCCCACGAAGTGCTGCACGCCCGGCGCGTTGTGGATCGGGCCGCTGCAGTCCCAGCCGAAGCTGCTGCACAGGGCGGCGGCCTTGTCGGACATCGGCATGTTGCGGTAGCCGTTGGCGAAGTGGTTGCTGTCGAAGAGGCCGCCCTTGAGGTTGTCCAGCACGTACTTGCGCGGGTCGCTCGTGCCGATGGCGCTGACGGCGTACTTGGTGATCTGCTGGACCTCGCCGCCGACGAACTTGTTGGTCTGCCAGCCGAAGTCGCCCTTCTTGAGCGCGGCCACGGCGGCGTCGATCTCGGCCTGCGTGGGGGACTTGGTGAAGTCCAGATGGGCGTAGCGGGCGCTGCCCTTGATCCGCAGCGTCACGACGGAGTTGGCCGTGGCGCCGCCGTAGCCCAGCATCAGCGGGCCGCCGAAGGGCGAGACGAAGTCCACCGTGCCGCGCAGGGGCACGGCGTAGGAATTGGGCTTCAGCGGGCGGGCGTAGACGCTGTCCGTGAGCGGATTGCCCCAGGTCCGCAGATGGCTGGTCTGCAGGGTGAGGCTGCTGGCTCCGGCGGCGTCGGCCACCTCCACCTGCACGGGCTTGCCGGGTACGGCGGCCCGCCCGATCAGCGTGATGCCGCCGGTCTGGGGAATGGTGACGGTGATCGTCTCCCAGTCGCTGCTGACGGCCATGTCCTTGGCCTGGGCGGGCATGTAGTCGCCCGCGCCGTTGGGCGGGATGGTCGTCGTCGCGCGGCGGTAGGCGACCCAGGCGTCCGAGGCGTAGGTGCGCAGGAAGTCGCCGGCATTGCCCTTGACGGACAGCGGCGAGCCGTAGCGCACGGACAGGCGCTGGACGTCCGCCCAGAGCACGAGGTAGCGGTACAGCAGCGAGTCGGGCTCACTGAAGAGGGGGCTGCCGCCGCCCTCCATCGCGGCGACCATGGACCCGACGGCGGCGATGGGCTTGAGGGCGTCGGCGTTGGCCGAGAAGTCCAGCGTCAGGTCCGTGCGCGGCAGCAGGCGCAGCGAGGCGATGAGGCTGCCGAACTGGTCGGCCTTGGCCAGGAGCTCGGCGCTGCTGCGGCCGGCGCCGATGGACACGGCCGAGGCCGCGGCGAAGTAGTTGCCCGGATAGCCGCCCAGCCCGATGCCCAGGCCGGCCGCGGCGCGTTGCAGGCCGCCGGAGACGTTCCAGTTCGGCTGCATCAGCACGACGGCCTTGCCGGCGTCGAGGTAGGTGCGGACCAGGGTGTCCAGCGCCGGGTTGTCCGTCACGCTGTTGCCCATGACGATCAGGTCCAGCTGCCGCCAGCAGGTGTTGGCCGGGTCGGCCACGGCACAGGTCTGCAAGACGCTGTCGGTGCCGGTGCGCTGCAGGTACTGCTTGACGGTGGTGCCGTTGTAGCCGGCCACGCCGAAGCGCAGCGTCGTCGAGGCCGCGGGCGCGGTGGCGGCATTGCCGGTAAGCACCCAGTTCATGGCGCGGCGGAAGACGGGCAGGTGCTGCTGCTCACGCGTGGTGCCGGCCATCCAGGCCAGGACGTCCGCGCCGTAGACGAGGCCGCGCCCCTTGCCGTTCATGGCCAGCGCGGCCATGCCCTGGCCGCCATCGGCGGTCAGCAGCGGCACGGCGATGCTGCTCTTGCGGATGCCGACGGTCACGCTGTTGCTCGTGTGGTTGAGCGTCAGGCTGGCGGCGTCGGTGCCGAGGATGTCCCGCACGACGGCCATCTGCGTGTCCCGGTAGCCCGTGGCCAGCGTGATGGCGCGGTTCAGCATCGTCTGCTGGTCCGCCGTGGTCAGCGCCCGCGCGTCGCCCGTCTGGACGGCCAGCGCGATGGGGTCGGCGGGCGTCGGAGCCGGGGTGGGGGCCGGTGTCGGTGCAGGGGCCGGCGTGGGCGTGGGCGTGGGGGCCGGAGCGGGCGCGGGCGCAGGCACGGGGGCTGGTGCCGGTGTGGGGGTCGGCGTCGGTGCGGGGACCGGTGTGGGGACCGGTGCGGGAGCAGGGGCAGGGACCGGGGCGGGTGCAGGCACGGGAGCCGGGGCCGGTGTCGGCGCGGGCGCTGGTGCCGGAACGGGTGCAGGGACGGGTGCAGGTGCAGGGACCGGGGCTGGTGCGGGCACAGGGGCGGGCGCAGGTGTCGGCGCGGGGGCGGGAGCCGGCACGGGAGCAGGTGCGGGTGCGGGTGCGGGTGCCGGATCCGAGGTCGTCGGGCCCTCCGGCGGCAGGACGGCCGAGGCGCTGCTGCCCGGCGGCGTGGCCGGCTCGGCGCCCGGCGGCAGGGGATCCACCCAGACGTCGGGGCTGGAGGCCGCGGCGTCCGGGGCCTGGATCGACCCCGTCGTGCCACCGCCGCCACCGCAGGCGGCGAGGATCAGGCAGGAGAGCAGGCACAGGGTGAGGGGCGGCACGGACCGGGGGCTGGGCGGGGAGGCGAACTGCATCGTCGGCGGAGGGATTCGTTCTGGAGTGCGCGAGGACCGTGCGCGGGCCTGCGGGGCGCAGGGCATCCGGGGGTCGTCACAGGGGGCGCCAGTCTAGAAGCGGGGTCCACGGCACCGATATGGCGCCGGCGCTCTGTTACAGAACACTTACGCTCACGGGCGACGCCTGTGGTCAGGCGGCGACGGGCGCGTCAGCGCAGGCGGCGCTGCAGCTCGCGCAACCGGGCCTGCCACAGTCGCCGGGTGGCCCGGTCGGCGGTCATTGCGGCTGATGCCGTGGGCGCATAGCGCTGGAGGTCCCAGTCCCGCAGCAGCGGGGCCAGCCCCTCGGCGAGGGCCCCGTGGCGGGCCTCCAGGAGCGCGGCCCAGCGGGAGTAGCTCAGGTGCATCGGCGCGTCGATGCCCACGCCGCGCAGGTCCCGCTGCACCCGCAGGCGCTGACGGGTCCAGGCATCGTGCGGGCGGCCGAGCCAGGCGTTCCAGGCCAGGCCCAGCCCCAGCACCGCCGCGATCAGGCCCGCCGCGGCCTGGCCCAGCGCCGTCCAGTCCGGGTTCTCGAAGCCCAGCTTCTGCAGCAGATTGAACTGCTCCTGCCGCGAGTAGCCGAGCACCCACTGCTGCCAGCGGTTGTCCAGCGTCTCCCAGACGCTGCGCAACTGCCGCCAGAGGTCCGGGCTGACGGTGCCCAGCATGCTGCCGACGAGTCCGGCGGGCACCTCCAGCGTCTGCCCGAGGCGGATGCGGTCCGGGGCCACGGCGGCCGTGGGGTCCACGCGCACCCAGCCCTGGCCGTCCTGCCAGTACTCGGCCCAGGCATGGGCATTGGACTGGCGCACCACCCAGAAGCCGTCCTGGGGCTCGGGGTCGGCGCCCTGGTAGCCGGTGACGACACGGGCGGGCACGCCCAGGGCCCGCATCATCACCACGTAGGCGCTGGCGAAGTGCTCGCAGAAGCCCAGGCGGCGGTCGAACCAGAACTCGTCCACCAGATGCGGGCTGGCCTCGCCATAGCGGCCGGGGGACAGGGTGTAGGTGAAGGGCTGCTCGTGCAGGTGCCGCAGCAGCGCGGCGGAGTAGGCCTCGGCGCGCCGGGACTCGGGCAGGGCGGCGATGCCGGGCTGCTGGCCGAGGCGCCGGGCGAAGGCCTGGCTGCGCGGGTTCAGGCCGGGCGGCAGCAGCCGGTAGTCCGCCAGCTCGACCGGCGCCAGCTGCTGGGGCAGCGCGGCCTGGCCCGTCCGGGCGAGCTGCTGGAAGCGCAGCCGCTCCGTGATCGGCCGCAGCGCCCGCCAGACATGCTCGCGGTCCAGCTCCACGCGCAGCTCCTCCAGCGGCAGGGTGTCGCCCGCCCGGCCCGGGGCCTGCTCCAGCATCGGCAGCAGGCGGATGCGCAGCGGCTCGAGCGTCAGCTCGTAGCGCAGCGCCGGGCCGGTCGCGCGGGCCTGCGCCACCGCTGGCGGCAGAGGCGGCTCGCCTGTGGGAAGGGCCTCAGTGGCCGTCCAGCGGCGGCCATCGAAGCGGCTGAGGACGTTGCCGCGGAAGTACCACTCGCGAGGGGCAGGCTGGCCCTCGATCACCCGCAGGCGCAGGGCGACGCTGTTGTCGTTGGCGATCTCGCTCATGCTGCCGAACTCCAGGCGGTCGGACAGCCCGGTGCGGCCGATGTCGTCCGCCGGCAGGCCCCACAGCGGCCCGATGCGCGGGAACAGCAGGAACAGCGCCACCATCACCGGCAGCCCCCAAAGCGTGACGCGCGCCGCCTGGCGGGCCGCCACGGCGAGGTGCGGCTGGCCGAGCGGCATCTGCGCCAGCACGAGTGCGGTGAGCAGCCCCCAGGTGCAGCCGAGTGTCCACAGCGCCGTCAGCAGGGACTGCGAATAGAGGAAGTGGGTCAGCACCAGGAAGAAGCCGAGGAAGAAGACCACGAAGGCGTCCCGCCGGGCGCGCAGCTCCAGGGTCTTGAAGCCCATCAGCAGCACCAGCAGCGTGACGCCGGGCTCGCGGCCCAGCAGCGTGCGGAACTGCAGGGCGATCAGCACCACGGCGACGCCCAGCACCGCCGCGAGCGTCCAGCGGCCGGGCAGCGGGCGGCTGCCCGCGGCGAGCCAGGCGCGCCAGCCCAGCAGGCCGGCGCCGAGCACGAGGCTCCAGGGCGGCAGATGGTCCGCATGGGGGAGCAGCGTCGCGGCGATCAGGCCGAGCAGGAAGAAGGTGTCCCGCGCCTCGCGGCCGGGCCGCCGCCACCGGGGGTCCTGCCAGGGCCAGGTCTTGCCTGGGGTGGCGCTCATGGCTGCGCCTCGCCGGCCGGCGCGGCCGCGGCCTCGGGAAGGCCGTGCACCGCGAGGGCACGCAGGCAGGCCTGCAGGTGGGCCTCGCCCGTGTCCGGTGCCAGGCGGACGCCGGGCAGCCGCAGGCCGTAGCGCAGGCCCTGGGCCTCGGCGAGGCGTGCCCAGGCACAGAGCCGCGACAGGCGGCCTTCCTCATCCAGCCCGGCGGCGTCCTCCCAGCGCAGCCACAGCTCCTGGCCCTGCGGCGTCTGGCGGTCGCGCACCCACCACTGGGGGGCCGCGTCGCCCTGGGGGAGGGCCTTCTTCCAGTGGATGTCCCGGGGGCGGTCGCCCCGCTGGTAGGGGCGCAGGCCCTGCACCTCGTCGCCCCCGCGGCCGCCCTGGGCGGGCAGGGGCAGGCGCAGGCCCTCACCGCTGCCGGCGGGCAGCGGCGGCGGCGCGGGCTCGGCCTTGGGATGGACCAGCACGCGGCTGGCCGGCCGCCAGTAGCTCCAGGCGCGGAACAGGCCCAGGGGGAAGCGGGTCTCGATGCGCAGCGTCGGCATCTCATGCAGGCCGCGCGGCAGCGCCGGCAGCGCCACCTGGACCTGGGCGTGCCCCTGCGCCGGCACGTCGGCCCAGCTGGCGCCGCGCATGGCATCCGCCGGCGTGGCCTTGAACGGACGCAGGAACTGCCGCCACTCGCGGCCGTCGGCCGTCAGCGCGATGCCGTAGCGGGCCGCGCCGCGGTTGTGCAGGCGCAGCAGCAGCGGGGCCTCGGTGCCGGCCTCGATGGGCGCGGGCGGGCGCAGGTCGAGGTCCAGGCCGCGCAGATTGCCGTGCGTGGCGTGCATGGAGGCCAGGCCGGCGCCGGCCAGCAGGAAGCTCAGCGCGAAGCCGAGGCTCAGCTGCTCGTTGATCGAGGCCACGAGCAGCACGACGAGCGTGGCGGCGAAGAAGAGGCCGGGCCGCGTGGGGATGATGTAGAGATTGCGCTGGGTGAGCGCATGGGTGTCGGCGCGCGGGTGGCGGGCGCTCCACCAACGCTGCCAGCGGCTTGCGGGCGAGGCCATGGGCGATCAGGGCAGGGGCACGGCTTCCAGCATCGCCCGGACCTGCTCGACGGCACCGCGGCCGCTGCCCGGACGCGGGCGCAGGCGGTGGGCGATGGTCTGGGCCAGGATGCTCTGCACGTCGTCCGGCGTGACGTGGTCGCGGCCGCGCATCAGGGCGCGTGCGCGGGCGGCGCGCAGCAGCGCCAGGCCGGCCCGCGGCGAGAGGCCGTCGCTGAACCACTGCCCCGAGCGGGTCGCCTCCAGCAGCGCCTGCAGGTAGTCGAGCAGGGCCGCCGAGGCGTGCACCTGCGGGATTCGCGCCTGGATGGCCAGCAGCTCCTCGGGCTGCATCAGGGCCTGCAGATGGCGGATGGCCTCGCGGCTGTCCTGGCCCAGCAGCATCTCGCGCTCGGCGGCGCGGTCCGGCAGGCCGAGGCTGATGCGCATGAGGAAGCGGTCCAGCTGGGACTCCGGCAGCGGGTGCGTGCCGAGCTGCTCGCTCGGGTTCTGCGTGGCGATCACGAAGAAGGGGCGGGGCAGGGCATGGGTCTGGCCGTCCGCGGTGACCTGGTGTTCCTCCATGGCCTCCAGCAGTGCGCTCTGCGTCTTGGGGCCGGCGCGGTTGATCTCGTCGGCCAGCAGCACCTGCGCGAAGACGGGGCCGGGGTGGAACTGCCAGCCCCCGCGCTCGCGCTCGTAGAGGCTCACGCCGAGGAGGTCGGAGGGCAGGAGGTCCGCCGTGAACTGCACCCGGGAATAGCGCAGGCCGAGCGACACCGCCAGCGTGTGCGCCAGCGTCGTCTTGCCGACGCCGGGGAGGTCTTCGATGAGCAGATGGCCCCCCGCCATGAGGCAGGTCAGGCAATCCTCGATCTGTAAGGCCTTGCCACGGATGATCGTGCTAATCTGGTGCGACAGGGCCTCGAACCGGCGGGCGATGCTGGCGGGGGAAAGGTCTTGCATAGGCCTCGCACCATAGCGCAAATGCGCAGGGTGCGCTCGGCCCGACAAGAGTTCCTGGAGACCGTGCCTGCGATGTCCACCGCCTTCCTCAGTCACCCCGACTGCCGCCGCCATGACATGGGCGCCGGCCACCCCGAATGCCCGCAACGCCTGGACGCCATCGACGACTGGCTGATCGCCAACGGCCTGGACATCGCGCTGTCGCGCCATGACGCGCCGCTGGCGCAGCTCAAGGACGTCGAGCTGGCCCACACGCACGGCTATGTGGCCGAGATCCGTGACATCCTGGAGGCCATTGCCGCCAGCGGCGAGTGCAAGGCCATCGACCCGGACACCATCGCCAATCCCTACACCTGGAGCGCCGCGCTGCGTGCCGCCGGGGCGGCGGTCAAGGCCACCGACCTCGTGCTGGACCGCCAGGCCGAGAACGCCTTCTGCGCGGTGCGCCCGCCCGGCCACCACGCCACGCGCGATCAGAGCATGGGCTTCTGCTTCTTCAACAACGTCGCCATCGCGGCCCGCCACGCGCTCGACGTGCGGGGCCTGGACCGCGTCGCGGTGGTGGACTTCGATGTGCACCACGGCAACGGCACCGAGGACATCCTCGCGGGGGACGACCGCGTGCTGATGGTCGGCATCTTCCAGCACCCGCTCTATCCCTACAGCGGCGCCGTGCCCAAGGGCGAGAACATGGTCAACGTGCCCATCCCGGCCTACACGCGGGGCGGGGAGATCCGCGAAATGATCGAGGCCATGTGGATGCCGGCCCTCGAGCGCTTCCGCCCGCAGATGATCTTCGTCTCGGCCGGCTTCGACGCCCACCGGGAGGACGACCTCGGGCAGCTCGGGCTCGTCGAGGCCGACTACGAATGGATCACGCTGCGGATCAAGGACATGGCGGCCCGCCATTGCCAGGGCCGCATCGTCTCGGTGCTGGAGGGCGGCTACCATCTCGGCGCCCTGGCGCGCAGCGTCGGCACGCACTTGCGGGTCCTCACCGGCGTCTGAGCGGCCCCCCCCGTGCCGGCTTCGCGAGATCCGCGGGGCCTGGCCCCCCCGGAACCCGGCGTGCCGCTTGACCGATACTGCGGTCCGGCGGCCTCCTTGCCTGGTGGAAGGGCGGCTGCAGGCCGCCCTTGTCGTTCCTGAAGAAAGTGCATGAGTACCCAATCCCTTGATTTCGAGGAGGTGCAGCGCCTGCTGTCCTCCTTCGCCACCGTCTCGGCCCTGACGGAGCTGGGCCTGATGCTCGGCTGCCTGGCGCTGTCCTGGCTGATCGTGTCGCGGCTGAAGCGCTTCGCGCCCGAGCGCCCGGGCTCGGTGCTGTTCGGCAATCACGTCATCGACGGCGTGCTGTTCCCGGTGCTCGCCCTCGTGGCGGCCTTCGCGGCGCGGCGGGCGCTGCCGCTGCTGGGCATCAAGTCGGCGGTGTTCAAGCTGATCATCCCGGTGCTCGTGTCCCTGGTGCTGATCCGCCTGACGGCCCGGGTCCTGCGCGCGGCCATGCCGGAATCCCGCTGGGTCGGCTTCCTGGAGCGCAGCGTCTCGTGGCTCGCCTGGGGCGGTTCCATCCTGTGGATCACCGGCATCCTGCCGGCCGTGATGGATGAGCTCGAGAACATCTCCTGGAAGATGGGCTCCACGCAGGTCACGCTGCGGGCCATGATCGAGGGCAGCCTGACGGCCGTGTTCGTGATGGTGCTGGCGCTGTGGCTGTCGGCCGTCATCGAGGGGCGGCTGCTGCGCAACGCGACGACGGACCTCTCGCTGCGCAAGATCGCCGTGAACCTCACGCGGGCCGTGCTGCTGTTCATTGGCCTGCTGGTCGCGCTGAGCGCCGCGGGCATCGACCTCACGGCCCTGGGCGTGCTCGGCGGCGCGCTGGGCGTGGGCATCGGCTTCGGCCTGCAGAAGCTGGCGGCCAACTATGTGTCGGGCTTCGTGATCCTCGCCGAGCGCTCGCTGCGCATCGGGGACATGGTCAAGGTCGACAACTTCGAGGGCCGCATCTCCGACATCAAGACCCGCTATACCGTCATCCGCGCGCTCAACGGCCGCGAGGCCATCGTGCCGAACGAGACGCTGATCACGACGCGTGTCGAGAACTCGTCCCTGGCCGACCCGAAGGTGCTGATCACCACGCTCGTGCAGGTGGACTACGCGGCGGACCTCGACGTCGTGATGCCGGCGCTCGTGGAGGCCGTCTCGGGCGTGCCGCGCGTGCTCAAGGAGCCGGTGCCCACTGTGCAGCTGAGCAATTTCGCGGCCGACGGCCTGGAGCTGACCATCGTCTTCTGGATCTGCGACCCCGAGAACGGCCAGGGCGGCGTGCGCTCGGAGGTCAATCTCGCCATCCTGCGCACCCTGCGGCGGATGGGGGTGGAGATCCCCTATCCGCAGCGGGTGGTGCATCAGGCAGTCGGGCTTACTTCAGCATCTCCTCCACCGCGGCCTTGAACGCGGCGTCGCTGTCGGCCAGCGTAGCGGTGTAGAACGGGGTTGCGCCGGTGGTGCGGCGCAGCTCGTACTTGTAGGCCGTCGCCTGCTGGGTGAAGGTGATGCTGGAGCTGTCGGTCGCGGTGATGGTGCCGCCGCGGCTGTCACCGGCCACGGTCAGCGCCAGCGGGAAGCGCGGCGACTCCAGGCGGAAGGCCAGCTTGTCGATCTCCACCTCGTGCGTGCGGGTGTCCGGCGTGCCGGTGCGGACCTGCAGCTGGGTGTAGGTGTCCGTGCGGCCGTTGCGGCGGACGGTGGCCTGGCCGCTGGCGTCCAGGCTCAGGTCCCCGTTGCGGACCAGCTTGAACTGGCCGTTCATGACCTGGCTGCCCGACTGCGCCTGGCTCAGGTAGTCCACGTCGGTGAAGGCGAAGTCGCCGCCCATCAGGTAGTACACGCCGTTCACCTGGCTGGCACTGGCGCCGGCGGCGGTGATGGTGCCGCTCTGCACGGTGTAGCCGGCGAAGCGGCAGCCCTGCGCGCTGAAGGTGTAGGTGCTGCCCTGCAGGCCCACGTTCACACTGCCGCCGAGCGGGCAGGGGTAGCTGCCGGTGCGGCCCTGGGTCGCGATCACGGCGCTGTAGAGGTAGGCGATCATCGTGTTGACGTCGTCCAGCCGGTCGGCGGCCAGCCCGGTCAGGGCCACGGCGTTCAGGTAGTTGCCTTCGTTGATGGTCGCAGCGACAGGCGTGGTGGGCGTCGTCGGCGTGGTCGGCGTGGTCGTGCCGCCGGTGCTGCTGCTGCCGCCGCCGCCGCAGGCGGACAGGGCGGCTGCCAGGGCCAGCACGCTGGAGAGGAGAACTCGCTGATTCAGGTGTTGCATGGTGACTTGCTCAAGTAGGCGGGGTTGGGTTCGACGACCACCCGAAGCCGGGCAGCCGCCTTGTCAGAGGTTGCGCAGTGCAAAAGTGGGCGTGCGACGCCGAGTTGACGGAATTTGGGGGGGATGTCCGCCGATGGGCGATCAGCGCACGGGGCCGGGTCGAGCGATCTCGAGCGGTCTCATACGGGCTCGAGCGGGCGCCTCGCCGGACGGCCTCCATGCGGTAGGCTGCGCCCCATGACAAGCAAAGACATGCGGGCGACGGCCGTCGAGGCGGTGCGCCTGGAGGGGGCCGAGGCGGAGCGGCGGCTGGCGCAGGAGGTCTATCCGCAGCTGCGCCGCATGGCCCGTCAGCGGCTGCGCCAGCACCAGCCGCTGACGCTGCTGGACACCACCGCCCTGGTCCACGAGTCCTGGCTGCGCATGGCCGGCAGTGTGGCGCTGGAGGGCGTGGACCGCGCCCATTTCCTGGCCTACGCGGCACGCACCATGCGCTCGATCATCGTGGACCACGCCCGGGCCCGGCTCAGCCAGAAGCGCGGCGAGGGGGTCGACGAGCTCCCGCTGGACGACGAGGCGCTGCCGCTGCCCGCGCCACAGGTCCCGCAGGACGTGCTGCGTCTGCACGACGCCCTGCAGGACCTCTCGCGCCTTCAGCCGGCCCTCACGCAACTCGTCGAGCTGCGCTACTTTGCGGGGCTCACCGAGGCCGAGGTGGCCGAGCTGAGCGGGCGCCCGCTGCGCTCGGTGCAGCGTGACTGGGCCAAGGCCCGCGCGCTGCTGCTGGAGCTGATGAGCTGAGCCGCTGGTGCCCGGCGGCGTCGGCCGCTCAGCGGCGGCGGAAGTAGTCCACGATCTCGTCCCGGACGGCCTCGGCCAGCTCCTGCTTCATGTGGCCGGTCAGCCGGATCCGCTGGCCCAGGGCGTCCGCATACACATAGGCCGTCTGTGCGCGGCCGCCGTTGCCGCTGACGGTCTCGGTCATCACGCCCCACTGCCGCACGTCGGCCAGGGCGATCCGCTGCTTGCCGTTCGCGAATTCCACGCCCTCGGGCCGCAGCCGGATCGGCGTCTTGCGCGCACCGAAGGCGAATCGCAACAGCAGCCCCGGCCCGGCCAGGGCCAGGAGCATCAGCAGGCCCATGTTCGACTTCATGAAGCGCTCCGACGCCAGGGAGAAGCCCAGGAAGCTGAGGCCGATCAGCGTGCCGGCATACACCATGATGAGCAGGATGGCCACGGCCCCGGGATTGCCCGCGATGCCAAAGGCGCCGGAGCGGCTGCCCTTGACGAGCAGCTCCACCGAGCCATCGGCCTGCGGGTTCACTTCGTACAGCTTCTTGAACGAGCTTTGCATGACTGGCTCCTCCCGCTCATTGGGCCGCGCGCCGGATCACGAGCGCGCTGGCCGCCGTCCCCGCGGGATTGCCGTACAGCGTCGCCAGCACATCGACCATGGCCTGGGCCGGACCGTCGTTGCCGAAGCCGCTGAAGTGGCTGGACAGGCCCAGGGCGTGGCCGAACTCGTGCGTCACGATGTCCTGGGTGACATCGCAGCGGCCGTTGCCGAGGTTGATGAAGACGGGCATCGAGGCGATGCCGTTCTGGGCATCGGGGAGGATCATGTTGCCCAGGTTCGGGCCGGTGGAGACGTTCGCGCAGTAGCCGGCGTAGTTCGTCGATCCCGGCGGCACATAGGAGGTACCGTAGCTGATCTGGATGTAGTTCCCGCTGGCGGGCGGGGTGGCGCTGCTCTCCAGTACCAGCAGGCCGCTCAAGCGGGCGTTGAGCGTGGCGATGGCGGTGGTGACCTTGGCGGCGTAGTCCTGCTCGGTGGCATTGCCGCTGGCCGGTGCCGGCAGGTAGACGCGGATCCGCTGCGCCGGCGTGCCGAGCCAGCGCCAGGTGACGGCCGGGCGGTTGCTCGCCAGGAAGTCGATGTTGCTGGACTTGAGATCGGCGATGATCTCCGCGTCCGTCGCGCGTGCCGTGCTGGCCGAGTCCTGATGATCCGTCGAGCTGTCCCCGCTGCCGCAGGCAGTCAGGGCGAGTGCGCAGGCTAGGGCCGTGGCGGCGCAGGCGGTTTTCGGTTGAATGTGCATAAGGCTGGATCGATAGCTGGTGGTTGGACGAGAGGCCCGCTTGGCCCCTCCCTCTGCAGGTACGCAATCCGCCGCCCAAGTCCGCCACGGCGACCCATTTTTTTTCGATGAGCGATTTCCCTTCGAACGCGGCGAGCTCGGCGGACCGGGCCGCGGCACCGGCTGAATCAGCCACGGCAGCGGCGCTGGATGCCGCCCTGGACCAGGCGCTGGACCTCCCGACCGGGGAGCGCGCCACCTGGCTGGCCACGCTGGCGCAGCGCGAACCCGCCCTGGCGGCGCGCGTGCAGGGCCTGCTGGAGCGGCTCGCACAGGCCGAGGCGCAGGACTTCCTGGCGAGGCCCGCCGCCTTCACCTGGCAGGGCGCCATCGGCAGCGAGTCCGGCGGCGTCTTGCAGGACGGCATGCGGCAGGCGGGCCAGCGCGTGGGCCCGTGGCGCCTGGTGGCGCGGCTGGGCGCAGGGGGCATGGCCGAGGTCTGGCGTGCGGCGCGCGACGACGGCGCCTATGTCCGCGAAGTGGCCCTCAAGCTGCCGCTCGTCGGCCTGTCCGACACGGCGCTCGAACGCTTCGGCCGCGAGCGTGACCTCCTGGCGGCGCTCGCGCACCCCGGCATCGCCCGGCTCTATGAAGCCGGCATCGCGGCGCAGGGGCAGCCCTGGCTGGCGCTGGAGCTGGTGGACGGCGAGCCGCTGAGCGCTGCGATGGCCGACCGCCGGGGCCTGGGCCTGCCGGCTCGCGTGGCGGTCCTGATCCAGGCGTGCGAGGCGGTGCAGTACGCCCATGCGCACCTGGTCCTGCACCGGGACCTCAAGCCCGGCAACATGCTGCTCGATGCGCAGGGGCGCCTGCGACTGCTGGATTTCGGCATCGGCAAGCTGCTGGCCGGCGAGGGGAGCGAGGCCGCCGAGCTCACCCGGCTCGGCCCGGCGCCGATGACGGTGGCCTATGCGGCGCCCGAGCAGCTGCGCGGCGAGACGCTGGGCATCGCCTGCGATGTCTACGCGCTCGGCGTGGTGGCCTGCCAGCTGTTGGCGGGCGCGACGCCCTTCGAGGGCGCCGGCCGCACGGACGGCCTGCTCGCCGCCGCCGTGCTGGCCGGGGCCTCGCGGCGCCCGTCGGACATCGCCACCGATCCGGCCCACCGGCGCGCCTTGCGGGGTGATCTCGACGCCATCGTCATGAAGGCCATGGCCGTGGATCCGGCGCAGCGCTATGCCACGGCCGAGGCGCTGGGCGACGACCTGCGACGCCATCTCGAGGGCCTGCCCGTGCGCGCCCGCCCGGCCGACTGGCGGTACCTGGCCGGGCGTTTCCTGCGCCGCCATCGGCTGCCGGCGGCCATCACGGCCGTGGCCGCGCTGGCGCTGGCGGGGGCCACGGCCTGGGCCCTGCACAGCGCGCAGGCGGAGCGCCTCCAGGCCGCGCGCGCCGGGGCCATGTACGACTTCGTGCGCGGGCTGCTGGTTCATGACAGCACCGAGATGTCCGACCTCGCACACCGCGACCTGCGGGTTCGTGACCTCATCAGCCAGGCCGCGGCCCGGCTGCCGGATGCACTGCACGAGGCGCCCGAGGCTCGCTTCCAGCTGATGCGGGACCTCGCGCCGATGCTCGACGGCCTCGGCCGTCCCGACGACGCCATCGCCCTGCTGCAGCGCCAGCACGAGCAGGCGAGCCGCCTCTTCGGGCCGGACAGCGTGGAGGCCGCCAAGCCGCTCATCATGCTCGCGCAGCTGGCACATGAGAGCCGGGGGCAGCTGCCCGAGGCCCATGCCAAGGTCCGCCGGGCCCTCGACACCTTCCGGGCCCGCGGCTTCGAGGACCCCGAGTGGCTCGGCACCGCCGAGGCGCTGACCGGCTTCTACGGCTGGCGCGCCCGCGGTGCGATGCAGGCCGAGGACCTGGCGCATGTGCAGGCGGCGGTGGCGCTGCTGCGCCGGCATCCCGAGACCAAGAGCCTGGGCAACGACGCGCTGTCCCTGCTGTCCATGATGCACAGCGACCGGGGCGACTTCCACGCCGCGTTCGCGGCGGCGAAGGAGGGGGCCGACTTCAACCGGCGCATGCTCGGCCGCGACAACTGGCACACGGCCGTGCTCCTGACACAGTCGGCCCTCGCGGCACGGCAGCTGGGCGATCTGGCCCAGGCCGAGGCGCTCCAGCGGGAGGCGCTCGACATCCACCGCAAGGTCTGGCCGGCGGACCACTACAACATCGCGATGGCCGAGGCCCACCTGGGCGGCATCCTGGCCCTGGGCGACCAGCAGGCAGAGGTGCGGGAGTTGCTGGAGGACGCGCTGCGCATCATGTCCCTGCCCGCGTGGAGCGAGAAGGCCTGGTACCGCGGCCGCGTCATGGCGGCGCTGCTCGAGACGCTGGCCAGAGCGGGCCGGCCGGGCGAGGTGGAGGGCTTGCGCGCCCGGGCCTGCGTTGAGGGCGTCCATGGCATCAAGAGTGCCGCGCCCAATGACGGCCCGCTGCAGCTGCTCACGGCGCAGCGCTGCGCGCAGGCCCACCTCCGCGCGGGCGATGTCGCCGGGGCACAGGCCTGGGTCGAGCAGGCGGGCGAGGTGGCCGCGAAGCACTGGCCGGGGCAGGCGCAGCGCCAGGCGTGGCCCCGGCTTCGCAGCGGTGATCTCGCCCTGGCGCAGGGGCAGCTCGAAGCGGCCGCCCGGGCCTACCGCGAGGTGCTGACGATGGCGGCCCCGACGGCCTGTGCCGTGCGGGCGGAGGCCTGGCTCGGGCTCAGTCTGGCGGCGCCGGGGACGCTCGATCGGGTCGCACTCGCGCGGGACCAAGCCGCCTGGGCCGGGCTGCCGCCGCGCTATTTCGCGCTGCTCCAGGCGCAGATGGCAACGGCGCTGGGGCGCGTGTCCGGGGCCCGGACGGCGCCGTGGGCACCCGGGCCGTCGCCGTCCCCGCAGGGAACCTGCGCTCTGCCCTGAGGCGGATTGCCCATGAAAAACGCGACCCGTGGGTCGCGTTTCGAAAGGGGCAGGGAGGGCTCAGTCCCAGTCGCGCGTGCGCATCACCGAGGCCCAGCGGCCCTTCTCGATGGCGTAGACGCTGATGGTGCCGAAGGCCTGCTCGCCGTTGGCGTCGTAGCGCAGGCTGGCAGTCACCGGGCCGTGGAGGTCCAGTTCCTTCATGGCGGCCAGCACCTTGGCGGGTGCGGCCGAGCCGGCGCGGATCATGGCCAGGGTGATGGAGTGCACCGCGTCGTAGGCGTAGTGGGCGCCGTAGACGACTTCCTGCTTCGTGGCCGCGGCGAAGCGGGTCTCGAAGCTGCGGCCGGCGCTGAACTCGTAGGGCTCGATCACCGGCGAGGTGGAGTAGACGCCGCGGATGGGCATGTCCATCTTGGGCAGCACATTGGTCTTGATGGTGTCGCCACCCAGCAGGACGGCGTCCCGCAGACCGGCCTTGGCCATGCCCTTGATCAGCGCCTCGACCTGGAAGTCGGCCAGCGTGGTGATCACGCCGTCGATCTTGGCGGCCACCATCTTGGCGATCAGGTCGTCGAAGGTGGTGGTCTTGGCATCCAGCGAGGCCGTCAGCGCCGCTTCCTTGCCCTTCTTCTTGAACAGGGACTGGACACCGGCGATCAGGGACTTGCCATACGGCGTGCCGTCATCGACCAGGGCGAAGCGCTCGGCCTTGAGGTTGGCGAGCGCGTAGCTGGCCATGGCCTTGGCCTGCAGGTCGTCATTGGCGACGAGGCGCAGGGTGGTCGCCAGGCCGAGCTGGCCGTACTTCGGGTTCGTGGAGATGGCCAGCTGCGGGATGCCGGCGGCGGCATACACCGGGGCGGCCTCGATGCTGACGCCCGAGTTCAGGTGACCGATCACGGCCACGACGCCGGCATCGACCAGCTCCTGGGCGACCTTCTTGCCCGTGGCGGCATCGGACTTGTCATCCCGCGCGACGACTTCCAGCGTGATGTTCTGGTTCTTGACCGAGAAGTGGGCGTCGTTGAGCTCCTTCACGGCCAGCTGCACACCCGCGAGCATGTCCTTGCCCAGGGCGGCCAGCGGGCCGCTCAGCGGTTGCGCCACGCCGATCTTGACCGTGTCCGGCAGGCGCGAGCAGGCGCCCAGGAAGGGGGCGAGGCCGCCGGCAATGAGGAGGTTTCTGCGTTGAATCATGGGGGCCTTTCGAAAAAGCTGCGCCATTCTAGAAAGGCTGGCGGCCGCTCGTGGCATGCGGGTGGCAGGAATGCGACTTCCTGTAGCAATTGCTTGAGATTTCCCGGGCCCTGAGGCCATGAAAAAAGGCCATCGCGAGGCGATGGCCTGGCCCGGATGCCCCGAACGCGTTGAAAGTTCGGGGTTTTCCCTGGGGGTGTCAGATCACGGTGACGGGGATCTTGCCGATCTTGGCCTTCCACTCGGCGGGGCCGGTCTCGTGGGCGCTGGTGCCGCCGGCATCCACGGCCACCGTCACCGGCATGTCGGTCACGTCGAACTCGTAGATGGCTTCCATGCCCAGGTCCTCGAAGCCCACGACCTTGGCCGCCTTGATGGCCTTGGAGACGAGGTAGGCCGAGCCGCCCACGGCCATCAGGTAAGCCGACTTGTGCTTCTTGATGGCCTCGATGGCGACGGGGCCGCGCTCGGCCTTGCCGATCATGGCGATGAGGCCGGTGTTGGCCAGCATCATCTCGGTGAACTTGTCCATGCGCGTGGCGGTGGTCGGGCCAGCGGGGCCCACGACTTCGTCACGCACGGGATCGACCGGGCCGACGTAGTAAATGACGCGGTTGGTGAAGTCCACGGGCAGCTTCTCGCCCTTGGCCAGCATGTCCTGGATGCGCTTGTGGGCGGCGTCGCGGCCCGTGAGCATCTTGCCGTTGAGCAGCAGGGTCTGGCCGGGCGTCCAGCTGGCCACCTCGGCGGGGGTCAGCGTGTTGAGGTCCACGCGCTTGCTCTTGTTGTAGTCCGGGGCCCAGTGCACGTCGGGCCACAGGTCGAGGCTCGGCGGCTCGATGTAGCTCGGGCCGGAGCCGTCCAGCACGAAGTGGGCGTGGCGGGTGGCCGCGCAGTTGGGGATCATCGCGATGGGCTTGGAGGCCGCGTGCGTGGGGAAGGTCTTGATCTTGACGTCCAGCACGGTCGTCAGGCCGCCCAGGCCCTGCGCGCCGATGCCCAGGGCGTTGACCTTTTCGTACAGCTCGATGCGCAGCTCTTCCAGCTTGTCCTTGGGGCCGCGCTGCAGGAGCTCGTACATGTCGATGTCGTCCATCAGGGCTTCCTTGGCCAGCAGCGCGGCCTTCTCGGCCGTGCCGCCGACGCCGATGCCCAGCATGCCCGGCGGGCACCAGCCGGCGCCCATGGTCGGGACGGTCTTGAGCACCCAGTCGACGATGTTGTCGGAGGGGTTGAGCATGTAGACCTTGCTCTTGTTCTCCGAGCCGCCGCCCTTGGCCGCGACGATCACGTCCACCGTGTTGCCCGGCACGACTTCCATGAAGACCACCGCCGGCGTGTTGTCCTTGGTGTTCTTGCGCTCGAAGATGGGGTCGGCCAGGACCGAGGCGCGCAGCTTGTTGTCCGGGTGGTTGTAGGCGCGGCGCACGCCTTCGTTGATAGCGTCCTGGATGGAGCCCGGGAAGTCGCCCCAGCGCACGTCCATGCCGATCTTCAGGAAGACGTTGACGATGCCGGTGTCCTGGCAGATCGGGCGCTTGCCTTCGGCGCACATGCGCGAGTTGGTCAGGATCTGCGCGATGGCGTCCTTGGCCGCGGCGCTCTGCTCGCGCTCGTAGGCGCGCGCCAGGTGCTGGATGTAGTCGGCCGGGTGGTAGTAGCTGATGTACTGCAGGGCGGCGGCGACGCTGTCGACGAGGTCGGCGTAGCGGATCGTGACGGTGGGAGAGCTGCTCATGATTTGAGTCCGTGCGTGGGGAGCTGGCGGGGAATGCGCGACAGAAACTGCGGCATCATGCCGGGGCTGGCTTGCATGGCGCTGAAGCCGGGTGGGCTGCGGCGCCTGACGGGGTGTCAGTGTAACGAAGCCTGGAAAACCCGCAGTCGCCCTGCCAGCACTTGCTTATTGATCGATTCATTCCTCAGGAGGACCCCGTGACGCCGGGACTGCGCCGTTTCTTTGCCAGCGAATCCGCGGGCGGCATCGTGCTCGCCATCGCCGCCGTGCTGGCGCTCGTGATCAGCAATTCGCCCTGGGCCGGGGCCTACGAGGCCTTCAACGCGCTGCCGGGGGAGGTCCGCATCGGCGGGGACTGGCTGGTGCTGAAAAAGCCGCTGCTGGTGTGGGTCAACGACCTCTGGATGGCGATCTTCTTCTTCCTCGTGGGGCTGGAGATCAAGCGCGAGTTCGTCGTCGGCGAGCTCAAGACGCGGGCGCAGGCGGTGCTGCCGGCCGTCGCGGCGCTGGGCGGCATGGTCGTGCCGGCGCTGATCTACGCGGGCTTCAACCACGCCCACCGCGAGGCCCTGAACGGCTGGGCGATCCCGGCCGCCACGGACATCGCCTTCGCGCTGGGCATCGTGATGCTGCTGGGCTCGCGGGTGCCGGCCTCGCTGAAGGTCTTCCTCACCGCGGTGGCCATCATCGACGACCTGGGCGCCATCGTGGTGATCGCGCTGTTCTACACGCAGCAGCTCTCGCTGCTCATGCTGGCCGGCGCCGGTGGCTCGCTCCTGCTGCTGTGGCTGCTGAACCGCGCCGGCGTCAGGCGGGCCGACGTCTACATTCTGGTCGGGCTGGTGATGTGGGTCTGCGTGCTCAAGTCCGGCGTGCATGCCACGCTGGCGGGCGTGGCGACGGCGCTCTTCATTCCCATGGACGACGGCCACGGCCACTCGCCCGCCGAGCAGCTCGAGCATGGCCTGCACCCCTGGGTGGCCTTCCTGATCCTGCCGGTCTTCGCCTTCGCCAACGCCGGGGTGAGCCTCGCGGGCATCGGGCTGCAGGACCTGGCGCATCCCATCTCGCTGGGCATCGCGCTGGGGCTGCTGCTGGGCAAGGCGGCGGGCGTGTTCGGCAGCAGCTGGCTGCTGATCCGCCTGGGGCTGGCCGAGCGGCCCAGCGGCGCGAGCTGGGGGCAGTTCTTCGGCGTGTGCGTGCTGTGCGGCATCGGCTTCACGATGAGCCTCTTCATCGGCGGCCTGGCCTTCGCGGGCCTGGACGCGAGCTACGAGACCCACGTGAAGCTGGGCGTGCTGGGCGGCAGCCTGCTCTCCGGCGCGCTGGGGGCGTGGATCCTGTCGAGGCAGGCGCGCTGAGCGGGCCACGTCGCCGACCCGCATGAAAAAGGGGCCCCGCGGGGCCCCTTGTCATGTCGGCAGTGCTCAGTGGCCGTCGCCCTGATGCGGGCCGTGCGCGCTGGACAGCAGCTTGTCCGTGTAGGCGATCGCCATGGCCGAGAGCAGGAAGGCGATGTGGATCAGCGTCTGCCACATCAGCGTCTTCTCGCTGTAGTTGTCGGCGTTGATGAAGGTCTTGAGCAGGTGGATGGACGAGATCCCGATGATGGCCGTGGCCAGCTTGACCTTCAGCACCGAGGCGTTCACGTGGCTGAGCCATTCGGGCTGGTCCGGGTGGCCCTCCAGGTTCATGCGCGAGACGAAGGTCTCGTAGCCGCCCACGATCACCATGATGAGCAGGTTGGAGATCATCACCACGTCGATCAGGCCCAGCACGACCAGCATGATGATGGTCTCGTTGAGCTTGGCGATGGGCTCGTAGCCGATGACGGCACCGCTGGCGTCCTTGATGGCCGCGGCCTTGTAGCCGATGCTCTTCACCAGCGTGATGAGCGCCTCCTGGTGGCCGAACGCCGCCTCGATCAGGTGCACCAGTTCCGTCCAGAACTGGAAGACATACACCGCCTGCGCCAGGATCAGGCCGAGATACAGCGGCAGCTGCAGCCAGCGGCTGCCGAACATGAGGGCGGGCAGGGGGCCCAGCTTTCGATTCATTTGGGAACTCATTGGTAACTTCCAGGTGGGATCGGCGCCGATTCTAGTGAGACGATCGCGGGCGCATTGTGTATCACGCGGCCCTGCCGGACCCGCTGCCGGGGAGGGGCGGCGGCAGAATGCCCGAGCACACTTCTATAAGAGTCAGCGCGTCGTCAGTGACGAATCGCACAGTTGGTGCAGCGCAAAAAACAGGATGCGCCTGCATCCGCCAAGGAGATCAGAGCCATGAGCAATCAGCAGGAGACAACGCTGTACTACCCCAACGAGGCGAGCGCGAAGTCGGCGCACGTCGCCGGCATGGCGGCCTACGAGGCCCTGTGCAAGGAAGCCGAAGCCGACTACGCCGGCTACTGGGCCCGCCTGGCCCGCGAGCTGATCACCTGGAAGACGCCCTTCACCAAGACCCTGGACGAGAGCCAGGCGCCGTTCTTCAAGTGGTTCGAGGACGGCACGCTGAACGTCTCCTACAACTGCCTGGACCGCAACATCGAGCGCGGCCTGGGTGACAAGACCGCCCTGATCTTCGAGGCCGACGACGGCACCGTGACCCGCGTGAGCTACCGCGAGCTGCTGGCCCAGGTCTCGCAGCTGGCCAATGCGCTGAAGGCGCGCGGCGTGAAGAAGGGCGACCGCGTCGTCATCTACATGCCGATGTCCGTCGAGGGTGTCGCGGCCATGCAGGCCTGCGCGCGCATCGGCGCCACGCACTCGGTGGTGTTCGGCGGGTTCTCGGCGCAGTCCCTGCGCGACCGCGTGCAGGATGCTGGCGCCGTGCTGCTGATCACTGCCGACGAGCAGGTCCGCGGTGGCAAGCACCTGCCCCTGAAGTCCATCGTCGACGAGGCCCTGGCGGACAACAGCTGCCCCACGCTGAAGGACGCGATCGTCTACAAGCGCACGGGCGGTGCCATCGGCTGGACGGCCGGTCGCGACCAGTGGCTGCACGAGGTGCTGGACGGCCAGTCCACGCAATGCGAGCCCGAGTGGGTGGGCGCCGAGCATCCGCTCTTCCTGCTCTACACCTCCGGCTCCACCGGCAAGCCCAAGGGCGTGCAGCACAGCAGCGGCGGTTACCTGCTGCATGCGGCGCTGACCACCAAGTGGACCTTCGACCTCAAGCCGGACGACATCTTCTGGTGCACGGCCGACATCGGCTGGGTCACCGGCCACACCTACATCACCTACGGCCCGCTGGCCCTGGGCGGCACCGAGATCGTCTTCGAGGGCGTGCCCACCTTCCCGGACGCCGGCCGCTTCTGGCAGATGATCGAGAAGCACAAGGTCAGCATCTTCTACACGGCGCCCACGGCGATCCGCTCGCTGATCAAGGCGGCCGAGACCAATGAGGCGGTGCATCCGAAGCAGTACGACCTCAGCAGCCTGCGCCTGCTGGGCTCGGTGGGTGAGCCCATCAACCCGGCCGCCTGGGAGTGGTACCACCAGCACGTGGGCGGCGGCCGCTGCCCCATCGTCGACACCTTCTGGCAGACCGAGACCGGCGGCCACATGATCACGCCGCTGCCGGGCGTCACGCCGCTGGTGCCGGGCTCCTGCACGCTGCCGTTCCCGGGCATCCAGGCCGCCATCGTGGACGAGCTGGGCAATGACGTGCCCAACGGTCAGGGCGGCATCCTGGTCGTCAAGAAGCCGTGGCCGTCGATGATCCGCACGATCTGGGGCGACGCCGACCGCTTCGTGAAGAGCTACTACCCGCAGGAGCTCAAGGGCTACTACCTGGCCGGCGATGGCGCCATCCGCGATGCCAAGACGGGCTACTTCACCATCACCGGCCGTATCGACGACGTGCTGAACGTCTCGGGCCACCGCATGGGCACGATGGAGATCGAGTCCGCGCTGGTGAGCTGCACCGAGCTGGTGGCCGAGGCGGCCGTCGTGGGCCGCCCGGATGACACGACGGGCGAGGCCATCTGCGCCTTCGTGGTCCTGAAGCGCCCCCGTCCGACGGGCGAGGAGGCCAAGAAGATTGCCAACGAGCTGCGCAATTGGGTGGCCAAGGAGATCGGCCCCATCGCCAAGCCCAAGGACATCCGCTTCGGCGACAACCTGCCCAAGACCCGCTCCGGCAAGATCATGCGCCGCCTCCTGCGCTCCGTCGCCAAGGGCGAGGCCGTCACGCAGGACACCAGCACGCTGGAGAACCCGGCCATCCTGGATCAGCTGGCGCAGACCAACTGAGCCTGACGATCTCGACTGAAGGCCCGCCTTGGCGGGCCTTTGTCGTTGGCGCTCGGCCCGCGCAGGCTGGCGCCGTGTTTGAGGGCCGGAATGGATGCTGTGGAGACGGCGCCTAGCAGCTTGAGGGGGTGGGGCCTATCGCAGTCGCTCATGTGCGGCAGCTTTCCGTGGCTACTTGGCGCAACAATCCGCCCACGACGCGTTAGACGGCGTCGCAGCTATCCTTTGTGCAACTTTCAGCACTCATGGCAAAGAAACTCAATCCAGACGGCTGGCTTGACCTGCGGCTGTATCACGCGGTCTTTATTGACCACATCACCTCCGACATCAAGTTCTGCCTCGAGAACAAGCGGATGGCGGCTGGGGCGCAGTTGCTGATGAGCGCCATCGACATTGCATCCGGACTCGAGCGACCGCGCGAGAAGCTTGACACAGACCGTGAGGACTTCATCTCTTGGGCGGACCGCTATCTAACGTTGTCCGGCCCAGAGTACACGCTCCGCGGTGTTGACCTTTACGCAGCGAGATGCGGTCTCCTTCACTGCTACACCGCGCAGGCCAAGCTCATCAGGCAGGGCAAGGCCGTGATGCTGGGGTGGCTGGACGATATGCAGCCCCCCGTCCGCGCCAATGCCGATCAATCACTGGTTCTTGCAAGCTTGGCGGCCTTGTTCGTGGCCTTCAATCATGGCTTGGCAGACAGCATCGGCCGTATCAATCGAGACGAAGAGTTGGCAGTGCTCGTCAATGAGCGCTTGCAGTTTATGTTCCAAGCTTCCCATTTTGATGCCGACGTCAAGCTTTTGATGGAGCGAGCAGCAGAGGAATGGCGCAAGGCCTCGATGACTCAGGTTTAGTGCGCGTATTGAATGCCGCCCCCGCGATGCGGTGCCTATCGACCATAGGCAAATCAATCTTTGGCCGAGTGCCTTAGCGCTGTCCGATGGCAATGCCATTCAGTCGCCTTGGGGCGAGATCTTCCTTTTGGTGCTCGTCGGGCCGATTGGCGGCGTTGCTGAGAGAAGCTCGTCGGGGCGGGCGGCACCTCTAGGCTGATACCCACCACTCACAACCGCCGCCCAAAAAAGAAAAGGCCCGCTGCGCAGCAGCCGGGCCTTTTCGCTCAGCACGCGGCTCGCAGATCCGGCTTTGCCGGGCTGCCGAGCCGGCCCCCCTGGGGGGGCGCGCGCAGCGCGTAGGGGGGGGGTCACTTCACCGTCAACACCCACTTGGCCAGCGTCTCGGCCTCAGCGGGGGTCACGGCATTGGCGGGCATGGGCACGGGGCCCCACACGCCGGAGCCGCCCTTGATGATCTTCTCGGACAGCTTCTTCACAGCGTCCTTGTCCTTGGCGTACTTGGCAGCCACGTCCTTGTAGGCCGGGCCGACGAGCTTCTTGTCCAGGGCGTGGCAGGTCATGCAGTTCTTCTTCTGCGCCAGTTCCTGGTTGGCAAAGGCGGGGGCAGCGAAGACGGCGGCCAGGGCGGCGACGGCGATCAGCTTGGACTTCATGGGTTCCTCTCGAAACAAGCGTCAGGGATGGGGGGCATGGTCCTGGGCTCAAACTGCTCTACAGTGCGAGGCAGAACCGGCGCGGCCCATTCTACGGGCCGCCGTCCCACGCAGCGGGTGAGCCCTTCTTGCGTGGGGTCAAAGACAAAGAAAGGAATCCGTCCATGTGGTTTGTGGGACTGGGCTTGGTGTTGGTGCTCCTGAAACTGGGCGACATAGGCTTCGTGGCCGGCTGGAGCTGGGTCGTGGTGCTCAGCCCCTTCGCCCTGGCCGTCGTGTGGTGGATCTGGGCCGACGGCTCGGGCTTCACCCAGCGCCGCGCGATGGACCGCCTCGAGGAGCGCCAACGCAAGCGGCGCCAACGCACCTTGGAGGCCCTGGGGCGCGACAAGCCGGGCCAGCGGCACTGAGTCGCCACCGAGAGGCGCCCCCTTGAAAAAAGCCCTGACGGCGTCGGCCGGCAGGGCTTTTGCACGTCGGGGCTGCGTGGGCCCGCGCGGCGAGGATCAGTCGAACTTGTCGAGCACGGCGCCGGCGCTGGCGCTGGAGGCATTGCGGGCGAACTTGGCCAGCACACCGCGCGTGTAGCGCGGCGCCGGCTGGGTCCAGCCGGCACGGCGGCGGGCCAGCTCTTCATCGTCCACATGCAGCTGCAGCAGCAGCTGGTGGGCGTCGATGGTGATGCGGTCGCCTTCCTGCACGAGGGCAATCGTGCCCCCCTCGTAGGCCTCGGGGGCCACGTGGCCGACCACCATGCCCCAGGTGCCGCCCGAGAAGCGGCCGTCGGTGATGAGGCCCACGCTCTCGCCCAGGCCCTGGCCGATCAGCGCGCCGGTGGGTGCCAGCATCTCGGGCATGCCCGGACCGCCCTTGGGGCCGAGGTAGCGCAGCACCATCACGTCGCCCGCCTTGATCTTGTTGGCCATGATCGCGGCCAGCGCCGACTGCTCGTCGTCGAAGACGCGGGCCGGTCCGGTGATGACGGGGTTCTTGAGACCGGTGATCTTGGCCACGGCGCCTTCGGGCGAGAGATTGCCCTTGAGGATGGCCAGGTGGCCCTCGGCGTACAGCGGGTTGCTCACGGGGCGGATGACGTCCTGGTCGGGCGACAGATCCGGCACCTCGGCCAGGTTCTCTGCCACGGTCTTGCCGGTGATGGTCATGGCGTCGCCATGGATCATGCCGTGCTTGAGCAGCTCCTTCATCACGGCCGGGATGCCGCCGGCGCGGTGCAGGTCGATGGCGAGGTACTGGCCGCTCGGCTTGAGATTGCACAGCACGGGCACCTTCTTGCGCATGCGCTCGAAGTCGTCGATGGTCCAGTCCACCTCGGCGGCATGGGCGATGGCCAGGTAGTGCAGCACGGCGTTGGTCGAGCCGCCGGTCGCCAGGATCACGGCCACGGCGTTCTCGATGGCCTTCTTCGTGACGATGTCCCGCGGCTTCAGGTCCTTCTTGACGGCCTCGACCATCACGGCCGCCGCCTTCTTCACGCTCTCGACGACTTCCTCCTCGACGTTGGCCATGGTGGAGGAGTAGGGCAGGCTCATGCCCAGCGCCTCGAAGGAGGAGCTCATGGTGTTGGCGGTGTACATGCCGCCGCAGGAGCCGCTGCCGGGGATGGCGCGCTTCTCGATCTCGCAGAAGTCCCGCTCGTCCATCTTGCCGGCGGAGAACTGCCCCACGGCCTCGAAGACGCTGACGATGTTGAGGTCCTGGCCCTTGTACTTGCCCGGCAGGATGGTGCCGCCGTAGACATACAGCGAGGGCACGTTGGCGCGCAGCATGCCCATCATGCCGCCGGGCATGTTCTTGTCGCAGCCGCCGATGACGATGACGCCGTCCATCCACTGGCCGCCCACGCAGGTCTCCACGCAGTCGGAGATGACCTCGCGCGAGACGAGGCTGTACTTCATGCCTTCGGTGCCCATGGCCATGCCGTCGCTGATGGTGGGCGTGCCGAAGATCTGCGGGTTGGCACCGGCGGCTTTCAGGCCCTCGACGGCGGCGTCGGCCAGGCGCTGCAGGCCGCTGTTGCACGGCGTGATCGTGGAATGGCCGTTGGCCACGCCGATCATGGGCTTGCCGAAGTCCTCCTCCTTGTAGCCCAGGCCGTAGTACATGGAGCGGTTGGGCGCGCGGGCCACGCCCTCGGTGATGTTCTTGGAGCGGCGGTTGTAGCTCATGGGGTCTCCGTCAGGGGAAGGGCGCGGACGCGCCGGATGCTGCAAGCAGTATGCGCAGGAGGGGATATCGTGTCCAATATATATCTCGCCATGTTTTGATTCATGGCGTAAATCACAGGAGGGCAGGGCCATGATCGAGCTTCGCACCTGGCGCCAGTTCAGCGTGCTGGCCCGGGAGCTGCATTACGGGCGCGCCGCGCAGCGCCTGCACATGACGCAGCCGCCGCTGAGCCTGGCCATGCAGAAGCTGGAGCAGGCGCTCGGCGTGGCGCTGTTCGAGCGCAACCGGCGCGGCGTGCGCCTGAGCGCGGCCGGCGCCGCGCTGCTGCCGCAGGCCGAGGCGCTGCTCGCGCAGGCCGAGGCGCTGCCCGAGCTGGCGCGCGCGGCGGCGGCGGGCATCCGCGGGCAGCTGCGCCTGGGCTTTGTCTCGACGGTGGGCTATGGCGAGATGCCGGCCTGGCTGCGCCAGTTCCGCGAGCGCTTCCCCGAGGTCGCCCTGCAGCTGCGCGAGGCCACGCTGGATGTGCAGCTGCAGGCCTTCGAGCGGGGCGAGCTGGACGCCGGCTTCGTGATCCATGCGCCCGGCGCCGCGCCGGCGGGCTTCGAGTCCCTGGGCCTCGCCGAGGAGCCCATGGTGCTGGCCCATGCGGACAGCAGGCGCGGCGCGCCGCCCAAGGCCCTGCTGGACGCGCCGCTGATCATCTTCCCCCGCGAGATCGCCCCTTCGCTGCACGACGCGGTGCTGGGTTTCTACGCGGCGCAGGGGCGGCGGGTGCAGGTCGCGCAGGAGGCCATCCAGATGCAGACCATCGTCAATCTGGTGTCCTCGGGCATGGGCGTCGCCTGGGTGCCGCGCTCGGTGATGGCGCTGCAGCGGGCGGGCGTGAGCTACCGCGCGCTGCGCATGCCGGGCCTGCCGCGCTGTGAGACGCGCCTGATCTGGCGCGCACCGGCGGCGCCCGTCGTGGAGGGCTTCGTCGCGCACGTGCGGCAGGCGCTGCGCGGTGCGGCCGGCGCTTGAGGCCATCGGGCGGGTCGTGCATCGCCCCGGCCTGCCGGGCCTGACGGAAGTCATGCCTCGCTGCACGGCAGAATGCGCGGCCAGGGCGCACATCGCCCGCTCGGCGTCCGGCGGTCAACGGATGCCGGCGGGCGTCGTTGAACGCCGACGACCCACGCGAGGAGATCCCATGACCCGATTCACGCCCCGCCCCCTGTGGCAGCCGCTGATGCTGGCAACCGCGCTGCTCCTGACCGGCCCCGCGCAGGCCGCCGTCTTCAAGGACCCCGCGATGCAGCAGGCGCTGGAGTCGGACCAGGACGACGAGCTGCTGGCGCTGGCCCGCGCCCGGCTCAAGACCGATGCGACCGATCCCCAGGGGCTGGCCGCCACGGCTCTGGTGGGCATGCAGGACGCCGACACCGCGAAGCTGGAGGCCCACGCGCTCTCGCTGCAGCAGTGCGTGGAGCGGCATCCGCGCGCGGCCGTCTGTCATTTCGTGTTGGGGCAGGTGCTCGGCACGCAGGCCATGGCGGGCGGCATGATGAAGGCGATGACGCTGACCGGCCGCATCAAGGAGTCCTTCCAGAAGGCACTGGCGCTGGAGCCGCAGTCCTACGAGGCGCGCGACGCCCAGCAGCAGTTCTACCTGATGGCCCCGGGCATCGCCGGCGGCTCGACGAGCAAGGCCCGCGCCCTGGCCGACGAAGTGCGGGAGAGCCAGCCGGAGCAGGCGCAGCTGCTGCGCGCCCGGCTGCTGCACAACGACGGTGACACGGCCGGTGCCGAGCGCGAGATCAGGGCCTTCACGCCGGGCCGCGACGTCGCGCTGAACAAGGCCTGGGGGCAGGCGTGGCTCGCGCTGGGCCTGAGCTATCTGCAGGACAAGCAGCCGGGCAAGGCGCGTGCCTGGCTGGAGCCGCTGGTCAAGGTCCAGCCGCAATCGGCCTATGGCTTCTTCGGCCTCGCCCGCGTGGCCGCCGCGGAGCAGCGCTGGGACGAGTCCGCGCGTGCCTTCGAGCAGGCGCGGGGGCTGGAGGGCGCGCGGGCGCTCCCGATCGACTACCGCCTCGGCCTCATGCTCCAGGCCAAGGGCGACAAGGCGCAGGCCCGGGCGGCGCTGGAGCGCTATCTGGCCGGTAAGTCCCCCAGCCGGCGTCTGGCCGAGGACGCCCGCAAGCGCCTCGCCGAGCTGGGCTGAGGCAGTCGCCGAATAGCGGGCAGGGCAGCAGGGCTTCACCGCTGGCCTTAGCATCACGCCCATGCTGCGCCTCGCCCCCCGTTCGTCCCTGCCCGGAATCGCCTCGCTCCGCCCGCTGCTGGCCGCGTTCTGCCTGAGCGCAGCGGCCGCCGCCCAGGCCGCGGTCTTCACGGATCCGGCCCTGCAGAGTCTCTTCGCCGCGGGACAGTCCGTGGAGCTGGAGCGGGCCGCCCAGGCCCGGCTGTCCGCCGATGCGAACGACGTCCAGGCGCAGGTCGCGCTGGCGCTGTCGCTGCTGGAATGGGGGCGGGTGGACCAGCTGGAGCCGTCGCTGCGCCAGATGCAGGCCTGCGTCGAGCGCCAGCCGGACTTCGCGCCCTGCCACTACGCGCTGGGCTCGCTGCTGGGCGTGCAGGCCGTGAAGGGCGGGGCGCTCAAGGCCCTGAGCCTCAACGGGCGCATCCGCGAGCAGCTGCAGCGGGCCTTCGAGCTGGACCCGCGCAGCTATGAGATCCGCAGCGCCCTGGTGCAGTACTACATGGCCGTCCCCATGCTGGCGGGTGGCAGCCACAGCAAGGCGCGCGGCCTGGAGCAGGACTGGCGTCGCAGCAGCCCGGAGCAGGCGCGCATGCTGCGCATCTTCGTGGCGGTGGGGGACGAGGACTGGTCCGAGGCCGAGCGCGAGCTCAAGGCGCTGCGCATCGGCAATGACCTGCGGCTGGCCTTCGACGCCCGCGTGGCCTACGGGCAGCTCGGCCGCCATTTCGTCAAGGACAAGCAATGGGACCGCGCCCGCAAGCTCTACGAGCAGCTGATGCGCGATCAGCCCCGCCAAGCCACCGGTGCCTACCTGATGTCCCGTCTGGCGCAGGACCAGGGGCGTTTCGACGAGGCCATCGACTGGATCCAGAAGGCCCGCCGGCTCGAGGGCGCCGAGCTCCTGCCCCTGGATCAGCGCCTGGGCAATGCCTACGAAGGCCTCGGCGACAAGGCCCAGGCCCGCGCCGCCTACGAGCGCTATCTGGCCGGCAGCCCGCTGCACCAGCGCAACGAGCAGGAGGTCCGGCGCTCCCTGGCCGCTCTGGCCTCGCCGCCGAAGTCCGACTGAGCCGGCGCGCCCCGGCACGGGCCAGAGCCGGCCCGGCCCACTATGATGCGCGCCTGATCAATCCTGGACCTCCGAGGACCACGCCATGTGGGTGCATCCCCAGTTCGACCCCATCGCCCTCCGTCTCGGCCCCCTGGCCGTGCACTGGTACGGTCTGGCCTACCTGGCCGGCTTCGCCGTGTTCATGCTGCTGGCGCGCTGGCGCATCCGCCAGCCCGGCCTGGTGAACCAGCCCTGGACGACGCTGCACCTCGATGACCTGCTGTTCTACGGCGTGCTGGGCGTGGTGCTCGGCGGCCGCCTGGGCTTCGTGTTCTTCTACAAGCCCGAGTACTACCTCGCCAATCCGCTGGAGATCTTCAAGGTCTGGACCGGCGGCATGGCCTTCCACGGCGGCCTGCTGGGCGTGGCCGCGGCGCTGGCCGTCTTCGCCTGGCGCCGGGGCTGGCGCTTCTTCGAGGTGACGGACCTCGTCGCCCCCTGCGTGGGCTTCAGCTTCGGGCTGGTGCGCATCGCCAACTTCGTCAACGGCGAGCTGTGGGGCCGCCCGGCCGACCCCTCGCTCCCCTGGGCCATGGTGTTCCCGCAGTCGCCCACGCTGGAGCCGCGCCATCCCTCGCAGCTCTACCAGGCCTTCGGCGAGGGCATCGTGCTGTTCGGCCTGCTGTGGCTCTATGCCCGCAAGCCGCGCCTCACGGGGCAGATCTCCGGTGCCTTCCTGTTCCTGTACGGCCTGCAGCGCTTCGTGATCGAGTTCTTCCGCGAACCGGACGTCTACCTGGGCCTGCAGGCGCTCGGCCTGAGTCGCGGACAATGGCTGTGCCTGCCGATGATCCTGGCCGGCCTGGCCGTCTGGGCCTGGTCCACCCGCCGTGGCAGCAAGACCTGACCCCACGCCTGATTTCCTGAACTCGCCGCCATGCGTCAAATCTTTTTCGACACCGAAACCACCGGCCTGCGCGCCGAAGCCGGCGACCGCATCATCGAGATCGGCTGCGTGGAGATGGTCAACCGCCAGCTGACCGGCAACAACCTGCACCTCTACCTGAACCCGGAGCGGGACATCGACGAGGAAGCCGTGCGCATCCACGGCCTGACCGTCGAGTTCCTGGCGGACAAGCCCAAGTTCGCCCAGGTGGTGGACCAGATCGTCGACTTCCTCAGCGGCGCCGAGCTGGTCATCCACAACGCGGCCTTCGACATCGGCTTCATGAACGCCGAGCTCAAGCGCCTGGGCCGCCCGCTGGTGACGGACTTCGTCGGCGGCGTGCGGGACACGCTGCTGATGGCCCGCGACATGTTCCCCGGCAAGGCCAACTCGCTGGACGCGCTGTGCAAGCGGCTCGAGGTGGACAACTCCAACCGGACCTTCCACGGCGCGCTGCTGGATTCGGAACTGCTGGCCGAGGTCTACATCCGCCTGACCCGCGGGCAGGACGCGCTGCTGATGGACGACCACGGCAGCGGCAGCCAGGAGGGCGGGGACACGCGCGTAGCCGCCGTCGACTTCAGCCGCTTCGTCCTGCCGGTGCTGGTTGCCACGCCCGACGAGCTGGCGGCGCATGAGCAGGTGCTGGCCGATCTGGACAAGGCCAGCGGCGGCAAGCGCGTCTGGCAGGCGGCCGCCCCCGGCGAGGCCGCGCCCGCCGCCTGAAGGCGCCCTCCGCAAGTTTTTCAGCTTTTTCTTGTTCAAGCCGAAAAACTCGTGGCATAATCGTGGGCTTCCCGGTTAACGATCTTTGTTGATGCGGCGGCGAGCTGAAAAGCAGGCCGGCAGGCAGCAACAGAGTCAGACAGACAGCAGCAACCCGGTCGCACGGGCTGCTTCGTACAGATTGATCGGGCGGTTAGCTCAGCGGTAGAGCACTGCCTTCACACGGCAGGGGTCGCAGGTTCGAACCCTGCACCGCCCACCAGGACAAGCGGTCGGGCCTTCGGGCTCAGGTCGCAACAGCTTCGGCGATCGAATCGAGGCATTCTGGAAGATCTGTACACGTTGTCGTCACACGCTTACCGGGCGGTTAGCTCAGCGGTAGAGCACTGCCTTCACACGGCAGGGGTCGCAGGTTCGAACCCTGCACCGCCCACCAAGATCACCCCGCAAGTCGCAAGGCTTGCGGGGTTTTTCTTTTCCGGCACGCCGATGTCTTGAGCGCTCGCACGCCGGCCCTCCGCGAGGCCCGCACTCTGGCATGCTGCGAGCCCATGACGATCACGCACACAGGCACTTCCGGCGCGACGCGGGCCGCGACACCCGGCGTGCCTGCGCGTCCGCCCGCCAACTGGTGGCGCTGGTGGCTGGACGGGCACGCGCTCGGCTGGCTCGCGCCGGCGCATCGGGAGCTGCTGGCCGCCTGGGGCGTCGGGCAGGCGGCGCCGGGCGAGGGCTTGCGCTGGGACTGCTTCAGCGGCGCGCCCGCCGGTGAGACGGGCGTCGATGCCCGCAGCACCTGGCTCGCGGCCTTGGCGACGCGCCTGCGCGATGCCGGCTGGGTGCGCGGCTGGCGGGACGAGCGCTATCGCTGCCGCTTGCCGCAGCCTGGGCGCGACCCGGCGTCGGGGCCGGCGGGCGGCGCCGTCTTCTTCGAGCTGGAGCGTGCGGCCTACCGCTTCTTTGGCCTGACGAGCCAGGCCGTGCACGTCAATGGCGTGACGGCGGCCGGTGAACTCTGGTGCGGCCGTCGCGCGCTGCACAAGGCCACCGATCCCGGCCGCCTGGACAACCTCGCCGCCGGGGGCCTGCCCGCCGGCGAAGACCCCGTCATGTGCGCCCGGCGCGAGCTGTGGGAGGAGGCCGGCGTGCCGATGGCGCTGAGCGAGCCGCTGCAGTTGCAGGGCCTGATCCGCACCTCACGCGTCGAGCCCGAGGGCTGGCACGACGAGTGGCTGCACGTGTTCGAGCTGCCACTGCCGGCCGACTTCATGCCGGCGAACCAGGACGGCGAGGTCAGCGCCTTTGAATGCCTGACGCCCGAGGAGGTCGCCCAGCGCATCGCGCGGCAGGACTTCAGCGCCGATGCCGCGGCGGTGAGCGCCTGCTGGCTCGCGGCACGGGAACCGGGATGAGCCCGGCCATTCTCAGACCAGCAGGAAGCACAGATGCCCCGTCCCCGCCTCCTTGCCCAGCAGGGGCAGGGTGAGGTGCAGGTCCGTGCGGGCGCTGTGCTGCTGCAGGACCTGCTGCAGCTTCTCGAAGGGCTGGGGCGCCAGGCGGGCGCTGCCGAGCTGGGCCTCGCTGCCGGCGCCGGGGCTGGTGAGCACGCTGGCCATGCTGCGCAGATAACGGCCGGCCTCCTCGACCATGCGGGCGCTGGGCTGGTGGGCGTGGATGGCCTTGAGGATCTCCTGCTTGCCCAGCGCCAGGGCCATGCCGCCGATCATGGCGACGGCGGTGGCGTCCATCAGCCCCACGGCGTAGGCCGTCTTGCGGCCGGTGCAGCCGTAGAGGCCCACCAGCAGCGGGAACTGCTCGAAGCTGTGGCGGCTCTCCGACTTCAGCAGATCGAAGCTGCGCGTGCAGAGCAGGGCGTGGAGCTGCTGCTGCGCGAGGCCCAGGGACTGCACGGCGCCGGGCATCGGTACGGCGGGCACCGGCGCCTCGGCAGCACCCGGCTTGCGTTGAGAGGCCTGCTCGCGCAGGGCCGACTGGCCGTAGAGCGAGTCGTGCACCACGCGGCGCAGCGTGGCGTCGTCGAAGGGCTTGTGGACGACGAAGGCCGCGCCGTTGCTGCGGGCCTGGGTGAGGCACACGGCGTTCGTCTCGGTCGTGACGAAGCCCACCGGCACGTGGCCGTGGCCGATCTGGCGCAGCGTCTGCAGCATCTCGATCCCCGAGACGCCGGGCATGTGCCAGTCCGACACCACGAGGTCGGGCTTGAAGTCGTTCATGCGCTCCAGCGCCTCGGCGCCGTCGCTGGCGGTCTGGATCTGCAGGCGGCCCAGTTCGCGGCCGTCCTGGAGGATGCGGCGGATGATGGCCTGGATGGCGCGGCTGTCGTCCACGATCAGCACGCGGCGGGATTCCTCACTCATGTTCTTCTCGTTCATCTGGCTTGCCGATTCTTCCAACAGGGCCCCGCCCAACGACGGACCTTGGGCCACGCCCCCTGGCAGCGGAGACGGACCCGACGGGCTCCCTGGTGCCAGCGGCGGCATCGAGGCCGCTTCCATGAGCCGATCCACCCCTCGCCCGTGCCGTGCGGCTCGTGCTGGCCGCGTGGTTCCAGGCGCCCTCAGGGGCAGTCCGGCGGACCTGTGCCGGTCCGGCTGGCTGGGACGGCGCGCCGGTCAAGATCAGACGGGGCGCTGTCCCGCGAAGCAGTGTCTTGCAGGTGACAAGGCCTCCACGACGGGAAAAACACCCGGACGAGCCAGCAATCGCCGCCGGGTGTGACAAAGTCGGCGCCTGGCGCACCCCCGCCAGCGCGGCAGAATGGGCGGATGGAGACAGTGCAAGCCCTGGTGATCGGTGCCGGCGTGGTGGGCCTGGCCGTGGCGCGCGCCCTGGCCCGCGAGGGCCTGGAGACGCTCGTCCTGGAGCGCGAGGGCGCCATCGGGCAGGGCATCAGCGCCCGCAATTCCGAGGTGATTCACGCGGGGCTCTACTACCCGAGCGGCTCGCTCAAGGCTCGCGCCTGCGTGCGGGGCCGGGACCTGCTGTATGCCTACTGCGAGTCGCGTGCAGTGCCCCATCGCCGCTGCGGCAAGCTGCTCGTCGCTACGGCGCCCGTCCAGCGCGCGGCGCTCGAATCCCTGGCGGCCCATGCCAGCGCGAATGGCGTCGAGGATCTGCAATGGCTCTGCGCCACCGAGGCGCGGGCGCTCGAGCCGGCCCTGCGCGCCGAGGCGGCTTTGCTGTCGCCCTCGACCGGCATCGTGGACAGCCATGCCCTCATGCTCGCCCTGCAGGCGGACCTCGAGGCCGCCGGCGGCCAGGTGCTGCTGCAGGCGCAGGTGCTCGGCTGGCACACCGCGCCGGAGGGACTGCACGTGCTGCGCGTGCAGTCGGCCGACGGCGAGGTCAGCGAGCTCGGCACCCGCGTACTCGTGAATAGCGCGGGCCTGTGGGCGACGCGCCTCGCCGAGGCCTCCACCGGCCTCCCGCCGGGCCTCAGCACCGCCTTCTGCAAGGGCAGCTACTTCGGCCTGCAGGGGCGCGCGCCTTTCGAACGGCTGATCTACCCTATGCCCGAGGGCGACGGCCTTGGCGTGCATCTCACCCTGGACCTCGGCGGCCAGGCCCGTTTCGGCCCGGACGTCGAGTGGCTCCCTGAGGATCAGACGCCTGAGTCCCTGGACTATGCCGTCGACCCGCATCGCATGGCCGGCTTCACCCAGGCCATCCGCCGCTTCTGGCCGGACCTGCCTGATGGCGCTCTCCAGCCCGCCTACAGCGGCGTTCGCCCCAAGCTCCACCGCCCCGGCGGCGCCGCCCTCGACTTCCATCTGGATGGCCCTGCCCGCCATGGCTGCGCCGGCCTCGTACATCTCCTTGGCATCGAATCGCCCGGCCTGACCAGCTGCCTCGCCCTGGCCGAGGATGTCCTGCACGCCCTCTCACGACCACGCGCCTAGGCACGACGCGACGCCCGGCACCCGCGCGACCACCGCCACACCCGGCCTTGCTTGCGGCCCAACGCCGCAAGCAAGGCCACCCAGTCGGGGGCAAGGGGCGAGAGCCCCAAGGGGCCGAGCGCCGGGCCGCCCCAAGCCGGCCCACCAAGCAAGACGGGCGGCTCAATGCCGCCCGTCTTGCTGTCCCCTCGGGGGACCGACCGACTTCGTCGGCGTTCAGCCGGACGAAGTTGGGCGAGGGGACAACGGTATTGCCGAGCGCCGGGCCGCCCCAAGCCGGCCCACCAAGCAAGACGGGCGGCTCAATGCCGCCCGTCTTGCTGTCCCCTCGGGGGACCGACCGACTTCGTCGGCGTTCAGCCGGACGAA
>JAYRJQ010000017.1:0-144764 GCA_041906185.1 Burkholderiaceae bacterium
CGGGCGCAGGCGCCGCGACGGGCGCGGCGGCCGCGGCGGGCGCCGCAGCGGCCTTCGGGGCCGGCGCGGGGCTGCCGTCCAGCGTGCCGCCATCGACCAGCGTCTTGATGCTGAACAGCAGCTCGCCGGTATCGACCGGCGCTGCGCCGGAGCCCTGGTGGCGGCCCAGCTGCTCGCGCAGGGCGTCACCGGACTGCAGCAGCACGTCCACCATCTGCGAGGTGGGTTGCAGCTCGTGGCGGCGCAGCTTGTCCAGCAGCGTTTCCATCTGGTGCGTCAGCTCGGCGACATCGCTGAAGCCGAACGTCGCCGCGCCCCCCTTGATGGAGTGCGCGCAGCGGAAGATCGCGTTCAGTTCCTCGTCGTCGGCGGTCTCGATGTTCAGGTTCAGCAGCAGCTGTTCCATGTTGTCGAGGTTCTCGCTCGCCTCTTCAAAGAAGACTTGATAGAACTGACTCAGGTCGATGCCCGCGCTGAGGCTGGCGCCTTCGGAGGTCATTTCTCCCATGCTTTACTCCTGGCGTTGCTCGGGCCTTAGCGGATCACCTTGCCGATCACTTCGATCAACTTTGCCGGGTCGAAGGGCTTGACCAGCCAGCCGGTGGCACCGGCGGCGCGGCCGGCCTGCTTCATCTGGTCGCTCGCCTCGGTGGTCAGGATCAGGATGGGCGTGGTCTTGAACTTGGGGTTGTCGCGCAGCTTCTTGGTGAGGCTGATGCCGTCCATGCGCGGCATGTTCTGATCGGTCAGCACCAGATCGAAATCGCGCGTACTGGACTTCTCCCAGGCGTCCTGCCCGTCCACCGCCTCCACCACGTTGAATCCTGCGTTCTTCAGCGTGAAGGAGACCATCTGGCGCATCGAGGCCGAATCGTCTACAGCAAGAATTGAGTGCATCGCTTTCTCTCCGGATAACTAGCTGATATCGACTGGATCGAGTTGATCCTTAGAACAATTCAATGGACCCAGCGTCCATCTCGTCCTGCGTCACAGGGTTGGGGCGCAGGGGCGCGATCTCGACGACGGTGGTGCCGTCCTCGTCATCGCCAAAGGTGTCGCGGGCCAGCTGATCCGCGCAATTGCGCAGGCGCTGGCTTGTGTGGGCGATCAGTTGGGTTGCCATGTCCTGGAACTGCAGGGCGGTGATGGCGGCGGCGATGTCTTCCATCACGCGATGGAGTTCCGTGCTGCCGCTCTCGTCCGCCTGCTCGGCGGCCCGGCGCAGCAGGCCGTGCAGGACGCTGGAGGCACTGAAGAAGTGCGTCGACAGCGATTCCCCGGCATCGTCCAGCAAGCGCTGCAGGCGCTCCAGATCGTTGGTCACCGTCATCAGGTGATCCTGAAGCTCTGCCGCGGCCAGGAGGGGAAGCATCCCCGAATCCGGGGCGGAGGATTCATTCATCAGCATCGTGGCTCCACGGGTTTTGTCTCTGCCGAAGCTGCCGTTGGTGTCGTCCGGGATATTCCCGCGGCGACCAGTCCGAGCCATGTGTTCATGGCGCGATCTTCGGCATTTCTCGTAGCAATGTCGATAAGACTTGTTGTTCAAACTTGGGCTATTTCCATCCTTCGGCCAATAGTTCTCACATTGGACCTAGGGTAAACCCTTTATTTGATGTTTCACCGTCTCCGGACTGTCGTTTTCCAGCAGGCGGATGCCCTGTGAGGGGCATCCGCCGTTGGCATACTCCCGCCCATGTCCAAGCCCAGTCCTGAGCGTCAGCTGCGAGTCCTTCATGTCGAGGACTCGGAGCTGGATCACCAACTCATCGCGGTGGAACTGGCCCGAGCGGGCCTGCGGGTGGAGTTGTGCCGCCTCGACAGCCTGGCGGCCGTCAACGCCGCGCTGGACGAGCGCTGGGACGCCATCATTTCCGACTTCAATCTGCCGGGCTTCTCCGGCCTGCAGGTGCTGGCGCTGCTCAAGGAGCGGCACCAGCTGCTGCCCTTCATCCTCGTGTCCGGCGAGATCGGGGAGGACACCGCCGTGGCGGCGATGAAGACCGGCGCCTCGGACTATCTGCTCAAGAACAACCTCACGCGCCTGGCCCCGGCGCTGCTGCATGCCATCGAGGCCAACGAGTCCGAGCGCGCGCGCCTCGAGGCCGACCGCGCCCTGCGGCGCAGCAAGCAGCGCCTGCACGAGCTGGCGGGCCATCTGCAGACGAGCGTCGAGATGGAGCGGGCCGCCATTGCGCGGGAGATCCACGATGACGTCGGTGGCTCGCTGACGGCACTGAAGTTCGACCTCGCCTGGCTGGCGCGCCATGTCGAGGAGCCCGCGGTGAAGCAGCGCGTGGCCTCGGCCCTCGAAACGGTCAGCCAGGCCATCGAAGCCAGCCAGCGGATCATGCACAACCTGCGCCCCGCGATCCTGGAGCAGGGCCTCGTGGCCGCGCTGCAATGGATGGCGGCGCGCTTCGAGCGGCGCACGGGCATCCAGGTGAGCCTGCGCACGCCACAGGAGCAGCTGCAGATGCCCGGCGGCGTGCCGCTGGTCGCCTACCGCTGCGCGCAGGAGGCGCTGACCAATGTCTCCAAGCACGCCCAGGCGACGCGGGTGGACATCGAGCTGAGCCTCGACGCCGGCGTGCTGACGCTGGAACTGCGTGACAACGGCCGCGGCATGGCGCCCCAGGATCTGGCCAAGACGCGCAGCTTCGGCATCCGCGGGCTGCACGAGCGGGCGGCTACCGTGGGCGGCTGGGTGGACCTGAGCAGCAGCGCCAAGGGCACGAGCCTCATCCTCACCATCCCCCTGGAGCCCGATGCCGTGCCGGAGGCGATGGACGACGGCCAGGCGCTGGAGGACACGAGCGCTCACGACCCCTCGGTGTGGGGCAACCTATGATCAAAGTGATTCTCTGTGACGACCATGCCCTGATCCGACGGGGCATCCGGGACACGCTGGCGGATGCCTCCGACATCGACGTCATCGGCGAGGCCGGGGATTACGGCGAGCTGCGCACGCTGCTGCGCGGCCTGGGCGATCCGCCCGCCTGCGACGTGCTGGTGCTGGACATCAACATGCCGGGACGCAGCGGCCTTGACGTGCTGCATGTGCTCAAGGACGAAGGCAGCGCACTGCGCGTGCTTATCGTCTCGATGTACCCCGAGGACCAGTACGCCATCCGCGCCCTGCGCGCCGGGGCCTTCGGCTACGTCAACAAGGGCGGGGACCCGCAGCAGCTCGTGCAGGCCGTGCGCACGGTGGCCCAGGGGCGGAAATACGTCACGCCCGAGATCGCCCAGATGCTGGTCGAGAGCCTCACGGCGCCCGTCACCGAGCAGGCCCACCAGAAGCTGTCGGACCGCGAGCTGCAGACGCTGGTGATGATCGCCTCGGGCAAGCGCCTCTCCGATATTGCGGAGGAATTGACGTTGAGCCCGAAGACGGTGAGCGTTTATCGCGCGCGGGTGCTGGAAAAGCTCGGGCTCAGTAACAATTCGGAACTGACCGTTTACGCCATTCGCAACGGCCTGGTCGCCAACTGACGCAGGTGAGGCTGCATCGCGTCGCGGCGCCCATGCCAGCCGACCTGCATGCAAGACTCCCCACCGATGGCCTCGAAGCCCCTGGGCGACCCGCCGCGCGATCCTTCGCGAGAGGGGCAGCGCCCGCGTGGGTCTGCGTCCCTCGTGGCGCGGCTCACGCGCTGGAACATGGCGGTGCTGGTCACGACCGTGGTCCTGTGCTTCGTCGTGATCGCGACGGCCGGCTGGTTCTCGGCACAGGAGCGGCAGGCGAGCCTCTCTCAGGGCAGCGCGCTCGTGCTGGCCAACAGCCTGGCCCCCATGCTGGTCTTCGAGGACCGTGAGGCGGCCCGCAGCGAGCTGCAGTCCTTCGTCCGCCGCGGGGATGTGCTGGAGGTGCAGCTCATCCTGACGAGCGGCCAGCTGTTCGCGTCCTGGGAGGCGCCGAGGCAGCATTCGGACCTGCTCGTCAGCCAGGCGATGAGCCATCCGGCCGCGCACCATGAGGCAGATGCCCAGCAGCTGCGCGTGTGGATTCCCGTGGAGCTGCGCGGCGAGCGGGTCGGAACTCTGTACTTGCGCGAGAGCCTGCAGGCGCTGCACCAGCAACTGCAGCGGGCGATCCTGCTGGTGGCGCTGATGCTGGGTGTGGCGATCGTGGTGGCCTCGCGCGCGCTGCGCTTCGTGCAGCGCCGGGCGCTGTCGCCACTGGTGGAGCTCTCGCGGCTGGCCGAGCAGGTCGCCTCGGACCAGAACTACAGCCGTCGTGCCCGGGTCCACCATCCGGACGAGGTCGGCCGGCTGACCGAGCGCTTCAACCAGCTGCTGCGGCGCGCCGAGGCCTGGCAGACCGAGCTCAACCGCCAGCTGCGCGAGGAGCAGGCGGCCGGGCAGCAGTACCAGCGCCTCGCCCACGAGGACAGCCTCACCCACCTGCCGAACCGGCTCTATTTCCAGTCGGCGCTGCAGCGCCGGATGGCCCAGGCGCGCGAGCAGCGGGAAGGGCTGGCCCTCATGTTCATCGACCTGGACAACTTCAAGCTCGTCAACGACGGCCACGGCCACGAGGCGGGCGATGCCGTGCTCGTCGAGGTCTCACGGCGGATGAGCGGCGTGCTTCGGGGCAGCGACGTGCTGTGCCGCCTCGGGGGTGACGAATTCGCACTGATCCTGCCGGGGCGCGGCTCCGAGGGGGTGGTGAACACTCTCGCCCAGCGGCTCATTGCCGTGGTCCGCGAGCCGATCCTGATCGAGGGGGTGGACGTGCCGGTGCAGGTGGGGGCCACCATCGGCGTGGCCAGCTTCCCGGAAGACGCCACGGACGAGGCCGGTCTGCTCGGGCAGGCCGACGCCGCGATGTACGCCGCCAAGCGTGCGGGCAAGAACACGTTCCGCAAGGCGGGCGAGGTGAGCAGCCATGATGCGTGAGCAAGGAATGGGCGGCGCCGGGCCGCAGGGGCGCGACAAGGGCCGCTCGCGGCCTCGCGGTGGGCGTCTTGCCGGGCTTCTGGCGGGGCTGGCTGTCTCCGGGGCTTCCTTCGCCGCGGAACTGGACACGCCGGTCGCTGCGGAGCCTCCCAGCCTCGAGCAGCTGCTGCAGCAGAAGCTCTCCGAACTGCCCAAGTCGGTCCAGGTCTCGACGGCCTCGCGCTTCGCGCAGACGGCCGAGCAGTCGGCCCTGACCTATGTGCTGACCGACCAGGACATCCGCGGCCTCGGCCTGCGCAGCCTGCGTGACGTGCTGGATGCGCTGCCGGGCCTGTACATCACCAGCAATTCCAACTTCAGCTTCGTGGGCGCACGCGGGCTGGGCCGCCCCGGCGACTTCAACTCGCGGGTGCTGCTGCTCATCGACGGCGTCCGCGTCAACGAGAACACCACCGACGCGGCGCTGATCGGCCCCGAGTTCTACCTCGATGTCCAGTGGATCGAGCGCGTCGAGTTCACCCCGGGCCCCGGCTCGGCCGTCTACGGCAACAACGCCTTCCTCGGGGTGATCAACGTGATCCCGAAGCGGGCTGACAAGCTGCAGGGCCTGCGCCTGGGCGTCACGGTCGACAGCGGCACGCGCAAGGAGGCGCAGCTGAGCTGGGCCCTGCGCGGCAGCGAAGGCCAGGAGGCCATGATCGGCGTGGCGGTGGTGGAGCAGCCGCGGGTGCCGCTGGCCTTCGATGCCCCGCCCTCGATCGCGGGCGCGCTCGAGTCCCTCAACACGGAGCGCGTGCGGCGGGTGTTCGGCAGCTACAGCCACCAGGGCCTGTCGATTCGCGGCGGGCACTCGGAGCGCACCCTCGGTGGCGGCTTGTGGCTGGACGTGCGCGACCCTTCACGCGGCCTCGTCAAGCGGGAGGCCTACTACCGCAACAGCATGCTGGCCCTGACGCAGGACTTCAGCCTCGGCCCCAGTACGGACCTGACGGTGGATCTCTCCGCCAAGCGCACCCGCGCCGAGGGGCGCCGCCCCTTCCTCGACGACGACGGCACGCGCCGGGTCTGGCGCACGGTCAACGATGGCCGCTGGGTGAACGCCAGCCTGCGCCTCGGGCTGACGCAGTGGAGCGGCCACCGCGTGACCCTGGGCTGGGACACGCAGCAGGACTACGTGCAGCAGATCTACCTCGGGGTCTGGGGCGATCCGGAGTACTACCTGCACTTCTTCGCGCGAGGCAAGGGCAACGGCCTCTTCGTGCAGGACGACTGGGACCTCGGCAACGGGCATCACCTCTCGCTCGGATTGCGTCGCGACCGCGACGACCGCGTCGAAGGCGCGCAGCTCAATCCGCGCCTGGCCTGGACCTGGCAGATCGATCCGGACCGCCGCCTGCGCTTCGTGCATGGCAGCGCCTACCGCGTGGCCAACCTGATGGAGTTCGCGCAGAACTACTTCGTCGAGGCGCCGCAGATGCTGCCCTCCGAGGAGCGGGTGCGCTCGCAGGAGCTGGTGTACGAGCACGCGCTCAGCCGCCACACGCAGCTGCGGCTGTCGGCGTTCCGCTCCTCCTTCCGCGGCCTGATCGGCCTTGATGACACGCTGGCCTATGTCAACGAAGGGCAGATGAAGTCCCTGGGCCTGGACGTCGGGCTCGAGCATCGCTGGCTGGACGGCGCCCGGCTGCAGGCGTCGGCCACGACGCAGCGTCTGCGCGACGTCCACGGCCGCGTGCCGGACAACTCGCCGAGATACCTGCTCAAGCTCCAGTACCAGCGACCCCTGGCGGGCGGCTGGGAGATGGGCTGGCAGTCGGTCGGCATGAGCGCGCGGCATGTCGGCGACGAGCACCTCGGCGCGGTGCTCCTTCACCATGTCCACCTGAGTACGCGGCTGCCGGGCGGCTGGAGCCTGGGGCTGGGCGTGCGCAACCTCGGCCAGAAGCGCTACGGCGACATCACGGACCCGGGGGATTCGCAGGTGCGGGCGCCGGGACGCACGGTCTTTGTGCAGCTCACGTCGGCGCCGGCGCCATGATGCATCGGCTGCTGCGGCTCGGGCTGGGCGTGGCCGTCGGCATGACGGTGACGCTGGCCTGGCCTGCGCAGGTCTCGGAGGAGGCGAGCCTCAAGGCCGCCTTCATCTATCGCTTTGCGCAGTTCACGCAGTGGCCGGTGGCCGTGAAGGAGTTCACCTACTGCACGGCCGGCGCCCAGGAGCTGTCCGACGCGCTGCGGCTGCTGGTCGCGCGTCAGCATGAGTTCTCGCAGGTGCGCAGCGTGTCGCTGCAGCAGGCATCGGCGGGCAGCGGCTGCCATCTGCTGGTGCTCAGCCAGATGGACCGCCAGGAGATGCTGCGCTGGCAGCAGGCGCTGGCGGACGCGCCGGTGCTCGTCGTGGCGGACTCCCCCGAGGCCCTGCGCAGCGGCGCCGTCATTGCGCTCACGCAGGAGCCCAACGGCCTCAGCTTCCGCATCAACAACACCGAGGCCAAGCGCCGCGGTCTTGTGCTCAGCTCCCAGGTCCTGAAGCTCGCGCGCGAGGTGCGCTGAGCCGCCTCAGGAGAAGGCGGCCAGCATCCGTTCCAGCACGATCTGGAACGGCCCCTGCATCAGCGGCAGCGTGGCCGCCATGCCGATCAGGCCGATGCTCACCGTCAGCGGGAAGCCGACCGAGAACACGCCGATCTGCGGCGCCACCCGGGAGATCACGCCCAGCACGAGATTCACGAACATCAGCATCGTGATGAGCGGCAGCGCGATCCAGAAGCCCATGCGGAAGATCTCCGCGCCCCAGACCTGCGGCTGGGCCACGCGCAGGAACTCGAAGGGTGCCTGCCCGACGGGGAAGGCCTGGAAGCTCTGCACCAGCGCCTGGATCAGCAGCAGGTGGCCGTTCACGGCGATGAAGAGGAAGGCGACCATCGAGCCGAAGAAGCGCGAGGTCGAGGTGCCCTGGCTGCCGGTGCCGGGGTCGAAGAAGCCGGCGAAGTTCAGACCCATCTGCAGGCCGATGACCTCGCCCGCGAACTCCAGCGCCGCGAACACGAGCCGCACGGCAAAGCCCATGGACAGGCCGATCAGCAGCTGCTGCGCGAGCAGCAGGAGCAGCATGGGCAGTGAGTCCAGCGGCGTGACGGGCATGGCGGGCAGCGAGGGCTGGGCCGCCACGGTGATCACCAGCGCGAGCCCGATCCGCACGCGCATCGGCATGGCCCGCTGGCTGAACACCGGCATGCCGGCGAACAGCGCCAGCGTGCGCACGAAGGGCCACAGCAGCGGCGTGAGCCACTCCAGCAGCTGGGCCTCGGTGAAGCTGATCATCGCGACGTCAAACGGCAGGGCCGAGGGATCAGCCCACCACCTGCGGAATGGTCTGCAGGGTGCGCTGGATGTACTCGACCAGCGTGTTCATCATCCAGGGCCCCGTGATGGCCAGCACGAGCACGGCCGCGACGACCTTGGGCACGAAGCTCAGCGTGGCCTCGTTGATCTGCGTGGCCGCCTGGAACACGCTGACCAGCACGCCTACCGCGAGCACCGTCAGCAGCACCGGCGCCGCCACGAGCATGAGCATGTACAGGCCCTGCTGGCCGAAGGTGAAGACTTGTTGGGCATCCATGGTGGGTTTCCTTTTCGTCGGCGACTGCGGCCGATGCACGCTCAAGTGCGGATCAAGTGGCGCTCAAGGATCCGGCTTTGCCTGGCCTGCGGGCGCGCCGCCGTGAGGTGGGCCGTTTCATGTGGCGAAGGACGCTGCGAGCGAACCGAGCAACAGGTTCCAGCCGTCGGCCAGCACGAAGAGCATCAGCTTGAAGGGCAGGGACACCAGCACGGGTGACAGCATCATCATCCCCAGACTCATCAGCACGCTGCTGACGATCATGTCGATGACGAGGAAGGGAATGAAGATCAGGAAGGCGATCTGGAAGGCGGACTTCAGCTCGCTCGTCACGAAGGCCGGCACCAGCACGCGGAAGGGCACGGCCTCGGGCTTGACGTCGGCGTCCAGCTTGGCGAGGCGGCTGAAGAGCGCCACATCGGCCTGGCGCGTCTGCTTGAGCATGAAGCCGCGCATGGGCACCTCGGCCCGCTTGAGCGCCTCGTCGAAGGCGATCTGGCCGGTGGAGTAGGGCTGCCAGGCATCGCTGTAGACCTTGTCCAGCGTCGGGCTCATCACGAAGAAGGTGAGGAACAGCGACAGGCCGATGATCACCTGGTTGGGCGGCGCCGCCTGCGTGCCCAGCGCCTGGCGCATGAGGGACAGCACGATCACGATGCGGGTGAAGCCCGTCATCATCAGCAGCACGGCGGGCAGGAAGCCGAGGGCCGTGAAGAAGAGCAGGGTCTGGATGGGCACCGAGTAGCTGCCGCCGCTGCCCTGGCCGATCAGCACGGGCAGGCTCGCGGGCGGCTGGGCGCCCTGCTGGGCCAGGGCGCTGGTGCAAAGGCCCAGCAGCCCCAGCGCGGCGGCCGCGCGGAGCCCGGCGGCCATGGAGGGCAGGGCGGGACGGCGCTCATGCATGGCTGTCTCCGCTGCCCCGCTGGAGGCGCTGGCGCAGCTGCGCGGCAAAGCTGGCGCCGGCCTCGGGCGCGGCCGGCAGCGACGCCTGGGGCGGCATCACATGCAAGGTCTGGATCTGCTGGGCGGTCACGCCGAGCACCAGCCAGCGCCGGTCCTCGCCCTCGCCGACCTCGATGGTCAGCACCTTCTGGCTGGGGGACAGCGGCAGCATGGACACCAGCCGCATCTGCGAGCTGGCAAGACCTGACCCCATGGGACTGCGCTTGAGCAGCCACAGCGCGAGGGGAATCAGCGCGAGGATGGCCAGGAACCACAGGACCGGCAGCACTTGGGAGTTCATGTGCCGATTCTGGGCAGGACTTGAGGGCGCGAGTCCCTCGAAAAGCGCCGGAAAAGCCGCCGTGACGGCGCGAGTCCGCCGCCCGGACGGCCGCGCGTCAGCCGCCCTTGGAGAGGCGTCGCATGCGTTCCGAGGGCGTGACGATGTCGGTCAGCCGGATGCCGAACTTGTCATTCACCACCACCACCTCGCCCTGGGCGATCAGGTAGCCGTTGACCAGCACGTCCATGGGCTCGCCGGCCAGGGCGTCCAGCTCCACGACCGAGCCCTGCGCCAGCTGCAGGATGTTCTTGATGGGAATGCGCGTGCGGCCGAGTTCCACCGTGAGCTGCACGGGGATGTCCAGGATCATGTTGATGTCCTGGCCCGGCATGTTGCTCGGGGTGGGCGTGAAGTTCGCGAAGCTGGCGGGCGCGACCTCCTCGGCGGGGGCCTGGACCTCCTCCGCGACGTCGGAACCCTTGGCTTCTGCGAGTGCGGCCGCCCATTCGGCCGCCATTGCGTCTTGTTCGTCCATGGCAGTGCCTTCAGCCCGTGTTGCGTGCGCCCAGCCAGCCCTGGTCGTGGCCGGTCAGCATCTGTTCTACCTTGAGGGCGTACTTGCCGTTGGAGGTCCCGTAGTGGGCCTCGAAGACGGGCACGCCATCGATCTTGGTCTTGATCACCTGCTCCAGGTCCAGCTCGATGAAGTCGCCGGGCTTGAAGGCCAGCAGCTGCTCCACCGTGGCCGGCGCCTGCGCCAGCTCGGCCACCAGCTCGACCTCGGCCGACTGCAGCTGGTGCTTCAGGAGGTTCACCCAGCGGCGGTCGGGCTCGGTGGAGTCGCCCTGCGTGCTCGAATAGAGCACGTCGCGGATGGGCTCCAGCGTCGAGTAGGGAATGCAGAAGTACACCGTGCCGCTCGTCTCGCCGATCTCCAGCGTGAAGGAGGTCGACACGACGATCTCGCTGGGCGTGGCGATGTTGGCGAACTGCGGCTGCATCTCCGAGCGCTGGTACTCGAGCTCCAGCGGGTAGATGCCCTTCCAGGCCTTGTGGTACTCGGCCGTGATCACCTCGACGAGGCGGAAGATCACCCGCTGCTCGGTGGGCGAGAAGTCGCGACCCTCGATGCGCGCATGGAACTTGCCGATGCCGCCGAAGAGGGAGTCGATCACCGCGAACACGAGCGTCGGGTCGCACACGATCAGCCCGGAGCCGCGCAGCGGCTTCACCGAGACGATGTTGAAGTTCGTGGGCACCACGATCTCGCGCAGGAAGGCGCTGTACTTCTGCACCTTGATGCCGCCGATGGCGACTTCCGGGCTCTTGCGGATGAAGTTGAACAGGCCGATGCGGATGTTGCGGGCGAAACGCTCGTTGATGATCTCCATCGTGGGCATGCGCCCACGGACGATCCGTTCCTGGCTGGCCAGGTTGTAGTCGCGGATGCCGCCCTGCTGCACCTCCTCGGCTTCGAGCTTCTGGCTCTCGCCGGTGATGCCCTGCAATAGCGCATCGACTTCGTCTTGGGAGAGGATCTGCTGGTTCATGGCGGGCTCACGGCTCGTGCAGCATCACTGCACGATGAAGGTGGAGAACAGCACCTGCGTCACGGGGCTCTCGACGGCCTTCTTCTTCTTCTTTTTCTTCTTGGTCGTCGCGGCGGCTTCCTCGTCTTCCTCGTCGTCGAGCTCGATGCCCATCGGGCGCACGGACTCGCGCAGGATCTCGCGGGCGAGCTTCTCCTTGCCCTCGCGCGTCAGCAGCTCAGCCGACGTCTTGTGGGACAGGACCATCAGCACATTGCTGCGGATGGCCGGCATGTAGGCCTTGAGCTGGTCAGCCGTCTTGGGGTCGCCGACCTCCAGCGTCACGCCGACCTGCGCGAAGCGGTCGACGTCCTTGTCGGCCAGGTTGACGGTGAAGGGATCCAGCGGCACGAAGGTGGGGGGCGTGCCCGGCTTGGGCTTGGCGTGGCTCGTCTCGACGGCAGCCGGGGCTTCGCCGCCGTCCTCGTCCTCGGCGTGCTGCTTCTTCGACTTCATCATCATCAGCGCGGCGCCGCCGCCGATGAGCACCAGCAGCACGGCAGCGACGATGATGATCAGCTTCTTCTTGCCACCGCCGCCCGAGGGGGCGGCTTCGGCACCAGCTGCTGGTGTGGACATGAGGACTCCTTGATTCGGTCGGACCGGGCGCCTGGTGCGCCATGGGTCCATCAGGATCAATTATTCGGACGATCGGCGGCTTGGCATGCGGCAATAAGCGGTGGAAAAGCGTGCAAAAGACCGCTCAGGGCCCGCCGGGGCCCCGGGCAAGTCAGGCGAAGAGGTCCAGGACGCCCCGGGCGCGGGTGACGGGCGCCCGGGCGGCAGCGGCCACGGCGTCATCGCTCACGGTGTCGCCCATCGGCGCGCTCGCCCAGCGGGCGCCGGGCCGACCGGCCTGGGACTCCGCCTGGCCGGGCTGGCCCGAGGCGGTCTGCTGCTGCTGGCTGAACACCCCGCCGCCGCTGAGCGTGAGCCCCTGCTCGCGCAGCGCGCCGGCCAGCTCGGGCAGGCTCTTCTCGAGGGCGGCGCGGGTGTCCGCCTGCTCCGCCACGAAGCTGACCTGGGCCTGCTGGCCGTCGAGCACGATCTGGACCTGCACAGGCCCCATCTCGGCCGGGTTCAGGTGCAACTGGGCCTGCTGGATGCCATCGGCCGCCGCGACGCTCAGCCGTGCAGCCATCTCCGGCGCGAAGCCGGGGCTGTGCACCGGGGCGTGAAGCTCGTAGCGAGCACCGGCGGGGCCGTTCGCGGCCGCCTTGTCCTGGACGACGCCGGCCTGCGCCTGCTGCAGCACGCCGGCAAAGCTGCCGGGGGCGCCGCGGCCGCTCTCGATCGCGGCGGCGCCCTTGCCCGCATTCCCCGAGGCGGCCGCGCCGTCGAGCGCGAGGGCCTGGAGGCCGTCGGCGTGTGACGCGGCGTCCGGCGTGGCGGCTGTCCCGGTGCCCGTCAGCGCAGGGTCATTCGAACCGACAGCCTGGGCATCAACCCCGGCGAGCCGCGCTTGACGGCCGCCCCGCGACGGGGCGTCGGACGTCACCGCCGCGGTGTCCGCGTCATCGGGGGAGGAGGCGGGCGCCTGGGCCAGGCGCTGCAGATCCTGCGCGAGGGCCTGGGCCATGGGCAGTCCCGTAGGAACGGAGAGCGCCGCGGCGTCCGTCGTCAGGGCCTCGGTGCTGTCCTCGGCCGAGGTGTCGCTCGACGTGTCGGTCGAGCGGGCCGTGTCGGATTCGGCGGCATCCCCACGCAGATGGCGCAGCACCTGCGCCAGCACCGGGTCCTGGGGCTCGCCATCGACGGCCGTCGCGTCGCCGCTCGGCTTGGCCTGCGCCTCGGCCGGCCGGCGTGCGGCGGCCTTGGCGCTGTCCTGGCGTCGCGCCGTTTCGGTCGAGGCCGGCAGGGCGGTCTCGCCGCTTTCCACCGCGTGGCCCTGCCGGGAGGCGCCCTGCGCGGGCCTGGATGAGGCCGGGCTGGCAGGGCTCTTGGAGGGCATCGCGGACGTCTGGGCAGCCGGGGCGGCCGATGCGGGCGCAGGGGGCCGGGTGGCCTGGCTGGCCTTGGCCTGGAGCAGCCGCGCGAAGCCGCCGGCGGCGTCCGTGCCCTCCTGGGCGCTGCGGCCCTGGCTCAGCTGGCCGAGCTGGCCCAGCAGGTCGGCGGTGGCCGTCCGCGTGGCGGTGGCCTGGGGTGACAACGACATCTTGTTCATGGGAGATCCTTTCTCGTCTCGCGGCGAGCCCCCGCGACGATGGCGGGCGGCCCGGCGGCGGCGACCGTGTTCAGTGGCCCAGCCGCAGCCCGGCACCGAAGCCGGCCTGGCGCATGGCGCGGGCGGCCTGCTCGTCCGTGGCCTTCTGTTCCTGGCGTTCCTGCATGCGGCGCGTCTCGAGGCGCCGCCGCTCCAGCAGCTTGCGCACCGAGGCCACGCGCAGCTCCCGCTCGCGCAACTGCTCCCGCGCCAGCTCCAGCCGCTGCTCGGCCTGGCTGCTCAGCAGGTCCTGCTGGCTGATGGCCTGGTCGAGGCGCCCGCCGAAGCTCTGGTAGCAGCCGAGGATGTCGACGGTGGTGCTGCGCGCGAAGCTCTGTGTCCAGCGCGTGCGGTATTCCGTGCGGTATTGCGCGAGCTGCTCATGCTGCTGACGCAGGGCGCCGGCCCGCACCTCCGCGTCGCGCAGCAGGCGCAGGGCCTCGTCGCGCTCGGCTTCGGCACGTTCCAGCAGCACATCCAGGGCTTGCAGGGAGGGGGCGCTCATGAAAGTTTCTCCGTCTTGGGACTATCGGCAGGTTTCAGGAAACATTGACCAGTTTTTCAAGCTGGTCGACGCTGCTGAGCAGGCCGGCGGGCTGGTGCATGTCCTGCTGCAGCAGGTGCACCATGTCGGGATGCAGGCGGACGGCGAGGTCGAGCTCGTGGTCGTGGCCCGGGACATAGGCGCCGAGTTGCAGCAGGTCGCGCGCCTTGTTGTGCTTGGCCCACAGCTGCCGGAAGCGCCGCGCGCAGACGATGTGGGCCGGCTTCGCCACATTGCTCATCACGCGCGAGATCGAGCGCTCGATGTCGATGGCGGGGTAGTGCCCCGCCTCGGCCAGCTCGCGGGAGAGGACGATGTGGCCGTCCAGGATGCCCCGGGCGGCGTCGGCGATGGGGTCCTGCTGGTCATCGCCCTCGGACAGCACGGTGTAGAAGGCCGTGATCGACCCGCCGCCGGCCATGCCGTTGCCGCTGCGCTCCACGAGCTGCGGCAGCTTGGCGAAGCAGCTGGGCGGATAGCCCTTGGTGGCGGGCGGCTCGCCGATGGCCAGGGCGATCTCGCGCTGAGCCATGGCATAGCGGGTGAGGGAGTCCATCAGCAGCAGCACATGCAGGCCGCGGTCCCGGAAGTGCTCCGCGATGGCGGTGGCGTAGGTCGCGCCCTGCATGCGCAGCAGCGGCGGGGCGTCGGCCGGGGCCGCCACCACGACGGAGCGGGCCAGACCTTCCTCGCCGAGGATGTCCTCGATGAATTCCTTGACCTCGCGGCCGCGTTCGCCGATCAGGCCCACGACGATCACGTCGGCCTGCGTGTAGCGCGCCATCATGCCCAGCAGCACGGACTTGCCGACGCCGGTGCCGGCGAACAGGCCCAGGCGCTGGCCGCGGCCGACGGTGAGCATGGCGTTGATGGAACGCACGCCGGTGTCCAGGGGCGTGCGCACCGGGTCGCGGTCCATGGCGTTGATGGGGCGGCGCACCATCGGCTCGGGCAGCACGTCCTCGAGCGGGCCGCGGCGGTCGAGCGGATGGCCGTGGGAGTCCACCACCCGGCCCAGCAGCCCGTCGCCCATGGGCAGGTGCAGGCCGCGGTCCTCGTCGCGGCGCCAGGGATGGCGCTGTTGGCCGAGCACGGGGCCGTGCAGGGCGGCCGGGCGCGGCAGCACCATGGCGCCGCTGGAGAGGCCATGCACTTCGTCCAGCGGCATGAGGTAGGCCCGGTCGCCGGAGAAGCCGACGACCTCCGCGTTGACCGGCGCCTGCCCGCGGCGCGGGTTGGCTGCCGAGCTGGGCATGTGGATCTGGCAGACAGAGCCCACGGGCACGCGCACGCCGGTGGCCTCGAGCACCAGCCCGGCCACGCGCACCAGCTTGCCCTGCGACTCCAGCGCCACGGGCGCCGCGGCGAAGGCCTGCAGGTCTTCCAGGTACTGGTCCCAGCGGCCCAGGCGCTCGATGCTGTCGTGGCTCATGCGGCACCGCCTTCGTCGCGGGGCATCGCGGCCTCGCCGGGCAGCTCACCGCCGCGGCGGTCCTCCCACAGCGAGTGCTGGCCGAGGGCCGCCATGACCTGCTGCCAGCGGGCGGGTACGGTGGCGTCGACGCTGGAGATGTCGGAGTCCACCTTGCAGCCGCCGCGGGCGATGGTGGCATCGGGAATCAGCTGGGCCTCGCGGGCCTTGAGCTCCTCGCCCGCGCCCTGCTCGACGAGCGGCAGGTCCTCGGGATGCACGCGCACGCGGATGTGGCGAGCGGAGATGAGCAGCGCCTCGACGGCGTCATGCGCCACACGGGCAATGAGCTCGGGCTGCTGTTGCAGCTCGGTGCGCACGACCTGGCGGGCCAGTTCGACGGCGCAGCGCGTCAGGGTCTCGGCCATGCGGCCTTCCAGGTCGTCGAAGTCGGCGCTGAAGTTGCGCATCAGCTCGCCGATCTGGGCCGTCATCTGCTGCGCGAAGCTCTTCTTGAAGGCGTCCAGCGCCTCCATGCCGTCGCGGTAGCCGTCCTGGTAGCCGCTCTGGCGGGCGGCGCTCAGCAGCTCGTCGATGTGCGGGGCCGCCGGCTCTGCGGGCGTCTCCACCGGCGCGGCTTCGGGGGCAGCGGTGGTGTACGTCGGCTTGGTCTCGGGCACCCCCTGGAACGCGTCCGGGTTCCAGCTCGAGAAGCCCTGCAGCTCCTCGCGCGGGATGAAGCGGCTGTAGTGGCTCGTGCGCGCCGGTGCGCCTTCGGGGCGCACGGGGGGCGGGACTTGGCGAGGCGGGCGGGGTGGCATGGTGAACATTCAGGGTGTTCGGCAGGGTGGGGGCGGGCGGATCAGAGGAACTGGTCGTCCCCGCCGGTGGCGAGCACGATCTGGCCTTCGTCCACCAGGCGGCGCACGATCTTGAGGATTTCCTTCTGCTCGCTTTCCACTTCCGACAGCCGCACGGGGCCGCGGGAGTCGAGGTCTTCGCGCAGCGTCTCGGCCGCGCGGGTGGACATGTTGCGGAAGATCTTCTCGCGCAGCTCGGGGCCCGCGCCCTTGAGCGCGACCACCAGCGACTCGCTCTGCACTTCTTTGAGCGTGGCCTGGATGCCCTTGTCGTCGATCTTCTCCAGGTCGTCGAAGGTGAACATGTTGTCCATGATCTTCTGGGCCAGGTCGCTGTCGGCTTCGCGGATGTAGTCGAGGACCGAGGCCTCGACGCTGGAGCCCATCATGTTGATGATCTCGGCCGCGGTCTTCACGCCGCCCAGCGAGCTCTTCTTCATGCGATCCCCGCCGGCCAGGATCTGGCTCATGACCTCGTTGAGGTCCTTCAGCGCCATCGGCTGGATGCCGTCCAGCGTGGCGATGCGGATCAGCACCTCGTTGCGCTGGCGTTCCGTGAACAGCTTGAGCACCGAGCTGGTCTGGTCGAAGTCCAGGTGCGCGAGGATGGCCGCGATGATCTGCGGGTGCTCGTTGCGCAGCAGCTCGGCCACGGAGCTCGCGTCCATCCACTTCAGGCTCTCGATGGACGAGACATCGCTGCCCTGCAGGATGCGATCCAGCAGCAGATTGGCCTTGTCCTCGCCCAGCGCGCGGCGCAGCACGGTGCGCACGTACTCGTCCGTGTCGTTGACCAACATGCTCTGCGTCTCGGCCACCGCGTCGAACTTGTCCAGCACCTTCTCGACCTGCTCGCGCTTGACCACCTTCAGCTTGGCGATCGTCTCGCCGAGCTTCTGCACTTCCTTGGGCGCCAGGTGCTTGAAGACCTCGGAGGCCTCCTCTTCGCCCAGGGACATCAGCAGGATGGCTGCTTGTTCGACGCCTTCGTCATCCATGGTGGTGCTTTCGAGTCAGTTCGGCCCCGAGGGTGATGGGCAATGCATGTCGGGCCGAGCGCCGGGCCGCTCCCAAGCCGGCCCGCGGTGTCGATGTTTGCGGCTCGACGCCGCAAACATCGTCGTCCCCCCGGGGGACCGACCGGGCTCGCCCGCGTCCAGCGAGGCGAGCCAGGGCGAGGGGCCGGCTCACAGGCCGAGCGCCGGGCCGCCCCAAGCCGGCCCGCCGAGTCGATGTTTGCGGCTCGACGCCGCAAACATCGTCGTCCCCTCGGGGGACCGACCGGGCTCGCCCGCGTCCAGCGAGGCGAGCATGGGCGAGGGGCATCATGTTCACACCGGCTCCTCCCCATTCACCCAAGCGCGGACGATGTTGGCGACAGCGGCGGGGTTCTCGCGGGCCAGCTGGCGGGCGCGTTCGAGCTTGGCGTTGTTGGCCGGGGCCTCCAGGGCCGGGAGGCCTTCGGCGCCGGGGAGCAGCTCCGTCTCGTCCGCCACGGCATTGAGCTGCGCGGCGGCCTCCTCGGGCTTCTCCTCGGGGGCGGGTGGGTAGGCGGCGCGGATGGCGGGCTTGACCATGCCGAAGACGGCGATCAGCGCCACCAGGACCAGCGCGGCCGGCACGGCGGCGGCGCGGACCATGTCCAGCACCCAGGTCTGCTTCCACAGCGGCAGCTCGGTGCTGTCGGTCTTCTCGACGACGAAGGGCGCCGAGACCACGCGCACGGAGTCGCCGCGGTCCTGGCTGAAGCCCATGGTCTCCTTGACGAGGGCCGTCAGCTTGTCGAGCTCTTCCTGCGGCACGGGCGTGGTGTTGACCTTGCCCTTGGGATCGGTGCTGGAGCGGTGGTTCAGTACCACGGCGGCATTGAGGCGGCGCACGACGCCGGTGGCGTTGCGCGTGACGCGCACCGTCTTGTCGAGCTCGTAGTTGGTGACGGCCTCGCGGCGGCTGCTCTGCTGGCCGCTGCCGGCGCCCCCGGCGGTCTGCAGCGGGGCCGAGGCGCCATTCACGGGCGCGGTGGCGGGCACCGGCGGCTGGTTCGTCGTGGCGCCGGGCACGCCGGTGGGCTGGGCCGGCGTGGCGTTGTTCGATTCCTGCGTCTGCTGGCTGCGGATGGCGCTGGTGGTGTTGGCGCCCTGGTTGGGCTTGTATTCCTCGGCGGTCGACTCGACCTGCGAGAAGTCGACATCGGCCGTCACCGTGGCGCGGAGGTTGTCCCGGCCCACGACGGGCTCGAGCAGCTCGAGGATGCGCTTGTGCAGGCTGGCCTCGATCTGCTGCTTGTACTGCAGCTGCTGGCTGTCCAGCCCGGAGCCGTTGTCGGCCGGGTTCGAGAGCAGGGCGCCGGTGCTGTCCAGCACGCTGACGGCCTTGGGGTTGAGCTCGGGCACCGAGGCCGAGACGAGGTGCACGATGCCGGCGATCTGGTTGCGGTCCAGGCTGCGGCCGCCGCGCAGGGTCAGCATGACGGAGGCGCTGGGCTTCTGCTGCTCGCGGAAGAAGCCGTTCTGCTGGGGCATGGCGAGGTGCACGCGGGCATCGGCCACGTCGGCCATCGCGGTGATGGTGCGGGTGAGCTCGCCCTCCAGCGCGCGCTGGAAGTTCAGGCGCTCGTTGAACTGGGTCTGGCCGATGGACTGCTTGTCCATCAGCTCAAAGCCGATCACCGAGCCCTTGGGCAGGCCGGCGGAGGCCAGCTTCATCCGCACGTCGTAGACCTGGCTGGCCGGCACGAGGATGATGCCGCCGGGCTCGTTCTTGTAGGGCACCTGCATCTGGGCCAGCTGGGCGATCACGGCCCCGCCGTCCTTGTCGGACAGGCCGGTGAAGACCGGGCGGAAGTCCCCCTGCGAGGACCACAGGCTCATGGCCAGCACGACGCCGACGAGCGCGGCCAGGCCGAGGCCCAGGCTCAGCTTGCTGCGGGCGGGCATGGCCACCAGGCGCTCGGCGAGACCCGGCTGGCCTGCGGGCTGGGCCGGGACGGGCTCCAGGGTGACGGCGGTAGGGGCGGTGAGGGCTGTGTCCATGGCGTGGCGGCTGTGCAAGGGTGCAGGGTTCCCGCACCAATGACCAGGATTTTTTTGTCATTTCCCCCTCAAGAAAGGCGAAATGAGGCCGACAAAGCGCGCTCAGTTCACGCCTTTGTCGGCGGGAGCAGCCCGTAGCATTTCCCTACCTGAAGAGCGGGACCGCGTCTTGCATCCGGGCCCGCCCTGGGCCGGATCGCGCCGCCTTTGCTCCGGGAGATGCCATGGACCTCAAGCTTCGCCCCTTCGATTTCGCCGCTGCCGTCGCCCGCGCCGGCATGAGCACCGCCGGTCAGCCGGTGGCGCAGCCGCGTGCCGTCGGCGGCGCCAGCTTCGGCGACGCCATGGTGAAGGCCATGCAGTCCGTCAGCACCCAGCAGAACGAGGCCCAGCGACTGCAGCGCGAGGTGCAGCTGGACAACCCCACCGTCAGCCTGGAAGAGACCATGGTGGCGATGCAGAAGGCGCAGATCGGCTTCCAGGCCACGCTGCAGGTGCGCAACCGCCTGGTGTCGGCCTATTCCGAGATCATGAACATGCAGGTCTGACCGCGACTGGCGCGGCCCCGGGCACCGCGGCTCAGAGCCGCATCTGGCGGCGGCGCTTCTGCGTCTGATCGATGTAGAGCTGCAGCGCCCGCGCGGTGTCCGGCGGCAGGGTCTCGAAGGCACAGCCCAGGTGGCGGCCGCTCTGCACCTCGGCATGCTGCGTCACGTGCAGCAGCTTCAATCCCACCTCCAGCCGCGTGTCGCGGTCCAGCTCCAGCACGCAGCCGGGCAGCGTGAGGCCGGGCGGCAGCTCCGCCTCGTCCCCGGGCAGCAGCAGGCCGAGACCGCCCATGCTCACGTCCAGGACGCGCAGGCTCAGGAGCTGGCCCTGCGCGGGGTGGCGCAGCTGCAGCAGTGGGTAGTTGATGCCGGTCGGCTGGACCCGGAAGGTCTGGCGGCGCTGGAAGCGGTAGAGGCGCCGGGGCAGGGCGGCCCGCAGGACGCTGCCACCGCCGTCGCGCACGATCACCGGCTGCTCCAGGTCGAACTCCAGGCGGATGGACGCGAGATAGGCCGTGGCCGTGATCTCGTCGCTCTCCAGGAGCGATTCGGCGCGGCTGCTGTTGTGCGGTAGGTCCAGGCCGAGCAGGCCCGTCTTCGCGTCGAGCACGCACAGCGTGGTGTGCAGGTCCAGGCCTTCGGGATTGCGCAGGTAGACACGGGCCTGCTCGCTCATCAGCTCACGCAGGTAGGCGGCGATCTCGACGGGGGTGCTGACCCGGTAGTTCTCCCGCTGCTGTTCATCGAGGTCGAGCGGGGTGGCGGTGTCGGGCAGGCTCATGAGCGGGCGAGGGCGGGGCAGGAACGGGACCGGCGGCGGCACGCGCCCAGGGGGGGCGTGCTGGCCGTGATGTGAAGAAGCGCACCGGAGTGCGCTTCGAGGGTGTCAGTGTACGGTCTTGAACTTGCCGCTGAGCACTTGATCCAGGTCATCCAGCCAGGGCTCCGCGAGATGCCGGATCTCCGCGTCGTTCAGCAGGATGCGCTGCATGATGCGCGTCTTGAGCTGGCTTTCCTCGGGCGCCAGCTGCTCGCGCTGGGCGGCATGCTTGAGCTGCGAGATCAGCAGCACGCAGGCCCCCTCGAGCTTGACGACTTCGTCCCAGTTGCCCGATCGGGCCGCGGAGAGCATGTCGGCGCTGGCCTGCTCGATGGCTTCGTAGTAGCTGAGGAGGTGGGTGTTCATGGGGCGTTCCGGAAATCGGGTGGGGCGGGTGGGCGTGGGCTTGGCGCGCATGGGTCAGGCCACTCGCTTGGATTCGCTGCGGTCACCGATGGTGTGCCAGGCCTCGCGGATCGGCTGGAGCAGCCGCTGGCATTCCTGGATCGTGGCGATGTCGCTGTGCAGGTTGGCATGCGTCAGGCGCATGCACAGGTAGGCGTAGAGGTCGCGCAGATCGCGGGCCAGTGCGCCGGACTCCAGGTTCAGGGCGGCCTTCAGCCCTTCGTCCAGGATCCGCACGCAGCGGCCGAGGCTGCGGTTCTTCATCTCGTGGTTGCCCGACTGGATGTGGCCGATGGCCTGGGTCATGCCGTCGTGGGCACCGTCGAACAGCAGGCTCACCAGGCGGTGAGGGCTGGCATTCAGCACATCGGTTTCCAGACCGACCTTGCTGTACATGGCGCTGGCCCGGTGCGTGCGCGATGCGAAGGGGGAAGAGTTGCCGTACATATGCTCAGTTCTCTGTTGGGCCGTGTTGAGTCATTTTTCGACATTCGGCCGGGAAACTTGAGCCTCCGCGACGCGACGAAATGCACGGGGAAACGAGGGCGTTTGCTGCTGGACAGTGTGAACGAAAAAGGCGCCCCGCGGGGCGCCTTGGCAATGGAGTCACTGCACCGCCTCAGCTCGAGGACTTGCTGCCGAACTGCTGGTTGACGTAGGCGGACAGCCCGTTGAGCTGGCCCATCTTGGTGTCCAGTGCCGTGTACTGGGCGCGCAGGCGCTTCTCCATGAGGTCCAGGTGGTCCTGGAGCTGGGAGATCTGCTTGTCGTTGTCCTTGATGCGCTTCTGCAGGCCCGACTGGCCGGTGGCGATGGCGCCATCGGTGCCCAGCGTCTTGGTCGCGAACTCGGACCACTTCTTCGCGAAGCCGTTGTTGCTGCTGTCCGTCGTGTCCACGGCGCTGAAGAAGCGCTTCAGGTCCGACAGGTTCGTCAGCGCCTTGTCCAGCTTGCTGCTGTTGACGGTGAAGGTGCCGTTCTGGCCGGGGTCCAGGCCGATGTCGGCGAGGCGGGCAAAGGCGCCACCGAGCGTCGTGGAGCCGCCGCTGACGTTGCGCAGCATCTGCTGCAGCGAGACGGCCTTGGCGTCCCCCTGCAGCGAGCCCGCGGTCTTGGTGGCGGAGTCGTACTTGGTCTGGTCACGCATCAGGTTCATCAGGCCGTTGTAGGCGGTGACGAAGTCCTGGATGGTCTTCTTGATGGCGCTGCTGTCCGTGCTGCTGCCGATGTTGATGGCCGTGGCGCTGGTCTTGAGCAGCGTCAGCGTGAGGCCGTCCGCCACGGTGCTGAGCGTGTTGGACTCCGAACTGAGGTCCAGGCCGTCCATGTTGAAGGCGGCATTGCCGGAGGACTGCTTGAGCGCCATGCCGCCGGCGTCGGGGCCCTCGTAGCTGAGGGCGGCGAGGCTGGGGTCCGAGGCGCTGATGCGGAAGCCGTTGGTCTGCCCGGTGTCGCGGGAGCGGATCACCAGGCGCGTGCCCGCGGCGTCGCTGACCACGCTGGCCACCACGCCGGCGTTGGCGGAGTTCAGCTTGTCACGGATGCTGTTGAGCGTGTCCGTGGCGGTGATGTTGATGTTGATCGAGCTGCCGCCCGCCTTGCCGGTGAAGACGGGCGGGTCGCCTTCCCAGCTGCCCAGGGCGATGGTAAGCGTGCCCTCGCCGACGGTGCTGGTGCCGCTGGCGAAGACGCTGCTGGCCACGCTCTGCGCGGAAGCCAAGCGGCTGACGGTGATCACATGGCTCTGGGTGCCGGCATTGGGGCCGACGACGCTCACGGCGGTGGCGTCGGAACTGGTGGCGCCGGAGGCGGTCCAGGTGGCGGGGTCGCTGAGCTTCTGCGCCGCGGTCTGCATGGCGGACATGGCCGCCTGCATCTGCCCGTAGGCCGAGATCTTGGTCTGCAGCCCGGCCGAGGCCTTCTTGATGTTGTTGATCGGTGTCTGTTCGACGGACATCAGCTTGCTGACCAGGGACTCGACGTCCAGTCCGCTACCGATCCCCAATGAAGTAATGCTCGCCATGGCATCCTCTCAAAAAGACACTGCCCCAAGCCCTCTTCGGCCAGGCCGAGGCGAACTTTAGGGCTTTTTTCGATTTTTCAGCACCTGCAGGCCGAGACCGTCCTCCCGGAACCGGGAAACCGCCTCGGCCTGCAGGCTGTCGCCTGCGTCTTCAGCCCTTGAGCAGCTGCAGCACCTGCTGCGGCAGCTGGTTCGCCTGGGCGACCATGGCATTGCCGGCCTGCTGAAGGATCTGCGCCCGGGACAGGCTGGAGGTTTCCTGCGCGTAGTCGGCATCCATGATGCGGCTGCGGGCAGCGGCCTGGTTCTCCACCGCGACCTGCAGATTGGCGATCACGGCATCGAAGCGGTTCTGCGTGGCACCGAAGGTGGACCGCGCCAGGTTGACCTGCGCCAGGGCCAGGTCGATCTTGGCCAGCGAATCCAGGGCGCCCTGCGTGCCGCCGGCGTAGACATCGAAGGTCGAGCCGGTGCCGGCCGCGCCCAGGTTCAGGATGTCCGTGGTGGTGGTGTCGATCACCGCGGCCAGCGCGCCGTCATTCTTGCCGGCCGCCGTGGTGGTGGTCAGCATGTCGCTCACCGCCACCTGGATCTGGTCATCCGTGGTGGCGTTGGCCCCCACCTGGAAGGTGTAGGTCGTCGCCGCGCCGGTGAGGATCTGCGAGCCGTTGAAGGTGGTGTTGCGCACCAGCCGGCCGATTTCGGTCTGCAGCTGCAGGAACTCGTTGTTCAGCGCGGAGCGGTCGTCGACGTTGTTGGTGCCGTTGGCACCCTGCACCGCCAGCTCACGCATGCGCTGCAGCATGTCGCCGATCTTGCCGAGCGAGCCTTCCGCCGTCTGCGCCAGCGAAATGCCGTCATTGGCATTGCGCACCGCGACGGTCATGCCCCGAACCTGCGTGTTCATGCGTTCCGCAATCGCGAGGCCGGCGGCATCGTCCTTGGCCGAGTTCACTCGGAGACCGGAGGACAGGCGTTGCATCGCGACACTCAGCATCCCCTGCGACATGTTCAGGTTGCGCTGCGCATTCAACGACGCGATGTTGGTATTGATGGTCTGGGGCATTTGAGCACTCCTGCAAAATTGCCGGAGGGTTCGGACCCCGGGAGCCGCCGCCGGCGCCGGATGGCGCTCGAGCCTGCGATCCCCGGAGTCGCCCCGCGAAAGGCATCAGGCCGGAACTGAACCTGACTGCCATCCGGAGGGCTCCGGAATCCACGCCGGAAATCCCTGACGTGTTGGACGAATTCTGAAAGTGCTCGTCGTTGCCCAAAGACCCGATAAGGGGGCGAAACCACGCCTAAAAGAAAAGGCAGCACCCCGCCAACGGCGAGGGGCTGCCCATCTTTCGGCAAGGCAGCACCCCGCCAAACGGCGAGGGGCTGCCCCTCTTTCGTGAGGGCCGCGCCCTGGGGAATCAGCCGCCGCGCAGCAGCGACAGCACCTGCTGCGGAAGCTGGTTGGCCTGGGAGACCATGGCATTGCCGGCCTGCTGCAGGATCTGCGCGCGGCTCAGGTTGGCGGTTTCCGAGGCGTAGTCCGCATCCATGATCCGGCTGCGGGCGGCCGTCTGGCTTTCCACCGAGACGTTCAGGCTGGAGATCACCGCGTCGAAGCGGTTCTGGGCCGCACCGAAGGTCGAGCGGGCCGTGTTCACCTGCGACAGCGCCAGGTCGATCTTCGCCATGGCATCCAGCGCACCGATGGTGGCGCCGGTGTAGACATCGAAGGTGGCGCCCGTGCCGGCCGCGCCCACGTTGAGGATGTCCGTGTTGGTCGTGTTGATCACCTCGGCCAGGGCGGCGGCATTGGTGCCGGCGCTGGTGGTGGTGCCGGTGATGTCGACACCGGTGATGGTGATCTGGTCGTTGGTGGTGGCGTTGGCGCCCACCTGGAAGGTGAAGCCCGTCGTGCCCGTCAGGACCGACTGGCCGTTGAAGGACGTGTTGGCAGCCAGGCGGCCGATTTCGCTCTGCAGCTGGGTGAACTCGTTGTTCAGCGCCTCGCGGTCGGTCTGGTTGTTCGTGCCGTTGGCGGACTGCACGGCCAGCTCACGCATGCGCTGCAGCATGTCGCCGATCTTGCCCAGCGCGCCTTCCGCCGTCTGCGCCATCGAGATGCCGTCGTTGGCGTTGCGGATGGCCACGGTCATGCCGCGAACCTGGGTGTTCATGCGCTCCGCGATGGCGAGGCCGGCGGCGTCGTCCTTGGCGGAGTTCACACGCAGGCCGGAAGACAGGCGCTGCATGCTGACGGAAAGAGAACTCTGCGACATCGACAGATTGCGCTGTGCATTCAGCGATTGCAGATTGGTGTTGATGATTTGAGGCATGACGCGATCCTTTCAGTACCGTTGAATGGAAACCGAGCCCAAGCAGACCAGCGTAGCGGCCGCGTCAGTGGCAGTGCGGGCGTCTGTGCCTGCGCTGCCGGCCTGGTGCACCCTCCGGGGAGAGGCAGTGGCCGCTGTCGCTTGTCGCCAACGAGCTGGGACCCGTTGAGAGGGTTATCGGACTGAGGGGGGACGCGCTTGAGTCCAAACCTTCGAAAGAGGGGCCGCTCAATCACCTGAAAAGCGGGGTGATTGGCGGCCTGTTAAGGTGTTTGCGCTGGCGGGCTTTGCCCTTTGACCTCGACGGTCGTCGCAGCGTTGGAGCTCAGGGCCAGCGGGGCTGGCCCAGGGTCATCGAAGAAGCGACAGCACTTGCTGCGGCGTCTGATTCGCCTGGGCGATCATCGCCGTGCCGGCCTGCTGCAGAATCTGCGCTCGGCTCAGGTTGGCGGTCTCCATTGCGTAGTCGGCATCCATGATGCGGCTGCGTGCGGCCGACTGGTTCTCCACCGAGACCTGCAGGCTGGAGATGGCGGCGTCGATGCGGTTCTGCGCTGCACCGAAGGTCGAGCGTGCCACGTTCACCTGGGCGATGGCCTGGTCGATCTTCGCCACCGAGTCCAGGGCACCCTTGGTGCCGCCGGTGTAGGCGTCGAAGGTCGTGCCGGTGCCGGCGGCGCCGACGGCCAGGATGTCGGTGTTGGTGGTGTTGGTCACTTCGGCCAGCGCGCCGTCGTTCTTGCCGGCGGCCGTGGTCGTGCCCAGCATGTTCAGCCCGGTGATCGAGATGACGTCATTGCTGGTCGCGTTGGCGCCGACCTGGAAGTCGAACGAGGTGGTGGTGGTCAGCGTGGCCTGCCCGTTGAACGTGGTGTTGTTCGTCAGGCGGGTGATTTCGCTCTGCAGCTGCGAGAACTCGTTGTTCAGCGCGGTGCGGTCATCCGTGTTGTTGGTGCCGTTGGCGGACTGCACGGCCAGTTCACGCATGCGCTGCAGCATGTCGTTGACCTTGCCCAGCGCGCCTTCAGCCGTCTGCGCCAGGGAGATGCCGTCGTTGGCATTGCGGATGGCGACATTCATCCCCTTGACCTGGGAATTCATGCGTTCCGCGATGGCCAGACCGGCGGCATCGTCTCGTGCGGAGTTGACTCGCAGGCCCGAGGACAGGCGCTGCATGGACACAGCCAGCGAGGACTGTGCCGTGTTGGCGTTGCGCTGTGCGTTCAGCGACAGCAGATTGGTATTGATGACGGCGGGCATGATGTGCTCCTTTCAGCTTGAAGAACCCCGGCTTAGCGCCGACGTGACTCGGGTGCCCGGGTACTGACACCCGTGCTTGCAGGTCAGCTGCTGAGGCAGCCGCCGGCCTGCACCGCCCGGCGCTAGTCAACCGTTGAAGCCGGAACCTCGTCTTGCCATCGAGGTGCCCGTTCTCGGCCTCCTAACCGGACCACGAACCTGTTTCCAGACCCGTTGGAATGGCTATCGGAGCCCGCAAGCCTGAACTTGAGGGCTTTTTGTCAAGACCTGTGATCTTTTGAATAGCCGGGTGACTTGCCGGTCTGTTCTTCGTTTCGAAATCCGGCGGAGCGGGGCCTGGACTGTGAAGAACTGCCGGTCTGGCGTCGGGCGGGTCGGTCGGGTTCGGGGCGTCCTTTGCTGAAAGGGGCGCCGCTGCACCGGGGAGGCGCGGCGGCATCTATTGAGGAAGGGCAAGAAGTGAGCGTCAGGAGCACGCTGCGTCGGGCCGCGCCCTCATGCCACTGGAGGCGGGGCCCTGCTTGCAATTTCGGCAGCCGCGGCGGCGGGGAGGCGTCGAGATGCAGGTCAAGGCCGCCGCTTTTCGAGGCATTGCCGAGCGGGGTGCTGCCTAAAGTGGGCGGCAACGCGGACGATAAGCCTGCCCCTGCCGTGTCGGATGGCAGGCCATGCATTGTTTGCGTCCCTTTCAACGGCCCGAGCAGGCCCTTATGCAGGAGATGCACATGCGTTCGACCCCCTTTGAAGGCGCTCGCGAGGCCATGCCCGCCGCCCTGATCAACCCGAGCCCGGAAGCCCAGTGGCTGCTGGCCCAGGCCCGCAACGCCGCCTTCGCCGAGGCCTCCCGGGGCCGGGTGGGGCAGGGGCTGGCCGTCCTGGCCGATGCCCTGTCGCACGAGCCCCTGAGCCACGAGCTGCTGAGCGACATGGCCGCGCTGCTGCTGAGCGCCGGCGAGCTGGCGCAGGCCGCCGGCTATGCCCGCGAGGCGCTGGTGATCACGCCGCACCACGGTGCCAGCCTCTATACCCTGGGTTTCGCCCTGGCCGGTCTGGGCGAGGAGGCCGAGGCGCTGAAGGTGCTGACGCAGCTGCTGACGGGGCAGGGTCTGATCAGCCTGGAGCGTGAGGCGCCGGAGCTGGTCGGCCTCGTGCGCATGGAACTGGCGCGCCTGCAGTCGCGCGCCGACGCGTCCGCCGCCGGCTGACAGCGCCGACGTCGCCGCCTGGGGCCCAGCCTCGGGGCGCCAGACGTGAAAGAGGGGCCTTCTGCCAAGTGCAGCGGGCCCTTTTCCTTTTGGGGGCGCCCGACAGCCTTGTAGGAATTTCACTGACAAACGACTGCGAATTAACGGGACTTCATCGACCGAACTGGCCTGATGTTTCCGCCCTGTTGGACTCTTCACAATTCGTCTCACGTTGACACGCAATTGAAGCGAAGAACAGGAGCCCGACATGAACGCCGAACAAATCCTCACCGAGATCCGTGAAGCCAATCTGTCGTACCTGATGCTGGCCCAGAGCCTGATCCGCAACGACCGCGAGCAAGCCCTCTACCGCCTGGGCATCTCGGAAGACACCGCCACGCTGATCGCCACGCTGACCCCGGCGCAGATCATGAAGGTCTCCTCCGGCAACACGCTGCTGTGCCGCTTCCGCATGGACGACGACCTGGTGTGGGGCCTGCTGACCAGCCACGGCAAGCCGGCCGCCGCCAACGACCAGGTGTCGCGCCTGCATGCCTCGATCCTGCTGGCGGGGCGCCATCAAGAAGCAGCGTGACATGGGGCCCCCGGTCGCCCGGGTACGGGCGACCACCCCCCGAGGGGGTGCAGTTCATAGCCGCCCGGGGGCGGATATGAACTGCAAGGGGGCCGGCTTGGGGCGGCCCGGCGCCGGCCCATTCAATACGCCGATCGAGCCCGCCGCGGGCGGGATCGATCGGCAAGCAGATGAACCGAGTAGTTGAATAGATAGACTGGAGACCTACCATGCGCAGCAAGTCCATCCTGACCGAAGCCCGCCAGATCAGCCGTGCGGTCACTCTGATCCAGCTGGGCGCCCGCCTGCAGGTGCTGGAGTCGGAGACGGACCTGTCGTATGAGCGTCTGCTGCGTCTGTACAAGGAAGTCTCGGGCAAGTCGCCGTCCAAGGGGCAGCTGCCGTTCTCGACGGACTGGTTCATGACCTGGCAGCCCAATATCCACGCCTCGCTGTTCCTGAACGTGCACGAGTACCTGAACAAGGTGGCGGAGATCGACGAGATCGACACCGTCATCAAGGCCTACCAGCTCTATCTGGAACAGGTGCAGGCGCAGGGCCTGGAGCCGCTGCTGTCGGTCACCCGCGCCTGGCGCCTGGTGAAGTTCGTGGACAACGGCATGCTGACGATGACCAAGTGCTGCAAGTGCGGCGGCCACTTCGTCACCCACCCGCACGAGATCTCGCGCCACTACGTCTGCGGCCTGTGCAACCCGCCCGCCCGCGCCGGCAAGGGCCGCGCTCAAGGCGCGATCCAGATGCACTGAGGCCGGGCCCGCTCGACGATGCAGGAACCTTCCCGCACCGACTCCCCCGAGACCACGCCGCCGGGCGCCGATGAGGCGCTGCCGGCGGCGCGCGCATGGGCGGGTCGCGGGCAGGGGCTTTCGCGGCTCTGGCCGGCGTCGGCCCTGCTGTGCTGGCTGCTGGGCTGGGGGCTGCTGACGGCCTTGCAGCCCTGGGGGTCAGTCCTTGCCCTGCTGGGCTCGGTGCTGCCCGTCGCCGTGCTGGCCTGGCTGCACGAGCGGCGCTGGCGGCGATTCATGGTCCTCGGCGGCTTCGTGGCCTCCCTGCTGGCCGGCCCGGGGCTGGCGATGCTGCCCGCCTGGAGCTGGCTGCTGCCTCTGGCGCTGCTGCTGCTGATGTATCCGCGCAGCACCTGGCGCGATGCGCCGCTGTTCCCGACCCCGGCCGGCGCGCTGGCCTCGGTCGCGGATCAGATCCAGCTCCCGGGCGGCGCACGCATCCTCGACGCCGGTTGCGGGCTGGGCGCCGGGCTGCGGGAGCTCCATCGTTGTTTCCCCGCCGCACAGATCCACGGCATCGAGTGGAGCCCGCTGCTGGCCTGGCTGTGCCGCCTGCGCCATCCCTGGGCCCGCGTGCAGCGGGGCGACATGTGGGCGCAGTCCTGGGCGCCGTTCCAGGTGGTCTACCTCTTCCAGCGCCCGGAAAGCATGGCGCAGGCCGAGGCCAAGGCGCAATCGGAACTTGAGTCCGGCGCTTGGCTGATCAGCCTGGACTTTCCCCTGCCGGGCACGCCTGCCATACTCGTCCAGCCCCTCGCGGGGCGCCATTCCCTTCACGTCTATCGTTTCTGAGCCCTTGCCGATGGCAGATGCCGGCCACTCTTCACGCCGCCGTGCGGGCAATGCCCGACACCGCTCAAGAGCCCGCGCGCCTGGCCGATAAGGGCTTCAGACACAGCAGCATCCACACACCATGTTCGTCATCGTCGGCTGGCTCGTCGCCATGGGTTGCATCTTCGGCGTGTTCATCGCGCACGGAGGCAATATCGGCGTCGTGCTGCATGCACTGCCCTTCGAGTTCATCACCATCTTCGGTGCCGCCTTCGGCGCCTTCCTGGCCAACAACCAGATGAAGGTGGTGAAGGGCGCCATGAAGGGCCTCGGGACCTGCTTCAAGGGCAGCAAGTTCAGCAAGGCCCGCTACATGGAGCTTCTGGCGCTCATGTACGACATCCTCCAGAAGGCCCGCAAGGAAGGCCTGATGTCCATCGAGAAGGACGTCGAGGATCCGCACAGCTCGCCCCTCTTCCAGAAGTACCCGACGGTGGGCAATGACCACCACGTCACGGAGTTCATCACCGACTACCTGCGGATGATGGTGTCGGGCAATCTGAACGCCCATGAGATCGAGTCCCTGATGGACGCCGAGATCGAGACGCACCACCAGGAGGAGCACGCCGCCGTGGCCGCCCTCAACCGTCTGGCCGGCGGCCTGCCCGCCTTCGGCATCGTGGCGGCCGTGCTCGGCGTGGTGAACACCATGGGCTCGGTGGGCCAGCCGCCTGCCGTGCTGGGCGGCATGATCGGCTCCGCGCTCGTCGGCACCTTCCTGGGCATCCTGCTGGCCTACGGCTTCGCCGAGCCATTGGCCGGCCTGCTTGAGCAGAAGGTCGAGGATGCCGGCAAGGAGCTGCAGTGCATCAAGACCACGCTGCTGGCCAGCATGCAGGGCTATGCGCCGCAGGTGGCGATCGAGTTCGGTCGCAAGGTGCTCTATTCGGGGGACCGTCCGTCGTTCACCGAACTCGAAAGCCATGTGAAGGGCAAGAAGTGATGGTCCCCAGCATGCCGTCGGGCAGCGTCAGGAGTTGAGCCATGGCCGGTGACGCCAAGAAACTCCAGCCCATCATCATCAAGAAGATCAAGAAGGGCGGCCATGGTGCACATGGCGGCGCCTGGAAGATCGCCTACGCCGACTTCGTGACGGCAATGATGGCCTTCTTCCTGCTCATGTGGCTGCTGGGCTCGACGACCGAGGGCGACAAGAAGGGCATCGCCGACTACTTCTCCTCGCCGCTGAAGGTGGCCCTGAGCGGCGGCTCCGGCTCGGGCGATTCCTCGCACCTGATCAAGGGCGGTGGCCAGGACCTGACGCGCCAGACCGGGCAGGTCAAATCCGGGGACGTCGAGGCGCCGCGCCACACGATCAATCTGCGTGCCCTCAAGGAAGAGCAGCGCCGCGCCGAGCGCAGCCGCCTGCAGCAGCTCAAGGACAAGATCCAGGAAGTGCTGGCCAACACGCCCGCGCTGGCGTCCCTGGGCGGGCAGATCCGTCTCGAAATGACACGGGAGGGCCTGCGCATCCAGATCGTCGACGAGAACAGCCGCCCGATGTTCGACAGCGGCAGCGCCGTGGTCAAACCCTATATGCGAGAACTACTTCGCGAACTTGGCGCTGTCCTCGCGGAGGTGCCCAACCGCCTGACGCTGGAGGGGCATACTGATGCTCAGCCCTTCTCGGGGGGCGAACGGGGATACAGCAACTGGGAGCTGTCGGCGGACCGCGCCAATGCCTCCCGGCGGGAGTTGCTGTCCGGGGGATTGCCGGAGTCGCGGGTGCTGCGTGTGCAGGGCCTGGCGGCCAGCAAGCTGCTGGAACCCGAGGAGCCCCGAAGCCCGATCAACCGCCGGATCAGCATCATCGTGATGAACCGTGATGCGGAAGACGCAGTGCTGAAAAATCTGCCGGACAACGAGGACGAACCGGCCGACAATTCGGCGACAGCGGCCGAGAAACCCTGAAGAATCATTGAAGCGTCCCATCACGGCAGCGTGGCGTCCCAGACGTTGCCGCCGTTGCCGGAACCCGGTTTGACCCGCCCTCACGCCCCTTGCGAGGAACGCCATGAGCACTGACATGAAATTTCTGATCGTCGATGACTTCTCGACCATGCGCCGCATCGTGCGCGGTCTGCTGAAGGAGATCGGCTACAACAATGCCGAGGAGGCGGAGGATGGCGTCGAGGCTCTGAACATGCTGAAGAACGGCAAGTTCGACTTCGTGGTGAGCGACATCAACATGCCCAACATGACGGGCTTCGAGCTGCTCAAGGCCATCAAGGAAGACGCATCGCTCAAGCACCTGCCGGTGCTGATGGTGACGGCCGAGGCCCGCAAGGAAGACATCGTGCTGGCCGCCCAGAGCGGCGCCGCCGGCTACATCGTCAAGCCCTTCACCAAGGCGACGCTGGAAGAGAAGGTCCAGAAGATCATGCAGAAGCTGGCCGCGGCCGCTTGAAGGAGTAGGCCATGAAAGCCGAAGATTTCACCAAGCTGGGCGCCGGTACCGATCCCCTGATGGTCTCGCCGGAGGTGTTCCAGCAGCTCGGCACCATCACCCGCGTGCTGCACGACACCATGCAGCAGCTCGGCGTGATGCCCAAGCTGCAGACGGCCACCGACGGCTTGCCCGATGCCCGCAGCCGCCTGACCTACATCGCCAACAAGACCGCCGAGGCCGCCAACAAGGTGCTGAACTCGGTCGACCAGGCCAAGAGCGAGCACGCCAAGATCTCCACGGCCACGGCCGAGATGGCGAAGGCGATCACCGCGGACCCGGTCAAGGCCGTGGCCTCCGGCGCGGTGTTCAACTTCGTCAAGCAGGTCGAGGACTCCACCGCGCAGATCGACCAGCACCTGACGGACATCATGCTGTCCCAGGACTTCCATGACCTCACCGGCCAGGTGGTCGCCAAGGTGGTGACGCTGGCCAATGACCTGGAAGACAGCCTGGTCAAGCTGCTGGTGCAGGTGGTGCCGCCGGAGCAGCGCGAGAAGGTCGATCCGAACATCCTGCAGGGCCCGGTGGTCAACCCGGAAGGCCGCACCGACGTCGTGGCCAACCAGAGCGAGGTCGACGACCTGCTGGCCAGCCTGGGCTTCTGAGGCCTCTTGTCCTCCTGCCCGGCCAGGGAAGCCGGGCCTTCCACAGCCCGCTGTGTGCACTGCACCGGCGGGCTTTTTGTTGACCGGGCCGGCCGTGGCCGCGCGGGCGGAGATGACCGCCGGTTTCCGCCCGCTTATCCGGCTTAAGTTTCCCCGCCTGCCGGCCAAGAATGGCGCCATCCCCCGGACTCTCCCGTCCGGCGGCATGACGCCATGGCAGACCAAGACGCACAGGACCGCAACCTACCCGCATCGGCCAAGAAGATCCAGCGATCTCGGGCCGAGGGTCAGCTGCCGCGTTCGCGCGACCTGCCGCACTTCGCGATGCTGGTCAGCGGCGGCGCGCTGCTGTCCGCGACGGCGCCCCAGGCCCTGGACTGGCTGCAGAAGATGCTCCAGCACGGGCTGCGCTTCGACGCCCAGCTGCTGCAGCGCCCCGGCTTCATGGGCGAGCGCCTCGGCGAGCTGACCCTGCAGGCGCTGATGTTCCTGCTGCCCTTCTGCGGCATGCTGATGCTGGTGGCCGTGGCGGCCAACGTCGCCGCCGGCGGCTGGAACTGGACGATGAAGCCGCTCACCCCGCGCTTCGAACACCTGAATCCGCTGCAGGGGCTCGCGCGCCTCTTCCAGTGGCAGCACCTCGGGCAGGCGCTCAAGGCCGTGCTGCTGGCGCTGCTGCTCGGCGGCGTGGGCGCCATGGTGCTCAAGGACCGCATTGCCGGCTACGTGGGCATCATGTCCGTGCCGTTGCCCAGTGCCATCGCCTATGCCGGCCAGCAGCTGATGCAGGGCCTCGCGCTGCTCGGGCTGGCGCTGGCGCTCTTCGCCGTCATCGATGTGCCGCTGCAGCGCCATCTCTATCTCAAGCGCCTGCGCATGAGCCGCGAGGAGGCCAAGCAGGAAATGAAGGAGATCGAGGGCAACCTCGAGATGAAGGGCAAGATGCGCGCCCGCATGCGCGAGATGGCCAAGCGCCGCATGATGGCCGCCGTGCCCACGGCCGACCTCGTGGTGATGAACCCGACCCACTACGCCGTGGCGCTCAAGTACGAAGAGGGCAGCATGGCCGCGCCCAAGGTCGTGGCCAAGGGCACGGACCTCCTCGCCTTCCGCATCCGCGACCTCGCGAAGGACTCGAAGGTGCCCGTGCTGCAGTCGCCCATGCTGGCCCGCGCGCTGTACGCGCATGCCGAGGTCGACCGCGAGATTCCCGCCGCTCTGTTCGCCGCCGTGGCGCAGGTGCTGGCCTACGTGTACCAGCTCAAGGCCGCGATGGCCGGCCGCGGTCAGGCGCCCACGCAGATGCCCGATCCGCAGGTGCCGCCCGAGCTGGACCCGCACAACAAGCCGCATCGCGCCCCCGATGCCGACCTTCTGGAGGATGAGGCATGAACGCCCTGATGGCTCAGTTGCAGGCGATGCTCGGCCCGCGCGCGCAGATCATCGGCGCGCTGGGCGCGCCCGCCGCCATCCTCATGATCCTGTCGATGATGGTGCTGCCGCTGCCGCCCTTCGTGCTGGATCTGCTGTTCACCTTCAACATCGCGATGGCCGTGATGGTGATGATGGTGGCGGCGAACATGCTCAAGCCGCTGGACTTCGCCGCCTTCCCGACGGTGCTGCTGCTGACCACGCTGATGCGCCTGTCGCTGAACGTCGCTTCCACGCGCGTGGTGCTGCTGCAGGGGCACACCGGCACGGGCGCCGCGGGCCGCGTGATCGAGTCCTTCGGCCACTTCCTGATCGGCGGCAACTTTGCCGTCGGCCTGATCGTGTTCGCCATCCTCGTGGTGATCAACTTCATCGTGGTGACCAAGGGTGCGGAGCGCATCGCCGAGGTCGGCGCCCGCTTCACCCTGGATGCCATGCCCGGCAAGCAAATGGCCGTGGACGCGGACCTGAACGCCGGCCTGATCGACGAGAAGGAGGCCAAGCGCCGCCGCGCCGAGCTGAGCGACGAAGCGGACTTCTTCGGTTCCATGGACGGTGCGAGCAAGTTCGTGCGCGGCGATGCCGTGGCCGGCATCCTGATCCTCTTCATCAACATCATCGGCGGCTTCATCATCGGCGTGGCCCAGCACGGGCTGTCCGCCGGGCAGGCGGCCGATTCGTACATCCTGCTGGCCGTCGGTGATGCGCTGGTCGCCCAGGTGCCCGCGCTGCTGATCTCCGTTGCGGCGGCCATGGTGGTGTCGCGCGTCGGCAAGGACAAGGACATCGGCACGATGATCGGCCGCCAGGTCTTCGGCTCGGCCAAGAGCCTGGCCATCACCGCTGGCGTCATCGGCATGCTGGGCCTGATCCCGGGCATGCCGCACCTGGTCTTCCTGATGATCGCCTCGGGCCTGGGCTACCTCGCCTGGTGGCTCAAGCGCAAGGAGCAGCTCGCCCAGGCCGCCAAGGCCGAGCAGATGCCGCCGCCGCCCCCCGAGGCCAATGCCGAGGCCAGCTGGGACGACCTGCAGCCCGTGGACGTGCTGGGGCTGGAGGTCGGCTACCGCCTGATCACGCTGGTGGACAAGAACAAGGAGGGCGACCTGCTCTCGCGCATCAAGGGCGTGCGCCGCAAGTTCGCGCAGGAAGTGGGCTTCCTGCCGCCGGCCGTGCACATCCGCGACAACCTCGAGCTGCGCCCGAGCCAGTACCGCCTGATCCTGCGCGGCGCCGTCATCGGCGAGGCCGAAGCCTATCCCGGCATGTGGCTGGCGATCAACCCGGGCCATGCCACGCAGAAGCTCATCGGCACTTCGACCACCGATCCCGCCTTCGGACTCCCCGCCACCTGGATCGAGGAGCGCCAGCGGGAAATGGCCCAAATGGCCGGGTTTACGGTGGTTGATTGTTCGACTGTCATCGCCACCCATCTTTCACACTTGATGCAAGTTCACGCGGCCCGTCTCCTGGGCCGGGTGGAGACGCAGCAGCTGGTGGATCACCTCACCAAGCTGCAACCCCAGTTGATCGAAGACGTGATACCCAAGATGGTCGGCATCGGCACACTGCAGAAGGTTCTCCAGTTCCTGCTGGAGGAGGGCGTGCACATCCGCGACATGCGTTCCATCGTCGATTCCATCGCCGAGAACGCCACGGCCACGACCGATCCCATCGAGCTGGGCCGCCGGGTGCGTGTGCATATCGCGCCGGCCATCGTCCAGCAGATCTACGGCCCCGTGAAGGAGCTGGACGTGATCGCGCTCGAACCCGAACTGGAGCGCCTGGTGACCCAGGCCCTGAATTCCCCGCATGGCGCGGCACTGGACCCCGGCGTGGCCGATACCCTCGCCCGCAGCGCGGCCGAGCAGAGCCAGGCCCAGGAAGACCGCGGCGTGCCCGCCTGCCTGCTGGTGCCGGACCTGATCCGCGCGCCGCTGGCCCGCCTGCTGCGCCGGGCCGCCCCGCGTCTGAAGGTGCTGGGCCACAGCGAGATTCCCGAGACCCATTCGATCCGCATCGGTTCGATCATCGGAGCGGCCGCATGAGCGCCCGCCTGCCGATGACCGGTGCCCTGCCTTGCCAGGAGGCCGCATGAACGTCAAACGCTTCACCGCCCGTACATCCCGCGAGGCCCTCGCGCTGGTGCGCCAGGCCTTTGGCGACGATGCCGTCGTGCTGTCCAACAAGCCCTGCGCCGAAGGCGTGGAGGTGCTGGCCATGGCCCCCGAGGGCATGACGCAGATCGAGCGCGTGGCCGCCTCGGCGCCGCGTGCCGAGGCCCGCGGCCCGGCCCGCGTGCAGGCGCGCCCCGCGCAGGCCCAGGTGCCGACGATGGCCGGCAGCGCCCGCCTCGCGCAGCGCGTGGCCGAGCGCCACGAGCGCATGGAGCCGGCCTTCGGCCAGCCCGTGGATGCCGACGTCCAGACCCTCGCGATGAGCACGCTGAGCTTCCAGGACTACGTCCGTGAGCGCATGCTCAAGCGCCGCGCGGCCGAGCTCAACGGCCAGCCCGATCCCATGGAGATGGCCGCGCCGGCGCCCGAGCTGCCGACGCCAGAGAGCCTCGTCGGCATGACGGCAGCGCGCCAGCAGCGCGCCCAGGCCGCCATGCAGACGCTGGGCGCCCGTCGCCTGGACGCCCAGGGCGCCCCGATGCCGGCCCCGGCCGCCGAGCCGCCTCGCCGCAACCCGCCGGTGCTGCGTGACGAGATCCGCCTCTCCGCCGAGCAGCGCCCCGTGCCGCAGCTGGCCGACATGCCTGGCAGCGCCCGCCGCGACCAGCAGGACATGATGAACGAGCTGCGCTCGATGAAGGGCCTGATCGAGGAGCGCTTCGGTGCCCTGGCCTTCATGGAGAAGCTGCAGCGCCAGCCCGCGCAGGCCCGCCTGACGCAGCGCCTGCTGGACGTCGGCTTCTCGCCGGCCCTGGTGCGCAAGCTGGTCGAGGGCTGCCCGGCGCATCTGGACGGCAAGGACGGGGCGGACGAGACGCCCTGGGCCGCCCAGGTGCTGGCCCGCAACCTCATCACTGACGAGATGAACCCGCCGCTGGAAGAGCAGGGCGGCGTCTTCGCCCTGATCGGCTCGACCGGCGTGGGCAAGACCACCACGACCGCCAAGATTGCCGCCGCCTTCGCCACCCGGCACGGCGCCTCGCAGCTGGGCCTCATCACGCTGGACGCCTACCGCGTCGGCGCCCATGAGCAGCTGCGCGCCTACGGCCGCATCCTCGGCGTGCCGGTGCACACCGCGCACGACCGCGCCTCGCTGGAGGACCTTCTGGAGCTGCTGTCGGGCAAGAAGATGGTGCTGATCGACACCGCCGGCATGGCCCAGCGCGACAGCCGCACCCACGAGCTGCTGGAGATGCTGGCCCACCCGAGCATCCGCCGCATCCTGGTGATCAACGCCGCCCAGCAGGGCGAGACGATCGAGGACGTGGCCGGCGCCTGGCGCGCCCAGACCTGCCAGGGCGTGGTGCTGTCCAAGATCGACGAGGCCGTGAAGCTGGCACCGGCGCTGGACACCATGATCCGGCATCGTTTGCGCATTATTGGCGTTGCCAACGGGCAGCGGGTGCCGGAAGATTGGCATCGCCTGTCGGCCCAGGCCCTGGTGCAGCGCGCGCTGCGCAGCCAGGCCCACGCCGCATGGCGCATGGACAGCGCCGATGTGAACCTGATCTTTGCCGGAGGCCCCGCGCTGGCCGCCGTGCAGGCCACCGCCGCGGGCGTGCACTGAGCGCGCCCGGAACCCTCGAACGCATCGCGACCCGAACCGAGACCCCCATGCGCGAGCCGCCCTTCAGCAAGACCCCGCAAGACCAGGCCGACGGCCTGCGCAAGCTCTTTGCCGCCTCCCGCACCCGCATCATCCCCGTGGTGAGCAACCCCGAGGTGCTGGACTCCGGCGTGCTGCTGGAAGGCCTGTGCGCGGCCTGCTCCGAGATGGGCCTGCAGACGCTGGTGGTCGACGCGGGTGAGCTGTCGCCGGCGGCCTCCGAGATGGCCGCCGTGGACCTGTCGGCCTGCGTGGAGCGGTTGTCCGCTCAGGTGAGCTACCTGGCGGCCCGCGGGCTGCCGCTGCGCTACATCAACGCCAATGGCTCGGCCGCCGAATTCCTTCAGGCGCTGGCCGAGGCCGCTCCGCGGGCCGACGTGATGATCCTGCACGCACCGGCCGCGGAACTGGCCCGCGTGCTGAACTCCCGCGAGATGCGCCCGGTGCTGCTGGCCGACACCGACGCCCGCAGCGTCACCCACGCCTATGCCGGCATGAAGTGGCTCAGCCAGCGATCCGGCATCATGGTCTACAGCCTTTTGATGGCCTGCCACCCGCAGCTGCGCCTGGCGGAGCGCATCGCCCAGCAGATCAGCAGCTGCGGCGATGGCTTCCTGGGCGCGGTGCTGCGCGACTGGGCCTGCATGGATCCCCGCACGCCGCCATCGGCGCCGCTGTCGCCCGAAGTGCGGCACCTGGCCCGTGAGCTCCTGGCGGTCGTGCCTCAGGGCTTCGCCCCGGACGCGGCGCATAACGCCCGGCCGCTGCGCCCCCTGGTGAATCTCCGTCCGGCGCGGCCCGCGGTGGCCGCCAACTGATGTGCAGGAGCTGAAGATGTATACCGCCAAAGGCCGCCTCGACAACTCGGCGCTGATCCGGCAGTACAGCGGTCTCGTCCGACGCCTGGCGCACCAGATGATCGCCAAGCTGCCGGCCAACGTGGAGCTGGACGACCTGATCCAGGTCGGCCTGATCGGGCTCACCGACGCGCTCTCGCGCTTCGACGTGGCGCAGGGCGTGCAGTTCGAGACCTTCGCGACCCAGCGCATCCGCGGCGCCATGCTGGACGAGCTGCGCGGCGGGGACTGGATGAGCCGCGGCACGCGCCGCCAGCAGCGCTCGATCGAGACGGCCGTGCACAAGCTGGAGCAGCGCCTCGGCCGTGCGCCCCAGGAATCCGAGATCGCCGCCGAGATGGGCCTGAGCCTGGGCGACTACCAGGAGATGCTCTCCAAGGTCCGCGGCACGCAGCTGGTGTACCTCGAGGACATGAGCGGGGACGAAGGCAGCGACGACTACCTGGACCGCCATGTGGTCGACGAAAGCAACAACCCCATGGCGCAGCTGCAGGACCATCGCATGCGCGAGGCCCTGGTCGCCGCCATCAAGAACCTGCCGGAGCGCGAGCAGTACGTGATGAGCATGTACTACGAGCACGACATGAACCTCAAGGAAATCGCCGCCGTTCTGAAGGTGACGGAGTCCCGGGTCTGTCAACTGCACAGTCAGGCGATCGCCCGCTTGCGCGTGAAGCTGCGCGACTGGTAAAACCGGCACCGGACGGCCGCAGGTGCCGCCTGGAGAGTTCGCATGAAGTCCTGGTGGCAGCCCGGCGCCCGCGCGCCGGCCCCTCAATCCGCTGATACCCCTGAGCACCGCGAGGTCACTGACGCGCAGTCGCTCGTGGGCTCGCTCGCGCAGCCGGTGTCCAACCTCGGCCGCGATGCCGCCGAGGTGCGGGGCGCTCTGGAAGACACGCAGAAGGTGATCGTCGCGCAGCGCGAAGCCATGCAGGCGCTCGAGCTCGAGCTGCAGCAGGTCCAGCGTGCGCAGTCCGGCATCGCCGCGGCCACGGCCGAGTCCATCGCAGCCGTCGCCCGGGCCCGCGAGGCCCTGCACAAGATCGGCGCCGAGGTCGGCGGCATCGTGCAGACGCTGCGTCAGGTGTCCGACGCCGCCTCCGACATCACCCGCATCGCCCTGCAGACCCGCCTCGTGGCCTTCAATGCCTCCGTCGAAGCGAAGCGCGCCGGCGAGGCCGGGCGCGGATTCGGCGTCGTGGCGGATGCCGTCAAGGATCTCGCCACGCAGGTCGAGCAGAGCTCCAAGTCCATCATGGGCACCGTGGGGGCGCTGGACGCCCGCATCGACAGCTTCAGTCGCGAGCTCAGCAGCGAAGGCCGGCAGGCCCAGGAGAGCACCATCCATGCCGCTTTCGGCATCGTGCAGGCGGACGTGCAGCGCATCGCGACGGCCGCCGACCAGAGCCAGCAGACCACGGCCGCCCTGGCCGAGCGGGCCGCGACGCTGGGCGGTGACGTGGCCCTGGCCCTTCGCCACATGGACGCCGCCTTTGCCTGCAGCGACCGCTTCCTGCGCCTCTCGGAGGACCTGATCGAGCGCATCGCCTCCTCGGGCGTGCGTGTGGAGGACGCGCTCTACATCGAAGGCGCCCAGCAGGCGGCGCAGGAGGTCGGCGAGCTGCTGGAGCGCGCCGTCGCGCAGGGGCAGATCTCGCTGGCGGACTTGTTCGACGAGCAGTACCAGGCGCTGCCCGGCACCCAGCCTGCCCAGCACCGCACGCGCTTCAGTGATCTGGCGGACCAGCTCTTCCCGGCCGTGCAGGAGCGCATGCTCCAGCTCTCCGACAAGGTCGTGTACTGCATTGCCGCGGATCGCAACGGCTATGTCTCGACGCACAACCGCAAGTACTGCCAGCCGCAGCGCCCGGGGGATGTGATCTGGAACACCGCCAACAGCCGTTACCGCCGCATCTTCAACGACCGCACCGGCCTGGCCTCGGCACGCAACGAGCGGCCCTTCCTGCTGCAGACCTACCGCCGTGACATGGGCGGCGGCTGCTTCGTGCTGCTCAAGGAGGCCTCAGCGCCGATCCGTGTGCAGGGCCGCCACTGGGGCGGTCTGCGGCTCGCGTTCAGCTTCTGAGCGGGCGTCAGCGCCGCTCAATGGCCGCTGCCTGAGGCGGCGCGATCGGGGAGGCTCGCCCGTTGACCCCGAGCAGCCACAGCAGCGCCGCCCCCAGCAGGGCCTGTGTGAGCGTCGTCCATTGCGCGCTGACGTCGCCGACGAAGGTGGGCACGTAGGCATGCCGCCACGGCGATGACGTGGCCAGCGTCAGGTTCCAGCCGGCGTGCAGCAGGGCGGTCAGCCAGAGGCCGCCGCGGCCCAGGCTCAGCGCACCCAGGACCGCGCCCCACAGGAGGTATCCCACGACGGTGCTGCCGCTGCTTCGAGCGGCCGGCCCGTGGCACAGCCAGAAAACCGTGGCCTGGAGGGCGATGCAGGCCGCGACGGGCATCCCGCACCTCATCAGCCGTCCCAGCAGGACCCCGCGGTAGCAGAACTCCTCGATGAAGGCTGACGCCCCGGTGACCGCAAGCGTCATCAGGAGGGCCGGCGCGCCGCTGCTCAGCAGGATGTCGACGTGGACCTCGCCGGCAAACAGCCAGTAGGTGGCCAGGGCCGCAAGGGCAGCAGCCCAGACGGCGCCGAGGCCGTGGGGTCGGCTGCGTGGGGGTGGGGCGTACCGGCCGGCGAAAAGGCGCCTGGCGACGGCAAGGCTGGCGGCCAGGAGCAGCCAGGGAAGCGCCTGCTCAAGCAACGTGGGCAGGGCCAGGGGCCGCAGGCACGTGATGATCGTGGCCGCGGCCTGGAAGAGGCAGAACTCGACGAGCGCGAACTCCAGCAGGGCGCAAAGGCCGCCCCGCAGGAGGTGCCCGTCGATCTTCATGCCATCAGCGCGTCAGGCATTCGATGGCCGACTGCCAGAACGTTTTGCCCTTCGTGCCTTCGTAGACCATGCAGTCGCCCAGGCTCTGGGTGCCGGTGTAGTGGTAGTCGTCACCCATCTTGGTGGCGCCCACTTCTCCTCCGCTCACTTGCTCGCAATCCAGTGGATTCAGTGCTTGCATTGCAATTCCCTCTTTGATGATGTTTGAAATCGCCCGCTTCGGGTGAAGCGGGCGCGCTCATCTTACGAGGTAGGTCAGCGTCCATCGGGCCGCCCCGGGTGAGTGAGAATGCACAGCGCACGCCTGACGCGTGCCGGGGTCACTCCACGATGCAGGCGCGGTTCTTCCCCGTGCGCTTGGCTTCGTAGAGGCCTTCGTCCGCGCGGTCCAGCGCGACCTCCAGCGTCTCGCCGGCGCGGTAGATCGTGATGCCGGCCGAGAAGGTCACGAAGACGTCCTTGCCGTCGTGCATGAACAGCGCGGCCGAGAGCGAGCGCTGCAGCCGCGTCAGCACTTGCTGGGCTTCGTCCAGCGGCGTGCGGGGCAGCATCAGCACGAACTCCTCTCCGCCGTAGCGCGCCACAAGATCGCCCGGGCGGAGCATCTGCGTCACCCGCGCCGCGAGGGACTTCAGCGCCTCGTCACCGGCCGCGTGGCCCAGGGTGTCGTTGAGCTTCTTGAAGTTGTCGACGTCCAGCAGGGCCAGCGCCAGCACCGTGCCTTCGCGTTCGAGCTTGGCCTGCTCGGTGTTGAAGGCCGCCTCGAGGCCGCGCCGGTTGGCGATCTTGGTGAGCTGGTCCGTCTGCACCTCGCTCGAGAGGCGGCGCAGCTCACCCTCCAGCTCGTCGACGCGCCGGGACAGCTCCGAGGCCCGCTCGTGCTCCGTGCTGAGCCGCTGCTGCGTGCTGTGCACCAGGCCCTGCACGGTGCGGCTTTCCTCGACCATCTCTCGCACCACGCCGGCCAGGCTCTCCAGCGTGTCCGCCTTCTCGATGACGTCAGCGTAGCGGCTCACATTGCTCTGGAAACGATCGGTGTGCTGGCCCAGCTGGCCCAGCTCCTCGAGCATGCGATGGATCAGCAGCTTGAGGGAGTCCCGTGCGCGTGCCCGTTCGGCCTGCAGGCTCTTCTGCCGCTCGCGCGTGCCTTCCAGCATCTCGCTGACCATGCGCACGCCGCGCGAGCTCAGGCCGGTATCCAGCGCCTGCGTCATCAGCTCACATTGGCCCCGGGCCCAGGAATCGTCCTCGGCGAGTTCGACCAGGCTGGCGCTCAGGGCGCGGCACAGTTCGCCCATCTGCCCGAAGAGGTGATGGCGGTGATCCAGCATCCGGCGGGCCCGCACGCACAGCGCCTCCATGGCCTCGGCGCGCTGGGGCGTGGCGCCTTGCTCGCGCAGGCTGGCCAGCGCGGTCTCGATCTCCTGCTTGAGGGACTCCGCGCGCTCGTCGGAGGCCAGCAAGGCGTGCTGGACGGTCTCGTGCAGGCTGTCACCCACGAGCGGCCAGGCCTGCGGGCCGGCCTCGCGGTCCAGGGCCGAGGTGTCGAGCTGCAGCTCCTCCTCGTTGAAGAACTGGCTGGGCGTGCCGCCGGGTTCCTCGGGGCTCGCTTCCTGCACGTCCACGCCGACGTCGCTGGGATCGGCGTCCCAGCTCGAGAGCAGCTGGCGCAGGCGGTTGAGCAGGCGGTGCGGGTCCGAGCGGCTCGATTCCAGCACGCGCTGCAGGCCGTCCTTCTTGCGGGCCAGCGTCCATTGCCGGCCACCGCGCTCCAGGCCGCGCACCAGACGCTCGGTGACGCTGGCCATGCCATCGGCCAGCACGGCAGGGCCGGCGCTCTGCTGGAATCGCTCCAGCACGCGCTGGGCCTCATCCCAGCGGGACTCCCGCAGCATGGCCATGACGTCCTGACGCGCCTGCAACTCGGGCAGGCCGAGGCTGAGCATGCGCTGCAGCACCGGCTGGGCGCGCTCCGGCAGGGCATCGGGCGTGGCGCCCGGCGCGGCAGCGCCGCCCGCCGCAGCCGTGCTGGCGGGCTCCGTGCCGCCGGACTCGACCAGATAGGCCCGCGCGTAGTTCTCGGGCGTGGGCTCCAGCTTGGCCATCGCCAGGCGGCGCAGGGCGGCCTTCGCGATCGCGGCCGGGGGCTGCGCACCGGGCGCGGGCCGAGGGGGGGATGAGGCGGCAGAGGCGGGCGAACGGTCGTCCATGGTGTTCCAGAAGACTCAGCGGAGGCCGCCGGTCGGGCTGCTGATGGCGCGGCCCGCGGCCGTGTCGCCTTCGAGCCCGTTGGCCTGCACGATCCACGGCGCCTTGCGCGGCAGCACGGTCTGCGCCAGCCAGCGTTCGAGGTCATCCGCGGCCAGGGGGCGGCTGAAGAGGAAACCTTGCATCACGCTGCAGCCCAGGCGGTGCAGCACCTCCATCTGGCGCAGCGTCTCGACGCCCTCGGCGATCACACGCAGGCCCAGCGAGCGGGCCAGCGCGATGATGGCCGTGACGACGGCCGAGCTCTGCGGTGTGATGCCGAGGTCCCGCACGAAGCTGCGGTCGATCTTGACCTCGGAGATGGGCAGGGTCGTCAGGTAGGCGAGCGAGGAGTAGCCGGTGCCGAAGTCGTCGATGGAGATCTCGACGCCCACCTCGTTGAGCCGGTGCAGCGCCGGGATCACGTTCTGCAGGTCCTTCATCAGGCCTGTCTCGGTGATTTCCAGCTGGATGGCGCGGTGCGGCACGCCGTAGGCGCTGACGCACTGGTGGATGTGCTCGACCAGGTCCGAGCGCTCGAACAGGCGGTTGGGCAGGTTGACGGCGATGGCGTCCGAGAAGCCGAAGTTCAGCTGCCAGACCTTGGCCTGGCGGGCGGCCTCGCGCAGCGCCCACTCGGACAGCGGCACGATCAGGCCCGTCTCTTCCGCGAGCGGGATGAAATCGCCCGGTGGCACGAGCTTGTCGCCACGCTGCCAGCGCATCAGGGCCTCGGCCCCGACCATGCGCGCGGCGCGGACGTCGATCTTGGGCTGGTAGTGCAGCACGATCTCGTTGCGCTCGATGGCCTTGTGCAGGGCGGACTCGAGCTCCAGCTTCTCTCGGCCGCGGCCGGCGAGCTGCGGGGTGTACAGCGCCGAGGCGTTGCGCCCCTGGCTCTTGACGGCGTACATGGCGACGTCGGAGTTGCGCAGCAGGTCCGCCGTGGTGGTGCCGTCCCGCGGGTAGATGGCGATGCCCACGCTGGCCGTGACGAAGCACTCCTGGCCGGCGATGAAGATGGGCTCGCGCAGGGCCTCCAGCACGCGCTGGGCCACGCGCTCGGCGTCGCGCTCGTCGGCGACCTCGGGCAGCAGGGCGACGAACTCGTCGCCGCCCAGGCGGCCCACGGCCTCCAGCGTGCGGTGCGAGCGGCCGCCCACCGATTCCAGCAGGCCTTCCATGACCTGGTCGGAATGGCGGACGCAGGCGCGCAGGCGGCGGCCGACCTCCATCAGCAGCTCGTCGCCCGCGGCGTGGCCGAGGGTGTCGTTGATGACCTTGAAGCGGTCCAGGTCGATCAGCAGCAGGCCCACCTCATGGCCGCCGCGTCGCGCGGCCTCGATGGCGCGCTCGGCCCGCCAGATGAGCTGGCGGCGGTTCGGCAGGCCGGTGAGGGCGTCGAAGTTGGCGAGCTGGCGGATCTTGTCCTCGGCCAGGCGGCGGTCGGTGACGTCCTGGATGACGCCCGTGTAGCCGCTGGCATTGCCGTGCTCGTTGAACTCGGGCTCCGCCTCGATGTGCAGCACGCGCTGACGGCCATCGAGCAGGGTCACGGGGACGTCGGTCACGAGCACCGAGTTGTGGAGCATCACCTCGCGCAGCAGGCGCAGGAAGAGCTGGCGGTCCTCGCGCGGCACCATGCGCATCACGCCGATGAAGTCCAGCGGCTCGTTGGGCCCGAAGCCGAACACCCGCAGCGCCTCCGTGGCCAGCACGAAGCCGCCCGCGCCGCGATGCCACTCGAAGCTGCCCATGCGGGCCAGGTCCTGGGCGCGGGCCAGGCGGGCCTTGCTGCGCTCCAGCTCGATGCGGGTGCGGGAGCTGCGCAGCAGGTAGCGCAGCCGGCCGGCCAGCAGGCTCCATTGCGTGGACTTGACGAAGAAGTCGGTGGCGCCGACCTGGTAGGCGCGGTTGATGGAGGCCTCGTCGTCGAGGCCGGTGAGCATCAGCACCGGGGTGGACTCGAAGCCGGGTGTCTCGCGCAGTCGGCTGCAGGTCTCGAAGCCGTCCAGCTCCGGCATCATGGCGTCCAGCACGATGATGTCGGGCGTCCAGCTGCCCACCGTGCGCAGGGCTTCCTCGCCGCTGCTGGCCTCGGTGATGTCGAACCCCCGCTCGCGCAGCGCGATGGCGGTCAGCAGCAGATTGACTTCGTCGTCGTCGACGAGCAGCACGCGCGGCTGCTCGGGCAGGTCCTGGTCCACGGTCGGGTTGGCAGAGTTCATTGGGGGCCCGTCAGCAAGGCTTCGAGGGCCTGGCGCACCAGCCCCGCCTCATCATGCATGGCATCGATCAGCTTGTCCAAGCCTTCGGTCTGGCCGTTGCGGGCCATGGCTTCGGTATCGGCACAGTGGCGGGACAGCTGCAGGGCGCCCAGGCTCGCCGAGGAGGACTTCAGCGTATGGGCCACGTGGCGGATGGCCGCCAGGTCCATGCCCGCCTCCCGGGCGCGCTGGAGGTCGGGCAACAGCTTGTCCAGGGACTTGATGAAGGCGTTGATCACCCGCGGCAGCAGCTGGTTGGCGCCGCTCGGGTCCAGGTCGCGCAGGCGCTGCAGCGAGGCTTCGTCCAGGCAGCTGGGGCTGCGGTCCGGGGAGGAGGGCGTTGCGGCGGATGACATGGTGGCTCCATCGTAAACGGCGGCAGGCACGGCGGACGTGGCGGATGTCGCAGATACGCCAGATGCCGCCACTGTCGGGGACCCCGCGGTCCCGGCAGCCCAGGGGCGGGGCGCCTGGCGCAGGCGTCGCTGCAGCACGGCCAGCAGCTCGCGGTGCCGCAGCGGCTTGGGCAGGTAGTCGTCGAAGCCGTAGGCGAGCAGCTTCCCCCGGTCGCCGGACAGCGCGTTGGCCGTCACGGCCACCACGGGCAGGTTGCACGGGTTGACGAAGCGGTACCGCCCCTCGCCGCCCCGGCGGAAGATCTGCAGGGCCTGGATGCCGTCCATGCCGGGCATGTGGATGTCCATCATGACGAGGTCGAAGGCCCGCTCGGACAAGGCCTGCAGGCCCGCTTCGCCGCCGTCGCAGAGCTGCACGCTGCAGCCCAGCTGCAGCAGCATCTGCTGGATCACCTCCTGGTTGACCGGGTTGTCCTCGACGACCAGGACGTGCCAGGGGCGGGCCGCTCCCGCTCCGATCGCCTGGGGCAGCTCGTCCAGGGCCCCGCCGTCCTGCAGCGGCAGGTGCAGGCTGAAGACGCTGCCGCCGTCCGGACGGGCGCGGGCGTCCAGCACGGCGTCCATCTGCTGGGCCAGCTGCCGGGCCACCGCCAGGCCCAGCCCCGCGCCGCCATGGCGGCGGGCGAGGCTGTCGTTGCCCTGCGTGAAGGGCTTGAAGAGGTGCTGGAGCTGGCCGTCCGGGACCCCGATGCCGGTGTCCTGCACCTTCAGCAGCACACCGGGCCGGCCGTCCGGGAAGGGCTGCGCCCGGGCCGCCAGGCCGATCTCGCCGTGCTCGGTGAACTTCAGGGCGTTGTCCAGCAGCTTGCCCAGCAGCCGGCGCAGCGCGCCCGCCGCGACCGGCACCGCGTCCGGCAGACCGGCGTCCAGCGTCAGGGTCAGGCGCAGGCCGCGCGATTCGGCCTGTGGGCGGTACTGCGCCGCCAGGGTCTCCAGCAGCGGCCGCAGCGGGCTCTCGCCGCTGCGCTGCTCGGCGGCCTCGCCGTCCAGGTGGGCCAGGTCGAGCATGTCGTCCAGCAGGTGCTGGAGGTCCTCGCCGCTGGCCTGGACCTGGCGGGCGTAGTGCTGCTGGCGTTCGTCCAGGGACGTGTTCAGCAGCAGCTGCGTCATCCCGAGGATGCCGTTCATGGGCGTGCGGAACTCGTGGCTCATGTTGGCCATCAGCAGGCTCTTGGCTTGGCTGGCGGACTCCGCCTTGTCACGCGCGGCCTGCAGCTCGCGGTGGCGCTGCTGCTCCTCGGTGACGTCGGCCAGGATGCCGTAGACCAGCGGCGCGCCGCCCGCATGGGCCTGCAGGCGCGTACGCAGGCGGACCCAGCGCACGCCACGGCCCGGGTGCTGCACGCGCAGGACCATGTCGGTGGGCTCGCCGGCCGCCTGGGCGAGGAGGCGTCGCTGGTAGAGGGCGCGGTCGTCGGGGTGGATGCGGTCCTCGAACACCCGCGGCCCGAGCCGCAGGTCCATGGGGCTCAGGCCCAGCGTGTCCAGCAGCAGCGGGGAGCTGAAGTGCAGGCGGTCCCATTCGGCATTGGTGACGAAGAGGCATTCGCTGACGGCGTCGGTGACCTCGCGGAAACGGGTGTCGCTTTCCTGCAGCGCCCGCTCGAGCTGCCGCCGCGCGTTGGCGTCCTGCAGCACCAGCACGGCCAGCGTGCGCCGCTGGCCGGCCAGCGGCATCAGCAGGCGCTGCACCTGCAGCCAGCGCGGGCCGAAGGGCGTCTGCACACGCAGGTCCTCGCGGGCACCCCGGCGCCCCTCGCGCAGGGCCTGCCAGCGGGCGGGCGTGCACAGCTCGGCCAGTGCGGGATCCACGCCCGAACCCAGCACCTGGCCGACGAGAGCGGGGCCGCGCACCGACAGCAGGCGCTCGGCCTCGCGGTTGAGGTGCAGGACGCTGCCGTCCTGGCTGTCCATCAGCAGCACGCCCAGCGGCAGCAGATCCACCAGCGCGAGGGCATCGCCCGCATGCAGCGACTGCAGCAGCTGGCGAGCAACGTCGCCGGAGAGGGAGGCGTCCGGCGTCATGGGCGACAGGCCGGGCGGGGCCGTGGCTGCGGCGGGAGGGCGAAGTCAAGACCTGACCCTACGGAGCCGGGCCCAGGCAGCGGGCGGGAGCGGAATGCGTCGTGGTGGGGGGCGGCTGGCGCGGGCCTGCGCGGGCAGTGTCGTTCCTGCATGGATCTCTCTTTGCGGTCGGCGCCACCCGGCGGGCGGGCCCGGAACCCTCTGCGCCGCATTCTCGGCGAAACGCCGCCGAACTGGGTAGAGGCGTCTTTACAATGAGTTGCATGAGCAGCCTCAGCCAAGTCCCCCAGCGCGGTCGACGCCGACCCCGGTGGGGTGGCGCCGCCGTCGCGCTGATGGTCACCGGGGTGGCCCTGCTGGCCGGCAGCCTGTGGCTGCTGGATGCGCTGGCACCGCAAGGCATGCTGCCCGGCGTGCTGCTGGCGGTGCTGGCCATGCTGCTGCTGTGCGTGGCCCTGGCGCTGGGCTGGCATCTGGGCGTTCGCCTGACGCGCCAGCAGCTGGGTGAATCGCTGCGGGAGCTGCGCCAGCAGCTGCACGTGCAGGCGCAGGTGCAGTCCGACTGGCAATGGCAGACCGATGCCCAGCACCACCTGGTCCGCTGGCAGGCCCCGTGGGGGCAGCCCGGCTCGAGCTGGGTGGGCCAGGCGGCGATGCTGTCGCTGGCCGAGCGCCTGCAGCTGGCGGACACGCCGGCGCAGCAGCTCCAGGGCTGTCTGGAGGCGCAGCGGCCCCTGCTTCAACTCCGGCTGGTGGGCAGCGCCACGGGCACCAAGGCCCAGGCGGGCGAGTGGTGCCTGCAGGCGGTGCCGCTGCTGGACGGCAGTGGGCGTTTCTGCGGCTTCCAGGGCAGCGCGCGATTCGTGCCCGCCCCGGCGACGGCCGTGGATGCCGAGGTGCCGCCTGCCGAGCCTGCGGGCAGCCCGACTGCCGCGCCGGCCCCGGCGCTGGGTGACGAGGCGCTGCGTGCCGAGCAGGCCGCGTTTGCCTACACCGTCTCGCATGACCTGCGCGCGCCGCTGCGCGTGGTCGACGGCTTCGCCCGCATCCTGCGCGAGGACTACGGCCGCCTGCTCGACCGCGTGGGCAACGACCACCTCGACCGCATCTCCGGTGCCGCGCAGCGCATGAACCAGATGATCGACGCGCTGCTGGCCCTCAGCCGCCTCTCGGTGCAGGCGCTGGAGTGCCGCCCCGTGGACCTGAGCCTGCTGGCCGGCCTCGTGATGGACGACCTGCGCCGCGAGGCCCCGCAGCGGCAGGTCGCGGTGCACATTCAGCCCGGGATGGTGGCCCGCGGGGATCCGACGCTGCTGCGCGTGGTGCTGGAAAACCTGCTGGGCAATGCCTGGAAGTACAGCAGCAAGTGCGAGCTCGCCCACATCACCTTCCAGTGCGAGGACGGGCCGAAGGGGCGCGTCTTCGTGGTGGGTGACGACGGCGCGGGCTTCGACATGCGCTTCGCCGACCGTCTCTTCGCGGCCTTCCAGCGCCTGCACAGCGCCAGCGACTTCGCGGGCACCGGCGTGGGCTTGGCCTCCGTGCGGCGCATCGTCCAGCGCCACGGCGGCGAGATCTGGGCCGAGGCGGCCGTGGGGCAGGGCGCGCGCTTCTTCTTCACGCTGCCGGGCTGAGCCCGCAGGCGGCGCCGGGCGTCAGGCCTGGTCGGTGGCGGGCAGGGCCAGCAGCTCCACCGCCTCGAGCAGGCGGGCGGCCTGCTCGGGCCAGGACCGGCCCTCCAGCTCCGCCATGCGGCGCAGGCGCGCGAAGGCATCCTGGCGCGAGAGCGAATAGCGGTGCATCAGTACGCCGACGGCCATGGGCACGGTCTGCGCCAGCACCTCGTCGCCGGCCGCGCTGCGCACGGGTGCCTCGGCGGGGCGGCCACCGCGGGCCCGGATGTTCGCCACGGCCGCTTCGACGGCCGGCACGATCTGGTGGATGTCCAGGGGCTTGACCAGATAGGCCACGGCGCCCAGCTCCTTGACCTTGGCCACCGTCTGCTCGTCGGTGAAGGCCGAGAGGAACATGAAAGGCGTCTGCAGGGCCTCGCGCAGGTAGGCGGCGACGTCGAAGCCGCTCATGCCTTCCATGCGGATGTCCAGCAGGGCCAGCTCGGGGCGGTGCTCGCGCGCCAGCAGGATGGCGTCGTCGCCGTTGTCGGCGTCGATGACCTCGTAACCCGCCTGGACCAGGCCGTGGGTGAGCGTCGCCAGGACGAGCCTGTCGTCGTCGACCACCAGAATCTTGCCTTTGCTCGTCACTGCCTACCCACTCCCACCCAGGGGGCCGGCTTGGGGGCCGACCGAGCCACGCTTGGCGCCCCGGGGCGCCGGGGCTGCGTGATCTGTACCGCTCGAGGGCGTTCCGAGCGGCCAAAAGCCGTCATTGTCGCTGAATTGCCGGGAGCCTGGCGTTCACGCTTGCCCTAGTCGGGCGCGGTGGCGGGCGCACAGCGACCCGCCCGCCGGGACGCGCCTGTGCCGCCGGGCCCGGGCTCAGTCGCCGGGCAGCCAGGTGATGCTCGGCGGCTGCAGCTCCATGGTGCAGCAGACCACGAGCCCCTGCTGCTCCAGGTTGAGCTTGGCGCTGCGCCGCGGCAGCAGCGCGCGCACCAGGCCCAGCCCCGACACGCTGCCCGGCACGCCCGCCAGCGTGAAGCCGGGCGGCAGCTGGCCCGGGTTGACGATGCGGATGGACAGCCGGTCGGCCTCGCAGCGCAGGTGGCAGTGGATGGGCGCCTCCTCGCTGTGCTTGATGGCGTTGGTGAGCAGCTCGTTGAGCGTCAGCGCGATGGGGATGGACTCCGCCTCGGGCAGCGCCCAGCGCGCCGCCTGCGCCGCCATGGCGCCCTCGACATGGCAGTGAATGGGGCGCCCGAACATGCGCTGCACGGAACCCGTGATCGCCTCCACCACCTTGGGCACGCGCAGCGGCCCGGCGCCGCCCACCTGCAGGCCGTAGACCTGCGCGATGGCCTGGACCTGGCCGACGGCCTCGGAGATCACGCCCTTGATCTCCGGCCGGCGCGCGGCGATCTGCTGCAGCAGCCCGGCCACGCCCTGCAGGTTGTTCTTGATGCGGTGGTGCACTTCCTTCACCAGCAGCTCGCGCTGGGCGATGGCGGCCTCCAGGCGCGCGGCCTCGGCGGCGCGCTGCTCGGTGACGTCCGTGGCCACCATGAGCAGCTGCTCGGGCTCGCTCGCACCATCGGGGCGGCTGACGTCGCTCAGATGCAGGTAGCGGGTGTCCCAGATGCGGGTCTCGCCGCCCATGCTCAGGGGGTACTCGCGCTGCGTAACGGCGTCCGTCTGCAGCGCGGCCTCCATGTCCCGGCGGATGGCGCCGCCTTGATCGGCCCCGAACAGCTCCTCGGGCGTTGCGCCCAGCAGCGCCTGCTCGGGGCGGCCGGCCAGCCTCGCGGCCGCCTGGTTGATCTTCTCCAGGCGCAGGCTGCGCGCGTCGAGCAGGCTGATGGCCAGCGGTGCGACCTCGATGATGCGGCGCAGCGAGGCCTGCGCCTGCTGCGTCTGCGCCTCGGCCTGCCGGCGGCGCTCGATGTCCAGCAGCGCATAGGTGAGCTGGCGTCCGTGCTCGGCAAGACCTGTCACCACGGCATTGCCCACCACCCAGAATTCGCGGCCGTCGCGGGCCATCAGCCGGCATTCGAAGGTCTCGGCCTGGCCCTCGGTGAGCTCGTCGAGGTAGTGCGTCTGGCGGAAGGGATGCTCCGGGTCGGCCGTGGCGACGATGCTCATGGGCTGGCCGAGGAACTCGACCAGATCACCGCCGAACATGCGCCGGGCCGAGCGGTTCATCCACTCGATGCCGCCGCGCCCCACGGTCACGATGCCCACCAGCACGGAGTCCAGCACCGCCCGCTCGCGCTCGGCCTGCAGGAGCAGCGACTGCTGGGCGCGCCAGCGGTCGTCCACGTTCACATAGGTCGCGATGAGGGCCTCGTCCGCGAGCCCCTGGCGCATCAGGCGCTTGCTGACCTGCATCCACAGCAGGCTGCCGTCGCGGCAGCGCACGCGGCGCTCGCCCCGCCACAGGCCGCTGTCCTGCAGAGCGGCCTGCGTGAGGCGGCCGATGTGCTCGTATTCGTGGTGGGACTCGTAGAGCCTCTCCAGCGGCAGGCCCACCAGCTCCTCGATGCGGTAGCCCGTGAGCTGCGCCAGCGCCTCGTTGGCCCGCTCGATGCGGCCGCCGCGCAGGATGGCGATGCCCACGTCGGAGAGGCTGAACATCAGCTCGCGGTCCTGGACCAGCGTTTCGAGCTGCGCCTGCTGGCTCTTGAGGCGGCTGATGTCGCTGATCACGGCGATGGCCTCGGGCTCCACGGACTGGCCCGCGGGCACGGCCTTGAGGCTCAGGGACAGCCAGCGAGCCGGCGCGTCGGCCGGCGCGTCCGTGGAGGCGACCTGCTGGAACTCGGCCTCGAAGGGCTGCTGGGGATCGAGGGCCTGCAGCGCCGTCAGCACTTCCTGGCCCAGCCCCGGCAGGGCCTGGAACAGCCGCGCGATGCCGGTGCCCGCCTCCGGGAGGGACGGGTGACCGAGCATGCGCGCGAAGCCGGGATTGCAGCGCACCAGACGCTGCCCGCGCAGATAGGCCAGGCCGAGCCCCGCGCCATCCATGGTGGTGGTCAGCTCATGCAGCAGCTGCTCGCTGCGGGCCATGGCCTGCTGCTGGGCGGTCATGTCCAGCGTGACGACGGAGGTGGTGCGCTGCCCTGTGCCCAGCTGCCCGGGCTCGACGCGCGTCAGCAGCCAGCGCCGCCCCAGCTCCGGATGCCGGACGGCGTAGCGGACCTCGGCCTTCTCGCCGGTCTTGAGCGCTTTTTGCAGGCGCTCGAATTCGGGCAGGGACTCGGGCTCGACGATGTCGCGCCCCACGCCCTGCAGCGCGGCCAGCGGGCCCGCGGGTGCCGCGCCGCCCTTGCCCGCGCGGGGGCGCAGCCAGCCGGCGTCCTGCTGGAAGGTGGCGAGCCCGACGCCGGCGGTGTCCATGAGGGCGTCGAGCTGCTGGTGGGCGAGGTCCCGCTCCTGCTCCAGGCTGCGATCCTCCAGGACGGCCATGACCCGGGGCGTGGCGCCCGGGACCTCCGGCAGGGCCTGCAGGCGGGCCTGCCACCAGCGGGGGCGGCCTTGCGCATCGGGCAGGCTGCCCTGGATCAGCACGGGCTCCTGGCGCCCGGTGAGCACCGGATGCAGCCCCTGGGGCGACCAGCCGAGCAGCGCCTGCAACGCGGGCGGCGCTTCATGCAGCGTGGCCGGTACCTGCGGGCACAGCGCGGCGAAGGCGCCGTTGTGGCGCAGCAGCAGGCCCTGGGCGTCGAACATCAGCAGCGGCTGCGGGTTGAGGTCCAGCCACTGCAGCATCTCCTGGTGATGGCGGTCGGTCTGCTCGCGGGCCAGCACTTCGGCGCTGCAGTCCTGCAGCAGCACAAGGCTCAGCGTTGGGGCGTGGGCGTCGTTGAGCCGGTGGCTGCTGATGCGCATCCAGTGATCGGCGCCGCCGGCATCGCGCAGGCGCAAGGGGCGCGCGGCGCCATCCGTTCGCACGAGGCTGCGCGCCAGCGCCCGGCTGTGGGGGCGCTCCCGCCACTGCGCACGATCCTCGGGGGCCAGCCACAGGGCGAAGTCCTGGCCGGCCAACGCTTCCAGTGGCTTGCCCAGCAGCTGCAGCAAAGCCTCGTTGGCGCTCTGCAGGCGATGCTGGCCGTCCTCGATGAAGGCGGGCCATGGCGAGTGCCAGAAGACCCGCATCAGCTCGTGCGGTGTGCCGATTGCACCGGCCGCGCCGGCGGGATTGTTGAAGGGGCTTGGCGCTGGGGCGGGCGCGTCAGCGCTTGCAGTGGTCGGGGCGGGCATCGTCGCGGCAGCGCCGGGGTCGCCCACCGAGCGCCGGCCGAGCACCGTGCTGCCGGCCCGGGCGGGGCGGGCGGCGTCGGGCAGTGCCGTGTCGATGCGGGCGTGCAGCATCCAGCAGGCGCTGTCCTGCGGGTCGGGCGAGAGGGCGATGAGCTTGAGCTGCGCCCGCTGCCCCGAGGCCAGCGCCCACGTGGGGGCGACGGGGGCGCGGCGGCCCTCGGCGAGGGCGTGGGTGGCCAGCTTGAGCCAGTCCCAGACCTTGGTCCCAGCGGCCGTGCGCAGGCCCTGCAGGCTGGCGCCGGGATGCAGGTCCAGGGCTTGCGCGGCGGGATTGGCCTCGAGGATGTCCAGCCGCTGGTCGAGCAGCAGCACCGGGTCGCTGAGCTCGAGCATGAGCCCGCGCAACGCGGTCAGGTCCTGGGCGAGCAGAGAGAGCTGGGAGGGCACGAGGCGCAGTGTAGGACAAGCGCGGCGGGCCCCGGCCCGGTCAGGGCCTTGCGGCGGGCCTCACTCGAGCTGCGCGGCCTTGCCCAGCGCGCGCGCCACGGCGAGGTTCACTTCCTCGGCGCCGAGCATCAGGGCCTCGGTGCTCGCGCGGAAGTCGAACACCGACTCGTTCTCGATGGCGTGCACCAAGTCCAGGTAGGGCTTGCACGGGCCGGTCTGCTCGACCAGCGCCTGGCGCACCCGCTCGGGCACCGGGATGGACTGCAGCAGCTTGTCGAAGGGCTGCTTGAGCATGTGGTCCAGCAGCGAGAAGAGGCCGCAGATGAACATCTCGTCCCGCATCTCGGATTCGCTCAGGCCCTTGGCCAGCTCTTCCATCAGCAGGCCGCGGCGCAGCGCGGCGTACATGATGGGGCGCATGGTGTGGTCCTTGCTGGCGGTGGCCAGCAGCAGCGCCAGCCAGCGCTTCAGGCGGGCATAGCCCAGCAGCATGATGGCGTGGCGGAAGGAGCTCACCTCCACCGGCAGGCCGAAGGCCGCGGAGTTCATGTAGCGCAGCAGCTTGAAGGCCAGGCTGGGATCGCGCTTGAGGGTCTGCTCCAGGCGCTCGACGTCGTCGCCCTGGTCCAGGCGCGACATCAGCTCCACGATGACCTGCAGGTCCGCGGCGATCTCGGGCTTGCCGGCGCCGGGCGGCGGCTCGAAGGCCTCGACGGCCGGGCTGCCCGTGACGAGGGCGGCGCCGAGCTTGAAGGCCTCGTCGATCTCGGCTGCGCCGCGGGCATTGCCCACGAGCACGTTCTTGCCCTGCAGCGCGGCGAGGCCGAGGCGGCGGGCGTCGTCGAGGTCGAGCTGGACGCGGCCGAAGGCGCCGCGCAGCTCCTGGGGCAGCGGGTTGTTGCTCAGGCCCTTCAGCAGCAGGCCGGTGCCGTTCTTGCGGGCGGCCTGGATGGCCTCGGCGGCCTCGGGGCTCGTGCCCATGAAGGCCGGCCATTCCAGCTGGGCCTGGGCGGGCAGGCGCTGCGTGGCCAGGCCGTGGAGGCCGGTCTCGCTCATGAGGTTCAGCTGCACGGGCTTGGGCGGCTCGCCAAAGGCGGGCTGCAGCGCGGCCAGCAGGGCGGCTCCATCCAGCGAGGCATCGGGGCGCAGGGGCAGGATGCTCAGGCGCGTGGCCGTGACCATGCGCTGGGCATCGATCACCGGTGCGTAGCCGAGGGCCACCAGGCCCAGGATGGGATGTTCACTCATGCAGGCGCTTTGCTTGGAATCAGTTGTTCAGATAGTTGAAGAGAGACATGCGCTGCACCGTTGCGTAGGCCTTGAGGGCGGCTTCGTAGCCCGTCTGCTGGTTCTGGAAATCGGAGATCGCCCGGGTCATGTCAAGGTCTTCGGCGGCCGACTTCTCGGCTTCGTTGTACTGCTTCAGCGCGGCCAGGCGGGTTTCGGTGCCGTCCAGATTGTTCAGGCGTTCCCCGACCTGGCTTCGCACATTCTGCAGGTTGGCCATGGAGGCGTCCAGATCCCGCAGTGACAGGACGTTGCTTTGCACGATCTCGGTCCCGGTGCGGTTGGTCTTGCGCAGGTCGGCCACCGCGCTGTCGAGCACATCGAAGACCTTGAGCGTGCTGGTGGCAGGCTGGATCTGGAACTCGTCGCCGTCGGCGGCCGTGCCCGTGAGTGTCATGGACATCCCATCGAAGTCCAGGCTCTTGCCCGGCACATAGGTGCCGGATTTCACGACCCCGCCCGTTGTCGTGTCCAGCACGGTGTAAGTGGCTGTAGGACCTGTACCACTGATGGAAATCTTGTAACTGTCTCCCGTGAGCGCGGCCGGATCGATGACGCGGCCAGAGTCGATCCACGACTTGGCCGGGCCGCCGGTGATGCTGTTGGGCAGTGCCGACGTCACGAAGCTGCCGTTGCCGCTGCGGGCCTGCTCCCAGGTCTGGCGGCCGTCCACGGTCAGGGGGAAGTTGTCGAGGTTGCCGGTCTGGATCTGGCCCGAGGAGCCGCTGTAGACCACGCCGGTGGCCGTGTCCAGGAAGGGCGGGTTGCCGGCGCCCTGGCCCGAGAAGAGGTAGCCGCCCCCGCCGTCGGCCCGGTTGGCGATGGACAGCAGCTGGGCGCGCAGGCCCTCGATCTTGTTCGCCAGGCCGTTGCGCTCGGCGTCGCTGTAGGTGCCGTTGCCGGCCGCCACGAGGGTCTCACGGATCTGTTGCAGGATCTCATTGGCGTCGCCGAGGGCGCCTTCCGCCAGCGTCATGCCGTTGCGGCTGGCCTCCAGCGCACGCTGGTTGGCATCCACCCGGCCGATGGCGGACAGCGCGCGCTCGGCACGGGCCGCCCCGGTGGGGTCGTCGCTGGCCCGCTCGACCCGCTTGCCGGAGGTGAGCCGCTGCTGGGCGTCCTGCATGCGCTGCTGGCGGGCCTGCAGCTCCGTGATGCCGGCGTCGAAGACGGTGATGGTGGCGAGTCTCATGGGAGGCGTCCTTCAGCGGCGCATGGCGCCGGTTTCATCGCTGGGCGAGGGTCAGCAGCTCGGCGAAGACGGTCTGCGCGGTCTGCAGGACCTTGGCGGCGGCCTGGTAGCCCTGCTGGTACTGCATCAGCCGGGCGGCCTCCTCGTCGAGGTTGACGCCGGCCTGGCTGGCGCGGCTGCTCTCGGCGTCGGCCGCGACGGCGGAAGACACGTTGCTGAGGTACTGCGCCCCCTGCACGCGGGCCCCGATCTCCGACATGGCCGCGGCATAGGCGTCATTGATGGTGGAGCCCGCGGCCAGGCTGCCGTCGGGCAGCAGGCGCTGGCCCACGAAGGCCTCCTTCTGGATGTTCAGGAAGGCCTTCGCGTTGCCGTTGTTGCTGGCGGGGAACTTGGTCGTGGTGATGTCGATGGCATCGTTCTTCTTGGGCACGCCCACGAGGCGCAGCTCGAAGCCGAGGTCGATCGGCGGCGTCGCCGCGGGGTCGTTGCCGATGGGCGAGCCGGGCGTCCAGGTGCCGGTGAGCGTGCTGCCATCGGCCAGCGTGATGGTGTAGTCCACGCCGTTCGTGATGGAGGGATTGGGGTCGCCGAAGACCAGGCGGGCCGGCGTCAGGGTGAGGTCCAGCTTGTTGTTGACCGCGTACATGGCATCGACGCTGACCGTGCCCTTGTTGTTCACGTCCGTCGTGGCGCTGACCGGCGAGGCCGCCGCAATGCCGGTGGTCTGGTCCAGCACGCGGCGCATGTCCACGGAGGCCTGCGCGACGGGCTCCAGCAGCAGGCTGTCCGTCGCCGTGAGCGGGGCGCCGACGACCTTGACCATGAAGCCGTCCACCGAGTCGCCGTCGGAGATCGTGCGCTCCAGGCCGTCCGACAGGCGGGTCAGCTTGTACTGCCCCGGCGAGGCGGCGTCGAGCTCGAGCTTGTAGGAGCTCGCCTGCAGCAGCTTGGCGTCGGTGATGGTGAGGTCGACCTTGCTGGCGAAGGTGCCGTCCGGGTTGCGCGCATTCGTCTCGGCCGGCAGCGCCCGGGGTGGGGCCAGCGAGAAGATGGGATTGCCCGTCCCCGGCGGGGTCGTGAGCGTCCAGCCCAGCGCCTGCTGGTCGTTGACGCGCGTGGCCAGGGCGGTGGCCATCTGCCCGATCAGGTTGCGGGCGTCCTGGATGTCCTTGTTCTGGTAGCGCAGCAGGGCGCTGAGCGAGCCGCCCGTCAGGATGGACTCGTCCAGCTTGCGCGGGCCGCTGACGTCGATGATGCTCAGCGAGGCCCGCGCCGGATCGTAGGGATCGGGCGTGACCTGCAGCGCCTGCGCGTCGGCGCCCAGCACCAGGCGCTGGCCGCCGCCGATGAACACGCCCAGCGTGCCGTCGTCCTGGGCCAGCGTGGTGACCTGCACGTACTGGCTGAGCTGCGAGATGAGCTGGTCACGCTTGTCGAGCAGGTCGTTGGGCGTGTGGCCGTTGCCATTGGAGCGCGCCACCTGGTCGTTCGCCGCGGCGATCTGCTTCGCCAGCTGGTTGACGATGTCCACATTGGCCTTGAGGTCGCTCACCACGCCGGCCTGCAGCTGCTGGAGCTGCTCGCCGGCATTGGAGAAGCGTGCCGCCAGTTCCTGGGCCCGACCCAGCACGACCTGGCGTGCCGAGGGGTCGTTGGGCCGGCTGGTCACGTCGACCATGGCGTTGAGGAACTGGCTCGCGGCATAGCCCAGGCCCTGCGTCCCGGGCGGGAAGAGCTTCTCCAGCTGCGTTAGCTGCTCCAGGCTGGTCTGGTCCATGTAGGCAGTCGACTTCGTCGCGGCCGCGTTGGTGGTCAGGAAGGCGTTGTAGGAGCGCGTGACGGTCTCGATCACCACGCCCTTGCCGAAGTAGCCGGCGCCCGTGTACTGGCCCTCGGGTGTGGTGAGCTGCAGGCTCTGGCGCGAGTAGCCCGGCGTGTTGGCGTTGGAGATGTTCTGGCCGATGACCTGCAGTGCCGCCTGGTTGGCGAACATGGCCCGCATGCCCAGGGACATCAGTGCGGAGTTGCCCATGATTCAGTCCTTGCTTCCGCTCAGGCCATGGCGCGCTGCACGCGCACCGTGGTGTTGATGGTCCTGGCCAGCTTGACGGCGTAGTCCGGGTCCGTGGCGTAGCCCGCCTTCTGCAGCCCCTGCGCGAAGGTCTCGGCGCTGCCGCTGCCGGCCTTGGCCACGACGTCCTTGTAGCGCTCGTTGCTGCCCAGCAGCTTCGCGTAGTCCTTGAAGGCGTCGGCGTAGCTGTCGTAGGCGCGGAACTTGGCGGTGACCTTCTGCAGGCGGCCGTCGATGTACTCGGTGGTCTGGACCTCGGTCGTCTTGCCGGTCCAGCCGGCGGTGGCCTTGATGCCGAAGACGTTGTGCGAGGTGCTGCCGTCCTTGTTCAGGATCTCGCGCTTGCCCCAGCCGGACTCGTGCGCGGCCTGCGCGATCATGAAGGACGCCGGGATCCCGGTGCTGGCCTGCGCCTCCTTGGCGGCGCCGTCGTGCTTGAGGATGAAGTCCTGCACGTGCGGGGCGACGTTCTTCTTCGCGAGCTGCGGCAGGGCCTGCGTCGCGGCGGTCTTGTCGGTGTCGGGGCTGACGCCCATCTGGCGCTGCAGCTGGCGGGTGATGGCGTCGGACAGTCCGCCGGGCAGGCCCGTCATCTTGGTCGCGAACTGCTGATCCAGCATCTCGGTGCCCATCTGCGAGCCGGCGTTGTCCAGCATGCCCGAGGAGAGCGTCGCGGCGCGCATGCTCTTCATCACCTCCTGCATGAAGAGGGCCTCGAACTGCTTCGCCGTTTCCTTGATCTGCGCCTTCGGGTCGCGGGCGGCCGACGCGCGCAGGGCGTCCAGCGAGCGCGTGTCCGTGCTCAGGCTGTTGCCGCTGAGAGTGGGGGGATTAAAGCGCATGTCAGTTCTCCTCGGCAGCGCATCGCGCCGATGGGCGCAGCGCATCAGCCAAGCCAAGCAACGCCCGAGGATCCGGCTTGGCCGGGCCTTCGGGCGTGCCCCCTGAGAGGGCCGAGACAGGACACAAACGGCGACCGTTTGTGCCAGTCGAGGGGCCAGGCTTTTGGCCTGGCGCGGCCTGCAAGGCTGGCGAAGCCAGTAGGGGGGGAGTCAGGTCCATCAGATCACCTCAAGCTCCGCGTTGAGCGCGCCGGCGGTCTTCATCGCCTGCAGGATCGCCAGCAGATCCTGGGGCGTGGCGCCGAGGGCGCTCAGCGCCTTGACCACGTCCGCAAGCTTGGCGCTCGCGGGCAGCTGGATCAAGGGGCCGGGCTCCTGGCGGATGGCGATATCGGTCTTTTCTGTCACCACGGTCTGCCCGCCGGAGAGGGCGCCAGGCTGGCTGACCTGCGGCGTGCTGGTGATGGTCACGGACAGATTGCCATGGGCGACGGCGCAGTTGCCGATGCTCACGGCCTGGTTCATCACGACGGAGCCGGTGCGGGCGTTGATCACCACGCGGGCGGCCGGCGCGGCCATGTCGATGGCCAGCTCCTCGAGGTCGGCCAGGAAGGCGACGCGCTCGTCGCTGTCCGTCGGGGCCTTCACGCGCACCACGCGGCCGTCCACGGCCTGGGCCACGCCGGCACCCTTGGCCTTGTTGATGGCGCGGGCCACGGCGCGGGCGGTCGCAAAGTCGGCGGCGTTCAGGTCCAGCTGGATGGCCTCGCCCAGTGCCAGCGGCGTCGGCACGGCGCGCTCGACGGTCGCGCCCGCGGGAATGCGGCCGGCGCTGAGGTGGTTGATCTGCACCTTGGCCCCGCCGGCGGAGGCGCCGGCGCCACCCACGATGAGATTGCCCTGGGCCATGGCGTAGACCTGTCCGTCGGTGCCGCGCAGGGGCGTGGCGATCAGCGTGCCGCCGCGCAGGCTCTTGGCATTGCCGATGGAGGACACGTTGATGTCCAGCGTCTGGCCGGGCTGGGCGAAGGGAGGGAGCTGGGCCGTCACCATTACCGCGGCGATATTGCGCGGCTGCATGGTCACGCCCTGGGGCAGGATGACGCCGAACTGCTGCAGCATCGCCTGCAGGCTCTGGCCGGTGAAAGGGGCCTGCGTGGTCTGGTCACCGGTGCCGTCGAGGCCCACGATCAGGCCGTAGCCGGTCAGTGCATTGGTGCGCACGCCCTGGACGGCGGCGACCTCCTTGAGGCGCACCGCCTGGGCAGTGCCTGCCGCGAACAGCAGGGCGGCGAGCAGGAGACGCAGAACGGTGGTGGTGGACATGATGGTCGCAGGGGAAGCCTTGCGACCAATTTTGCGAAAACTTTAGACCGGCGAAAGACTCAAAAAGAAACGCGACAGCCAGCCTATTCCGTGGGCTTCGGCCGGCGCACCGCGCCCGCGCTGCTCGATGCGCACGTTGGCGATGGCCGTGGACGGGATCGCGTTGCCCTGCTGGATGGCGCGCGGGTCCACCTGGCCCGAGAAGCGCAGCACGTCGACGTTCTGGTTCACGCCGATCTGCTTCTCCGCCATGATCAGCAGGTGCCCGTTGGGCAGCACGGCGGTCACGATGGCCGTGACGGTGCCGGTGAACTCGTTGGTGTTCTGGTTCGCGCCCTTGCCGGCCGCCTTGTTGGACGAGGTGCCGCCCACGCTGGCCCGACCGAAGCTGTTGCTGGCAATGCCGGGCAGCGCGGTGAGGCTGCCGCTCAGGTCGCCGCTCTTGGCCAATTCGCTGGTGGAGGACTGGCTGGCGCTCACCTTCTCGGCGATCTGCACGGTCAGCGTGTCGCCCACCAGCCGCGCGCGGTGGTCCTCGAACAGCGGGCGGTAGCTCGCCGCCTGGTAGATCGCCCCGTTCAGCGCGGTCTGCGGCGGCACGGCGGGCATCTGCACGACGGGCGTGTTCTGCATCTCGACCTGGGGCATCTTCATCGTGCTGGCGCAGCCGCCCAGCAGGGCGATCGCGGTCAGGGCGGGCAGGGTGGCGAGGCGGGAGCGCATGGGGAATCCTCTCAATCGGCGGGCGAGGGGGTCAGCGAGGCGCGCTCAGATCTGCGCCAGCTTCTGCAGCATCTGGTCGGAGGTCTGCACGGCCTTGGAGTTGAGCTCGTAGGCGCGCTGGGTCTGGATCATCTGCACCAGCTCCTCGACCACGTTGACGTTGGACGTCTCGACGAAGCCCTGCTGGATGGCGCCCATGCCGTTGGCATTCGGGGCGCCGGCGTTGGGCGTGCCGGAGGCGGCGGTCTCGGTGAAGAGGTTCTGGCCCTTGGGCTCCAGACCGGCCGGGTTCACGAAGTTGGCCAGCTGGATCTGGCCCAGCGTCTGCGGCTGCGTCTGGCCGGGCACGGTCGCGCTGACCGTGCCGTCCTGGCCGATGGTGACGCTCAGCGCATTGGCCGGCACCGTGATGCCGGGCACCACGGTGTAGCCGTTGTTGGTCACGACCTGGCCATTGGCGTCGAGCTGGAAGCTGCCGTCGCGGGTGTAGGCCGTGGTGCCGTCGGGCATCTGGATCTGGAAGAAGCCGCTGCCCTTGATGGCCATGTCGAAATTGCCGGTCGTCTGCTGCAGACTGCCTTGGCTGAAGTTGCGCGAGGTCGCGACCGTGCGCACACCCAGGCCCAGCTGCAGGCCGGTGGGCAGCTGCGTCTGCTCGGTCGTGTTGGCGCCGCTCTGGCGGAGGTTCTGATAGATCAGGTCCTCGAACACCGCATGGCTGCGCTTGAAGCCGTTGGTGCCGACGTTGGCCAGGTTGTGCGAGATGTTGTCCAGCTGGGTCTGCTGGGCTTCCATGCCGGTCTTGGCGATCCAGAGCGAGCGAATCATGGCGGGGTCCTTCTCGAAGCCTTGCCCTCAGGCTCAGCTGTTGCTGGACAGCAGCTTGGCGCTGGTCTGTCCCTGGGTCTGGGCGATCTGCAGCAGCTTCATCTGCTGCTCGAACTGGCGGGCGGCGGCGATCATGCTGACCATGGTCTCGACGGCGCTCACGTTGGAGCCCTCGAGCGCGCCGTCCTGCAGCCGCGCGGCCTGGTCGGCCGGCAGGTCGCCGTTGGCGGCCCGGAAGAGGCCGTCGGTGCCGCGGGTCAGCGGGGTCTCGGCGGTGGGCGTGACCAGCTTCAGGCGGCCGATGGCGGTCGGGCGGCCTGTGGGGCCCTTGGCCGTCAGCGTGCCGTCGTTGCCGATGCTCAGCTCGCTGTTGGGCGGCACGTTGATGGGGCCGCCGTCGCCCAGCACCGGCAGGCCGTTGCGCAGGACGAGCAGGCCTTCGCTGCTCACGTCCAGCGAGCCCGCCCGCGTGTAGGCCTCGGTGCCGTCCAGCCCCTGCACGGCCAGCCAGGCGTTGTCGCGCATGGCGACGTCCAGGTTGCGGCCGGTGGCGCTGATCACGCCGGGGTCGGGGTTGTAGCCGATCGTGGTCTCGAGCGCATAGGCCCGCGTGCTGGCGCCGTCGCCGCGCACGGGCACGGCGCGAAAGGCCGCCAGCTCGGCGCGGAAGCCGTTCGTCGAGACGTTGGCCAGGTTGTTGGCCAGCACGTCCTGACGCTGCATGGCTGCCTTGGCGCCGGCCATCGACAGATAGATCATGCGGTCCATGTGAAGGCTCCCGAACTGAAGCAAGCGCCCCCGGCGTCTTCCCGCGCGGGTGCCGCCGGTCCGGCTTCGCCGGGCGGTCGGCGCCGCCCCCACGAGGGGGCGCGCGAAGCGCGTTGGGGGTGGGACATCAACGCAGATTCACCAGCGTCTGCAGGACCTGGTCCAGCGTCTTGATGCTCTGGGCGTTGGCCTGGTAGACGCGCTGGGCCGTGACCATGTTGACCAGCTCGGCCGTCATGTCCACGTTCGACTCCTCGAGCGCGCCGGACTGCAGCACGCCCATGTTGCCGTCGCCGGGGACGCCCACCACCGCATCGCCCGAGCCGTAGGTGCGCGCCCAGACGTTGCCGCCCAGGGGTTGCAGGCCCTGCGTGTTGCGGAAGGTGGCGAGCTCCACCTGCCCGGCGGGCTTGGACTGGCCGTTGGAGTAGCGGGCCATGATGATCCCGGACTTGTCGATCTGGATGCCGGCCAGCTGCCCCGGGGCGTAGCCGTCCTGCTTCACGTCGGTCACCGCGAAGCTCGAGCCGCCTTCCGTGGTCTTCAGTATGTTGACCTTGATGCCGGCGATGGGCAGCGTGGCCGCACCGGCGGAATTGGTGGAGACGGGCACGTCCATGTTGATGTCCGCCGTCGGGCTCACGGGCTTGGAGCCGTCGTAGGCCGAGAACACCAGCGTGGTGTAGGGCGCGGTGGGGTTGCCGTCGGCGTCAACGGGCGTGGCCGTGCCGGCCGAGTCGACTTCCAGCGGCTTGCCGTTGGCCGTGGCGTAGATGTTCCAGGTCGTGGTGGAGCTGGGATCGGGCGGGGCCGGGGTGGGGTCGCTCTTCTGGAAGTAGAAGGTCAGCGCCACGCTCTGGCCCTTGGCGTCGTAGACCGTCATCGAGGTGGCGTTGTTGTACGTCGCCGGATCGTTGAGCTTCATGCCCACGCCGGTGCCGCCGGGCGCCGTGCTCTTGGCCCGCGAGTCGAGGTTGAACTCCATCGAGACGTTCTTCGTCACCTGCGGCGTGATGCCGGCGGTGGGCAGCTGCAGCGGCTGCGCGAGGCCCGGCTGGATCACGCCGGTGCCGTCGGCCGGATAGCCGAGCAGCTTGAGCCCGGCGTTGTTCACGATGAAGCCGTCGCGGCTCACCTTGAACTGGCCGTTGCGGGTGTACATGACGGGGTTCTTGTCGTCGCTCACCTGGAAGAAGCCCGAGCCGTTGATGGCCATGTCCATCGGGTTCTCGGTGGTGCTGATGTTGCCCTGCGTGAACTGCTGGGACACCGAGGCGAGGCTCGTGCCGATGCCCACCGGGTTCTGGCCCGCGCCATTGAGGGCGCTGGCGTAGACGTCGGCGAACTCGGCCCGCGAGGACTTGCCGCCGTAGGTGTTGGCATTGGCGATGTTGTTGCCGATGACCTCGAGATTCTTGCTGGCGGCGTTGAGACCGGAGAGACCTTGCTGGAAGCCCATGATGTGTCCTTCGAAAGAAAGTGGTCCGGGGGTCAGTCGACCCGCTTGACGCTGCTGTAATCGACCATGCCGACGGAGGCCAGCTGCAGCTGCAGCTTGCTGCCATCGGCGTTGACGGCCACGACCTTGTCATGGGCGTAGGCGGTGCTGGAGAGGACGCTGGCGCCCTTGCTCGCGGTGATGCGGAAGGTGTAGCCACCCGCGCTGGCGTCGACCTTGTCGGAGCTCCAGTCGAAGTCGTGCACGCCGGCGCCCTGGGCCCCGAGCTGCACGGTGTCCACCACCGCGCCCGACGGCGCCAGCACCTCCAGCTTCACGGCGTCGGCCGGGCTGGCGATCTCGAAGGAGCCCTGCGCCTTGGCCGTGGTCTCGTTCCAGCTGAGCTTGCTGCCGGGCACCAGCACCTCGCGGCCGACCAGGTTCACGCTCTGCAGCGCCTGCATCTGGCCGAACTGGGAGCCCAGCGCCTTGATGTTGTCGTTCAGGTTGCTGATGCCCGTGACCGTCTGGATCTGCGCCATCTGCGAGGTGACCTGCGCGTTGTCCATGGGGTTCATGGGATCCTGGTTCTTCATCTGCGCGACGAGCATCTTGAGGAAGCGGTCCTGCGTGTCCTGGGCCTGCTGGGCGGCGCTCGGCGTGGTGTTCGCGCTGCTGCCCGTGACCTTGCTGTTGCTGATGACGTTGCTGTAGTCCATGGCTGACCTCTCGTCGTGTGCGGCGCTCAGGACTGGCCGAGCTGCAAGGTCTTGAGCAGCAGGCTCTTCGCCGTGGTCATGACCTCGATGTTGTTCTGGTAGGAGCGCGAGGCGGAGATCATGTTGACCATCTCCTCGACGCTATTGACGTTGCTGTAGGTGACGTAGCCCTCGGCGTCGGCCTGGGGATGCTTGGGGTCGTGCACCCGGCGGCCCTGCGTCTGGTCCTCGGTGATCTGGGCCACGCGCACGCCCGCGGCGCCCGGGTCCTGGCCGGCGCCCATGAGCTGCGTCTGGAACATCACCTGGCGCGCCTTGTAGGCCTGGCCGTCGGGGCCGGCCACGGTGTCGGCGTTGGCCAGGTTGCTCGCGACCACGTTCAGGCGCTGGCTCTGCGCACTGACCGCACTGCCGGACACATTGAAGATCTGGAACATGGACATGGGGCTCTCCTGCGGCGTCTTGCTTCAGCGGACCGTGCGGGCGTCAGGCCGCGTTGTGCGACTTCATCGCATCCAGGGTGGTCCGCACGCTGCTGTTGATGAAGCGCAGCGTGGCCTCGTACTTGACGGCGTTGTCCGCGAAGCTGGCGCGCTCGCGGTCCATGTCCACCGTGTTGCTGTCCAGATTGGTCTGGGCGGCCATGGCGTACTCCCGGCCCGAGGGGCTCAGCGCACCCGCGAGCGGCGCCAGGTGGCGGCTCTGCGTGGTCTGCATGGCGCCCGGCGTGGCGACCTCGCCCGTGGCCTCCTTCAGCGCGCGGCTGAAGTCGATGTCGCGGGACTGGTAGCCCGGCGTGTCGGCATTGGCGATGTTGCTGGCCAGCTGCTGCTGACGCTCCGCCCGCAGCACCAGGGCCTGGGTCTGGAAATTCAGCGAATCGGTGAGGCGGTTGATCATGGGAGCGCTCCTTGCCGGGGCCGGGTTTCGAGGGCGGGTTCTGCGGTACGGCTGCAGGCCCTGTCGACGCCATGGCACGGGTTGTGGGCATTGTTGGGCGGCTGTCCGCCAAACATGAGCGGGAAAAGACGGCGCTTTGCTGCTCAATTCGGCGCTAAGGCCGCCCGGGCCGAGGCCTACAGTCCGATCCATCATGTGCAATCGGCCCACGCTCCTGCAACGCACCGCCAGATGGCTGGCGGCGCTGCTGCTTGGTCTGCACGGCCTGAGCGCCCTCGCGCAAGGCGCAGGCCAGGGCCTGGACGCCTGGCGCCAGATGCTTCAGCAGACGGCGACGAGCGCCGTGACCCAGCTGAACCAGGGCCTGGGCAGCTCGGCCCGGGTGATGGTGGAGCTGGGACAGGCCGACCCGCGCCTGCGCCTCGCGCCATGCCAGCGCGCCGAACCCTATCTTTTGCCGGGCCTGCGCCTGTGGGGCCGCTCCCGCATCGGCCTGCGCTGTGTCGAGGGCCCGACCCGCTGGAATGTCACGCTGCCCCTGACCGTGCATGTCATCGCGCCGGCGCTGGTGGCTACCGGGCCACTGGACGCCGGCACGGCGCTGCAGGCCGATCACCTGCGTCTGGCCGACGTCGACCTGGCCGCGGAGCCGGGCGCCGTCTACACCGACGCCGCCGCCCTGGTCGGGCGCACCCTGGCCCGGCCGCTGCAGGCGGGCGAGGCCCTGCGGGCGGACCGCCTCAAGCAGCGCCAGTGGTTCGCCGCCGGCGCACAGGTCAAGGTCGTCGCCCGCGGCGACGGCTTCGCCATCGCCGGGGAAGGCCAGGCGCTGGGGCAGGGCATCGAAGGCCAGGACGTCCGTGTTCGCTTTGAGAACGGTCGGACGGTCACCGGACGTGCCATTGGCGAGCGGGAAGTGGAGGTCCTGTTGTGAACGATGCACCAAGTCCGCACTTCACCCCCGTGCCCAGGGGGCGTCCAACTGGTATCGTCGGGGAAATGCCTCAAGTCCGGCGCAGGCCGGCCGATACACCGTCCAACAGGCTGGGCGGTTTCAAGCTCAGTCCTTGGAGAACATCATGAAAATCGGTCAAAACGCTGACAAACTCGCCGCCGCAGGCCTTGCCTCCGGCGTCGAGCGCCCGGCGACGGCGGAAGCCGGCCGCAGCAAGGGTGCTTCCGAGGCCGGTCCCGTGAAAAATGCCCCGGAAGCGAGCGCCCGACTGGCGCTGTCCAGCACCGCGAGCACTATGTTGCAGGGTGTGCCGGACGACGGCAGCTTCGACGCCGAGAAGGTGCAGCGCATCTCCCAGGCCATCAGCGAAGGCAAGTTCAGCATCAATGCCGAGGCCATCGCCGACAAGCTCATTGCCAATGCCCGGGAGATGGTCGGTCGCGTCGGCGCTCACTGAGCCCGCAGCCCCGCACCCCGGACGTCCATGTCATTTCACAGCCCACAGGCGGATCCAGCCATGTCCACCCTGCCGCCCCAAGAGTCCCCCGAAGCGCTGAGCCAGGATCTGGAGCGGCCGCTGATCGACGTCGAGAACTGCCTGAACCTGCTGGGCGAGGCCCTCGCACGCCGTGACACGCCGGCCATCGAGACCCACTCGGCCGCCCTGCACCAGGCGCTGCAGGTCGCCATGAACAGCTTCATGGAGGCCGCGCGCAACGGCAAGGTGCCGCCCCAGTTGCGCAACCGCCTGGTCCAGGCCGGCGGCCGCGTGGCGGCGCAGCGCGAGTCCCTCAACCGTGCCAATGCGGCGCTGGATCGCGCGATCGACGTGCTGATCCCGCCCGAGCCGGGTGGCGTCTACGGTGCCAGCGGCAAGAACGAGCGCAAGAGCAGCCTGGGCGGGTCCATTCAGGCCTGATCCCCCGGCCGACGCCGGCCTACGCAAGAAAGCCACGCTCAGCGTGGCTTTTTGCATTTCTGGCTCAGGGGGGGTGCTACTGCGTCGCCTTGTGCCGCAGCGCCTCGAGGTAGGCGTGGCCGTCCGGCGGGCGGCCGCTGCGCTGGGACTCCCAGATCATGGTGCCCAGGCAGTCCATGGCCACGTGCTGGGCCTCGTGCAGTGATTGCTTGCGCGCGGCCAGCAGGTCCAGCGCCTGGCGCACGCCTCGCGGCTGGTCGATGGAGTGCTGCTCGCTGATGCTCAGGTGCATCGACAGGTGCAGGAAGGGGTTGGTGCGCCCCTCCTCGACGGTGTAGACGGCCTGCACGGCCTGCTCCTCGTCGGCCAGCTCGGCGTGGTACTCGGGATGCTGCTCGATCCACTGGGCGGCGAGCGTCTCCATGGGCGTCAGGGGCAGGCGGTCCCGCCACTTGGCGTAGGTGCTGCAGAAGAACCGGCGGACTTCGATCTGGGACGGGGCAAACATGGCGCCATTGTCGCCGCAAGCCGCCGGCCCGTCCCGACCGGGCCTTCTCGCTGTCTGGCTCACTCCGGGCGGTGCTCATCGCCCTCCGCCGGATTCCAGCCATGGCGATGCCGCACCTGGGCGCGGGCCTCGCGCTCCTGCGCCATCAGCGTCTCCAGCTGCTGGCGGCCCTGCTTGACCATGGCGACGACCTTGTCCTGGTCATTGCGATGCTGGGCCATGAGGCGCAGCTGCGCGCTGTTGTGCTGGCGGAAGCGCCAGGCCTGGCGGCGTGCCATGGCGGGCTCCACACCCAGCAGCTCCAGGACGCTGCGGCCGCTGAGCAGGGCGGATTCGAAGGTTTCGCGCTCGATGTGCTGCACGCCCAGCTCCTGCAGCCGGTAGAAGTGCTGCACATTGCGCGCCCGGGCCACCACCTGCAGCTGCGGGAAGTGCTCGCGCGCCAGCTCGGCGATGGCCAGGCTCTGCGCGACGTCGTCCACGGCGATCACCAGCACCGCCGCGGTCTCGGCGCCGGCCGTGCGCAGGAGGTCCAGGCGCGTGGCGTCGCCGTAGAAGACCCGCCAGTCGAAGCGGCGCAGGCCCTCGACCGTGTGGGCGTCATGCTCCAGCACCGTCGCCTCGTGGCCGTTGGCATAGAGCAGGCGGCCGACGATCTGCCCGTAGCGGCCGAAGCCCGCGATGATGACGGGCGCCCGCTGCTGCTCCCGGATCTCCTCCAGGGCCGGGCCGCCACGGCGGCTCAGGCGGGGCTGCAGCCAGCGGTCGACGGCAGCGAGCAGCGCGGGCGTGCAGCCGAGCGACAGCGCCACCGCCGCCACCAGCGCCGAGGCCTGGGCGTCGCTCAGCAGGCCGGCCTGCTGGCCCAGCTGGAAGACGACGAAGCCGAACTCCCCGCCCTGGGCGAGCAGGATCACGAACACCGGACGCTCCAGCAGCGGCAGCCCCATGGCGCGGCCCATGAAGAGCAGCAGCACGCCCTTGAGCACCAGCAGCGCCGCCAGCAGCCCCGCCACGAGCAGCGGCTGGTGCAGCAACACCTGCAGGTCCAGCCCCATGCCGACGGCGATGAAGAACAGGCCCAGCAGCAGGCCCTTGAACGGCTCGAGGTCGGTCTCCAGTTCATGCCGGTACTCGCTCTCGGCCAGCAGCACGCCGGCGAGGAAGGCGCCCAATGCCATCGAGAGGCCGACGGCCTGCATCAGCGCGGCGGTGGCCAGCACGAGGAGCAAGGCGGCGGCGGTGAAGATCTCGGGCGTCGCGCTGCCGGCGATCCAGCGCAGGGCCGGGCGCAGCGCCAGGCGGCCGCCGAGGATCAGCACCGCGATGGCGCCCACGGCCTTGAGCACATGCCACTGGCCCTCGCTGGCGCTGCCGCTGCCGTCCACCCCCGTCAGCGCGAGCGCCGGCACCAGGGCGAGGATGGGGATGGCGGCGATGTCCTGCAGCAGGGCCACGCTCAGGATGCTCTGCCCGGCGGCCGTCGGGCCCAGGTTGCGCTCGCCCAGCACGGCCATCGCGACGGCCGTCGAGGACATCGCCAGGCCCAGGCTGCCCACCAGCGCGAGGCGCCAGGGCAGGCCGCACAGCAGGGCCAGCGCCATCAGCAGCGCCGTCGAGCCCAGCAGCTGCACCGAGCCCCAGCCGAAGATCGGCCGGCGCAGCTGCCACAGCCGGCGCGGCTCCAGCTCCAGGCCGACGAGGAACATCATCAGCACGACGCCGATCTCGGCCACCTCGAGGATGGTGTCGGGCTCGGTGACCAGGCCCGCCACCTGCGGCCCGATCAGCACCCCGGCCACGAGATAGCCGAGGATGGAGCCGAGCCGGGCCCAGCGCGCGAGCGGCACGGCCAGCACGGCGGCACCGAGGAACACCAGCGGCAGGTGCAGGAGGTCGTGGGCGGGCGCGCTCATGCCTGGGCCTCCGTGGGGCGCTCGCCGGCGGGGAGCTCGTCCTGCTCGGCGCGGGCGGCGCCGCACCAGTGCGGGTAGTTCAGCAGGTGCTGGCGGGCGTCCTGCACGTGCTGCGCGATGGCCTCGTCGTCGGCCCGGTGGGCGCCGTGCAGCACCATCGGCGGGAGCAGGCGCAGGCCGCACAGGCGCGCGGTCTGCTCGTAGGGCAGGAGGAAGTCCCGGAACGGGTGCCGGTGGTGGCCTTCGGGGCTGTAGGCAGCCTCGGAACCGCCGGTGGAGAGCAGCAGCCAGAGGTCCTTGCCCTGCAGCGCGTGGCCGCCCGGCCCGTAGGCCCAGCCGTAGCTGAAGACCTCGTCCAGCCACAGCTTCATCAGCGCCGGCATGCCGTACCAGTGGATCGGGTGCAGCCACACGACGAGCCGCGCCTGCGCCAGTGCCTGCTGCTCGGCCTCCACGTCGATCGCGTAGTCCGGGTAGAGGCGGTAGAGGTCCCGGACCTCGAGCCGGCCGGGCGGAACGGGCGTGGCGGTCAGGGCGTCCGCGAGGCGCGCACTGACCCGCGAATGCGCCCGGTCGGGGTGGGCGCACAAACAGAGAATTTCAGCCATGAGCGAGCGTAGCAGCGTCCGCGGGCGCCACACCCCGGCCCGGCCCGCATTGCAGAGCCCGGAAAGTCGCCGCTAACATCGTCCGGACCGCCGCTGCCGGCGTGCGGGACCCGTCCTCAAGGGAGATGCCATGCCCGTGATCCTGGTCGCCAACCCCAAGGGCGGGGTCGGCAAGAGCACCCTCGCCACCAATATCGCGGGCTTTCTTGCCTGGCAGGGGCACGCGGTGGCCCTGGGCGATGCCGATGTGCAGCAGTCCAGCCGCCAGTGGCTGGCGCAGCGCCCGCCGCAGCTGCCGCCGATCCGGCCGCTGGACATCGATGACAAGCAGGTCGCCCGCGTGCCCAAGGGCGTGAGCCATGTGGTGCTGGATACGCCGGCCGGGCTGCACGGCAAGCGCCTAGCGCGGCTGCACGAGCTGGCCGATCGCATCCTCGTGCCCCTGCAGCCCAGCCTCTTCGACATGCAGGCCTGCCACGCCTTCGTGCAGGAGTTGCAGGCGCTGGCAGCGGCGCGCAAATCGCCGCCCCGGCTGGCCCTGCTGGGCATGCGGGTGCGGCAGGGAACGCTGTCCCAGCAGCAGCTGCAGCAGTTCCGGCTAGGCCTGACCGACGCCGCGGGCGGGCCGCTTGCCTGGCTCGGGGAGCTTCGGGACACCCAGCACTACGTGCAGCTGGCCGCGCGCGGGCTCAGCCTGTGGGACATCTCACCCGGCCAGGTGGAGAAGGACTTGCAGCAATGGGAGCCGCTTTGCAAGTGGCTTCTGGCGTGAATATCCTCAGAGTTGAGGATACGAGTGGCGAACCTGGTTCGGCAATCGCCCACCCGGAAGGGGTATGCCCTCGCCCAGGCGCCCCCACTATGATTCGACGCCCCGAGCTGCGGGGCGCATTGATTCAGAACAATTGAGGAGACGGGCATGAAGGTGCTGCTCATTGATGACCACCCGCTGATTCTTTCGGCGCTGCAGACCGTGATTGCCGGCCTGGACGAGGGCGTGGAGATGGTTGGGGTGGAGACGGCCGGCGCGGCTCGCCAGCGCCTCAAGGACCAGGACGACTTCGATCTCGTGCTGCTGGACCTCCAGCTGGGCGATGCCAGCGGTTTCGACGTGCTGGAGGAGTTCCGGTCCGTCTATCCGGCGCTGCCGGTGGTCGTGATCTCGGCCTCCGACCGCGCCAGCGACGTCATCCGCTCGATCGACATGGGTGCCATGGGCTTCGTGCCCAAGCGCAGCAGCACCGAGGTGCTCTCCCAGGCGCTGCGCCTGGTGATGTCCGGCGGCATCTATGTGCCTCCCATGAGCCTGGGCAGCGAGGCCCCGGCGCCGGCCGCGCCCGAGGTCAACAGCCAGGCCGCGCGCCTGCAGCAGATCTCGCAGCTGGCCACGGCGACCGAGTACCAGATGCAGGCCGGGCTGGAGAACCTGTCTCTCACACCGCGCCAGACGGACGTGCTGGCGTTGCTGCTGCAGGGCAAGCCGAACAAGATCATCGCCCGCGAGCTGGGCGTGTCCGTCGAGACGGTGAAGGATCACGTGGCGGCCGTACTGAAGGCGCTGGGCGTCAACTCCCGGACGCAGGCCGTGCTGGCGGTCAGCCAGATGGTGCAGCGCCAGCCGGACCAGAGCTTCAGCACCTTCCGCCAGCCGGCGCACTGACGACGCACTGTCGCCAGCGCGCCCATGACAAAGCCCGCCATCCGGCGGGCTTTTTGTTGCGGGCGCCAAGGGGCGCCAGGGCGCATCCCGGGGGGCGGGCCTGGATCAGCTCGGCGCGTAGGCCAGGCGCACGTAGATCGGGGCGAAGGCCTCGGCCTGCGTGATCTCCAGCAGGCGCTCGCGCGCCAGCTCCAGCATGGCGATGAAGGTCACCACCAGCACCTGCGAGCCGCGGCTCGGGTCGAAGAGGTGCTCGAACTCCACGAAGCGCTGACCCTGCAGGCGGCGCAGCACCATGCTCATGTGCTCGCGCACCGAGAGTTCCTCGCGGCTGATCTTGTGGTGCTGCTTGAGCTGCGCCTTCTTGAGCAGGCCCAGCCAGGCCTCGCGCAGGTCGACGAGCTCGACATCGGGGAAGCGCGGCGTCAGCGACTGCTCGATGTGGACCTGCGCGCGCAGGAAGTCGCGGCCGATCACGGGGAGCATGTCCAGCCGGGCGGCCGCGAGCTTCATCTGCTCATATTCCAGCAGGCGGCGCACCAGCTCGGCACGTGGGTCCTCGGGCTCGCCGCCGTCGTCCGTCTTCTTGGGCGGCAGCAGCATGCGGGACTTGATCTCGATGAGCATGGCCGCCATCAGCAGGTATTCGCTGGCCAGCTCGAGGTTCTGCTTGCGGATCTGCTCGACGTAGCTCAGGTACTGCCGCGTCACGTCCGCCAGCGGGATGTCGAGGATGTTGAAGTTCTGGCGCCGGATCAGGTACAGCAGCAGGTCCAGCGGGCCCTCGAAGGCCTCCAGGAAGACCTCCAGCGCATCCGGCGGGATGTAGAGGTCCTGGGGCAGGGCGAAGAGGGGCTCGCCGTACAGCCGCGCGACGGCGACGCCGTCGACGGTCTCGATTACCGGGCTCGCCTCGGCCTCCGCGAGCGGCTCGGGCAGCTCGACGGGATCCGGCGTGGCGTGGGGGCCGCTCACGAGGAGGCGTGCCGGTCAGCGGGGCGCGGGAGCGGTGGCCTCAGGGCGACGCGCTCAGTGCGACTTGGTCTGGTAGACGTAGGCCTGCTGGGCCACGCGCGAGGCGCGGTAGTCGGCCTGTGCGGTGCGGTCCACGGGCTTGTCCCACAGCAGGGCGCGGCCGTCGCGCTGTTCCTGCTCCAGCGTGGGCTTCTTGGCCTTCAGCTCGTCGATGAACTGCGTGACTTCGGACTTGTAGGGCTTCCAGAACAGAGGCATGGCGCGTGCGGATCAGGTTGATGCGGGGCCGGCGGCCCGACATGAGGGCGCCATTTTAGCCGGCTTGGCGGGCCTGCGGCGGGGCGTCGCTGACCGGGGGCGTGAGCGACTGCAGCGCCGCGACATCCGCCAGCAGCCCGTCCGGCCCGAGCTGGGCCGCCAGGCCGCCGCGCTCGACGAGCGAGGCCGGCTGCTCATTGAGCCCGACGAGCACCAGGCGCCGGCCGCCACGCTGCAGGGCGCGGTGGAGCTGGGCCAGGGCGTCCAAGCCGGTGCTGTCCATGGAGACGAGCTGGTGCAGGTCCAGCGCCAGCACGCGGCAGTCGGTGGGCAGCTGCTCGCCGAGGGCCTCGACCTTCGCGACGGCACCGAAGAAGAGCGAGCCGTACACGCGCCGCAGCTGCACGCCCGCAGGCAGCACGGTGCCCGGTGGCGCTTCAGACACCCGGAACAGATCACTCATGCGGTAGACGAAGAAACCGCAGGCCAGCATCAGCCCGGCCTCGACGGCCACGGTCAGGTCGAACACCACCGTCAGCACGAAGGTGCCCAGCAGCGTGGCGCGGTAGGGCAGCTTGAAATGCCGCAGCCGGGCGAACTCGTGCCACTCGCCCATGTTCCAGGCCACCACCAGCAGGATGCCCGCCAGCGCCGCCAGCGGGACCTGCGAGGCCAGCGGCGCGGCCACCAGCACGACGACGAGCAGGCTGAGGGCGTGCACGATGCCCGCCACCGGGCTGCTGGCGCCGGCCTTGACGTTGGTGACGGTGCGGGCGACGGTGCCCGTGGCCGGGATGCCGCCGAACAGCGGGGCCACGACATTGGCGATGCCCTGCGCCATCAGCTCCTGGTTCGGGTCGTGGCGGCGTCCCTCGCCCAGGTTGTCCGCCACCCGCGCGCACAGCAGCGACTCGATGGCGCCCAGCAGGGCGATGGTCAGCGCCGGCATCAGCAGCTGCTTGGCCTCCTCGAAGCTGAAGCCGGGCCAGGCGGGCGAGGGCAGCGACTGTGGGATGCCGCCGAAGCGGCTGCCGATCGTCTCCAGCGGCAGGTGCAGCAGGCTGGTCGCGAGCGTGGCCAGGGCCAGCGCCACGAGCGTGCCGGGCAGGTGCGCGGCCGCGCGGTGCAGGCGTTCGCGCAGGCCGCGCGCCTCGCGGGCCATGGTGTAGCTCTTGGGCCAGAGGATCACCAGCAGGCTGCAGGCGCCGCCCACAAGCGGAGCCACCGGGTTCACGCCGGCGCGGTGCTGCCACAACGTCTCGAGCTGCGCGAAGAAGTCCGCCGGCATGCGCGGGATCGTGAGGCCGAGGAAGTCCTTGAGCTGCGAGAGGGCGATCAGCACCGCGATGCCATTGGTGAAGCCGATCATGATGGACACGGGGATGTAGCGCACCAGCGCGCCCAGCCGAAGCGCGCCGAGTGCCAGCATCATCAGCCCGCCGAGCATGGTGGCGATGAGCAGGTTGTGCACGCCGTAGCGCTGCACGATGCCGTAGACGATGACGATGAAGGCCCCGGCCGGCCCGCCGATCTGCACGCTGGAGCCGCCCAGCGCCGAAATCAGGAAGCCCGCGACGATGGCCGTGGCGAGGCCTTGCTCAGGCTTGACGCCGGACGCGATGGCGAAGGCGAGCGCCAGCGGCAGGGCCACGATGCCGACCGTCAGGCCGGCGCCGACATCGCGGACCAGCCGCGCCCGGTCATAGCCGCGCAGGCTGTCGAGCAGGCGGGGGCGGAAGGGATGGAGTCGAGGCAGGGACATGAACGCTCCGGAAGTGGCGGGAGGGGTGTGCGTTCATGGCGGCCGGCGGCCCGCAGTGGTGGACGCGGGCGATGAAGCGCCGGCGCCGGCTGGGCGCGGCCAGATGCAGCAGTCGGATGCGTCGCGGGTCCACGGCCCGATTGTGCGCCGCCGCCGTGGCGCCTGGGCAGGCCCTGCGGCGGCCGGAACCACCCGTGGGCGCGACGCAGTTCACGCTGTGCGAGCAGCAAAAAGGGCTGCCGAGGCAGCCCTTGTCGCGAGGTGGCGCGTGCCTGCTCAGCGCACGCGCATGCCCGGCTGGGCGCCCGGGAAGGGCTCCAGCACGAAGATGCCGGGGTTGGCCTTCTCGTCGGCGTGGCTCGCGGCCAGCACCATGCCCTCGCTCACGCCGAACTTCATCTTGCGCGGGGCCAGGTTGGCCACCATCACCGTCAGCTTGCCCTCGAGGTCCTCGGGCTTGTAGGCGCTGCGGATGCCGCTGAAGACATTGCGCAGGCGGCCCTCGCCGGCGTCCAGGGTCAGGCGCAGCAGCTTGTCCGAGCCCTCGACCAGTTCGGCCTTGACGATCTTCGCGATGCGCAGGTCGACCTTGCTGAAGTCGTCGATCTTGATCTCGGGGGCCAGGTCTTCACCGCCGGGCACGACCTTGGGCGCCGCAGGCGGCTCGAACAGGGCCTCCAGGAGCTTGGGGTCCACGCGCTGCATCAGGTGCTCGTAGGCGCCGATCTGGTGGGCGCCGAGGGCGCGCTGCGCATCGGCGAACTGCATGGGCTCGACCTTCAGGAAGGCCTCGACCTTGGCCACCAGCGCCGGCAGCACCGGCTTCAGATAGATGGACAACAGGCGGAAGGCCTCGATGCAGACGCTGCAGACGTCCTGCAGCACCTGGTCCTGGCCTTCGAGCTTGGCCAGCTCCCAGGGCTTGTTCTGGTCGACGTACTCGTTGACGCGGTCGGCCAGCATCATGATCTCGCGCAGGGCCTTGCCGAACTCGCGGGTCTCGTAGAGCTCGGCGATGGTGCCGGCATGGGCGCGCAGGCCGTCCAGCAGCGCGCGGCCCTCGACGCCCACGTCGGCCGAGAGGCGGCCGTCGAAGCGCTTGGCCAGGAAGCCGGCCGCGCGCGAGGCGATGTTGATGTACTTGCCGACGAGGTCCGAGTTGACGCGGGCCACGAAGTCCTCGGGATTGAAGTCGAGGTCTTCCACCTTGCTGTTGAGCTTGGCGGCCAGGTAGTAGCGCAGCCACTCGGCGTTCATGCCGAGACTCAGGTACTTGAGCGGGTCCAGGCCGGTGCCGCGGCTCTTGCTCATCTTCTCGCCGCCGTTGACGGTCAGGAAGCCGTGCACGTGCACGTGGTTGGGCGTCTTGCGGCCGCTGAAGTGCAGCATCGCGGGCCAGAACAGCGTGTGGAAGTAGGTGATGTCCTTGCCGATGAAGTGGATCTGCTCCACCGCGTCGTCGGCCATGAAGGCATCGAAGTCACGGCCCAGCTTGCCGAAGTAGTTCTTCAGCGAGGCGAGGTAGCCGATGGGCGCGTCCAGCCAGACGTAGAAGTACTTGCCCGGGGCGTCGGGGATCTCGATGCCGAAGTAGGGCGCGTCGCGGCTGATGTCCCAGTCGCCCAGGCCGCCGTTGCCGTTCTCGTCCTTGGCGAACCACTCGCGGATCTTGTTCAGCACCTCGGTCTGCAGGCGGCCCGGGGCCTGCGTCCACTGCTCCAGGAACTCCACGCAGCGCGGGTCGGAGAGCTTGAAGAAGTAGTGGTCGGAGCTCTTCATCACCGGCGTGGCGCCGGTCAGCACGGAGAAGGGGTTCTTCAGCTCGGTGGGCGTGTAGACCGCGCCGCAGACCTCGCAGGAGTCGCCGTACTGGTCCTTGGCGCCGCACTTGGGGCATTCGCCCTTGATGAAACGGTCCGGCAGGAACATCGCCTTCTGCGGGTCGAAGAACTGCTCGATCGTCTTCACGGCGATCAGGTCCTTCTCGCGCAGAGAGCGGTAGATGGCCTGCGACAGCTCGTGGTTCTCGGCGCCGTCGGTCGAGTGCCAGTTGTCGAAGCTGATGTGGAAGCCGTCCAGGTACTGTTTGCGCCCGGCCGCGATGCCCGCCACGAAGGCCTGCGGCGTCTTGCCGGCCTTCTCGGCGGCGATCATGATCGGCGCGCCGTGGGCGTCGTCCGCGCAGACGAAGTGCACCTCCTGGCCCATCATGCGCTGGTAGCGGACCCAGATGTCGGCCTGGGTGTACTCCATGATGTGGCCAATGTGGAAGTTCGCATTGGCGTAGGGCAGGGCAGTGGTGACGAAGAGCTTGCGAGTCATGGCGTGCAGGGTCGAGTGCGCGGCGCAACGGGGCCACGCAGGAGGCGGGATTTTAAGGGGGACGCCGATGCCGCGGCGCCGGGGCTCAGCCTTCCTGGCCGGGAGCCTCTGCGGCATCGGGGTTGCCGGGCTCGCCTTCGCCGGCCGGGGCGCCGTCTTCAGGGCGGCCGCCCTGCAGCTTGCGGGCCCGCTTCTCGGCGGCCTTTTCCTCGGCCTTGCGCTTCTTGGCCAGCTCGCGCTGGCGCTTTTCGTAGGAGTAGTTTGGAGTGGCCAAAGTCCCGTCCTTGAGTCGCGACGGCAAGTCACCGCCAACCCGACTGTAGCGCCTCGCCCCGGGACCCGGCCATGCCGGGATGCAGGACGCTGCTGCCATCCCGCTTCAGCTTGTGCGTGCAAACGCTTGCCGCAACACAGGAAAACGGTCTTTCGACTTGTGGATAAGTTTGTGGGAAACACCGTGAAAACCACGCGTGTTCCGGGGCGTCTGCGGGAGCCTCGAAGGCGGTGCTCCTGGGGGTGGTGAAAATATTCCTTTCAAATCAATGGCTTGCGCATGGTGTGCCAGGCCGGTGCTCGAGGCGACGACGCCTGGCCAGGAGCCTGCCCATTGGGGATAAGCCGGAGAGCGTGGTGCTCGCCTGGGCGGTCGTCTGTGTCAATTGGGGCCACCTCCCCAGGGCGTAGGAGACGCATGCCAGATGGCACAGCCGCCGGGCGGCTTGTCATCAAACTTGGCGCATTGAGCTCAAGTAGCTTGGAGGGAGCATCGCCAAGTGCTTGATTCCTCAGGACTAATGAAAGCTGTCCACTGATGCTGTGGATAAGTTTGTGGAGAAGCGGCGACGGCAGGGGCTAAATGCTTGATTCATCGGTGCCGGAGGTAGGTTGCCTCAAAAAATTGCACTTCGGTGACGGCTATATGAATCAATGACTTAGCGATGGGTTGTGGTGGATCCAGTCTTTCCCGGAGGCGCGTGGCAGGCGTGTTTTCTTCTGAAACGCCGGGTATGGGCAATGGGGATAAGTCTGTCGCCGGCGGGCGGTCGCGCCGGCAAATCAAGCCCCGGCTGTGGTGCAAATGGGGGACAGCGCCACGGCGTGCGCGCGGTCACGGCGTCCCTTGCGCCGCCCCTGCCCTCTGGCGGGCATCCCCAGGGACTGTGGACAAACTTGTGAGTCCCCTGAAGAAAGCGGCGCTAAGTGCTTGATGTCATTGCGTTTACCTTGGCCTGCTCAACAATGCGGCACGGCGGCCGGTCGGCGCGGCCGCTCGTGCGCCCCCGACCATGCGGGGGAACGCGGAGAGGCGGCCTCGTTCTGGCAGCTAAAATGCCGCGATTTGCAGCCAATGGCCGGATTCATGGGGCAGGGAACCGTTTCGCAGAAGTCAGAGAAGGCGTCCACCAACGCCGCGCCGGACAAGGCAGCCCCGCTTGACGTGTTCGAGCTTCGCAGCGCCTCCATCGCCGCCTTCAGCCTGGTGCTGCGCAGCAGCGACCTCCAGCAGCTGGGCGACGCGCTGCAGGAGCGGCTGGGTGACACGCCGGAGGTCTTCAACCAGGACCCCGTCGTGCTGGACCTGAGCCAGCTCCCCGCCGCGCCGGCCGAGACCGACGACGGCCAGCTGAGCCTCGAGGCCGCGGCCGCCCAGCTTGATTTCCCCGCCCTGATCGCGCTGCTGCGCCGTTTCCGCATGCAGGCCGTGGCCGTCAGCGGCGCCAGCGCCGAGCAGCTCGCCGCCGCGCAGGCCGCCGGTCTGGCCGAGGCCGACGTCCCGGCCCAGCGCACGGAAGCGCCGCGGGTCGAGACCGTGGTGAAGGAGGTCGTGCGCGAGGTGATCGTCGAGCGCGAGGTGCCGGTCGCGGCGCCCGCCGAGCCGGCGCGCACCGTCATCCTCGACAAGCCCCTGCGCTCCGGCCAGCAGGTCTACGCCAAGGGCGCGGACCTGGTCGTGATGGCGCTCGTGAACCATGGCGCCGAGGTCATCGCCGACGGCAACATCCACGTCTACGCCCCCCTGCGTGGCAAGGCGATTGCCGGAGCCCGCGGAAACACCGAGGCGCGCATCTTCGCGGCCAGCCTCGAGGCCGAACTGATCGCCATTGCCGGCATCTACCGCACCACCGAGAACCCGCTGCCCGCCGAGGTGCTGGGCAAACCCGCCCAGGTGCGGCTCGAGGGTGAGAAGCTGGTGATGGAAGCCCTGAAACTCTGAGCCGCCTGATGTCCGGGCGGCCGATCAACGAATTTTTGAAGAAGGAAGGCAATCGATGACCAAGATCGTCGTGGTGACCTCGGGCAAGGGGGGCGTGGGCAAGACCACGACCAGTGCCAGCTTTGCAACCGGCCTCGCCATGCGCGGCTACAAGACCGCGGTGATCGACTTCGACGTGGGCCTGCGCAACCTGGACCTCATCATGGGTTGCGAGCGCCGCGTGGTCTATGACCTGATCAACGTCATCAACGACGAGATCAAGCTCACCCAGGCCCTCATCAAGGACAAGCAGCTCGAGAAGCTCTACATCCTGGCCGCCTCCCAGACGCGCGACAAGGACGCCCTGACGCAGGAAGGCGTCGAGCGCGTGCTGGACGAGCTCAAGGCGATGGAGTTCGACTACATCATCTGCGACTCCCCGGCCGGCATCGAGACGGGCGCCCTGATGGCCATGCACTACGCCGACGAGGCGCTGGTGGTGACCAACCCCGAGGTCTCCTCCGTGCGCGACTCCGATCGCATCCTGGGCATGCTCAACAGCAAGACCAAGCGTGCCATCGAGGGCAAGGAGCCCGTGAAGGAGCACCTGCTCATCACGCGCTACAACCCGAACCGGGTCGAGGGCGGCCAGATGCTGTCGCTGGAAGACATCCACGAGATCCTGCGCACCCCGCTGATCGGCGTGATCCCCGAGAGCGAGATCGTGCTGCAGGCCTCCAACCAGGGCCTGCCCGCCATCCACATGAAGGGCACGGATGTTGCCGAGGCCTATGCCGACGTGGTGGCCCGCTTCCTGGGCGAGGACAAGCCCATGCGCTTCATCGAGGCCGTCAAGCCGGGCTTCTTCAAGCGCCTCTTCGGCGGCAAGTGAAGGAGCGGCCACGATGGGATTCCTCTCGTTTTTCATTGGTGAGAAGAAGAGCACGGCCAGCGTCGCCAAGGAGCGCCTGCAGCTGATCCTGGCCCACGAGCGCAACGGCCGCAGCGCCAGCCCCGACTACCTGCCCCAGCTGCAGAAGGAGCTGGTGGCGGTGATCTCCAAGTACGTTTCCATCAATCCGGACGACATCAAGGTCCACATGGAGCGCCAGGACAACCTGGAAGTGCTGGAGGTCAAGATCGAGCTGCCCGAGCCGGGGCGCTGAGCACGGGCGCCCTCGACGCGCCTCGCAAATGCAAAGGGCCAGTCCTCGCGGACCGGCCCTTTTTTGTTGCCGCTGCGAAGGGTCAGGCGTGGTCGAACTGCGAGGCGTTCTTGCCCTTGAACGGGGCGTAGAAGGCCTTGATCTTGGCCATGTCGGCCTCGATGTCGCCCGTGGGCACGAAGACCGGGCCCAGGCCGCTGAGCTTGCGGGCGTAGTCCATGTAGGCCATCACGATGGGCACCTCGGCGGTGACGGCGATCCAGTAGAAGCCGGTCTTCCAGTAGCGCGTCTTGCTGCGCGTGCCCTCGGGCGGCACGACCAGCTGCAGCGGGCCGTCGGCCGCCTTGATGGCCTCGGCGGAGGCGGCCACGAGGTTGCTGCTCTTCTCGCGCTGCACGGCGATGCCGCCCAGCCAGCGCATCACGGGGCCGAAGGGGAAGCGGAAGATCTGCGCCTTGCCCATCCAGTAGATGTTCAGGCGCAGGGCAAAGGCCACCATCAGCGTGTAGGGCAGGTCCCAGTTGCTGGTGTGCGGGGCGGCGATCAGCACGCACTTGTCATGCCCGGCAGGCAGGGCGCCATCCAGCTTCCAGCCCGTCAGCCGCAGGAACCCCACCGAGAAGGCCCGCAGCACGGTGTTGACGACGGGGGTGGTGAAGATGGTGCGATGCATGCGGGACCGGGGGGTGAAAGACAGCCCGCCATTATCCCGTCCGCCAGCAGGGGCACGTGTGCCCATTTCTGCAGCAGATCAACAAAGTCCGTGAAGAAACAAGCACTTGCGGCAGCGCTGCAGAGGCCGTGCACGGACTTGTCCACAGGCGCTGTGGATGCCCGGCGCTGGAGGGCGCGGCCCTAGGCGGGTGGATCCTCCGGGATCGCCTCGATCAGCAGATCCGAGCACGGCCGTGCCACGCAGGGCAGGAACCAGCCCTCGGCCTTCTCCTCGGCGCTGAGGCCGGGCCACTCGACCAGATAGCGGATCTCGCCCGACACCAGGCGCCGCATGCAGGCGCGGCAGGTGCCGGCGCGGCAGGAGCTCAGCAGGCCGCCGCCTTCGCGCAGGCTGGCGCGCAGCACGGTGATGTCAGACGGGGCGTCGAAGCCGGCGTCGGGCAGGACGGCGTGATCCGGCGACGTCGCGCAGAAGCGGACGCGGTAGGTGCGGGGCGCCTCGGCGGCGGCGGACTGTGGCGGCATCGGCACATCATGCCAGCCCGATGGTCGCTTTCGTGAAATGCGAGACGGCGCGGGCCTGGAGGACCCGAGCGCGCGTCGCGGCGAAGGCAGACACTCGGCCCCACATGGACGCCCCGCGCCCCCCTCCCGAACTGGCCACGACGCTGGCCAGCGCCTGGCTTTCGCTGGCGGGGGAGCCCTGTGCCTTCACGAGCCTGGATGCCATGCCCCCGCGGCTGCCGGGGGACGCCTGCTTCCTGCTGCCGGTGCTGCGCGCCGACCTCCGGGAGGCCGGCCGGGTGCTGCTGGTGCTGGGCGACGACGATGCCCATCACCTGGGCGCCTCCATGTTCGGCCTGCCGCTGGACGAGCTCGCCCCGGCGGACGTGGACGATGCCAACGCCGAGCTCTGCAACATCTTCGGCAGCTGCGTGGTGAAGGCCCTGGACCACAGCCACGAGCTGGAACTGGGCCTGCCCGAGCGCACCTCGGTCGGGCACGTCGAGGAACTCTGTGCCGGGTGCCCGCCGCGCCTGACGCTGGCTGCCACACTGGGGCCACGGCATGTTGTCGTGGCCTATTTCGAAGACGATCCGCTCCCGCCCCCGTCTTCCAAGGAACTGCGCCATGGTTGACCCCAGCCCACCCTCCCTGCGCGTGCTCGTCGTGGACGACAGCCGGGCCATCCAGGCGATCATCGCCCGGGTGCTGCAGAACGCCGGCCTCGGCCCGATGGAAATCGAGATGGCCAGCAATGGCGACCAGGCGCTGCGCATGGTCACCGCCCACCCGCCCGACCTCGTCATCTCCGACTGGCACATGCCCGTGGTGAGCGGCATCGAGATGCTGCAGACGCTGCGCCAGCTGGGCGGCAATCACGTGAAGGTGGGCTTTGTGACCACCGAGACGGCGGACCGCCACCTGGATCAGGCGCGCAGCAACGGCGCCGTCTTCGTGATCAACAAGCCCTTCAAGGACGACGAGCTGCTGCGCGAGGTGCAGGCGGCGCTGGCCGACCGCGTCGAGCAGCTGAAGGCTCCGCCGCCGCCGCCGGCACCGCCTTCGGCGCTGGAGTCCGAGAGCGCGCTGAGCCAGCTCGTGAAGCTGCAGATGGGGCAGATCCCCTTCCGGCTGATCGCGGCGCCCGGCCAGACGCTGGAAGAGCTGCAGCTGCCGCACGACCTCGCCATGTATGCGCTCGAAGGCCAGAAGACGCCCTATGCGCTGGGCATCCTCGACGTCAACGCCTGCTGCATCCTCGGCGGCGGCGGCGCGCGCCTGCAACCGCCGCCGGTGCGCCAGGCCATGCAGACGGCCAAGCCCACCGCCGAGATGATGCAGTTCGCCGACCACTTCCTGCGCTCCGCCGCGGGCATCCTGCACCGGGCCGATGGCGTCAGCGTGCCGGCCCTGCGCATCGTGAACCTCGTGCCCAAGCCTTTCGACAAGCTGCAGGGGCTGATGCAGCGCAACCGGGGGCGCAGCGACTACCGCATCTCCGTCCCGGGCTACGGCGAGGGAAGAATGGCATTCATTCGCTTCTGATGCTGCCGATAAGAACGGGGTGGGCGCCGCGGGGGCGCCGGGAAAGGACGAGGTCGGCCTGATCATGGCGCTGGAGTTTTCGCTCGACAGCCTGGCGGTGGTGTCCGTCTTCGTGGCCAATGCCGCGGTGATGGTCATCACCATCGGCACCTTCTGGCGCATGACGCGCTACGAGCAGAGCAACCACATCCACATCGTCAACGCCCTGCGCGAGACGCGCGACGCCGGGCGGGAGATGAAGATCGCCGCGCATGAGCTCATCCGCATCGCCGAGCGCGGCGGCGTCGGTGGTGGCGGCGGTGGGGGCGGGCTGGGCCCCGCCGAGCTGGGGCAGCTGGACGAGCTGATGAAGCTCGTGCGCGGCCTGCTGGACGCCTACGGGTCCGAGGACGAGGGCGAGGACGCCGCCCAGGAGCCCGAGGCGCGCTGGCCCGACTCGGCCCACGAGATGAACAGCGAGCTGATGGAACAGCTGCGGCGCAGCCATCGCAACGAGGTCGACCGCCTGGTGGCGCAGCGCCGCCGCATGCAGGTCGAGCTGGGGCTCACGCGCGAGCGCCTGGACGATGCCCTCAAGCAGCTCAGTGCCTCGCGCCACCGCGGGGGATCGTCCGGGGGCTCGCCGGAGCTGCAGGTGCTGCGCCAGCAGCTGGACGGCGTCCGCTCGCAGCTGCAGCAGGCCCAGGACCGCCAGTACCTGGCCGAGACCCGCGCCGAGAAGGCCGAGCGCATGAGCACCAAGCTGCAGAAGGAGCTCGAGGAGATGGCGCTGGCGCCCAAGGCCGCGGCTCAGAACACCCAGGCGCCCGAGATGATGAAACTGCTGGAGCGCGAGGCCCTGATGCTGCGCGAGCAGCTGGCCGAGGCGGAGCGCACGATCCAGAAGCTGCGCGCGGAGCTCGCCGCGCTGGCGGCCAATCCGCCCGAGCACGTCGACGAGCAGGCGATGGACGAGATCCGCGAACGCCTGGAGCGCGAGGTGGAGCAGCTGCGCGGCAAGATCGACGACCTGCAGGACGCCCTCAAGCGCAACCAGGTCGAGAAGGAGTTCATCGAGGAGCACTACCTCAAGGAAGCCCAGAAGAACGAGGAGGCGCGCCTGGAGGCCGAGGCCGCCGCCGCGGCGATGGAGTTCGTGGGCAAGACGCCCGGCGGGCGCTGACGCCGGGGCCAGGTCTTGCGCGGCGAGCTGAGGGACAATCGCGGACTTTGCTGACTGCCCGTCCCGTCCGGGCGCGCGCCGAGCTTGCACTGCCCGCCGCCCGCCGCGTCGCCGGACTCCACCCCTGACCATGCTCAAGTACCTGGCCGGCTATCCGGCGACCCTGCAGGCCCAAGTGCAGCAGATGATCGATGCCGGCCGCCTGGGCGACTATCTCGCCGGGCACTACGGCGAGGCGCACACGGTGCAGAGCGACCGGGCGCTGTTCGACTACACGCAGGCGCTGAAGCAGCGCCATCTGCGCAATGCCTCCCCGCTCGACAAGGTCTGCTACGACAGCAAGCTCAAGGTGATCCAGCACGCGCTGGGCACGCACACGCGCAGCACGCGGGTGCAGGGCAGCCAGCTCAAGTCCCGGCGCGAGATCCGCATCGCCAGCCTCTTCCGCGAGGCGCCCGCCGACTTCCTGAAGATGATCGTCGTGCACGAGCTGGCGCACCTGAAGGAGCTCGAGCACAACAAGGCCTTCTACCAGCTGTGCCAGCACATGGAGCCGCGCTACGGGCAGCTGGAGCTGGACCTGCGCCTCTATCTCACCTGGCGCGAGCTGCCGGGCGCGGGCGTGCCGGCCGCCGCCGCGGCGGAGGTGGCGCCATGATCCTGCTGGCGCCCATGGAGGGCCTGCTCGACCACATGCTGCGCGATGTGCTGACGCGCGTCGGCGGCATCGACCGCTGCGTGAGCGAGTTCATCCGCATCACCGACATGCTGCTGCCGCGGCGCGTCTTCACGCGCATCGTGCCGGAGCTGCTGGACGGTGGCCGCACGCCCGCCGGCGTGCCGGTGCGGGCGCAGTTGCTGGGCTCCGATCCGACGTGCATGGCGGAGAACGCCGCCCGCCTGGCCGAGCTGAACCCGGCCGGCATCGACCTCAACTTCGGCTGCCCCGCCAAGTGCGTCAACCGCCACCGGGGCGGCGCGGTGCTGCTGGACGAGCCCGAGCTGATCGCCGAGATCGTCGGGGCCGTGCGGCGCGCCCTGCCGGCCGACATGCCGCTGTCCGCCAAGATGCGCCTGGGCTTCATGGACAGCTCGCGCACGCTGGAATGCGCGCTGGCGATGACGGAGGCCGGCGCCGGCGAGCTGGTGATCCACGCCCGCACCAAGGCCGATGGCTACAAGCCGCCCGCCTACTGGGACCGCATCGCCCACGTGCGCGAGGCGCTCGATCCGGCGGTGGCGGTGGTGGCCAATGGCGAGGTCTGGACCGTCGAGGACGCCCGCCGCTGCCTGCAGGAGTCGGGCTGCGACGCGCTGATGCTGGGCCGCGGCATGGTCGCCAATCCGGGGCTGGCCCTGGCCGTCCGGGGGATGGCGGGCCAGGGCGGGGCGGGCCTGGACTGGCAGGCCCTGCAGCCCCTGATGCTGCAGTTCTGGCGCCAGGTGCAGGCGAACGTGCAGACCAAGCACCAGCCCGGGCGGCTCAAGCAGTGGCTGCACTACCTGCGCCGCCACTACCCCGAGGCGGGCGAGGCCTACCAGCGCGTGCGCACGATCAACGCGCCGGCCGCGCTCGAGGAGGCCTACTTCGGCTCCCTGCTGACCCCCGTCGCGCTGGCGGCCTGACGATGGACGACTGACACCGCACCCGCGCCGGCAGGGCGCTGGACGCACGCCCGATGCCTGCCGGAGGGCGGCCCCGGTGCAAGCCCGGAGTCGCGCGAGCGTGGTGTGCGCGTAGCATCTCGCATGCTTCAAAAATCGCGCCTTCTCCTGGCCCTGCTGCCCTTGCTGGGCGCCGTGCCGATGCTTTCCGCCACCGCCGCCCCTGCGGCCGCCGGTCCCGCCCTTACGCTGGACCGCATCTACGGCGACCCGCCGCTGATGGGCCGCGCGGGCCTCGGCGGCACGCTGTCCCCGGGCGGGCAGTGGCTGACCTATCTGCGCCCCTCCGAGAGCAACCCGGACGTCAACGAGCTGTGGGGCACGCCCCTTGCCGGCGGTGACGCGCGCCGCCTCGTGGCCGCGAGCGACCTGATCGGCCAGCGCGAGGCGGTGCTCACGGAAGCCGAGAAGATGGCCCTGGAACGCCGCCGCCAGCGCGGCGCGGGCATCACCGGCTACCAGTGGTGCGGCAAGGGGGATCGCCAGCTGGTGCTGCCTCTCGCGGGTGACCTGTACCTCGTGGAACTCGGCCAGGCGGCCGGCAGCGCCCCGAAGGTGCAGCGCCTCACGCAGGACGAGCAGGTGCCGGAGCGCGATCCGCAATGCGACGCCGCCGGCCGGCAGATCGCCTACGTAAAGCAGAACGATCTGTGGGTGCAGGGCCTGGACGGCGGTGCGCCGCGCCGCCTCACGAGCACCGGCAGCGAGACGCGCTCGACGGGCCTCGCCGAGTTCATCGCCGCCGAGGAGCTGCATCGCCACAGCGGCTTCTGGTGGTCCCCGGACGGCACGCGCCTGCTCGCCATCGAGGTGGACGAGTCCGGCGTGCCCGTGCGCCGCCGCGCCCAGATCGGTGGCGACGGCACGCGCCTCGTCGACCAGCGCTACCCCGGCGCGGGCAGCCCCAATGCCAAGGTGCAGGCGCTCGTCCTGGACCTCGCGGGCAAGACCGAGCCGCAGCGCCTGACGCTGCCGGCCGAGGCCGAGTACATCGCCCGCGCCGGCTGGTTCGCGGACGGCACGCCCTGGCTGCAATGGCTCACGCGGGACCAGAAGCACCTGCAGCTGCTCGAGTTCAATGCCCAGGGCCAGCCCCATGCCGTGCTGGACGAGCGCGACGCCGCCTGGGTGGAGGTGCAGGACGACCTGCGCGAGGTGCCCGCGCTGAAGCGCTCCGGCAAGCCGGCGCTGCTGTGGAGCAGCGAGCGAAGCGGCCGCCGCCAGCTGTGGCTCGTCGACCGCGTCACCGGCGCCGCCCAGGCCCTGACGCATCAGCCCGAGCCGGTGGCCCAGCTCGTGTGCCTCGGCGAGCAGCACGTCGTCTTCGCCGGAGCCACTGAACGCGGCCGCGGCCGGGAGCTGTTCAAGGCCGACTTCAAGGGCCAGGTGCAGATGCTGCAGCCGGGCGACGCGCGCCGCTGGCGTGACGGTCGCGGGGACGCTGCCTGCACGCAGCTGCTCATCACGCAGTCCTCCTGGCAGCAGCCGCCGCGCACCGAGCTGCTGAAGCTGGACGGCAAGTCTGCCGCGCGGCTCATCGAGCAGGCCCAGCCGGACCCGCTGGTCACGGATCTCGCCGCGCGCCTGCAACCGCAGCTGCCGGAGTTGCTGGCCGCCGACGGCAAGACGCCGCTCAACGCCGTCTTCCTGCCGCCCACGCGGCCGAGCCTGTCCGGCAACTACCCGGTCGTGGTGCGGGCCTATGGCGGCCCGGGTACGGCCACCGTGACCTGGCGCTGGCAGGCGGACCTACCCACGCTGGCGCTCTACCAGCAGCAGGGCTTCGGCGTGCTGATGCTGGACACCCGCGGCATGGCCTTCCGGGATCGCGAGTTCACGCGCGCCCATGACCACGCCTTCGGCAAGAACGAGGTCGCGGACCTCTTCACGGCCGTCCGCCAGCTGGCGAAGCAGTACCCCGCCGTCGACGCGAGCCGCATCGGCTTCACGGGCTGGTCCTATGGCGGCTTCCTCGCGCTGCGCGCGCTGCTGGACGCCGACACGCCCTTCGCGGCCGCCATCGCCGGTGCCTCGCCCACGGACTGGACGCTCTACGACACCGCCTACACGGAACGCTACCTGGGCCTGCCTGACGGCGGGAAGGCGCCGGCCTACCAGCAGGCGAATCTGATCCCCCGTGCGCCGCTGCTGAACCGGCCGCTGATGATCATCCACGGCACCTCGGACGACAACGTGCTCTTCGACAACTCGCTGCGCATGATCCAGGCGCTGCAGAACGAGGGCAAGGTCTTCGAGACCGTGATCTATCCGGGCCACGCGCATGGCGTGGCCGGCCGCAAGGCCCGCCTGCATCTGGCGCGCACGCAGCTGGACTTCTTCCAGCGGCAGCTGCGCCCGTGAGGCTGGCAGCATGTCACGCAGGGCCCGGGCGCATGCGTCCCGGGCCCGCCCATGGGCATGGCACTTGCCCTGCGTGATTTATTGCTGTCAGCGCACTTCCTAGTCCACCGCGAGCGGAGATCCGACGTTGAGTCGAGACCTTTGCACATGGTGGTCCCCGCAAACGGGGCCTAGTCTTGCATCAAGCCCGCAGCAAAGATGAGGGCGTCGTTGGAGAGGATCATGAACATCACCGACAGCACCACCGCCCTGCGCGAGGCAGGGAGCGCCGATCAGCGGCTCGAGTTGGCCCTGGACCGCTGCTTCGAGCTGAGGTTCCAGTCCCTGTTCCATGCGGGCAAGGCCCTGGCCTTTCCCTGCAATGCCCGGGGCGAGGTGAGCCTCGATGCCCTGAGCGAGCGGGCCCGCGAGAACTACCTCTTCGCCCGTGCCGTCGTCGGTCACGAGTACGCGGCGCCGGTGGTCACGAGCCGCGGCTGAGCACCTCCGCGCCCGAACGTGGGTGCATACGTCGAGACCGACCTCGGCACCTATCCCGGCATCTGCACCGGCAGCTGCACCAGCACCGGTACCGGCATTGGCACCAGCACCGGCACCGGCCCATACACCCACCGGTGCGCGACCCAGTCGCCTGATCCTGTCCAGCCATGAAAAAGACCGCCCTCGGGCGGTCTTGTGCTTGAGGCGCGGCAGACACCGCCGCCGTCACTTGCCCCAGCCGTCGCGCAGGCCCGTGATCTTGTTGAAGACAGGCTTGTCGCTGCGGTGATCGGCGCGGTCGGCCACGAAGTAGCCATGGCGCTCGAACTGCACCTTCACGTCGGGCTGCGCCGTGGCCAGTGAAGGCTCCAGGTAGCCCGTCACCACGCTCTTGCTGGCGGGGTTGATGACCTCAAGGAAGTCGCGCCCGCCGGCGTCCGGCTGCGCCTCGGTGAAGAGGCGGTCGTACAGCCGCAGCTCGGCCTGCACGGCTTCGTGCACGGCCACCCAGGTGATCACGCCCTTGACCTTGACGGCGTCGGCGCCCGGCGTGCCGCTCTTGGTGTCCGGCACCAGCGTGGCCAGCACGGCGGTGATCTCGCCAGCCTCGTTCTTCTCGCAGCCGGTGCACTCGATCACATAGCCCGCCTTCAGGCGCGCCTTGTTGCCGGGGTACAGGCGGTGGTAGCCCTTGCTCGGCACTTCCATGAAGTCCTCGCGCTCGATCCACAGCTCGGGGCCCAGGCTGAAGGCGCGCTGGCCCAGCTCGGGCAGGTGCGGGTGGGCCGGAGCGCTGCAGGGTTCGCGGTGCTCGGGGCTGCCGAAGATCTCGGCGAAGTTCGTGAGCTTGAGCTTGACCGGGTCGATCACGGCCATGGCGCGTGCGGCCTTGCCTTCGAGGTCGGCGCGCAGGCAGCCGTCGAGCACGCTGTAGTCGATCCAGGCGTTCTGCTTGGTGACGCCGGTGGACTCGACCATCGCACGGATGCTCTCGGGCGTGTAGCCGCGGCGGCGCATGCCCACGAGCGTCGGCATGCGGGGGTCGTCCCAGCCCGTCACGTGGCCGTCCTCCACCAGCTGGCGCAGCTTGCGCTTGCTGGTGACCACGTAGCTCAGGTTCAGCCGGCCGAACTCGTACTGGTGGGGCAGGGGGCGCGCCACGATGCCGCCTTGCGCGAGGTGCTCCAGCAGCCAGTCGTAGAAGGGGCGCTGGTCCTCGAATTCCAGCGTGCAGATGGAGTGGGTGATGCGCTCCAGCGCGTCCTCGATCGGGTGCGCGAAGGTGTACATCGGGTAGATGCACCACTTGTCGCCCGTGTTGTGGTGGGTCGCGCGGCGGATGCGGTACAGGGCCGGGTCACGCATGTTGATGTTGGGCGAGGCCATGTCGATCTTGGCCCGCAGCACCATGGCGCCGTCCGGGTGGACGCCGTCGCGCATCTCGCGGAAGCGGGCCAGGTGATGGGCCGGGCTGTGGTCGCGGAAGGGGCTGTTGGTGCCCGGCGTGCCGAAGTCGCCGCGGTTGGCCCGCATCTCCTCGGGCGTCTGCTCGTCGACGTAGGCCAGGCCCTGCTCGATCAGGTACTCGGCGGCGCGGTACATGACGTCGAAGTAGTTGCTGGCGTAGTACAGATTGCTGCGCTCGCCGTTCGCGGCCGGCGCCTGCCAGGACCATCCCAGCCAGGCCACCATTTCCTTGATGGCGTCGACGTACTCCTGCTCTTCCTTTTCGGGGTTGGTGTCGTCGAAACGCAGGTGGCATTCACCGCCGTAGTCCCGCGCCAGGCCGAAGTTCAGGCAGATGCTCTTGGCGTGGCCGATGTGCAGGTAGCCGTTGGGCTCGGGTGGGAAGCGGGTGCGCACGCGGGCCGGGTCCAGCGGGCCGGCGGCATGGTGCGGGGCATCGCCCGGACCGGCGCCGAAGCGGCGTTCGCCCCCGTAACCCTGTTCCAGGTCGCGCTCGATGATGGCGCGCAGGAAGTTGTTGGGCTTGAGGGCCTCGGCGTCGGGGGCGGTCTTGGGCTCGGACATCGGCGGTGGGCAGGAGCGTGCGGCGGGCCGCCGCTCCCTCGTTGGAGATGGGAAGCGGCGGATTTTATCGGTGCCGCGTGAGGGCGAGAGGCGCTTGCGGCTCAGAGACCGCGAAACAGGTGCGCATAGAGGCGGCTGACCCCCAGTTTCTCGGGGTGCTCGCGCAGATGCAGGGTCAGCTTGCCCTGCTCGTCGCGCACGGCGCGCTCGATGGCGGTGGACCGGACCACCGTGCCGCGATGGACCTGCCAGAAGAGCTCCGTGTCCAGCTGGGGCAGCAGCTCGCGCAGCGACAGCCGCATGAGGTGCTCCTTCTGCGCGGTCACCACGCGGACGTATTTGTCGGCCGCCTCGAAGAACAGCACGTCCTCGACCGGCACCATCTGGATGCTCGAGCCCTGGCTGACCTGCAGCAGGCGCAGGCGTGGCAGGGGCGGCGACGAGTGCGGCGAGGAGGGCGCCGAGGAGGGCGCCGCCGCGCCACCTGCCGCGCCACCGGCCGGGGCGAGCAGCTGGCGCAGCTGCGCCAGTGTGGCATCCAGCGCCGGGCTCGCCGCGGTCTGGCGCTGCGCCAGGGCCTGCTTCAGGCGCCCCACCGTCTGGGCCAGGCGCTCGCGCTGCACGGGCTTGAGCACGTAGTCGACCGCCGCGTGTTCGAAGGCCTGGAGCGCGTATTGGTCATAGGCGGTCACGAAGACCAGCAGCGGGAAGGGCGCGTCCTCGGGCCAGTCCTCGGCGAGCGCCGCGGCGGCCTCCAGCCCGCTGAGGCCGGGCATGCGGATGTCGAGGAAGCACAGGCTCGGGCGGCGGGCCAGTGCCAGATCCACGGCCGCCTGCCCGTGGGGCGCGATGGGCAGCAGCGTGAGCTCCGGCCACAGCTGCTGCAGCTCTGACTTCAGGTGCTCGGCCAGCAGGGCCTCGTCTTCGGCGATCAGGGCGATGGGATTCATGAGGCAGCAGAGGCGGAGGCGGGGGACGGCGTGGGGGCCGTCATCAGGCGGCGGGGGATGTGGATCTCGATGCGGCAGCCGCCCTCGGCGGGGTAGCTCAGGCTGAGGCCGGCGGCGCTGCCGTAGCGGGCCTGCAGGCGGTCGCGGACCTGCTGGAGGCCAAAGCCCGTGCCGACGCTGCCGGCGGTGCCCGCGAGGCCTGCGGCAGTGGTCGTGGTCGTGGTCGTGGTCGTGGTCATGGCCTGCCCTCGCCCGGTGTCTGCAACGACCAGCAGGCAGTCCTCACCCTGGAGCCGGGCCGACACCTCGAGCACGCCACCGTCGATCTGGGGCTCCAGGCCGTGCTTGATGGCGTTCTCGACGAGCGGCTGCAGCAGCAGCGCCGGCAGGGAGAGGCCGGCCAGGGCGGGCGGCAGCTCGAAGCGGGCCTGCAGGCGCTCGCCCATGCGCACCTGCATGAGGCTGAGGTAGTCCTGCAGCCGCGCGAACTCGGTCTGCAGCGGGTGATGGCCGACGCGCGAGGCCTCCAGCGTGGCGCGCAGGAAGGCGATCAGCTGGTCCAGCATCGTCTGGGCGCGGGCGGCATCGAGCCCGATCAGCACCCGCAGATTGGCCAGCGTGTTGAACAGCATGTGCGGCTCGAGCTGCGCCTGCAGCAGCAGCAGCTGGGTCTCGGCGGCCACGCGGCGGGCCTGCTCGGCCTCCATCTGTGCGGCAGTCATCCGGCCCCGCGTGTAGAAGAAGGCCGTGCCGCCCAGGGACGCCAGGCCGGTGATCGTGAGCGTGGTGGCCAGCTGGCCCCACTCGGCCGACCACAGGCTGCGTGTGTGCAGGCCGGTGATGGCGTCCCCGAGGAGCTGGCCGATCGTGAAGCCGCCCAGCGCGCCGCCGATCACGCAGACGGCCATCCAGGGCCAGCCCGGCCAGCCGTGCTCGAAGCCCTCGCAGCCGGGGTAGCGCCGGCGCAGGCGCCGGGCGATCAGCAGACGGCCGCCGTCGATCAGCAGCCAGCAGTTCATGCCGATGCAGAAGGAGTAGACCACCTGGACCCAGGGCCGGTTCCAGCCCGAGAGGGCCGCCAGCAGCAGCCCGATCACGGCGCACCACAGGGCCGACTGGGCCCCGTGGCGCAGGAAGTAATGCCAGCCTCTCACGCCGGCGGGGCTCATGGGGATGGTGGAGGGCGTGGCACTCATGGCGGGCGATTGTGCAGCAGCCCCTCAGGCCGGCGAGCCGACCTGCGTGGCGAGCTTCATCAGGTTGCGGGAGCGGGCCAGGAAGATCGAGCCCAGGGCGCCGTTGAGGGCGCTCACCCCCAGCACCGCGGCGGTTTGCTGCGCCAGTGCGGGGCTCATGGCCAGCGTCATGCCGAGCAGGAACTTGAGCGCGAAGATGCCCATCATCACGGCCAGCGGCGCCCAGCTGCCGGGCACGAGGTAGGCGTTGCGGACGGCGTCGTGCCGGGCGGCGCCGGGCCAGCCGCTGGCAGCGATCAGCTGGCGGGTGGCCGTGAGGCCGGCCAGGAAGCCCAGCACCGTGAGGGCCTGCCAGCCGAAGGCGCCGACGGTGCTCCAGGCGGAGAAGGCGAGGAAGGCCAGCGGCATGCGGCGCAGCCGGGCGGCGCTGACCCAGCGGTCGCGGGTCTGCGAGAGGCCCAGGGCGACCAGGGCGACCAGCAGGCACCAGACCCAGGCGGGAACCTGGCCGAGGATCAGGGAAAGGGTCGTGCTGCTCATCGTGTGCTCCTTGAAACGGGTGTCGATGGCTGCACTGTGCCGGGCGGGCCCTCAGGCGTCTGCAGTGGCGCGACCAGGCGACGGAGGCGGTCGCGAAGTGCGGTGGCGTGGCGCGAAATGCGTCGTGTGCATCGCGTGCACCGTGCGCACCGCGCCCCGGCCTCAGCGCCGCCGGCTGCCGCCGCCCCCGAGGATGCTGCCGAGCACGCCGCGCACGATCTCGCGGCCCAGCGAGCTGCCCATGCTGCGCAGCGCGGACTTGGCGGCGGCCTCGGCCAGCCCCTCGTGGCGGCCGCCGCGCGGGCCGGTGCTTCCGAAGAGCACGTCCTTGAGTCCGTCCATCAGGCCACCGCCTTCCGGGGCGGGGGCGGGCACGGACGGGCCCGACGAGGCCGGTCCCCGCTGCAGCGCTCGATCGGCTTCGTCGGCCATCGAGCCGCCTGCTGCCGACGGTGCCGGCGGGGCGGGCGTGCGGGACGGCATGCGAGCCGGGGCCGGCGTCGGGGTCGCCTGGGCGGGCGCGCCCTTCAGCCTCTCGTAGGCGGACTCCCGGTCCAGCAGCGTCTCGTAGACGCCGGCCACCAGCGAGTTCTGCAGCAGGGCCTGGCGCTGTTCGGGCGTGATCGGCCCGATGCGGCTGCCCGGCGGCAGGATGAAGACGCGCTCGGTGATGCTGGGGCGGCCCTTCTCGTCCAGCAAGCTCACGAGCGCCTCGCCCACGCCCAGCTCGCTGATGGCCGTGGCGATGTCCAGCCCGGGCTTGGCGCGCATGGTCTCGGCCGCGGCCTTGACGGCCTTCTGGTCCCGCGGGGTGAAGGCGCGCAGCGCGTGCTGCACGCGGTTGCCCAGCTGACCCAGCACGGTGTCGGGGATGTCCAGCGGGTTCTGGGTGACGAAGTAGACGCCCACGCCCTTGGAGCGCACCAGGCGCACGACCAGCTCGATGCGCTCGACCAGCGCGTCCGGCGCGTCCTTGAAGAGCAGGTGGGCCTCGTCGAAGAAGAAAACGAGCTTGGGCTTGTCCAGGTCGCCCACCTCGGGCAGGGTCTCGAAGAGCTCCGACAGCAGCCACAGCAGGAAAGTGGCGTAGAGGCGGGGGGCGGCCATGAGCTTGTCGGCGGCCAGGATGTTGATGACGCCCTTTCCGCCATCGGCCTGGATGAGGTCGGCGATGTTGAGCATGGGCTCGCCGAAGAACTTGTCCCCGCCCTGGGCCTCGATCTGCAGCAGGCCGCGCTGGATGGCGCCGATGGAGGCGGCCGAGACATTGCCGTACTGCGTCGTGAACTCGCTGGCGTGCTCGCCCACGTGCTGCAGCATGGCGCGCAGGTCCTTGAGGTCCAGCAGCAGCAGGCCCTGGTCGTCGGCGATCTTGAAGACGAGCTGCAGCACGCCCGTCTGCGTCTCGTTCAGCGCCAGCATGCGGGCGATGAGCAGGGGGCCCATGTCCGAGATGGTGGCGCGCACGGGGTGGCCCTGCTCGCCGAACACGTCCCACAGCGTCGTGGGGCAGGCGACGGGGGCTGGCACGTCCAGCGCGCGTTCCTTGAGTACCGCCAGCAGCTTCTCCGAGGGCTGGCCGGCCTGGGAGATGCCGGTGAGGTCGCCCTTGATGTCGGCCATGAAAACGGGGATGCCGAGCAGGCTGAAGCTCTCGGCCAGCTTCTGCAGGCTGATGGTCTTGCCGGTGCCGGTGGCACCCGTGATGAGCCCGTGGCGGTTGGCCAGGGCGGGCAGCAGGTGGCACTCGATCTCGCCGTGTCGGGCGAGCAGGATGGGGTCGGCCATGCGGGGCTCCGGGGAAGAGGTGGTGGCGAAAGCTAAAATCGCAGTCTATCCAACACCATCACGGCTGGAGCGCACGGAATTCCACAGGGGAATCACGGCAGGCGCCAGGCGGCCGACCCGGAGAACAAGACATATGGCAGGGCATTCCAAATGGGCCAATATTCAGCACCGCAAGGGCCGTCAGGACGAAAAGCGGGGCAAGGTCTGGACCCGTCTGACCCGTGAAATCATCGTGGCCGCCCGCTCCGGTGGCGGCGACATCGCCATGAACCCGCGCCTGCGTCTGGCGATCGAAAAGGCCAAGGCCGCCAACATGCCGGCGGACAACATCAAGCGCAACGTCGACAAGGCTACCGGCAACCTCGACGGCGTGACCTACGAGGAAATCCGCTACGAGGGCTACGGCATCGGCGGCGCGGCCATCATCGTGGACTGCATGACCGACAACCGCGTGCGCACCGTGGCCGAGGTGCGCCACGCCTTCAGCAAGCACGGCGGCAACCTGGGCACCGAAGGCTCGGTGGCCTTCCAGTTCAAGCACTGCGGCCAGCTGGTCTTCGCGCCCGGCACGTCCGAAGACAAGGTCATGGAAGTGGCCCTGGACGCCGGCGCCGAGGACGTGGTCACCGGTGACGACGGCTCCATCGAGGTGCTGACCGCCCCCGGCGACTTCGAGGCCGTCAAGAACGCGCTGGAGGCCGCCGGCCTGAACGCCGAGATCGCCGAGGTCACGATGCGCGCCGAGAACGCCATCGACCTCGCCGGCGACGACGCCGCCCGCATGCAGAAGCTGCTGGACGTGATCGAGGACCTGGACGACGTCCAGGAGGTCTATCACAACGCGAGCATCGAGCAATGAAGGTCCTCGTCCTCGGCAACGGCGGCCGTGAACACGCCCTGGCCTGGAAGCTGGCCCAGAGCGAGCGCGTGAGCCAGGTCTACGTGGCGCCCGGCAACGGCGGCACGGCGCAGGATGCGCGCTTCAAGAACGTGGCGCTGAGCGACGTCAAGGCGCTGGCCGACTTTGCGCAGGCCGAGAAGATCGCGCTGACCGTCGTGGGCCCGGAGGCCTTCCTGGCCGCCGGCGTGGTGGACGAGTTCCGCTCGCGTGGCCTGCGCATCTTCGGCGCCACCAAGGCCGCCGCGCAGCTGGAATCGAGCAAGGCCTTCGCCAAGGACTTCATGAAGCGCCATGGCATTCCCACGGCCGCCTACGAGACCTTCAGCGACGCCGCCGCGGCCCACGCCTATGTGGACGCGCAGGGAGCGCCCATCGTGATCAAGGCCGACGGCCTGGCAGCGGGCAAGGGCGTGGTCGTCGCCATGACGCTGCCCGAGGCGCACGAGGCCATCGACTGGATCCTCGAGGACAACAAGCTGGGCGTGGTGCACAACGAGGGCGGCGCGCGCGTCGTCATCGAGCAGTTCCTGCAGGGCGAGGAAGCCAGCTTCATCGTGCTGTGCGACGGCCGCAACGTCGTGCCGCTGGCGACCAGCCAGGACCACAAGCGCCTGCTCGACAAGGACGAGGGCCCGAACACCGGCGGCATGGGGGCCTACTCGCCCGCGCCCGTCGTGACGCCCAACGTCCACGCCAAGGCCATGCACGAGATCATCATGCCCACCATCCAGGGCATGGCACGCGACGGCATCCCCTTCACCGGCTTCCTCTATGCCGGGCTGATGATCGACGACCAGGGCCAGCCCCGCACGGTCGAGTTCAACACCCGCATGGGCGACCCCGAGACCCAGCCCATCATGATGCGCCTCAAGAGCGATCTGTTCGAGGTGCTCATGCACGCCACGGACGGCACGCTGGACCAGGTCGAGCTGCAATGGGACCGCCGCGTGGCGCTGGGCGTGGTGATGGCCGCCGAGGGCTATCCGCTGAACCCGCGCAAGGGCGACGTCATCACCGGTCTGCCCGCGGAGACCGAGGACGCCATCGTCTTCCAGGCCGGCACGGCCCTGAAGGATGGCCAGCTGCTGACCCACGGCGGCCGCGTGCTGTGCGTGACGGCACTGGGCGAGTCCGTGAAGACCGCGCAGCAACGTGCCTACGCCGCGCTGCATGGCATCCATTTCGACGGCATGCAGTGCCGCCAGGACATCGGCTACCGCGCCATCAAGCGCTGAACGGCCGTCCCATGAGCAGCACCCCGACCGTGACCCCCTTCGTCCCCAGTTCGCCCGACGGCCAGCCGGGCATGCCCCGCGTGATCGAGGGCGGCGAGCGCCTGCGCCGGCCGGGCAGCCGCCTGGCGCGCGGCCTCCTGCGCCTCTTCGGCTGGCGCCTCGTGTACAGCGGCCTGCCGGCGCGGCAGGGGGTGATCATGGTCTACCCCCACACCTCCAACTGGGACTTCGTCATCGGCGTCCTGGCGAAGTGGGGCCTGGGGCTGGAGCTCAAGTTCTGGGGCAAGGACTCGCTCTTCAAGCTGCCCGTCTTCGGTGCCTGGGTGCGCTGGATCGGGGGCATCCCCGTCGAGCGGTCCAGCGCCAACGGCGTGGTGGCGGACACCGTGGCCCAGGTGCGCGCGGCGCAGCAACGCCAGCAACTCTTCTGGCTCGCGCTGGCCCCCGAGGGCACGCGCTCGCTGACGGACGGCTGGCGCTCCGGCGCCTACCACGTGGCGGTGCAGGCGGGCATCCCGGTGGGCCTGGCCTACTTCGACTTCGAGCGCCGGGTGGTCGACCTCACCCATTTCGTGCAGCTGTGCGGCCAGCCCGAGCGGGACTTCGCCCACTTCGCGCAATACCTGGCCCCCGTGAAGGGCAAGCGGCCCGAGCAGGCCAGCCCGATCACCCTGAAAGGCTCCAAGCGATGAACACACAGCTGGTGCGCGACTACCTGCTGGGACTGCAGCAGCGCATCATCCACGGGCTGGAGCAGCTCGATGGCCAGCCCTTCATCAGCGACGGCTGGGAGCGCGAGCCCGGCGGGCGTCTGGAGGGCGACGGGCTGACGCGCCTGATCGAGAACGGCGGCCTCTTCGAGCGTGGCGGCTGCAACTTCTCGCATGTGCGGGGTCGGGTCTTGCCCCCGTCCGCCACGCAGCACCGGCCCGAGCTGGCCGGCGCCCCCTTCGAGGCCATGGGCGTGTCCCTGGTCCTGCATCCGCACAACCCCTTCGTGCCCACGGTCCACATGAACGTGCGCATGTTCGCGGCCCTGCCGGCGGGCGCCGAGCCCGTGGTCTGGTTCGGCGGCGGCATGGACCTCACGCCCTACTACGGCTTCGAGCGCGACGCCCAGCACTTCCACCGCACCTGCCAGGCCGCGCTGGAGCCGCACGGCGCCCAGCACTATCCGCGCTTCAAGCAGTGGTGCGACGAGTACTTCTTCCTGAAGCACCGCAACGAGCCGCGCGGCATCGGCGGCATCTTCTTCGACGACCATGCCGAGGGCGGCTTCGACGCGGCCTTCGGGCTGATGCAGTCCGTGGGCGACGCCTTCCTGCCGGCCTACGCGCCCATCGTGGAGCGCCGCCAGGGCCTGGCCTACGGCGAGCGCGAACGCGACTTCCAGGCCTACCGGCGCGGCCGCTACGTCGAGTTCAACCTCGTCTTCGACCGCGGCACGCTCTTCGGCCTGCAGTCGGGCGGGCGCACCGAGTCCATCCTGATGTCCATGCCGCCGCTCGTGAAGTGGCGCTACGACTGGCATCCGGAGGAGGGCACGCCCGAGGCGCGGCTCTACACCGACTTCCTGCGCCCCCGCGACTGGGCGAGCGAGAAGGCCACGCATCTATGGCTCTGAGCCCGGACACCGCCACGGGCACCGGCGCGGCCGGCCCCGTGGGGCTGTTCGGGGGCTCCTTCGACCCGCCACATCGGGCGCACCTGAGCCTCGCCCGCACGGCGCTGCAGCAGCTGGGCCTGGCCGAGCTGCGCTGGCTGCCGGCGGGGCAGCCCTGGCAGAAGACGGGCCGGGCGCTGGCATCGCCGGCGCACCGCCTGGCGATGGTGCAGGCGCTGGTCGCGGGCGAACCGCGCTTCGTGGTCGACAGCACGGAGCTCGACCGTCCGGGGCCGAGCTACATGATCGACACCGTGGAGGCGCTGCAGTCGCGCTTTCCACAGCGGCGCGAGTGGTTCCTGGTCATCGGCCAGGACCAGTACGCGCGCCTTGCCAGCTGGCATCGCTGGCAGGACTTGTTGAATCGACTCACCCTGGCCGTCGCGGCCCGGGCGGGTCAGGCGGTGATCGCCGCGCCCGATGTGGCGGCGGTGGCTCACCGGGTGGTCCGGCTGGACATGCCGGCCCTGGAGATTTCCTCCACCCTCGTGCGCGGGCAATGCCAGCGTGGCGAGGACATCACGCCCATGGTGGGCGACGGGGTTGCGCGCTATATTGCCCAGCACCGTCTTTACAGCGAGCACTGAATGGACATTCGTAAACTGCAGCGAGCCATCGTCGATGGTTTGGAAGACGTCAAGGCGCAAGACATCGTCGTCTTCAACACGGAGCACCTCTCGCCCCTGTTCGAGCGCGTGATCATCGCCTCTGGCACGAGCAACCGTCAGACCAAGGCCCTGGCTTCCAGCGTTCGCGAGACCGTCAAGGGCCGCGGCATGGCCGTGATGCGCACCGAGGGCGAGGACAACGGCGAGTGGATCATCGTGGACTGCGGCGCCGCCGTCGTGCACGTGATGCAGCCGGCCATCCGCGAGTACTACCACCTCGAGGAGATCTGGGGCGGCAAGCCCGTGAAGCTGAAGGTCGCCACCGGCGAGACCAAGCTGGTCAAGGCCTCGGAAGACGCCAGCGACGACAAGCCCGCGAAGAAGTCCACCGCGAAGAAGCCGGCCGCCAAGGCCGTCAGCGAAGAGACCGCCGGCATGAAGGCCGCCGTCAAGAAGCCGGCTGCCAAGAAGGCCGCGGCCAAGACGCCGGTCGCCAAGAAGGCCGCCACCAAGACCACCGGGACCAAGGCCGCCGCCACTAAGACGGCCACCAAGACGGCCACCAAGACGGCCGCCAAGGCCCCGGCCAAGCGCCGCAGCACCGAGCTGAGCCCGCGCACCAAGGAAGCCGTGACCGTCAAGGTCGGCACCAAGAAGCCGGCCGCCAAGAAGTCCCCGGTGAAGGCGGCTGCCAAGCGCGCGCCGGTCAAGTCGGCCGCGAAGTCGGCCGTGAACGCGGCCGCCAAGCCCGCGGCCCGCAAGCCCGCCGCCAAGAAGGCCGCCAAGTAAGGCATGCGCCTCCTGCTGATGGCCGTGGGCCAGCGTCAGCCCGGCTGGGCGGACGAGGCCTACGAGGACTTCGCCAAGCGTTTCCCTCCGGAAATGCGCCTGGAGCTCAAGGCCGTCAAGGCCGAGCCCCGGGGCGGCAAGAGCACCGAGCAGCTGATGGCCGCCGAAGGCCAGCGCCTGGAGGCGGCCCTGCCCAAGAGCGTGCGGCGCATCGTGCTCGATGAGCGCGGCGATCGCGTCACGACCAAGCAGCTGGCCGAGCGCCTGGAGCGCTGGAAGGGCGACGGCCGCGACGTCGCCATCTTCATCGGCGGCCCGGACGGCCTGCATCCCGACCTCAAGGCCAAGGCCGACGAGCTGCTGCGCCTCTCCGATCTCACGCTGCCGCATGCCTTCGTGCGCGTGCTGCTGGCCGAGGCCCTGTACCGGGCCTGGTCCGTGATGGAAGGCCACCCCTACCACCGCGAGTGAGCCCCATGGCCGAGTTCATCTACCTGGCGTCGCAAAGCCCGCGCCGCCGCCAGCTGCTGGAGCAGATCGGCGTGCGGCACGAGCTGCTGCTGCCCGGCGCCGACGAGGACGCCGAAGCCCTCGAGGCCGAGCGCGAGGGCGAGAGCCCCGATGCCTACGTGCAGCGCGTGACGCTGGCCAAGCTCGACGCGGCCCTGGAGAGACGCCAGCGCCGCGGCCTGCCCGAGGCGCCGGTGTTGTGCTCGGACACGACCGTGGCCCTGGGCTGCCGCATCCTCGGCAAGCCCGTCGATGCGGACGATGCCCTGGCGACGCTGCGGCTGCTCTGCGGGCAGGAGCACCGCGTGCTGACGGCCGTGGCCCTGGGCGAGGGCGCGCGCCGCGCGCTGCGCGTCAGCGTCTCGACGGTGCGTTTCGCGGCCGTCGACGACGAGGCTCTGCGCCGCTACGCCGCCAGCGGCGAGCCCATGGGCAAGGCTGGCGCCTATGCCATCCAGAGCCAGGCCGCCGCCTGGATTTCCCACATCGCGGGCAGCTATTCAGGCATCATGGGCCTGCCCCTTTATGAGACCGCGCAGCTGCTGGCGGACTTCGGTCTGAAGGTCTGAACTTCTGAAGGTCTGAGCGCCTGAAAGCCGCGGCGCCTGCCGCCCCGATCCTGGCATGATGGGGTCAGGTCTTGCGCCGACGCGCAAGCCGTCGCCTCGAACGCTGGCGCCAGCGGTGATGCCCACTGCTGGCGCGAGCGCTGGAGCCCAAGCAATGGAAGATATCCTCATCAACTGGTCTCCCCAGGAGACCCGCGTCGCCGTGGTCGAGAACGGCGCAGTGCAGGAACTGCACGTCGAACGCACCCTGGAGCGCGGCCTCGTCGGCAACGTCTACTCCGGCCGGGTGGCGCGCGTGCTGCCGGGCATGCAGTCGGCCTTCATCGACATCGGCCTGGAGCGCGCCGCCTTCCTGCATGTGGCGGACCTCCACATCGCCGGGCAGACGGGCCGCGGTCACCACGCCGAGAACGGCACGCCCACGCCCATCGAGCGCCTGGTCTTCGAGGGTCAGGCCTTGACGGTGCAGGTCATCAAGGACCCCATCGGCACCAAGGGCGCGCGGCTGTCCACGCAGATCTCCATCGCGGGGCGCATGCTCGTGCACCTGCCGCAGGACGAGCACATCGGCATCTCCCAGAAGATCGGCTCGCCCGAGACGCGCGAGCAGCTGCGCCAGCGCATGCAGGCGCTGGTGGGCAAGGCCGACGAGGGCGGCGGCGGCGGCTTCATCCTGCGCACCAACGCCGAGGACGCCAGCGACGAGGAGCTGGGCTCCGACATCGCCTACCTGCGCAAGACCTGGGCGACGATCCGCGAGCGCAGCTTCCGCTCGCCGCCGGGCACGCTGCTGCACCAGGACCTGAGCCTCGTCGAGCGCGTGCTGCGCGACCTGGTGAGCGAGCGCACCGGCTCCATCCGCATCGACTCCCGCATGCAGTACGAGGTGCTGCACGGCTTCGGCGAGATGTACATGCCCGCCGCCGTGGCCAAGCTGGAGCACTACCGCGGCGAGCGACCCATCTTCGACCTCCACAACATCGACGGCGAGATCGACCGCGCCCTGGCGCGCCGCGTGGACCTGAAGTCCGGCGGCTACCTCATCATCGACCAGACCGAGGCGATGACGACCATCGACGTCAACACCGGCGGCTTCGTCGGTGCCCGCAACTTCGACGACACGATCTTCAAGACCAACCTCGAGGCGGCCGGCGCCATCGCCCGCCAGCTGCGCCTGCGCAACCTCGGCGGCATCATCATCGTGGACTTCATCGACATGACCCGCGAGGAGCACCGCGCCTCGGTGCTGTCCGAGTTCCGCAAGCAGCTGGCCAAGGACCGCACCAAGGTCACCGTGGGCGGCTTCACGCAGCTGGGCCTCGTCGAAATGACTCGCAAGCGCACGCGGGAGTCGCTCGCGCGCATGCTGTGCGAGCCGTGCCCGACCTGCGAGGGGCGTGGTCAGGTCAAGACCGCGCGCTCGGTCTGCTACGACATCATGCGGGAGATCCTGCGCGAGGCGCGCCAGTTCGCGCCCAAGGAGTTCCGCGTGGTGGCGGCGGCCAATGTCGTCGAGATGCTGCTGGACGAGGAGAGCCAGCATCTGGCCGGCCTCTCGGACTTCATCGGCCGGCCCATCTCCCTGACCGCCGAGCCGACCAACCAGACCGAGCACTACGACATCGTGTTACTGTGATTCCCGGCAGGGGAGGCCGCCTGCGGCACAATCGGCGGGCGCCTCTCGAGGCGCCCTTTTCGATTGTCGACCTGCCCACGAGCCGATGAACCGCACCTTCCTGCCCGTCCAGCCCCCGAGCAACCTGCTGCGCCGCCGCCTGCTGGTGTCCTCCGCGGCCTCCGCCGCCGCCTTCAGCCTGCCGGCGCTGGCCCAGTTCCGCGTCGAGATCTCCGGCGTGGGCGGCACGCAGATCCCCATCGCCATCGCCGACTTCCGCGACGAGTCCCTGGCCGGCCAGTCCGTCGCCGCCATCGTGCGTGCGGACCTCGAGCGCAGCGGCCAGTTCCGATCCGTCGCCACGCCGGCCGGGCTCTCGGAAGCCATCAGCCCCAACTTCAACGAGTGGCGCGCCAAGCAGGCCGATGCCCTGGCCGCCGGCTCCATTGCCCGCCTGGCCGACGGCCGCCTCGACGTGCGCTACAAGCTCTGGGACGTCGTCCGCGGGCAGGACCAGGGCGGCGAGGCCCAGGCCGTGCACCCCGACGACGTGCGCCTGGCTGCCCACCGCATCGCCGACAGCATCTACCAGAAGCTCACCGGCGACCGTGGGGTCTTCGCCACGCGCATGGCCTATGTCACCAAGACCGGCCCGCGCTACCAGCTGCGCATCACCGATGCCGACGGCGAGGGCGGCCAGATCGCCCTGAACAGCCCCGAGCCCATCATCTCGCCGGCGTGGTCGCCGGAAGGGCGCGAGATCGCCTATGTGTCCTTCGAGACGCGCAAGGCCGTGGTCTGGCTGCAGGACCTCTCCACCGGCCGCCGCCGCGCGCTGGCCGACTTCCGCGGCTCCAACAGCGCGCCGGCCTTCTCGCCGGACGGCCAGCGCCTGGCGCTGACGCTGTCGCTGGCCGGCGGCTCGCAGCTCTTCACCATCAGCCGCAACGGCGGGGACCCGCGCCGCCTGAGCCAGACCCGCGCGATCGACACCGAGCCGGTCTACAGCCCGGACGGCGCGCAGATCTACTTCGTCAGCGACCGCGGCGGCTCGCCCCAGATCTACCGCATGCCGGCCAACGGCGGCGAGGCCCAGCGCGTCACCTTCAACGGCAGCTACAACATCAGCCCGTCCATCAGCCCGGACGGCAAGACGATGGCCTTCATCACCCGCGAGGGCGGCTCGACCTTCCGCCTGTGCGTGATGGACCTCGTGACGGGGCAGTCCCAGAAGATCACCGAATCCACCGACGACGAAAGCCCCAGCTTCGCGCCCAATGGCAAGCTGATCGTCTACGCCACCCGCGCCGGCGGCCGCGACGTGCTCATGACGACGACGCTGGACGGCCGCATCAAGGCCAAGCTCGTGGCCAGCACCGCGGATGTTCGCGAGCCGACGTGGGGGCCTTTCGGCCGCTGAAGGCGAGAGGCAAACCGCCATTCATGCCCCGTTGGCAGCATTTGGTTCCATCTGATGGTGACCTGTGCCCGAAGTCATGCGGGCTTTGAGTCAAAATACGGCCCGAGCCGGGACCGCCTCGGCCGCCGGAAGCAATCCGAACGTACGGACATTGAGGATCCAAGGAGAGAAATGATGCAATTGCACAAGTTGGCACTGGGTGTGCTCGTGGCTGCCGGTCTGGCCGCCTGCTCGTCGACCAAGCTGGAAGAGCCGGCACCGGTCACCGACAAGAAGGTCGAGCCCCCGGTCGTCCAGAAGGAAGAGCAGAAGGCCGTCTCCCAGGTCAAGACCGTGGACCTGGACACCGAGCTGCTGAACGCCGCCAACGCCAAGGGCCGCACCGTCTTCTTCGACTTCGACAGCTTCGTGGTCAAGGGCGAGTACACCCCCCTGATCGAAGCCCACGCCAAGCGTCTGAAGAACAACGCCAAGGTCAAGATGAGCCTGGAAGGCCACGCTGACGAGCGCGGCGGCCGCGAGTACAACCTGGCCCTGGGTCAGAAGCGTGCAGAAGCCGTGGCTCAGTCCATGAGCCTGCTGGGCGTGGCCGCTGGCCAGGCTGAGCCGGTGAGCTTCGGCAAGGAGCGTCCCGCTGTCGAAGGCCACAACGAAGAAGCCTGGGCCAAGAACCGTCGCGTCGAACTGAAGGACAAGTGAGATGCAGGCCTTGCGACCCCGTCTGAGTGCCCTGGCCCTGGTCGTCGCGACCCTGGCCGTGAGCCTGCCGGCGCGTGCCGGTTTGTTCGAGGATGACGAGGCCCGCAAGGCCATCCTGGACCTGCGGGCCAAGCTGCAGCAGATGGAGGACGCCCAGCGCGTCCGCCAGGAGCAGCTGAGCTCGCAGTCCCAGGACCAGCAGTCTGCGCAGGCGCGCAGCCTGCTGGACCTCAGTGCCCAGATCGAGGCCCTGCGCGCCGAGATCGCCAAGCTGCGCGGTCAGAACGAGCAGCTGGCCCGTGACCTCGCCGAGACCCAGCGCCGCGTCACCGATCAGGCCCAGAGCCTGGACGCCCGCCTGAAGCCGCTCGAGCCGCAGAAGGTCAGCCTGGATGGCAAGGAATTCAACGTCGACCCCGAAGAGCGCCGCCAGTACGAGGCCGCCATCGGCGCCGTGCGCAAGGGCGACTTCGCCGAGGCCGTCACCGGCTTCAACACCTTCCTGAAGCGCTACCCCGCCAGCGGTTATGTCGACTCGGCCCGCTTCTGGCTCGGCAATGCCCAGTACGGCAAGCGTGACTACAGGGACGCGATCGCCAGCTTCAAGTCGCTGATCGTCGCCAACCCCGAGCACCCGCGTGCCGCCGAGGCTCTGCTGGCGCTGGCCAACTGCCAGATCGAGCTCAAGGACCTGAAGTCCGCCAAGCGCAGCCTGGAAGACCTGGTCAAGGCCTATCCCGGCACCGAAGCCGCACAGGCCGCCAAGGAGCGCCTGAAGGCGCTGAAGTAATCGAAGCCGGCCAGGCAAGACCTGGCCCCGGCCACTCTCAACCCCGCCCGGATTGCTCAGGCGGGGTTTTGCATTTCTGATGTGTCACCATGAGCGCCATGAGCGAACTGCACACGCCCATCCCCGCCGTCGCGGACCCTGACAGCGAGCGCCGCTTCGGCGGCCTGCGCCGCCTCTATGGCGAGCGGGACTACCGCCGCCTGCGCGGCGCGCGCTTTGCCGTGGTGGGCGTGGGCGGCGTGGGCTCCTGGGCCGTGGAGGCGCTCGCCCGCAGCGGCGTGGCCGAGCTGGTGCTGATCGACCTGGACCAGGTGGCGGAGTCCAACATCAACCGGCAGATCCAGGCGCTGGGCAGCACCGTGGGCATGGCCAAGATCGACGCGCTGCGGGACCGCATCCGCGACATCCACCCGGAGTGCCGGGTGACCGGCATCGAGGAATTCGTCGAACCGGGCAACTGGCCGGACCTGCTGCAGGGCCGGGCGATCGACGGCCTGATCGACGCCTGCGACCAGGTGCGCGCCAAGGCGGCGCTGGCGGCCTGGGCGCGCCAGACCGGGCACTGCTTCGTGACCGTCGGCGCGGCCGGCGGCAAGAGGGCCTCGCATCTGCTGGAGGTGCAAGACCTGGCCCTCACCACGCACGACCCGCTGCTCGCCAGCCTGCGCCAGCGTCTGCGCAAGGAGCACGGCCTGGCCCGGCAGGGCAAGATGGGCGTGAGCTGCGTGTTCTCGTGCGAGGCCGTGCAGCGGCCCGAGGCGGCCTGCGATGTGCCAGGGCAGGCCGGCGCGGCGGTGGATGGTAGCCTCAACTGCGCGGGCTATGGCTCGAGCGTGATGGTCACCGCCGCCTTCGGCATGACGGCCGCGGCGGAGCTGGTGAAAGAATTTTTGAAAACCTCTTGCATGGAGCAAAAAACTGCTCCTATAATCTGAGGCTCTGCTGATGAGTACAGCGCTTAGGCAAACAGCTTGAAAAAGCTAGATCGCTGAAGCAGCCGTAGCTCAACAAGGCTCGGGTTGTTAGCTCAGTCGGTAGAGCAGCGGACTTTTAATCCGTTGGTCGCAGGTTCGAATCCTGCACAACCCACCAGTTTCGGTCGGTTTCGATCACGGGCTCTTAGCTCAGTTGGTAGAGCAGCGGACTCTTAATCCGTTGGTCGTAGGTTCGAATCCTACAGGGCCCACCAAGTTTTCTTGGCAGGCGTGATCGAAAGCGATAAGTGAGAAGAATCGGGCTCTTAGCTCAGTTGGTAGAGCAGCGGACTCTTAATCCGTTGGTCGTAGGTTCGAATCCTACAGGGCCCACCAAAACAGAAGGGACTCGTCGAAAGACGGGGCCCTTTTTGTTTTTCGGCCTGTAGTCGTTTCGGCTGGCGAGCGGAGGCTCCGGGCCCGGTGATGTGCGCCATCTCACAGTTGCCTGATCCTTCACAGGAAAACCGCAAGCGAAGGGGGCGCATGTGAAGAATTGTTTCAGTATCATCCGGAGCTTTGTCCGCGCCCCTTTCCCGGCGCGGCACGGATTCCGGGGATGACAGGGCGATGGATAGCAGCAAGGACACCCACAGCCTGGGCGCAGCGCCTCGCGGCGCCGGCCTGCGCCTGGGTCCGTGGCAGCTGGACATGCAGAGCCGCCGCGACGCCGGCCGCCTGCTCATCGGCTTTCTCGTCTTCCATCTGCTGCTGTGGGTCGTCAGCTCCGCGCTGACGCACCGCGCGCCGCCCTGGGACAACATCGAGCAGCTCGTCTGGCAGCAGTCCCTGCAGTGGGGCTACTACAAGCACCCGCCGTTCCCGACCTGGTGGCTGAGCTTCTGGACCACGCTGCTGGGCAACTCGATCTGGGTGACCTTCTTCGCCGCGCAGCTGAGCGTGGTGCTGATGCTCTACATGGTCTGGCGCATCGGCCTGCTGGTGATGTCGCCCGCCCGCTCGCTCAGCGCCGTGCTGCTGAGCAGTCTGCTGATCTACCACGGCATCCACGGCATCATGGCCAACCACAACACGGTGCAGCTCATGCCCGTGGCGCTGCTGCTGTGGACCGGTCTGCTGGCCGTGCGCGACGGCGGCTGGGGGCGCTGGCTGCTGGCCGGCCTGGCGGCGGCGCTGTGCATGCTGACCAAGTACAGCGCGCTCATCTGGCTGGCGGTGCTGGGCCTGTGGATGCTCCAGGACGTGCGCATGCGCCGCCTGCGTCCCTGGCTGGGGGCAGGTCTTGCCCTGCTGGTGGCCGCGGTGCTGTTCGCGCCGCACATCCAGTGGCTGCTGCGCGAGGGCGCGCCGAGCCTCGGCTATGTCAGCAAGGCGGTGAACGGCGAGAACGACGCCTCGCAGCTCGGGCACTGGGGGCGGCTGGCCAACTTCGTGGTGATCCAGCTCGGCCGGGCGCTGCCGCTGCTGCTGGCCACGGGGCTCATGGCATGGCTGCTGCGCGGCAAGGCGCGCTGGCCGCTGGCGGACGCGCCCGAGCGCCCGGAAGCCCGCTTCATCACCTTCATGGCCCTCGGCCCGGTGCTGCTGACGTCACTGCTGGGCGTCGCCGGCGTGAAGCTGGGTTCCGCCTGGGCGGCGACCTTCTTCGTGGTGCTCGGCCTGTGGCTGATGCGCTTCGTGCCGGCCCACGAGCCCAACCGCCTGGTGCGCACGGCGCTCACGATCGCGGTGGTCTTCGAGCTGCTGATGGCCCTGAGCCAGGTCGTGGTCAACGGCTGGCTGGTGGACCTCAAGGATCGCCCGGCCCGTGCCAACTTCCCGGCCCAGAACCTGGCCGCGCAAGTGGACGCAGTCTGGCGCAGGCACCAGCCGGGGGCGCTGCACATCGTCGTGGGCGAGACCTGGCTGGCGGGCAATGTCTCGGTGCATGCGCCGACGCACCCGCTGGTGTTCCTCGACGCCGACCCGCAGAAGTCGCCCTGGGTGAAGCCGGAGATGATCCGCCAGTGCGGCGCCATGCTCGTGGTCGACGTGCGCGACCTCGGCCAGCTGCCGCCGGCGGTCGACCGGCTGCGCGAGCAGGCCTACGCCCAGGGGCAGATCGACCTGCCCTGGACGCGACGCGGCACCGGCCCGCACCTGCAGGTGGAATGGTCCATCGTGGCGCCGGAAAAGCCCGGCCTGTGCCCGCTGCACTGAGCCGCGGCGTGCCGAGGCCGGCTAGCATGGCGCGATGAAGCTGTACCTGCTCTTCCTGCTCGTGGCCGCGGCGACGGTGGCCAGCCCCGGTCCCGGCGTGATGCTCTCGCTCAACAACGCCCTGCGCCTCGGCTGGCGCGGAAGCCTGCCGGGCATCGCCGGCGTGGCCGCGGGCGCGGCCGTGGTGGCCGGCCTTTCGGCGACCAGCCTCGGGCTGCTCCTGTCGCAGTCGGCCCAGGCCTACACCGTGATCCAGCTGCTGGGCGCCGCCTATCTGGTGTGGCTCGGCATCAAGCTGTGGCGGGCCCCGGCCGAGGACTGGGCGGAGGCGGCGCAGGCGCCCGTGCTGAGTCCGGCGCGCCGCTTCCTCGAAGGCCTGATGCTGCAGTTCACCAATCCCAAGGCCATCGTATTCTTCCTCTCGATCCTGCCGCAGTTCGTCGACAAGGCCCGGCCGGCGGGGCCGCAACTGGTGCTGCTGGTGCTCAGCTACGCCGGCCTCGTGCTCGTGATCCATAGCTTCTATGCCTGGGCAGCGCAGTCGGTGCGGCAGTTCCTCGGCTCGGCCCGGGGGCGCCGCTGGTTCCAACGGGGCAGCGGGCTCGTGTTCATCGGCTTCGGCGTGGCGCTGGCCCGCGCCGGGCGCTGAGGTGCTGAGGCACTGCGCGGGGCGCGCAACCCCTCGCGGCGCGGGCCTTTTCCCGGCATCGGTTCGTCGGCCCGGGGCCCCGTGGGCTAGACTGCCCGGCTTGCGAGAGTCCCCCATGAGCATGAATCAAGAAGCCCTGGTGCTGCAGGCCCTGCAGCGCGTCGTCGACCCTGTGACCCAGCAGGATTTCGTCAGCAGCAAGCAGATCCGGCAGCTGCGTATCGAGGGCGACGCCCTGAGCTTCGAGCTCGAGATGGGCTACCCGGCCGCCGGCCTGCACGAGGCCCTGCGTGAGTCGCTGACGTCGGCGGCGCGCAGCGTGCCCGGCATCGCCCGCGTGGACATCCGCATCAGCACCCGCGTCGTGGCCCATGCCGTGCAGCGCGGCGTGCAGCTGCTGCCGGGCGTGAAGAACATCGTGGCCGTGGCTTCGGGCAAGGGCGGCGTGGGCAAGAGCACCACTGCGGCCAATCTGGCCCTGGCCCTGGTCGCCGAGGGCGCTCGCGTGGGCCTGCTCGACGCCGACATCTACGGCCCGAGCCAGCCCCTGATGATGGGCGCCAGCGGCCAGCCGCAGTCCGAGGACGGCAAGACCATGGAGCCCATGATGGCGCATGGCGTGCAGCTCATGTCCATCGGCTTCCTCGTCGCCGAGGACCAGGCCATGGTCTGGCGCGGCCCCATGGCCACGCAGGCGCTCGAGCAGCTGCTGCGCCAGACGAACTGGCACGAGCTCGACTACCTCATCGTCGACATGCCGCCCGGCACCGGCGACATCCAGCTGACGCTGTCGCAGCGCGTGCCCGTGACGGGCGCCGTCATCGTGACCACGCCGCAGGACATCGCCCTGATCGACGCCAAGAAGGGCCTCAAGATGTTCGAGAAGGTGGGCGTGCCCATCCTCGGCCTGGTCGAGAACATGGCGGTGCACATCTGCACGAATTGCGGCCATGCCGAGCACATCTTCGGCGCCGAGGGCGGCCAGAAGATGGCGGCGCAGTACGGCCTGCCCTACCTGGGCGGCCTGCCGCTGGCGCTCTCGATCCGCGAGCAGGCCGACGCCGGCCGCCCGAGCGTGGTGGCGGACCCGGACGGCGAGATCGCCCAGCGCTACCGCAGCATCGCCCGCCAGGTGGCGGCGCGCATCGCGAGCCAGGCCAAGGACTACTCGTCGAAGTTCCCGACCATCACCATCTCGAAGAACAGCTGAGGCCATGAGCGCCGCCGATCCCGAGCTGCTGCAGGCGCTGCTGGCGCGGCATTCCGTCGGCCCGAAGCATCTCGTCGAGCCGGGGCCGGACGAGGCGCAGCTGCAGCGCATGGTCGAGGCCGCCCTGCGCGGGCCGGACCACGGCGAGCTGGTGCCGTTCCGCTTCAAGTGGGTGGGCGGCGAGGCGCGCGAGCGCATGGCGGCGCTGTTCGCGGCGGCCGCACGGCGCGCGGGCAAGGACGAGGCGGGGGCGGCCCTCGATGCCGAGCGGGCCCTGCGCCCGCCCGTGACGGTGGCCGTCGTGGCCCGCATCGACATGGGCCATCCGCAGGTGCCGGCGCACGAGCAGTGGGCCTGCGTGGGCGGCGCGCTGGCGAATTTCCTCAATGCGGCCCATCTGCTGGGCTATGGCGCCAAGATGCTGTCCGGCGCCAAGGTGCGGGATGCCGACCTCGTGGCCGCCTTCTGCGAGCCCGGTGAGACGCTGCTGGGCTGGATCGCCCTGGGTACGGCGGCGAAGCCCGGCCGCGCCTCGCGCAAGCCGCCGGCCGAGGCCGTGCTGCAGCGCTGGCCGGGGCGCACCTGAGCGGCGGGCTCAGGCCTGCGGGGCCTGGGCGTCGCGGATGAGCGTGGGGCCGACGCGGCTCTCGATGGCGGCGAGCATGTCCTTGCCCCAGCCCAGCGCGAACAGCAGCTCCCCGACGACGAACATCGGCCCGACGAGCAGGCCCACGAGGTCGTCGACGAAGGCCGGCTTGCGGCCCTCGTAGTAGTGGCCGACGAACTGGATGATCCAGCCGACCACGAAGCTGCCCACGCCCACGGTCAGCCAGGCGGCGGTCGTCTCCTGGGCGAAGGGCGTTGCCAGGGCCATCAGCACGGCGTTCACGGCCACGGTGGCCAGCCCCAGCACGACGGCGCCGCGCGTCAGGTACCACAGCGCCGTGACGGCGCACAGCAGCCAGGCGCCATTCGCCTCGAGACCGCCGAGGGCCAGCGGGATGCGCGCCAGCAGCACGCCGATGGCGAACACGATCAGCGGGATGCCCACGAAGTGCGTGGCGATGTTGCGGCGGTCCCGGTGGTAGGCGGCGTACTGGGCCATCAGGTCCAGGGCAGGGCGGAAGGGGCTGGCCATGGCGGGTCTCCACGTTTGTCTTGATATCCATCAGCTTAGGCAGCGGCGAGCATTCGCACTGTCAAAGATTCGACACTTGGCCCCTTCCAAAACCCACACCCGCTCCCGAAGGTCCGGATGCCCATGCCCCTCGACGCCGCCGATCACCGGGCCCTGGCCGCCAGCCGCTGGTTCGCCAGCTGCGAACCGGCGCTGCAGGACGCCCTGCGCGCGCTCGGTCACGGGCTGAGCCTGGTGGATGGGGAGCAGCTGTTCCACCGCGGGCAGTCCTCGGCGGGCCTGTGCTGCGTGCTGGACGGCGCGCTGCAGGTCGGGCGCCTGGCCCCGGACGGCTCGCAGAGCCTGCTGGCGTGGCTGGAGCCGGGGCAGTGGTTCGGTGAGATCTCCCTGCTGGACGGCCAGCCCCGCACGCACGACGTGGTGGCCGACGGCCCGGCGCGTCTGTGGCTGGTGCCCGAGGTCGAATTGCTCGACTGGCTGGCGTCCCACCCGGCGCACTGGCGCAGCATCGCCCGCCTGGCCTGCGCCAAGCTGCGCCAGACCTTCGAGGTGCTGGAGGACATCGCCCGCCTGCCGCTGGAGGCGCGGCTGGCGAAGCGCCTGATCCAGGTCGCGCAGGGCTATGGCGAGCAAGACCTGACCCCCTCGCCAGACGCGCCGCCCCGCGAGCTGCGGCTGCCGCAGGAGCAGCTGGCGCTGATGATGGGCGTGAGCCGCCAGACGGTGAACAAGGCGCTGAAGTCGCTGGAGGCGCAGGGGCTGATCGCGCTGCGCTATGGCGGCATCGCGCTGCTGGACGCGCCGGCCCTGGCGGCGCTGGGGCAGAATCCCGGCCATGACTAAGCTGCCGCGCGTTCGCATCCAGACCGAGGACTTCGACCTCAGCGCCGAGTGCGCCGCCCTGCGCGCCGGTGACGGCGGCGTGGGCGCGGTGGTGAGCTTCGTGGGCACCGTGCGCGGCGGCGAGGGCCAGCCCGGCGCCGACGCCATCTCGCTGATGGAGCTCGAGCACTACCCCGGCATGACCGAGGCCGCCATCGAGGCCATGATCGACGAGGCCCACCGCCGCTTCGACATCCGCGCCGCCCGCGTGATCCACCGCGTGGGGCCGCTGGCGCCGCTGGCGCAGATCGTCGGCGTGTTCGTCAGCTCGCGCCACCGCGGGCAGGGCTTCCAGGCCTGCGAGTTCCTGATGGATTACCTCAAGACGCAGGCGCCGTTCTGGAAGAAGGAGCACGGTCCGGACGGCGCGCGCTGGGTCGACGCCCGCGAGGTGGACGACGCCGCGCTGGCGCGCTGGGGGATCCGCTCCGACAACGCCGGAGCCCAGGCATGAGCCTGCCGCTGCAGATGGCGGCGGTCGCCGTGGGCGCGAGCGCCGGGGCGCTGGCCCGCTGGGGCGCGGGCCTGTGGCTCAACACCCGCTGGACGGGCTTTCCGCTCGGCACGCTGCTGGTGAACGTGGCTGGCGGCTTCCTGATCGGCATGGCCCTGGAGTGGTTCGGCCGCATGCCGCACGAGCTGGCGCGCCTGCTGCTCGTGACCGGCTTCCTCGGGGGGCTCACGACCTTCTCGAGCTTCTCCGGCGAGTCGCTCGCGCTGCTGCAGCGCGGGGACTTCGGCCTCGCGCTGGCGCACACGGGCGTGCACGTGCTGGGCTCGCTGATGGCCGCCGCCGCGGGCCTCGCGCTGATGCGGACCGCGCTCGGCTGAGCCCGGCGCCGGCCTCAGCCGTAGCGGTGAAGGCCGTCGAACTGCGCCTTGCCCAGGGGCAGGCCCCGCTGGCGCAGCAGCAGGTAGATCACGCTCAGGTGGAAGAAGAAGTTCGGCAGCGCGAACTCGTGGATCCACGCGCGCAGGGGCATCCGCAGCCAGGCCTGCCCGGCGTCGCCCTCGACGAGGCGCTCCGGCGCCGCGAAGGCCTGCGGCGTCCAGCCCTCGACCTGATGCCGCAGCGCCGCCACCTGGGACCGCAGGCCGGCCAGATCATCCGGCCAGGCCGGGTACTGCACCTCGGCTCCCTTCAATACGGCGTGCAGGCGCGGCACGAAGTTGCCGCAGATCAGGACCTGCGTGTGCAGCGGCAGCATGTCCGGCGTGAGGCGGGCCGCGAGCAGCGCCGCCTCGCCCGCCGGCCCGTTCCGGGCCTCTGATTGCGCCAGATCAAGCAGGCCGTCGAGCTGGCGGAGGTAGCGTTGAAGGGTGGGCACGGTGCTGAGCTGCAGCGCGCTCGGCGGCTCGGCGGCAGCAGGGGCGGCGACAGGAGCGTCGACAGGGGCTTCGAATGGGGCGGTCGGCTGTGACATGCGGCGCATTCTGACCCGGCCGCGCGCGGGTCGGGCCCGGGCCGGCGGCATGCCCCTTGAAATGCGGCGCCCTGCGCCCACTTGCACGACAACGGAGGATCAAGCCATGCGAGTCGACAAGTTCACCACGCGTTTTCAGGAAGCCCTGGCCGAGGCCCAGAGCGGCGCCGTGACGCGCGACAACCCCTACATCGAGCCCGCCCACCTGCTGCAGGCCATGCTGGCCCAGGAGGAGGGGCCGCGCGCCCTGCTGGAGCGTGCCGGCGTCCGCCTGCCGGCGCTGAAGACGGCGCTGGACAGCATCGTGAACGGCCTGCCCCAGGTGCAGGGCGAGGGCCAGCAGGTCCAGCCCAGCCGCGACCTCGTGAGCCTGCTCCAGGCCGCCGAGAAGGAGGCCGCCAAGCGCGGTGATCACTTCATCGCCAGCGAGATGTTCCTGCTGGCGCTGGCCGACGCCAAGAGCGACCTGGCCGGCATCGTGCGCGGCCATGGTCTCACCCGCAAGGGCCTGGAGACCGCCATCGACGCCGTGCGCGGCGGCCAGAAGGTGGACTCGCAGGAGTCCGAGGGCAACCGCGAGGCGCTCAAGAAATTCACGCTGGACCTCACCGAGCGGGCCCGCCTGGGCAAGCTGGACCCGGTGATCGGCCGCGACGACGAGATCCGCCGCGCCATCCAGGTGCTGCAGCGCCGCTCGAAGAACAACCCCGTGCTGATCGGCGAGCCCGGCGTGGGCAAGACCGCCATCGTCGAGGGCCTGGCCCAGCGCATCGTGAACGGCGAGGTGCCGGAGTCGCTCAAGGACAAGCGCGTGCTGGTGCTGGACATGGCCGGTCTCTTGGCCGGGGCCAAGTACCGCGGCGAGTTCGAGGAGCGCCTGAAGTCCGTGCTGAAGGAAGTGGCGGCGGATGAGGGCCGCATCATTCTCTTCATCGACGAGATCCACACCATGGTCGGCGCGGGCAAGGCCGAGGGCGCGATCGACGCGGGCAACATGCTCAAGCCGGCCCTGGCGCGCGGCGAGCTGCACTGCATCGGCGCGACCACGCTGGACGAGTACCGCAAGTACGTCGAGAAGGACGCCGCCCTGGAGCGCCGCTTCCAGAAGGTGCTGGTGGACGAACCGACCGTCGAGGCGACGATCGCCATCCTGCGCGGCCTGCAGGAGAAGTACGAGGTCCACCACGGGGTCGAGATCACCGACCCGGCCATCGTGGCCGCGGCCGAGCTCTCGCACCGCTACATCACCGACCGCTTCCTGCCGGACAAGGCCATCGACCTCATCGACGAGGCCGCCGCCAAGATCAAGATCGAGATCGACTCCAAGCCCGAGGCCATGGACCGCCTGGATCGCCGGCTGATCCAGCTGAAGATCGAGCGCGAGGCCGTGCGCAAGGAGAAGGACGAGGCCTCGCAGAAGCGCTTCGAGCTGATCGAGGAAGAGATCGAGAAGCTGCAGCGCGAGTACGCCGACCTCGAGGAGATCTGGAAGTCCGAGAAGGCCACGGCCCAGGGCTCGGCGCAGGTCAAGGAAGAGATCGACCGCATCAAGTTCCAGATCGAGGAATTGAAGCGCAAGGGCGACTTCAACAAGGTCGCGGAGCTGCAGTACGGCAAGCTGCCGGAGCTGGAGACGCGCCTGAAGGAGGCGCAGGCCAAGGAGAGCGACAAGGCGGGCAAGGCCAAGCAGGGCGCGGCCCCGCAGCTGCTGCGCACGATGGTGGGCGCCGAGGAGATCGCCGAGGTGGTCTCGCGTGCCACGGGCATCCCGGTGTCCAAGCTGATGCAGGGCGAGCGCGACAAGCTGCTGCAGATGGAAGACAAGCTGCACCAGCGCGTGGTGGGCCAGGACGAGGCCATCACCGCCGTGGCGGACGCCATCCGCCGCTCACGCGCCGGCCTGTCCGACCCGAACCGGCCGCTGGGCTCCTTCCTCTTCCTCGGCCCCACGGGCGTGGGCAAGACGGAGCTGTGCAAGGCGCTGGCGGGCTTCCTCTTCGACAGCGAGGACCACATGGTGCGCATCGACATGAGCGAGTTCATGGAGAAGCACTCGGTGAGCCGCCTGATCGGCGCGCCCCCGGGCTATGTGGGCTATGACGAGGGCGGCTACCTGACCGAGGCCGTGCGCCGCAAGCCCTACAGCGTGCTGCTGCTGGACGAGGTCGAGAAGGCCCACCCGGACGTCTTCAACGTGCTGCTGCAGGTGCTGGACGACGGCCGCCTGACCGACGGCCAGGGCCGCACGGTGGACTTCAAGAACTGCGTCATCGTGATGACCTCCAACCTCGGCTCGCAGCACATCATGGCGCTGGCGGGGCAGGACGAGGAGGTGATCCGCGACGCCGTGTGGGGCGAGGTCAAGCAGCACTTCCGCCCGGAGTTCCTGAACCGCATCGATGAGACGGTGATCTTCCATGCGCTGGACGCGCGCCACATCCAGTCCATCGCGAAGATCCAGCTGCGCCAGCTGGAGGAGCGCCTCGCGAAGCTGGACATGAAGCTGGACGTCAGCGAGGACGCCCTGGCCGAGCTGGCCAAGGTGGGCTTCGATCCGGTCTTCGGGGCGCGGCCGCTCAAGCGCGCCATCCAGCAGCGCATCGAGAACCCGCTGTCCAAGCTGATCCTGCAGGGCCGCTTCGGGCCCAAGGACGTGATCCCGGTGCAGGTGCTTGACGGGGACTTCAGCTTCGGGCGCATCGTGCACTGAAGCGCGCCGTCCCGAACGGCAAAGGGCGCGAACCCGCGAGGGTCGCGCCCTTTCTTCGTGGCGTGCGGGCTCAGCCCTTGGCCTGCTTCCAGCGCTGCAGGATGGTGGCTTCCTGCTCGGGGCTGAAGGCCAGCTTCACGCGGCCCTTCTCCTCCTTGAGCTGGGTCTTGTACCAGGCGAGCGTGTCGGCCACGGTCTGCTCCACGGGGCGGAACTTCAGCCCGGCCTTGACCGCGCGCTGGGTGCTCCAGGTGTGGAAACCCTTCGTGTCGCCCACGTAGGGCGCCCAGATGGGGAAGTCCAGGTCTTCCTGCTTGACCATGAACTCGCCGGGAATCCAGGTGAGGGTGCCCGGCGTGCCGGCCACCTTGCGGCAGGCCTCGACCACGCGGCCCCAGGTCATGGGCTCGGCCGGGCCGAGGGCGTTGAAGGTGCCGATGGTGCCCTGCTCGACGAGGTGGACCAGCCAGGCGGCGAGGTCGCGCACGTCGATGAGCTGCAGCGGGTCGGTGGGGGCGCCGGGCACGGCGATCTCGCCGCCCTTGTCGAAGCGCACCGGCCAGTAGGTGAAGCGGCCGGTGGGGTCGTCCGGACCGACGATGAAGCCGGGGCGGATCACCGTGCAGCGGCCGGGCAGGGCCTTGGCCGCGGCGGCCTCGCAGGCGGCCTTGAGCCCGCCGTAGTTCTCGAAGCGCGCGCCCATGGTCTCGACGTTCGGGTCGGCGAGCACGGCCAGGGGCGTGTCCTCGTTGCCGCCCACGGGCACGGGCTCCTTGTAGGCGCTGATGCTGGAGATGTAGAGGTACTGCTTGACGCGCGGCGCCAGCAGCTGCGCCGAGGCGCCGACGATGCGGGGGTAGTAGCCGGAGTCGTCGATCACGGCATCCCATTCGCCCGTCTCGAGGGACTTGAGCCCGTCGCCCTTGAGCGGGTCGCGGTCGCCCTGGCGCTTCTCGACGTCGGGGAAGAGGCCCGGCCGGGTCTTGCCGCGGTTGAAGAGCGTCAGCGTGTGGCCGCGCGCGCGGGCCGCCTCCACGATGGCCGGGCCGAGGAAGCCCGTGCCGCCCAGCACGAGGATGCGCTTGGGCGCGGGCTTGGCGGGCGACTCGCCGGCCGCCTGCGCCAGCGGCACGAGGCTCATCGCGCCGAGGCCGGCGGTCCATTGCATCAGGTGACGTCGGGTGGGCTTCTGTGGACTCATGGGACTTCCTTTGCAAAGAGAACAGGGGAGGGAAGGGGGTCAGGACCGGGCCGGCGAGGCGGCGGGCGGCGCTGCGGGGCTCGGAGGCTCGTCCTGGGCCGCCCGGCGGCTCACGAGCCGGCCCAGGCCGTGCCCGTTCCAGAGCCACAGGCCCGCGAAGCCCAGCGCCGCGGCACTCACCGGCAGCGCCATCAGGCTCATCAGCGTGGGGGCCCAGACGCCCAGCACGTCGCCGACGCGGTAGACGAAGGTGTCGATGAAGGGCTTGGACTTGTAGCGCTCCTCCGGGCCCAGCGGGATGTACAGCAGCTCCCGCGCGGGCCGGTCGACGGCATAGTGCAGCCCGCGGCGCAGCACCTGCACGGCCGCCAGCACGGCAAAGGTGGGCCACAGCGCGAGCGCGCCGAAGCCGGCCAGGGTCAGCGTGGGCAGCACGAGCAGCACGCCGCTCACGCCGATCCAGCGCAGCAGGCGCCCGGTGAGGAAGAGCTGCGTCGCCAGCGTCAGCACGTTCACCCACAGGTCCAGCCGGGCGAAGGCGGCGGTGCGCTCGGCGCCGCTGGCAAAGCTGCGGGCCACGATCTCGCCCTGGCTGAGGTAGAGGAAGGTCGAGGTGAGGGCGTACAGCAGCATGTAGCCGCACAGCGCCTGCAGGTAGCGGGAGCCGGCGATCGCCCGCCAGCCATCCAGCGCCGACGGGCCGGGCTCGCGCTCGGGCTGGGCCTGCTCGGAGACGCCGAAGTGCCGGCGCAGGGCGCCCATGCAGGCCACGGCCAGCTCCAGCGCCAGCACGGAGAGCCCCATCAGCGCCGCCGGGCCGAGCTGCACGCCCCAGCTGCCGCGGCTCAGGGCGTCGGTGAGCGCGGCGCCCGCCACGGCGCCCAGCGTGCCGCCCATGGAGATGAGGCCGAAGAGACGCCGGCCCTGCTCCTCGCGGAAGACGTCGCTCATCAGGCTCCAGAACACGGAGACGACGAAGAGGTTGAACACGCTCAGCCACACGTAGAAGGCATAGCCCAGCCACACGGCGCCGGGCCAGGCCGTCATGAGGCCGACGAAGACGAGCAGGTTGGCCGCGAAGAAGTGCGACACGGCCGGGATGAAGCGCCGGCGCGGCCAGCGTGAGACCAGGCGCGCGTAGAGCGGGTTGGCCACCAGCATCACGAGCAGGGTGAGGCTCATCAGCCAGGGCAGCTTGTCCGCGCCCTTGGCGATGCCCATGGCCTCGCGCACCGGCCGCAGCAGGTAGTAGCTCAGCAGCAGGAAGAAGAAGTAGGCCGCGGCCCACAGCAGCGCACGGCCTTCGCCGGGGCGCACGAGCACCAGGCGCTGCAGGAGGGGGCGGGAGGTCGTCATGGCGAAGCGGGAAGGCAGTGGGTCGCGAGTGCCGCCATTGAAGAACCACGAGGGCGGCTTGTCTTGAAGTCATGCCGCCGTTCTGATGCCATTTGGTCTCAGTGTTTACACCGTGGGGGCCCATTCTGTGGCCGAGGCGCTCGCGTCGGGAAGGGGCGCGGCTCTTCCTACAATCCACCCATGGATTCCTTCACCGTGGGCGTGCAGCCCCGTTGCTTCGCCCTGGTGCCGGCGGCCGGCGTCGGCAGCCGCTCCGGCGCCACGCAGCCCAAGCAGTACGTGCCCCTGGCCGGCCGCGCCCTGATGGCACACACCCTCGAGGCCCTGCAGGCCGTGCCGGGCCTGGACGCCACGCTCGTGGTGCTCTCGCCCGAGGACGATCAGTTCGAGCAGGCCGTGCCCGGCTTCACGGGCGAGCGCGCCTGGGTCGCTCGCTGCGGCGGCGCGAGCCGGGCCGAGAGCGTCGCCCATGGCCTGCTCGAGCTGCAGGCGCGCGGCGCGCAGCCGCAGGACTGGGTGCTCGTGCACGACGCCGCGCGCTGCCTGCTGCGGCCTGAATGGGTGCAGGCCCTGATGGCCGCCTGCGCGGACGACGAGGTCGGCGGCCTGCTGGCCCTGCCGGTGGCCGACACGCTCAAGGACGAGTGCGAGGGCCGCGTGCAGGCCACCGTGGACCGCCGCGGCAAGTGGGCCGCGCAGACGCCGCAGATGTTCCGCCTCGGCCTGCTGCAGCCCGCGCTGCGCCATGTGGGCGATGCCGCGACCGACGAGGCCAGCGCCGTCGAGGCCCTCGGCCATCAGCCGCGGCTCGTGGCGGCCTCGATGGAGAACTTCAAGGTCACCTACCCGGCGGACTTCGAGCTGGCCGAGCGCCTGCTCAGGAGCCGGGCGGGATGAGCGCTCGCCAGTCCACCCGCCATTTCCGGGCCTCTCGCCCGTCTTGAAAGTGAACCCCGCACCATGAACCCTCTGGACCTGCGCATTGGCGAAGGCTGGGACACCCACCAGCTCGTCACGGGCCGCCCGCTCATCCTCGGCGGCGTGACCATCCCGCACACCCACGGCCTGCTCGGCCACTCTGACGCGGACGCGCTGGCCCACGCCATCACGGACGCGCTGCTGGGCGCGGCGGCGCTGGGCGACATCGGCAAGCTCTTCCCCGACACGGCGGCCGAGTTCAAGAACGCCGATTCCATGGTGCTGCTGGCCGAGGCGCATCGCCGGGTGCGCGAGGCCGGCTGGGCCCTCGTCAACATCGACACGACCATCGTCGCCCAGGCGCCCAAGATGGCGCCCCACATCCTGCCCATGCGCGAGCGCCTCGCGCAGGTGCTGGACCTGCCCGTGGAGCGCCTCAACGTGAAGGCCAAGACGGCCGAGAAGATGGGCCCGGTCGGCGAAGGCCGCGCCATCGAGACGCGGGCCGTGTGCCTGCTGATGCGGGCAGGCTGAGGCCCCGGCCTCGCGGGGCCTTACTGCGCCTTGCGCAGCCGGATCTGCGTGACGAGGCCGCCGTCGTCCGCGTTGCGCATGGAGAGCTTGCCGCCCTGGCGCTGCACCGACTTCTCGACGATGGCGAGGCCCAGGCCGGCGCCGGTGGCGGCGGTGCGCGCCGCGTCGCCCCGGAAGAAGGGCGTGGTGAGCTTGTCGAGCTTGTCCTGCGGCACGCCGGGGCCGTGGTCCCGCAGCGTGATCAGCACCTCCGCGCCCTGCACCTTGGCCGTCACCAGCATCAGCGTGGGCAGGTCCGGCAGATGGCCGTAGCGCCGCGCGTTCTCCATGATGTTCAGGAAGATGCGGCCCAGCTCGACCTCGTCCGCCCAGACCTTGATGTCCGCCGGCACGTTGTTCTGGATGCGGATCTGCGAGGGGTCGCGGAAGCCCTGGGCCTCGCGCTCGGCCACGTCGCGCCGCGTGATGGGGTGCAGGGCCAGCTCGCTGGGGCGGGCGTAGTCCATGAACTTGTTGATGATGGCGTCGAGCTGGTCGATGTCCTGGGCCATGTACTGGCGGGCCAGCTCGTCGGTGACGCTCATCTCGGCCTCGAGCCGCAGGCGCGCCAGCGGGGTGCGCAGATCATGGGAGATGCCGGCCAGCATCACGCTGCGGTCCTCTTCCATCTTGGCGAGGTCCCGCGCCATGCGGTTGAAGCCCATGTTGACCTCGCGGATCTCGCTGGTCAGCGTGCTCTCGTCCAGGCGGGAGTCGTACTCGCCCTCGCGGATGCGGCCGGCGGCGGTGGCCAGCTCGCGCAGGGGGTGGTTGATCAGCCGCGCGATGAGGGCCGAGCCGAGGATCGTGACCAGCAGCGCGATCAGCAGCCACCACCAGTTGGCGGTGAGCTTGGCGGACATCGGCTCGGGGTTGGTGCGCAGCCAGTAGTGCTCGGTGTCGATGCTGAAGCGCACCCACAGGCCGGCGTCGCCGTTGAGGCTGCCGGCCACCACCGTGTCGGGCCCGAGGCGTTGTTGCAGGGCCTGGACGAGCTGGCGCGTGAAGCCGCTGTTGCCGTAGTCCACCCACTGGTCCGTGGCTTCGGCCACCTCGACCTGGATGTCCCGCGTGTGGGTCAGCGACTTGATCATCGCCACGCGGTTGACGCCGTCCGTCGCGGCCATGGCGGAGCGGCAGAGGTTCACCAGGCCCGCCAGCTGGTGCGCGGACTCCAGGGCGCGGGGCTCGGCGTCCAGCGCCCGGAAGGTCAGCTGCCAGGCGAACACCGCGCCGGCCAGCAGCGCGGCCAGCAGCGCGAAGGTGCGCCAGAACAGATTGAAGGCGAGGATCTTGGGCGGTTGCGGCATGGGCGCTCGGCGTGTCCGACGGGCAGCGTCGGGCGACGGCGGCCTGGGCGGGCCGGCGTCGGCGGGGGAGGGGCTCAGCTGTTCTCGTCAGGCACGAAGACGTAGCCCACGCCCCAGACCGTCTGGATGTAGCGGGGCTGGGCCGGGTCGGACTCCAGCAGCTTGCGCAGGCGCGAGATCTGCACGTCCAGGCTGCGGTCGAAGGGCTCGAACTCGCGGCCGCGGGCCAGCTGCGCGAGCTTGTCGCGCGAGAGCGGCTGGCGCGGGTGGCGCACCAGCGCCTTGAGCATGGAGAACTCGCCGGTGGTCAGGGGCAGGGGCTCGCCGTTCTTGGACAGGCGGCGCAGGGCCAGGTCGAACTCGAAGGGCCCGAAGCTCACCGTCATCGGCTCCTTGGACGGCGCACCGGGCGCCTCCATGGCCGGGCGGCGGCGCAGCACGGCGTTGATGCGGGCGAGCAGTTCGCGCGGGTTGAAGGGCTTGGCCAGGTAGTCGTCGGCGCCGACCTCCAGACCCACGATGCGGTCCACTTCCTCGACCTTGGCGGTGAGCATGATGATGGGCGTGCTGTCATTGGCGGCACGCAGGCGGCGGCAGATGGACAGGCCGTCCTCGCCGGGCATCATCAGGTCCAGCACGATGAGGTCCACCGTCTCGCGGGTCAGCTGCTTGTTCAGCGCCTTGCTGTCTTCGGCGAGCAGCACCTCGAAGCCCTCCTGCGTCAGATAGCGGCGCAGCAGGTCGCGGATGCGGGCATCGTCATCGACGACGAGGATGCGGTTGGCGCGGTTGCTGGTGCTCATGACGGGACTCCGGGAAAAATGTAACAGCGCCATTGTGGGCCTGTTCGCGCCATGAAACGCAACCGATTCAACAGTCGTTACGGTTTGGTAACAACCTCGCCCTGGCGCTGCCAACGGCCCCGCGGCGGCGTCCGTTGAGGGGTCGCGGGCCCCGTGCTGCTATGGTCGGGGCTGCACTGTCTGCAAGGAGGAATGCATGAAGAAACGACTGCAACGCGCCGGCTGGGCCGGCCTCGTGCTGGCCGCGGCCGCGCTGCCCGCCGTGGCCCAGCAGGCGGCGAGCCCGCTGCCCCGGGACCGCCTGAACCTGTCGGCCACGGCCAGCGTGGAAGTCTCGCGGGACACGCTCGGCGTGGTCTTCTCCACCAGCAAGGACGGCAGCAATGCCGCCGCGGTCCAGCTCGCCCTGAAGCAGGCCCTGGACGCCGCGCTGGCGGAGGCGAAGAAGATCGCCAAGCCGGGCCAGGTCGAGGTGCAGACGGGCAACTTCTCGCTGTACCCGCGCTACGGCAGCAAGAACGGCCAGACCTATATCAACGGCTGGCAGGGCTCGGCCGAGCTGATGGTCGAAGGCAAGAACATCGGCGCCATCTCCGAGCTCACCGGCCGCATCGGCACCATGAGCATCGCGCGCGTCGGCTACAGCCTGTCGAAGGAGGCCCGCGAGCAGCAGGAGACCGCGGTGGTGGCGCAGGCCATCGCCCAGTTCAAGGCCCGGGCCGCGGAGTACGCCAAGCAGTTCGGCTTCAGCGGCTATGACATCGGCGAGGTCAGCGTGAACACGCAGGACGCCGGGCCCGCGCCCATGGCGGCGCCGGTGTTGCGCATGAAGGCGGCGGCCGCGACGATGGACGAGGCGCTGCCCGTCGAGGCCGGCAAGGCCTCGGTCAGCGTGAGCGTCAACGGCTCCGTCGTGATGAAGCGCTGATCGGAGGGGGCCGCAGCGCGCGGCCCCGCCGGCTCACTGGGCGGTCCAGCCGCCGTCCAGGCTCCAGGCCTGGCCGCGCACATTCGACGCGGCCTCCGAGCACAGGAACACCGCCAGCGCGCCCAGCTGCTCGGGCGTCGTGAACTGCAGCGAGGGCTGCTTCTCGGCCAGCAGGCGGCGCTTGGCCTCCGCGTTGTCCACGCCGTCGGCGGCGGCGCGCGCATCGACCTGCTTCTGCACCAGCGGCGTCAGCACCCAGCCGGGGCAGATGGCGTTGACGGTCACGGGGCTCGTCGCCGTCTCCAGCGCGACGGCCTTGGTGAAGCCCACCAGCCCGTGCTTGGCCGCCACATAGGCCGACTTCTGCGCCGAGGCCACCAGGCCGTGGACCGAGGCCACGTTGATGATCCGCCCCCAGCCCTTGGCCAGCATGCCCGGCAGCGCGAGGCGCGTGGTGTGGAAGGCCGAGCTCAGGTTGATGGCGATGATGGCGTCCCAGCGCTCGGCGGGGAAGTCCTGCACCGGCGCCACGTGCTGGATGCCGGCATTGTTCACGAGGATGTCGATGCCGCCGAACTCACGCTCGGCGTAGGCCATCAGCGCGGCGATGTCGTCCGGCTTGCTCATGTCGGCGCCGTGGTAGCCCGCCTTCACGCCCAGCGCGGCCACCTCGGCCTGCGGGCCCTCGGCGTCCCCGAAACCGTTCAGCACGATGTTCACGCCTTCGCGGGCCAGGGCCAGGGCCATGCCCAGCCCGATGCCGCTCGTGGAGCCGGTCACGAGGGCGGTCTTGCCTTTCAACATGTGAATTCCTTTCTTGGGTCTGCGTGGAGTTCGGGGTGCGGGCCTGCGTGCCAGTGCAGAATGCCGTCAACGCCCTCGCGGGCTTTCGGAATCCCGGGGACGGCCCGGCGCTTCCGCGTGAGGATACAAACAATGTCTGAACCGCTGCTGAATACCCTGCGCTGCCTCAGCGCCACCGGCCTGCACCGCATGGCGTACTGGGAATGGGGTGCCCGTGACAACCCGCGCGTGCTGGTCTGCGCGCACGGCCTCGCCCGCCAGGGTCGGGACTTCGACCGCCTGGCCCGCCACCTGAGCCGGGACTGGCGCGTGATCTGCCCGGATGTCGTCGGCCGCGGCCGCAGCGACTGGCTCAAGAACCCCGCTGCCTACCAGATCCCCACCTACGTGGCGGACATGGTCACGCTGATCGCCCGGCTGGACGTGGAGCAGGTGGACTGGATCGGCACCTCCATGGGTGGGCTGATCGGCCTGGGCCTGGCCTCGCTGCCCGACACCCCCATCCGCCGCCTGGTGCTGAACGACGTCGGCCCGAGCATCGAGCCGGCGGCGCTGCAGCGCATCGGCAGCTACCTCGGCCAGCCGCTGGGCTTCCGCACGGTGGAGGAGGGCGCCGCCTACCTGCGCACCATCTCGGCGGGCTTCGGCACGTTCAGCGACGAGGACTGGCTCGCCCTGAGCCGCCCCATGTTCCGCCCCGAGGGCGAGCAGCTCAAGCTGCACTACGACCCGGCCATCGCGCAGGCGGTGGCGGCCGTGACGCCCGAGATCGCCCGCGCGGCCGAGCAGATGCTGTGGGCGGGCTATGACAGCCTGCGCATGCCGACGCTGCTCATCCGTGGCGCCGACTCCGACCTGCTCTCCCGCGCCACCGCCGAGGCCATGACGCAGCGCGGCCCGCGCGCCGAGCTGGTCGAGATCCCCGGCACGGGCCATGCCCCCATGTTCAGCGACGCCGCGCAGATCGCCGTCGTCGAGGAGTTCCTGAAGCGCGCATGAAGACCGGAGTCACTGCCCACGCCGCCGAGCACGCCGCGCCCATCGTCGCGCTCGCCGACGCCGACCTGCCCACCGCGCTGCCCGGGGTCGATCCGCACACCGACGGTCCGCCGCTGCTGCCCGTGGCCCGGGCCCGCGCCTTTGCCGAGCCGCTGCTGCGCGGTCAGCCCCTGGACACCGGCGAGGATGCGCTCGCCCATGCCGACGGCGTGGCCGCGCTGCTGGCCGGCGTGGGCGCCGCGCCCGCCATGCAGGCGGCGGCCTACCTCGTCTATGCGGGCGACTTCCTCAACAAGCCCGAGGAGATCGTCACCAAGGCCTTTGGCGAGAGCTACGCCAGCCTCGTGACGCACACGCGCAAGCTGGTGCAGATCCAGCGCGCGGCGCGCGAGGCGCTCGTCGAGGAAGAGCAGCGGCAGCAGCAGACGGAGCGCGTGCGCAAGATGCTGCTGGCCTTCTCGCGCGATCTGCGCGTGGTGCTGCTGCGCCTGGCCTCGCGCCTGCAGACGCTGCGCTTCTATGCCGCGAGCAAGAAGCCCTGCCCGCACGCACTGGCCACGGAATCGCTGCAGGTGTTCGCGCCGCTGGCCAACCGCCTGGGCATCTGGCAGATCAAGTGGGAGCTGGAGGACCTGTCCTTCCGCTTCCTCGAGCCCGAGACCTACAAGGCCATCGCCCGCAGCCTGGACGAAAAGCGCCTGGAGCGCGAGGTGAACGTCGAGTTCGCGCGCGTCGGGCTCGTGCAGGAGCTGCGAGCGCTGGGCATCGAGGCCGAAGTGCAGGGCCGCCCGAAGCACCTCTACAGCATCTGGAAGAAGATGCAGGGCAAGAGCCTGAGCCTCGAGCGCGTTTTCGACCTGCGCGCGCTGCGCGTGATCGTCAAGGACGTGGCGGACTGCTACGCCGTGCTGAGCCACCTGCACGAGAAGTACCAGCCCGTGGCGGGCGAGTTCGACGACTACATCGCCAAGCCCAAGCCCAATGGCTACCAGTCCCTGCACACGGTGGTGCGCGGCGCGGACGAGAAGGCCATGGAGGTGCAGATCCGCACCCGCGCCATGCACGAGCACGCCGAGCACGGCGTGGCGGCGCACTGGGCCTACAAGGAGGCGGGCACGAAGGGCTATGCCGGCGTGGCGGCCGCGGGGGACTTCGAGGAGCAGGTCGCGCAGGCTCGCAAGGCCGTGCTGCGCCAGCTGCTGGCCTGGGAGCGGGACTACGTCAGCAACGAGGCGCCGGGCGTCTTCGACGACCGCATCTACGTCTTCACGCCGCAGTCCGCCGTCGTCGAGCTCGCTGCCGGCTCCACGCCCGTGGACTTCGCCTACGCCGTGCACACCGACCTCGGCCACCGCTGCCGCGGCGCCAAGGTCGACGGCCAGATGGTGCCGCTGAACACGCCGCTGCAGAGCGGGCAGACCATCGAGATCTCGGCGCTCAAGGAAGGCGGCGGGCCCTCGCTGGACTGGCTCAATGCCGAGCTGGGCTATCTGCAGAGCCAGCGCAGCCGCGCCAAGGTCCGCGCCTGGTTCAATGCGCAGGCGCAGGCGCAGACCGTGGCCAAGGGCCGTGAGCTGGTCGAGAAGCTGCTGCAGCGCGAGGGCCGCACCGCCATCAAGCTGGAGGACCTGGCCTCGCGCCTGGGCTTCAAGAATGCCGATGCGCTGTTCGAGGTCGTGGGCAAGGACGAATACTCCCTGCGCAACATCGAGCTGCTGCTGCGCCCGCAGGAGCAGCAGCCCGAGAGCGACGAGCAGCTCGCCCTGCGCCGCACCAAGGCGGGCAGCAAGGGCGCGGGGCAGGGCGGCGTGCTGGTCGTGGGCGTCGATTCGCTGCTGACCAACCTCGCCCGCTGCTGCCGCCCGGCGCCGCCGGACGAGATCAGCGGCTACGTCACCCGCGGCAAGGGCGTGGCCATCCACCGCTGCGACTGCAGCAACTTCCGCGAGATGGCCCAGCGCGCGCCCGAGCGCGTCATTGCCGTCACCTGGGGTGAACAGTCCGGCAAGGCCGGGCAGGGGCTGGCCTATCCGGTGGACGTCATCGTGGACGCCATGGAGCGCCAGCACCTGCTGCGCGACGTGCTGGAGGTCTTCGCCAAGGAGAAGCTCAACGTCACCGCCATGCAGTTGCAGCCAAGCAAGCAAAGCAAGGGTGCGAACAGCTGGATCAACCTGACGGTGGAGGTCAGCGACTCCGGCCGCCTCGCCAAGGTCCTGCAGGCCGTGACGCAGGTGAGCGGCGTGCGCAGTGCCCGGCGCCGCTGAGCCGGCCGTCCCGACACTCGTGCGTCCCCGGCTTCGCGCCGCATCTTTTTGAAGAAAATTTCCAGAAACTAGACAACGCCGAAAAATCCATGCTATAGTGCGAAGCTCTTCAGGCGCGTAGCTCAGTTGGTTAGAGCACCACCTTGACATGGTGGGGGTCGTTGGTTCGAATCCAATCGCGCCTACCAAATTTGGTAGGAATCAAGAGCCCGACACGGATGAATTCGTGTCGGGCTTTTTGTTTGGTCTTTGCTCTGTAAGTGCTTGATTTGACTGGTGTTTTGGTCGCCTGGTTCGCAGGTGACGGGAGCGCCCGGCAGCTCGGCGTTGCAGGCCAGGAACAGCTTGAGCGGCCACGCAAATTTATACGCGGCCATTTCTCCGACACTTTTCCGCCACTGCCCGTTTTGGCAACCAAGGAAGTGACAGGAGCAAGTTGGCATGGCCAGCTACTACAAGCGCGGCGAGTACCAGTGGGAAGCGCGCATCCGCCGCAAGGGCTATCCGATGCAGGCCCGCACCTTCGACACCAAGGCCGAGGCCCATGCCTGGGCGGTACAGGTCGAGGCAGAGATGCAGCGCGGCAGCTACATCGTCCGCAACGAGGCCGACCGCACCACGATGAAGGAGCTGATCGAGCGCTTCATCCGCGAGGTCACGCCCTCGCATCGGGGCCAGGTGAAGGAAGCTGCCCGCCTTCGCAACACTGCCAAGCACAAGCTGTGGCAGACCTATGTCGCCAATCTGAAGGCAACTGACTTCGCCGCGTGGCGCGATGAGCGCCTGAAGCAGGTGGCGCCGGCCACCGTGCTGCGCGAAATGGGCGACCTGGCGCTGATCCTCAACCACGCCATGAAGGAGTGGGGGATCGTCCTGCCGGTCAACCCGCTCAACCATGTCAAGCGGCCGAAGGTGTCGAACGCCCGCAGCCGCCGGCTGGCGGCCGGATCGGAAGCGGGGGAGGGCACTGCGCCCACGCCGTCGGAGGAGGCGCGATTGCTGGCCGCCTGCACGCACGTCGATGGCGACCTGTCGAGCTGCCGCGTGAAGTGGCTGCGGCCGATGGTGGAACTGGCCATCGAGACCGCGATGCGACGCGGTGAGCTGCTGCGCCTGGAATGGCAGCACATCGACCTGGACAAGGCCGTGGCCTACCTGCCGGAGACCAAGAACGGCGATCCCCGGTACGTGCCGCTGACACCCAAGGCGGTGGCCATCCTGCGGGCCTGGCCCAAAGGCAGCGGGGCGCTGGTCTTCGGCACCACCGAGAATGCCTTCAAGCTGGCCTGGCAGCGTGCCGTGAAGCGCGCCAAGCTGCCTGACCTGCACTTCCACGACCTGCGGCACGAGGCGGCGTCACGGCTGGCGGAAAAGCTGTCCAATGTGCTGGAGCTGTCCAGCGTCACCGGTCACAAGGACCTGCGCATGTTGAAGCGCTACTACCACCCGAGGGCCGAGGACCTGGCGAAGAAGCTGGCGGGAATCGCCGTCGCTGCGCCCACCTGATCACTCGGCATCCAGGAGCCTGGCAAACAACCTGGCCTCCTGGTGCGTGTGACCGAAGTAACGGCGCTGGTTGCCACAGCCCCAGCAACTGCAGGGCTTGGCCGTGGTCACCGCCATGCCGAGCGAACGTGCGTCCGCACTGAGGTCCCGGCCGAAGCGATGACGGCGGACGCCTTGCAGTCGTTCACGGTGGTGGCGCCTGAGCGCTCTGCTCGCAGTCTTCATCACGGTGTCTCTGGGGTGCGGGTTCAGCCCGCCTTGCCGAAACTTGCCCTGGCTCGTTTGGCCAACTCGATCATGGCTTCACGGCCCTGATCCTTCAGGTTGGCGTCGATCCGCACCCGATACTGCCGGAACTGCGCGTCATAGGCCAGCTTCACCAGGCCGGCCTCGTCCAGCTCCGCATCCACCTCCTCGGATCGTTCCAGGCGGAATGACACGATGACATGTGCCTTCTTCGGGACGAAGGAGACGAAGTTGAAGGCGGCCCCATCGATCACCAAGCCGACGTAGTGCTTGTTGTACTTCAAGGCCGCGCCCGGCTCCACGGCCTTGACCACCTTATTCAGCAGGTCGTCGGTCAAGGCGAGCGTCGCCTTCGATGCTTTGGCCTCCCAATAAGGCCGGTCCCGTGCCTCAGCAACGGGCTCGTCCTCATCCACCAGGCCCAGGTTCACCTCGTCGAGCACCTTCACGAACGTCAGCGCCACCTCGTCGCCCACCTGGTAGGCGGTCAACTTCAGCGCGATCAGCGGGATGTGGCCGTTGAACAAGTGGATGACGTTGAGGAAGCGCGACGTGATCTCCTCGGCCACGATCACTGCCGTGTGCTCGTACTGCGGGTACCGCCGACGTTCAACATCCCAGTACTCGATGGTTCGGATCAGGTGGCTCTCGTCCGTGGCGCCGAGCTGGATTTCGACCTCGTATCGCTTGAGGGTTTCGGTGTCGTACAGCAGCAGGTCGAGGCGCCCCGCACCTGGTTGCCGCCGTTCGATGTCCTTCACTTCCACGTCGCCGAGACCGAGCAGTGTCGGGTCGGCCGCGATCTGTTCCTGGACCCACTTCTCGTTGAGCTTGGGGTGCCGCTTGAGGCTGATGGCTTCGAGCTTCTTGATCATGCTGAATTCTTCTCCCTGTCGGTCTTGATACTGTGTGCGTTTGCGCCGGTCAGGCTTCGCCCGGCTCCAGCAATCGGCGCAGATTGCGAGGATCGATGTCAGCGAACTCGAACTCGATCCAGTCGTCGTCAGCTTCGCCATCCTTGATGACCCGCGCGCTGGACAGGCAATGACCCCGAGCCATCAGCCTGGCAATGTGCTCTGCTGCGAAGTCGTTTCGCTTCGCAAAGTCGGCATGGCTGGTTCGGCCCGCCAGCAGGTCCTGAAAGGCGAGCATGGAGAGCTTGACGCGGTGCCCTGACAACTCGCCGCCGCCTTCATGGTCAGTCCAGTTACTCTCGTTCTTGGCGTTCATCGGAGCCCTCAGAATCTTGGGAACATCGGTAGCGATGGCGTCCACCAGCGCCTGAAGCGCCTCGTCCGACAGTGGGTATCGCGCAGTTCCCTGGTTCTTCACGATCGTGATCTTCAGATTTCGCGACCGCTGGCTGCCGAACTGGCCCAGCTTGTCCTCAACCGTCAGGATCAGAACGGCGTTGATCGTGGTGGACTGTTGCGGAGCACCCTTTTCAATGATCCAGGGCCCGTTCGGACCGGGCAAGCCCAATGTTGGCCTGCCTGAAATGAAGTCGAACACAGCGTGCGCGGCGCTGTCGGGAGACCAGCGGCGCTGCAATTGCTCCCGCAACATGCGGCAGTCCGCGTCGCACAGGATCACGACCGATGGCAACTGGAGGCTCGACGATTTGACTTGCTTCGCCTTGCCCCAGAGCTTCTTGAGCAATCGCCGCCGATTGTGCTCATTGAAGCTGCGCGCCGAGTAGCCTGCAGTGGACCCACTGGAATACCTGGCACCGGGCCGGAACACCACGGTTGTCAGGGCACCTTCGACGCGGTGCTCAAGTGTCCTAGTCTGGTCAGGCTCCTTGGCGATGGCGGCGATGAACTCGCGTACCTTCTCCCCGCGCATGAACTGGTGCAACTGGGACCGTGGTGGCAAACCAGCGGTTGGCAGCCCACGATCACCAACAGGCCAGGCCGTGTGCACGTCAAACGCACCCACTGGGTGGCCCGTCAGCCGCTGTATCGCTCGGTAGAACAGCATGCCGAGCGCATCGTCTGCGAAGCGCTCTTCGAGATCCTGGTCGTTGAGCGCCGTGACCTCGACCACGATTGGCGAGTGGCCCGCCGGCGTAAAGATCGCATCGGGTACGCCCGGCTGATCGGGCGGAGCCAAGTCGAGGGAGCCCCGGCGGTCCATCTGGCTGAGGGAGAACAGCTCCCACTCCGCCGCGAGCGCTTCATGACTTCCGCGCGTCAGACGCCCCACCAAGTCTGCCTGGCATCGCGCCCGGGCCTGCTCGGGCAAGGCGCGCATCATGTCAGCCAACGTGCGATTGCTGAAGATCGGCACCGAGTGGGTTCCCTTCCTTGCGATCCGGGTTGCCGGTCAGCGCTGCGCCAACTCGATCTTGAGCGTGACATCCCGGTAGACGTAGCTCTTCTCGGTGCGGGCAGCCCACTTCGAGAAGCTGATCGTGGCGGTCCAGGGCGCAGCATCGCGGCGGCACTCGAAGCGTCCCAGCCATTTCCATCGAACCGCGTTCTCAAGGGCGTCCGCGACCAACGCATCGGGCGCTTGCTGCAGCGCTGCGATGAAGGCCTTGGCGACATCGGCCGCGACACTCTGCTCGCCGGCCTTCACGAAGTCGCGCATACCGGCTTCCGTGGGTGGGGCGCTGGCGGCGGCGCCAGCCAGCGAGTTTCCGGACGCCAGGGGCTGCCCCCGTTCGCTGCGTGCCGGTGGCAAACCCAAATAGGCCCACTCGCCACCTTGGCGGCTGCACAGCTCGGAGAGTTCCTTCGCCTTGAGGCCGAGTCCCTCCATCTGGCCCCGGTGGATGAAGGCTGGCGACATGTAGGTGGACACGCGCATCGGCACGGTGGAGTTCACGGCGTCGCGACCAAGCTGGAAGCCTTCGATCTTCCAGGCCTGCTGCACGAAATCGGCAAGATTTTCAGCTTCGCTTGGGGTGCTAGAGGCTCCGTTGGCGAGCCCATTCAATGCGAGCGCGCTGATCCCCGCGATCGACCAAGTAGCCCATTGATTGCAGAGGTTCCCTCTGGTCATCAAGTCGCCCCAGTCCGGATATGCGCCGGCATCGTTACAACAACAACCATCTGGCTTTCTTCGTCCCAGAAGTAATAGATACGCAGGCACCGTTGCGGATCGTGCGTATTGCCCCCGTTCTTGATGTGCCACTCGACCGGGACATTTCGAGCGTTCCACTTGAATTCGAAGCTGTCACCCCCGACCCGATCGTTGTAGATGCCGTTCTCCAACGCTTTGCGCAAGTCGCCGGAGGAACCGTTGAGTCTCGAATCGCGATACTCGTTGGCCAGCCACAGCAGGCACCGAGCGGCGAGCTGAGGGTCTTCGAAGAGCGCAGACTTCACCTCGCGTCTTGCGCGGCTCGCAAGGGTTACTCGGCCGCTCAGCACGTCATCACACCAGTCAGCGAAGCCCGTCCATTCTGTGGGCAGTGACGCTTCCGAGTCGGGTTCTTCGCCACGCGCCTTGATCTGCGCCAGCAACTGTTGATTCCGATATTGCGCGCCACGTAGCTGCTGTTCGAGCATCTGGGCTCGTTCGTCGGCATCCTCAAACTCAGACATCCACTGCTCGGCCTCTGCGCTTGCCCTGCCAAGATCCTGCTTCAATGCATCAATCTGCATCTGAGCGGCCTGAAGCTGCACTGATGCGCCGCTACCCGCCTGCTGAAGGCGCCTACGCTCGGCATCGAGACTTGCCTCTCGGACGGAGGAAAACGCGAGCACGTCGGTTCCAAGTTTTTGGCGGCGCAGGCTCTCGTTGGCGGCCAGCCAACGCAATGCTGTCAGCACGGACCTTGCTTGTTGAGATGCCGGATCGCGATCGACGAAAAATAGTCGATGAGCGTATGGGTTGGCGTCGTGCGTAAAGCCGGGAAGGTAGGCTCGTACGGCGCCGTTGTAGGTGGCTAGCGCCTTGCCAAGCCGTTGGGTCAGGACCCAAGACAGCGCGCTTGGCACGATGATGACCCGCGCGATGCCCAGCGTTCCTTTGGCGAGGAGATTTGGGTCAATTCGGGGGCGAGCCTCCCCCTCCGCGATCGTGCAAACCAGATAGGGGAGTTGCCGATCAGGATCGATCAGGGACTCAACCAGATCGTTGGCCTCTGCCTCTGAGCGAATCGCCCATGGTCCGCTCGTCAACGTGGTGTCACCCTGCTTCAGGCCACACGCGTTAGCGACTTGTCGCAGCAATCCAGGCACCGCAGGCTGGATCGCGAGATCTGCCTCTGGCGTGCTGGTTAGCAAGCGCAGGCTGAACAATGCTGGTCCGCCTGCCTTGGCGAAACCGATTACAACCTCAGTCGTCCAAGTTCGTTGAGCTACATCTGTGTCGGGACGGTCTGCTCGAAGAGCCCACAACGCGCTCAATTCGTCTTCGTGTCCTGCCCCGATGCACAGGCGGCCGCCCCGCAAGTGTTCAAACGATTTTCCATCCGCTGCGCAGTCGGGAAGAGCATCCCCCACTTGCTTGGCCGCCCACCTGAGGACCTCCCGTCGCGCAGCCAGGGCGGCATCAGCGGCGTTGTCTCCTGTGACCACTGCAGCGAGTCGCAAGATTTCGCGCTCGCGCACACGAGGAAGCGCACGTGCTGCGGGCTGCGTCGCGATATTGTTCACTTCTTCTCTCCCCTTTGGTTGATCCTGGCGTGATTGCGTTTGCCGTCAGAAGGTCGCTGATCTTTCGATGTTTCCATTGACTGCCAGCCAGGCACATAGGCGCTCATCAGCGCCTTGAAGACCCGCCCGTGGTTGGCGTACCGCATGTGCAGCAGCTCATGCACGATCACGTAGTCCTGGAACTCGTCGGAGCGGTCCAAAAGGTCATGCGCCAGCGTGACGGTGCCTTGCGAGGTGCAGGAGCCCCACTTGTGCCGCATGTCCTGGACGCGGATGACGCGCGGATTGACACGCAGCTTCACGGCCCAGGCCAGGGCACGCTGCCGCAGGTCCTGGACGGGGTAGCCCGAGCCCCTGCGACGGCGCTGGGCAGGTTGTTGTCGATGGTGTGCCGTCGCCATATCAGCCGTCCGAGTCCTTCAGCAGCACGGCGATCATGGCGTCCACCACGCGCGCACGCGCCGTGGCCGACAGCTTGAGCAGCGGGTGGTACAGCGCTGCCCGCAGCCGTCGCTTCTCGTCGGAGTTCACCGCCGCGTTGGGGAACTTGCCCAATTGGGTCTCGGCCTCGCGGGCCAGCGCCATGGGGTCGATGCCGGCCTCCTTCAGGTCGGCATCCGCCCGCAGCGTCCAGTAGACGTTGAAGGCCCGGCCGGACAGCCCGCTGTCCGCTGCGGCCTGCATCGCGGCCTCCTTCTCGGCGGCCAGCGCGGCGAGCTGGTCCATGGCGGCCAGGCCCGTGGTGCGCCGCTCCTCCATGTCCTTCAGGATGCGCTCGGCGCGGTCCTTCAGCGGCTGCAGCACCGGGGCTGCATTGGCGTCGTCGTCGATCTCTTTCTGCAGGCCGCGCACCAAGTTGAACACCTTGCCCTCGTCGGTGCCCGTGTCGCCGCGCAGCGACTGCAAAGTCTTGGTGTCGAAGGTGATGCTCTTGGTCAGCCTACCCAGGCCCTGCTGGGTGGCGTTTTCCTCGATCAGCCGGCGGGTCTTGTAGGCCAGGTCTGCGACGAATCCCACCTTGTCGGCGTAGGCGTTGCGCACAGCGGCGTACAGCACGGAGAGCTGCTTGTAGGTGGCGATGTGGTCACGCAGCTCGGGCGACGGGGACAAGATTTCCCACAACGCCTCGATCTCCTTGTAGCGCTCGAAGAAGGTCTTGCGTACGTCGGTGGCGAGGAAGCGGCCATAGACCACCTTCTCCAGCTTCTCGTCAGCGCCGCCTTCCCCCACGTCCCCCAAGTAGTCCGCCTTGACCTGGACGATCTTCTGCTGGAAGTCGGCCATCAGCACATCCAGGTCCTCGATGACGCCGCTCACATCGTCGGAGTCGAACTTCAGGGCCTTCTTCAGCTCGCGCAGCACGCCCACGAAGTCCACCACCAGGCCGACCTTTTTGCTGACCCCCTGGGCATCCACATAGGGCCGGTTGACCCGCGCAATGCTCTGCAGCAGCACATGGTCGCGCATGGGCTTGTCCAGGTACAGGCAGTACAGCGGCGGTGCGTCGTAGCCCGTGAGCAGCTTGTCGGTGACGATCAGGATCTTGGGATCGCGGTCCGCCTTCTTGAACAGCAGGCGCACGTCCTCCTCGCGCTCGGGGCTGATCTGCAGCTCGGCCACCAGCGGCCGGTCCACGATGTCGGCCGCGTTGTCGGTGTAGACCGGCACGGTCCACTCGGGCGGCAGCAGCTTGTCCAAGGCGCGCTTGTACTTGGCGCAGGCCTCGCGGTTCACCGCGACGACGAAGGCCTTGTAGCCCAGCGGCATCACGTTTTCCTGGAAGTGCTGCGCCACGAAGGCCGCGACGTTCTCGATGCGCTCGTCGGCGCACAGGAAGGTGCGCAGCCCGACTGAGCGGTCCAGCACCTTGTTGAGTTCGTCGATGTCGGTGATGCCCTCGGCCTCGGCCAGCTCGAAGAACTCCTTGTCCAGCCGTTCCGCAGGAACGGTCATCTCGGACGGCGCCATCACATGCTTGATCGGCAGCGTGGTCTCGTCCTCGATGGACTCCTTGATCGAATACTTGTCCAGGTAGCCCAGGTCATCCTGCGCACCAAAAATCTTGAAGGTGCCTTCACCCTGGGCGTTGTTGGCGATGGGGGTGCCGGTGAAGCCCAGGATGGTGGCGTTGGGCACCGCTGCCATCAGGTAGGTGCCCAGGTCCTTGGCCACCGAGCGGTGCGCCTCGTCGATGAACACATACACGTTGTCGCGCGTGCAGCTCGCCTTGGCGATGCCCTCGAACTTGTGGATCATCGAGACGATCAGCCCCCGGAAGTCGGCATCCAGCAGCGACTGCAGCTCGGCCTTGGAGTTGGCCCGCTTGGTGGCGATGTCCTGCTTCTGCATCTCGCCCAGCAGCCGCTCGACCCAGCCTTTGAGCTGGCCTTCCAGCTCGGTGCGGTCCACCACAAGGATGACGGTGGCATTCTGGAATCGGGCCTTGTCCTCCAGGATGCGCTTGGCGGCCGTCAGCAGCGTGAAGGTCTTGCCGGAGCCCTGCGTGTGCCAGATCAGGCCACGCGTCTTGGCGGGGTCAGCGCAGCGGTCCAGCACAGCCTGGATGGCGCGCTGCTGGTGCTGCCGCAGCACGGACTTGCGCGTCTCGCCGTCCTGCACGTAGAACAGAATCCAATGCTGCAGCGTGCGCAGGAAGTCGGTAGGCTCGAAGAACGACTGCACCGCAAAGCGGTAGTTCTCTTCTGGCACCTGCTTCCACCGCGCCATGTCGCGGCGGGTGACGTTCCAGGTCACGCCGTACCAGTAGTCCAGCAGGTGCGTCACGTTGAAGAGCTGGGTGCTGGCCAGCAGCTCGGGCGTCTCCAGCTCGTAGCGGCGCAGTTGCTTGATGCCGCGCTCGATGGCGTCACCGTCCTTCGGGTTCTTGTGCTCGACGATGCACACCGGTACGCCGTTGACGACGAACATCACATCGGCCCGGTTGCCCTTGCGGGCAGGCGGCTTGATTCGCCACTCCCAAGTGACATGGAAGTCATTGGCGCCCGGCGTGCCGAAGTCGATCAGCGTGACGCGACGGTGGCGCTTTTCGGCCTCGTCATACCAGCCATGCTCGCCGCGCAGCCAGGCCATGAGCTGGCGGTTGCCCTCGATGGTGGGCGGCAACGCCTCCAGCGCGTCGATCACGCCGCGCACGCCCTCGTCGCTGAGCCATGGGTTGAACTCGGCCAGCTTCTGGGCCAGCGTGCCGCGCAGGAAGCTGCCAGCCTCCCCGCCGCGCCGGTACAGCGCCTCCTGCGGCGTCAGCGGCGTCCAGCCGATCTCGACCGCATGGTCCACCATCGGAAACTGGACGCTGCCGGCTTCGCTGATCTTGAGTTCGCTCATGGGGCAGGGGCTTTCAGGTTCCGGGCGATCACTTCTTGTGGCTGGCCAGCTTGGAGGTCTGCTTCGGCAGCTTCTTCGCCTCGGACTTCAGGCGGCGCTCCAGCTTCTTCACATCCTCGGCGGCCGGCAGTTGCTCCGGCACGATGTCGCGGTCGGTCAGCAGCTTGCGCACGTCGCGGTTGTTCTTGACGTGCTCGTGTGTGATGCTGGTCTCGCTGCGCAGGTCGCGCTGCTTCACCTGGGTGTTGGTGATCTCATTGGCGAAGTCCTTCGCCTTGATCGTGATGGTGGGCAGAAAGTCGGCTAGGGGCCGGCCGTCCGGCACAGCAAGCCGGTCCTTCATGGTCTGCGTGCTCAGGCCACCAAACAGGGCCGCGTCGCCCTTGCTGAGGATGCGGCCGAAGCCCTGGCTGTCGATGCCGCGCTCGTACAGCACGCCAGACAGCTCCTTCTGCGACAGCGTGAGCTTCTCGCGCGCCTGCAGCCGCTCCCACTCGGCGATGCGGGTCTCGATCAGCTCCTGCTTGCGCGTTTGCACCGCGAAGTAGGTCATCGCGAAGGCGATGGCATCCTTGCGCGGGTCGCCGTTCTGCGCGATCAGGTAGCAGGCGTAGCGCGTGAGGGCGATGTCCTCCACCGGGCGCTCGGCTTGGGAGCCGATCTCGACCATTTTGCTGACGTCAGCAAAATGGTCGGCCACCGGTTGCCCCGCGTTCTGGCAGGCGATCTTGGCCTTCTCCACCACCAGCTCGAAGTTGCGCCACTGCGCGTAGCCGAGCAGCTCCTGAAGCTCGCGCGCCAGCCAGAACTCCACGCCATCCTTCTGGTGGGCGCAGTCCTCGAAGCTCTTGTGCAACTTGGTGATCAGTTCCTTCTTCATCTTCTTCTCTCCCTTCGGCTAGCCGGTTCAGGTGGCAGGTTGCAGGGCGCTGAGGTCCAGATCGTTGACATCGATCTCGCCGGTCATCAGCTTGTGCAACAACACTTCGAAAAGCTCTTCAAGGACTACACGTTTACGTCGATGAAGCGCAATCTTCTCGTTGATCTGATTGAGCACATTTGCAATCTTGGTTTGCTCATCCAAACTCGGCACGGGTACGTCTATTTCTCGTAATATCGCACCAGTAAGCGCTGCTCTAGTGCTCCCATTACCTGAGGCGAGCTGGCGAAGAAGTTCGTAGCGATACTCAAGGTAGGCAATTAGAAAATTCGAGTGAATCAGATCCCGTCTTGGCTGGATAAATCCAACATGGCGGCTCACTGTCGCTTGGATTTCAAGGAGGGCGCAGTGACCTAACGTTTTACCTTGCCCCACAATTGCGATGAGCACTGCACCAGGTTCCAAAATTGGAAGGCTGCAGTCTGCAATCGCCGCTTCTGTTAATAGGACATCGCTAGAGCGGATCTGACGTTCATACATTCGGCCACTTGTGATCCACGGTATTGTTCCTCCGCTCCAATAGGTGGGATTCTGCCGATTTGGAGTGGTCCCATTGCCTATACGACCTAGTTCCTTCAGGCGTTTGACCGTCCAGCTATTAGGTATGGATCCAAGCACTGATTCCTTGAGGGGCTCCCCACAGGTGCCCTGCGAGAACATGGCAGCCATACAAGCAGCTTTTAATTCCTGTGCGGCCCCCTCGGCTTTTCGCTCCGTGTCGATGCCCAGCCGACAAATGTCGAGGACATCGGCAATCTGGAGCTGCACGCTAGCGGGCGGCAGTGCAACCTGAATCTGATCGATCTTCGACTGATTAAGTGTATTGCCCTTGATTTGGCGATCTTGATGATCCTCGTAGTCAACCTGCGAAAGGTAGTAGCCGAGATATCTTGGGTCAACCCCGCTTCTCGGGTAAATTGAGATGATCGCCTCGTTGTGATAGGCCGGTACGCCCAGCGTTGCCACCCTACCAATGGTCAGCTTGAAGCTCATAAGAAGCGTTCCAGCCGGGGTAATGCGTCCTCTGAAGACTTCTTTAGTCGCTGCTTCGGAGATAAGCTCAGCGGTACTATTAATAGTGCCGTAATTCTCCATGTCAGAGATGGCTACCCAGGGTGCGGCACCTGCGCCTGCCACCCAGTACGCAGAATTGGCACGCGAAGGGGTACGCCCCGCTGCATAGCGCGCTACAGCACTAAAGGGTTCAATAGTCCATGAACTTGGGAAACCTCTCATTTACCGATCCCAGCAAGTAATTCGGACATGGCCTTGCCCAATTCCGCAGCCTTCTTATCAAGGTGCGCTAGGTCGCCAAGGATCTGTGAAATTGGCCGATATGTAGCGCCACCTTCTTGCCCTACCCACCGACTTGGGCTGAGGTTGTAGTCCGCCTCTGCGGCCTGCTCCTGCGTTACGACAATCAACTCGCCGTCAACTGGCTCACCCTTCAGATACATCGCTGCCAGCGGCTTGATTTCTTCTTCAGGCAGGTAGTTCTTGGGCTTGCCCTTCCTGAAGCGCTTGCTGGCGTTCAGCAGCACGATGCGGCCCTGGCGTGCGGCCGGCTTGCGCTTGTTCAGAAGCACGATGATGCCGGCCGCCGTGGTGTTGTAGAACAGGTTGTCTGGCAGCAGGATCACGCCGTCGATCAGGTCTTGCTCGACGAACCACTTGCGGATGTTGCGCTCCTTGTCCTCATTCTTGGAGCCGCTGCCGCGCGTCACCGCGCCGGTGTCCAGCACCACGGCCGCGCGACCGTGGTCGTTCAGGCAGGCCAGCGTGTGCTGCAGCCAGGCCCAGTCGCCCTTGCCGCTGGTGATGCCGCCCGCCGTGCGGAAGCGGTCATAAGGGTCGTTAGCGAAGGTGGTGTCCGCGTCGAACGGCTGATTCCACATCGGGTTGGCGATCACGATGTCGAAGGCCTGGATGCGGCCGTCCGGCGTGCGGAACTTGGGGTTCAGCATGCTGTTGCCCCGCGCCAGCTCGATGTCCATGTCGTGGATCTTGGCGTTCATGTGGGCCACGGCGTAGCTGGCGCCCTCCAGCTCCTGGCCGTAGAGCTTGAGCGGTACCTTGGCCATCGGGTCCAGCTCGCGCGAGACGAGCTGCAGCTTGATCAGCAGGCCGCCGGAGCCGCAGGCGAAGTCGTGGCACGTTTCGCCGGGACGGGGGCGCAGCAGGTGCGCCATCAGGAAGCCGGCTTCGGTCGGGGTGAAGAACTCGCCCGCACTCTGGCCCGAACCTTCGGCGAACTTGCGCAGCAGGTACTCGTAGGCCCGGCCCAGGAAGTCGGGCTGCACATCGGCCAGGCCCAGGCGGTAGCGAGGGTCTGAAAAGGTCTCGATCACCTCGCGCAGCTTGGCGGGGTTGATGTCGCGCTCGCCGTTGCGCTCGGCGGCGAAGTCCACCACATCGATCACGCCGGACAGGCTGGGGTTGTGCTTGACCACGCCGCGCAGCGCGCGGGTGAGGTGCTCGCCGGCGTCCTTGGGTGCGGTGCTGCGGCCCTTGTCGTCCAGCGGCCAGTCGAAGGTCTCGCGCCCGCTGATCACGCCCCAGCGGGCTTCGGGCGGCAGGTAGAAGCGCAGCAGCGAGTGGTCGGCCTCGGCGATCTCCAGCGCGGTGGCCTTGTCGCCATAGTCCTCGGCCAGGCGGTTCACTTCATCGTCGAACACGTCGGACAGGCGCTTCAGGAAGACCAGCGGCAGCAGGTAGTCCTTGAACTTGGCTGCGTCCTTCTCGCCCCGGATCGAGCACGCGGCATCCCACAGCATCTGTTCCATGGGCTTGGTGGTCAGCGCCTGGTCGCCCGACTTCGGCGCCCGCGCTCGGCGGCGGCTGACCTCCACGGCGGCAGTCTGGGAACTCAGTTCTTCCGGGGCGATGCCGGCCTCCACGGCCAGCGCCTGGATCGCGGCGGCAGCAGCCTTCTGCGGCTTGGAGAGCCCGCCCTCCCACCGGTTGACGGTGGCGAAGGACACACCCAACCGCTCGCCCAGTTGCTCCTGGGTCAGATTAAGGGTGGCGCGAAGCGTGCGCAGGGTTGCGGGCAGATCGTTCTCGGATGTCATGTTTGTTATGTTTGCGATATTTCTGTAGTTTGTCAACCCGTTGCCGAAAAACGGGAGCCGGAATGACAACAGCCCCGCGAGGGCGGGGCTGTTTTGCTGCGAGGACATGGAGCGCTTCAGGCGTCAGGGGGCTGCGCGGCCGGTTGATCGCCCTTGGCGGTGGCATCTGTCGCCGTTTCGACGAGCGCGACCATGTGGGAGGCCTTGCTTTGCAATGGCCGGGCGAGTTTGACCAGGG
>JAYRJQ010000034.1:0-19709 GCA_041906185.1 Burkholderiaceae bacterium
TGCTTCTCGTTGAAGATCTCGTAGCCGCGGGCCGCGTCGAGCAGCGGCAGCTCGTGCGTGACGATCACCTCCGGCCGGAGCGTGCCCGCCGTGATGCGCTCCAGCAGCTCGGGCATGTAGCGCTGCGCATGCGTCTGCCCGCCCTTGAAGGTCAGGCCCTTCTCGAAGGCATCCCCGAAGAGGAAGCCGTGGATGAAGCCGGCATAGACCCCCGGCACGCTCACGATGCCGCCGCGGCGCGTGGCCGCTATGGCCTGGCGCAGCACCGCGCCGCTGGAGCCCTCCAGCTTCAGGGTCGTCAGCACCGTTTCGGCCGCGCTGCCCTTGGCCTCGAAGCCCACGGCGTCGATCGTGGCGTCCACGCCGTGGTGGCCCGTCGCCTCGATGATGTAGGCCGCCGGGTCTTCGATGCGTTCGAAGTCGATCGGCACCACGCCGTAGGTCGCGGCGGCAAAGTCGAGCCGGTAGGGGTGGTGATCCACCATGAAGATCTGCTCGGCGCCCAGCATCCGGCAGCAGGCGGCCGCCATCAGCCCGACCGGCCCGGCGCCGAAGATCGCCACCTGGCTGCCCGGGCCGACCTCCGCATTCACCGCGGCCTGGTAGCCCGTGGGCAGGATGTCCGACAGGAACAGCGTGGAGTCCGGGATGCGCAGCGGGCCGACATTGGCCTTGGGCACCCGCACATACTCGGCCTGCCCGCCGGCATAGCCGCCGTAGAGGTGGCTGTAGCCGAACAGGCCAGCCCCGGCGCGGAGGTCCTTGCGGTTCAGGATCGCGCCGCGGCCCGGGTTGGTCGTCTCGCAGGCGGCGAACAGCTGGCGCCGGCAGAACAGGCAGTCGCCGCAGGAGATCGTGAAAGGCACGACCACGCGGTCCCCGGGGCGCAGCGCGTGCACGCCAGGCCCGACGTCCTCGACGACGCCCATGAACTCATGGCCGAGGATGTCCCCGGACTTCATGCCGGGAATCTTGCCGCGAAAGATGTGCAGGTCCGACCCGCAGATCGCCGTGGCGGTGACGCGCAGGATGAGGTCGTCGGGCGCGTGGCGCACCGGGTCCGGCATGGTCTCGACCCGCACATCGCGGGCGCCCTGGTAGGTCAGCGCCTTCATCGCGAGTCTCCCGGTTGGCTGTGGCCGCAGTGACACATCGTGGTCTCCAGAAGTGGTGACGCCCCGGGGCAAGCGCCATGCCCCCTGAGCCGACGAGGCCTGCCGACGCCGGGCGTCGCCGGGCGTCGCAATTGCCCCGATGCCAGGCTGCCTGACACGCCATGAGCAAGATCCGGACTGACGAGCTGGAGCCCAGCAGGACCGTCCTGCTGCTGATCGACTTCATCAACCCTTTGCGCTTTGATGGCGCGGAGGCCCTCGCGCCGGCCGCCCTGAAGGCCGCGCGCCAGGCCGCGCGGCTGAGGCGTTACCTCGAGGCCGACGGCGTGCGCACGGTCTACGTGAACGACAACTACGGCGAATGGACGTCCGACTTCCAGGCGCTGTGCCGCCATTGCCAGGCCATGCCGGGCACCGCCGGGCAGATGGCACGCGCGATGAGGCCACGGCGTCGCGACTTCGCGCTGCTCAAGCCACGCCATTCCGCCTTCCATGCCACGCCGCTGCAATTGCTTCTCGAGCGCCTGCATTGCCGGCGCCTGGTCCTGACGGGCATTGCCGCCGACAGCTGCGTGCTGTTCACGGCCATGGATGCCTATCTGCGCGGCTACTCGCTGTGGGTGCCGGGCGACTGCGTGGCCTCCGAGTCCCCCGAAGCGCTGGAACAAGCGCTGGAGCAGATGGCCCGGGTGTTGAAGGCGGACGTGCGGCCGGCGCAGAAGGGGCGGGCGCGTCGATGAGGGCCCGTGTGTCTTGCAGCTGGCCACGCGACAGCTCCCGCTGGCCTTCACTTGACATGGCGCAATCGGCGGAGCGCGCCTGCCACTATCCTTCGACCCATGTTCCTCTCCCGGCCTCTGCGCCGCTGGGTGTCCACCGGCGTTCTGATGGCGATGCTCTTCATGCAGCTCGCCACGGCGGCCTACGCCTGCCCGCAGCTGGAGAAAGCAAGGCAGCAGCTGTCCATGCAGCTGGCCATGCCCGGTTGCGACGGCATGCCGGGCGCGATGGACGAGGAGCAGCCGCAGCTCTGCAAGGCCCATTGCGACAAGGATGCGCAGGGCACAGCCGCGGCGGCGGTGCCGGATCTCCAGCCGAATCCGGCGGCGCTGACGCTCATCGTGGGGGTGGTTCAGCCCCTGGCGCCGCTGATGCCGGTCGGTGTCCGCTCCGGGCACGCGCCGCCGAGCGCTCGCTCAGGCGGTGAGCCACCGCTCTACCTCAGCCTCCTGGTCCTTCGGAATTGAGCGGATCGCGATAGGCCTGCGCCCCTGCGGCGCGGGTGCTGCTCCGTGATCGCCACTTCCGTCGAGGACCGTCATGTCACCCTTCCGTTCCGGCCGGCCCGTCGCCCGGTCTTCCTTCAGGCCCGCCTGGCTCTGCACGCTGCTGAGCCTTGGCCTGTCTCTCGCCGCCCCGGCCAGCGCGCTGACCTACACCGAGGCCCGCCAGCTCGCGGAGCGCCAGAATCCGGCGCTGCGTGCGCAGCAGTCGGCCCTGGACGGCGCCGCCGCCGCCCAGCCCGCCGCGGGCAGCTTGCCCGATCCGCGCCTGTCCCTGGGCATCGAGAACCTGCCCACCAGCGGCATGGACCGCTGGAGCCTCACGCGCGACTTCATGACCATGCAGCGCATCGCGCTGATGCAGGAGGTGCCCAACGCGGCCAAGCGTGCCGCCCGCCTCGAAGGCGCTCAGGCGCGGACCGAACGCGAGCGCGCGATGCTGCAGGTGCAGCGACTTCAGGTGCGCCAGGCGCTGGACCTCGCCTGGATCACGGCACGCAGCATCGAAGCCAAGGGGGCACTGCTGGCTGAGCTGCAGGCCGAGAACCAGCGCCTGCAGGCCACCTTGCCCGCCCGGATCGCCGGCGGCGCACCCGCCGCCGAGCTGCTCGTGGCACGCCAGGAGGCGCTGGCGCTGGCCGATCGGCAGGACGAGCTCCAGCGCGACGCCGACAAGGTCCGGGCGGCTCTGCGCCGGCTGCTGGGGCCGCAGGGGGACGAACCCCTGGAGGGCGAGATGCCCCTGCCCGAGCTGCCGGCTGATGAGTTCCGATCGCGCCTCAGCCACCATGCCGAGCTGGCGGTCTATCCCGCCATGTTGGATATGGCCCGTGCCGAGCTCAAGGAGGCACAGGCTGAATCCAAGGGCGATTGGGCCTGGGAGCTGGCCTACAGCCGCCGCGGGGCGCAGTGGGGCGATATGGTCTCGTTCCAGCTGAGCTTCGACCTGCCCTGGCAGAAGGACAAGCGCCAGCGCCCGATGACAACGGCCCGGCAGCGCGATCTGGAACGCATTGACGCGGAGCGGGAGGAGGCCGAGCGCCGCCACCGTCAGGAACTGGAAGAGGAACTGGCGGAGCTGCAATCCCTGGGCCGGCTGATTGAACGGCTGGACGGCCAGGCACTGCCGCTGGCGCAGGACCGCGTCGCCCTGGCGCTCAGCAGCTACCAGGCCGGGCGCGCGGACGTGGCCGCCGTGCTCGCCGCCCGCAGCCAGGTGCTGGAACAGCGCCTGCGCCGCATCGACCTGCAGGCCCAGCGCAGCAGCCTGCTCGCCCGACTGCACAGCCTGATGGCCGACTGAGGAAGGACACCGCCATGAACACCAAGAACATCATCGCCGGGGTCTCCTTGCTGGCGGCAGGCGTCGCTGCAGGATGGGGCCTCTCGACCTGGCGCTCCAGCGAAGCCACCCACGACAACACATCGCATGAAGCCGCCAGCCCTGCGGCCAAGGCCGAGCGAAAAGTGCTGTATTGGTTCGATCCGATGAACCCGACGCAGCACTTCGACAAGCCGGGCAAGTCCCCCTTCATGGACATGGAGCTGCAGCCCAAGTACGCGGACGAGGCCTCGGCGCAGACGCCGGGCCTGAGCGTCTCAGCGCAGACGGTGCAGTCCCTGGGCCTACGGATGGCCACGGTGCAGGAACGGCCCGCGGCCGCCCGCATCGAGGCGGTCGGCACGGTGCAGCTCAATGAACGCGAGGTCAGCCTCGTGCAGGCACGCGCCGGTGGTTTCGTCGAGCGTGTCTATGCCCGGGCGCCGGGCGACGTGATCGCCGCGGGCGCCCCGCTGGTGGATCTGCTGCTGCCCGACTGGGTCGCCGCGCAGCGCGAATACCTGGCCGTCCAGGCGCTGGGCGACGTCGCGCTGACGCAGGCGGCGCGGCAGCGTCTGCTGCTGCTGGGCATGAGCGAGGCGCTGATCTCGCGCTTGGAGCAGACTCGCGAACCGAATGCACGCATCACCGTCACGGCCCCTCAGGGCGGCTTGATCGCCGAGCTGATGGTGAGGCAAGGCATGACGGTGAGCCCCGGCATGAGCCTGACGCGCATCAACGGCCTGGGCAGCGTGTGGGTGGAGGTGGCCGTGCCGGAATCTCAAGGCGGGCAAGTCGCGGTGGGCCAGTCGGCCGAGCTGCGCTTCGCCGCCTACGGCGCCGACGTCTTCAAGGCCCGCGTGATCAGCATCCTGCCCGAGGCCAGCAAGGACACGCGGACGCTGCGCGTGCGCCTCGAGCTGCCCAATCCGGCGCAGCGCTTCAAGGCCGGCATGTTTGCGCAGGTCAGTCTGCGGGGGGCTGCGCAGCCTCGGCTGATGGTCCCCAGCGAGGCCGTGATCCGCACCGGCAAGCGGGCCCTCGCCTATGTGGTCGATGGTCCCGGCCGCTTCCACCCGGTGAACGTGGAGGTGGGCGAGGAGATTGACGACCAGCTCGTGGTGCTCGGGGGCTTGAGCGCCGGGCAGCAGGTCGTGGCCTCGGCCCAGTTCCTGATCGATTCGGAGGCCAGTCTCAAGGGCCTGGTGCCTGCGATGGAGGCGGCGTCGGCGCCGAGCAAGGCAGCACCGGCGGCGGCACACGCCGGGCACGAAACCTATGACGCCGTCGGCACGATCGAGGAGATCAGCCCGGACGAAATCACCCTGTCTCATGGCGCCATCGAGGCGCTGAAGTGGCCCGCCATGACCATGGGCTTCCGGCTCGACAAGCCAACCCTGGCGGCCGGCCTGAAGCCGAAGCAGGCCGTGACGTTCCGCTTCGCGAAGCAGGGCGATGACTATGTCGTCGTCGCGATCGAGCCCGCGCGCCGCGCCGCCTCGGGAGCGAAGCAATGATCGCCCGCCTCATCCGCTGGTCGGTCGGCAACCGCTTCCTGGTCCTGCTCAGCACGGTGTTCCTGCTGGCCTGGGGCGTCTGGGCCGTGCGCAACACGCCGATCGACGCCTTGCCGGACCTCTCCGACGTGCAGGTCATCATCCGCACCAGCTACCCGGGCCAGGCCCCGCAGATTGTCGAGAACCAGGTCACGTATCCGCTGGCCACGACCATGTTGTCGGTGCCTGGCGCCAAGACGGTGCGGGGCTTCTCCTTCTTCGGCGACTCCTCGAGGACGGCACGGACCTGTACTGGGCCCGCTCGCGGGTGCTGGAGTACCTGAACCAGGTGCAGGGCCGCCTGCCGGCCGCCGCCAAGTCGTCGCTGGGGCCGGACGCCACCGGCGTCGGCTGGATCTTCCAGTACGCCCTGGTCGACCGTACCGGCAGCACGGACCTCGCCGGCCTGCGCGCCCTGCAGGACTGGTTCCTCAAGTTCGAGCTCAAGAGCCTGCCCAACGTGGCGGAAGTGGCGTCGGTGGGCGGCATGGTCAAGCAGTACCAGGTGGTGCTGGATCCGGCCAAGCTCGCGGCCTACGGCATCACGCAGGCGCAGGTCCGCGAGGCCCTGATGGCGGCCAACCAGGAGACGGGCGGCTCGGTGCTGGAGATGAGCGGTGCCGAGTACATGGTGCGCGCCAGCGGCTACCTGAAGTCCCTGGACGACTTTCGTGCCATCGCCCTGGCGTCGCGCGCGGGCATTCCGGTGCGCCTGGGCGAGGTGGCCACCCTGCAGATCGGCCCCGAGATGCGCCGCGGCATCGCGGAGCTGGACGGGGAGGGCGAGGTGGCCGGCGGCGTGGTGATCCTGCGCTCCGGCAAGAATGCGCAGGAGACCATTGCCGCGGTCAAGAAGAAGCTGGGCGAGTTGCAGGCCAGCCTGCCGCGGGGCGTGGAGATCGTCACCACCTACGACCGCAGCGCGCTGATCGAGCGCGCCATCGAGAACCTGACGCACAAGCTGGGCGAGGAGTTCCTGGTCGTGGCGCTGGTCTGCGCGGTCTTCCTGTGGCATCTGCGCTCGGCGCTGGTGGCCATCATCTCGCTGCCGCTGGGCGTGCTGGCGGCCTTCGTCGTGATGCGCTACCAGGGCATCAACGCCAACATGATGTCCCTGGGCGGCATCGCCATCGCCATCGGCGCCATGGTCGATGCGGCCGTGGTGATGATCGAGAACGCGCACAAGAAGCTGGAGGCCTGGCAGCACGCCCATCCGGACCAGGCGCTGGTGGGCGCCGAGCGCTGGGGCGTCATCACCGAGGCCGCCGAGGAGGTGGGCCCGGCGCTGTTCTTCTCGTTGCTGATCATCACGCTGTCCTTCATTCCCGTCTTCACGCTGGAGGCGCAGGAGGGGCGCCTCTTCGGCCCGCTGGCCTTCACCAAGACCTATGCGATGGCCGCGGCGGCGGGCCTGTCGGTCACGCTGATTCCGGTGCTGATGGGGTACTGGATCCGCGGCCGGATTCCCGACGAGCAGAAGAACCTCATCACCCGCGCGCTGATCGCCGTCTACCGGCCGGCGCTGGAGTGGGTGCTGCGCCGGCCCCGCACCACGCTGGCCATCGCGCTAGCGGCCCTGGCCACGACGGCCTGGCCGCTGGCCCGCCTGGGCGGCGAGTTCCTGCCCAGTCTCGATGAAGGGGACCTGCTGTACATGCCTTCCGCATTGCCCGGGCTCTCCGCACAGCGGGCGACGGAGCTGCTGCAGCTGAGCAACCGGATGATCAGGACGGTGCCCGAGGTGGAGCGCGTGTTCGGCAAGGCGGGGAGGGCGGAGACGGCCACCGACCCGGCCCCGCTGGAGATGTTCGAGACCACCGTCAAGCTCAAGCCGCGGGACCAGTGGCGGCCCGGCATGACGCCCGAGAAGCTCATTGAGGCGCTGGACCAGGCCGTCAAGATTCCGGGCCTGTCCAACATCTGGATCCCGCCCATCCGCAACCGCATCGACATGCTGGCCACGGGCATCAAGAGTCCCATCGGCGTGAAGGTGACGGGCAGCGATCTGCGGGTCATTGACCGCATCGCCACCGAGGTGGAGCAGGTGGCCAAAGGCGTGCCCGGCGTGAGCTCGGCGCTGGCGGAACGGCTCACCGGCGGCCGCTATGTGGATGTCGACATCGACCGCCAGGCGATCGCTCGCCACGGCCTCAGCGTGGCCGAAGTCCAGGCCATCGTGGCCGGTGCGATCGGCGGCGATAACGTCGGGGAGACGGTCGAGGGCCTGGCTCGCTTCCCCATCAATCTGCGCTATCCGCGCGAGTGGCGCGACTCCCCGGAGAAGCTGCGCCAGCTGCCCATCCAGACGGCCCTGGGCCAGCAGATCACCCTCGGCGCGGTGGCCCAGGTGAAGATCAGCGACGGGCCCCCCATGCTCAAGAGCGAGAACGCGCGTCCATCCGGCTGGGTCTACGTCGACGTGCGCGGGCGCGATATGGCCTCTGTGGCGCACGATCTTCGCCAGGCCGTGAGCGAGCAGATCAAGCTCGAGCCCGGCATCAGCATCGCCTACTCGGGCCAGTTCGAATACCTGGAGCGCGCCAACGCGAAGCTCAAGGTGGTGGTGCCGGCCACGCTGCTGATCATCTTCGTGCTCCTGTACCTGACCTTCAAGCGCCTGGACGAGGCCGCCCTGATCATGGCGACGATGCCCTTTGCCCTCACGGGCGGCATCTGGTTCCTGTACCTGATGGGCTTCAACCTCTCCATCGCGACGGGAGTCGGCTTCATCGCCCTGGCGGGTGTGGAGGCGGAGTTCGGCGTCGTCATGCTGATCTACCTGCGCCATGCCCTGGAGGATCGACTGGGGCGCGGCGCGGCGCTGAGCATCGAACTGGTGCTGGACGCCATCCGCGAAGGCGCCGTGCTGCGCGTGCGGCCCAAGGCCATGACCGTGGCGGTGATCCTGGCGGGCCTCATTCCCATCGTCTGGGGCAGCGGCACCGGCGCCGAGGTGATGAGCCGCATCGCCGCGCCGATGCTGGGCGGCATGGTGACGGCGCCGCTGCTGTCGCTCTTCGTGATCCCGGCGGCCTTTCTTCTGATGCGAGGCCGGGCCGGCGCCGCGTCTTAAGGGGAAGCGGCGGGCGGGTCATCGGATGGCGGGCGCGGCCCGCGCAGACGCCGCCCGCCGCCGGCCCGTCAGCCCTCAGCAGGAATCCCCGCCGCCGCGCCCGGTGTCTGGCCCGTCCATCGCTTGAACGAGCGCCGGAAGCTGCTGCGGTCATGGAATCCCAGTTCGCTGGCAATCGCCTCGCTGCTTCGGCCTTGCAACAGCAGCAGGTACAGCGCGACGTGGCTGCGCGCCTGGTCCCACTGCGCCTGGTAGTGCGTGCCATGGTGGGCCAGACGCCGCTTGAGCGTGGCGGGGCTGAGCCCGAAGGCCTGGGCGGCCTGTTCGAGCGACGGGGCCTCCCGGTAGCGCGGGAGCAGCCAGTCGTGCAGTGCGGCGAGCAGGCCCCGCCCCTCGGCGCGGGGATCGGCACCTTCCTGCAGCGCACGCAGCGCCAGGTTCGGGCTCGTCGAGCGCAGCCAGCCTTGCGTCAGGCATGCCGCCGGCAACCGCATCGCATCGATCTGGCAACCAAAGCTGAGGTCGGCGCCGAGATGGACAACGTGCTGCGACAGATCGCGGGGCCGCGTCCGGTTGAAGCAGAAGCGCCAGGGCAGGGCGCCGCCGCCTTGCCATTGGCAAAGCGACTTCACCGCACTCATGTGCAGGTCGACCACGAAGCTGCGCTGCGACGGCTTGAGGCCGCAGGCGTCGGTCCACAGCAGCAGCACCTCGTCTCCATGGTGCAGCAGTCGCGGCGTGAGCAGCGGCGAGAGCCGCCCGGCGTACAGGCACAGGATCGAGAGCGCTTCGCCCAGCGTGCCCGCCTGCAGCAGGGCATGGCTGGCCAGCCCGGCGTGGCCCGGCAGGCTGAGCTGCCCCAGCAGGAAGGGCGTGTCACCTGCAGGCAGCGCCTGTTGCAGGGCTTCCATCAGGGACAGCAGTTGTTGCGGGCTGAGGAGGGCGCGACGTGCCAGTCCCGCCCGGCGCAGCAAGTCCTCCGGAGGATGGTCCCGGGAGCGGGCGAGCTCCAGAATGCCGACCACGTGCTGCTCCCAGGGCAGACACGGACTGTCCAGCTCGAAGCGCAGCCCCCCGAACGGCGCGCACAGCACCGGGCTGAAGGGCGGATTCATGCCAACCTCCGCGCCAGCGCCAGCAGCTGCTCGTCCGCCGGCGCAGGCTGCTGCACCAGCGCCCAGGCGCTGCGCGCGCACAGCCTCAGTCGAAGCCCTGCCCGCGTGTGATGGGCAAGGTGATCGAGCGCGGCCTGCAGGTGCGCGGCCTGCGCCTGCGCGGCCTCCGCACCCGCGCCCGGCAACAGGACGCAGAAGCGGTCGGCCGCATAGCGGCACAGCAGCGCGTCGGGGGGCAAGTTGAGCAGCAGGAGATGGCTGGTGGCCTGCAGCAGCCGGTCGGCTTCCGCGAGCCCATGCTCCCGGACACGGGCCTCGAAGTCCTGGGTGCCCAGCATCACGAGCGCGGCGGGGCGCTGCATCCGCTGCTCCAGCGCCACCTGGGCCGCCATGTAGCGGGCGTCGCCAAGCTGAGTGACGCCCTCCAGGCTCCGGTGATCGCGGAAGATGCGCTCGCGACGCAGCAGCTGCTCGGTCAGCACACGATGCTCCTGTCGCCAGAGGTGCAGGCCCCAGGTGACCAGCAGCATGCCCAGCGGAACCAGCGTGGACTCCAGCCAGTTGTCCCACAGCACCGACTTCGGCAGGAGCATGAACTCGTCCAGCGCGTCCACCCACTCGCCCAGCAGCATGCCCGCCAGCCCGAGGCACAGCAGGTCGGTCACCCGCCCCGCCGGACGGCTCGCGCGCAGCTGCGTCAGCCAGACGCCCGCCATGACCACCATGCCGCCCTCGCCAACGATGTCGACCCAGTTCCAACGCGCCAGCGGCTTGGCCACGGACTGGTCCTGGAAGCAATAGAGGATTAGCGCCATCGCCAGCAGAAGGAGCCGACCGAAGCCGCTCAGGCCGAGCACGGGCGCGAGCGAGGGAGGCTGGAGTGAGGCGAGCCGGAGACGCGCGGAGCCGAGGTTCATGGGGGCGGGATGCTAGGGCGTGTTTGTGACAGTTCCTGGAGCGGGGCGCCTGGGGGGACGCATCGGCTCATGCCGGCGGTGCACCGTGCGCTGATGGGTCGATGTCACGCGACTGCCATCGACCTCCGGGACAGTGCGCCCCCATTGCCCGCCGGGCGCCCTGTCAAACCAATCCCATGACGAAGCTCCGATCCCCTATCCGCCCTGCAGGCGGCTCCACCCCTGCCTGCTCCCTCAGCCTCCTGAGCGCCGGCCTGATCAGCGCCTTCGCTGCGCATGGCCAGGAGGCCTCCGCGGTGACGGCCACGCTGGAGGCCGTCTCGGTCACCGGCCAGGCCGCCAGCCTGCGCAAGGCCCTGGCGGCGCAGGAAAAGGCGTTGCATGTGCTCAGCGTCGTCAGCGCCGACGACATTGGGGCCTTGCCCGACAAGAATGCCGCCGAGGCGCTGGCTCGCCTGCCGGGCGTCTCCCTTCAGCGGGACCAGGGGGAGGGCCGCTATGTCGTCATCCGAGGCCTCGGACCGGACCTGAACGCCGTGTCCATCAACGGTTCGCTGGTGCCATCGCCCGAGTCCGGCCGCCGGGGTGTGGCACTGGACACCCTGCCCGCCGGCATGGTGCGGTCCCTGGAAGTCAGCAAGTCGCTGACACCGGATCAGGGGGCGTGCCGAGATACGGGTGAAATTCACACATAAGTAAAAAAGTAATAAAAACCTTGTTGCTTATGCATGGCGTGAACGAATGGTGGGAGTTCTTCAGCGAGCACATTCCCCTCCGTAACGGAGGGTTGACCACGATCTCGAAAATTTTGTCCAAGAACCTTGCTAAGCAATTGAATTTGTTCTGATTTCCGAGATCAGAAGTTCTACCCGTGTGATCAATGGCGCCGATGTCAGCGGATGGCACACCGTCAAAACTGTTGGCATGGCTCGTGGCCGGGGCGCTGTTGCCCGCGTGGGAAATGGCATGAAGCCGCCCCGACTCACCGGCCTACTTCAGTTGCCCAAGCCCGGCGTGAATGCTGTTTGCCAGATCGACGATCAAATGGACGGCTGCGCGAGTCGTCGGGTCGGCGCGGGAGCCGGTCAAGGCTGCGGCAGCAAGGCGGCAGGCCCCCGCCACATGCCCTGCAGCGACGAGGATTTCGTCCACCTGACGCTCCAAAGTCACCGTCAACCGCAGCACCTGCAGTTGCGTGTCCACGTCCACCAGATGCGCTGCAAATTGGCGTTGCCACGGCTTCGCGCGCGAAAGTCCCTGAAGCAGCAGCGTCACCAACTGCTCCAGGTCTTTGATGTGCTTGGCCACGCCCTCCAGCGTTGGGTGGCTCGTGCTCACGAGCCCGTGGCCTTTCGTCGGCCGCCTCGCGCCGGTGCATGGGATGCTGGGGTCGGCGGCGTCAATCGCTCGACGAGGATCTTGAGGGTCAGCGCCTCTGCCTCATGACGTGCGGATGCCTGCTGAGCCTCGCCCAGTTGGCGGCGCAGCGCCTCAGCATCGTTTGCCAGCGCCTCTTGCGCCTCCAGGGCGCGCTGCAGCGCCGCGCTCTTTGCGTTGAGCTCCATCTGCGCGCGGGTAGCGGCCTCGGTGTGTTCCAGTGACTGCTGGCGCTCGCGGGCTTCGGCCTGGCCCAGCTTGTCCCGCAGGCCTTCGGCCGTCTTGTCGGCGCGGGCCCGCGCCTGGCGCTCCTGCTCGATCTCCAGCAATGCACGCCGCTCAGCCGCGCCCGCCCGTTCCTGGGCGGCGTCGACGTCCTCGCGTGCCTTAGCAAGATCGGCGCTGAAGGCCTCTTGCTGGCGCTGTTGTTGTCCCCGTGCCTGTTCAAGCTGGGACTGCAGTTCCTGTACGCGGCCTTGTGCACCGGCGTGCGCCCGACGTTCAGCTTCCAATTCGCCCTTGACGGCGTCCCGGGCGGCCTTGGCCTGGGCGATTTGGTCGCGCAGATCGTTTGCCTCGGTCTCCCAGCGGGCGACTGCCGCCTCCGCCATGCTCTGGGCGACTTGAGCCTTTTCTGCGCTGGCCTCGAGTTCCACCCTGGCCGCTGCCAGTTCCCCACGCGCGGCTTCCGAGGCTTGACGCCAGATCGCTGCGATGGCTTCGGCCGCCGCGGCCTTGATGACCTCTGGCAGGTCGGGATGCTCGATTTCGACTCGCGCCTTGGATCGGAGTTCGTCCCAGAACTTGCTCAGCGCCTCCGCCGGCGTGCTCATGGTGCCCTTGCGCACGTACTGGTATAGCTTGTTCGTGGTCGGCGTGATGCCGTGCCTGAAGAACAGCAATGCGCAGACTTCGCGGTACAAGGCTTTTGTGTCGCTGAACTGCCCCTTCAGCGCTTCGACTTCGGCGAGGATCTCGTTCTCGGTGCTCATGCGTTGATACTATGACGTATTACGTTAAATTATCAACTCCTCCTGCCAATCATTGGACATAACTCTTCTTATGTCCATAATGATGTAAAACACCCTCCGGAAGATCCAATGAGTGACCTCGTCGCACTTGACCAGCTCTGCATCCCGGAATCCTTGAGCGGCATCCGTGGCCGCAACCGCGGCATCGGCCGCGTGCAGATCGCGGCGGCTGACGACCGTGCGGCGGTGCTGGCGTGGCTGGGGCGCTATGCCGATTCGCCACGCACACTTGAGGCCTACCGCAAGGAAGCCGAGCGCCTGCTGCTGTGGTGTGTCTATCAGCGCCGGACGGCGTTGTCCGATCTGTTCCACGAGGATCTGCTGCTCTACCAGCACTTCCTCGCCAACCCGCAACCGGCCGAACGATGGGTCATGGCGCCTGGCCAGAGGCCGCCTCGCGGCTCGAGCCGCTGGCGACCGTTCGCTGGCCCGCTGTCGGTTTCAAGCCAACGCCAGGCGCTTTCGATCTTGAACGGACTGTTCAACTGGTTGGTCGAGGCCGGGTACTTGGCCGGCAATCCGCTCGCGCTGAGCCGCCGCCCGGCCCGCACCCGAGCGCCGCGCATCAGCCGCTTTCTACCCACCGAACACTGGGACGAGGTCAGGGCGGCGATCGAGGCGATGGCCGCTGCGACGCCTCGTCAGGCTGCGCACGCGGCACGCAGCCGATGGCTCTTCTCGCTGCTGTACCTCGGCGGCCTACGCGTGTCGGAGGTCTGCGGACTCGCCATGGGCAACTTCTTTGCCCGCCGCAGTGCTGACGGGAAGGAGCGCTGGTGGATTGAGGTTACCGGCAAGGGCAGCAAGTCGCGGCTCGTGCCGGCCACGGACGAGATGATGGCCGAACTCATGCGCTATCGCAAAGCGCTGGGCATCAAGCCCTTGCCCGCTGAGGGTGAAAATCTGCCGGTGCTTCTGCCGCTGATTGGTACAGCCTCGCCGCTAGCCCGCAGCGCAGTCCACGAGATCGTCAAGGAGGCGGTGCGCAATACTGCCGCACGACTGCGTGCACAAGGAGCCGACCGCGAAGCAGCGGCGGCGCATATCGAGAAGGCGTCGGCACATTGGCTGCGGCACACCGCCGGCTCGCACCAGAGCGACCATATGGACCTGAAGCATGTGCGCGACAACCTGGGCCACGAGAACATCGCAACGACCAGCGTCTACGTTCATGCCGACGATGATGCTCGCCACGATGCAACGTCGGGTGGCCATCAGGCGCGCTGGCGCACGCCTTAGGGAAGGTCTTATATGGGCGCCTCCCGGATCGCAAACAACATCTGCGTGTGAAGAAGCAGGAGGCAGGGCTGCAGTCTTATATCCGGCCTGCAAAGTCACCGATTGCAAAAGACAACCTGCAAGATGGACAAGAGCATTAATCCGCGAGGCGCTCCTGCATGAAAGACTTTTTTACATCCGAAGCGAACGCCGCCAAGTCAAACCCTTTCGGCCACTTTATGCTGCCTACCTCGATCTCCGAAATCAAGGCCACCATTAGCAGCGAAAAAATCTCTTGCTCGCTCGCATTACATAGCAATCTAGGCAGCACTATGGGGGCAACACTGATGTACCTCTCAGAGTCGGCCACAGGCGATTCACGATATTTTCCAACCTTGGTATGGTACTTTTGATGCTGGATATTTATTTCATTCTCATCATCAATCGATACAAAGCAAACAACAAATCGAACAATTTCCGCCCCATAGAATCTGTTCCCCAGTTGCTCATTTAGCAGCCTCTCAAAATATATCAACGAAGCATTAATGCATTCTCCAACGACTTCATTGGTACTTGCTGTAAAACCGAATTTCACGACAATCCTTATTTAAATATTCTATTTCCTGGCGGAAGTTGCAAGTGCTCAGAAAAGTATGAAATCAGTTTAATTTTCTCTTGCACCAACATTCCACTTGCACTCCCAATGGCCTGCGTTGCGTATCGGAGCCCCAACCCTTGAAGGGTTGATGCCGGATACCGCCCTGGGCCATTGATACTAACGCCATATTTCCAAACCTCACCCGAATTCAACCACTCAGTGCCACCCCGGACATTCGGGTAGAGCCCAGAATTTATTGCCACCAACGCATACTGCTCAGATTGCGGACCCGACGCAGTGTATGCATTTATTAGCTTATCGAGTTGCCCCCAGGCCTGTTCAAGCCGCTCTTCAGCAGCAGCACCCGCTTGCCTGCCGAGTGCAGCGCCGCCTACTGTCATCCCCCCTATGAGGGCCAAATTGGTGGGGCTGCAAGTGCCCAAGGTAAAAAAGTCGCAACCAGCCGACAAACCGGCGCCCGTTGCAAAACCAGCAATACCACCGATTACCTGCCCAGCAGTCTCAATCTTTGAGCTGCGGTGTGAGTTGCCACCGTCATATACAGTTGTAAAGCACGTCAACCCCTCCATCGCCCCACAGTCAACCTTTCCTGCTTGCATTCCAGCAGGATCGGTATAGCCATAAGGGTTGTTATTGACATACGTATACAACCCGAAGCCCTTACCCGTATTTGCATCCGTAACGATGGGATCAACAGAGAGGAATCGTCCAGCAATCGGATCGTAGTACCGCTGCTGCATGTAAACCAGATCCGTCTCCGGATCCTGCACATGCCCCGTGTAGCCCATCAGGCTGGTCGCCGGCCCTGGCTTGGTCCCCTGCGCCACGTAGCCATAGGGCTCAAAACGCGTGGTGTTCAGCAGGCTGCCGCTCGCACCCGTGTGCGCCACCGGGCTGCCCAGCGCATCGGTATGCACGTATTGCGTGCCGCTCGCACTGTTGACCTCGGCAATCGCCTTGCCACCCAGGTAGATGTAGGCCGTGCTCTGCACCCCGGCCGCACATTGCCCACCTGTTGGCGGCGTGCTGCCATCAGCGCAGACGTACTTCACCGTCGCGGGCTTGTCCGGCGTCTTATAGGTGCACTGCCCGTTGACGGGCGTCCAGCCGCTGTCGCAACCGTATTGCGTCGTAGGCGTTGAGCCCGTGGGCTTGTAGCAGGTGCTGCCATCCGGCGTGTAGCCGGCATCGCAGGTCGAGCGCGTCTTAGGCGGATTGGTGCTGGTCGTGCTGAGTCGGCACATGGAGCCGTCCAGCTGGCCGCCCTTGGAGCAGTACAGCTCCTGCGCTGCATCCTGCACATCCGTGCGGGTGCGCCGGCACATCGTGACGTCCAGGCTTCCGCCGTTGGGGCAGGTGTAGCCCTTGATACTGGGAGAAGATTCCGTGTACCGGCACCGGTTGCCGTTCACCAGCGTACCGCGGCTGCACACGTAGCGTTGAACCGGGGTGAAGCCGCAGTACCACTGTGACTCGGGAATGGCGCGCGGTTGGGGCTGAGCAGCCGCTCCAGCACCGGGGTCCAGCCAGACCCCTAGCAAGGTAGCGCCATATGGGCTGGCCAACGCTTGACAGGCTGTTGCCGCAGGCGTGGGGCCTCTTGCTGTCACCGTCTCGTTGGACATGCAGGCCTGCTGCGACGGGTTGGGGGGCCATGCCCTGAGCGTTCCCAGAAGACAGCCGGTTTCCTGCTTGGCATCTTCCTCCTTGGGGGTCGAGCACTGCCCCGCCGCCGGCGTGCTGCCGTCCGCACAGGTTTCCTTGAGCGTCGCGGCATAGTCGTCCGGCACGTCCTTCACGCACTTGCCGTCCGCGCGCAGGGCGTAGCCCGGGGTCTTGCAGACCGCCCGGCTAGCGGCAGGGTAGTCCTGGACCTGGGTCACTTCGCATTGCCCGTTCTTGAGCACGCCGGTGTCGCAATAGGCCTCACTCCCGGCTGCCTTCACCGTCACGCACTGCCCCGAGCGCAGCGTCTCCCCATTCGGGCAGACCGTCACCGTGCTGGAGGGCTTGCTTTGGGTCTGCCCCACGCAGGTCGTATTGCTCAACACATAGTTCGCCTCGCAGCTGTACTTCGGCTGCGTCGGCGCACCGCCGGCCATCGGCTGGGTGCTCCACAGCAGCTGCCCGGCCTGGCTGTAGACCGAGATCCGCAAGCTCCCATCCTTGCCGGTCACCTGAACTCGCCGGCCCAACCCGTCGTAGACATAGGCGCTCCCGAGGCTGGACCCACTCAGGCGGTTGCCCAGGTCAAAGCTGTAGCTCTGCCCGCCTTTGCTTCGGATGTTCCCGTACGGGTCGTAGCCGTAGTTGCTCGTGCTGCCGTTGACCGTCACGCTGTTCAGACGGTTCGTCCCGTCCGTGTAGTTCAGCGTCACGCTGCGGCTGCCCACATTGGCCGTGCGCAGGTTGTCTGCCGCGTCGTAGGTGTAGCTCGCCGTCCCCCACACCCCGGGCGCGCTGGCGGTCTTGAGCCGGTCCAGGTCGTCGTAGACCATGCTGCGGTTGAAGCTGCCATTGGGCCCGGGCGGCAGTTGGTCCGTGATGGCGGTGACGTTGCCGTTAAAGTCGTAGGTATAGACATCCTTGAGCACGCCGGTGTCTTCATTGACCCACGGCAGCCCGCGCGCGTTCAGCGTCACCTTGTGATTGATGCCGTTGCCCAAGCGGTAGGTGTCAATCGCTCCGTTGGGATAGAAGGCAACCCCCGAAGCCAGCATCAGCGTGCCAGCCGAGGAGCTCAGGTTGATCTGCGTCAACTCACCCAGGGCGTTGGGCACATAGCTCACGGCCGTACCGCTGCCCGGATACGTCAGGCTGCTCAGGCTGCCGTTTGGGTCGTAGCCCCAGCTCAAGCCATAGCTCTGGCCGCCATAGCTCAGCGTTTCGGTGCTGATGTCGCGCAGCGCGTTGTAGGTGTAGCTCCAGCTGCTGCCATTGCTGTCCACCGTCTTGAGCTTGCCGTCGGGCCAGTAGCTGCGGGTGATGGCGGGACTGCCGTCGCCGTAGCTGTTGCCCGTCAGCTGGTTGAGCGCGTCGTAGCTGTAGCTGATCTTGGCTGAGGCTTGCGCACTGGCCGTGTCGCAGTTGTAAATGCTGTTCAGATTCTGCCCAGGCGCTCGCCAGGCGATATTGCCCGCCGCGTCGTAGTCCTGGACGGTGGCATTGATCTCCGGATCGATGGTCTTGCACAGGCGCTGGTACGCATCGTAGACATAGCGCCGCGTCACGCCACCGCGGCTGATGGCCGTGGGCTTGCCCAGGCTGTTCCTGCTGATGAAGACCTGCACGCCTTCGGGCATGTCTGCCTGGGCCAGGCTCGCCTCGGCGGGGTTATCCAGCGCCCAGAAACGCTGCGTCGTCACCTTGTCGCGTGGGTTGGTGATCGCCGTGGCGAAGCCGCTCAGGTAGTCCTGCCGGGTCTTCAGCACGCCCAGCTCGCTGTCCTGCTCCACGAGCGTCAGGCGGCCAAGGGCGTCGTAGGTCATGCGCTTGCCCTGGCTGGCCAGGGCCACCGTGCCGTAGTCGCGGGCCGGATAGCTCTCGAAGCTCAGCTGGCCGCCCAAGTCATAGCCCTTGACCACGACCTTGCGCGTGCTCGCCTCCTGGCCACTGTCGAACGTGCGGGTCATCACCGGGCGCCACAGGGCGTCCAGCAGCGTGATCGTCTTGGCATTGCCCTTGGTGACCGTCTGGCGCCAGTGGCCGGCGCGCACGCCGTACTCATCACCGCTGACCGGCTCGAACACCAGGCTCGTCGAATTGAAGCCGGATGGCGGGGCGATCAGCTTCAGCCGCCCCATGTCGTCATAGTCATAGCGCGTCGTGTAGCTGGCCGCCGAGGTGTGGCTGCTGATCTGGCCCAGGCCATCCACCACCACGGACTCGGCACTGCCATCCGCATAGATGACCGACTGGGGCAGGCCCAACTTGTAGTTGTCGTAGCGGGTGCGGTTGTTGCGTCCGTCCTGCTTCCAGGCCAAGGTGCCGTCGTCGTTGTAGCCGTAGGTGAACTGCGGCATGCCGAAGGCCTTGTCAGCCGTCTTGCGGCCCAGGGTGTCGTAGTCGTTGTAGACGGAGGCCGCAAAGCCGTTGACCGTCACCGACTCGGTGAGGTTGCGCACCCACAGGTCAGGCAGGTCCTTGTAGACCGTTGTCTCCGTGCGGCTCCCACCGGGACCGGACTTGCTGACCTGGAGGATGCGCGCCCAGTAGTCGATGCCGGTGCCGCCGCTGGCCGCCGTCCAGCTGAAGCTCTGCCCTTGCTGGGTGATGACGCGCTGTTGCAGCGGCTGCAGGCGGCCATGCAGATAGCCATCGCCAAAGTTAATGATGCTGCTGCCCACCTTTTGTGGATAGGGGCCGGCGTCATAGGCGCGATAGGACTGACTCACCGTGCGCAGCAAGCCACCCTGGGCATCGAAGTCCTCGGTCTTGAGCAGCAGCCCTTCGTTGACGCCGACTTGCATACCGTGGGTCATACGGGTTCTGCGGCCGTTGGGCTCCTGGACCTGGGTCCATTTGGTGGACGGGCAATAGGTGCAGCCGGGATAGCTGCCCTCGCCGGTGGACGAGCTGTAGCTGTAGTTCCAGGTTTGCGTAGCCAGGCCCGGCCCGCTGAGGGTCTTCTTCTGAACCGACTGCATGACGTAATACGCTGGGGCCAGCGGTACGGAAAAATCGTCGGTCAGCGGTATGCAAGCGGCGTCATTGCTGGCCCGCGCATGCTCGAGGGGCTCGACCTCGAAGCGCCCCTGCGCACCGCTGGGATGGGTCATCACGGCTTCATGGCGGTACTTGTTCACCACGCCGTTGCCAAGGCAAGTCGCTGGCGTGGAGAAGTACATGTCATCGGAGGTCATGAAGGCAGGCTCGATATCGAACCCCCATCGACTCTGGTCCGGCAGGACCACGCTGCTGAGGTCGCCATCGGCCGCGTAGTAGTAGGTCCAGGTGCGGATGCCGTTGGCGCCCGCGTTGGTGGAGATCGTCTTGATCCGCCTGGGGGACTCCTGGTAGGTGAAGCTCAGCTTGCGGCCATCGCTGGACTCGATGCTCAGCACGCGCATGCGATCGACGGGGTC
>JAYRJQ010000035.1:0-19314 GCA_041906185.1 Burkholderiaceae bacterium
ACCGCGGGAGAGGCGTCAGGCGCCCGCGCGGGCGGCGGGCCGGCCACGGGCGGCCCCGTTCGATGCAGTTGACGGGGGGCTTCCCGCCCGGGCCGGCGATATCGCCCCGTGATGCGCTCGGCTGAGGCGTCCAGGTCTGCGGTGCGCTCAGCTCGTGGGCAGGGCCGCCGCCTCAATCACCCGCCTCACCAGCGGATGATGCTGCCCCCGCCGCGAGTGCAGCGCGTGGATCTCCTCCTTCACGCCCTCGGAGCGCCCGAGGCGGCGCAGGCCGCGCAGCATGCCGAGGTCGCCGGTGCCGAGCTGGCTCACGGGGAAGACGCCGAGGCCGCGGGCCGCGAAGACGGCCAGAAGCGCGCTGTCCTCGAACTCGCCCACGATGCGCGGCCGCAGGCCCTCGCTCTCGAACCAGTGCTCCAGCTTGCCCCGCAGCGCCGCGTGGGTGGTGGGCAGCAGCACGGGCAGCTCGTTCAGGCACTCGGGAAAGCGCGCCTGCTCGGCCTTGCCAACGAGGCGCGTGGGGCCGTACCACTCGATGGGCGTCTCCACGAGCCGCACGCAGGCCAGGCGCAGGTTCGGGTTGCGCGGCGGGGCCTGGCCGGCCAGCACGAGGTCCAGATGGTGCAGGGCCAGCTCGCTCATGAGCTGCTCGAACTCGCCGTCATGGCAGACGAGGCGCAGGTGCGGCGTCTCGAGGATGGGCGCCAACAGCGCATGCGCGGCCAGCTTGGAGATGCCGTCGGACAGGCCCACGGCGAGGCGCTGCACCTTGCCGCTGGCCGCCTCGCGCACCTCGTCCGCCAGGCCCTGGCCGAGCTGGAAGATCTCCTCGGCGCGCGCAAACGCGGCCTGCCCGGCCTCGGTCAGCGCCACGCCACGCCCGGCAGGCTTGAGCAGCTGGTGGCCCAGCGCACGCTCCAGCTCCCGCACCTGGGCGCTGATGGTCTGCACGGCCATGTCCAGGCGCTCCGCGGCGCGGGCAAAGCCACCTTCCTTGGTGACGACCCAGAAATAGTGCAGGTGGCGGTAGTTGAGCATGCGGACTCCGGTGCGGGAAAGTCGAATCGTAGGTGCGAATGAAGCTGGTTTATCCGAAGTGACGTCTTGCCCACACTCGCCCCACGCTTTTTCGATCCCGGAGGTCCCGCCATGTTCTACGCGCTCAGCTGGTCCGTCGTCGCGCTGCTGCTGGCCGCGTGGTCGCTGGCGCTGTGGGCGCTGCATGCACTGGGCACCTGGGCGCTGACGCAGGCCGGGAGCCTGGCCAGCCGCGAGGCGGGCAGCCCCGCTCCCGCCACGCTGCCCGCCGTCCCGGACTGGTTGGCCCCCTGGCTGCCGGAAGGCTGGGCCGCGCTGCTGCAGGGTGGCCTCGCGGCGCTGGGGCCGCTCGTGCAGCAGTTGCTGGAGGCGATGCCGGCGCTGGCCGGCGGGCTCACGCTGGCGGCCTGGCTCGTCTGGGGCCTGGGCACGTTCGTGCTGATGATCCTCGGAGCGGCCCTGCACGGGCTCGTGGCGCTGTGGCGCCGGGAACGAGTCACCGCGTCCCCTGGGCAGGCCCAGGTCCTGCCCGCCGCGCCCTGAGGCTCATCCGCCGGGGCGGCCCGCCTGGGTCAGCGATTCACCCGCACGCCGATTCACCGATTCCCTCACTTCCCCGCTCAAGCAGGATCCCACCGCATGGACTCGCCCACCCTTCTCCTCGGCCTCATGACCCTCGCGCTGATCGGCGTCACCCTCCAGGCCTGGCGCATGGGCAACGAGAAGCGCGACGTGGCGCTGCTCGGCGCCTGCAGCGGGGTGCTGGGGCTCGGCACAGTCCTGGCCGTGGCGCTGTAGCCCGGGCCGCGCGCGCCGGTGCGGCGTCCTCAGCCGCGAGTCAGCGGGCAGCTCAGCACCGGGCCGCCGTCGTCGATGCGCACCTGCAACGGCGGCAGGAAGCCCAGGCGATGGAGCGCCGGCAGCAGCAGCTCATGCGCCGCGTCCGTGCGGCCGCAGGCCTGCTGCGCGGCGTCGCCCAGGAACGAGAGGTACAGCGTCTGACGTGGCAGCAGCGCTGCGAGGTGGCTGCACCAGGCGCTGCCCCAGCGGGCCTGCGCAGCGGCGGCGTCGCGCGGATAGAAGCGGGCGCCCAGCGCGTCCCAGAACGGCGAACGGCCCTCGTGCGTGCGCCAGCCGGGCAACTCGAGGATCAGCCAGTCCCCGCACGCGGCCCGGTGCTCGGCGATCCAGGCGCGGGCACCGTTCACGAGCGCGGCCAGCGCCTCCTCGCGGCCGGCCGCGTCCAGGGCGGCGTCGAGCCACAGCCCCGTGAGCTCCGTCTCGCCCGTGTGGTCGTTGCCCAGCAGCAGCGTCTGCTGCACGCGGAACAGGCCCAGCTCCTGCGCCGCATGCACGACACGACCGAGGCGGAAGTGATAACGCGGCAACTGCGTGCCCAGGCGCGGCACCAGCGTCACGCCGCCTCGGCCGTCCGTGAGGCGCAGCGCCACGCCGTCGGCCAGGGGCTGGATGTCCAGCGTGCTCATCAGGATTCCTCCGGCCACAGGGGCGTGCACATCAGGGTCTCGCCGGCGCGGGGCGCCAGCGCGGGGAGGTCCTCGACGTGCGCGGTCTCGCCGATCTCGGCCAGCACCGCGGCAAAGGCCTCGCGCGCCGGCCGCACCACCAGATGCCAACGCCGCGGTCCCGCCGAGGCGCCCGGCTGCACCGCCAGCACCCGGTGATGCCGGATGCTGCGCAGCGAGGCCAGCGGCGCCTCCACCGTCGGCCCGCCGTCGAAGATGTCGACATAGGTGTCGGCATCGAAGCCCTCATCCATCAGCACCGAGAAGGGCACCTCGCCGACCGGATGCAGCTGCCCCAGCGCCAGCTGCGCCGCGGCCGGCAGCAGCACGACGGGGATGGGCGAGGGCGGCATGAGGTCGGCGATCACCGCCTTGCTGCGCCCGCCGATCACGGCCTCGGCCTGCGGGTAGTCCATGCCGAAAAACTGCCGGCCGACCGCGTCCCAGAACGGGCTCTGCCCCTGCGGATCGGTGAGGCCGGGGTTCTCGGCGGCGATGCGGTCCGAGAAACGCTCCGCGTGGGCCTGGATGAACAAGAGCCGGGCGCGCGACAGCAGCTGCGCCGCGGGCGTGTGCTCGTGGCTCGGCTCCAGATAGAAGGAGGTCAGCAGCGTGGCGCCCGTCAGGTCGTGACACAGGTGCAGCGTGTGCAGGCGCTGCGAGATGCCCAGCGTGGCGCTGGCATGCACGACGAACTCGTTGCGGTAGCTGTAGAAGCGGTCGAAGAAGCCGGCGCTGGCGGCGATGCCGGCGCAGCCCACGAGGCGCCCGGCCGCTCGGTCCTCCAGCACGAAGAGGTAGGTCTCCTCGCCGCTGGCGTCGTCGGGGCTGCCGAAGGCCTGCAGCGAGGCCTCGATGCGTGCGCGCAGCTGGCCCTCGTCATGGGGCAGCGAGCTGATGCCGTCGGCGCTGGCGGCGGCCATCCGCAGCATGTCGGGCAGGTCGCTGGCGGCGACCGGTCGAAGGACCCAGCCGTTCATGTGATGTCTCCCTGGGGCGTCCGGGCCAGCCAGCCGGTGCGGCGGCTGCGCTCCTCGCGCGGTGTGTGGCCGTGATGGGCCTTGTAGGCGTTGGAGAAGTGCGGGCCGGAGGCGAAGCCGCAGCTCAGCCCGACCTGCAGGATCGATTGCGTGCCCTGCTGCAGCAGGTGCTGGGCGCGCTCCAGGCGCAGCGACAGGTAGTGGCGCGAGGGCAGCGAGTCCAGGTGCTGCTTGAAGAGCCGCTCCAGCTGCCGGCGGGACACGCCCACCAGCCGGGCCACTTCCTCGGTGGGCAGCGGCTCGGCGAGGTTGGCCTCCATCAGCGACAGGGCCTCGGCCAGCTTCGGGTTGGCGACGTCGCGGGATTCCAGGCGCTCGCGCCGCTGGCGCTCGTCGGCGGGGCGACCCTGGCGCAGGTCCATCGCCAGCATCCATTCCTGCTGCACCGGCTCGCCGTGCAGCTGCTGGGCCCAGGCGCTGACGAGGTCGGCGGCGGCGGTCGAGGCCGCGCTGAAGCGGCGCCGCGACAGGGACAGGTCCCACAGCCCCTGGGACCAGGCGACGGCGGGATGGGCGGCGCTGAGCGCATCCAGCCAGCGCCAGTCGGCGCAGGTGCGCTGCCCGTCCAGCAGGCCGGCCTGCGCCAGCGCCGCGGCACCGCTGCCGAGGCTGCCCAGGAGCACGCCCTCGCGGTCCCAGGCCTGCAGCAAGGCCGTGATGCGGGGATCCGGCGCCAGCGGCTCGCCGCCGACGACCACGACGGCATGCCAGCGGTCCGCCGCCTCCGGCAGGCGCGCCAGCACCGCGGCGCCCGCGCTGGCGGGCACGACACCGTCATCCAGCGCCAGCATCGTCACGGCATAGACCGCCTGCGCCTGCTGGGCGTTGAGCGCCGCCAGGCCGTCGGTCCAGGCGCCCAGCGCACGCAGCGGGAAGCCTGGCAGCAGCAGGCATCCGATGGCGCGTGAGGTGGGCAGCATGCGGGGACTGTACTCAAGTCCAGCCGTGCAGCGCCGGCCAGCTCAGCACCGCCAGCGCCATCAGCAGGTACAGGCCCTGCAGCGGCAGCATCCACCGCACCCAGGTGCCCAGCGGCAGCCTGGCCAGGGCCAGCACGCCCACGGTGATGCCCGAGGTCGGGATGATGGGCGTCGTCAGCTCGCCCAGCTGGAAGGCCAGCACCGCCGTCTGGCGCGTGAGGCCCACGAGGTCGGCCAGCGGCGCCATGATGGGCATGGTCAGCGCCGCCTGCCCGGTGCCGGAGTGGATGAAGAAGTTGATCACCGACTGGATGAGGAACATCTTGTGCGCCGCGAACACCGGCTGCTCCGAGGCCACCAGCGGCGCCAGCGCATTCAGCAGCGTGTCGATGATCTGCCCCTCGCGCAGCAGGATGACGGTGCCCTTGGCCAGCGCGATCACGAGCGCCGTGCCGACGAGGTCGCGGGCGCCGTGCAGGAAGGCGGCCATGAACTCGTCCGCCGACAGCCGCGCCACGAGGCCCACGCCGACCGACATCACCAGGAACAGCGCGGCGATCTCCTCGATGTACCAGCCCAGACGCACCACGCCGCCGATCATCACCAGCAGCGAGCCGGCGAAGAGAGCCAGCACGGCCCGGTGGCGCCGCGTCATGCCGGTGAACTGCTCGAAGGCGGCGAGGTCCATGTCCGCGCGGCGGGCCTGGTCGGCCGCGTAGGTCGGGCTCAGCGTCGGGTCGCGGCGGATGCGGGCGGCCCACCACTGCAGGAAGGCGATGGTGAGGCCGGTGGCCAGCACCCAGCACAGCGCGCGGTAGCCGAGGCCCGAGAACATCGGCAGCCCCGCGATGCCCTGGGCCACGCCGACGTTGAAGGGATTGAGGAAGGCCGTCGCGAAGCCGATCTGCGATCCCACGAAGGGGATGGCGACGCCGGTGAGGGTGTCGAGCTTCAGCGCCAGCGCGAGGGGGATGAAGATCAGCACGAAGGGGATGGCCTCCTCGGCCATGCCGAAGCTCGCGCCGCCCAGCGAGAACAGCGTGACGAACACCGGGATGAGCAGGGCCCGCACCAGGGCCGAGCGCTGGTGCGCCTGGGCGACGGACTTGATCAGCGCGTCGATCGCCTCGGTCCTTTGCAGCACCGAGAAGGCCCCGCCGACGATCAGCACGAAGCCGATGATCAGTGCCGCCTCCACGAAGCCCTTGATGGGGGCCGTGAGGAAGGCGCCCAGGCCCTGGGGGCGGGCCTCCACGAGATGGAAGGTGCCCGGGAGGATCAGCGTCTTGCCGTTGACCAGCGCCGTCTCGAAGCGGCCGCCGGGCACGATCCAGGTGGCCAGCGCGATGAGCGCGAGGAGGCTGATCAGCAGGACGTAGGTGTTGGGGAGTCGGAGCTTCATGCGGGGGTCCGGAAGGCGCGAGGGCGGGGGTCAGAGCGACAGCAGCTTGCCGCTGCGCCAGGCCTCGTGGCCGGCGATCTTGGCCAGGCGCATGCCGCGGCTGGCGTAGCGGCGCGCCGTGCGGGCGAAGCAGCGGCCGCTGGAGCGGGCGTGCAGCGGCGTGCGCGCGTCGCTCAGCGGGTCGATGATCTCGGCGACGAGCTCGCCGCGCAGCACCCAGTCCCCGGGCGCCTTGGCGAACACCACGATGCCGGCGCAGGGCGCGGTCACGGGCTCCACGCCTTCCAGCGGCGTGGCCTCGCAGGAGGCCGTCGATGCGGGGGCCTCGCCGGCCACGTGGCCCTGCTGCCGCAGGTAGGCCAGCAGCGCGTCGGCGTCCTGCTCGGCCAGCGCATGGCTGACGTCGGTCTCGCCGCGCAGCTCGACGGTCACGCCGACGCCGCCGAGGGGATCGACGGGATGGCGGCCCGCAAATCGCGCCGCGAGCTCCCACCACAGCCGCGCGAGCGTCTCGTCGAAGGGCTCGTCGCCGGCCACCGCCGTATGCAGCAGCGCCTGCGCGCCGAGGTAGCCCGCCAGCGGGCGCGCGGCCTCGAGCTGCGGCGTGCCCACGTACAGGTGCACGACGGCCTGGTTGTCGCAGTGCAGGTCCAGCACGAGGTCGGCGTCATGGGCCAGCCACTGCAGCTGGCGCTTGAGCGCCTCGGTCTCGGTGACGGGCTGCCATGCCGTCAGCAGCTCGCCGAGTGCCTGGCGGATGAGGCGGGTGTTGGCGGCCGGGTCGTCGCCCAGCCGCGCCTCGACGGCCCGCGCGACCTCATCGCCGAGCGGCCGGAACTGCCGGTTGAAGTTCACACCGGTGGCGAGGTCGAAGCGGCCGAGGGCGCTGCCCTGCAGGTCCTGGGACAGGCCGACCGGATTGGCCAGGGGCACGAGCACGATCTCACCGGCAATGGCCCCGGCGGTCTCGAGGGCCTGCAGGCGCTGGATCAGGGACTGAGCCACCAGCATGGGCGGGACTTCGTCGGCATGGAGCGAGGCCTGCAGATAGGCCTTGCGACCGGACTGGCGCTGGCCGAAATGCAGGCTGCGCAGCTGCCGCTGGGTGCCGGCATGGGCGGCGGGAAGGAGGTGGTGGTGAGTCAGCATGGCGTGTGCGGGCGGCGCCCCGTGATCCGGGGCGTCCGCAAGGCAGGAAGAGGCCTCAGGGGCGCGGCGCGGAGGTCGGGGCCGGCGGTGAAGGCAAGGGCGTCGGCACCGGAACCGGCACATACAGCGGGTGGGCCACGGTGACGGGCATCACATCCAGCCGGGCGTTGAGCACGGTGTAGTCCTCGCCGCCGAGCGAGCCGCTGAACCAGCCCGTCAGGCCCTCGGCCTTGTAGAGGCGGAACTCGAAGCCCAGCCGCGCGCTGCGGTGGCGTGCGGAGGCCGGCGGCTCGTAGGCCAGGCCGCGCACCTCCTGCGCCGGGCTGTCGAGCAGCTGGGCCATGGCCGTGACGATGGCGCCGTCCCCGAGGATGTCGCCGAAGAAGTGGCTGCGCGGCAGGTAGGGCTTGTAGTCGCTGGCGGCGGGGTCGATGCGCGGCTCGCGCAGCTTGCGCGCTGCGGGGGTGGCGGTGTGGCGGGCGAGGTCGTAGCGGTCGCCGCTGTCCAGGTAGCTCAGCCGCACGCCGCGCACATTGAAGTGCGGCAGCCTCGCGTCGCTGCGGGCCTCGCGCAGGTCCACCAGCAAGGCGCCGCGCGCGCCGATCACCTCGATCTGGCGGTCCTTGACCACGGCGGCGGAGTTCTCCTCGACGCCCAGCCCGAGGACATAGCCCAGGCGCTGCATGGCCGGCAGGAGGCGGCCGATGCGGCCTCGCTTGAGGAAGTGCTGGTCGATGAAGAGGTCAGTGCCGACGAAGCCCAGCCCGCGGTCGTACTCGCGACCCTCGCGCCACTGGCCGCGCAGGATGCCGAGGTTGTCCTGCGCGTCGCGGAACATCATGCGGCTCATGATGGCGGCGCCCGCGCTGGTGCCGGCCACCACGCCGCCGCGATCGAAGACCTCGCGGATGGCCCGCAGCATCGCGGTGGGCTCGCCACCGGGCTGCAGGGTGTCCACGATCAGCTCCTGCGCGCCGCCCGAGAAGAACACGCCCTGGCTCGATCGCACCTGCTCGAGGAGCTCCGGGTCCGCGAGCCGGGCGGCCAGGTCGCTGCCGGCGAGCCGGGGGGCGACGGGAATGAAGCGGGCGTCGGCGCCCTCGCGTTGCAGCGCCGCGATGATCTGCTGCGCGCTGCGCTCCGGATTCGCGGCGGCGGTGGCAAAGACGGCGATGCGCGCGCCGGGGCCGCCGGCCTCGCTGACCACGCGCTGCCACACCGCGGTGTTGTCGGTGCGCAGCGCGCCGCCGATCACCACGGCCGTGCCGCCATGAGCGGCCTGCAGGCACAGGCACAGGCCGAGGCCCGGAAGAAGTCGTGAGAGTTGCATGGCTTCATCTTGTCAGGCCGCCGGCGGGCCGGCCAGCGGGTTGGGCCTCGTCGGGGCCCGCGGTGCGCCTTCCACGCAAGTGCATGTCGCATCGGTGCAAGAGGCCACCGCCGGCGTGGGCTGCCGTCGACGCGCGCTTGCCCGGAAGCGACAGGCACTTGCCTGCAAGCGACCGCCGCGCCAAAACCCCATAGGCAAGTCATGAGGCCCGTCCCTAGAGTGACTTCAGCACCGCAGCCCTCCGCGACCCGTGACGCTGCCGCTCCTCCCGTCTCTCCGGCTTCCCTTGTTCCTCTTCCTCCCGCTCTTCCCTTCATTGAGGTTCTCATGACCCGTGCAAGCACACCGTCCCTGACGCTCCTGGCCCGTGCCGCCGCCCTGGCCCTGGCCGCTCCCGCCCTGCTGGGCCACGCCGTGGCCCAGGAGGCCGCTCCCAAGCTCGAACGCGTGGAGATCACCGGCTCCAGCATCAAGCGCCTGGAGGGCGAGCAGGCCCTGCCCGTGCAGACCATCAAGCGCGAGGAGATCGCCAAGGCCGGCGTGACGACCGCCGCCGAGCTGCTGAAGAACATCAGCGCCGCGGCCGCCAACCTGGGCGATGGCGCCTCCATCTCCGACAACACCGGCGGCCAGCGCGGCTTCAACGGCGCCAACCTGCGCGGCGTGGGCGTGTCCTCGACGCTGGTGCTGCTCAACGGCCGCCGCCTCGCCAACTTCGCCTCGCCGGGCGATGCCGCGGGCGTGGACCTCAACAGCATTCCCGCCGGCGCGATCCAGCGCGTCGAGGTGCTCAAGGACGGCGCCTCCGCCATCTACGGCACCGACGCCATCGGCGGGGTGATCAACTTCATCACGCGCCAGGACTACACCGGCATCGACCTGGCGGCCTATGCCTCGGGCACCCAGGAAGGCGGCGCCGGCAAGCGCACCTTCACGATCAGCGGCGGCACGGGCGACCTGCAGCGCGACGGCTACAACGTCTTCGCCACGCTCGACGTGCAGGCCCTGGACGCGCTGCGCTCCACGCAACGCGCCTTCATCCAGGAGCGCCCGCTGGCCGAGACGGTGCCCTACTACCTCTCGAGCCGGCCCTACCCCGGCAACATCCGCCTGTCCGGCAATGCGACGGCCCGCGCCGAGCAGCTCGCCGCCATCAACGCCGCCGGCTACACCTTCAGCGGCAAGCCCTACACGCAGCGCACGGTCAACCTCTTCGCCCCGGACTGCAACCCGCCGGCGTCGGTCTATGCGCCCACCCAGATCGGCGCCGAGGCCTGTGGCTACGACTACATGGCGGACACGGAGATCTATCCCAAGTCCGACAAGACCTCCTTCCTCACCCGCGGCGTGATGAAGATCGGCGAGGGCCGCCAGCTCTTCGGCGAGCTGCTCATGGCGCGGGCCGACACCGAGTACGTGCTGTCGCCCAACCCCACGACGCTCAGCGGCATGAGCTGGTCCGCAGTGAACGGCTTCCTGCCCAAGCCGGTGAGCAATGCGCGGACCTTCGAGATCCGCTTCCGCGCCAAGGAGCTGGGCAACCGGACCAACGAGGTGCGCAGCGATGCCAACCGCGTGGTCGTCGGCACCACCGGCACCGTGTTCGGCGACTGGGACTACACCGCCGCGCTGAGCCGCGCGCAGAACAAGGTGGCGGACCGCTACGTCAACGGCTACTTCAAGTTCAACGAGCTGCTGGACGCCGTGCGCGCCGGCAAGATCAACCCCTTCGGCGCCTCGCCCGAGTCCAGCCGCGGGCTGATCGACTCGCTGCGCATCGACGACGTGGCCCGCCGCAGCGAGGGCACGACTTCCGGGCTGGACTTCAAGCTCACCGGCACCCTGGGCACGCTGGAGGGCGGCGATCTGGGCCTGGCCGTCGGCGCCGAGCTGCGCCGCGAGACGCAGCGCTTCACGCCCTCGGCGCTGCTGATCAGCAACAACATCGGCGGGGACCGCGACAGCACCGGCACCAACCCCGCGCCGCAGGCCACGAGCTACGGCCGCAACATCAGCTCGGCCTACGCCGAGGTGAGCGCGCCCCTCAGCAAGCAGCTGGAGCTGCAGGCCGCCCTGCGCGCCGACCACTACGAGAAGGTCGGCAGCTCCGTGAACCCCAAGCTCGGCCTGCGCTACCAGCCCAGCAAGACCGTCGTGGTGCGCGCCTCGGCCGGCACCGGCTTCCGCGCGCCGACCTTCAGCGAGCTCTACCGCCCCACCACCTACGGCACCAGCCCGGCCTTCCTGTACGACAAGGTCTATGACGCCTTCGAGCAGTACCCCACCGAGAAGATCGCCAACCCGGCGCTGAAGCCCGAGAAGAGCCGCCAGCTGTCCTTGGGCATCGCCTTCGAGCCGAGCAGCACCAGCCTCGTGAGCGTCGACTACTGGCAGATCCACAAGACGGACGTCATCAGCGACCTCTCCGGCAAGATCATCCTGGAGAACGCCGACCGCTATGCCTCGTACATCAAGCGCGACCCGGCCGACGACTACCCCACGCTCGTGCTGAAGAAGGAGAACCAGGGCGGGCTCAAGACCTCCGGCCTGGACGTCGAGGCCCGCTGGCGCTCGGCCGCCACGGACGCCGGCCGCTTCGGCCTGAACTTCAGCGGCACCTACGTCATGCACTACCAGCGCCAGTTCGGCGCGACGGAGCCCTACCTCGAGAACGCCGGCCGCTTCCTGCAGGACCAGGTCATCCAGCGCTGGCGCCATCGCGTGTCGGCGGACTGGGACTTCGGCCCGCTCTCGATGACGCTGGCCAACAGCTACTTCTCGGCCTACACGGATGACAGCTACCTGCCGGGCACCGAGCCGCGCCAGGTCAAGGCCTACACGCTGTGGGACCTGAGCGGCAGCTACCGCTTCAACGACCGCCTGAGCGTGCGCGCCGGCATCCAGAACCTGCTGAACACGGCGCCGCCCTTCTCGAACCAGTCCTACTACTTCCTCTCGACCTTCGACCCGACCTACACCGACCCGCGTGGCCGCAACTTCTTCGTCAGCCTGAACTACAAGCTGCGCTGACCCTCCGTCCCGTCGGCTGACGTGACGTTGCCCCGGTGCCACCCTGGCCCGGGGCTTTTCTCATATTTCCTGTCGTGCGACGGGTCTCAGTACAGGCGGATGCCGGTGTCGAAGTGCCAGCTGCGGCGGATCTCGATGACGTCGTAGTCGCGGGCCAGACGCTCGGGGAAGGGCGGGTAGTGGGCGAGCTCGCGGATGGTGCGTTCGATGGCGGCGTCGAGCGCCGGGGAGCCGCTGGAGCGCACGAAGCTCACGGACTCCACCGAGCCGTCGGCCCGCACCGCCACGGTGACGAGCGCGTCGAAGTGCGGCTGGCGCAGCGGCTCGCGCAGGCGCTCGAAGCTGGCGGTGTCCAGCTGGATCTTGCGCGCCCAGGCCTCGCCGTAGGCCACGAGGTCGGGGTTCGGGTCGCTGCGACCCATGAGGCGGCCGCGGCGCTGGCTGCTGGCGAAGGGCAGGTCCTTGGACTGGCGCGCCGAGGCCGCTTCGGCGTCGCGCTGCGCCCGCTCCTGGTCGAGCTGCCGGCCGATCTCGCGCAGGCGGGCCTCGCGGCGCTCGGCCGCCTCCAGCTGGGCGGCCTTGGCCGCTTGGGCCGCTTGGGCCGCTTGCTCGGCGGCGCGGGCGGTGGCTTGGGCTGCAGCTTGGGCGGCGGCCTGCGCGGCGGCCTGCCGGTCCGCTTCCAGGCGGGCGGCGGCCTGACGTTCCCCTTCCAGGCGCTCCGCCTCGGCCCGGGCGGCCGCCGCGCGTGCGGCCTCCTGGCGTGCCGCCTCGGCCCGGGCCGCCTCCTGTCGGGCGCTTTCCTGGCGGACCGCTTCCTGTCGCGCGGCTTCGGCGCGTGCGGCCTCCTGGCGCGCCGCTTCGGCCAGCCGGGCTTCCGCGCGCTGGGCCTCGGCCCGCGCGGCGTCCTGCCGGGCCTGCTCCGCGCGGAGGGCGTCCTGGCGCGCCGCCTCCGCGCGAGCGGCCTCGGCCTGGGAGGCGGCTTGAGAGGCAGCCTGGCGTGCCGCCTCCGCACGCGCCGCTTCCTGGCGCATGCGTTCCTGCTGCGCCGCCTCCTGGCGTGCCAGCGCCTGCCGGCTGGCCTCGGCCCGGGCGGCCAGTCGCGCCGATTCCTGGCGGGCGGCCTCGGCCACCGCAGCCGCCTCGGCCTCCTGGCGCTCCTGCGCCGGGGTGCGCGACGGACGCTGGGGGGCCTCGTGGGGGGCTGTGTCCCGCTGCGCCTGGGCCCGATGCAGCAGACGCTCCAGCTCCTGGCGATCATCCTCCGGCGTGAGGGCAGAAGACGCCGCCGGGCGAGGTGCCGCCACCGCGCGCTCGACGGGCGGGGTCAGGTCTTGCGTGGGCGGCGCCGGTCGCGCTCTCAGCGCCTGCAGCTCCCGCGCCAGTTCGCCCTCGTCGAACGGCGTCGGCTCGCTAGGCGCGCTCGACTCACTGCCGGCCCCGGGCGCCGACGCGGCCTGGGCGCGGGGCACGCGCCAGACGTCCGGCTGCGGCGCGTCCACGGCCATCCAGGCCCGATCCGCCGCAGCGCTCGGGCGCGGCGTGGCCGGGGCGGTCGAGGGCTCGACGGGAGGCACCGGTGCGGGCGCGGCCGTCGTGGCTGCCTTGGACGGCGCGGGCGGCTCCGCGGAGGCGTCCTGCGGCGGTGCGGGGCTCTTTTCGAGGCTCTTCTCGGGGCTCGCTTCGCTCCGTGTCTCGGCCCGTGTCTCGGCGGGCAGCGGGCTCGTGAAGCCCGGGGCGGAGGCCGGCTCGGGGGGCGGGCTCAGGCGGACCTGCAGCGGCTCCTGCACCGGCCCGTCCCAGGGCAGGCCGAGGCCCGGCAGGCCCAGGCCCTGGCCGCCGAAGGTCAGGCTCAGGACGAAGGCGTGCAGGGCGAGCGAGAGCGCCAGGGACAGCGTCGGGCGCCGCACCGCGCCCCGCTCGGTTTCGCCGGCCTGGTCGTGTGCCGCCGCCGCCATGGCCGCCAGGGCCGCCGGCAGCTGCGTGCGGAAGGCGGGCGGGTGGGCAAGACGGAAGGGCGCGACTTTCAAGCGGGGGGCCGGGCAGGGAAAGTGGCGCTGATTCTCGCCGTTTCCCCCGGGGCGCCTCCAGCCCCGACCCGACCCGTTCGAGGGGGTATGGCCCTGAGCCGCCCCGCCCAGGCTCATCGGACGATCCACCCCTGAGCCTGGGGATGCGCCGGCACGATTGCTGGAAAACGCCGTTGTGCGCTGCGGCATGATGGGGCAGATTGCCGCGGTCGCCGCTCGCGGCCGACGCTTGTCAAACGCCTGTCGAATGCCTGTGTCATAAAGCAGCCCGGCCGAGGCGCCGTGGGGCCGAGGGGCGCGGTGCTCGCTCAGCCGATGAGCCAGCCGCCGTGCCGTGTCCATGTGAGGGAATGTATGAGTCGTTGCCGCAGCCCGCGTGCCGGGCGGGGGTTCACATTGCTGGAATTGCTGGTGGTGATGGTCATCATCGGGCTGCTGGCCGGCTATGTGGGGCCGCGCTTCTTCGGGCAGATCGGCAAGTCCGAGGTCAAGGTGGCGCGGGCGCAGCTGGACGCCCTGCAGAAGGCGCTGGACCAGTACCGCATCGACGCCGGCCGCTACCCCAGCACGGAGCAGGGCCTGGTGGCGCTGCGCGAGAAGCCGGTGGACGAGGCCCGCTGGGCGGGCCCCTACCTGTCCAAGGCGGTCCCCAAGGACCCCTGGGGCCACGACTACCAGTACCGCTCGCCGGGCGAGCACGGCGAGTACGACCTGCTGTCCTTCGGCCATGACGGCCGCCTCGGTGGCGACGGCGAGGACGCCGACCTCACCAGCTGGTGACCCGCCCCGCGCCGTCCATGCCCGAGTTCATCGTCCGATTCCAGCCAGCCGGTTCCGGCGTGCAGCAAGTGCGCCTGCAGGCCCCCGAGCGCCACGCCCTGGCCGCGCTGCTGGGCGTGAGCCCGCAGCGCATCCTGTCGGTCGAGGAGCTCGACGCTGCCCCCGCGCGGGCATCGGCGCGCGCCGGCAAACGTTTCCCCCTTCAGCTCGTCAGCCAGGAGCTGTCCGTGCTGCTGTCCGCCGGGGTGACGCTGGTCGAGGCGCTGGAGACCTTGAGCGAGAAGGAGTCGCAGGCCGACATCCGTGCCGCGCTGGCGGCCGTCATCGCGGCGCTTTCGGCGGGCCAGCCCCTCAGCGCGGCCCTGCGCGCGCAGCCCCAGGCCTTCGACGAGCTGATCTGCGCGCTCGTGGCTGCGAACGAGCGCAGCGGCCAGCTGGCGCCGGCCCTGGCCCAGCATGCGCGCTACCTGGCCTGGGTGCAGCAGCTGCGCGACCGCCTCGTGGCCGCCTGCGTCTACCCGGCCGTGCTGCTGGGCGTGGGCTCGGCCGTGATCCTCTTCCTGCTGCTGTTCGTGCTGCCGCGCTTTGCCGGCATCCTCGACGGCCTGGGCTCGGACCTGCCATGGGGATCGCTCCTGCTGCTGCGCTTCGGCCGTCTCACCGGCGAGCACCCGGCCCTGGTCGCTGCGGGCCTTGGCGGCGTGCTCCTGGCGGCGGTGCTGGCGTTGCGCTCCGCCGGGGTGCGAGCCGCGCTGCAGTCCCGGCTGTGGACGCTGCCCGGCATCGGGCCGCGCCTGCGCGTGCTGGCCCTGGCCCGCTTCTACCGCAGCCTGGCGATGCTGCTGGGCGCGGGCGTGCCCGTGCTGCAGGCGCTCCAGATCGTGCAGCCGCTGATGGCCCGGCCCTGGCAGGACGCCGTCACCCGCCTCGCCGCGGCCGTGGCCGAGGGCCGGCGCTTTTCCGAGGCCCTGGAGACCGAGGACCTCGCCACGCCCGTGGCCCGGCGCATGGTGCGCGTCGGCGAGCGCAGCGGCGAGCTCGCCGCCATGCTCGAACGCGCCGCCGCCTTCCATGACGACGAGGCCGTGCGCCTCAGCGAGTTCCTCAGCCGCGCCATCAACCCCGCCCTCATGCTCGTCATGGGCGTCCTCATCGGCGGCATCATCGTGCTCATGTACCTGCCCATCTTCCAACTGGTGGAGCAGGTGCAATGAGCGCCCACCTGCACGAGACATGCCCGAGGGTGCCGAGGGCCGAGCGCCGGGCCGCCCCAAGCCGGCCCGCGTCCCCTCGGGGGACCGGCCTGCGTACCCGCAGGACGAGGGGCTCCATCTCCCAACTTGTGGAGCAGGTGCAATGAGCGTCTTCAACCTCCACGACACCCTGCCCCCCGAGGTCGGTCCCTGGCACCTGGACTTCGAGCGCTGGCCGCAGGCCCAGGCGCTGCGCTGGCGGGCCGTGCTGGCGCAGGGCGGGCCCGCGCAGGCGCCACGGCTCGTGCTGCTGGCCGATCGGGAGGCGGACGTGCTGCTGCTGCAGAGCGTCGAGTCCCGCCTGCAGGCCGCCGTGGACTGGCAGCGCTGCGAGCCCGCCGCCCTGGAGCACTGGCTCGGCAGCGGCGAGGCCAGCTTCCGCGCGCTGGCCGATGTGGACGAAGGCCTCGCCCCGGGCGAGCGGGCCGCGGCGGCCATCGAGGAGCTGTCCACCCGCTCCCTGTCCGAGGCGGCCTCGCCCGCCGTGCGCCTGCTCAACGCCACGCTCTTCGACGCCCTGCAGGACGGCGCGAGCGACGTCCACCTCGAGTGCAGCGCCCGCGGCGCGCAGATCCGCTTCCGCATCGACGGCGTGATGGCGCCGGTGCGCCAGGTCGAGGGCGCCGCGCTGGCCGAGCAGCTGGTGTCGCGGCTGAAGGTGATGGCGGAGCTGGACATCGGCGAGCGCCGCGTGCCGCAGGACGGCCGCTTCAAGCTGCGCCACGCGGGCCGCGAGATCGACTTCCGCCTCTCGATCATGCCCAGCGTGTTCGGTGAGGACGCCGTCGTGCGCCTGCTGGACCGCGCGCGCATCGAGCAGGACCAGGGGGCGCTGAGCCTGGATGCCCTGGGCTTCGACGAGGCCGAGCGCGCCGCGCTGCGCCAGCAGGCGCGCCAGCCGCACGGCATGCTGCTCGTGACCGGCCCCACGGGCTCGGGCAAGACCACCACGCTCTACGCGACGCTGACGGAGATCCACACCGGCCAGGACAAGATCATCACCATCGAAGATCCGGTGGAGTACCAGCTGCCCGGCGTGGTGCAGATCCCCGTGAACGAGAAGAAGGGCCTGACCTTCTCGCGCGGGCTGCGCTCCATCCTGCGCCACGACCCGGACCGCGTGATGGTGGGCGAGATCCGCGACGCCGAGACGGCGCAGATCGCGGTGCAGGCCGCGCTCACGGGGCACCTCGTCTTCAGCACGGTCCATGCGAACAGCGCCTTCGACGTCCTCGGCCGCTTCATGCACATGGGGCTGGACCTCTACAACGTCGTCTCCGCGCTCAATGCCGTGCTGGCGCAGCGGCTCATGCGCGTGAACTGCCGGCACTGCGCCGTGCCCGTCGTGCCGGACGCCGCGTTGCTGGCGCGCCATGGCCTGTCGATGGATGGCCTGTCGATGGAGGGGCAGCGCTTCCTGCGCGGCGAGGGCTGCGGCCACTGCCGCGGCACGGGATATCGCGGCCGGCGTGCGGTGGCGGAGCTGCTGCGCCTGGACGACGGCCTGCGCGACCTCATTGCCGGCCGGGCGCCGATGTCCGAGATCAAGGCCGCGGCGCGCAGCCGCGGCATGAAGCCCCTGCGCCTGCAGGCCCTGGGCGCCGTGTGCCGGGGCGAATCGACCTTCGAGGAGCTGGAACGTGTCACCCTCGATGAATGAGCGGCCCGCCCGCCCACAGGATCGCCTGCATGCGGTGTGGGCGACGCTGTCGACGCGGGCGCGATGCCCGCTGTGGCTGGGGCCCGAGGGCACCAGCGAGCCGTGCGAGGCCTCGCCGGGCGCCTCCGTCCCGGCGGACCTCGTCCTGTCCGAGCACCTGCTGACGCCACTGGTGGCCGAGCCCGACCTGGCCCTGCCGCACGCGGACGATCTTCGCGCGCATGCCGCGCAGGTCCTGGCCCATTACCACGGCCCGGCCGCGCTGGCTTGGCCACTGGCGCCCTGGGCACAGGGGCACGGGGCGGGGCGCCGCGGGGGCGCCTGGGCGCTGTCGCAGGCCGAGCCCTGGCACGCGCTGACGGTGCCGCTGCGCACCGCCCGCCCCGCCGCCTGGGCCGCGCTGGCCGCCGTGCGCGCCGAGGACGGCGCCTGGGCGCGGGCCCCTCATGCCGCGCTGGCCTGGGTCGAAGCCCAGCTGCTGTGCTGGATGACGCTGGAGGCCGGCGTGCTGCAGACCGTGCGGCACCTGCGCCTCGCTGACGCCACGCCGGACGCCCTGCTGGCGCGCCTGCAGCTCCTGTGTGCCGCGCTGCCCGCCGGGGCGGCGGTCGTGCTGGCGGGCTATGGGCTGACCCAGGCGTGGCAGGAGCAGGGGCCCCTCACGGCGAATCTGCGCTGCCTCACGCCGCTCGAATCCCCGGTGCCGCCGGCGCTGCTGTGGACACCCGCTGCGCCCGCCCCGGCCGAGGCCGCCGGCGACTTCCTTCCGCCCGTCCAGCCGCTGCGGCGCTGGCGCTGGCCGCTGCTGACGGTGGCCGCGCTGTGCCTCGGGTTCGCGGCGCAGGAGGCCTGGCAGGCGCATGCCCGCTGGCAGGCAGCAAGCCAGGACCTGGCTGCGCTGCAGGCGCGACCGGGGCGCCCTGCCGCCCGCGCGGCGCGCACGGACGCCCGGCCCGCACCGGCCGAGACGCAGGCCCAGGCGCAGGCCCTGCTGACGGCCCGACAGGCGCTGCACCAGCCCTGGGGCAGCGTGCTGGCGCAGATCGAGCGTGCGGCGCTGGACGAGCAGCAGCGCCCCCGCGTGGCCTGGATGAGCCTGGACGCGCAGGCCGCGCGCACCGAGGTCCGGCTGGAAGGCCTGGCCGAGGACCGCACGCGCATCCTGGCCGTGGCGGAGGCCCTGGCCCGGGAGCCCGGCTGGCGCGAGGTGCTGCCCGGCGCCATCCAGCCGGAGGAGGGCGGGCGCCCGGGCCTGCGCTTCACCCTGCAGGCGCGGCTGGCGGTGGACCAGGTGCCGGCGGGCCTCGCCCAGGGAGGCCGGCCATGAGCCAGCGCTTCTCGATCCGGCAAGACCTGACCCTCCGCGCCCGTTCGATGGGGCGTGCGCTGCGCTCGCTGGGCGCGCCGGGCGCCACGGCGCTTGTGTGCCTGGCGGCCGCAGCGGTGCTGGCGCTGCATTTCACGCCCACCTGGGAGGCGCAGGCCGACGAGCTGGCGGTACAGCAGGCGCAGCTGCGCCGCGCCCTGCGGACGCAGGGGCCGGCGCCGGGGGCGGACACGCCGACCCACTTCCTCGCGACCCTGCCGCCTGCCAGCGAGCGCCAGCAGCGCCTGGCGGACCTCCTGGAGATCGGCGTGCGCCTGGGCCTGGAGATCCAGCGCAGCGAGCAGCGGCTCGCGCCGGACGCCGGCAGCGGCCTGGAGCGCCTGCGCGTCGGCATGCCGGTGCAGGGCAGCTATGCGCAGCTGCGCCAGTACCTCGGCGCGGCGCTCGCGCACGACCCGGCCCTGAGCCTGGACAGCCTGCACCTGCGCCGCCCCCAGGGCGAGAGCCCGGTGCTGCAGGCGGACCTGGTGTGGACGCTGCACAGCCGGTCGACGCCCGCGAGCGCCGGCGCCCCGCGCCCAGGAGCCACGCCATGAACGCATCGACCCGCACGGCAGCCCGCCCGCTGACCCCGCGCCACTGGATCCTGGCCGCGAGCCTCGGCGCCACGGTCGCGGCCTGCCTGTGGGCCGCGCAACTGCCGCAGGACGACGAGGCGGATCTGGACCTCGCGCGCCCCCGCCGCGCCGCGCCGCCGGCCTCCCGCGCCATGGGCGAGGCCCCGGCACCGCGCGGGTCCGTGCCGGCGCGCGAGGCCTGGCCGGACCCGGGC